>JBPOHJ010000040.1:0-16697 GCA_052035725.1 Bacteroidota bacterium | reverse complement strand
TACTTTAAAATGGACTTGGCTACAAAATTCTTATTCGGAAATTTCATTACATCGCTTCCCCAACTGGAAATGATGTAGGGATGAAAACCACTCAAGGCCCCTACAAAACCATAACTCGTGGCGTAATGGGCGTGCAGAATGTCGGGTTGAAAATGTTTGATGATTTTTTTAAGAATAGAAACGTATTTTAAATAGGCCAATTTGGTAAGCGTACTTTCAGCATTGATTTTAGATTCCGGCTCAAAAAAAATGGTGATGTTCGGATGATTGTACCATTCGTAAGAAGCTTTATTGAAACTGAATAAGCCAATTTGCAATCCCTGGTTTGCCAGGGATAGAGCCCATTTTTCGGTGTGTTCACTGAACGTGTCAGAAAGGAGGAGGATTTTCACCGTTATGAAAATACAAAATGTTTCATTCTTCTCAAAGCCAGCATCCAGGTTAGTGAATGCCACCATTGACGACCATATTGTTTACTGATGAACCACTGTTCTTCAACGAATTTTTTAACGATACTGCCTGATTTGGAATCAGGGTAATACCTGAACTGCGCCACCACCTCATTCAAACAATACACTTGCGCCTTTTGCTTTAATAAACGGCAAATGTACTCGTAATCAAAACAACATTGATAAGGAGCTAAAAGCCCAACGCTATCTGTAAACGATTTACGGAACCAGGATCCAGGTTGAAAAATAGACGGTCTTGCACTTACCAAATCTTCGCCGCTTAACATCCAGGCCTTTACTGTTTTGGAGGCTGCGTTGTGTTCGTTGATGTATTGAATTGAACCGTATATATAATCGATTTTGGTATTGGCCTGAAGTGTTTCGATTACCTTGGTAAAACCTGCTACACTTAAGAGGTCATCGGTGTTCAGCCAGGTCCAATAATCGCCGCTGCATTTTTGAATGCCTTTATTGATGGCATCGTACTGCCCAAGGTCTTTTTTTATTTCGATGTAATCAAGTTGTGGTCGAAACTGTTCAATCACCTTTCTTACCGCCTCGTTGGATTCGGAGTCAAACACCAAAATTTCGACTTCACATCCCTGTGCCTTGGCCTCTTGTTTAATTAAGGTAAGGTTCTCAAACGTTTGGGCGATGAACCGGTCCTGATTATAAGAAGGGACTATAACTGAAAATTTCATTACCCGAATAAAGTTCTGGCTATAATTGGGGTAAATTTAGCATTTTGCACCCAGCAAAAATATGTTTTAGTTGATTGATAAAGAAATAACCGTGTTCTCAATAGGTGACTCGAATTTGGCAAAAACCTGGTCGAATGTTCCCTATTTTTTCACCAAAGCGCTCGAAGCCCGAGGCCTTAAAGTAAACAGGGTCAACCTTGAAGACAAGGTGCTTTTTCGTCAACTTTATAAATACAGTGTTTACCTGCTTATCAAAACACTGTACCCTAAAAGCACGCACAACTATTTTAGAAGTGGTTTAAATCATTGGTTGACTCAAAAAAAGATCAAAAAGGCCATACAACACTACCCCAACTCACAAGCGAATGTATTCCTGAGTTATTCCTTTAGCTCAAAGCGCTTAAGTGCCCTTCCCTGTATTTTATTTGGAGACTGGACGTATTTGTACCTCATACAACAGTTAGAACAAAGAAAACCTTATTGGTTTGAGCGCGTTGCCTTGAAGCGGGAAAAACAACACATACAAGAGGCTGATCATGTATTGAGTTTATTTCCAAAATCTTCTGAGTATATCTCCAAGCACCTTAGTCCATTTCCGGTGCATTATTTGGGTAATGTTGTGAATGCAGAGGAGATACAGGATGAGGGAAGCATTTTGACATCAAAATTGCAATTCAAACGACTGCTTTTTATTGGTGGCGAAAAATACCAAGCTGCTGCTCGTAATTTATTACAGGCTTTTATTGAATTGGATATACCTGAAAGCGCTGATGCGGAACTCCATTTTATTGGCTTAACCGCCGGGGAGCTTGGTTCAGTAAATCACAAAGGCGTATTTTTCCATGGGTATCTCGATAAAACGGTTGCATCTCAGAGCGCGCTCTATTATTCACTGTTAGGTTCGGCACGGTGTATTATTAATACGCAAAACACCTGGGGTGCTTTTTCGGCGCTCACAGAAGCCATGTATTATTACACACCGGTTATTTGTCAGGCGTTTGAAGAATTCAGGGCGACCTATGGCGATAACTGCGACTTTGGGTATTATGTACCTGATAATACAGTGCCTAGCTTAACAGCCGCTTTACAAAAGCTCTTCACTCAAAGTGATGAGCTGCGTATTACCCAAATGAAAACTGCTCACCACAAAACAAAAGAATTTACCTGGGAAAATTACTCGCAACGGTTTCTTGAACTTGTTGCTAAATAAACTTGTTGAGTAAACGTATGTACCAAGAGCCAAGGGATGCTGCCTGTATGGCTTTAAATTGGGTCTCGAGCGGATCAAACACTTTATGGTTTGCTTGAATTTGCCGATTTTCACGCCCAGCCTTGTAACATTTTACTAGGAAATACAAGTGCAATTTGGCCTGCTGCCATACGGTTAACTGTTTACGTAAATACTGAAACCCACCTGAAAATTTCAGGAGCCATGCAAACAATACGGGCTCAATGTATTTGAGGTCAAAATAGTTGTTACTTACATTGGTGCTGGTTGTAGATGCATTATGTATTCTGAAATAACATAAATCCTGTGGAAGATAAGTAAGGCCATAACGCGAAGCTACCCTCAACATAAATTCCAGGTCACAAATCTGTTTTAATATGGGTTCAAACTTTCCAACCTGATTCACTACAGATTTTCGAAACAAACTTAAACTGGGTTCAGCAATAAAATTCATGCCAATGTGCTGTATGGCCGCTCTTGAAATTTCTTTTGGTGTGTACCGAGTTTTCAATCCACAGGTAGTTTCAAGCGTGCGAACGGTAGAAGCATAATACGTTTTAACATCCTCCCCGGCATCCTGAGGCAAAACAAAATGCCGTTTAGAAACTAACAATTGCGTGTCAGGTTCAATATGTTTTACAAACTCTTTCAAACATGCCTGGTGCAGGTAATCGTCCTGAAACACCAATTTAATCCACTCCCCTTTTGCCAATTCAATACAACGGTTCCAGTTTCCAACCAAACCTAAGTTCTTTTCATTTCTGTAATACCGCAATTGGGGGTGTTTAGTTTGGTATTCCCTTAGCAAAGCCGCGCTGCCATCTGTTGAACCATCGTCACACACCAGTATTTCGAAATTGGTATAATTCTGTGCTAAACAAGAATCAAGACACTCTCTAAGGTAAACTTCACCATTGTATACCGGAACACATATACTTATAAAGGGTTGTGCCATATCAAAAGGAGGTAAAAACTCTTTTAAGTGTTTTAAAAGTGAGTATGCTCCAACGTATCACTTCGTAACGCAAACGTTCAAAAATGCTCAAGGAGCCTGTTATATCTTTTTTTAGTGCGTCCCTTTCCAACAGACTATCCGGGTTGTTGAGTATCAGCTTCAAATAAAAAGCAGGCCGAATTTTAAAGTTCATTCTGGCCAGCGTAAATAATTCATCTTTACGGTAAGAAGAAAAAATCACTTTCTTTTTAATTAAAGGTATTCCTTGCGCCAAGTGATGGTCCAACAAATGGTAATAGGGACTAAACTCCCCTTTATAAGCTTTGTTATCCACATAAGAACCAAGCACTAAACCACTTTTAAGTAAATGCTGGCACAAGCCAATTTCATACACTTGAATAACTTCCTGCAACTTGTGTTGTATTCCCATTTGTTGAAAGTAGCTGAACGCTGGGGCTATGGCGTTTTTATTGAGAACCAAAAAATACGATTGTACATGTTTACTTACCGCTTCTGATTCACTCATGCCATAAAAGTCCGCCCCCGAACGTTCCATAGCTAGCATAAATTTGTGCAATGGTTGAAAAAGGATGCAGGAATCGTTTACCAAAGCAATTCTGTTGTAGGTGCTTGTATCAATAACATTCAAGGATTTGTACCACATTCCAAAATCGTATCCTTCGTTCGTTTCCTTTCTGTATTGGATGTTCAGGGTGTTGAGCCAAGTGGTATCATCAGTATTGAGATCCTGATGAACCAACAGCACAAGTTCAGTGAAATGTTGCTTCAACTCAGTTAAGTACACTTTGACGTAATACGGAAGAAAATTCTGGTCGAAATGACTCGCAAACAAACAGATGGATCTCATTTTTGTAGCTGGGCTTTCAATAAGTCAATCCAATGGTCTTTGATATGCTGTATGTCGAATCGGGCTGCTCTAGCCTGACCCTTATCAAGATTTCTGCTGTTTGGGTAAGCCATGATCTCCTGCATTTTTTCAGCCATCAACTGGGTGTTTTCACCATCAATAATGGCACCATATTCTGAACCCAAAATCTCGTTCACCCCTATACAATTATTGGCTACAATTGGTAAACCTAACTGAAGAGCCTCTAGGGTAACAAGTGAAAAGGATTCCAGCTTTGAGGTCAACACAAAGCCATCGGCTGAATTAAAATAGTCGAAATAGTTTTTAGTATTAACTGCCCAAATTAGTTTATCATTCACCCCCTGCTCTTTACCATACTGAATGTACTTTTCAGAAATACCTGTGTTGGGTCCTTCAGAGCCGATCCATAAAAATTTAAAATTCAAACCTTGTTGTTTTAACAGCGCTGCCAAATCCACAAATAAACGGGGGTTTTTGTTGTCATCAAATGAACCTGACATCATCCATACAAATTCGTTTGAGATGCCCAGCCTTGAACGATGAGAAGTGTATAATTGGGGATTAAAAACAAAGGCTTTTACACTTAGTCCGGGATAACATATTCTGATCTCAGAACTTGATTTATGTGAACGCAATACGTTTCTGCTTGCATTAGAATTGGCAATGATGAGTTCAGGATAAGTTACCAATCGTTGAATTTGTTGTTCGGATAACAAGCGGTACATCTGTGCCATTTCATGCACATGCAAAATCACCCGGATTCTGTGTTTAAATGCGTATTCCATTACATCGGGCAGCAAAATGGTGTTGATGTACCAAATGCTGTTTTGGTATTTTTCCAGGCTGTTGTAAAATCGCCTGTTTCCGAATAACCTGCGCCATATTTTAAACACAAGGTGTTTATCAGAAGCGCTGGGAAAAATAGACGCGTAACTTATTCGCTCGGGAAGCAAAGTGCTTAAACTACCTTTGTATTTCGACACCAAACTGGCCTTGAATTCGGTGGGCAAATACTTTAACAAATTGAGTAGCACCAACTCCGAACCCGTGGCGTTAAAATTGGGGGTGAAAAATGTTATGTGCACCTCGCTATTTGTCACCCGGAAATAGTTTAATCATGAATTGCTTAATAAGTCCACCAAACAAAGGTATAGCATACAAGGAAGTTAACAGCCGGTATTTGAATGGCATTTCTTCTCTGGTTTTTCTTTTCATCCCGGCATAAAGCTCAGGGGCAAGACGGTGTTTTAATATCAGGTCTCTCTCTTTAACCACAAGTTCATAATTAGCAGAAGCCGAACTGGCACCGTTTTTATCGTAGTAACAAATTACGGCATTTAAATAACGGTAACATCCGGGTTTTTTACAAAACACGGCCAATAAAAAATCAAAATCGGCACAAATCCTGTACTTGGTATTATAAGGACCAAATTCTCTAAAAAGTTGAGTTGAAATAAAACAAGCTTGGTGGTTCAGGCCATGTTTATAAAAATAATTGGGATCTAGTGTCGCAGGTGGGCAAAGCCATTCTTTTGTACCCCCTGAGTCAAGAAGTGCTGAGTTACCATAAATTATCTCTTCACTCCCGGCTTTAGCGAATTGCATAAAAACAGCAAGCACCTGTTCGTCATATAAACTATCTCCCGAATTCAGGAAGAGAAGGTAGTGGCCTTTTGCAAGTGCGGCCCCTTTGTTTTGGGCATCGTAAATACCCTGGTCCTTTTCTGAGATAACGTGTGTAAAAGCCGAGCTGTATTTCTGAATCACATCTCTACTGGTATCCCATGATCCCCCATCTACCAGAATAAACTCCAAGTGTTTTTGGGTTTGACTGAGCACCGATTGAATAGTTTTTTCGAGCCCGGTGCTATTGTTAAAGTTGATAGTGATGATGGATAACAGCGGGTCCATTAGTTGAATTCGGAGGTAAAAAAATAATAATGGTTGCGAATTTGCCTGAACAAACGGAAACCTAAAATATTGCGACGCGATGAAGCGATGTTCTCACGGTAGTATTTCCAAAGTGTAGCAAAATTCATAGGTAGGTAGGCTGACGGACCAAACACGCCGTTGGCATTAATGGCTGGCTGCTTGCGCTTCACGCTGCGGTAGTGTTTCATGAGCACCTTAAGATAGGGTCGATACAGCAGTTCCTTCACTTCCTTTGATAAGTCATAATCGGTATCGCAATAACATACAATATCACCCTCAAAAAACCTTAAACTGTGGTAGTGGTAAAACACAAGCCGAAATGTTTGGTGGCTTGCGATATCGGTACCTGTGAGTTGACTTTTATGTTCAGAGATACGGTATTGCTGTACATTCCAGGGAGCTACACCTCCTCCCAGGTGTTTTAATTCATGAACGCCTTCAAACCGTGTGGTCCAATCGTCGAGGTATTTTTGGTCCCCGAATTTTCCTTCTTCAAAACGGTTATAACACCATTCAATGCAGGCCTGCCTCCACCAATTTAGTACGTTTAATCCCCGGTTATTGTTTTTAAAAGTCACAAACTGCACACAATACCTGCCGCTATTGGCTGATTGATCGTAGCGGGAGGTGTAACGATGATCAGTAATCAACACGTCGTGTTGGCCCATTTCTTCCACCAATACAGAGGGATCGGAATAAAAGTACATATCAGCGTCAATGTAAGTACAGTGCGGCAAATTGTATTTTTCAATACAAAACAAAATGGTAGAAGGCGTGCAGGTCCAACAATACTCGGTAGCGGTTCGGCCCGGTTTAATAGCTAAAAGGGCTTGGTCTTCGAATGTTTGAAGTGAAATAACCGTCAGATTGGGTAAGGCTAATTCACACAGATAGTTATAACACACATCATCAAAAGCAAACACATAGAGGTGAAAGGCCTTGCACTGTTCACTTAGTGATTGATGAAGGGCCAAGCCACGGCTTAAATAAGCGGAATTGAATAAGGTACAAAAATGCATTTTCATGCCTGTGCTCCCTTCCGTTTTAAGTAAAACCCCTTCCAATATGCGATATTTCTTCCCAAGCGCTCAGGTGGAGGAAAATCGTTGTTAAACTCATTCACAATATCGTAATCTTTTAAAAACCGGCTCAACAATTTGTGTTCATTAAAGAACCAGCATGGATAGGAAGCTTCATAAATTTCTTTCGGTACCTGCTGAACAGTTAAGCGGTGGTTTTTACCTTCAATAAAATTGGTGCGATCAATGATAATCGTTTCAAATTTAAACTGAAGCAAATCTTGTATGACCATAAATGGGTCTTTTAAATAAGGTAAAACGCTTGACAATAACAAGACCTGAGGTTTTTGTTGTTCAAGGGCTTCATTCACTGTGGCGTAAAATTGCAAAGCACCTTCGGCAATGTGAGCTTTGCCTGTTTCTACATAGTTATTTTGTTCAACCACTGCCCACTTCAAATCATTTATATTGTTGAAAGCTGATCGGTATTGAAAATAGGTACTACCCAAGGAGCCACCAAAATCAACAACATGTAACTTGTTATTTTTTATAGAATCTGTAAGTGCATTTACAAGCGGTTCAAAAGTATAAGGTTCATTGAATACTACAGAATCTCTTTCATACAGGGCTTCCCCTTTTTTGACTTTAAGTACGGCTTCTTTTACTTTTTGCAGAATCAGCTTATCGTTATAGCCGGTGCACAACTCCAAAGCTTTGTCCCAGGAAGAATAGTTGCCCTTCCACCAAGTGTTGTTATTTGGCCATAACACAGCTTTCACCTGTGTTTTGATTTTATCGGGAATCAGGTATTTGAGTGAACGAAAAATCAAGCCTGGTGTTTTTTAATGTACTCAACTAAATTCGAAACAAACACATCGTAATTGTACTGTTTTAAGGTGCGTTCCTGAGCTTTCAAGCCCATCTCAATAGCCTTTTCAGGATGTTGCTGGTAGTAGTGTATTTTTTCCAATGCTTCTTCGAGATGGTGATAGGTTTCAATCTCTTTTCCAGGTTCAAATAAAGCAGAGATGTTGTGTCCATGATCGTTCAATAACAGAGTGCCAACACCGCTGGCTTCAAACATACGCATGTTTCCAACATGGCCTTCAAGTAAGGCTTCGTGAATATTAAAAGTGATCAGGGATGATTGTAATACTTCGTACATTTCTAAGCCCCATAATTCGCCTTCATAGTGTTCCAATAGAGCGGCGTTATCGGGAAAAATACGATTTCTAAAATACGACCAACTCCTACGGGGATAATTGACTTTATACCCATAGCCCCAGATTTTAATGTCGCTATGCTTAACTAGAAATTCAAGCGCGCGTTTGCGGTTAACATGGGCGCTGCCCAAACCACCCACAAAGGTAAAGGGATAACGTTTGGGCTGTGGATTCTGAATTTCCTTTAGTACCCTTACATCAAAGGCAGGTAACATGTATTCTGAACGTATACCCATTTGCCTGAAGTTGTCGACAAATTTGGGGGTAGAAGAAATTATTAAGTCAATGTCGTTAAGCGCAAGGTTGTTGCTTAAAGGGGTGGAAATCCAGGCTACCACCATTTTACAAAATGGTTTGATTTGCCTGATAAAATCTCCAAAATACCGAAATACACTTTCAATATAGAATACCTCAGGACGAAAGGAGGTAATCTGAGCAAATGCAATTTCTTTTTCCCAGGAACTAGCTGAATAACTCAGTCCGTTTTCTTCAGCCCACCGCTTTTGCAATGGCTCACAATTCACTACGATTATTCGGGCTTCGTGTCCGTGTTTGATTAGATGAAAATAGGCCGCACCGGTATCTGCAAAATACTCTTTTAGCAGAAGTTCTAACATAGAAGAATAAGAGAGGTGGTAAAATTCGGGGTGCTTTTTATAAAACTGGTATAAAAACGGGGGGTAATAATCGGTTAGCAATTGAATTTTCATAACAGCTTTAACAATTGACGGTGCAACGTTTTAAAAAAACCCAATGGCGACAAATTTGATTCGTATAAAGCCCTATTTGATAATTGCAGAGCCATAAGTTCCTCTGCACTGTGTGAATGATGGAACTCAAGCAATATCTCATCGCAGCGGTGCTTTTCCTTTTCTTCCACCCATACCAGATGTTTTTTGTAATCTACTTCCTCTTCAAAAGGTAAAACACAATCGGTATTTATAAATAATGGGATTCGACCACAACTTACTATCTCGTAGAACCTGTATGAAAAATTGCCTCCTCCCCTTGCGGCTATCGCGTAAACAGAACGCATGAGATTGTTAACGTATTCCAACCGGGCTTGTTGTTTATTGTTTATGCCCTGCGCCCAAAAACCCATACGGATGATAAAATCTGTTGTTATACTATTGTTCTCCTGCAAAACTTTGCACACCTTTCCTCTTAGCTGTTTTGCTTGGTTTTCCTTTGTTTCACGAATTAACCCTAATCTTTTCTTCAGTAACATTTTCAGCGGCACTTTACCATTGTTGATATAACCACAATACGAAACACTTGGCTTATTACCCGGTTTGAGCGGACTCACAGCCATTTCCTTAAAGTAGGCAATAAAATCACGGCTCCAGCCGGGTAGCGCATACTCATGTGCTTTTTTTGCACTTTTGTTCAAAGATGTTCGGTACACAAGCACATTGTGATGATCAATGGGTTGGTCGTCATCGGAATTATAAAAGATCAGGGTTTTTTTTGCATACGCTTCAGCCTTGTTTAAGAAGGCGCGAATTGTTATTTGGTGATCGATCTGAAAAGAATAACCAAAGGGCAATAAAAAAAAATGCGCGTCTTTAGGATCATCACATAAGGAATAATAGTGATTCCCGTTTTGTGCCAATTCAACAAAACGCCCGGCGTCCGGGTCATCAGTGCTTTCGGGGTATTCGCCAAGAAAGGGAATTAATAGAAAAGTGTGCGTTAATCCAGCCGGAATGATGGACAACTCGGTGTATAATTGGATTTTACTCACACTCATTCTTTGCTTTTGGCTCTAAACAATGCCGGATTGCCGTAAACAAGGCTCCCTGCCGGTGCCGATTTGGTAAGCACAGCGCAGGCAGCTACAGTGCTGTTGTCGCCAAGGTGAACCCCTTTTAATAGCACACTGCGTTTTCCGAGCCAACAATCGTTTCCGATGAGCACGGGCGCTGTGGTAGGTTTGTCCTTTTCAGCTCCAATGTTTGGGAAATCAGCCATTGTGCGTTTTCTTCTTTCGGTTACAGCATATTCGCAATGTGTGTTGGTATCGTAAATCATGCACTCGTAAGAAATCATGTTAAACGCTCCAATACTCACGCGTTCATCGCATCGAATTTCTGTTCCATCCATAATACCGCTGTATTCGGCAATACTGCATTGACCACCAAAACGAACCGAAAATTCGGCCTTCACTACACAATGATGAGCAATGTGCAAACTTCCTTTTTCAATAACCAGGGATGTGCCTCCATTTGCTGCACCTAACATTTGCGTGAAAGCCCCAATTTCCAATCGCCCTGCAATAATGTGAATGTGGTAATTACTAAGGGTCACATTTTCGTGAAGCACAAGTTCTGCGTCTTTCTCTAATTGAATTGAACAGTTGTGCAATTTTACTGAAGCCTGCTTAGAGAACAGCGCTCCTTTGGCCAGTTTTACCAAACCATCGTTCTGTTTAGTCTGTTTGCCCAAAAGTTTATTTACCACCGTTTTCATG
The DNA here is from genome assembly GCA_052035725.1 of Bacteroidota bacterium. Classification (GTDB taxonomy): domain Bacteria; phylum Bacteroidota; class Bacteroidia; order B-17B0; family Aurantibacillaceae; genus Aurantibacillus. The sequence continues at coordinate 5,831 of JBPOHJ010000040.1, read as the reverse complement.
TTATTTTTTTCCAGGTGTTTTCAATCAACACACTTCGATGCGTAGAAGGGTTCAGTTTTCCGCTGCCATAGAAATCTCCGGCAATCACATTGATACTTGAAGCTTCTTGCACCCAGTCTTGCACTAAGCCTCCCTGATTGAGTGACACGTTTACCAGATATGTACCATCCATTAATGGTAATTTTTGAATTTGGCATTCAAATGCACCTGAACCGCCTACTTTATTAAACAATACGCCAGTGTATTCACTACTCAAAACGGTATACAACACACCATCGTCGCCATAAAAAGCCAGGGCCACGCTTAAATTGTTGCCTTCGAAGTTCTCAAGGCAAGTGTATTCCACACGGATGTTTACCGCCTGCCCACAAATAAGTTCTTCCAGCTTTTTACCATCTGAGGCAATGTACTGAATGTTGGTTACTTGTATTTTCCCCTCTCCGCTTCTGTCTTTGCGATCAATCAAATTGCCTTTGCTTACCCGGCTTGCTAAATTCATATAATGCCGAATGGCCTCATCGGTTGAAGTCAAAGGAAGGTCAATTTGACCCTGATGAAGTACCAGCGCTTTATTACACAAAGATTGTACAGTTGTCATTTGGTGACTGACAAACAAAATAGTACGCCCCTCCTGTTGACTCACTTCTTCCATTTTCCCAAGACATTTTTTCTGAAAGGCAGAGTCCCCTACAGCAAGCACTTCATCCACAATCAGGATATCGGGTTCGAGGTGCGCAGCAATAGCAAAAGCCAAACGCACGTACATACCCGATGAATACCGTTTTACAGGCGTATCCAAAAACTGCTCCACTTCACTGAAGGCCACAATTTCATCGAACTTGCGATCGATTTCGGTTTTGTTCATTCCTAATATGGACCCATTGAGGTAAATATTTTCTCTTCCACTTAAATCTCCGTGAAACCCTGTTCCCACTTCAAGCAAAGCGGCCATGCGTCCCTCAAATTCTATGTGTCCGGTGCTTGGTTTCACAACACGACTCAAAATTTTTAATAAGGTGGATTTTCCCGCACCGTTTCTTCCAATGATGCCTACCCTATCGCCCTTTTTGATATCGAAGGATATGTTTTTAAGCGCCCAGAATTCTTCTATACTATGAGTTTCGTTGGCATTTAACAGGGCTTTTAATCCTGCCCCAATCGACCCAACAAGAGATTCTGCGCCCTTGTTTTTGTGGCGCAGTTGGTACATCTTGCCGACGTTGTTAATGTGTATGGCTGTATCATTCATCAGATATGGTCGGCAAACGTTTTTTCAAAGTTTAAAAAGTAACGCAAGGCTGCGTAAAACAAAAGTAAACTGATGCCAAATGACCCAAACAGGTAAAGGGCATTAAAACTTTCGAAGGAACCATAAAAACAAAACTTGAACCCATTGATAACTTGCAAGAAGGGGTTGAGTTGGTAAAGAATTTTGAACCATTGTGGTAGATTCAGGTTCAGAATAAAGTCTGAAGATAAAAACACGGGAGATGCATAAAATAAAATCTGCAGAAAAAAGGGAATGATAAATTTCACATCCCTGTATTTTACCGAAGCTGTAGCAAACAAGATACCGAGACCCAGGCTTGCAAATAAAGCATAAGCCAACACAATTGGCAATGCCATAAGACTCGGCGGGGGCAGACCTTTAAAAAACACAAACACGATGAGATACAAAACAAATGCGATAAAAAAATCAAGCAAACACACTAAAAGCCCTGATAATGGCAAAAGTAGTTTCGGAAAATACACTTTGGTGAGAATGTTAGCGTTGTTGAGCAGAGAATTGCTCACGTCGTTAACACAGGTAGAAATAAGTTGCCAGATGATAACCCCGGCCGAAACACTCAGGAATTTTTCACTCACCGAAGCACTGCGATCGATTAGAAGAGATAAAAAACCGAAAATACTAATGTTGATAAGGGGGCGGAGTATCGACCAGGCAAATCCCATGCGGGTTTGTTTGTACCTAACAATTACATCGCGTAGTGACAGGTACCTGAACAATCCGGCATACCGCTTCAATTCTTTCAGTTCGATCACTGAGCGGTCGGTACTGGATATGCGTGTTTTCAATGGCCTTTGGTTTGAGGCGGTAAGGAAATTGGGACTTTTCATCCCCCAAAACTCCCTACAGCCTTGCTTATAGCCCATAAATATACATTTTATTTCATCGTTTTTTAAAGTGCAAAGTTTGATTTTGTTTAACTTTAAGCACCCGTATGCACACCATCGAACCCTACTATAACTGGCGCCACCTGTACATTGCCTCTGAGGACAGTGAATCGCCTTTTTATGGAAGAGACTACAGTGAGTTTGAATACGTGAATACCATTTACAATTTTTATATCCACCCACAATGGGATGATATTGGCAGCGAGACCCTGTACATCAAAATACTGTTTGTGGATTACGAAGAAAAATACACCATCATCGAATTGATTGGAGAATGGAACGATGCCATTAATAACGATATCATGCTCTTAAAGCGCGATTTTATTGATGAACTCAATTACCTGGGCATTAATAAGTACATTTTAATAGGAGAAAACGTATTGAACTTTCACGATGGTGGGGATGATTATTATGAGGAATGGTTTGATGACAACGGGGAAGATGGATGGATTGCATTAGTAAATTTCAGGGAGCATGTGCTGAAAGAATTTAAACGAGCCGGGCTCGATTATTATTTTATATATGGCGGGGAGTTGGATGATTTTGACTGGAGGAAATTTTCTCCGGGGCAAGTATTCGGCAACGTGAGCAAAATCATGAACAAACGACTCAGATGATGTATGGAATTTATTGACGAAAATTTACTCAGGTATTGTGAGCAGCACTCTGAACCCGAGAGCGATTTGCTCAAACAATTGAACCGTAACACCCATCTTAAAGTGGGGCAACCACGTATGCTAAGTGGTCACCTGCAAGGGCGGTTTCTTTCGATGCTCTCCAAATTACTGAATCCGGCTTATATCCTCGAAATTGGCACTTACACAGGGTATTCGGCTTTAAGTTTAGCAGAAGGCTTGAGTGAAGGAGGCAAACTCATTAGTTTGGATGCCAACGAGGAAACCTCAAAATTCGCGCAACAATATGTATCCAATTCAACCCGCGCCCAACAAATTGAATTGCTTGTGGGCAACGCGGCTACTCTCATTCCTGCCTTACCTGATGGTATAGATTTGGTATTTATAGATGCTGACAAAAAATCTTATAGCTTGAATTTTGATTTGGTAGTAAACAAAATAAAAACCGGAGGTATCATTCTTGCAGATAATGTGTTGTGGAGTGGCAAAGTGATTGAAAATGTAAGAGATAAGGACACTCAATTCATTCATGAGTTCAATCAAAAAGTGCGAGCAGATTCCCGCGTGGAATGTGTGATGTTACCCATCAGAGACGGATTGAGTGTGATCAGAAAACGAAAGCTATAGAACCCTTGGTTGATTGAAATGGCAAATTGCCTGTCATGAATTAGCTGCATTTTCAACCTTGCCTTTAGAACACCTTAGTAAATTAGTTAAGTTCATCATGACCGTGGATGAACACCAGTGCAAAACCACCTCCCTACCCAGTTCTCATGCAATTTAAGCTTTAGCAGCCCTTACTTCTCCTTCAAATACGTCATGTTTCGTGTTACGGCAATGGCTTCGTTTGAAGGAAACACCTCGAGTGCACACAAACGGTTGACAAAATTCCTTCTAACTGTAGGGTATACAACTTTAGGTTGAACCGGTTTAGAAAACGTTTTACAGCCCGACATAAAAACGGCTGAGTTGTCATTCATGTAGGGCTTTTCAGCAATCGGGTCATTTACAATGGAAACTGAATCATCTTTCAGATACAATTCAATAAACACAACGGAACCCAGGCTTAATAAGGCAATGGCCAATTTGTTGGTGCTCATGATTTTTGTTATTTGAATACAACACTAACTTGTACTAATTTACGTGTTCTGAATAGCTGGTAAGTTGGTTTAACGATATTTAACCCATACTTGGAGTAGAAACTGCTTTCAGCTTGCCAGCTGATACATCCGGGCAACTTTGCTGTTCTAAATTCTATTTGCACAATTCCTTTTATATTAAAATATAACCATAACATTCCAAAGCCTTCGTAATGGTTAATTGTACCTTAACTCCAGCATTGTTAACAGCATTATTCGAACTGCTTCACCTGCAATTTTGCTTGTGCGCTCTTCAATTTTGAAAGTTTTTTTACTTACCGGAACTTATGCGTACTTTTCATTTATCAATCTGGCCTCATTAATTATTAACCTTTAACCAAATTATCATGAAAAAACCTCTTGCAGAATTTATTGGGACCTTTAGCCTGGTACTTATCGGTTGTGGTTCTGCCGTAATTTCAGGCGTTCACGCTACTGGACCTTCAGGTATTGGCTTGCTTGGCATCTCCATTGCATTCGGATTCACAGTTATGGCTATGGCTTACGCTATTGGCGGCATTTCAGGTTGCCATATCAATCCGGCTGTCACCATTGGCTTATGGGCAGCCGGGAAAATGGAATTGAAACAAAGTATCACGTAAATCATTGCACAACTTTTAGGTGCAGTTTGCGGGTCTGCGGCTTTATTTCTTACTGCCAGTGGTCAACCGAATTTTGTCATGCCTGAATGGGGTCTTGGCGCTAACGGTTGGGGTGAAGGGTATTTAGGCCAATACAATACCCAAAGCGCTTTTGTTACTGAAGCACTCATGACCTTTTTGTTTGTATTTGTAATACTTGCTACCACATCCAAATACGGCAATTCAACCATGGCCGGTTTAGCAATTGGGGTGAGCCTTATGTTGATTCATCTGTTTGCCATTCCCATTACAGGAACTTCTGTTAATCCTGCGAGAAGCATTGGTCCCGCCTTGTTCTCAGGTGGAAAGGCTCTGGCGCAAGTATGGCTGTTTGTGGTGGCTCCAATTGCCGGAGCTATTCTGGCTGCACTGTTATGGAAATTAGGTTTTGAGAAAGAAGCGTCTCAGAATTAATTAGTAATGCTCTACACTTTACTACAGATCAGTATTTAGTTTAAAATCCTGATCTTATTAAGTAATGCAAGGTAATTTAATGTGTTGTAATGATGCAATAGGCAAAAATGCTTACCTCAGTAGATTAACATTCCCGGTGTAGTAAGTTTCTTCTCCAAAATTGTTCAACACAGTTAGCTTATAATTGTAAATGCCCTGTGGACAAGGCTCGCCTTGTAAAGTGCCGTCCCAGTTGCGATCCGGACTGTTTGTGCTAAAGATCAATTCTCCCCAGCGGTTAAAAATTTGCAGCTCATAACGTTTTACGCCACGCATCACCGGGAAAAACACATCGTTCAAACCGTCTTCGTTTGGGGTAAAGGCATTGGGGATGTACACATTGTAATCCAAAAACACTTCTATGCTCTTCACCACTGTATCCCAACAACCCCAGGAGTTTCTTACCAAAAAGGCCACGGCGTAATTTCCGGCATCTTCAAACAAACACGAGGTGTTTTCGCTGAAGCTGTTGGTGTTTTTTCCATCGTTAATGGCCCATTGCCACTTGTTTTGGTTTTCTCCTTTGCTGGTATTGGTAAACACCACCAGATCCTGGTTCTCTATAGGCTTGGCCGGACTGTACTCAAAATCAGCAGCAGGCAAAGGGAACACCTGCACCATTTGGGTGATAGTTCCCCTGCAGGTTTTATCATCCTCAAAGCTGCCTTTGAGTTCAAAGCTGCCGGGCGTGTTAAAACAATAACTCACCGTTGAACTGTTCACGCTTTGGTTGTTGAAGGTCCAGATGCTGTTGATCACATTGCCCCCATCGGCTTGCAAAGAATAGG
>JBPOHJ010000030.1:0-1859 GCA_052035725.1 Bacteroidota bacterium | reverse complement strand
CAGCAAATCGGCGGATTGTTGCCGGGGCGTAAAAAGCCAGTCGAGGAAGAGGAAAGCGAGTTTGAAAAGGAGCAATAAAAAAGCCCCGCACCAAATGGCCGGGGCTGTGACACATCTAAAACCCAGTTAATCAAAATAAATCCTTACACAAAAATCATAACACACTAAAAAAACCATATCGAGTGTAATTTAAAATTATTCAATCAAAAAAACAAATTAAAAATGGCTAAAGAAGCAATTGAAAAGGGTTGGAATATTGTCCTATCCTTTATTGGAAAACTTGGGATTAACACCTTGCGCAGTGCCTTGGAAAAGCGTTTACCTGATGGATCACCAGAGGAAGAGATTGTAACGGTTACCGCGCCCTACTTTATCGAAACGATTGATGCAATGGGCGACAATATCCCAAACAAGCAGCAAATTCCCGGTATCTGGTTGCGCTACCTACAACTATTCATGATCCCGTTTTTGTTCCGCCTGTTCCGCCCTGTGATCGACCGGATCAACCAAGCGTACAACCGGGAAATGGTGCAATATTTGGCAGGTAGTACGGAGAAAATCGGGCTGCTTTTGACCGATGAAATTAAACCGGATGGTGAACAAATCAGCGAGTTCGTGAAAGGTGAGCAGGCAAAGCCTGAACTTGAAGTGCTGGTAATTGATAAATTCATTGGCGGCAACCTGAACGCAGCAAAAGCAGATACTACCCTATCCTTGTTTATTTTGGGCGCTTTAAAATCGCTGTGGCGGTCGTTCGTCAATCCAAGTGCAGGCGATGCACTACGCGCCGTCTCCGCATCTGCTGTGGATGGAACCAAGACTTTTGTAATCGACGGATACGAAGTGACCATCAAGAAAATTGAAACCGTTTAAATCAAACCAAATGGCTATTGTACTAAGCGTTGCCCTTGTCATTCTCGTATGCGTGGCACTGGACACGCTAAAAAACCAAGGCCACAAACTTTCTATTATCATGGCAAACCTTCAAGATTTTAAAGACCTGTTGACCCGTGTAGACGTGGCAACCAACAACATTGCCGAAGACCTCAAGCGCCTTGCCGCGCAGATTGAGGCTGGCGGGTTGAGCGCAAAGGATGAGTTCGAGATTTCCGAAGCCCTGAAACTGGCAGCCGAAAAGCTGGAAGCAGTGGCGGCGGTAAACCCTGAACCAGTACCGGAACCACCCGTTGACCCGGTGGAACCAGGATAGCGAGTAACCTTAATTAATCGTTTTTACATATGGCCTTGCGGGTGAAATCGCAGGGCTTTTTTTACGCAAAAACGGAAAATAAAAAGTCGTAAACCTTACTATCGTCAACGTAAACAAACCCATCTTCATCGTTGGACAAAATAGAGTATCTTCGGCCATCCTCTTCGTCATCTTCGTAGTACTCGCGAATAATTACATAATGTTCATTCCACCACAAACGAAACTCTTTTTCGTCTTCTTCGCCTTCGTTAAATTCAATTTGTACAACATCATTTTGAAAACTTCCACCCGCGAAAAGTGAAAGCATTTCCCAGCAAGCAAAAGCAACATCCTTACCGCGCTGGTTTTCGATATGCTTCCAGTTTTCTAGGTAAGTAATCGCATTTGCGATACCACTTTTCTTTGCTTGTAACCAGTCGATAGTTTTGCCAATTGGCCAATCCTGGTTTGGAAAAACGTATGATTGCGTTTTCTGTTGAAACTTTTTAAAAAATTCCTTTTTCATTTTAATCGTTTTTGATACCTCAATATTCAAAATTAAAATCTACATTACAAATACCCAAAACGTGGTATTTTATAGGCTGATTCTATTTTCTTGAACAACTGTTCAAGATTTATTTGCAAGTCTTAAAATATTTCAATAATATTG
>JBPOHJ010000005.1:0-17377 GCA_052035725.1 Bacteroidota bacterium | reverse complement strand
CGTCTTTGTAATTACCATAAGCAACCCCAAGGTCATCCCGATAACGCCAGTGCAAAGCTCTTAAGTCGTCTCCCTTTTAAACGTCGGTTTTACGCAACACAAAAGTGTTGGTCAGCAACTGCCCTTTTTCAAAATCAATTACATCCTGAGCATCGATAGCTTGGCCTAGATAACGGATCTCAAAATGCAAATGACTTCCCCTTGAATGCCCGGTGTTACCACCCAAGCCAATAAACGTCCCTGATTCTACCTGTTGGCCCGATTCAACCAGAAGTTTGGATAGGTGAGCATATACAGTTTCTAAACCATTGTTGTGTCGAATTATCACACAATTTCCATAGCCTTTATAATACCGCGCTACCCTCACCATTCCATCAAATGCAGCACGAACACCCTCCCCTGTTACCAAATCTATGTCGATGCCGTAATGCGGGCGGTATTTTCTCCAGCCGTACAAACTGGTCAGCTGTCCGCAAAACGGTGGTGTAAAACCGCAATCGTAGTCGTTAGTGAGTTGAATCTCAACACTGTCGCACTTAAAATTCTCCTTAAAATTATAGGGGTGGGCGGTTTCCGTATCCCAGCTTGTATACAAATCATGACTCGGAAAGCTAATTTCAAGTGTATCAGGGAGTTCGGTTTCTGTTTCTTCTAATATCTCATTCCCAGTCAACACCACTTTACTGGTATCGGTTTTTTTGGCCTTGTCTTTTTTATCATCACCCGGTTTATTTTTATCGTCGGGTACAGCAAATGAAGACAAACTGAGGAAGATTGCGCAAGTAATTGACAATATGCTTATTAGCTTTTTCACGAAATAGTTTTGCAAAGATTGAATTTTCAGTGAAATGAGCAAAAAAACATGGCAATTTCGCGGTTTTTTTAAAAGATTTTGGCAAACCTCAAAGTGTTGATAAAACACAAAGTGCTTAACAACAGCACTTTAGTTAAAAATCGAAAACCACGCGCTTTTCAGGAAAACTTAGTTTCCAGCTCTTTTGTACCCCAGCAATTTCCAGATTAACTATGTTCATTTGCTCCTTTAAAAAGTCGTAAAGTATACTGTTTTCGATACTTAGGGATTTTGGTGAAGGCATGGATTCGCTTTCCAGATAGATCCAAAGACTTTCCTCCTCTATTTCATAACCCAAAAGCTCATACTTAATGGTTTGACCTTTTGAAGTAAAGCTCAATCTTTTACTAAGGTAGTTACCAAGTAAAACCAGAATTTCCGTCTTGTTTTTAGCGTGAATCAGGTCCACCGGTTTTTGTTCCAAACGTTTTAATGCTTCTTCGAGGTCATTACAAAACACTTTTACTGTACCTTCCAGTTTTTTAGAATTGCTATTGTACTTAAGATCACAAACGCTCAGGTAAAAAGGGTGAGCCATTGAAAAGCAAAGAAAAATAAGTGTCGAAATGACAAGCGATTTTAATATTGAGTTTATTTGCATCAACAATTCTCCGCCACGAAGATATGAATCCCTTTGGCATCTGGTTTAGCATCGGTTTTGACCATATTCTCGATATAAATGGTTACGATCACATGTTGTTTGTGGCGCTGCTGGCTATTGCCTTTCCTTTACAACAATGGCACAAATTGCTCGTTTTGATCACTGCTTTTACCCTGGGCCATTCTCTTTCATTAGCAGGCAGTGTGCTTTGGAATTGGCCTTTGCCTCAACAAGTAGTGGAACCCTTGATCGCCTTGAGTATTTTGACGACAGCCGTTTACCAACTTTTTAAAAAGGAAAATCCCGGCAAAAAGGGAGATATGGTGACCTACTTACTCACATTATCTTTTGGTTTGTTACACGGTTTGGGTTTTTCTTATTTACTGCGCTCTCTTCTTGGGCAGGAAGAGAGCGTTTTTTTACCGCTGATGTATTTTAACCTTGGAATTGAAGCCGGACAGCTGTTATTTGTGGCGCTTTTACTTGGAATTTCAGTATTTTTAAAATCTGTAATTCGCCTTCCTTATAAACCTTTAAAATATACCCTTGTATGCAGTATTGGACTGGTAGCTCTGAAAATTTCAATCGAGCGATTTTTACTTTTGTTGTAGGAATATTTTTCGCGTCTGTTTCTGCCCAAAACATTCGAAACAATCCCCAATCCAATCACGGGAACAAATTCGAACAATTGGGTACCATTTTGCCTACCCCCAACGAATACCGAACTGCTTCAGGAGCTCCTGGATCCAAATACTGGCAGCAAAAAGCCGACTATGAAATTGATGTAACACTGGATGAAAAAAACCTTAGCGTAATTGGCAGCGAAACCGTTACTTACACCAACAATTCACCTGATGTTTTAAGTTACCTCTGGCTGCAGCTTGATGAGAACCAACACGACCCCGAAAATGAAGTCAATTACTTTGATGAAAACAAAGTAAGTGCGCCCTTAAGTATGCAAGCGCTTTCGGGTTTGGAAAAGAAAAAAAATCTGGCCGGTCTTGGTGATAAAATTGATGCCGTAACCGATGAGGCAGGCAAACCATTGCACTATATCATTAACGGTAGTATGATGCGCATTGATCTTGCTAAACCACTGATTTCAAATGCAAAAGTTAAGTTTAGGGTTAAATGGCATTACAAAATGATCAACCGTATCCAATATGGAGGTCGGGGCGGGTACGAGTACTTTCCGGAAGATGGCAACCACATATTTACCCTGAGTCAATGGTACCCTCGACTTTGTGTTTACAGCGATTTTGAAGGTTGGCAGCACAAACAATTTACTGGCAGAGGCGAATTTGCGCTAGCCTTCGGGAACTTTAAAGTACGCATGACTGTTCCTTCTGACCACCTGGTATGTTCAACAGGTGAATGCCAAAATTACCAACAGGTGCTAAGTCCGGCCAGATTCGCACGCTGGCAAAAAGCTCAAACGGCCACCGAACCACTCGAAATTGGTTTGCTGGAGGAGGCCAAAGCTGCTGAAAAACAAAAAGCTTCCGACACTAAAACCTGGGTATTTAAAGCTGACAGTGTTCGCGATTTTGCCTGGGGCAGTTCACGTAAATTCAGTTGGGATGCCATGCCGGTTTCTTGCGAAGGCAAACGCGTTATGTGCATGAGTTTTTATGGAAAAGAGGCTTATGGATTGTACCGGAAATATTCTACCAAGGTTGTTGCGCATACCATCAAAACCTATTCGAAATACAGCATCGCCTACCCCTACCCGGTTGCTCAAAGTATTGAAGCGGCGAGTGGCATGGAGTATCCAATGATCTGCTTTAATTTTGGCCGCACCGAAAAAGATGGCACCTACACCGAAGGCACTAAAAATGGAATGATCATGGTGATTATTCATGAAGTAGGTCATAACTTCTTTCCCATGATTATAAACAGCGATGAAAGGCAATGGAGTTGGATGGATGAAGGTTTGAACACCTTTGTGCAGTACCTCACCGAACGCGAATTTGATAACCGATATCCTTCGCAACGAGGCCCTGCATATAAAATAACGGATTACATGCGTTTACCAAAAAACCAACTGGAACCTATTATGGTAAACAGTGAAAACATCGTTCACTTTGGTCCGAACGCATACGCTAAACCAGCAACTGCACTGAATATTTTGCGTGAAACGGTAATGGGTCGTGAGTTGTTTGATTTTGCATTTAAGCAGTATTGTCAGCGCTGGGCATTCAAACATCCTGAACCCGCTGACTTTTTCAGAAGTATGGAAGACGCAAGCGCGGTAGACCTCGATTGGTTTTGGAGAGGCTGGTTTTACGATATTGAACCTGTTGACATAGCCATTGATACCGTGATGGCCTACACCATCGAACAAGGCAAACAAGTGCCGGTAAAAACAGATACCGCCATTACTTACCCAAAAAAGAAAGAGAAAGAATACATCACCGATATTCGTAATCGCGAAAGTGGAATTATTCCCCTGGTGGAGAAAGATACCACCTTACGTGATTTCTATTACCATTACATCCCACCGGCTGAACCTATTAAAGAAGCTAAAAACCGTTATGAACATCTAGAAGCTTTGCCCGATTCGAATTTTGCGGCATACAAAGGCAAGTTTATTTACGAAATCAAATTTAGCAACAAGGGCGGCCTTGTTATGCCTTTGATTATTCGTTTTGTGTATCAGGATGGCACCGAGGATGTGGAGCGTATTGGAGCTTATATATGGAGAAAGAATGAAAAGGAAGTAACCAAAACCTTTTTAAAAGATAAAAAAGTAATTGCCATTCAATTGGATCCTTACCGTGAAACCGCTGATATAGACGAAAACAACAACACCTGGAACATCAAAGCGGAACCTGGAAAATTTGAACTATTCAAGGCAAAAAATGGAGCCGGTAGAGGACAAAGTCAGGGGACTAACCCCATGCAGAAAAACAAAAAGCCTTAGTGCTTATTTACTTATTTAATAGCACCTGCCCCGATTTTTGGTAACGTTTACCATTCAAGCCAGTATACGCTACTTTGTAGGTATAAATATCGGGTTCACACAATTTTCCTTTGTGCTGCCCATCCCAACCATTGAGCTGACTTGTACTTACAAAAATTAATTGGCCCCAGCGGTTGTAAATTTCCATTTGAAAATTGCTGATGCCGGTACCCACCACATAAAACACGTCGTTTAAACCATCCTGATTTGGCGTAAATGTATTCGGAATGTACACACCAAAATCATTGGTCACTTCAATGCACATCCTATCCTGTGCCACACAACCAAACTCATTTGTACTCAACACAACATAACACTCGTCGTTAGCCGGATACACTCGACTCACGGGGCAAACCGGGCACTCGATGTTTTCACCCGATATCCAACTGATGGTGCCATTGCCCTGTGCTGAAATAAACATGGGTTCATCCAAATTAAAGGAAGTATCCCGACCTGCTAATACAAAAGGTTTAGGATTCACCTGCACAAAAACCGTCGTGGTGCTTCCACAAAAGGTGTTTTCCGACACCTCAACCGTGTACGTTGTACTTACAGTTGGTCCGGCTACCACGGCATTCAGGTTGGTGGCATTTAACCCATCAGGTGGTTCCCAGTTGAAAGTATTTCCTCCCGAAGCCTCTAGTGTTGTTTTCTCGCCTATACAGAGCGCAACACTGCCTGATGCACTTGCTATTACAAGCGGAGTTACTATTACCGAAAAGCTTAACAGCTGAGAACATTGCACGGTACCATTCGCATTAGTGCCTGTAATGGTATAATTTGTGGTTACCTGTGGTGAGGCATGTGAAATTGAACCTGTAACAGCGGATAAACCAAGGTTGGGCGACCAAGAGTAGTACATGGCGCCGTCAACAGTAATTGGTACACTGTAACCTAAACACACCTGATTGTATGGCGCACTTAAGTTCATATTCGGGCGTGGCACCGTTTCAATGTACACGCTCGAAGTACCTGTACAAATACCATTAAAACCACGTAAGGTATAGGTTGTGCTGGCAACAGGGGAAGCAAAAACATTTTGCCCTTGGTTGACACTGAGGTAATAGTTTGGTATCCAACTGTAGGAATTGGCACCATCGGCGTGTAATAAAGTAGTGGCTCCGCTGCAAATGGTGTATTCACTGGCCGAAGCCGAAACAACAGGCACCGCGATGGCAGATACACTGGCCATAGCAACCTGGGTGCAGGTATTGAGTGTACCAGTAACGGTGTAAGTTTGGTTTGCATTCGGACTGCTGGTTACCTGGCTGCCGGTTATGGAAGATAAAAACAAAGGAGGATCCCAGACATAGGTTTGTGCATTGCCATGAGCAGTTAAACTTACTGTGTTGCCAATACATACAGTTTGTGAGAAGGGGCTGATACTAAACACCGGTAACGGCAGAACATTAACGTTTACGTTTTTTGTGATACTTAAACAGCCCATACTTCCGCCAACAACAGAATACAAACTTGATATGCTAGGTGTGATTGAAATCACCAAACTTCCGGTATAAGTATTCAAATTGCTGATTGGAGACCAGGTGTAATCATTCGCGCCCTGAGCAGTAATGATCTGGCTTTTACCCGGACAAATTGCCGTGTTACTTGGAGCAACATTAATGCTTGGATTGGGAAGTACCATCAAAGTAAAGGTATCATCCAACTGGCACACGCTGCTGGTACCCAGTAATGAAAGTGTCAACACGGTGGGCACGTTTGGTGGTGGTCCTGCCGGGGTGATTTGCATTACCGGTCCATTTGGAGAACTTACCGTGTACCCATTACCGTTTAACAAGGTGTACGTTGTTGCCCCCAATGGAGAAGCTTGTACTGTGTTACTGGAACCATTGAAATTTTGCGCACACAAAGTGGGTTGCGATAAGGTTAATGACATTGTTGGCGGATTCAAAACAAAAACGGTGGCACTAGCCGAACTGGTGCAGGTGTTTAGCGTACCCAGCACTTGATAGGCTTGTGTAGCCGGAGGACTTGCCAATACCTGAGCGCCAAAAGTGGTGGATAATCCGATAGCCGGTGTCCATGAATACGTGGTGGCGTTACCAACCGCACTAAAACTGGCCTGAGAACCCAAACATATTAAACTTGAACTAGGACTGATAGAAAACACTGGCAGTGGAAGAACGTTCACCGATACGGTGGCCGGCAAACTGAGGCAACCATTTGAATTTCCTGTTACTGTGTATTGTGTACTCAATGTTGGAGAGGCATTGGTAATTCCCGTAATGTAACTGCTTAATCCGGGGGTATTCGCCCAGGAGTAGGAATTGGCGCCAAAGGCAATCAACATGACGGTTGAGCCAAAACAAATACTTGGGTTTTGAGGGGTAATATTCACCCCGGGGTTAGGAAAAATGGTAAAACTCGTGGTTGTGGTATCACTGCAAAAAGCGTTGGAACCAATTAATGTTGCTGTGGCCAAACTGATAGTGTTCAAAAATGGCGGTGTTGGAATCACAGGCATCAGGGTACCATTGGGTGATGGCGTAGAAAAGGTACTTTGTGAAAGTAAGGTGTAATTAGGAGCACCACCGGGTGTAAGCGTAATACTTGCAGGCGATCCCTGAATTGGTTGAGCACAAAGCGTTGGCCCACTTGAACTCAGTGTAACGGTTGGTGTTTGTACTATATTGACTGAGCTCGCTCCGGCGCATCCTGTAAAAATATCTGTCACCGTAACAGAATACACGCCCGGCAAAATAGCTTGAACCGATGATCCCGTTGCACCGGTAACCCCACCCGGGCCAGTCCAGGAAATTAAATTATTGGTTGAATTGGAAGCAGCTAACAGCGGCATCGCCGTATTACCGGGCATACAAATATTGCCTGATGGGGTGATGGATGTGTAAACGGGCATCACACTGCTGATTATTGTTGTTGTTAAAGTAATTTGACTAGGTGGACAACCATTAGCAGAAACAACACAGGTATAAATACCTGTAGAATTTACAACAGCAACGGAATTGTTGGTGGCACCCACAATGCCCGGACCAGACCAGGAATAAGTAACCGGCGACGCAGTAGTGGTTACAATTGCATTGACTGTAGGCACCGTGCATCCTAACACACCTCCACCTATCGTGGCATTTTGCAGTGTTGCTGATGGAATACACACCGGACAGGAAGCAAAATCGCCGGGACCAAGCGAAAAACCAAGCACATTGGTAAACGTGATGTTTGCGCCTGAAATGGTACCCACAAAAAATCCATTCGCCAAATTGTTTTTCAAATAAACCGTATTTCCTATGATAGCAAAGCCCCCGCCGGCAGTAGCATTGGGTAAGTTAGTAATTGAATACGTGCACAATACCACGCCTGATGGACTATACAAGGTGAGATTTTGATTAGGTGTGGTGGTTTTTAGCACGTAAAAATTGCAGTTGCAGTCGGTCACCAAATCGTAAGGTCCGCCACCGTTAAAACCACTGATAGTAGTAAGTAGCGATCCGGCACCTGACCCGTTGTACACGTACACCTGCCCTGTAGCACCCACTAAGTTGTAGATGGCACCATTGCAACCTCCCAAATTAACAGCCGCTCCATTTCCTGTGGAGTGTCCGGTACTTACCCATGCTGCACCGTTCCAATAGCTGTAGCTCCCATTTATTACTGAATAAAAAGTTGGTGACAAGGTTCCACCATTAATATTGGGCATTAGGGTTAACCCGCCACCGCCATTGGGGATGCCTATTGGTGTGGGGTTGGTGGCCGAAAGCGGTAGCGCCGGATTGTAAGCATGAATACCACCCGGACCATCCATAAAGACAAATGGACTCGGACAGCTTGGCATTTGAGCATTCAGTGAACTGCCAAAAGCAAAAACCAGGGCACAAATATGGAGTAGCTTTCTCAGGGTCGAATAATTATCTAAATATAATAGCCATAAGAGGAGTATTGAAGGTAATACTTTGAACCCATAAAACAAGTTCGTAAAACAGCTCTTTTGTTGAGTAAAGTAGATGTTAAAATCTTCTTACAGAAAGCATAGGTCAACACAAAACTAATTAAGAAATTTAGGGAATGAAGCACTTTCTAGATGAACTGAATCCGGTTCAGAGAGCTGCAGCAACCAGCATTGAAGGTCCAGTGATGATCATTGCCGGAGCAGGCTCAGGCAAAACCAGGGTTCTTACTTACCGTATTGCCTGTTTACTTGAAAACAAGGTCAGCGCCTTTAACATATTGTCTCTCACCTTCACGAATAAAGCCGCTCGCGAAATGAAGGAGCGTATTGCGTCATTAGTAGGAGAAAAAAATGCCAAAAACCTTTGGATGGGTACCTTTCACAGCGTATTCGCCAAACTGTTAAGAATTGAAGCAGAAAAATTGGGCTACCCTCACAACTTCACAATATACGACACGGATGATAGCAAAAGTGTTATTCGTGAAATTCTCAAGCAACTGAAACTCGATGATAAGGTGTACAAACCTTCTCTGGTGTTGAACCGCATCAGTGATGCAAAAAACAAACTCATCTCTGCACGCCAATACCTGAATAATCCCATCACACAACAAGAAGATTTCAGCAGCCGTAAACCCATGTTGGGTCAAATTTACGCCGCGTATGAAAAAGCCAATTTTAGGGCCGGCGCTATGGATTTCGATGATTTGTTGTTTCAAACCAATGTGTTGTTACGCGATTTTCCTGATGTACTCATCAAATACCAGGATAAATTCCGTTACATTTTAGTGGATGAGTATCAGGATACCAATTTTTCACAATACGTCATAATCAAACAACTTGCGGCACGTTTTCAGAACATTTGTGTAGTAGGAGACGACGCGCAGAGTATTTATGCTTTCAGGGGGGCCAACATTCAAAACATTCTGAATTTTGAAAAAGATTATCCCGACCTGAAAAAATTTAAACTCGAACAAAATTACCGCAGTACCAAAACTATTGTTAACGCTGCCAATCAGATTATCGCCAACAATGTACACCAATTGCAAAAAACGGTATTCACCGAAAACGAAGACGGGCATAAGATCGGGCTTATAAAAGCAGGCTCTGATAACGAAGAAGGGCAAAAAATTGCAAACCTGATTTTTGAGACCCGTCTGCGCGAACAGGCTAAGTACGCTGATTTTGCCATACTTTACCGTACCAATGCACAATCGCGTTCATTTGAGGAAGCCCTCAGGAAACTTAATGTGCCTTATCGTATCTACGGAGGCATCAGTTTTTATCAACGCAAAGAAATCAAAGACCTTATTTCGTATTACCGTTTAGCCATCAACAATCACGACAATGAAAGTTTAAAGCGCGTGATCAACTATCCGGCGCGGGGTATCGGTCAAAGTACCATGGATAAAATTACCGTAGCTGCTGCTGAACACGATGTAAGTTTGTGGACGGTGATCTCCAATCTCAGAGATTTTAACCTGGGCATCAATGGTGGTATAGCAGCAAAAATTTCTGATTTTGCCACACAAATTACTTCCTATTCACTTTTATTGCATGTTCAGGATGCTTTTGAACTGGCCAACCACATTGCAGTAAACAGTGGGGTGATAAAAGAATTGTACAACGACAAAACACCTGAAGGAGTTAGCCGATACGAAAACATTCAGGAATTATTAAACGGTATCAAGGATTTTGTTGAGCAGGATCGCAGCCCACAGGAAGACGAACTGAGCACCATCATTAAAGAACTCAATCCCCCTCAGGAAGGCGAAGGCGTTTTGCCTTCAGCTGCTGCTTTTAAGACTCTGGACGAATTTATGCAGGACATTAGCTTGCTTACAAATGTTGATCTTGAGGACGAAAAGGAAGAAGACCGCAACAAAGTGAGTTTGATGACTGTGCATTCGGCAAAAGGTTTGGAGTTTCCTTATGTTTATATTGTGGGCCTGGAAGAGAACTTATTTCCTTCACAGCTTTCAGTAAGTGATCCAGGCGACCTGGAAGAAGAGAGGCGTTTATTTTACGTGGCCCTCACGCGTGCAGAAAAAAAAGCCACTCTGAGTTTTGCCACCATGCGTTACCGTTTCGGTAACATCACCTATTGCGAACCCAGCCGATTTATCTCAGAAATTGAAGAGGATTGTTTGGATGTATTGCCGGAGGAAAACAGACAACACTTTAACGACTCGGTGTTTGATAGTTTCAGAAAAGAGTACGGTATGCCATCCAAATTTAAACCGGCAGGCCAGATAAAACCTGAAAAAGGCATCGCCTTTCAGCCGCCAGCCAAAAAGCTGATAAGGGTACACAATACCATTTCTCAGAGCAGCCAGGCGCCACCTGACCTCAGTTTCAATAAAAGTTTAAAGGCAAATGAAGAGGTGTTGCACGATAAATTCGGCAAGGGCAAAATTTTGCAACTCGAAGGGGTTTGGCCCGAAACCAAAGCCCTTATTCAATTTGAAACGGTAGGCAATAAAAGTCTTCTGTTGAAATTTGCCCGGCTTCAAAAGGCGTGAATGGCAACTATAGGCTCGTGAAATAGGACACAGCCTGAGTAAAAGGTTTTTGAATTCAAAGAAATTGTCATACATTTATTTCGATTAATCCTTATGCAAATGCTTACTAAACTACGTGTATTTATTATCGCCCTCTTTGGTCCGGCGCTTTTGATCGGTCAAACTCCAGAAACAAAAAGTAAATGCGGCACACCTGCCCCACCCCAACAATGGGAAGAGTGGTTTGGTAAAGCCGTCAAACAATACGTGGAAAACCTACAGAACGGGAAAACCCAAATGGTGACCCATGAGATTCCGGTTATCGTTCACATCATCCATTTTGGTGAAGCCGTAGGCACTTATCCAAACATCGATTCTAATCAGGTGAAATCACAAATTGCTGCTCTTAATGCTGATTTCGCCGGTGCGGGCCTCAACGTTGGCAATGTACCCAATGCTTTTGCCAACCTTGTTACCAATACCGGAATTTCTTTTTGTTTGGCAACCAAAAACCCTCAGGGTGGTCAATTAACAGAAAGAGGTATTCAGCGTGTGGATGCTCAGGCAAATACCTGGGTTAACCCAAATACCCCGACTGTTAATATTAAAAATTACATTGAAACATTTGCTAAACCCAGTACCATGTGGGATCCAATCCGCTATCTCAATATCTGGATCAGCGATCGTCCAACTTCTGAAACCATGGATGGCTATTCCACTTACCCTGGAGGGACAACGCTGAATGGGATACCATCAGGTGAAATTGGAACTGTAAATAATGATGGCATTTGGATTTACACAAAGGCATTCGGCA
The DNA here is from genome assembly GCA_052035725.1 of Bacteroidota bacterium. Classification (GTDB taxonomy): domain Bacteria; phylum Bacteroidota; class Bacteroidia; order B-17B0; family Aurantibacillaceae; genus Aurantibacillus. The sequence goes on along the minus strand of JBPOHJ010000005.1, from coordinate 5,724 downwards.
CTGTTGGCACCATTGTGACACCTACTGATAAAGGCCGCACCCTAACGCATGAAGTAGGTCACTGGCTAGGCTTGCGCCACACCTGGGGTGATGGCAACTGCTACACCGATTATTGTAACGATACCCCATGGTCGAAAATGGAAAACACTGGTTGCCCTACACATCCTGCTTATATTGACCGTTGTGGCCCGGGCCAAAGCTCTTTCGGCGAAATGACCATGAACTTTATGGATGGCACCGACGATATCTGTAAATACATGTTCACACCCAATCAGAATATTCGTATGCAAACCGCCCTCAGCCAATGCAATTTCCGTAATGCTTTGGGTACTCATAACCTTTGTGTTCCGAATACAGCCCCTCCAAGCCCCGCTGTTGCAGGCTTCAATCTAAACACAACACCTTGCATCGGCACTCCATTCACCCCATTCAACACCTCCAGCGGAAATCCTCCACCAACTTATATCTGGAGTTCTACCCCGCCAATGATTTTTAGTCCGGCACCATCTGTTGCCAACCCCGCTGTGTATGTGAACACGCCAGGTAATTACACCATCACCTTAATATCCACTAATAGTTTGGTTTCTTCTACCTATACTATGGCGATTAACAATGTTACTACATGTCCGTTTGTATCTGTTTGTATGGATACCTTGAGCATGATCAAAAATACCGACACCTTAAGTTTGTATGCCGCTCCAAACAACAGTTTGGTAATTGGTTGCCAAACAGGCTTCGCGGGGTTTCTAACCGGAACCAATTGTTATAAGGACAAGGAGTTTGCCCAATTTTTCTCGCCTTTAACCTATACCGGAATCCCTTCACCTCAGGTAAACAGCGCCATTGTATTGTTTGATAGCGTTGGAACGAAAAACCACAGCGGTAACGCTTCTGTGCCTATCACCTGCAGGGTATACGGCGGAAATGTGTCGGCTGGACCGGGTGCGCAAATAGGTGTGAAGGCTGAGAGTTATGCCACTATTTTGGCTACTCCAAAAACCAACACCTTAAATTATGCCGGTGATCCCAATTATGTTACACCTACAAAAATCATTCCTTACCGTTATGATTTTACCGTACCAGTTATCATCAACAACAACAGTGGATTTTTTGTGGCGGTTGAAGCACCACATTTCTCACCTAACGATTCCATTCGAATTTTTAGTACCAAAAAGGCCAATGTGAGTCTTGATTCAAATGCCTGGTTTTTACAATACAGCAATAACTGGAGAACCTTCAGGAGTTTCCGCAATGCCAAAATTCAATTGGGCATCATCCCTATTATTACCTGCAGTCCGTTGGTAGGCATCAACGAATCAGAAACCTTGTTCTCATCAAACATCAATGTAATGCCAAATCCAAGCAACGGATTGTTCAATTTGGTGTTTACACTTCCCGGCACACAACAAGTGAACATGACAATTACCAATTCTGTTGGGCAGGAAATTACAAAAGGGCAATGGAACAGCATTAGCACCGGTGTGTATCAAATTGACCTTAGCAACGAAGCCGATGGCATCTATTTTATGGAGTTAAGCAATGGAAAAAATAAAGTGGTAAAAAAACTTGTACTTACACATTAATGTTGGCATAAAAAATTAAACCCGCTTCGGCGGGTTTTTTTATAGGTCTTTGTTACCTTAGTCAAACAAATCACCCAATATGAAACTGTATTCCATCAACGCCGGTCATTTTAAATTAGACGGTGGCGCCATGTTTGGCGTAGTTCCCAAAAGTATTTGGAACAAACTGAATCCGGCAGATGCCAACAACATGTGCAGCTGGGCGACCCGTTGTTTATTAATTGAGGTTGACAAACGTTTAATTTTAGTCGACAACGGCATGGGAAATAAACAGGATGAAAAGTTTTTTTCTTATTACTATCTGCATGGAGAAGACAGCCTGGAAAGCTCACTTAACAAACATGGATTTGGGATGGATGATATAACCGACGTGTTGTTAACCCACCTGCATTTTGACCATTGCGGGGGCAGTATCAAATACAACAACGACCGAACAAAACTGGAACCGGCATTTAAAAACGCTACCTATTACAGCAACGAAAAACACTGGCAATGGGCAGTGAATCCCAATTCAAGAGAAAAAGCAAGTTTTTTAAAAGAGAACATACTTCCCCTACAGGAAAGCGGTCAATTGCAGTTTTTAAAAGCGGGTGATCGTTTAACAGATAGAGTAAATATCATGGAAGTAAACGGACACACCGAAGCTATGATGCTTCCTCTTGTGCAATACAAAAATCACACAATTGCCTACATGGCCGATCTTATTCCTTCAATGGGGCACTTACCCATTCCTTATGTGATGGGCTATGATGTAAGGCCGCTTGAAACCCTAAAAGAAAAGGAAACCGTACTCAAAAAAGCCCTTGATGAAAATTGGTTACTTATGTTCGAACACGACCCACTTGTAGAGTGCGTGAATTTAGAAAGAACAGAAAAAGGTATTAGGGCTAAAGATATTGTGGAATTAAAGGACCTTTAAATTTTTTCAAACCATGCCCTAACAAAATGGCAATTTCAGCCAATTTAATACAAGGTAAAGTAAACACCTTAGTTACCTGCCATTCATGAGGATGCTGTTGATAGCTGTAGTAGTTTTTTTCACCAAGTTTGGGTATTCACAAACATCTGAACTTTATCCGAAATCAAGCTTTAAAGTAGACACCCTTTATTTTCGGTCCGACTCCAGCAACTTGTTTGTAAGACACTATTTGGATTCAAATCTCGTCAAATCGTACTATTGTTCGGTTGATTCCTCAGATCAAACTTATCGTTACGGCTTTTTGCATTCAAAAAAAGGACGGTATAGAGACTATTACTTTAAAAACTATAGAGACTTGAGATATTACCTCCAAACAGGCAAATACGCCATTCGGGATGTTGACTATTTCCCTTCATTCATACGCCTACTTAAATAAACTACAATTACGCACGAAGTCTCTCAATGGCCTGAACTCCTGAATACCCATTCACATGTTTATAAGCGATGGAGGTGTGTCAAAACACCTCGCTTCAGCCAGTTATGTTGGAAATAACTGTTCTAATTTGAGGAATAACAGTTTATTTGGGAGTTCACTCAACTGCCTATCGCTATGAAGAAATTACTTAGCGAAAAAAATTGACCCATTTCTGACATGGGATATCAGGCTAATATGTAAAGCGTGATTACAAATTTGAATAAGCGACAATTCTGCCTTAATTGTACTTTGGCACCATGGCAGTACCTTATTTTAAAAAGCACAATTACAAACTCAATTTTGTTTATAGGCTTCCGGAATTTTTAGCTTCAACTCTGCAAATGCCCGATCCATCAACACAGTATCAAAGCCATTGTTTTTGAAAAAAACAAAATCCTGGCTTATCATGTCATTCACGCTCTCATAAGGGCCTACCGCTTTCATAAGGAATTCCTTATAAAGTTGTATCGCTTTATCAAAATCTCCTTTAAACAAATAACAATGTCCCAGGTTACCAATGGCAATTGGGTCCTCAGGCAAAAGCGTGATACCTCTGTTCAAAAAATTAATCGCCTTATCGAATTGTTTATTTTCAAGCAAATACCAGCCAATGGTATTTAACTGGTATGGCGGAGCTTTTAAGGAATCAACATTCTCCACTCTTCGTGCCGGAGCCAGTAACTTGCCTCTCACCTTACGCGAAAAACCAACCACCCTGCCTGTTGTATCTTTTGTGAATCTTTTCTCAGCAAGAAACTCTTCGTTAAAAAACTCCTCCTCTGAAGTAAAAAACATCTTACTGTATACCCCATCAGATAAAAAATAGTACCCATCTTCTTTGGGAAGTACAATCGCGTATTTATCCTCAAAAAGGTAAACACCCTCATAACGTTTTAACACCGGCTCGGGGACCGTCACAACATGTTTAACTTCGGGTGAATAAAAATTCTTCCACTTGTATACCTCAGCCACACTATTTATTATTTCAAATAAAATAGCCCCATTGTCAGAATTCACAAACACCGCAACCCCATTTCCACCTTCAAGACTGCCATAATATTGCCCCCTGAAGCCTTCATTACCTGCTCCGTGTTGAAAGTACTTCACGCCGCCGCGATTCTCAATAAACACACCCAATGCTGATGATTCGTCCAAATAGGGTGTCAATCGAAGTTGCGTCATCTTTTGATTGAGAACCTTTGCAGATTTTCCCTGATAAGCCAACTGGGTTTCGATAATATATTTACAGATATCACTTGGCGTTGTCCATAAACCTGCGGCTCCCTGCTCCGGATAAACATGAAATTTATTAGGCACCTCACGCCCATCTCGGTTATATCCGGTGGCAGCTAATTTACATTTTTCTTTTGGCAGAGGTTGAGAATAGGTGCTATTAAGCATTCCCATAGGTTTGAGAATAGTATCGTACAAAAATTTATCGTAAGCTTGTTTAGTAACGTCTGTTATTATCAATTGGGATATAGTGGTACCTCCGCCTGAATATTTAAATTTTAAACCGGGTTCAAATTCTGAACGTACCGCCGGTGTATTAGCTGGTTTTTTACCATCCAGCACTTCTATCAAAGTAGGAATAACTTCCTCTCGGTTGTACCCGGGAAATCCATGTACACCCAAACCCGCGCTGTGACTCAACAAATTGGCAAGTGTAATTTTTTTGTTTCTTGAAAGTGAATCATAAGGAAACTTCCACGAGGTTAAATAGGAATTAATATCGGCGTTAAGATCAAGTTGATTACCCTGAACTAATTTTAAAACAGCCAATGCATTAAGCGATTTGCTGATCGACCCCGGTTCAAATAATGTTTGAGTGCTGACAGGGCGCTTTTCCTTTTCATCGGCCCAACCATAACCTTTTGCCCATATGATTTGATAATTCTGAATTACGGCTATACTCAAACCTTTCACTTTAAAATGGCGCATGCGCTCATGTAAATTGTAGGTGTTTCCATTGATTTTTACCCTACCCGATAAACCATTTTCAACTAATTTAATTTGTTCTTCGATTTCGCGGGTAAATTTGGTTTGGGCACTAGCCAATTGTAAACCCAAACTAAGACATGCAAGTAGGATTGCTTTTTTCATGGATATAAAGTACAAAATATACTGCCAAATCATACCCCTGAAGTGAAACTTTCTTTGATGTTAGGTGAGTTTAACAGAAATTACCAAGAATAACTTGAAACGATACCAATGCTGTGCTTAACAAGTCACAATTAAACGGAACAAACTCATAAGCCAATTACTTTTCTGAGTGTTCTGACAACGATTTTGAGGTCGGTAAGGATACCTGCCTCATTAATGTATCTTTTATTCAGTTCCAGTTTTGCAGGCATTATCTCTTTGATGTAAGTACTTTCAGGGTTGTTGGATTTGGCCAATAATTCATTTTCTGTAAAATACTCCAACGAAGCATAATCGGTGATACCCGGCCTCACATTAAGAACCAAACGCTGCTCAGGTGTGTAAAGGTCAACGTATTTTTTCACCTCAGGACGTGGCCCAACCAAACTCATGCTACCAAGCAACACGTTTAACAATTGAGGTAGTTCATCCAATTTGAATTTTCTCAGATAATACCCAAGTTTGGTAATTCTTGGATCCCTACCACCTACAGTTAAAAGACCACGTTTGTCAGAATCGGGATACATGGTTCTGAACTTATAGAGGTAAAACTCTTTGCCTAACCTGCCAACCCTTAACTGTATATAAAATGGGCCTCCCTTTGA
>JBPOHJ010000043.1:0-40681 GCA_052035725.1 Bacteroidota bacterium | reverse complement strand
ATAAAAAATTGACTTTAATTCAATAAATAAAACACCCCGTTGTATCCAACAACGGGGTGTTTTTGTTTTAATACAAGCGTGTTGCTTTTCATTCCGTATACCACAATAGAAAACTGATTTATACGTTTATATTTGCGTGCGCTTATGGTACAGCTTCTTAAATTTTTGAGCCTGATTGTGTTGTTGTTCTTAATCAGCAGTTCGTGTAAAAAGGACAAATTCATTAATGACCCGGCAGCCAAACTTGAATTCTCGCAAGATTCGGTATTATTCGATACCGTTTTCACCACCATTGGGTCATCTACCCAAAATATTCGGGTAAGGAATAAAAATAACCAAAAGATAAAAATTTCTTCCATTGTATTACAAGGCGGTACACAATCGGCATTCATCATTAACGTTGATGGTAGCCCCGGAACCAGCTTTAAGGATATAGAATTGGCGGCTAACGATAGCTTGTATATTTTTATACAGGTAAACGTTGATCCAACTAATCAAAACTCACCATTAATTATTACCGACAAATTGGTGTTCACGGTGAATGGCAACACACAGGAACTTCCTTTAGAAGCCTGGGGGCAAGACGCGTATTACCATTACCCAACTGATGCCATAAAATTTAAGGACGGAAGTTATTTTCCTTATTCAACAGTGGGTCCAGCCGAAACCGGTACTGTGGTAACCTGGCCGAACGACAAGCCTCATGTGGTATATGGTTACCTGGTAGCTGACTCAGCACAAACGCTGATTATTAAAGCTGGCACACGCATATACATGAATTACAAAGCGGGAATTTGGGTGTTCAGAAAGGGCGAAATGCAAATTCTCGGGCAAAAAGGAAATGAAGTAATTATTCAGGGTGCCCGCCGTGAAGCCGATTATGCCGATGAACCCGGACAATGGGATAGAATTTGGATAAATGAAGGAAGCGTAAACAACGTGATAGATTACGCAATTATTAAAAACGGATACATTGGTGTTCAGGCCGAATTGTTTGCTTCCGACTTCAGTAATGTACTCAACCCTCGGCGACTAAAGATAACCAATACCCGCATACAAAACATGAGCCTTTGGGGTTTATATGCTGTGGCATTTAATATTTACGGAGGCAACAATGTAATCAGCAATTGTCAGGAACATAGTATGAACCTGAGCCTTGGAGGAAAGTACACCTTTTTACATTGTACCTTTTCTAATTTCTGGAACAAAGGAAAAGCGAGGGAGCAAAGCACGGTGAGGGTAAACAATTACTACGAACAAACAGTATTGCCTTTGGATTCTTGTTATTTTGGGAATTGTATTATCGACGGGCAATTAACTAATGAGCTCACATTAGACGTAAAAAATGCTGCCACCTATACAGCAAATCCTTTCTTTAGCTCTTGTTGGATTCGTAGTAATGCCGATGTAAGTGACCCTTTGCGTTTTCAGGAAATAAGAAAAAGTGATAGCCCTCTGGATTATGAAGATCCGGCAAGCTATAATTTTGAAACCAAAACCGATGAAAACCGCATTAAAGGGTTTACCCAGTCAAAATCTGTGATAGATGCAGGCAAATTTCCAACCGATATCAAAGGGAATTCACGAATGGGATCTATTGCCACGGGCAGCATAACGGTAGGCGCTTACCAAAAATAAAGGAATTCCGGCAGGAATTGTTTTGGTAAGCAATTTCAGATTAAATTTGCTTCCGTATTCATGAAACTTATTTCTCATTCGCCTCACAAAGCTTTAATTTATTGGTTACTTATCGGTTGTGGGCTAATTTACCTGATGGTTCTGGTAGGCGGGTTAACCCGACTCACACATTCAGGTCTATCAATTACCGACTGGAGTTTTATGGGCTCAATTCCTCCTTTCAATGAGGAAATGTGGTTGCAACGATTCAATAAGTACCAGGAAAGCCCTGAATTTCAGAAAATCAATTACAGCATGACGCTTGAGGAATTTAAACCTATTTTTTTATGGGAATATATCCATCGTATGATTGGCAGAGTGATGATGTATGTGTTTTTGGTAGGATTCCTTTATTTTTTGGTAAAGAAAAAGATCAGTAAAAGCATGTGGTTTCCCTTGGCCGGTTTGTTTGGGCTTGGCGCTATGCAGGCCGTTATTGGCTGGTGGATGGTATACAGTGGTTTGCAAAAACAACCTGCTGTAAGTCATTACCGTTTGGCTACACATTTGATGAGCGCATTCACCTTGTTTGCATGCACGTTTTGGTTTGCTTTAAACCTTATTTTTTCGAACGTGCCACACCAGCGTAGTGAAGGGCACAGGCTGAAAGGCATGAGTTGGCTCTTGTTGGCCATAGTTACCTTACAAATAGTATACGGCGCCTTCACGGCAGGTTTTGTTGAACACGATAATGCAAAAATTCGCCCAGGACACATTTTTAACACCTGGCCTAAAATGGGCGAAGATTGGGTACCTGAGCAGGTATACATGAAAGCTACTTTCTTTCAAAATGTTTTGGAAAACCCAAGCGGTATTCAATTTATGCATCGTATGCTGGCCCTAGCTGTGGTTGTGTGTGTAGCTTATCTATGGTGGAAGTCGGAAAAAATTTCACTCAATAAATACCAGCACCTGTCTGTTACGCTATTGATTTATATGGTTACCGTGCAGTTTATTTTAGGGGTGTTTACCCTTATTTACCAGGTGCCGGTGTTTCTGGGTGCTTTACACCAAACCGGCGCATTTTTACTATTTGCGGCCTGTGTGTATTTTTTGTTTCATGTGTACCACAAACCTAAAGAAGCATGAGTGATTCATCTGACAATTCATTTGAGTTTGAAAGTACCGCTCCCGGGTTCAGTTATCCTCCTAAACCTGTGCTTCTTGAAAAAAACACAAATGCCTTGAGTCGTTCACTGATTGGTTTGTTGGTGTACGCTCTTTTGTTTTATTTTATTTTTGATCAAAATCTGGCATACATAGCCGCTATTTTGTTGGTGTTAATTGTTCACGAAATGGGGCACTTTCTTTTTATGCGATTGTTTGATTACAAAAACGTAAAAATTTTTATTGTACCCTTATTAGGGGCCTTTACTTCAGGAAAAAAGCAACAAGTTTCTCAATGGCAACTTAGTTTAATAATTCTAGCCGGACCCATTCCGGGTATCTTAATTGGGACTTTGCTTTTTTGGTTCAACCGACAATTGAACAATGACACAGTGCAAATGCTGGCCAACACTTTTTTAGTGATCAATTTATTGAACAGTTTACCAGTCTACCCTCTGGATGGTGGCAGATTAATCGAGACCCTGTTTTTTAAGGATAATCATGTGATTCGTTTGGTTTTCGGTAGTATCTCAATAATCGTTTTGCTGGTGCTTTGTTTGTTGCTCAAGAGCCCTTTGTTGTTGATCATTCCCATATTCATTGCAATTGAATTGTACAACGAAAACAAACACCAAAAAATTCGGGACTATTTAAAGCAGGAGCAAATTAACTACTACAGTGATTATGAGAATTTACCTGATCGAAATTATTGGCTTATCAGGGATTGTCTTTTGTTTTCCTTTCCAAGAAAATATCCCGGCCTTACACCAGGTAAGTTAGAATACAGCGCCTTTGAGCCACTGCTTGTGCAGCACATCAGCGCTGTATTAAAAGTTGATCTCAGCTTCGACCTTACAGGATGGAAAAAACTTCTGGTTTTGGTTTTTTATATAACATCTTTTTTCGCGCCTTTAATCATGATTCTGATCAATACCCTTTACAAATAATCTTATTTGATCTTAAAACGTAATCCTGCGTATAACATTCTGCCATAAATTGGTCCCCATACCATGCTGGCATCAAAATAGGGCCCAAAAGGTTTATCAGCAGACACAATAGGATTGTTTTGTTTGTAATTAAGCAAATTTTCAACCCCAAGATAAACGTGCAGTTCCTGCTTTTCGTACTTTTTTAAATAAGTAATTTGACCTAACAAGTTAAAAAATGCCGGTGATGTATTCTCCCTTTGGTATTCGACCGGATTCGAATTGGTGTTAGGTAAACGTTTACTGCCGTTGTATTGTGTGGTAAAATCAAATAACCAGTTTTTCCTACGGGTTTCATAACTAAAATTAATAAAGGCCCTGTGTTTTGCCACCAAACTTTTTTGCAATACCTGTGTTTCAAATTTTGTTTTGGTGTCTACAAATCGGTAAGCTGCTTTAATGTTGAGTCGTTTGCGCGGCTCAAAATTAAATTCAAATTGCATGGTATTGGAGTAGGAGGGCCCATTCAGGTTGTAAAAATGAACTGCCTGTGGGTTTTGGTCCACATCAATTACTACTTGCTGAGAAAAATCTGTTCTGTACACATCTAGTGTAATATAAGCTTCACGATAATTGATCTTAAACCGTTGGGTGAAATTTAAACCGTAGTTCCAGGCTATTTCAGGATTTAAACCATAAGGTAAACCTGGGTTAGTTCCTTCAATTTTCCAATCACGGGAGGTGGCAAGCAAGCTGGCGTTGTCAGTAAACAACGATGCGGTTCGTAAGGCCCTGCCTGCAGATATCCTGAAGATGGAAGTTGGCGTGAAGGCGTAGCGCATATGCAACCTTGGTGTCGCAAACACACCATAATAATTGTGGTAGTCCACTCTTATTCCCGCAACGAGATTAAACTTCTCGCCTCTGTTATGAGCCAACTCACCAAACCAACCGGCAACTTTCTCATGACGGTTGTAAGAGGTACTGTCCAGCCTTTCATTCACCAAATCATCCATATAACTCAAACCGGTTCTGATGTTGTTCATTGTTGATCCGATGTAGGTTTCAATTATGGCGTTTGCATAAAACGTGTTTTCATTACCGAGATAAACACGATTGCCATAATGCCCGCTTTGCTTATGATCGAGATAAGACAATTGCAAACCGGCACTAGTGGCTGGCCGCTTTTTAAAAATATAGCCTGTTTTACTGAACACCTCCCACTTTTCGTTCTCAATAAAGATTTTATACAAGGGCATGGAATCAGGATGTACACCGGTTAATTCTTCAAATTGTCCACCATTGCGAATATCTTTCAAATAGGAGCCACCGAATTGCGCTTCAAATCCGGTTTTAGGTAACTGTAAACTATACTTGTTCATGAAATTGTATTGTTTACCGGTTGGAATATCGGCAAACCCATCAGAATTCAGGTCTTGAACCAAGGGATTAAAACTCACGTGCGAAAGCAATGCCGTTGAAAGTGTATTGCTTAATTTTTGCCTGAGATTGAGGTTGTATTCGTTTCTTGCATTCTCGTTCAGGTAGGTATTAAAATGCAAACGGTCACTTTTATCCGGGCTTTGCAATTCGGTGTTGATTTGCCCGGTAAAACTTTCATAGCCATTTATTACCGACCCAACACCTTTACTCAATTGAATCGATTGAATCCAGGTTCCAGGAATAAAGGCCAAGCCATAATTATTAGCCAAACCACGCATATAGGGCAAGTTTTCTTTGGTAATTTGCGCGTATTGACCTGAAAGACCCAACATTTGAATTTGTTTGGTACCAGAAACCGCATCGGTAAAATTGACATCTATGCTGGGATTGGTTTCAAAACTCTCTGAAAGGTTGCAGCAAGCGGCCTTCATCAGCGATCGTTCATTTAGAATTTCTGTCTTAATCGGTTTAAGCCATGAGATTTCGGTGCCCGTGGTGTAATGCACCACTTCAATCTCATTAAGCGTAGCATTACTGCTAAGTAAAATCAAAACAAAGGCATCGTTTTCTTTTACTTCCACTTCCTTTTTATCGAAACTCATAGCACTAACCAACAGCTGGGTGTTTCCCTGTTCTTTCGTAATGCTAAAATTTCCATCGGTGTCAGTAATTGCTGATAAGGTAGAGCTTTTCCAGCTGAGAATGGCTCCCGGTATACCAAGCGTGTCACCCTTTTCGTTAATCTCCGCTACTTTCCCTTTCACTTGTGCGAACGCAGCGGTGCTGCTGAAGCATAGCGCCAGCAAGCCGAAAATACATGATCTCATGATTTACTTGTGGTGCAAACCTTCGGTTTTACCTCTGTATTGGCAACACTTTGGCAGTTTTTTGTAAGCGGCATCCTCCGCTTTAAAATGCTCAGTGTCGTATCCCTTTGCGGCAATGGCTTTTTCAATTTGCTCCACACTTACTTTAGCTTCGTCATAAGTCACAACGGCTTTTTTAGTGTCAGGACTCCAGTTGCAAAGTTTTACACCTTTAATATCAGCAGCGTTCTCAATACGGTCCTTGCAATCGTCGCAAGCGCCGTTTACATTAATTATTACAGTTTTAACTGTTGTTTGGGCATTCACCATTTGCATAGCAAAAAGTAGAGCCATCAAAAAAATTGTTTTCATGTTTAAATGCATTTAGGTTGATAAAGAGGAGTTCAATAAAACAGAAGTCCTGACCTAAATTCTAAGTAAAAACGTGGAAATGAGCTTTTGCTGGTTGAGCAGGGAAGGTGTTAAAACACGGTAGCTCGCAGTGCCTTTACCTGATAAATGCGCGTGTGAATTAAATTGCGGAACACTGGCGAACAACGGAATAAAAAACTGTTTTACAACCCGTTCGTCCTTTTTTATTAAAGCTTCCTTTGCATTCTGAAGTACCAGAGTTTTGTCCTTACAACACCCATCATTTTCCTCAGGAGCATCTGATTCGCTTTCATCACAGCAGCTCTTGCCTTTGGTAACAAAATCTATTTTTTCAAGCTCTCCCCCGCAATAGTGAAAATACACAGGAATACCCAATACACTGAGGGTGTATACAGAGGCAAGAAAAAGGAAAAAATATGTCTTTAGTGATTTGATAAAACAAATATCGGTATTATCATCAACAAACCAAGAAGGGCTGGATTTTTGTTTTGTTTCTCCTTTGTATATTCTTTTTAAAATATGTTAATTTGAGCATCTTATAAATAAAGTAACACGATGTCGAATCTATTCAGGACAAAAGATCTGGGAAAATTGTTATCCGATGCCAGCTCGGGCGAACATGGTTTAAAAAAGACGCTTGGTATGTGGTCGCTGGTAGCCTTGGGAATTGGCGCTATCATTGGCGCCGGTTTATTTGTGCGCACGGCCGCTGCTGCCTCTGAGTGTGCAGGTTCTGGCGTTACAATGTCGTTTGTTGTGGCTGCAATTGGTTGTGCTTTTGCCGGCTTGTGTTATGCCGAATTTGCGGCCATGATACCGATTGCCGGAAGTGCTTATACCTATGCTTATACCACCTTGGGTGAATTAGTAGCCTGGATCATTGGCTGGGCTTTAATTATGGAGTATGCATTGGGTGCAGCTACTGTTTCCATTGCCTGGAGCGAATACCTGAATAATCTGCTCGGTGGCGCCATACCCTATGAATGGTGCCATTCTCCGTTCGAAAAGAGTTACCGGGTGATTGGCGAAGCGCTAGCGGCATTTCCAGCCGATTTAGTGCAAAATGCAAAAAATGGGGTGTTGGTATTATCCGATGAACAATACTTGGCCTTATCAACCAATTTACAGGCTATGGTACAAACCTTTCAAGGTGTTATGAATTTGCCTGCGCTGGTGATCCTGTTGGTTTTATCTCTTTTGCTAATCAAAGGCACGCAAGAATCTGCCATTGTGAATGGAATTATTGTATTTATTAAAGTAGCCATTGTTTTGGTGTTTATTGTTATTGGATGGCAATTTATTCGACCCGAAAATCATACGCCCTATTTAATTCCCGAAGGTACAGCAGGGCATGATGGTATCTTTACCTGGGGTTATGGTGGTATTCTGGGGGGAGCAGCCATAGTGTTTTTTGCCTTTATTGGATTTGACGCGGTTTCAACAGCGGCTCAGGAGGCTAAAAACCCCAAGCGCGACATGCCGATAGGCATTTTGGGTTCATTGGTGGTATGTACCATCTTGTACATCTTATTTTCACATGTGTTAACCGGTGTAGCGTATTGGAGTGAGTACGGCGCAGCAGGAAAAGAAGCCTCTGTTTCTTATGCTATTCAAAAATACATGGTAGGTTACAGTTGGCTGGCCACCAGCGTTACCATTGCTATTCTTGCCGGATTTTCTTCAGTAATTCTGGTAATGCTCATGGGGCAATCTCGCGTATTTTTTTCCATGTCAAAGGATGGCTTGTTACCAAACGTATTTTCGCATCTGCACCCCAAATACAAAACCCCTTACAAATCCAACATGATTTTGTTTTTGTTTGTGGGTATTTTCGCGGCCTTTGTTCCGGGTAGTGTGGCGGGCGACCTCACCTCGTTTGGTACCTTGTTTGCCTTTGTGATTGTGTGTGCAGGCATTTGGGTAATGCGCAGAAACAGCCCCGAAATACCGCGTCCATTTAAAACGCCTTTAGTGCCATTGGTGCCTATTTTAGGGATACTGGTGTGTTCGTTTATGATTATTGCTCTGGATAAGTTTACCTTGCTTTCAGCGGCCGTTTGGATGGTGCTGGGATTATTGATCTATTTTATTTACAGCCGTCACACTAGTAAGCTGGATAAATAAAACGAAGAGCATTCGGGAACGAAAAGCGGAAAGACAATTGAAGTCCATTTTCCTGTTGCTTACCTCAATTCTATCGCTGCTCACCTCAATTTTATTGCTGGTTTGGCAATAGGTTCTACTTTTGCTTAATGTCTCCCTTGAAAAAAATCGCGGTTCACCTTTTGGCGTCTTTTCTTTTTGTGTTTATGGCCATTTTGGCATCGCCCGACTGGCCCCATGTAGCCCGAATGCTCAGCCACCCATACGGAATTGAGGATCTGATTTTTCAGATAGAAATGGTGGCAGTGTTTTATCTGAATTATTATGTATTGAGCACCCGGTTTTATCTGACAAAACGTTTTCTGGAATACGCTTTTTTTGTTCTTCTTTTATTGTTATTGACCGTGGTCTTGAATTCGGTGGTGATGCACAGCTTTATTGGCCCCCCACACCACAATCATCCCGGCCCCCCATTTCAAAAAAGAGGACTGCTTCAGCTAATCCTGTTCAACAGGAAATTTTATTTGTTTTTGTTTACACTCACCGTGTCTCTGGCGTTTCGCTTGTGGCAACGTTACAAACTCATTGAGCGCGAAAATTTAAAATCCGAACTAAGTCTGCTGAAAGCTCAGGTAAATCCTCATTTTTTATTCAATACCTTAAACAGCATTTATTCGCTTAGCATACAAAAGTCCGATAAAGCACCCGAAGCTATCGTCAAGCTATCTTCGATGATGCGTTATGTTTTGAAAGAAGGAGAAGGCACAGGAGTTGAGTTGGGCAAAGAATTGGAATATTTGAACGATTATGTCAGTCTTCAAAGATTGAGACTGACCAAACATGTTAATTTGCATTATGAAACAAAGGTGGAAGGCAATCATCTGTTAATAGCACCAATGATCCTGATCCCATTTGTGGAAAATGCGTTTAAGTATGGTGTGAGCACTGAGTCCACCACTTCCATCCGAATTCAGGTGGATTGTAAAGATAAAAGACTCGGTTTGGTTGTATACAATACGTTTCACGCGCCACTTCAGGCCAAGCAGGAATCCACTGAACTTGGCATCAGAAACGCAGTCAAACGACTCAGGTTGATCTACCCAAACGCTCATGATCTTAAGATCCATCAAACCGAAACTGATTTTAAAGTGAATTTGAGCATTCAACTGAATGATTAGAGCAATTGCAATAGACGATGAACCGTTGGCTCTAGGAGTGCTCAAGGAATTGTGCGCGCGCAGCAAGGGAATCGAATTGATGAAGGCCTTCACCAGTCCGGCCGAAGCTTTGGTATACATCTCCAGGTTTCCGGTTGACCTTGTGTTTTTGGATATACAAATGCCGGAGATCCTTGGAACTGACCTGGCAAAAAAAATACCCAAAACCATCAGTATTGTTTTTACCACTGCCTATGAAGAATTTGCGCTGGAGGGCTTCAATCTCAACGCAGTGGATTATCTCCTGAAACCGATCTCTCCGTTGCGCTTCGATCAAACCCTTGAAAAAGTGATCAGGCTCGGGGTTAATTCAGGCAGTGCCGGTGAAGCCGGTAAACAATTCGTCACAGTACGGGCAGATTACAGTTTGCAGAGAATCGAACTCTCTAAAATCATTTACGTGGAAGGGCTTGACGATTATATCAAAATATATATTGAAAATTCAAAGACCGTTATCACCCGAATCACGCTTAAATCTTTTCTGGACTTATTGCCTCAGGCGGATTTTATGAGGGTACACCGTTCTTTTATCGTGCCGCTGAATAAGATTAAAGGCGTTAAAAATAAACAAGTGCTTATCCAGGAAGTTAAGATCCCTATCGGAAGTTCCTACGAAAAAACCATATTGGAACAGCTTCGGACCGGCAGAAGTTAAATATCTGGCGATATACCTCAAAAATTCGGCAATTCACCTCTTTCCATTTTTTCGTTTACACTTAATATTTACTTTCACTTAAACTTAAATTTACACTTCAATTATGCGCCGATTATTTGTCTTAGCATTACTGACCTTTTCCGGATCTCTTGGCTTAAAAGCCCAACAGTGGGATGGTCTCACTCTTTACAGCAACATGAACTCCACTTTGGGGTATCTTATCGACACCAGCAGTACGGTAGTTAAAACGTTTACATTTACCGGTGGCACAGGGTATTCAACGCACATGGCGCCAGGCGGAAAAGTATACCGTTCGGTAGCGCGAATGGGTAACCTTTTAACCGGAGGCGGAATTACCGGTAGAATGCAAATTGTAGACTACAACAGTAATGTGCTTTGGGATTATGTGTATTCCTCTTCAACCTACGTTTTGCATCACGACCATTGCGTGCTTCCCAACGGAAATATCCTTGTGATCACTTACGATGTGAAATCGGCCAGCGATGCGGCCTCCGCGGGAGCGAGCAATCCGGTTTTGGTGTGGTCAGAGAAGATCATGGAGTGGGAGCCGGTGGGCACCAATTCGGTGAATGTTGTTTGGGAATGGAGTTTATGGGATCATTTGGTACAAAATGTTGACAATACAAAAGCGAACTATCAGCCTACCATTGTCGACCATCCGGAATTAATGGATATTAATTTTAACTTCAAAAAGGATTGGGTTCATATGAATGGTATTGACTACAATCCTGTACTGGATCAAATTGTGGTGAGTTCACACAACCTTAACGAATGGTGGGTGATCGATCACAGCACAACCACTGCAGAGGCCGCTTCACACAATGGAGGAAAATCGGGCAAGGGCGGGGACCTACTTTACCGTTGGGGAAATCCGGCAACCTATCAGGCCGGTGGCAGCGCAGTATTGAATGTAACTCATGATGCTCATTGGATAAAGGAGGGTTGCCCTAACGAGGGCTATTTTGCAGGCATCAACAACAAAGGCGTTACCAGTCCGAGCAACAAAACAACCGCTGATCAGGTCAATCCGCCAAGGAGTGGGTTTACGTATACGCTTTCACAGGGAATGGCTTATTCACCTGCAAACTTTAATGCCAGACACATTTCAACCGGTTATACAAGCAACATGGGAAGTGTTGAAGAATATCCAAACGGCAATCAAATGGTGTGTTTGGCAACTGCAGGTCTTATTTACGAGATCGATGCCAATGGAACAACGTTATGGTCTAAAAACACATTGGGAACAACTCCCCAGGCGCATCGCTATTCACAATGTTATATCGATCATGTAGCTCCGGCTCAGCCTTCGATAAGCGTGAATGGTTCTACCCTTAGTACAGGTTCAGCCGTTTCATATCAATGGTATGTAAATGGAAACGCCATACCGGGAGCTACCTTGCAAACCTTTGTTCCTGTTCAAACCGGCACCTATGTGGTTGCGGTTACCGATAATAATGCATGCACCAAATCGTATTCTTCCTTGCTCAGCCATACCGTTGCTTCAGTTCCTGATCAGTGGAAAGAGGAATTCAATTCCTTGCAATCACTTGGTGTGTATCCAAATCCCGGAGCCGGCGTGTTTACGATCCATTCTGAATTAGCCGATATAAACAAATTTACCCTGGTGGTTTACGATATGAGTGGAAGAGTGGTTTATACAGAAACCGAACCTTCAAGTGTTGATCTCAGTGATCAATCTCAGGGGATTTATACATTTGTGTTTGTGGATGCTTATGGCAACAAAACCGCCAAAAAAATCAGTTTGATCAAATAATAAGACCATGAAAAAAATAGTGTTTTGCGGACTTTTGGCCATTGGTTTTAACTTTAGCAGTGCCAAGTCTGTGCTCTTCTCGGTTGACCTGAGCACTTCAACGGTGAGCCCAAATGGAGTTCATTTATCGGGTGATTTTCAGCAGGCCCTTGGACTGGGTCCGAACTGGGACCCTGGTACACTTCCCATGCAGTTATCATCCACTGCCGGTATTTATACTGTGCATGTTAATTTGCCCGCATTCAAAAAATACGAATTCAGATTTGTGAATGGAGATCAAACTTACGAAGCAGAGTTTGTTCCCGACGAATCAAGAGTAGGGTGGATAGGCGCCGACTACAGCGACAACCGTTGGGTTTATGTGGATTCAACAGCAACAGACACGCTCAAAATAGGAGCCATTCGATTTGGTGAGAACGCGCCGGCCGGTAAAAAACTTTTGCGTTTTAAGGTGGATCTGAGTGATGCTCCTTCAATTTCACCGAATGGAATTCATGTGGGCACCAGCTATCAAAACGTTCAATATAGTCCTACCGGCATACGTTTGTTCAGCTTGAACCCTTATGTTTTTGAGATCATCAACTACGTGGACCCCGGTCAGGTGAATTATCTATTTTACAATGGAAATACGGCTTTGAACAACGAAACGGTGCCGGCAGCTTGTCAGGTTTCAGGTAAACGTTCGCTTACAGTATCAAACGATACGGTTTTACCACAAATCTGCTTTTCGAGTTGTGCCGCCTGCCTTACCGTTGGCTTCAACGAGCTGGATGAATCCGGTGTTGCTTTGAAACTGTTTCCAAACCCGGCTTCAGAACGGGTATGGATAGAGTGGAACTCAACTTCAGACGGAGTGTTACAAATTTTTGATCTTACAGGAAGAAACGCTGCAAAACCGACAGTGATTTCGGGCTCATCAGAACTTGATGTTTCTGCATTACAAAAAGGAATGTACCTTATCCGTTTATCGGAGCCTTCAGGACAGTATCAAACCAAGGTATTGCTGGTGAATTGATACATTATGAAATGTATTGTTATCTGTATCATTGTTTGTACCCTTAACGCTTCGCTGAAGGCTCAGGGTTTTTATACTGCCGATACCATTCAAACCATAGAACTCTCTTTTGGATTTCAAAACTGGGATTATCGCCTGGATACCTTAAAATCGGGCTCCGACAATTATCTTTTAGCCGATTGGGTGAAGATCAACGGTACCGTGCTTGATAGCGTAGGGGTTAAGTACAAAGGCAACAGTTCTTACGATTCCACATTTTTAAAAAATCCATTACACATCGAATTAAATACGTTTAAATCTCATGATTATTTGGGTTTTACCGATATTAAACTGGGGAATGCATATGCCGATCCGTCCATGATGCGGGAGGTCATATCGTATCACCTCCTTGGTAATTATATGGATTGCCCTGAAGCCAATTTTGCAAAGGTCTACATCAACGGGGTTTACATGGGTTTGTACTCCAGTGTGGAAAGCATTAACAAAGGTTTTTGCCGGAATCATTTTTTTGGAGACGATGGAGTATTGATTAAAGGTAATCCCGTACTCACACCATCACCCAATAACAAAAGCAATTTAAGATACATTTCAGGTGGCGACAGCAGTTCCTACTTCCCGTTTTATGAGCTTAAATCGGATCAAGGCTGGAAAGCCCTGGAAAAACTTTGCGATACGGTAAGTAACTATCCTTCTAAATTAGGCTCTGTGTTGAATGTGGATGCCTGTTTGTGGATGCTGGCCTTTAATATGGTTTTTGTGAATCTCGACAGTTACAGTGGGGCTTTCGCTCAGAATTACTATTTATACAGTAAAAATAAGGTACTGTTTTCACCCGTGCTTTGGGATTTGAACATGAATTTTGGTGGTTTTCCCTTTTTGGGCAATTCCAACACAAGCCTGGGAAGCCTCTCGATCTCAGGAATGCAATCCATGCCTTTGAACATTCATGCCAACGACACGTACTGGCCATTGATTAAAGCCATTCAGGGTAATGCCTCGTTAAAAAAGGCGTATGTGGCGCACGTGAAAACCATTAGCAAAGAATGCATTGAAGACACCCTCTACCTGAGTTTGTACCGAAAGTATTACCAGCTGATAGATACTTCAGTTTTAATTGATTCCAGAAAGTTTTTTAGCTACTCTCAGTTTCAAAACGCGTTGAACACCAACATTTCAGTGGGTACCTACTCAGTTCCAGGTATTCAAAACCTGATGGCGGGCCGGCTGTTGTACCTTCAGGCCACGCCTGAATTTACGGCAGTTGCACCTGATATACAACAAGTGCAAACATCAAACAATCCTACGATTGGTAGCTCGCTTTATTTTAACGCGCAAATCAGTACTGCTTCTCTGGCGGTGTTGTATTACCGGTATTCAAGTGCCGAAGCGTTCACCTCCACCTTACTTTATGATGATGGTCAGCACAATGATGGTGCGGCCGGCGATCTGGTGTATGGGACTCAAATTACACTTTTGAAACCCAGATTGCAGTATTATGTTTATGCCGAAAATGCCAATGCTGCAAAATTTGCCCCACAACGTGCAGCCTTTGAATTTTTTGAGCTTAACCTCTTTGCCAAACCGCAGAAGGGAACGGTGGTGATCAATGAATTTTTGGCCGATAACAAAAGTGATGTGAGAAACGAATATAACATGCTGGCCGACTGGGTAGAGGTATATAACAACAGTAATTCCACCGTTTCGTTATACGATTATTACCTTAGCAATTCAATGAATGACCGAACCAGGTTTGTTTTTCCCTCAACAGCTACACTGGCACCGCACGATTACCTGGTGGTATGGGCCGACGAAATTACACAAGGTGGGAGCCAATTGCATGCGAATTACAAACTTAGTGCAGAAGGCGGGGAGTTGCTGCTGAACAACGGATGTTCCGAGATATTGGATCATTTTGTGTATTCAGGTCAGGAAGAAGATCGATCCATGGGACGATGCCCGGACGGTAACGGGTCGTTCAAGGTGTTAAACTACCCCAGCTATAATACAGTTAATTGTGTGTTGGGCAGTGAGGAAATGAGCGCGTTCGGACCCAATCTGAAGATTTATCCGAATCCCGCAGAGGGTTTATTTTATGTAGATTCAACATTGCCAAATGGTTCTGTTTTCAGCATATACACTAGCCTGGGAAGGTTAAAGGCCTCTTTTCCTGTTTCTGAAAACCGGAGTGTGGATTGCAGTAACTGGGAAAACGGACTTTATTTTATCAAAGCAGGAACATCCTGCGTAAAACTCATTATTAATCACTAAACAACATGCGATCATTTCATTTTACGTTTTTTATTCTGTTTGCGATCGGCTTCATGGCCTGCAAAAAACAAGCAGGCGAGGGAGGGTTTGCCAGTATTAAAGGAAAAGTGTGGGTAGAAGACTGGAATGCGGCGTTTACTATCAAAAACGGAGAATATGCGGGGTATGATCGTGACGTGTACATTGTTTATGGCGATGCAGTAGGATACAGCGAGCGCACCAGAGCCGATTACAATGGTGTTTTTGAATTTAAATATCTTCGAAAAGGCAATTACACTATTTACGTGTATTCAAAAGACAACACACTCACTTCAAAATCCGGCGACACGGCCTTTGTAAAAAAGGTGGAGATTACCAAAAGAAAAGAGGCACTCAGTCTTGATCAATTTACTGTATTCGAATAAGTATGTTAGCAAAAAACACCATCCTCCTGATCGGTCTGTTGTTACCACTTTTGTGTAACGCTCAGAAAAAAAAAGATATTAAAAAGTACCACATCCGTAATTTGGTTGTGAGCAGCACCGAAAACGGCAAAACGATCACCGATTCAAAAACGACCTACGATGAAAAAGGACAAGTTGTGGAAGAGGTCAATTATAACAAGGAAGGCCTTTTGAAGTCCACCAAACGATACAAATACAGTACCAGCGGTGAACTTATCGAAGAAGTGGAATACAACGACAAAGGCGCAGTGGTTGAGAAAAAAACCAGCAAATACAACGCGCTCGACGAAAAAACGGAAGAAACCACCTGGAGTGCCGACAACAAGATCGTAAAGCGGGTGGTATACACCTATGACAGCAGGGGGTTTAAATCGGAACGAAAAATTTACGACGGCAACAATACACTTCTGTCGGTTAAAAAATACGTTTACGCTGGTAAATGAAAGAACTTGTGAATATACTCTCTGGCTTTGCACCCATTACCTTGAAGGAACTTGAAAAATGGAGTTTACTTAACCGAACAGATACCAAATTTTGTTTGCCTTATGCGTATTTGTTGCCCGTTTTGCAGGGTTTGTTAAACCATTACCGCTGCCTTGAAATTGAGGGAAAACGCACATTTGGATACAGCACGCTTTATTTTGATACCACTGATTTTCAATTGTACAAACACCATCACAACGGCTTGTTAAACCGATTGAAAGTACGGCAAAGGTTGTACCGTGACAGTGGCTTGTGTTACCTCGAAACCAAATTAAAAACCAATAAAGAACGCACTGAAAAACACAGGATCAAAACAAAGGGCTGTGAAAAGGGATTTAATCCTGAGGAACTGGCTTTTCTAAACCAACAACATCTTCCTGCAGCTGACCAATTAAGACCTACCGCTTTTATAGATTATAACAGAATCACATTTGCCGGAATACAAAACAACGAGCGATTGACCATTGACTTTGACCTGGGTTTTAGGATAGACGATCGTAACACAGAATGGCACAACCTGGTGATTGTTGAATTAAAGCAAGATAAACGCAGAGCTTCACCCTTTCTCCATATCATGAAAGAAATGCGGATTCGTCCGGTTTCGCTGAGTAAATACTGTATGGCGGTTGCTGTTTTATATCCTGAGATAAAACATAATCTTTTCAAATCAAAAATTCAATTCATTCAAAATCTCTTAAACCATGATGTTGCTCCAAACTAATCTCGACGCCGTAAACGCCGGCGAAACCTATGAGCTGATGAAAACACTCAGCAAATTCAGCTGGAGGCTTTTCATCGATTTAATGTCGGTATTTCTTCTGTTAAGGTTTATCTACTATAAAAAATACAAACACAGCGACCTCTTTTTTACCTTCTTTATCTTTAACCTGATCATTTTTTTGATCTGTTTTCTACTGAATAAAATTGAAATGAGTCTAGGTGCAGCCTTCGGGCTTTTTGCGGTTTTCAGCATGCTGCGTTACCGTACTGAAGATCTCAACATTAAAGATATGACCTATCTTTTTTTGGTTATTGCAACAGGCCTTATCGCAGCCGTAACCAAATTAAAGAGTACAAGTGATTTATATGAATACCTTTTCATTGCATTGATCAACACCATCATCCTTTTGGTAACGTTTGCTTTCGAAACCAATTTGTTTTTTAAACGCGAAAGTGTAAAAATGGTGTTGTATGAAAAGATCGAACTGATCCAACCACACAGGGAAGCCGAACTCATCGCCGACCTGAAAAACCGTACAGGAATCAACATTCACCGCGTGTCGATCGGAAAGATTGATTTTTTGAAGGATACCGCTCAAATTAAGGTATATTATTATGAATAAGGCAAAGCCTTACATAATTGTTTTTTTCTTCCTTATTTGCAGGGCATCAAAGGCACAGTATTACGATGACGATGCTGCCATTTGGTTAAAGACTCAGGTTAAAAAAAATTGCAACAAAACCGAGTGGCTATTTTCTATGCAATTCAGACTCAATAATAATGTAATGCAATTGGGTCAGGTGGCCGGGGAGCTGGGTTTCAGATACAAGTTCAACAAACATTTTAAAGTGATGTTGCATTATGTGAACCGGTTCAACTTGAGTCCTGAAGGTTATTACGTTCCTACGCATCAGTTTTATACAGGGTTCTTATACAGGCAGGAATTCGAAAGATTCAGTTTGAGGTACAGGTTCAGGGTTCAAACGCGTGTTAAGGCCGGTGAGCAGGCTGCAGATGTGCTTATTCCTAAATCGGCGCTAAGAAATAAACTTAGCTTGTATTACGATCTGAACAAAAGGATAAAAATCTATCTGGCCTATGAATTGATCAGCCCTTTGAACGAACTAGAAATTTATGGGTACAACCGAAGCAGAGCCTCAGTGGGTATGGAATACAAATTAAACAAACGCAGCACTATAGAGCCTTATTTTATGATTCAACGGCGTTACACATACAGTGGGCAACCGCACCGCGATTTTGTGTACGGTTTAAACTATTTATTTTCCTTTTAAGCTCCCTTTATTTTGCGAATTACCCTTTTGGACAGTGGATTGACCCAAGGGGCAAAAATGTCCACCAAATACCCCTCTTCGTCCACAAGGTATTTTTGAAAGTTCCAAACGACTGTTGAATTCATCACGCCGTTTTTTTCTTTGCTGCAAAGCCAGGTATAGAGTGGGTGTTGCTCAGGCCCTTTCACATGCAGTTTTTCCATGAGTTCAAATGTTAGCCCGAAATTCATTTGGCAAAATTGTGTAATGCCTTCTTCCCCTTCTGGCTCCTGATGGGCAAAGTCGTTGCAGGGAAAGGCAAGAACCACCAGATTTTTAGCCCCAAATGTTTCGTGCAATTTTTGCAACGATTTGTATTGAGGTGTTAGTCCGCATTTACTGGCAGTGTTTACTATCAGCAATTTTTTACCTTTGAAATTGTGCAGAGGAACGCACTTACCCGAAATGGTGTTAACGGATATTGAATGAAGGCTTTTTGGTACCTTACCCTTAAACAAAGATTGTATTCCGGGTAGCAGAAACAACATGCGATGCAAATTGCAATTAATATCTACATATAACCGTAAAAAACAGAAATAGTTTTATGAAGTCTATTTGGGAAGGAAACATGAACATTGATCTACTGAACAAACTCAACAAAGGCAGCATGGGGGAATTTATGGGTATTGAATTTACTGCTATCGGGGAAGATTATCTGGAAGCCACCATGCCTGTTAACCATCGCACCAAACAACCCTTTGGTTTGTTGCACGGAGGGGCCTCAGTGGCTTTGGCTGAAACCCTCGGTTCAGTGGCCACCTGGTGCTGCATCAACCGTGAATTGTTTATCGGGGTAGGAGTGGAAATCAATGCCTCCCACCTGCAACCGGCCTACTCCGGAATGGTGAAAGCTTTGTGCCGTGCAATAAAAGCGAATGGGAAGCTGAAGATCTGGGACATTCGAATCAGCGATGAAACACTTACCTTGTTATGTGTTTGTCGATTTACCTGCATGGTGGTACCAAAACCAATTAAGGCTTAACTTTAGTTTAACAAAGGCATCTTATTGGTTTAGTGGGTGAAACACCTTGTAAATCAAAAAATCTTATACATTTGCCTTTATTATTTTTTATATGAAAAACCTAGTTTACCTTTTACCTTTGGCTTCTTTGCTTAGCTTAACTAACTGTGGCGGAGCCGAGCACGATCACGCCCACGAAGCTGCAGTAGCTGACAGTACAGCCGAAAGCACTGAATTAACTGACACTACCAAGTTTAAATTCGACTTTGCTATTGCCAATATTCCTTCCCCGGCCAACCGTATGCAGGATATTGTTGCCCTTGGTGTTCCTTACGATAACAGTATTTTACACAAGCCAAGTCAAATTGGCACTTATTCCACCGAATTTAAAAAAGGCATCAACATGGGAATTTACAACATGGACATGGCCTATGCGATGATGAACAACTCCGGACAGGATGTGCTCAATTACATGAAAACCATCATTCAGCTCAGTGAAGCACTTGGCATGCAAAGTTCAATCAATAGCATGGTAGGAAAACGTTTTGAATCCAATATTGATAATAAAGACAGTTTATTCAGCGTATGGGATGAAATACTAGTGAAAAGCGACGTGTATCTCCGCAACAACCAGCGTGTTCAAACGGCTGCAACCGTTTTCACGGGTTCCTGGCTCGAGAGTTTGTATTTAAGTTGCAAAGCCGGCGAAAAATTACAGGATGCTGCTTTGCGCGAAAAAATCAGAACCAACCTGTGGGAGCAACGCTTTCACCTGGGCAACTTGGTAAAGCTGTTACAGGATTTTAAAGGAGATAAAGATATTCAAGCCTTGCTGGCAGAACTTGAACCCATACACACCGAAATTGTTGCTATCAAACAACCGTCTGATCTCAAAGAAGATCAGATGTCCGGTATTTCAGCGAAGATCTACGCGGTAAGAGAAAAAGCCATACTTTAAACAACCAACCAAGGGAGACGATAAGTCTCCCTTTTTTATTTTAATACCCCATTTACCCCCAGACCGAACAGTGCGAAGTCGTATTTCACCGGATCCTTCTCGTCGAATTGCCTGAGCTGATGGGTTATTTCTTCCACTGCCTTCCAATCGTTTTGCTTACGCTTTAAAAGTCCCAATACACGGCTAACATGGCCGGTATGAACATCCAGCGGGAGATACAGTTCAGAGGCCTGAATGCTTTTCCAAATTCCAAAATCAACTCCTTTTTTATCCTTTCTTACCATCCAGCGCAAAAACATACACAATCGTTTACTCGCTGAATTTTTCCAAGGGTCAGAAAGGTGTTTTTCGCTTCGTTTCATGTGTTTCACCAAAAGAAACTGCTCTCTAAAATGGTGAATTCTGTCCTTTAGTTGTTGATTGGTTTTGGGTTCTGCCAGGGTAAAAGCAGCTTCCAGACCGCCCGCTTGATGATAAAAGTGTTTTAAGGCAGAAATAAAAAAAACACAATCATTGCCATTAAAAGTGCGGTGAACAAAGCCGGTAAAGGGCTTTAGGTCTTTAGTTTTATGCTGCAGAATAAACTGATGCGGGTCTTCATCCATCCACATTAAAAGTTTGGAGGTGTTCTGTATGATGGATTTGCGATTGCCCCAAGCCAAACTCGCGGCAAAAAAGGCGGCAATTTCAATGTCTTCCTTTTTTTTGAAACGATGAGGAATACGTATAGGATCATTCTCAATAAAATCCGGCCTGTTATAGGCTTCAAAAGCCTCTTCCAGTATCACACGAATGTCGTTAGCTTGCATGATTTAGTTAAGGGGTGAGAGGCATCCGGTTTAGTCAATGCTTATGTTTAGTCAAACTCTGAATACAACACCTGTTTGTTCAATTGCAATTCTGTAATGTGCCTGCCTGGTGTAAACAGCATGTTAAAAATAGACCAATGGTAGGCATAACACACCCTGATCCACCGGCCTTCCAGCTGCTTTAGTTCATCCAGAGTAAAGTGTTTTACCAAAGCCCTGTTGATATAATACATTTCTTTTTTCCTTGCAGCCGAAAGTTTGCATCCTTGTACCCCCCTTCAGAAACCAACTCTACTTTACCAAAAACCACCAATGAGTTGTCTTTTGAAGTATTTATGGGCCAAAACGAGATGACCATCAACAGTATCACTGAAACAAAAGGCCATAAAATTTTATTCATGGATAGCATTGGAATCTAAAAATACACAAATCCACTTTGGGTAGCCTGGCTGACTTAGAGTTTGCTGATGTCGAGTTTTCGTAATTCGGGATTTATTTTGTTAATACCAAGCACTACAGCAATGGTCATAGCGCCTCCAAAAACAATAGAGGGAACCAGACCCATTAATCTCGCTGCCAAACCACTTTCAAAAGCGCCTATTTCGTTGCTGCTTCCAATAAAAATGTTGTTGATGGCACTCACGCGCCCACGCATGTTATCAGGGGTCATCAGCTGAAGTATGCTGTGTCTTACCACCACGCTTACATTATCGAATGCCCCGGTTAACAACAACATAAAAAATGCCAGCCAATAATTTTTGCTCAAAGCAAAAGCCATGGTAAACACGCCAAACGCAATTACCGACCAAAGTAACGCACGACCGGCTTTGCGCCCTGGAGGGTAAACTACCATTATGCCGGCCATGGCTACTGCACCAATGGCAGGGGCTGTTCTCAGCAGGCCGTATGCTTCGGGACCTAATTGTAAAATTTTATCGGTAAAGGCCGGTATTAAAGCAACAGCACCTCCAAACAACACGGCAAACAAATCAAGTGAGATAGCACTTAAAATCATTTTGCTTTTATACACAAAACTTAATCCCTCCCGCATACTCACAAAAATACTTTCGCTCACCGTATTCAATTGAGGTAACCCTTGGTTTTTTATCCTGAACAATTGGATAAAGGCTCCAATAAACAATACCATTTCAACACCATGGCAAATTGCCGCTTTATAGTTGGTACTATAAGCATAAATAAGGCCTGAGGCCACTGGACCCAAAATACAGGCTGTATGCCAGGCAGTGCTGTTCCAAGTAGCTCCGTTGGCATACTGTTCGCGCGGAATGAGCTGACTTAAATAAGGGTTAGAACTTGAGGCAAGAAAAGAACGGGTGATGCCAAACACAAACACAATAGAAAACAAGGCATACAAACCCATAAATTTCAATAACCCTACTTGAGGCAGTGCGTTCAGAATTAAAAATGCAGCGCCTAAGATCAAAAGAAAAATACCGAGCAGTAAAATACGGCGCTTTGGCATGGTGTCGGCTATGTGCCCGCTAAACAGGGAGGTAAGAATGAAAGGCAAGGCTTCTGAAAGTCCAATGAAACCCAACATCAATTCATTTTTTGAATATTCGTAGTACACCTGCAGGTAAAGTGTACTGAATTGCATTTGTATGGCAAGCGTGAGTAAAAATCGTGTATAGATGAAAAGGCGGAATTCCTTGGTTTGGAAAATTCGGAGTGAATCCCTTTTAAAGAATGACATAAGCGTTCACGAAGTTAGGAAAAGGAATAGGGGAATGAAAATCAAATTCTTAATTTAGGGCAGTGAAATCCCTCGAAAATCACCTGAACATGAAGTCTCTGGCCGAAGACGATCGTCCTCGCGAGAAGTTATTAAAATTGGGTAGGCATAGTTTGAGTGATGCCGAACTTTTGGCTATTGTGATGGGTTCGGGTAACAAAGAAGAAACAGCAGTGCAATTGGCTCAACGAATGTTTTCAGAACACCGTAACAGCATCAACGAACTTGCTAAACTTTCAATTGCCGACCTTAGAAAATACAAAGGGGTAGGGGAGGTAAAAGCCATTGAAATTGCTGCTGCATTTGAATTGGGGCGCAGACGAAAAGAAAGCGACCCAACCGAAAGAATTAAAATCACCAGTAGCCGACAAGCTTATGAGGCCATTCGCCATCATTTAATGGACCAGCCCCACGAAGAATTTTGGGTCTTAATCCTTAACAGAGCTAATCAGATTATTAAAGAAGTGCATTTAAGCAAAGGTGGGGTTTCGGGTACAGTGGTTGATGTGAAATTGATTTGCAAAGCTGCTATTGATCATACAGCCAGTGGTGTTATTCTTGCACACAACCATCCCAGCGGTCAAGTGCTGCCAAGCGAACAGGACAAACAGATCACAAAAAAAATACGGGAAGCCCTGAATTTATTTGACATTGTATTACTTGATCACCTGATAATCGGAGACCAGAATTATTTAAGTTTCTCAGATGAGCAATTGCTCTAATTCTTATGTTTAAAATAGTAACCATTATTGGGGCAAGACCCCAGATTATTAAAGCCGCCGCCTTAAGCAGGGCCATTCAAAACAAGTTCTCAAATCAAATCAGGGAGATTATTGTACACACCGGGCAACATTACGATGCCAATATGAGTCAGGTTTTCTTTGACGAGTTGGGTATTCCGGCTCCTGATTATAACCTTAACGTGGGCTCGGGTTCACATGGTAAACAAACGGCAGCCATGATTTCGGGCATTGAAGACATTCTGGTAAAAGAACAACCCAAGGCTATTGTATTGTACGGCGACACCAATTCTACCCTGGCAGGAGCTGTTGCGGCCAGCAAAATTCATGTGCCGGTAGTGCACATCGAAGCTGGGCTTCGGTCCTTTAACAAAAGCATGCCTGAAGAGGTGAACCGGATTCTTTGCGATCATGTGAGTACCTTGTTGTTTTCGCCAACCTCAACAGGTTTTAAAAACCTGCTCAAAGAAGGATTTAAAGACAACCCCTTACCTCCATTTAGTGCCGATAATCCCAAAGCTTATCAATGCGGGGATGTGATGTTTGATAACAGTGTGTTTTTTAGCCAGGTGGCCGAAGCCAAAACAAAGATCCTAGAACAATACGACCTTCAAAAAAATCAATTTATTCTGGCCACTATTCACCGAAACAACAACACCGATGAAGCGCCACGTTTGAATGCGTTGTTTAAGTCGTTAAACGATATTTCAATACTACACAAGCTAAAAGTGATTTTGCCCCTTCACCCGCGTACTGCCAAATTACTTTCTCAAAACCTGAATCCTGAGCTTTATAAAGAAGTGCAAGCAAATTCCGGTTTTATAATTGCTGAACCGGCCTCCTTTTTAGAAATGATTGCACTGGAAAAAAATTGCGCCTTGGTGATGACGGATAGCGGAGGCGTTCAGAAAGAAGCGTTCTATTTTAAAAAGGCCTGTGTGATTTTGCGTCCCGAAACAGAATGGGTAGAATTGGTAGAATGCGGCACCGCGATAGTAGCGGATGCCGATGAGAAACGCATTAAATCAGCATTTGAACAGTTATACAGTAGTAAGGATTTAAAATTCCCACAACTTTATGGAGATGGCCATGCCGCCGAATTCATCTGTGGTGAAATACTTCAACATTTGGCTTGAGTAACTACTGTAAATAAAATGCACATGCAAAATGAAAAATTCATCAGTTACATGAATTATAAAGTTTGGCTTCTCGTTACATTACTTTTTTCAGGGCTTCTTAGCCATTCACAAAACACACTTGAGAAGATTGATCAGGTGGTGGAACAGATCAAAACTGAATTAGATGCTTGCCGTAAGGTAGAGCAAGTGCGTGCTGAAAATGCTTACAAGTGCTTGTATTACAGTAATGCCTTGCCGGTGGCTATTAAAGTTATTGAAAACGGCCGTATCAATAAACAGGTGACATGGTATTTTTATGAGCAGAAACTCCTGTTTACCGAAACGCTGTGGATGGATTCCTCAGATGGTAAAATCGTGCATCACGAAAAAACCTACCATTATAACGAATCCATGATTGCCTGGTTAGATAATGAGAACACGTTTGTAGAGGCGTCAAGCCAGGAGTTTATTGCCCTGGATAAGGCCTTAAAAATTTACGGCAGAACTATTTACCAGGAGGCACTTGCCGAATAAGTTAAAATGGCATGCCTTAAAATTTGGGACAGGAGATGAGGACCCTTCTTGATTTTTTGCGTTTTTGAACAATTTCAAATACCATGGAAATTTCGTGTGAACCCAAACTGTTGTTGAAACCCAAACGCGATATGGTAACATCGTAACTATAGCCCACCCTGAAATTTTTGTCAGGAATCTCCAAACCTATCAAAATGGCAATACTTTCCTGATTGCCATACCCGGCTTTGTATTTTTTAAATGGCAAGCCTCTGTACCAAAGCCCAAAATTCATGATGTTCTTGAAGTAATAAGCGCCAATGTCGAGCTGATCGTATTTTTCCTGTTTTCTGAAATGCAAACTTGCACTAATAAATTCTTCGAGTTTGGTTTTTCCTGCCCCTCTTGCTGATATGATATAACGGTAGCCGCCATGTACACTCAGATAAACAGGCAAGGTGCTCAAATCTCCATCAACCAAACTTGTGTTTGGTTCATTCAAGTGTTTAATTGACATACCAAGCCAGATGTTTCTCGAATTATAAAGGGCACCTAATCCCACATCAAAATAGTTAATTTTTTGGGCAGCGCCGGCTTCGGCTGAAACATTAGAGCCAGTTACCAGTTGGTCATTGAAAATTAAATTGGAATTATCTAAACGTTTGCTAACCAAAGCCAGCGACATGCCGGCCCTCACTTCTGAAGTTCTGTTAATCTTAATACTGTAGGCATAATTAAAACAACGTTGAGCAGTAACCAAATTAGAGGTGCCGGCAACATCCTGTAAAAAGTACACCCCAATACCGCTATTTAAATTACTTACGTTGTAATCGTAGGCTGCCATATAGGTAACGTAGGTAGTTTTAATGCCCGGCCATTGGTTGCGGTAATTGGCTGAAAAACGGTGACCATAGGTTAAACCGGTAAATGCAGGATTGAGAAATAACGGAGTGGCATAAAACTGGGTGAATTGCACTTCCTGAGCTTTCAACTGAAAGGAGATAACCAATAAAAGCGAAGCTATGATGATGTTACTGCGCATTGGTTTTCTTTAAATGGATTACAATACTATTGGCATCTTCTTCACTCACCAGCGCCTTCAGGGTCATTTCCTGTTCTTCGCATCCATCAGCTTCAATTAACACGCGGTAGGATTTAAACGGACTTAAAGCCAGAACAAATTGTCCTGAATTGGGATTGGAAGTGTAAATACCCTGCAATTGATTGCCCGGCAGCTCGTACACACTTAACCGCGCTTTGAAGGCCAGACTATCAATTAGCACCGTGCCGTTTTGCACAATAATGTCGCTGGAACGGAATCGTGTATCAATCTTATAAATATCCGTGTGTCCCAAAGCATCAGCTTTTTCTGAAGAGTAATACCCTCTTTTGCCATCAACACTCACAACGAAAAAAACATCGTCATTTATGTCATTAATAGGATAACCAAGATTTTCAGCTGCTCCAAATCCTGAACTTTCTTTGTCGTATACACTTGAAAAAACATCGTAAGCGCCTATGCTGTTGTGCCCCTTGCTGCTGAAATACAAACTTACCCCGTCCGGATGAAGAAAAGGAGCATCTTCATCATACCGGGTATTGATGGAAGGTCCCAGGTTAAAAGCCTTCGACCATTGTTGGTTGGGTAATTTTCGGATGCGGTAGAGGTCTTTTCCTCCATAGCCTCCCGGTCGGTTGCTGCTAAAAAAGATCTCACTTGTGTCCATGCTGAAGCAAGCACTTGTTTCAAGGTAAGGTGAGTTAATGATTTCCGGCAACTTCTCGGGAGTTTGCCAGGTATTGGAGTTTCCTTTTCTTGAAATGTACAAATCGCCGCTAACCAGGTCAGCAGAAGTGCGGTAAATAATCATTCGCTCCCCATCTGGACTTAATGCCACACAGGCGTCGTTAGTTTTTGTGTTTAACGGGGCACCTATGTTCTTGGCTTTTTGCCAATCGCTGTTGCTGTTTTCAGAATAATAAATATCTTCAAAATAGGATTGGTCGGCATTCACGCTGTCGTTTGTTTGCTGTGGTCGCTTAGAAGTGAAATACAAAACCGATTCATCAAGGCTGATTACCGGTACATAATCGGGATATGGACTATTGACCTCAGGACCAAGATTACTGATGTAAGCTTCAATCGGTTTGGCGATAAAAGTTTTGGCATTTTGGTTTTGCTGAATTCGAAAATCCACTTCCAAGTTAGTGTTCAAACGTTTGTTGGGTTTGATTTTTTTATACGTTTGAAGTAAAAGTATGGCCTCATCGAATTTTTTTTGCCGGTGTTTTATCATGGCCAGGTAAAAGGTAGCGTCCGGAACTTTAGAGAGTGTTAAGTTGTTTTCGAGTGGAATCAGGCTGTCGATGGCATAACCCAATTGAAACATACACAAAGCTGAGTTAACACCGGCGTTTTCATGCAGGGGGTTATAATGTAAGGCGCTACGATACAAATTTAAAGCTTGGTAATAATCATCCAGGTCAAAGCGCAGTTGCGCATCGTAGGCCAGTTCATTGGCCTTCTTTTTATCCACCTTGGCAATTTTTTGGGCTTGCGTAAAAGAAACACAAACACCAATGAGGAAGTATGTATACAGGGTCCTCATGCTTTATCGTAAAAGTAAAACGTCACCGGTTTTTGTTATCACTTTGCCATCCAAAAAAGTAGCTTTCACTTTCCATACATACACATCCTGTGTGCACAATACTCCTTTGTAATAGCCATCCCAACCTTCACGAGGATTGGTGGTTTCAAACAATAATTCACCCCAACGTGAAAAAATACTTAACTGGTAAGTTTCAGCGCCTCTTACATCAGGATGAAAAATATCGTTACTAAGATCATTAGGGTCGTAAATTAAACCAGGGGATCCCGCAGGATTAGGGGTGAATGCATTCGGTATAATTATACTGGATTCATCTAGGGCCTTCACGGTTTCTGGTAGTTGAAAGGTGTCTCTGCATCCGCGGTTATTTTCAGCTATCAGTGTGATCACATATTCGCCGGGCTGCGTGTACAGGTGTGATGGCTCAAACTCTTCAGAGGTACCGTTATCCCCAAAGTCCCATTTGTAAAAATTTCCATTACTTGTTAGGTTGGCAAAGTACACCGGCTGAACGGGTATATAAACACTCAAAGGAGCCGCCGTAAATTTAGCGGTTGGGCGAGGATACACCTTAATCACTTTTGTGCTGGTGTCGGCACAACCGAATTTGTCCTTACCAATCAATACCACATTAAATAATTTATCTATCACACCATTGTTGGTAAACAGATGAGTCACATTACCGGTATTGGCTGCCGTTCCATCCCCAAATTCCCACAAATAAGAGTTCACACCAACCACAGCAGGAAAATTGACACTTAAAACAGTACAGCCACTATCAGGCAAAGGATCGAATTCAAAACTGGGTTTTCCGTGAATCAACATGTTTACACTCACAGAATCGCTGCAACCGGTAACATTGCTTGCTTTTAAACGCACCGGATAATATTGATCGAGCGTACTGTAATACAAATTCACCGGGTTGGTAAATGTAGAGGTAGTGCCATCACCAAGATGCCAGAAATACGAACTGGCACCCGCAGAGGTATTGGTAAACGTCATAACCTTAGGTGAACAGGCGGGGGTATCAATTACAAAATCGGCCTTTGGTCGCGCATACAACAATACGCTTTTCTCTACTGAATCTTTGCAATTATTGGCACTGGCAACCACAAGCCGAATGCTGAAAGTTTGTGAAGGACTGCCTGCAGCGTTGGTATAGGTGGTGGATGGATTTGGTAAATTGGAGCTGAGCCCGTTTCCAAAGGTCCAGCTACTATTGGCATGCCCTGAGCTGCCATTTAAAAAATTGACACCAAATGGCGAGCAACCCTGTAAGGGGCTGGCAGTGAAATCGGCGTAAGATCTCGGAAATACCACCGGATATCCATAGCTTGAATCAATACAGCCAAATCCGTTTTGCGCTATCAATTGAACAGTGAATGTTTGGTTGGCCGTTGTGGAATTTGTGAATACATGCAATGTTGGTGTGGTGGCCACAACAGGAAATGAACCATCACCAAAATTCCAGGTGTAAGAAATTACGCCTGGCACCGATGGAAAGGTAACTTGCAAAGGCGTACAACCACTTGCGGGAATCATAGTAAAATTGGTAAAAGGTTGTGGGAAGATTTGAATCGTTTTCTGAATAGTGTCAGTGCAGGTAACCGAATTAGTAGCTACCAGAGTTATGGTACGGGTGATAAGCAGAAGGGAGTTGTTGGTATACACATGCGATGGGTTGGTTGCTGCCGAGCCTATTCCGTCGCCAAACGACCAGGTGTAGGTAGAGGCTCCAATCGAAGTGTTTGAAAAAGTAGTAGGAAGTGGTGAACAACCACCCGAGAAACCTACTGTGGTAAAATTAGCCACAGGCCTTGGCCTCACACTTAAAGGCCTTGTCATGGTGTCGCTACAACCGGCTCCGGTTCCAACAATCAGGCTAACTGTGTAGTTTAAAAAATTTTGTGTTGTATTCTGATAAGTATAACCCGGATTTGCAAGATTGGATGTGGCTGTTGGACTCACACCAAAATTCCAAAGGGATGACGTGTTATTTACCGATGTGTTGCTAAAACTTACAGCAAAGGGTGGACAGGCAACTGTAGGGGAGAAAACAAAATTGGCCACCGGTTTTAAATTCACCAAAACCGTTTGTACAATTGAGTCAATACAAAACGCCGTGGTGGCAATGAGTTTCACTGAATAGGTGTTTGGTGCCGTATAGGTGTGCACCGGGTTGGTTTGTGTAGAAAGTGCTGTGCCATCGCCAAAATTCCAGGTATAAGAGGTGATTGGATTTGTTCCTGTAACGGTTGATGTGTTGGTGAAATTGGCTGCGGCTCCCACACAAGCCGAAATGGCAGCAAATGCCGGCACAGGTTTAGGTCGAACTATTAAGGAGGCCGTGCGTGTATGAACACAACTGGTACTGGCAGTTACGGTTAACGAAGCCGTGAACAAGCCTGTTGTGATGTAGTTCTGCGGTGGCGGCACTTGCAGGGTGCTGGTGTTACCGTTACCAAAATTCCAACTCCATTGCGTAGCTAAACTTGAGGACTCGGTGAAGGTAGCGTTCAGAATGCTGTTGCAGCCACTGTTGGGATTTACGGTGAAGTTGGCTACCGGTGCGGCAAGTATGGTCACCACGCCGCTCGCAGTGTCTCTGCAGGCAGCGCCACCGGCTATAAAGGCAATTAATTGAACAGTGTAAGTACCCGGGGTGGAATAAGTGTGATTTTTATTTCCCCCGCCAAGGTTAACAAAGCCGCCTCCGTCACCAAAATTCCACAAATACGAACTGCCTCCCGGACTGGCATTGGTAAAAGTTAAGCTGGTATTCTGGCAAAGGTTCCCGCCAGGAACGATCAAACTGGCGCTAGGTGGACTTACAATGCTAACACTGATAATAGCGGTATCAATACCGCACAAATTGCTGTCGCGCAACATCACATTGTAGGTGCCAAGTCCAGGATACGCAATTGTTCTCGGAATAGTTGGTGGCCAAGGATTCCAGTTAAATATGCTATCGTGCCCAACACCCCAATAATTGCCAAAGTTCCACCATTCCTGTCGCTGAAATGTGTTACCCTGCGGTACACAATTGCGGTTTGTGCTGTTGGTGAAAATAAAGGTGGTATCGGGGTAACATTTTACTATTTGATCAGGGGTAATCATGGCATCATCCAGATCATAGATCTGCAAAGGGTTCCAGGTAGAGTTGGAAGGAACAACGTTGCAATAATTTCTGGCAAACAAGTTCACTTGGGTTTGACAATTGACTGTGCCTTTGAGATACGTGTGTGTGATTAAGGCACCTGCATTGGTACTGTTAAAAATTTGAATGGGTGAACCATCTCCAAAGTCGTAAGTGAAAGTAGTGTTGGCGCTTACATTGGTGCTGGTGTTTTGAAAAGTAAGAGTTTTTGGCGCACAACCTAAAGTTGGAAGCCCCGGGGGAATACTGATCACCGCGTTTGTTGGTAATTCCATCACTACCAAGGCATTTAATACGCATGACAAGCCTGGGATGGTGAGCACAATTTGATACGTGCCAGTAAAAGTGGCGTACAAATGGGGTACCGTGCTTAATGCCGTATAGGATGCTGCATTAAATACCGGAGAACCATCCCCCCAGTTTATAGAATACGGTCCCCAACTTACGTTCGATTGAATATTCAGGTTGTAAGGCCCTCCACTGCAGGAAATAAAAATCGGATTGTTGGTGAGTGTGCCTGCAGAATTATAAATCTGTGGACATTGGGCACTAGCCCCCAGGCTGAAAAGAAGAAAAATAACGAACAGTAAAATTCTTTTCATAGTCTTATACCAAAGCGCAAGCCGTAAGCCGGGTTCTGTTTCGCCCCAACGAATTGGGGTATATCTATCATTTATCTTTGCGACCTACCCATTGCAGTTTCCGACGAATCGAAAGAAGACGAGCAGCCTTCAGCCTGCAACTTATTTGGTCTTTCAACACCCGAGGTTTTCCCAACACAAACATTGCTGCCTGTGCTCGTGAGCTCTTACCTCACGTTTTCACTATCACCCCAACCGCCCTAAAGCTAGCTGGGGCTACCTGGTTTTCTGTGGCACTTTCTGTTGCAAAACATTTCGGTTTTGCACCCACCTTTTCAGATGGCGGATCGCTCTGTGTTGCCCGGACTTTCCTCTTCCTTACAAGAAGGAAGCGATAGAAAAACTTGCACCTAAATATACGAAATGATTGAATTCCAGTTTCAGAATGTTGATAGCTTTAGATGAACTTAAGCAAATTACAAGAGAATGACCATTCTATTTCGATAAAGCCAATGCTTCCTTTAGCACGTCCCGTATAGTGAAATACGTATCGGGTAATACCGTGGCAATTACTTCAGGCAATTGAATCCACCGGGCTTCATCAATACTTTCACCGGTTTGCGGAACAAGCGGTCCTTCATAGTCGCTATGCATGTAAAACCAATACGATTGTTTGAGAGCGATGTCTTTTTTATATGGGTACAAGTGAAAAGTAGATCCAAGGGCATTAACAATACGGAGGTTTTTTACGCCACATTCCTCTTCACATTCCCTAATGGCAGCTTCGCGAATACCTTCTCCCTTTTCCAGCTTACCCTTTGGAAGATCCCACCTGCCATGCCTGTGAATAAAAAGATAAGCATCGTTTTTTTGAATAAATCCACCGGCAGCTTCAATGTACCTGAATTCTTTTTTTAAAGCGTCTAACACCTGTTCAAAAGGGATGTCTCTGAGCAATAACTGGATGTTTTGTTTGTGATTTAAAAAGTCGCGACACACTTTGCTGAATTCAGCCCCCTTTTTAAGACTAAGCTCATAAAAATTAATGGCCTCATTTTCTGAAACTTGAGATTCAGAAGAGATAAAATGCATATGATGATCACCAAAGTAAATTTTATTGTTCATAAATAGGGGGGCAGCAAACCTTTAGTAAATACTATTTTTGTACTATGAACGCATTTGATGACCCGGCCCATAAAATTGCCGAATTTTTATTACAAATAAAAGCCGTCAAACTTGAACCTGAACACCCATTTACCTGGGCTTCTGGTTTAAAGTCTCCAATTTACTGCGATAACCGCAAAACCCTTTCTTATCCAAAAATCAGAACCTACATCCGCCAGCAATTTGTTGAGTGTATACAAGAACACTTTGGTAAGCCTGATGTTATTGCCGGTGTAGCAACCGGTGG
The DNA here is from genome assembly GCA_052035725.1 of Bacteroidota bacterium. Lineage (GTDB taxonomy): Bacteria > Bacteroidota > Bacteroidia > B-17B0 > Aurantibacillaceae > Aurantibacillus. Next base: position 7,688 of record JBPOHJ010000043.1, on the reverse strand, counting down.
TATTGCCCTTGGCGCATTGGTAGCGCAGGAAATGGGTTTGCCATTTGTGTATGTGCGAAGCGAAGCAAAAAAGCACGGCTTAACTAATATGATCGAAGGAGAGTTAGAAAGTCGCCAAAGCGTGGTGGTTATCGAAGATCTTGTAAGTACTGGCGGCAGCAGCCTGAAAGCGGTTGCAGCGTTGAGAGAAGCCGGCTGTTTAGTTAAAGGAATGGTAGCTATTTTTACCTATGAGTTCGAAGAAGCTGCGGCAAATTTCAAAAAAGCAAAGTGTGAACTCAGCACACTCACCAACTATTCTAATTTAATTGAAACTGCAGTAGAGAAGGAGTACATTGCCAAAAAGGATGTGGAAAGCCTCAAACAGTGGAAACTTAATCCTTCGGGCTGGGCACAAAGTCTGGTGAAATAATCGTGGCTGAATTTACACTTTCCGGAGAACCCAGGCCGACCGTAAGTTCTGTTAAAGATTTGTATGTTTTTCTTTCAGATTTCAGTCATTTCAAGAACATCCTGCCCGAGGACAAGGTTGAAAACTTCACCTACACTCAGGATGCCTGTTCCTTCAACATCAAAGGCATCACACCCATGAGTATTCGGTTGGTTGAAAAAAGGCCCTTTGAACTCTTGTGTTTCAGTAGTGAAGGGTTATCTAAGTTCAATTTTAAATTGCAAGTGTATTTTACCGGTGAAGCTGAACACCCCGGCACATGCGCTATCAACATGCAGGGCGATTTAAATCCATTTATTTTGAAGATGGCTGAAAAATCCTTGCTGGCACTGGTAAACAGCATGATTCAGAAATTATCCCAACTTCAAATCCAAACCACATGATGATCAATGCGGCCATTCAATTACTGCCTTTTCCTGAAACAGGTGCTAAATACGATTTTATTGACGATGCAATTCACTTAATTGAAAACAGCGGTTTGAATTATCAGGTATGCCCGTTTGAAACAGTGGTAGAAGGAAGTTCTGAAGCAGTGTATGCCCTTATACAGAAAATTCAGGACAATTGTTTACACTCAGGATGCCAGGAGTTGTTGTTGAACATCAAAATTCATGCAGCAAACAAAAACCTATCATTTAAAGACAAGATCGAGAAATTTCAATAGCCGGCCTTCTCAGCAGGGTAAGCGTTAAACGTACCCATGGCTCTTGAGATAAGGATTTGGTTACGGTTTTCGCAAATCACATCGCAATTAACCACAAGCAAACGTTTGCCCTGCTGAATAACTTCGGCTGTTGCGCAAAGGCTATCGTTAAGAAGTGCCGGGGCCAAAAAATTCAATTTGTATTCTATTGTACTTACCACCCGATTGCTGTGCGCAACAGCCGATAAAGCTGCCACACCCAAAGCACCGTCGATCAAGGCGGCTATAACACCACCGTGCACCGACAAGGGTGTAGCAAGGTGGTGCTGTTGAACTCTCAGGCGGTACTCGATCTTACCCGGTGACAGCACTGTAAAATTCATTCCCAGAAAGGCTCCGAATTGGTTAGTTTGTTGGTATTTTTCAATGAGATGTTCAGATCCGGTCATAGTGAAGTAAAATTAGAGCTAAACTTCTTATTTGGCTAATAAGCGTGTAAAACTTTTTTGTTCAGCAATTGTTCGAAAAAATGCAAACAATTTACGACCATTAGTTTTTTAGCATTGTACCCCACGAAATACTCTCTTAACTTTGACTACTTATGATTTCCACCCAAGAGGACGAAACGATTGAAGTGATTGGTGCCCGCTCACACAATCTCAAAAATATCAATGTAGAAATTCCCCGCAACAAATTAGTGGTGATAACAGGGTTGAGTGGAAGTGGAAAATCATCTTTAGCCTTTGATACTATATATGCCGAAGGGCAGCGCAGGTACATTGAAAGTTTTTCTTCCTATGCCCGACAGTTTCTTGGTAATCTAGAACGACCCGATGTGGATAAAATTTCGGGATTGAGCCCAGTAATTTCCATCGAACAAAAAACGGTCAACAAAAACCCTCGTTCTACAGTGGGCACCATTACTGAAATTTACGATTTCATGCGGTTATTATTCGCCAGGGCAGGTGAAGCCTTTTCGTATAACACCGGCGAAAAAATGGTGCGTTACACCGATGAGCAAATTGTGGACTTGATACTTGAAGCGTTTCATCACAAAACTATTGAATTGCTGGCGCCCGTGGTTAAAGGTCGCAAAGGGCATTATCGCGAGTTGTTCGAAGAATTGCGTAAAAAGGGATTCAACAAGGTAAGAGTGGATGGGGAAGTTCGGGACTTGGTGGCGAAGATGCAAGTGGACCGTTATAAGATCCACGACATAGAATTGGTAATCGACAGACTCGAGATTGATAAGGATGTGAAAAAGCGTTTGGCGCAATCTCTTGATCTTGCAATGAAGCATGGCAAAGGCAGCATCATGGTAGGAGAAAGTTACCCTCCTGATACCAAAAGTAAAAAGGCCAAAAAACCAAGCACATCGGTGCGTTTTTACAGTCGTTCGCTGATGTGCCCAACCACAGGAATTAGTTACGATGAACCGGCTCCAAATTTATTTTCTTTCAATTCTCCATATGGTGCTTGTCCGCAATGCAACGGACTCGGTGAAATATCGGAAGTGAGCATTGATAAAATTGTAGCTAACCCCAAACTTTCCATCTCCCAGGGTGCTATAGCGGCCATTGGCGCCTTGAAGGGGCAAGGCGGTTGGATATTCAAACAACTGGAAGCCTTGGGCACAGTATTTGGTTTTAATTTATCTACGCCATTTGAAGACCTAAGTGAAGAAGCGGTGAATGTGATTTTGTACGGCTCCGAAGATCTTATAAAAGTTAATACCGAGGCGGGCTCTTACAACACCTCGTTTGAAGGAATTGCTACTTTTATCAGCAGGCAGGCCGAAGAAGATGATGGCGCGGCTATGCAACGCTGGGTACAGGGTTTTACGAATAAAAAAACCTGTCCTTCTTGTTCAGGTACCCGCTTAAAAAAGGAAGCGCTGTATTTTAAGATCGACAACAAAAACATTGCTGAACTTGCTGAACTTGACATCAGTTTTTTGCAGGATTTTTTTAAACACCTTGAAAAACGGCTCGATAAAAAACAGAACATCATTGCACATGAAATTTTAAAGGAAATTCGCTCCCGCATTGGTTTTTTATTGGATGTTGGTTTGGATTATGTTACGTTAAACCGCTCTTCGCGCTCGCTTAGCGGTGGGGAAGCACAACGCATCCGGTTGGCGACACAAATTGGTTCCCAGTTAGTAGGTGTTTTGTATATTTTAGATGAACCCAGCATAGGATTGCACCAACGCGACAATCACCGTTTAATTCAGGCATTAAAAAACCTGCGTGATGTAGGAAATAGTGTTTTGGTTGTGGAACATGATAAGGATATAATGCTGGAAAGCGATTACGTGATTGATATTGGCCCCGGTGCTGGTTTACATGGCGGAAAAATAGTGGCTGCTGAGTCACCAGCAAAAATGCTGGAATTTGATACCGTGACTTCCAACTACATTAGCGGCAAATTGCGAATTGAAATTCCTGCCAAACGCAGAAAAGGTAATGGAAAAAGCATTGTATTAAGTGGAGCCTCTGGTCATAATTTAAAGCAGGTAACACTTGAATTACCACTTGGTAAGTTCATCTGTATCACTGGTGTTAGCGGTAGCGGGAAGAGTAGTTTGATTAATGAAACGCTCTATCCAATCATGGCTGCTCATTTTTACAAATCAGAGAAAAAACCACTTGCATATAAAAACATCAAAGGTTTGGAACACATTGATAAAGTGATTGAGATCAACCAATCGCCAATAGGTCGCACACCTCGCAGTAATCCGGCCACCTACACAAATGTTTTTAGCGACATTCGTACCCTGTTTTCAGAATTACCTGAGGCAAAAATCAGAGCTTACAAACCAGGCCGCTTTTCATTTAATGTAAAAGGCGGAAGGTGCGAAACATGCGGCGGAGCAGGGGTGAAGACCATAGAAATGAATTTTTTACCCGATGTTTATGTTAACTGTGATACCTGCAATGGTAAACGGTACAACCGCGAAACACTGGAAGTAAGGTACAAAGGCAAGAGTATTAGCGATGTGTTGAACATGACCATTGAACAAGCCTGTGTGTTTTTTGAAAACGTGCCTTCGATCTACCGACAAATAAAAACACTGTTTGATGTTGGACTTGGTTACATCACACTCGGTCAGCAAGCCACAACCTTGAGTGGGGGAGAAGCCCAGCGAGTAAAGTTGGCCACAGAACTAAGTAAACGCGATACAGGAAATACCTTTTATATACTTGACGAACCCACTACCGGTTTACATTTTGAAGATATACGCGTATTACTGGAAGTTTTGAATCGCCTCGTTGACCATGGTAATACTGTTTTAGTAATTGAGCACAACATGGACATGATTAAGGTTGCTGACCATATTGTGGACCTGGGCCCTGAGGGTGGCAAAAAGGGCGGGGAGATTCTGTTTTCGGGCTTACCCGAAGAACTTATTCACAATAAAAAATCCCACACAGCCCCCTACCTCAAAAAGGAGATGAATGAGTAAATACAACCTCCCAATGAGTGAAAATCTAGGACTAAGGAGGTAAATTGCCTAAATTTGGTTGGGTTTAAACCCATGGTACTTAACGAATTGAAAAAATTCCCGGGATACCTTTTTGTCCTTTTTGGTCTGTTTCTGACCCTGACTTCACATTCTCAAAACGAAGCAAAAAAATGGTACTTCGGTAATGGAGCAGGATTGAATTTTTCTACCAGTCCGCCCTCAGCACTCACAAATGGTTCAATGGTTGTATTTGAGGGTTGCGCATCCATTGCCGATGGATCAGGTAATTTGCTTTTCTACACCGACGGCATGACCGTTTGGAATCAAAGCCATAACGTTATGGCCAATGGCACAGGATTAAATGGCAATTGGACGCCTTCGCAGTCTGCCATTATTCTCAAAAAGCCGGGCAGTGCTACTTTGTATTACATTTTTACAGTTACCGGAGGAAATAATGTTTCGTTTAGCTCCGGAGCTTATTATTCCATTGTTGACATAAGTCTGGCTGCAGGTCAGGGATCTGTTACCGTAAAAAATGTGGTTATCTCATCTGCCATTACAGCCGAAAAACTTACCGCTACAAAACACTGCAATGGTGTGGACTGGTGGGTGTTGGTAAGGGACGGTTCTTACAATAATAATTCACCCATGTTCCGTTCGTTTTTACTTACCAATCTGGGTGTTAATGCCAGTCCTGTATTATCACCAGCTCCTTCTTGGTCGGTAAACCTAAATTACTGGGACATTGGTTGTATGAAAATTTCTCCCAATGGCAAAAAGCTTGGTTGCGCCATGTATAATGGCAACGTCAATAATTTAGGAGCGGGTTTTGAGTTATTTGATTTTGATAATACAACAGGTGTTGTATCAAATTCTTTGGCCCTTGCAGTCGGCAACTTCAGTATCAATAATTGGTGGGGTGGTTACGGCTGTGAATTTTCACCCGACGGCACAAAATTTTACGGTTCGAGGTTATGGGGAGGGATCAATAACCTGGGAAATATTTATCAATGGGATTTGTGTGCCGGTTCACCTACTGCCGTTGTGGCTTCGCAGGTAGCCATTGCCACCGCTTCTTTTAATTCCAACTGGTATTCCAGCATGCAATTGGGTCCTGATGGCAAAATTTATGTTTCCCGTTGGGCACAATCGGCATTGGGGGTGATCAATAACCCTAATAGTTTGGGATTGGCTTGCAATTTTGTAGACCTCGCTCAAAGTATTTCTCCAAAAACCGCCTATTATGGTTTACCGAATTTTCCCGGATGTTTATTTAACCAGCCTCCACCTCAGGCCCCTTTCACGCATACTGTCAACAACAGCTTCGGTTGTCAAACGGCGTCTTTCACCCCTCCTCCAATAGTTCAGAACTTTTCAATGGTTGGTTGCGCCGGTAATGGTTATTCCTTAACGGGTTTTCAATGGAATTTTGGCGATCCTTCATCGGGAGCAAATAATACCAGTACACTTTCCAGTCCTGGTCACGCCTATACAAGTTTAGGCACTTATACAGCCATGCTCATTTTATATTATAGCTGTGGCGGCGGTACCGATACCTTAAAACAAACCATTAATGTGAATCAACCTTGTATCAGCGTTAACAGTACTTCCATAACCTGCGCTAATTTAGGTTCAGCTACTGTGACAGCCTTAAATGGTATTGGCCCATTTTCCTACACCTGGATGCCCGGTAACCAAACGAATTCTGTTGCCACTGGATTAAGTCCGGGATCTTACACCATAACGGTTTTCGATTTTGGCAATAATTTTACCTATACGGCCCAAACCATTTTCACATCCCTTATTCCACTTACCGGTACTGTGCTCCACAGCAATAGTGTAACGTGTTTTGGTGCGGCCACAGCAACCGGAGCAGTAATTAATTTAGCCGGGGGCTCTGGTTCTGAGAATTATGCCTGGGTGAGTGGTGGCACAACTCTCACCGCTGCCACACCAAGTAATTTAAGTGCGGGACTTTGGAGTTTAACAGTCACCGATGCTCTAACAGGATGCACAATCAACGATTTGTTTATCATAACACAACCTCCCGCACAAAATCCGGTAATAGTTGCCTCAAGTCCTACTACCTGCGTGGGCACTGCCTTGTCGTTTACAGCAAGTAATTCCGGTGGCACGCCCGGGGCAGGGCCCGGACCTGCGTATACTTACACCTGGGTGAATGGCCCGAGCACGGATACCTTTTCTACAACTGAAAACACAGCAGGCACATACATTTACACGGTTCAAAGCAGCGACGGGAATAATTGTGTGGTGAACCAAACTGTAATGGTAGATTACATTCAAAATCCCACGCTCACAGTTTCTCATGCGTCTATCTGTCCGTTGGAAACAGGCACGCTGAATGTGAGCGGGGCCAGTAGTTACACTTGGCAGGCTTCAACACCTTTCAGTTTAACCGGTGCTACATACACCGATAATCCTTTAGTGAATACCGAATACACAGTGATTGGTACTGCCTTGAGTTGCACATCTTCAGCCACAGCTTCCATTATTTTAAAACCGGTTCCCAATCCTTTGTTTCAAAGCAATAGTCCTGTTTGTCAGAACAGTAATTTGTTGTTCAATGTTTCTACCGGAGTTGCCTTTGTTTGGAGTGGGGTGAATGGATTTGTTTCGGTAGCACAAGGTAATGTGTTGAGTGCAGCCCATCCCACCCAAAGTGGAGTTTACCAGGTAACGGTTACTGCGGCGAACGCCTGCACGGCAGCAACACAAGGCACAGTAACGATTAACCCCACGCCAACGGTTTCGGCAAGTGGTGGCACTTTGTGTGTAACGCAAACCCTTAATTTAAGTTCAAGCTCGTTTGCAGGTTCCAATTACGTTTGGACGGGTCCCAATAATTTTGTTTCTCTTCTTCAACACCCTGTGATTGCGAATCCTGTTGTAAACGCTTCGGGTAATTATACTGTCACCGCCACAAGCCCTCAGGGCTGTACCAATACGGCGGTAACACACGTTACAGTAACCGCCTTACCGATAATTTCGTTCACCACAAACAGCCCACAATGTTTTGGAAAGACCTTAAGTTTTAATGCCTCGGCCAGTTCAGGGGCATTGAATTATTTTTGGAGCGGACCCAACAGTTTTACTTCTGCATTGGTGAG
>JBPOHJ010000062.1:0-1808 GCA_052035725.1 Bacteroidota bacterium | reverse complement strand
TTCCCGTTTGCCCACTTAATCGGCTTTGTTGGTGCTGGTATCTTGGTAAGTGCCTTTGGTTGTGGCGCGGTTAGTATTGGATTTTGATTAAACACCCTATCTGCTGCCAGTTTTTCGGGCGTTTCGTTTAGTGCTGGTATTCCTAGACTTGGGTTTAACTCTGGTCTTAGGCGGGTTTTTTGCTGCTCCAACAGTCCTTTGTTTTCGGACGGTTCCACGCTTTTTTTTTGGGCGCGGCGTTGCAATTCATCCCGCACAGCATCCAGGCCAATTTGCATTAAGCGTTTGCGGTTTTCATCCGTAACGGCTGGTATACCGTCAATATATTTTTGCTCTGCTTCCTTGAGCCATTCAATTGTTTTTGCTGCTAATTTGCTCATAGAATTTCGGTTGTTAAGTAAAGCAATTCAAGCTCTTTTTGAATTGCGTTGATGGTTTTTAAATCTTCGACCACTTCCAAGGTTAATTCAAGCAATTCGATTTCATAACTCAATTCGTCGTTGATGTCTGGTGTTTGTTCCTGGTCTGATTCAGGGGTAACGGTTTGGACTGGTTCCGTTACCCCGGCTGAAAACCCAGGTAGGCGGCGCTGTTAACGTCGGTGTGATCTATTTTCCCGTCTCCGTTGTAGTCTTTCACATTGCCGCCCATGAACATCACCACCAACAATACACGAATAAGCCCGGCAATACACTTAGCCCAAAACCCCATCCAGATAAACAAGCTGGAAGTACCTTCGACTAGGCTAGTATTGCGCCCATCAATCGCGGTGTTTTCTGCAAGCACTGAGCTATCGGTTTTGGCAATGATATTGGAACGGTAGGCAAGGTCTTTAGTTCGTTGGTTGCTTAGTTCCTGTTTGGTTGCATACAATTGGTTTTCCCGATCTTTCAACGGCGCTATGGCTTTTGATTGACGGCTTGCAACTTGACCCATAGCCCATCCATGCCCCTTGTCGTAAAGCTTTTTCATTGCCTTATCACTGTTCAGTACACGAACTTTTTCGCGTTCAATCTGCTTTTGCACATTGCGAATATCTAATTCAATCGCCTGAATGGCTGTAACTGTTGCGCCAATCCTTGCTTGTTCTTGCGCGTCAACCACCTGCCTAATACTATCTTGATTCAATTTGCTTTCCTTTTTGACCAAGTTAGCGACCGGACGGCGTACACTATCTACACTAACGTAATCAAACCAGAAAAGCCCAGCAACAATGGCAACCATGCAAATCCATGCAACTACCTGCATAGCTCTTTGAAACCAATTGTATTGACTTCCTTTGTATGTGGCAGGATTAAAGGCTGCAAAGAAATCAAACGCTCCTTTTTGGATGAAGTACTTTACCCCCACATCCGTAATGGCAGTGGCAAGGAAAAACATAAGGCCAGCCGATAACCAGCGGATAATTTCAAGTGAGGTATAATCAGCCGCCTTCATGTACCCGAATACCGCGACTGCAATACCGGAGACAACAGCAACAACCATAATCGCGGCGCGTTCTACCCATAGCAACAGCACTGGCATTTTGGCCTCGTCCCGTTCTGGGTTGATAGTCCCAACGTCCCACCATTTTTTAAGATTTTTTAGTAAATTCATTCCTTATCGTTTAAGCATGTTTTGTAAAATATTTCCTTAATTTTTCCCTTACGTGAAATTCTGCGGAAAAATTGCGGAAATTATGAGGCAATATTATTGAAATATTTTAAGACTTGCAAATAAATCTTGAACAGTTGTTCAAGAAAATAGAATCAGCCTATAAAATACCACGTTTTGGGTATTTGTAATGTAGATTTTAATTTTGAATATTG
>JBPOHJ010000028.1:0-41953 GCA_052035725.1 Bacteroidota bacterium | reverse complement strand
TCAGAACGTCTTTCCCCTTCCCTCTCAATTTCCTTTCCTTCGTTTGGGGGCTGCAAAAGTACTGCTTTTTTCTCCACCAACAAATATTTTTTCAGCTTTTTGAAAAAATATTTCTCCACCTCATCCTGCACCTCCCAAAAACCCTCTCAATCAGGGCTTGTTCGTTAACTTCTCTACTCAAAAAACGTCGCCTTCACTCTCGTTACGGCGTGTAAAACGGGAGGGCAAAAATACACACTCTATACCGAATAGACAAGGGAATTTTAATGAATTGTTAATAATTTTTACTGAAAACTGGGTTATTCCCTGAATACGTGGCAATTATAGAAAGCTTAACTTCGTAGAATTCCGTCAAAAACGGCTCAATCACCTAAATTCAACCTATCATGTCAGGAGTCAACAAAGTACTACTTATCGGAAATCTGGGAAAAGATCCCGAAATCCGCTACTCGGAAGGCGGTATACCCCGCCTGAACTTTAGTTTGGCAACATCCGAGGTGTACAAGGATAAGAACGGCAATCGAAGTGAACACGTGGAATGGCACAACATTGTGATGTGGCGAACACTTGCCGAAAATGGCGAAAAACTGCTCAAAAAAGGCATGCAGGTTTATCTCGAAGGTCGCCTGCAAACCCGCCAGTGGAACGATAAGGAAGGCGTTAAACGAAACGTTACCGAAATTGTAGCCGACAACTTTGTGATCCTGCAACGACGTGATCATCCCTCACAAACCGGCGGCAGTAGCGGAGAAACAGGACCAGGAGAACCTTCGGGCAGCGAGCAACTGCCCTACTAAACTTAATTAATCCAACTACTTTGAAACTGATCAGCTTCTCAACCCCCCGCCATTGGCCCACTCAGCCAAACATCCGTTTGTTTATCGCAATCATTAGCCTTCTGGGTTGCAGCGCCTGCGGAGAGGAGGAAGATATTTTATCTCCTAAACCACGAGGCTATTTCAGAATAGCTTTTCCTGAAAAAAACTATCAACCTTATGATAGCTTGTGTCCGTTCCGCTTTGAGGTGCCAGTGTATTCAGAGGTTGTACCAAACACACAAAAAAATGCGGAACCCTGCTGGCAAAACATCGAATTTAAACGTTTCAAAGCCACACTTTATCTGAGTTATAAACCGGTGCAGAACAACCTGCCCAAATACCTGGATGATGCCCACGAATTTGCCAACCGCCATCAAATAAAGGCCAATGGCCTGGAGCAAATTGCCATTGTACGAGATTCGGCCAAGGTGTATGGTTTGTTATTTGACATTAGCGGGAATACCGCTTCTTCGGTGCAATTTTACCTTACCGACAGTACGCAACATTTCCTGAGAGGCTCCCTCTACTTCAATTGCACGCCTAACGCCGATTCTTTGAAAAAAGTGATTGATTTTTTGAAACAGGACATTCTGCACCTGATCAATACCACATCCTGGAAAAACACGGATAACATCAATTGATCACTTTCAATAAATTGCCATCGTAACTTGTTCTGTAAGTTCTGAGCGGCCATTCTGCCGGGCCTTGAATAACAGCCCCATCCAAGAGTCGCCATTTGGAATCACTGATGGTATCATGCAGGGTAAAATTATCATTCAAAACAAGCACGCGTGATTTTGCATCTGAAGGATTTTTGGTTGATGTTCTTTCCAAGGCAACAAATTCCTGTTCCGACTTTCGATATATCACAATCCCATTCACGCCTCCGGTAAAGTACATCCAACCACCTATGGCCTGAATATCGAAATTGAGCGGATCGTTGGGGTAAATGGTAAGATTCACCGGAACTGAAGGAACAGGATGCTGCTGAACCACCTTAGGTTCGTTTTTTTTGCAGTGCAAAAAGAACAGGGTCAATACGGCAAAACAAAATTTAAGAACTGTTTTCAATACTGGTTAAAATGAGTCATACGAAGTTAATACATTTAAGCCTGAATACTTATCGCTTCAATTGAATTAACTAATTTAAACGTTTAGAAAAACAGCTCCGTGAACGATCCAACTACTTCTTCAGAACAAGAAAAAAACCCTAACAACAAATTTTACATCCCCTTTGTACTGGCCCTCTTTTTTGCGGCCGGTATAGGCCTGGGTTACTATTTTACATTTTCAACTAACAACTCTAATGCCGGTTATTTATTTAAACATCCGAATCAACCGGATAAAATTAATCACCTGCTCGATTACATAGAAACGCAATACGTTGACACAGTTAACCGTGCACAACTTGAAAACAAAACTATTCTGGCCTTGCTAAAGAGTCTTGATCCGCACAGCGACTACATCCCCGCATCCGAATTCGACCTTGTGAACGAACCTCTGGAAGGTAATTTCGAAGGTATTGGTGTTGAATTTAACATAGTGAACGACACCATTCGCGTGATCTCCCCAATTGAAGGCGGACCCTCAGAAAAATTGGGCATCAAAGCCGGAGATAAAATTGTGAAGGTAGACGGTAAAAACATGGCCGGCATACATGTTACTACTAAAATGGTGTTCGATCAACTTCGAGGAAAAAGCGGCACTTTGGTAACCGTTAGTATATTACGACACGGAAACAAAAACCCCATTGACTTCAAGATCAAACGCGGTAAAATACCCATCTACAGCATTGACATTGCCTACATGCTAAGTGCTGATATTGGCTATATCAAAATCAGTCGCTTTGCAGGCACCACCTACCAGGAGTACCTCGACGCTTTTAATAAACTCAGCGCTAAAGGCATGAAAAAATTGGTACTCGATTTGCGAGGCAACGGCGGAGGCTTTTTAAAAGCCGCCGTGGAGCTGGCTGATGAATTTTTGGTAAATGGCCTTCAGATTGTGTATACCGAAGGAAAGGCTCACCCAAAAAAAATGTACAGTGCTTCAAGCAAAGGTGGTTTTGAAAACAATCCCCTTGTGGTGTTGATTGATGAAGGCAGCGCCAGTGCCAGCGAAATTGTAGCCGGTGCTTTGCAGGATAACGATCGTGCCACCATCATCGGAAGAAGGAGTTTTGGAAAGGGACTGGTGCAAGACCAAATCGACCTGCCCGACGGTTCGGCTGTGAGGTTAACGATTGCCCGGTATTACACACCCACCGGCCGTTGTATACAAAAGCCATACGACGGCAAGAGTACTGAGGATTATTTTTCTGAAGAATTTGAAAGGCTTGAACACGGTGAATTGTATTCAGCCGATAGTATTAAGGTAGATAAAACTCAGGAATTCAGAACACCGGGTGGACACATTGTGTACGGCGGCGGCGGCATAGTACCGGATGTGTTCATAGCCGTTGATACGCTTAAATACAGTCCAAAAGTAAACCGTTTGTATTATGCCGGTTTACTGAACGCTTTTGCTTTTGATTACGCTGACCAAAATCGCACGATGTTTCTTAAACAATACAAAAACGCCGAGGCGTATGTGAAAAATTTTAGCCTGAGTGAAAAGGAACTCAAGGCCCTTACAACCTATATGATGCAGAAAAAAGAAAACAAAATAGAACTCAATGGTAAAGAAAATGGCTTACAAACCCTTTTAAAAGCCATGATCGGCCGTAACCTTTATGACAGGGATGCCTATTATCCGGTGTTGAATGGGGATGATGCGGCTATTTTAAAGGCTATTGAAACATTGAGATAAATTAATTACCTTATAGGGCCGTATTACCTGATGGCTTTTAGAATGTTTGCTCAGATAGTGAAGATAGGACTTCTGTTTTGTTGTGCCTTGGCTTTGTTTAATTGCACCAAACCCACATTGGTACATGGCAAAGTGCGGGAAATGGGCACCGAAAGCCCTATTGAAGGAGCCTTAGTGATGATTGGAAACAATGAAGCAGGTGTAATTAGAACGGAATACACAAACGCAGATGGTGAGTTTAGTTTGGATTTTGACAGAGATCCTAAAGTCTACATCTTCGTTTCAATCGCCTCTGAAAAACACTTTAATCCGAACGCTTACAAATACGCCCTGTTAATTGAAGGAGAGGCTAACATCATGAACGTTGAATTTCCCCCACTAGCCTACTTAAAATTCCACATCAAAAATTTCCTAAATACAGTGCGAATTGAGGTTCATAGTGATGAAAGAAACATATGGCTAACAAACAAGCTTCGGATCAATAACTCTATCGTGATTGACGCCCCTGCCTCAAGCGATAGCACCTATTCGCAGGCATTAAGAATAAATGGAGCCGGTAAAACCAAATTCACCTGGAGGTATTGGATTCAAGGTATAGGTTATAAGGAATTTAGTGATTCAATTAATTGTTTCAAATCAGGAGACACTTTATCCTATTACTTAGAATCGTTCTGAGTCATAAAAAAACCCGTCCTTTTGGAACGGGTTCTTAATATATAACCTAAACGACTACTTATTCTTCCGTTTTTGTTTCTTCTGCAGCTGCTCCACCTTTAGCAGGCGCGGCTTTTTTAGCGCGGCTACGACGGGTTGTTTTCTTCTCAGCAGTAGCACCACCCTTTTTCACGTTATAGATCTCGTTAAAGTCTACCAATTCAATCATGGCCATTTCAGCGGCGTCGCCCTGACGGTTGCCGGTTTTAATGATGCGGGTGTAACCACCGTTGCGTTCTGCTACTTTTACGGCCACATCTTTGAATAAGGTGTTCACCGCGTCTTTGCTTTTCAGGTAGCTGAAAGCGGTACGACGGCTGTGCGTGGTATCGTTTTTGCTTTTTGTAATCAGAGGCTCTACATAGGTTCTGAGCGCCTTTGCTTTTGCGAGCGTAGTAAAAATACGCTTGTTTTCAATCAGGGCACAAGCCATGTTGCTCATCAAGGCCTGACGGTGAGAAGCAGTTCTGCCCAGGTTGTTTATTTTATCTCCGTGTCTCATTGTAATTTGATTTAATAACCGGCAATTGTCAATTCAACAATTGTCAATCTATTTTAGTCTTTATCTAATTTATATTTTGCCACATTCATTCCAAAATGCAAAGCTTTGGATTGAACCAGGTCTTCGAGTTCAGTCAATGATTTTTTACCAAAGTTTCTGAATTTCAAGAGGTCATTTTTGTTGAACGAAACCAGTTCTCCTAAAGTTTCTACATCAGCTGCTTTCAGGCAGTTTAAGGCGCGAACAGAGAGATCCATGTCAACCAATTTGGTTTTCAGCAATTGGCGCATGTGCAGACTGGTTTCATCAAATTCCTCTTCGCTGCGTTTTTCTTCTGCATCAAGGGTGATCTTTTCGTCAGAGAACAACATAAAGTGGAAGATAAGAATCTTAGCAGCTTCTTTCAACGCATCTTTAGGATGAATAGAACCATCGGTAACGATATCAAGAATCAAACGTTCGTAGTCGGTTTTTTGCTCAACACGGTAGTTTTCGATGGTGTATTTTACGTTCTTAATTGGCGTGTAAATTGAGTCGATGAAAATGGTGCCAATTGAAGCGTTGTTACTTTTGTTCTCTTCGGCAGAAACGTATCCGCGTCCACGCTCAACGGTTAATTCCATTTTAATACGAACAGAAGGATCGCAGTTGAAAATAACCAAATCAGGGTTCAAAATCTGAAACCCATTCACGTATTTTCCAATATCACCGGCTGTAAATTTATCGGCACCGTTAAAATGCACGTTGATCTTTTCACTTTCGTGATTGTCTAATTGCTTTTTAAAACGTACTTGTTTCAAATTTAGAATGATCTCGGTAACGTCTTCTACTACACCTTTGATGGTTGAAAATTCATGCTCCACTCCTTCGATCTTAACGCTAGTTACTGCAAATCCTTCTAAAGAAGAAAGCAGAATGCGGCGAAGGGAGTTTCCTATTGTAATTCCAAAACCCGGCTCCAATGGTCTGAACTCAAACTGACCTGTGGTTTCAGTGGAACTAATCATTACCACCTTATCGGGCTTTACGAAATTTAAAATTGCCATATCTGAAGCTTATAATGTTATTAAATGAATTTATTATTTAGAGTACAACTCGACGATCAACTGTTCTTTGATGTTCTCAGGAATCTGTGAACGTTCAGGACGAGAAATGAACTTGCCGCTGAGGCTCGATTTATCGAACTCCAACCAGGCATGTTTATTCACTGTACCGGATACTGAATTAGAAATAACTTCGAGTGATTTTGATTTCTCACGAACAGCTACAACATCTCCGGGTTTAAGTGTAAATGATGAAATGTTCACCACATCGCCGTTAACGGTAATGTGAGCGTGTGATACCAGCTGACGTGCGGCACGACGTGAAGGTGCAATACCCATACGGTAAACTACATTGTCGAGACGGCTTTCAATTAACTGAAGCAGAACTTCCCCGGTAATTCCATGGGAACGGGCTGCCCTGTCGAATGTTTTTGCAAATTGTTTTTCCAAAATACCATACGTGTATTTGGCTTTTTGTTTTTCCATCAACTGAACAGCATATTCAGATTGTTTGGCGCGTTTTTTGCCAGCACCATGCTGTCCCGGAGGATAATTCTTTTTTTCGAGCGCTTTGTCAGGACCAAAAATTGGTTCCTTGAACTTTCTAGCGATTTTTGATTTTGGACCAGTGTACCTTGCCATTTTAAATAATTGTTTTTTCTTTAGTCATGAAGAGAAATAAACTTCTGTTTCATGGTTGTTGTTGGTTTATTATTTAAGTTGAAAACCCTATAGGTTAGCAACTCCATATCGCGAGGTTTACACTCGCGACCGGCTGTTTGTGTTTTCTGTTATACGCGACGACGTTTTGGAGGACGACATCCGTTGTGAGGAATGGGTGTGATGTCCATAATTTCAGTTACCTCAATACCTGAGCTTGCAATCGTTCTGATAGCACTCTCTCTTCCACCGCCCGGGCCTTTAACAAACACTTTTACTTTGCGCAAGCCCGACTCAAAAGCCACTTTGCTGCAATCTTGCGCTGCCATTTGAGCAGCATAAGGAGTGTTCTTTTTAGAACCTCTGAATCCCATTTTACCGGCACTGCTCCAGGAAATAACCTGACCTGCATTGTTTGTAAGTGAGATGATGATGTTATTGAAGGTGGCGTTGATATGTGCTTCGCCTGTAGCCTCAACCTTAACGGTACGCTTTCTTGTAGAAGCTTTTGCTGTATTAGCAGCGGTAGCTTGTTTTGCCATTGGTTTTGTTTACTTAATTAATTATTATTTAGTTGCCATTTTTTTGTTGGCAATTGTCTTACGTTTTCCTTTGCGGGTACGGGCGTTGGTTTTGGTGCGTTGTCCGCGGGTTGGAAGCGAGTTACGATGACGAATGCCGCGGTAGCTGTTGATATCGGTTAAACGTTTGATATTCAACTGAACCTCGGAGCGAAGTGCACCCTCAATTTTAAAATTATTATTAATGAGGTTACGGATGGCATTTTGCTCATCATCCGTCCATTCACTCACCTTTTTATCATGTGAAATACCGGCTTCATTCAGAATTTTTGAAGCTCTGCTTTTTCCAATTCCGAAAATGTAGGTTAAACCTATCACTCCTCTTTTGTTTTTTGGTAGATCAATACCAGCTATACGTGCCATTTGGTTGTATTAATGTGTTTTATAATCACAGAAGTTACTTACTTCTGTCTTTGTTTAAATTTTGGGTTCTTTTTGTTGATTACATACAAGCGACCTTTGCGGCGCACTATTTTGCAATCCACACTTCTCTTTTTTATCGATGCTCTGACTTTCATTGTTAATCTGTTTTATTTGTATCTGAACGTAATTCTTGCTTTTGTTAAATCATAAGGGCTCATTTCCAACTTCACTTTATCGCCAGGGAGAATTTTGATGTAGTGCATTCTCATTTTTCCTGAAATGTGCGCCGTTACAATATGTCCATTCTCCAACTCTACTCTAAACATCGCATTACTGAGTGCTTCTACGATGGTTCCGTCTATTTCAATGTTCGATTGCTTCGCCATAGTTTAGCCTTGCTGAACCATCATTGCGTTAGCTCCCCTTCCCTTAATTCTTCCCGACTTCATCAAACCGTCATAATGGCGGTTCAACAAGTAAGTTTCAATTTGTTGTAATGTATCCAATACCACACCTACCAGAATCAGCAGTGAAGTACCCCCGTAGAAATCAGCAAAAGCGCTGTTAATTCCTATTTTCTGAGCAAAGGCCGGCATAACAGCCACCGCCGAAAGAAAAATAGAACCGGGTAGGGTAATTCTGCTCATTACCTGATCAATGAACTCAGCGGTTTTTTTACCGGGTTTTACACCGGGAATAAATCCACCATTACGTTTCATATCATCAGCCAATTGGTTAGGATTTACCATAATGGCGGTGTAGAAGTAAGTGAAAAGGATAATTAACACGGCAAAAATAAAATTGTACCAGAAGCCATAACGCTCTGAGAATATTCCGCCTGAACTACCCTGAAAGCCCGAAATGGCCAAAGGAATAAACATTATAGCCTGAGCAAAGATGATTGGCATTACCCCTGCAGCATTCACTTTCAGCGGAATGTATTGACGCACCCCACCGTATTGTTTATTACCTACGATTTTTTTGGCAAATTGTACCGGAATTCGCCTGGTACCCTGCACCAACAAAATGCTTCCCACAATTACCAGCAACAAAATCACCAATTCAATCAAAAAGATAATCAATCCGCCATTGCCGGATAAGCGGCCCTTGAATTCAGAGAGGAAAGCAAATGGCAAACGTGAAATAATCCCTATCATAATGATCAGAGAAATGCCATTTCCAAGACCTTTGTCGGTAATTCTTTCACCCAGCCACATGATAAACATGGTTCCGGTAACCAGGATAAAAATGGATTGAATCCACCAGAATGTAGACAGGTCGGTAAACGCCTGAGGCGCTGAAGATTTGATTGAGGCAATATAACCCGGAGCTTGCACTGCTGTAACACCAATGGTTAGAAAGCGGGTGTATTGGTTGATTTTTTTACGGCCGCTCTCACCTTCTCTTTGCATTTTCTGAAAATACGGTACCGCCATACCCAATAATTGGATAATGATGGAAGCTGTAATGTAAGGCATGATGCCCAATCCGAAAATGGAAGCGCGTAAAAAAGCCCCGCCGGCAAACATGTTGATAAGGCCAACAATTCCGCCATTATCGTTTTGGCTGGTGGCAGCATTTAAAGCGTCGATGTTTACGCCAGGCAACACAACGTAAGAGCCCAAACGGTAGATCAGAACCAAACCAAGCGTAACAATGATGCGCTGCCTGAGCTCTTCAATGGTCCAGATGTTGCGAAGTGTATCTATAAATCGCTTCATATATTAGTTTACCTCAGTAGCTGTACCGCCTTTTTCTTCAATCGCCTTTTTGGCTGATGCTGTGAAGGCGTGAATGTTAACATTAACTTTTGATTTCAATTCTCCGCGTCCCATGATTTTTACCAGGTCGTTTTTGCCTGCCAAACCATTTGCAATAAGAACATCCAGGGTAATGTCGGTTACTTTTATTTTGTCAATCAATTGTTGCAGGCTGTCGAGATTAATACCGGTGTATTCAACACGGTTGATGTTTTTGAAACCGAATTTTGGCAAACGGCGCTGTAGCGGCATTTGTCCACCTTCAAATCCACGTTTGTAAGAGTGGCCTGAACGTGATTGCGCACCTTTGTGACCACGGGTGGCAGTGCCTCCGCCTCCGGAACCCTGACCACGACCGCGACGGTAGTTTGATTTAACTGAACCTTTTGCAGGTTGTAATGTGTTTAATTTCATGAATCTGAATCTTAGATATTTTCGATTTTCAAAACGTGTTTTACTTTGTTGATCATGCCATTGATGGCAGGATTCATTTCCTTCTCCACAGAGCTGTTGGTTTTACCAAGGCCGAGTGCAGTAAGAGTAGCGCGCTGTACAGGAGTACGTTTGCTGATGCTTTTTAGTAATGTGATTTTTACTTTGCTCATGATCTTGGAAAATTAGCCGTTAAACACTCGGGTAAGTTTAATGCCACGTTGTTGTGACACTGTAATTGGATCGCGCATTTTCATCAATGCATCGAGAGTAGCCTTAACCACGTTGTGCGGGTTAGAAGAACCTTTTGATTTAGCAAGAACGTCGGTTACACCAACACTTTCAAGCACGGCACGCATCGCACCACCGGCAATTACACCAGTTCCATGAGCAGCCGGTTTCAGCATCACACGGGCTCCGCCAAATTTGCCTTCCTGAGTGTGCGGAACCGTTCCGTTAAGAACAGGCACCTTCACCAGGCTCTTTTTTGCATCTTCAATTCCTTTGGTAATGGCATCGGTTACCTCATTGGCTTTTCCTAGCCCCTGACCTATCACACCTTTTTCATTTCCTACCACAACAATGGCCGAAAAGCTGAAGTGACGGCCACCTTTGGTTACCTTGGTCACACGCTGAATGGCTACCAGCTTATCTTTAAGTTCAATTTCGCTTGATTTAACGCGTTTTACTATTTCTTTTGACATGTTCAATAGGTTTTAGAATTTTAATCCTCCTTCGCGAGCACCATCGGCCAACGATTTTATTCTTCCGTGATACAAAAATCCGTTACGGTCGAACACCACTGCTTGAATGCCGTTTGCAAGGGCTTTTTCTGCGATGAGTTTACCTACCAGTTTTGCTTTTTCGAGTTTATTCACTTTAACACCCTGAATGGATTTGTCTACTGAACCCACTGCCAAAAGCGTTTTGCTGCTTTTATCGTCGATTAGTTGAGCATAAATTTCAGAGTTGCTGCGGAAAACAGTTAAACGTGGCGCTTGTGGCGTACCCTTAATGGTTTTACGCAGTTTTAATTTTATTTTGGTTCTTCTATCTGTCTTGCTGAATGCCATCTTTCCAATTTTTTGAAGATGATTAATACTTTATTTATTTTTTAGAGGCTGATTTACCTGCTTTTCTTCTCAGAACTTCGCCGGCGAACTTAATACCTTTTCCTTTGTATGGTTCTGGTTTACGTAAGCTTCTGATTTTGGAGGCTACCAGCCCCAGCAATTGTTTATCAGCGCACTCCATGATCACTTTAGGGTTTTGACCTTTTTCAGTGCTGGTAGTAAGTTTGATCTCTTTTGGTAATTCGAAAGTAACGTTGTGTGAATAGCCAAGAGACAATTCCAATAACTGACCGTTGTTGGCGGCACGGTAACCCACACCTACCAGTTCCTGCTCAGTTTTGTAGCCTTCGCTAACACCTTTAACCATATTGGCAATCAACGCTCTGTAAAGACCATGCAAGGCCTTGTGACGTTTTTGCTCAGTTGGTCTGTTCAATACAATTTCCCCATCTTTCACAACAACTTCAATATCGCTGTCGATTTTTTGGGTTAATGTGCCTTTTGCACCTTTTACGGTTACTAATCCCGGAGCAACATTAATTTCTACTCCTTTTGGGACGGTAATGGGGGCTTTTCCTATACGTGACATGTGATTCTCCTTCTCTTTAAATTATGAAACATAACATAAAACCTCACCACCAATGTTCATCTTTCTGGCTTCTTTATCGGTGATTACACCTTTAGAAGTTGAAACGATGGCAATTCCAAGACCGTTTAACACTTTTGGCATGCTGCTCACACCGGAATATTTACGTAAGCCCGGTGAAGAAACACGCTCCAAGGTACGGATAGCCGGAATTTTGGTTACCGGATGGTACTTAAGTGCGATTTTAATTAGTCCCTGGTGATTAGCAGTATCTTCAAACTTGTAGTTGAGGATATAGCCTTTTTCGAAAAGAATCTTAGTGATCTCTTTTTTAAGATTAGAAGCGGGAACTTCTACGATGCGGTGATTTGCTTTGATCGCGTTGCGAACACGGGTCAGGTAATCTGATATTGTATCTGTCATTTTTTTAAGTTTATATGTTATTCCGCCTGTGCAGAATAATTATATGAAACAATTATTTTATTTTGAGGCCGCAAATATACGAGTATTTGCGGATTTACCAAGCTTTTTTTACCAGCTCGATTTGGTCAGTCCGGGAATTAACCCAAACACCACCATTTCGCGAAAGGTAACGCGTGAAACGCCAAAGTCGCGCATGTAACCACGCGGACGACCGGTAAGGCTGCAGCGGTTTCTCATGCGCACCTTAGAGGAGTTACGGGGTAATTTCTGCAAACCTACGGCATCACCGGCTTTCTTCAGTTCTTCGCGTTTTGCAGCGTATTTTTCAACGAGACGTTTACGTTTGACCTCGCGGGCCTTCATTGATTCTTTTGCCATTACTATTTCTTATTTTTTCTTAAATGGAATACCAAATTCTGTTAATAACGCATGTGCTTCTTTATCTGTATCGGCCGAAGTCACAAAAGTGATGTCCATACCCTGGATTTTGCTCACTTTGTCAATGTCGATTTCAGGAAAAATGATCTGTTCGGTTACACCCAGGGTGTAGTTGCCGCGTCCGTCGAAGCCTTTATCGTTCACGCCTTTAAAATCGCGGATACGCGGTAAGGCAGAAGCGATCAAACGATCGAGGAATTCGTACATTTTATCGCCACGCAAGGTAACACGCACGCCAATGGCTACACCTTTACGCAATTTAAAATTGGAAATGTCTTTGGTTGAATAGGTCGGTACAGCTTTTTGACCGGTAATGGTGGTCATTTCTTTTACAGCTGATTCGATCATTTTTTTATCAGATACAGCATCGCCGATACCCTGATTGATACAGATCTTCTTCAACTTTGGCACCTGCATAGGTGAACTGTACTGAAACTTCTTTTGAAGCGCCGGAATTACCTCGGCACTGTATTTGTCCTTTAAACGGGGTTGATAAGTTGTTGCCATTATTTTAATACCTCCTTGGTTTTAGAAGAGATGCGCTCCATTTTTTGCGTTTTCTCATCGATTTTACGGCCGATTCTTACGGTTTTTCCGCCTTCTACGTACATTAAGTTCGATAAGTGTATTGCTCCTTCTTTTTTAACAATACCACCATTGGTGTTTTTTGCATTTGGCTTTTCGCTTTTGCTGATGAGGTTCACCCCTTCAACAATAGCGCGCAGGTTTTTTACATCAATGCTGATGATTTTACCTTGCTGGCCTCTTGATTCACCGGAGATTACCTTTACCGTATCTCCCTTTTTTAATTTTAATTTCGACATGACTGCTTAATTTCTTGTTTACAGCACCTCTGGTGCCAGTGAAATGATTTTCATGAATTGTTTGTCGCGCAGTTCGCGTGCCACAGGGCCAAAGATACGTGTACCACGGATCTCGTCGGTTGCGTTAAGCAATACCACGGCGTTATCGTCGAAACGAATATAAGAACCATCCTGACGGCTGATCTCTTTTTTGGTTCTTACGATAACCGCTTTGCTCACAGTTCCTTTTTTCACATTACCACTTGGCATGGCGTGTTTTACGGTTACAATTACTTTATCGCCAATGCTGGCATAACGTTTTCTGGTACCGCCTAAAACTCGGATCACCAATACTTCCTTTGCTCCACTATTGTCGGCAACGGTTAATCTGGATTCGTTCTGTATCATCTTAAATCGTTTTTATTCGGTTCCTAATTATTTAACTTTTTCAAGAACTTCCACCAAACGCCAGTTTTTAGTCTTGCTCAAAGGGCGGGTTTCCATTATCTTAACTGTATCACCAATGCTGCATTCGTTTTTTTCGTCGTGCGCAACAAAGGTGCTTGTTTTGTTGATGAACTTACCGTACTTAGGGTGTTTTACCTTGCGCATAACAGCAACCACGATGCTTTTATCCATCTTGTTGCTCTTAACAACGCCAATTTTTTCTTTTCTTAAATTTCTTTCCATGGCTTAACCTTATTTGTTAGCTGAATTTTTACGTTTAGAAAGTTCGGTCAGCATCCTTGCTACTGTTCTCCTGTTGTTACGGATAGAAGAAGGATTTTCAACCGGAGAAATGGTATGGTTAAGGGTTTGTTTATTCAAAGTGGCTTTTGCCTCTTTCACCCTTTCAAGTAATTCCTGCTCGGTTAAACTGATGATGTCTTTATTTTTCATTTTTCTTTTTTTATTTACCGTTCCCTTCGGAACTATTGTGAAACACGCTTAATTAAAGTAACGGTTTAATTAAAAATGATCCAGTCTTTTATTAATCAAATAATTAGGCCTTGGTTTCTACGTAATCTCTGCGTACAATAAACTTGGTAACAATTGGCAGCTTTTGCGCAGCTAAACGAAGCGCTTCTTTGGCAATCTCTAAAGGAACTCCGTCAGCTTCGAGAATAATACGGCCTCGTTTTACCGGAGCCATCCAGTACTCAGGAGCCCCTTTACCTTTACCCATACGCACCTCAGCTGGTTTAGAGGTTACCGGGCGGTCAGGGAACACGCGGATCCACACCTGGCCTTCACGTTTCATAAAACGGGTGATGGCCACACGGGCTGCTTCAATCTGGCGGGCAGTCATACGGCACTCATCCATGGCTTTGATGCCAAAAGATCCAAATGCCAATTCGTAACCACGCTTGGCGTCGCCTTTGATCTTCATCTTGTGCGACTTTCTGTATTTTGATTTTTTAGGTTGTAACATGACAATGCGTTTAAACGGTTCTCAACTATTTTTCGTCTCTTTTAGTGCTTCTCTTTTTTCCGGCAAATTTCGGACGGTCGCCTTCTCTTCTCTCACCACCTACGCCCGGCTTTTCTCTCAAAAGGCCTGCATTTGGTGATAAATCGCGTTTACCCATCACCTCACCGCGGCAAATCCACACTTTTACGCCGATGCGGCCGTAAGATGTATGTGCTTCAGCTACAGCGTAATCGATATCTGCTCTTAAAGTATGAAGCGGGGTTCTTCCTTCTTTGTACCCTTCGGTACGAGCCATTTCAGCTCCACCCAAACGGCCAGAAACTTTAATTTTAATACCCTCAGCGCCCAATCGCATGGTGCTGGCCATGCTCATTTTTGCGGCACGACGGAAAGAGATACGGCCTTCGATCTGACGTGCGATGCTGTCTGCTACCAAACGGGCATCGAGCTCAGGACGTTTAATTTCGAAAATATTGATCTGTATTTCCTTTTTGGTTAATTGTTTCAACTCCTCCTTCAACTTATCCACTTCTTTACCGCCTTTACCTATGATAATGCCGGGACGAGCAGTATTAATGGTAACGGTGATGAGTTTTAAGGTTCTCTCGATAACAATTTTAGATATGCTGCCTTTTGGCAAACGGGCATTCAGGTAAGATCTGATTTTGTTGTCTTCTAACAGTTTATCACCGTAATCGTGACCACCGAACCAGTTGGAATCCCAACCTTTGATAATTCCTAATCTAAGCCCTATTGGATTTACTTTTTGTCCCATTTCTTATGAATTTTTTGTATCTAAAATTAGAGTAACGTGATTGCTGCGTTTTCTGATGCGGTACCCACGGCCCTGAGGAGCAGTGCGTAAACGTTTCGCCATCAAAGCGCTGTCTACCATGATTTCTTTCACAAACAAGGTACCTTCTTCAGCACGCGCCTGGCTTTTTGCTTCGTAATTGGCAATGGCCGACTTTAACAATTTCTCAAGTCTACCGGAAGCTTCGCGGGTATTGAATTTCAACACATTTAAAGCTGCATAAGCGTCCATACCTCTTACCAAATCGGCTACCTGACGCATTTTACGCGGAGAGGTAGGGCAATTGTTCAACTTGGCGAAATAGCTTGTTTTATTTTCTTCTTTGCGTTTTTCAGCAACTAATCTTTTTCTTTTTCCCATGACTACACTGGTTTTTTATTATTTTTTATTGTGACCGGCGTGTCCTTTAAACACACGTGTAGGTGAAAATTCACCGAGTTTGTGTCCAACCATGTTTTCAGTAACATACACGGGGATAAACTTAGCACCGTTGTGTACTGCGAAAGTGTGTCCTACAAATTCTGGTGGGATAGTTGAACGGCGGGCCCAAGTTTTGATGGCCGACTTTTTGCCGCTGTTGTTCATTTTTTCAACCTTACCTTCAAGGTTGTGGTCAATAAACGGACCTTTTTTGAGTGATCTTGACATGTATTTTTGGTTTGTGTTCTGAAACCTGAAGGGCGCTGAGCGGAGTCGAAGCGCTATCTCCAAGCCATTAAACGTTTATACTATTTTTTCCTTCTCTCGATAATGTGTTTATTCGATGCTTTTGCCTTGTAGCGGGTTTTGAAACCTTTAGCAGGGATACCTTTGCGTGAACGCGGGTGACCACCTGAAGCACGACCTTCGCCACCACCCATTGGGTGATCAACAGGGTTCATGGCTACAGGACGGGTGCGTGGGCGGATACCCTTCCAACGTGAGCGACCGGCCTTACCGTATACTTCCTGATTGTGGTCAGGGTTAGATACAGCACCTACAGTAGCTTTGCATGTAATCAAAATCATGCGGGTTTCTCCTGAAGGCATTTTAAGGATGGCGTATTTACCGTCGCGTGCAGTTAACTGAGCGTATGAACCCGCGCTGCGAGCCAAAACAGCTCCCTGACCAGGACGCAATTCAATGTTGTGAATGATAGTTCCCAAAGGTACTTCTGAAAGCAACAAGGTGTTGCCAATTTCAGGAGCTGCACCTTTTCCTGACATTACTTTCTGATCCACTTTCAAGCCTTGTGGGGCAATGATGTAACGTTTTTCCCCGTCCTTGTAATACACAAGGGCTATACGGGCCGAACGGTTTGGATCGTACTCAATGGTTTTAACAATGCCTTCGATACCGTCTTTATCACGCTTAAAATCGATGTCGCGCAAGGCTTTTTTATGCCCACCGCCAATATAGCGCATGGTCATTTTACCGCTGTTGTTACGACCACCACTAGAGTGATTGGTTTTTACAATCAGGCTCTTTTCAGGTGTAGAGGCGGTAATCTCAGCAAAATCTGCTGTGAGGGTATATCTTAAACTCGGGGTGAGTGGTCTGTATTTCTTTAATCCCATTTTAACTACGTTTTACTGTTAAATACTAGCGTAAAAATCAATTACTTCGCCTTGTTTTAAGGTAACAAAGGCTTTTTTGCAGCGATTCACGCGTCCAACTGCTAAACCACGGGTGGTGTTACGGGTTTTTACTTTACCAACGTATTGTTGGGTGTTAACCGAATCTACTTTTACACCGTACATTTTTTCTACGGCACCTTTTATTTCAAGTTTGTTCGCTTTTTTGTCAACGATAAAACCATAGCGGTTGAGTTTCTCACCTTGCGCGGTTAGTTTTTCAGTGATGATTGGCTTTACTAAAATTTCCATCTCTTACTTGTTTAATATTGTTTCAATTACCTTCACCGAGCTTTCAGAAAGAATCAGGTTTTCTGCATGTAAAATATCGTAAGTATTTAAATCAGAAGCCTTTACAACTTTTGTACCCTGTAAATTTCGGGACGACAAATATACGTTTTTATTTGTATCACCCAGTACCAATAAGGTCTTTTTGGTATCGAGGTTCAGGTTCTTCAGAAGATCTGCGTAATTTTTGGTTTTAGGTGCTTCAAAGTTAAAATCTTCAAGAACAGTGATGGCGTTGTCTTTTGCTTTGTATGTGAGAGCAGAAATACGAGCCAGTGCTTTAACTTTTTTGTTCAGCTTAAACGAGTAGTCGCGCGGACGTGGTCCGAATACCCTGCCACCACCAATAAACAATGGGGATTTCATAGAACCTGCACGGGCTCCACCGGTACCTTTTTGGCGCTTTAACTTTTTAGTTGTACGTGCAATTTCAGCACGTTCCTTGGATTTATGTGTACCCTGACGTTGGTTCGCTAAAAACGATTTCACATCCAGGTAAATACAATGATCGTTGGGTTCAGCAGCATAGATCGAATCAACCAGATCCGCTTTTTTAGCTGTTTTTTTACCGCTTATGTTTACTATTTCTAACTGCATGACTATTTCTCGATTAAAACGTAAGAGCCTTTAGCACCAGGTACAGATCCTTTGATTAGGAGGAGGTTCTTTTCAGGCATAATTTTTACTACTACCAGGTTTTGGATCTTTTTACGGTTGCCACCTAGTCTGCCGGCCATTCTGCGGCCCGGCATTACACGTGCAGGATCGGAAGATGCACCCAATGAACCGGGAGCTCTTTCGCGGTCGTGCTGACCGTGAGATTTATTGGCATGACCAACACCGCTGAAACCGTGGCGTTTTACAACACCCTGGAATCCTTTTCCTTTGCTTGTTCCGATAACGTCTACGAAATCGCCCTCAGCAAAAAGATCTACAGTTAGTACATCCCCTAAATTTTTCTCATCTGTGAAATGACGGAACTCCACCACTTTGCGTTTTGGGCTGGTTTTTGCCAACTCAAAATGTCCTTTCATAGCAGAAGAGGTGTTTTTCTCCTTCTTCTCATCAAAAGCCAATTGAAGGGCAGCGTATCCGTCTTTTTCATTGGTTTTTACTTGCGTAACCACGCAAGGACCCGCTTCAATAACTGTGCATGGCGTGTATTTGCCATTGGCATCGAAGAAGCTCGTCATTCCTATTTTTTTACCAATTAATCCTGACATTTTATTTTTTGTTTATTTTATATAATTTAATTCGTGTTCTGCTGATGGTGTAAGAGGACTAAACTTTGATTTCCACCTCTACTCCACTTGGCAATTCAAGCTTCATTAAAGCATCAACCGTTTTTGAGGAAGAGCTGTAGATGTCGAGCAAACGCTTGTAGGCGCAAAGCTGGAACTGGTCACGCGCTTTTTTATTAACGTGTGGTGATTTTAACACAGTAAAAATACGTTTGTTGGTAGGCAATGGAATGGGTCCATTCACTACTGCTCCTGTAGCTTTTACCGTTTTTACGATCTTTTCGGCTGACTTGTCAACCAGGTTGAAATCGTAAGATTTTAGTTTAATTCTGATGCGTTGGCTCATTGTAAAGAACGTATTTATTGGTTTAGACTTTTTCTGTTTTTCCTTTTGCTTTTGCAACCACATCGGCCGAAACGTTAGCCGGTGCTTCATTGTAATGGCTGAATTCCATTGTTGAAGTAGCCCTTCCTGAAGTGAGAGTACGCAATTGTGTTACGTAACCAAACATTTCCGACAAAGGCACTTTTGCTTTAATTACCTGTGAATTGCCTTTGCTGTCCATGCCTTCGATTTGTCCGCGGCGACGGTTAAGGTCACCCACCACATCACCCATGTTTTGCTCAGGAGTTAATACTTCCACTTTCATAATAGGCTCGAGCAATACGGGCTTACATTTTGGCAAAGCTTCGCGGTAAGCGGTTTTAGCACAAATCTCAAAGGAAAGCGCATCGGAGTCAACTGCGTGGTACGAACCGTCGATTAATACAACCTTCAATCCAACCAGCGGGTAACCGGCCAATACACCATTTGCTAGAGAAGCTCTGAAGCCTTTTTCAACAGCAGGAATAAATTCACGTGGAATATTACCTCCGGTGATTTCATTCACAAACTGAAGACCATTGGTTTTTGAAGCGTCAAAATCCTGATCAAGTGGTCCAACTTTGAACTTAATGTCGGCAAATTTACCACGACCACCGGTTTGTTTTTTGTAAACCTCACGGTGTTCAACGGTATTGGTAATGGCTTCTTTATATGCCACCTGAGGTGCACCCTGGTTCACTTCAACTTTAAATTCACGCTTTAAACGGTCAACAATGATCTCCAGGTGCAATTCACCCATACCGGAGATGATGGTTTGACCGGAATCTTCATCCGTTTTCACACGGAAGGTAGGATCTTCTTCAGCCAGTTTGTTCAAACCTACTCCCAAACGGTCAAGGTCGCCCTGAGTTTTAGGCTCAATGGCGATACCGATTACAGGCTCAGGGAAATTCATGGCTTCAAGAACGATTGGGTGTTTTTCATCACACAGGGTGTCGCCTGTACGAATGTCTTTAAATCCAACCACTGCTCCAATGTCACCAGCCTCCAAAAACTCAATAGGGTTTTGTTTGTTGGCGTGCATTTGGAAAATACGGGAAATACGCTCTTTGTTTCCGGAGCGGGTATTCAATACGTATGAACCTGCATCCAGACGTCCTGAATAAGCGCGGATAAAACACAAACGGCCCACAAACGGATCGGTTGCAATTTTGAAGGCCAATGCAGTAAACGGATCTTTTACATCCGGTTTACGGGTCACTTCCTGCTCAGTTTCAGGGTTAGTGCCTTTGGTTACTTGTTTATCCAAAGGACTAGGCATTAATTCCATTACCAGGTCAAGCATGGTTTGAACCCCTTTGTTTTTAAAGGAAGAACCACACACCATAGGTACAATTTTATTGGCAACGCAAGCTTTACGCAAAGCGTCGAGCACTTCTCTTTCTGTGATGGTTTCAGGAGCTTCAAAAAACTTCTCCATGATTTTGTCATCAAATTCAGAAACGGCCTCAAGCATTTTCTCTCTCCACTCAGCTACCTCTTCTTTCATGTCTTCCGGAATAGGCACCACTTTATAGGTCATCCCTTTGTCGTCCTCGTTCCACACCATTCCACGGTTGTTGATAAGGTCAACCACCCCTTTAAAGTTTTCTTCAGCACCGATTGGTAATTGCAAAGGCACCGCGTTACCACCAAGGATCTCACGGGTTTGTTTCACCACGTTTAAGAAATCAGCACCCTGACGGTCCATTTTATTAACGAAACCAATACGGGTAACGTTGTAGTTATCGGCCAAACGCCAGTTGGTCTCTGATTGCGGCTCAACACCGTCAACAGCAGAGAAAAGGAAAACCAAACCATCCAATACGCGAAGTGAACGGTTCACCTCAACGGTGAAATCCACGTGACCCGGGGTATCGATGATGTTGATTTTGTATTTATTGTCGCGGTAATTCCAGAAACAGGTAGTCGCAGCAGACGTGATGGTGATACCACGTTCTTGCTCCTGCGCCATCCAGTCCATGGTTGCAGCACCATCGTGCACCTCACCAATTTTGTGGTTTACACCGGTATAATATAAAATACGCTCGGTGGTGGTTGTTTTACCGGCGTCAATGTGGGCAGCAATCCCAATATTTCTTGTATAACGTAAGTCGCTCATTTTATGAATTAGAATCTGAAGTGTGAGAATGCTTTGTTGGCTTCAGCCATTTTGTGTACATCTTCTTTTTTCTTGAAAGCTGCACCCTCTTCTTTCGCTGCTGAAACGATTTCACCTGCCAGCTTTTGAGACATGGATTTTTCGTTACGTTTGCGTGAATACCCAATCAACCATTTCATGGCCATAGATACTTTACGGTCAGGACGGATCTCAGAAGGGATCTGGAAAGTTGAACCACCCACACGACGTGAGCGAACTTCCACCTGAGGGGTTACATTGGCAAGCGCTTTTTTCCACACTTCCAACCCATCTTCATTGGTGCGTTTTGCAACGATTGCAATGGCTTCGTGAAAAATGGCGGACGCGGTATTTTTCTTACCATCGTACATTAGGTTATTTAAAAAACGGGTTACCAGCGTATCATTATAGATTGGATCGGGTAACAAAATGCGTTTTTTTGCTCTGGCTTTTCTCATGATTTATACTATCTGCAAATTATTTTTTCTTGGCTGGTGCTGCGGCTGCTCCTGCTTTAGGACGCTTAGCACCGTATTTTGAACGTTGTTGTTTACGCCCTTCAACACCTGCAGTGTCAAGGCTACCGCGTACAATGTGATAACGAACACCCGGAAGGTCTTTAACACGTCCACCGCGTACAAGCACAATTGAGTGCTCTTGCAGGTTGTGCCCTTCGCCGGGAATGTAGGCGATTACCTCTTGTTTGTTGGTTAAACGCACCTTTGCCACTTTGCGCATGGCGGAGTTAGGTTTTTTGGGCGTTGTGGTGTACACCTTGGTACACACGCCACGGCGTTGTGGACATGAGTCCAAAGCGGCCGATTTGCTCTTGTTGGGCGATTTGGATCGTCCCTTTCTTACTAATTGCTGTATTGTAGGCATTTGATGTCCTTTGAATTACTTGATATTGTTGATTTTCAGCTAATTTCCCTTTTTAGGGAGGGCAAAGATAGTAAGAAATTTTTATCCGGCAATTTTTTTGGATAATTATTTTGAGAATTCTGCCGCATCTTTAGCGTAAACACAGCGGTTGGGAACTTGTGCTCCATCGTAAACAGGCTCCATTACCTTCCTTCAAACGTTAAGAGATCATAAAATCTCAGTAAAATCAATGGTTTCAGAAGGGAGGAATAAAAACAGAAAAAGACCCAAGGCAAGGGTAAACAGGAAGGAATTGTTAATAAATTATTGACAAATAGGCCATTTCAACAAAGCCTTAACGGCTTATTAACATGGCTGATTGGCATGCCGTTTCAGGATGGAAAAGCGGCTATATTAAGGGCGGTTCAGGATTTCAGGTACAGCAAGTGCCCCAGGTGTTCTGATGGTCGCACATCGAGGTTTTTACTGAAACTCAGAATGTTGCGTATGCAGGATACAGAAGGTGTTTCAGGAAATACTCCAATTAAACTTTGACCTGAATCAAACGAACGCTCGTTTGTGTTTGGTACTAAGTGTTCCTGTAAATTTTGAGGGTGGGTAAATGTTTTTGTCATAGGCTTAAGGCGTACATTACCTTTTTAACGCAACTTTAAGCCAAATATTACGAACAAGGTAAAAATCCTTACAGTGAGTTGATTCACAGCCGCTTAACATGGGCTTAAAAAACCAAAACCCCGCCTAAGCGAGGTTCTGGTACTCAAAAACTAAAAACCCTGGCGAGGTTTTTAGTGGCCCTTATGCGACACGTCGCTCAAGGGAGTGTTTTACTTGTTTTTTGCGTCCATTTTATCTTTCAGATCAGACAGTGCAGAGATGTCACCCAAGGTGGTTTTCTCCTGATTGTCTTTCACTTTTTTCACCGCTTTTTTGCTGTCTTCAAAATCCGCTTTTTTAGCTGCTTTGTCAGCTCTTCTGGCGTCTTCTTTTACTTCCTCGTGAAGGCGTGCATGTGATACCACAATGCGCTTGGCATCTTTGCTGAACTCAATCACTTTGAAATCGAGCACTTCTTCGGCTTTCGCTGAAGTACCATCGGCTTTGGCCAGGTGGCGAGCAGGACAGAATCCTTCAACACCATATGGCAAGCCAATTGTAGCGCCTTTATCGTTCACCGAGGTAACGGTTCCCTTATGTACGGAATCAATGGTAAACACGGTTTCAAAAACATCCCATGGATTTTCTTCCAGTTGTTTATGACCTAAGCTCAAACGGCGGTTTTCTCCATCCACTTCCAACACCACCACATCCATTTTATCGCCTACTTTGCAGAATTCACCAGGATGTTTGATTTTTTTGCTCCAGGATAAATCAGAAATGTGCACTAAACCATCAACACCTTCTTCGATCTCAACAAACACACCAAAATTGGTGAAGTTACGCACGGTTCCGGTATGACGTGAACCTTTGGCATACTTCTCCATGATCATGTTCCAAGGATCAGGGGTTAATTGTTTCATGCCCAGGCTCATCTTGCGCTCTTCGCGATCAAGGGTCAACACCACCGCTTCAATCTCTTGTCCGATTTTCACGAACTCCTGAGCGCTGCGTAAATGCTGGCTCCAGCTCATTTCACTCACGTGAACCAAACCTTCAACACCTGTAGCAATTTCAACAAAAGCGCCGTAATCGTTGATTACAACCACTTTTCCTTTCAATTTATCACCTACCTTAAGTTCGGCATTCAAAGCCTCCCAAGGGTGCGGTGTCAATTGTTTCAAGCCAAGTGCAATGCGTTTTTTCTCGTCGTCGAATTCAAGGATAACCACCTGAATTTTTTCATCGAGTTTAACAATCTCTTCGGGATGATTGATACGACCCCAAGAAAGATCGGTAATGTGAATAAGACCGTCAACTCCGCCCAAATCAACAAACACACCATAAGAAGTGATGTTTTTAACGGTTCCTTCAAGCACCTGACCTTTTTCCAGTTTAGAGATGATGTCGCGTTTTTGGCTTTCTAATTCAGCCTCAATGAGGGCTTTGTGAGATACCACCACGTTTTTGAATTCGTTGTTGATTTTCACCACTTTGAATTCCATGGTTTTTCCTACGTAAACATCGTAATCACGTATTGGTTTCACATCAATTTGTGAACCGGGTAAAAACGCTTCGATACCAAAAACATCCACTATTAATCCGCCTTTGGTACGGCATTTTACAAATCCTTTGATGATCTCGTCGTTAGTAAGCGCATCATTCACACGATCCCAGCTCTTACCGGCACGCGCTTTTTTATGCGAAAGAATCAACTGACCCTGAGTGTCTTCTGCCTGATCAATAAATACTTCTACTTTGTCGCCGACTTTTAAATCGGGATTGTAACGAAATTCAGAAAGAGCTACTACGCCATCTGATTTGTAACCAATGTTAACAACCACTTCACGGTTGTTTTTTGCCACTACAACACCTTCTACGATCTGAAGATCGGTGATGGTGCTTAGTTTCTGTCCATACAACTCATCCAGTTTCGCTTTTTCGTCTGCTGAATAATTGTCTTGTTTTTTTCCGATTGAGTTCCAGTCGAAATCCGGATTTCCTGTTACTTGGGCTTTTTCTGCCATTTACTTTTTACTTGTATCAAACCCTTAAGGCGGAGTTTGAGGGGTTAAACGTTTGTGTTTTGCCGTTTTTGCCTTAATGAAAACGGGGTACAAATATACTCTAAATTCAGGAACAGAATCGTCTGGGTTTGTAATTTAAGTACATGACAATTAATAACTTAACAAATTTAACAGAATAATAATACACAGTTTAGCCCAAGTAACAACCGCTCTTTATCCAACAAAAAAAGGGCGGCTTTTTGCGCGGAAAAAAGTATCTACAATTTGTAGCAAGACTCTGCTAAACAATCAAGTACCTTTAACCTATGAATTCTAACCTGGACCCCAACGAAGAGCACCTAAGCAGTACCGACAAAGAAATTGAGCGCGCCCTGAGGCCCGTCGCATTCGACGATTTCAGCGGACAGGAAGGTGTGGTGGATAATCTCCGAGTATTTGTGGCTGCAGCCAAAAAACGCCAGGAATCTCTGGATCACGTGTTGTTACACGGACCTCCGGGTCTTGGAAAAACCACTTTGGCCCATATTATTACCAACGATTTGGGGGTCAACCTTAGGGTAACAAGCGGACCAGTGCTTGATAAGCCTGGAGATTTAGCAGGATTGCTTACCAATCTGGAACCCTTTGATGTGTTGTTCATTGATGAAATTCACCGTTTAAGTCCTGTGGTGGAAGAATACCTGTATTCGGCAATGGAAGATTTTAAAATCGATATCATGATTGACAGCGGGCCCAATGCCAGAACAGTTCAAATCAAATTAAACCCGTTTACTCTGGTTGGTGCTACCACACGCAGCGGATTGCTTACTGCGCCTTTGCGGGCAAGGTTTGGCATTAACAGCCGCTTAAATTACTACGACAGTAAGGTACTCACGGGCATAGTGCAAAGAAGTTCCGATATCCTGGAAGTGGCTATTGCCGATGAAGCTGCTTATGAAATCGCCCGCCGAAGCCGCGGAACACCGCGTATTGCCAACGCCTTACTTCGCAGAGTGAGAGATTTTGCACAAATTAAAGGCAATGGGCGCATTGATCTCGAAATGGCCACCTACTCGCTTAAAGCTTTGAACGTGGATAAAAATGGCTTGGACGAAATGGACCACCGCATTTTGAATTGTATCATTGATAAATTTAAGGGCGGGCCTGTTGGCATTAACACCATTAGTACAGCAGTTGGAGAGGAAGCCGGAACCATTGAAGAGGTATACGAACCCTTTCTGGTTCAGGAAGGTTATCTGGTACGCACGCCAAGAGGTAGGGAAGCTACAGAGCAAGCTTACAAACATTTGGGCAAGAGCTTGTACAAACGACCCGGAGGGCTGTTTGAAGATTAGTGCTATTTCTTTTTTATTCGCTTTTGGGTAAAATCGTACTTTTATCAAAATGTTTCATTTTCTTTTACGCACCATTCCCCGCCCCATCCTTATTTGGTTGAGCTTGGGATTCAGCAAAGTTGCACCGTATTTGTATTACGGCACCCGATACGAAGATCCTATCAGCGGGAAAACCTACCGCAAATTTTTACCCTATGGTTATGGTGGCAGAGCCAAACGCAAAAACGTGTTGTGCCCGGGAAGTCTGTCACTGGAGCGACACCGGCTGCTTTGGCTGTATTTAAAAAAGAAGACGGATTTTTTTACAGGCAAGCACAAAATGCTTCACATTGCCCCTGAACAGTGTTTCTATAAATTGTTCAAAGGCATGCCCAATCTGGATTACACAACCGGTGATTACAACAGTCCCATTGCCGATGTGCATTTTGATTTGCACCACGCGCCGTTTGCCGACAATAGTTTTGACGTTATTTTTTGTAATCACGTTTTAGAGCACGTTCAGGATGCCAAACAATGCATGCGTGAGTTGTACCGAATGACCAAACCCGGGGGCTGGGGCATTTTTCAGGTTCCCTTAGATACCACAAGGGCCACAACCTTCGAAGACAGCAGCATTACCAGCGAAGAAGACAGGGAAAAACACTATTGGCAAAAAGACCATTTGCGTTTGTTTGGTTTGGATTACAAGGACCAGCTGGAAGCCGCAGGATTTACCGTAAAGGTGGATGACTTTGTAAATACCCTAAGCGCTGAGGAGGTTGACCGTTATCGTTTACCGGCTGGTGAGATGATTTATTTTTGTAGCAAAAAGTCTTAGCTTTTTATGTACTCCTCAAAACTGATCCCTTTGTGAAATTCTTTTGAATAGATGTACTCGTAAATTTTATCCGCCCATTGTTTATGGCTTCGGCTCTCGTCGAACACCTCGTAACTAAAGGGTTTACTGAAATGAATGCGAATGTCCTTTTTATTAGCTCTGAACATTTCATCGGGTAAGAACAGCATTTCAATATTGGCTTTGATACCAATTTTTTTTCGCCAGCGGGCAAAATTGTAGAAAAACCTGGAATTCTCACCTTCAATAAACACGGGCTGTACCAGTCGCTTGTGATCAATGGCCTGTGTAACAAAGCTTTTTTTCCAGCTCAAATCCCTTACTTTGCCATCGATTTTACGTGAAACCAATCCGGCAGGAAAAATCAGCACAGCGCCACCAAGCCGAAAAATCTCTTCCATGGTTCGCAGAGATCCTGCAGATGCCGCCCCTAACTTATTCACTGCCACAAACACATCGCCATAATTGCTCACATTTTTGAGTATGTCGTTTACAAAAAAATGCACGTCAGGCCGAATGTCACCAACGGCTTTGATCAAAGCCATGCCATCGAGTCCACCCAGTGGGTGATTGCCGGCTATGGTAATGTTACCGGTTTTTGGAATCAGTTCCTCATTCAGGGAAACCACTTTCACGCCCAGATAATCCAAGGCTTTACTGTTAAAATCAAGCCCTTTTTCATCTTTGAGTAACACCATGGCCCTGTTGATCTCCTGTTCATGCAATTTTCGCTTCAACCAGTTAATTGCAAAGCCTGGAAGCCATTTGTATAATCTATTGGCTTTGTGTTTGAGGATGTGTTCTATATCAATGAATTTCTTCTCAATCATAATTTGGCTTAAAGGTAAAAGAATTCACGAAAGTTAGTGAGGCGATGTGGGCGTATCAATTGCGTGTTTTGAATCTGGCAGTACATTTGCCAGTGTCCATTCGAGTTGTCTTACAAAATTCTGTTTCCTTACCTTGCAATCGTTGATGGCGCATATGCTGCAAGAGGAAGGCAAACAAGGATCAGCATGAATAAAAAATTCAATCTCAAAGTTCAAATTACTCAAGGCCAGTTTGCTTAAAGCATCTACTTCGGTATGAGCTTGCTCGAGACTATAATACCATGGAAGTGTCATGTGACAATCTACATGCACCACAGAGCCGTATTTGACCACACGCATGTTGTGTATATCAATCCAATTTAGTTTGCGATGGTGATCCAAAAGTTCAATGAGTTGTTTTAATTTCACCAGATCGGCCTTATCCATTAAGTTAAATACCGAGTCGCGAATCAATTGAAAGCCGGTATAGGCAATCATCAAACCCAGTATAATGGTAATTACCAAATCAATCCAATTCCAACCGGTAAAATAAATAAGGGCCAATCCAAGCACCAAGCCTAAACTGCTCCATGTATCGGTTAAGAGGTGTTTGCCATCGGCTTCCAGAGTTGTTGAATGCAGTCGTTTTCCTTTCCTGATAAGGAATTTTCCCATTAAAAAATTAACCAACCCTGAAAACAAGGTCATGTATACTCCCTTATCAATATTGGCCAGCTGATGTGGTGCAAAAAAACCGGAAATGCCTTCAAACAACATTACCGCACCGGTAATAAATATCATGCCCCCTTCTACTCCACTGGTCATAAATTCAATTTTTCCATGACCGTAAGGGTGGTCTTCGTCTTTTGGTTTAGCCGCGTAATACAAACCATACAAGGCCAACATCCCGCTGAGCACATTGATGATGGATTCCAAGGCATCAGTTAGAATTCCCTGAGAGTTAGTAAGGTAATACGTAAAAAACTTAAATCCCATTAGCAGGGTACCGATAAACAGCACCCACTTCATGGCTTTTATTTTTTCTTTTGCTTTATCCATGCCGAAGTGAAGGTATTAATTTTTTGTATTTGAGCACAGTTGCCTGTGAACAAGAATCGTGCGCAAGCTGAAGCAGGCAGGCAAGGTAGCCTACTAGTAATGGGAAATAAAAAAGGGCAAACCAATTGGCCTGCCCTTAATTGAGTTGATTGGGATTAAAGTACCGACACGTTAATGGCATTGATGCCTCTTTTACCCTGCTCTGTTTCAAACTGAACTTTATCGTTTTCACGAATCTCATCGTTTAAACCGGATACGTGAACAAACACGTCCTGACCGTTTTCTTCCTGAATAAATCCAAAACCTTTAGTTTCGTTAAAAAATTTTACTGTACCTGTTTTCATTTTGTTGTTTTTATGGCCCTTTTGGGCTGTTTGTAGTTTAATTATCAGTAGTTATTAGTAACTACTAATGGTTTATGAAAAGGGGTGCTTATTCACCACTTCAATGTTTTTCTTTGTGAGTTTTTGAATGTCTTTCAAATAGCTCAATTCTTCTTTCGCGCAGAAAGAAAGGGCTTTTCCGGATGCTCCGGCGCGGCCTGTTCTTCCAATTCGGTGAACGTAGGTTTCAGCCTGCTCAGGAATTTCGAAATTGATCACGTGCGACAATCTATCAATATCAATGCCTCTTGAGGCAATATCGGTTGCTACCAATACCCTGATCTGGTTGTTCTTAAAACCTTTTAAAGCTCGTTCACGTGCCGATTGCGATTTGTTACCATGTATGGCTTCGGCTTTGATGCCTGTTTTGTTGAGTTCTTTCACAACCTTATCAGCACCATGTTTGGTTCGGGTAAAAACCAGTGCGTTGTGTATGGCACTATCCAGGAGCAAATGGTTGAGCAGAGACCGTTTATTTTCTTTATTCACGAAATACACTGATTGGTGAATGAGCTCTGCAGTTGATGATACCGGTGTTACTGAAACATTCACCGGATTCACCAACAGGGTGTGTGCCAGTTTCATGATGTCAGGAGCCACAGTGGCGGAAAAAAACAGGGTTTGTTTTTTAGGCGGTAATTTGGCTATTACTTTCCTCAAATCGTTGATAAACCCCATATCGAGCATACGATCGGCTTCATCCAAAATAAAATGCTCGATGTTGTTCAGTTTTACGAAACCTTGATTCATCAGGTCAAGTAATCGGCCTGGTGTAGCTACCAAAATATCGACCCCTCTTTGAAGTGCCATGGTTTGGGCTTTCTGACCAACTCCCCCAAAAATGGTGGTGTGTGAAATACCCAGGTTGTTGCCGTAATCACTGATGTTTTGGCTAATTTGTAATGCCAATTCGCGGGTTGGAGCAAGAATAAGCGCTTTGATTCCTTTATGTGACGGGCTACCCAATTTCTTTTGTGAGAGTAACTGCAGCACAGGCAATGCAAATGCGGCTGTTTTTCCTGTTCCTGTTTGTGCACAACCGAAAAGGTCTTTGCCTTCTAAAATGTGCGGAATGGATTGTTGTTGAATGGGAGTGGGATGTGTGTATCCCTTTTTGTCTAAAGCCAAAACTAAAGGCTTTATCAGTCTTAAATCATTAAATGACATGTGTTATTTTATTAAGTTAAAATGACAAGCAAATTTTTTGCTGCCAACAACCTAAAAATGAAGCTAAAAAATCGAAAGTAATGTGGGAAACTACGGATCGGATGAATTACGATATTCTCAAGAAGTTAGGCAAAGCTAAGTAAATAAAGCGAAGCAGCAAGTTTAATTAACATATATTGGTATCGAATCACACCGTTAGTCTTCTGATTTGCCATTCTTAAAACACAAAAGAGAATTTGCGATCAAAACAGAACAATTATACACATGAGGAAAATCATGGCATTTGCGACTTAATACTATTATCTTCACTAAATTAAATCACCTTAAACCGAATATCATGAAAACACATCTACCAATTCTGTTCTTCCTTTCAAGTCTTTGTGCAATCGCCCAAAATCCAATTCCTAATCCGGGTTTCGAAACCTGGAGCGGCGGAAGTCCAATCTCATGGACTAGCAATAACATTCCTACCATAGCCACACCGGTAAGTCAAAGCAACAGTTCTCATTCGGGAAATTCAGCTGCTCGCCTCGAAGCCGTTAACATGTTCAGTCTCGCACTCCCGCCAACCTTGTTTCTCACAAATCCGGTGAGTGTTAATCAGGATTACCATTACTTTTCCTTTTATTTTAAGGGCAGTTTGAATCCGGGAGATGTGCTGCAGGCTATATTTTCATTGGAAAACAATGGCAACCCTATAGGTGTAGGATCGGCCAGCATTAGCAGTGCCAATTCATCCGTTTATACCTTTACTTCAATTCCTGTTATTTACACCGGATCTAACGCAACAGACGCCGATTTAAATTTTGTGATCGGCAGCAACAATGCCTCAGTAACTATTGGGTCCTACGTTATACTTGATGATATTAATGTATCCATGAGTGTTGGACTAAATGAAAACAAAAACGAAATTGGTTTCACCCTTGGTCAGGTCTATCCAAATCCCGTTAATGAAATCGGTCTTATCCCCTTCTCTCTTTCCAAGCCATCAGTAATTTGTATTGAACTTTTTTCTATCGATGGAAAAAAAATCCAAACTGTGTTACAATCAGAATTACAGGCCGGAAAATACAAAGCGGAGTTGGATGCCAGTGCACTTTCATCGGGGGTGTACCTGTGCAAGATGAGTACAAATGAAAACGTACTGTATTCAAAGTTGGTAGTTGAATAGTATCTGCGTATTCGTCGGCGGAGCAGGAACCACCAGCACTTACATGTACCGGATGCGCATCAGCACTTTTAGCGTTTGATTTTTTTGGATGGTAAACTTAAATGCCTCAAACTTAGGTTTTGAAAGACCTGAGAGGTAATAGTTTGAAAAGCCAAAGCCTTCTTTGGGTAGACCTATAAATGAGTAATTCATTTTATCGTCGTTGTTTTCATCGTCGAGAAGCGCGAGACCATAAGTGCCGGGAGGCAGGTCGAGTTTGACAGTGAAAGCTCCGTTGTTGAGATGGCTTTTTTTGTAACGCTTAACCGCAACACCTTTTTCTTTATCAAAGCCTTCCTCATCGATGAATACTTCTAATCGAATTTGTCCGGACGAGGAGCGGATGCCGGAGAAGGTGACTTCCAGGTTTTGGGCTGTGGTTATGCATGAGGCAAAAACAAACAGTGCCATGATCCAAAAATTCGAGAATCCGGGTAGTTTACTCATACTGCCAATATTAGCGATTTTTTTGTTTGGTTTTGTTCAGTAAACGCCAACTTGCTTATTTTAGGAATCCTCGCACACCCTCTCCAACACCATATTTCAGAGCAATTCAGGCAAATTGTGCATTGCTGTAATTACCAAAGCGGCAACAAATCGCTTATTTTGCTGTTCTATGAGTATCTTTGTTTCAGGTGGCCAATCAAAATCCAACAGACTTAGGTTTTGCTACCGTTTTTAAGGACAAAAACGGCATCATTATTATTGCCATTAAGGATCGTCAAAAGCTGGATGAAATTGATGTGATTAACATCAACCTAAGCATACGGTATATGACTGAGGGAAAACCGGCATTGAAGTTATTGGATGCTCGCGCCAAATGGAGCATGAATAAAAAAGCGCGAGAAAGGGCTAAACTCGAACACAGCGCCTCACAAACCATAGCGCGTGCCATTGTTGTTTCAAGTGCAGTTACAGCAGCACTCATGGGCTTTTTAAGCAGTTTTGGCAAACACCATTACCCTCAGCGCGTATTTACCAATTACGATGAGGCCTATGAATGGTTGAGGGGGTTTACTGAAA
Source organism: Bacteroidota bacterium (assembly GCA_052035725.1). Taxonomy (GTDB): domain Bacteria; phylum Bacteroidota; class Bacteroidia; order B-17B0; family Aurantibacillaceae; genus Aurantibacillus. The sequence goes on along the minus strand of JBPOHJ010000028.1, from coordinate 9,734 downwards.
ACACATGAGTCTTATTTACTAAGTTCTACAAGTCCTGCTTCGACCCTCAAGAATTACATTTCAAAAATCCAGAAGAATCATTTCAAGTGCAAAGTGACCTGCCACCCTTACGCACAGCTAGTCCTGCCTCAAGCAAGCTTGATTTCACGCTCTTTCCTGTGTATGCCCTGAAGTAGAAGGATTTTGATATACACTTCAGGACCACAAAGCGAAAAGCCAGCTGGTTCATCGCAAAGGGAATTGTCGCCCCTGCCGGGCAACGAGTCCCTTTCCGCGTGTTTGGATAATACAAAAGTCAAAACCCTTCGGGTTTTGTTTTTTTTGTTTCTCTGTGCTTCGAAAAGCCCGCAAGTTCTTCTCAAAAGGAATTGTCGCCCCTGCGGGGCAACGAGTCCCTTTCCGCGTGTTTGGATAATACAAAAGTCAAAACCCTTCGGGTTTTGTTTTTTTTTGTTTCTCTGTGCTTCGAAAAGCCCGCTTTTCTTGCACATCGAAACAAAAAAAGCCAAAGCTTTCGCTTTGGCCTTTTGTGCTCTAACTGTACCCGGAAAGGGACTTGAACCCTTACGCCTTACGGCACACGCCCCTCAAACGTGCTTGTCTACCAGTTCCAACACCCGGGCAGGTTGTTGTAATTTGCCTTTTAATTGGTATACCTTCCCAAAGCTTCGGGACTAACACCAGAAATAGGTTGTAAAACACCGATAGAGTGAATTTACGGCGCCAAAATTAGCAAAAAAGCCTGAATTTTTGCCTCAATTTCAAATTATTTGTATATTTGCCTCCCGTTTCAAAGCCGCTGTTTACACTCAGTAAAGTATGCTGGAAATGAAAATTAAAACACATAATACAATGAGCACATTATTAGATTACGCCAAAAAAACACTAACTGCAGAAACAAATCATCCCCATTTTAAAGCCGGAGATACGGTTACTGTATCATACAAAATTAAAGAGGGTGATAAAGAACGTATTCAGCAGTACACCGGCGTTGTGATCCAGCGCAAAAATGAAAAAGCCACCGCGTCATTTACCGTTCGTAAAATGAGTAATGGTGTTGGTGTTGAACGTATTTTCCCGGTTGCTTCTCCATTCATCGAAAAAATTGAAGTAAATAAAGTGGGTATCGTTCGTCGCGCTAAATTGTTCTACCTTCGCGATCGTACAGGCAAATCAGCCCGTATCCGTGAAAAATTACAAAATACCACTGAAGCTTGATTCAGCCCCCAATCAACTTAAAGAGCCGGTTTTTTCCGGCTTTTTTTATTTACCGGGTTAAGGAAACCACGCAATTTGCACTTTCACTTCTTCCGCTAATTGTTATATTTGAGAGAGAATAACCTATGCTCACCGAACTTTTTATTACGTTTCTGCTCATCCTCATCAACGGCTTTTTTGTAGCGGCCGAATTCGCTCTGGTTAAAGTACGCGCCTCTCAATTGGACCTTAAGGCCCAAAAAGGCAGCAGCAGGGCAAAATTGGCAAAAACCCTTTTAGATAAACTGGATGCTTACCTTTCTGCCACCCAATTGGGCATAACGCTGGCCTCCCTGGCATTGGGTGCGGTTGGTGAAGATGTTATTTCCCACCTGGTGAGCGCTTCCTTTGTTAAACTTGGTATTGAAGTTGATCCCTTAAAAACCCACAGTATTGCCCTGCCCATCGCGCTTACCCTGCTTACTTTTTTCCATGTCACTATTGGTGAACAAATCCCAAAAATGATAGGTATCAAATACAGCCTGCAAGCCACTCTCCTCATAGCCTGGCCTATGCGGGTGTTTTATTTTATCTGTTCTCCCTTTATCATCTTTCTTAACAAGTCCTCCAACTTAGCACTGCGCGTTATGGGTTTGCAACAAGCCGGCGAGGAAGATATTCATTCAGAAGAAGAACTGCGTCTCATCCTCACCGAAAGCGAAGAGGGAGGCGCCATTAAACCCAGTGAAAACGAACTCATACAAAACGTTTTTGACTTCGACGACCGTATCGTAAAACAGGTTATGGTGCCCGAAAACAGAATTCTTGCCATCGATGTGGAGTTGGGAAGAAACGAACTGATCAAACGTGTGGTAGAAGAAGGCTTTTCAAGAATTCCCATTTATCTTGGCGATATCAATAATATCATCGGCATTGTGCATAGTAAAGACCTGTTAAGAGCCGTGATTGACAATAAATTCAGAACTATTAAAGAAATCATGCGACCGGTGCACTTTATACCCGAAAGCATGAAGATCAATGAACTGCTGAGGGATTTCCAGAAACGCCATTACCAAATGGCCATAGTAACCAATGAATTTGGCTCTACTGCTGGTTTGGTGACCATGGAAGACATTATTGAGGAGCTGGTAGGCGAAATACAGGATGAACACGATGAAGAAAAACCCAATGTGGAAAAAAAGAGCGAAACCGAATTTGTGGTAAACGCTCAGGTTGCCATTAGCGATGCTAACGAAGCTTTGCCAATCGCTTTGCCTGAAGATTCGCATTACGAAACTGTTTCGGGTTATATTAATTTTATTTTCGGCCGGATCCCGGCAGAGAATGATAAAAAAATCATCAACGGTTATACCATCACTGTTCTCAAACGCAGCCGACAATACGTTGAACTTATCAAATTTGAAGTGAATGCCAACACCTAAAGTAAGTCTCGACAAAAAGTATTGGGACAATAGATATACCACTTCAGATTTTGGTTGGGATTTGGGTGAAATCTCCCCACCTCTCAAAGCTTATTTTGATGGTCTTCAAAACAACAACCTAAAAATTCTGATACCGGGAGCAGGAAACTCCTATGAAGCAGAATACTTGTTTAACAAGGGTTTCAGACAGGTTTACGCCTGCGACTTTGCCAGAAGCGCATTGAATAATTTAAAACAACGTTGCCCGGAGTTTCCCGAATCACATTTGCTGGAAAGTGATTTTTTTGAACTAGAAGAGCGAGCATTCGACCTGATTATTGAACAAACTTTTTTTTGCGCCCTTAACCCTTCGCTGAGAAAAAAGTACTTCGAAAAAATGCATGATTTATTAAAGACTGACGGAAAACTGGTTGGGCTTTTATTTGATGACAAATTAAATTCAGATGTGCCCCCCTTTGGCGGTTCTGCTGAAGAATACAAACCCCTTTTCGAACCGTATTTTATGGCTCATCGTTACGAGCCCTGCACCAACTCAGTAAAACCCAGGGCCGGACGGGAGTTATTCATAGAATTGCTAAAAAAAACCTAAAGCCTTGTGCATGAATCAGCGTGAACTTTTTCTACGCCATGTGGCTCAAACCTCCGATGAGCCTATGCTGGGCATTGACATCAACATCGTTGAAGCAAAAGGTTCACTACTCACCGATAAAAATGGAAAAACTTACCTGGATTTTATCAGTGGTATTTCTGTGAGTTCAATCGGACATTGTCATCCAAAAGTTATTAGCGCCATTCAGGAGCAAAGTCAAAAGTTTATGCATCTGATGGTGTATGGGGAATACAATCAAAAACCACAGGTAGATTATGCCACCTTGCTGTGTGCTCATCTGCCTTCACCACTCAATTCGGTATACTTCACTACCGGGGGTAGCGAAGCTGTAGAAGCAGCTGTTAAATTAGCAAAGCGGGTTAGTGGCAGAAGCGAGATCATTAGTTTTCAAAATGCCTATCATGGCAGCACACAAGGGGCTTTGAGTTTAATGGGCGATGAGTATTTTAAAAACAGTTTCAGGCCTCTAATACCCGGTGGCAGGCTTCTGCGGTTTAATGTCATGGAAGATCTTGAACTTATCACTGAACATACCGCAGCGGTGGTGATTGAACCAATTCAGGGAGAAGCAGGGGTAAAAAAAGCAGATGCCGCTTATTTGACTAGTCTGCGTGAACGCTGTACACAAACCAACACCTTACTTGTGTTTGACGAAATTCAAACGGGTTTTGGCAGAAGTGGGAGTTTATTTGCATTTGAAGCTTTTAAGGTGGTTCCCGATGTATTATTGCTTGCCAAAGGCATGGGTGGTGGATTGCCAATTGGTGCCATGGTGACTTCGGTTCAACTTTCGCAACGTTTTTGCAATGATCCTGTGCTTGGTCACATCAACACGTTTGGCGGTAATGCAGTATGCGTTGCTGCAGCAAAGGCAACCCTGGAAGTATTGGTTCAAGAACAACTCCACCAACAAGCCTTATGGATTGAATCGTTGGTAAAAGACAAACTCAAACACCCCTTGATTAAGGAGCTGAGGATGGTGGGAGCCTTGGGTGCTATCGAGTTTGCATCTGAATCCATAAATAAATCGGTCATCAGAGCCTGTATTGAAAATGGTGTGATTAGTGATTGGTTTTTATTTTGTTCAAACGCCATGCGCCTTGCCCCTCCCCTCACCATCAGCGAATCTGAATTGACTACAGCGCTGGACGTGGTGCTGGAACAAATTGACCACATTGCATCTAAGGAAGGGTTAACCCAAACTTAAATTCTTGTAAGCGCAAGTATTTCCAATTTGTGTTGAGGGAAATCTTGAATTAATTTCTTTCTGTCGGCTATTTCAAAATCGGCAAAATCAAAGCCCGGTGCTACGGTGCATGCCACCAGTGAAAACTCTCCAGTTGTTTTTACTCTGGAAGCAAACCAAGTATGCCCTTTTACTGTGTATTGAAGGCGTTCACCTGATTGGAGATTTCTTCCAAGCGTGGTTTTTTTCAGACTTCCATCATTTCGCAATTCAATTACTTCCAAAGCATCGCCCCCATAAAAATGCCAGATTTCATCTGATTTGATGCGGTGAAAAGCGGAAAAATTCTGTTTCTCAATTAAAAAGTAAATAGAGGTACAAATTTGTCTCATACCGGTGAATCCCTTCGGCAGCGCAAGAGCAGGCAAACTGACCTCAGATCGGTATACCTCCCTGTAATAGCCTCCTTCAGGATGTGGCAGGAGGTTTAGATGTTGAATATAAAATTCAGCGCTTTCGAACATGACTTACACCTTAAAATTGTACATAAAAAAAGCCTTTCACAAGGAAAGGCTTTTAAGGTAAATGGCTTGTAATTAGAAATAGAAATTCAAACGCAGTGTGCCGGCAGGACCCCAAACAGAATTGTTGTTATCGGTATCAAGATGCCATTCTCCGCTTTTCGCACCTTCAAGTTCAGTTTCTCCCACAACATCGGTACCAGCTGCATTAGCGCCAACCGACTCAATTGTGGTGGTGCTCTTTCCGTTATTGATCATCATGAAGCCCCATCCAAATTCACCACCTAAACTGATCTTAGGGAAAAGGAAGTATTCAACGCCAATGAAACCGCGTAATCCAATACCAAAGGTAGATCCATTCTTTCTTTCAATAATACGAGCATCAGTGGTTGTTCCGCCGATGTTAATGTTATTAATGATGTTATTGGCTGCTGAAAAACTATCGGCTGCATCAACTACTACCGGGGTGGTAGTGGATGAATTCAGGGCATTGCCATACTCAAATTTATCTTTGGAGTTACCAAAAAGGATTCCCAGTTCACCGCCATAATAGCCTTGCAAACGGGTTTTGCCTTTGCGCATTTCCAATCCAGCAGAAAGACCGATGTTAGTACCTGAACTTTTCCAAACGTTTTCCACTTCAGCAGGGTTTGTTGGATAAGTGTTGTTGGTATTCGTGTAGGCTGCCAAACGGTCGGTTACCATATTTCTTTCAGTTACTGATCCTAAACCAATTCTCAAAGAGCCACGGTAAACCGTAGTCGCATCTTTAAAATACCTTCCGGTGATCTGAAATGGGGTGAGGAAATTAAAGGTAGGCGCCGGGTTGGTAGTTGTTTTACCAAAAAAGTTACCGGCATATTCTAAAAATGGATTCGCATCGATGCCAAGTCCCCAATCCCCCGCTTCAGGAAGAATGGGCTCCCCCTTTTTAGAAGTTAAATCTTGCGCAAATGCACCCGACATGCCAAGCACAAATGCTAATAGAGTCAATGATTTTTTCATAGTAATGGGTTTAAAGTTTATGAGAATGAAGGTAGGAGTAATTCCTAAAAAAGTAAATTGTCACTTATGAGTTTATGAACAGCAATTTGTTGGTTCAATTAATCGCGATTAATAGCTTGATTTATTGACTGTTGCTTAAAAAACGAAGAACTTGAATAGCTAAATGATCGGTGCTCGCTGCGGCATTCGATAATATAATCAAAGCCGATTTAGTGCCGGGAATGAAAGCACAGAAACTTGTGAAACCAAAAGTTGCTCCATTGTGCCAATACACCTCTCCCGTGCTACGTCCGGAACGAATCTGCCATGCCATGGCTATTTTCTCGTTCTTTTCAAATGTTGGGCGGTGCGACAGCTTGCATGCCGAATCGTTTTCAAGCAACTGGTATGCTAAAAAATTCAACATGTCTTCTGTACTTGTGTGTAAAGCCCCGGCGGCTTGAAAAACAGCAAGGTCCCAATGTTTAGTGGAATTACCTGAAGCAGAATAACCGGGCAGCAACTTTTTCTCCTGCTCAGAATTAAGGTCAATGCAGGAATTGTTCATATTAAGTGGAACCAGTATTTTCTCTCTCACCAGCTCTGAATACGTTTTTTTGTAAACACGTTCAAGAATCTTGCCAAGTACGGCCATGCCATAATTGGAATAACTGCTTGAACTGCCGGGGGGCTTATCAATTACCTGCAAACGAAGATCCTGATACAATAGTTGTTCGGTGTAATTTTTGTAAGGATTGAGTGTATCAAATGGCTCCTGAGCAAATAAATTGGATGGTATCCTGGGAAGACCAGAGCTGTGGTTTACCAAATGTATAACTGTTATGGGTGTGTTACCGTAGGCCAAATTGGGGTAACGACCAGGTAAATAGTGGCGAATATCTTCATCGGCTTGTATTTTTTTTTCCAGAATGGCTTGAGCCAGCAATAGACCGGTGAAGGTTTTTGTGATGGAACCTGCTTCATAAAGATTTGTTGGTTGGGGAAGTTGCTGCGCTGTTCTGGCTATTTCACCGTAATTGTAAAATGTGCGTTGTCCGTTTTTGATGATCCCAATACTCAAAGCGCAAGTTGGGGGCAACTGCATGTAGGCTTTGCATAAACTGTGTACCAGAGTGTCAAGCGAGGTTTGCATCTGGTTATCGTTAGCAGGCTCTGATTTTTTTGTTGCGGGCGTTTCTTGTATTGGCAAAAACTGCAGGCGGGTAATCCAATCACCGGCGGTGAGAGTTATCTGCAACTCTTTTTTACCTCTTTCGAATGCCATTTGAAAACTTTGGTAAGCTTCCGTTTGGTAGAGGTGATCGTACCTTAGTATAGCTCCAAGAGGTTGAAAAAGTGAATCGTTGAGAAATTTCACGAAACCTTCCCTGCTTATTTTTGCTTGCAGGCTGGTATCAAGTAATTGATAGATCTGAGGATGTTGTTTAGAGTTATACAGTTCAACAAACAGTTTGGTTTTACTTAAGCATGACTTCAAATTGCCGGCCTGTGGCAAAAGTTCTCCTGTTAAGAAAACTACACTAAAAAAAAGGAGTAATAAGCGCGACACAAACTGTGATTTAATTTTCCTAAATTACTGAATACAACTGAAACCATTCTGAAATTGTACATTCGTTTAAATGAAATTTCATAACTCAGGTTGCCGACACTTGTTGTTTGCTGTTGCTTATTTGAGTTTCAGCATCTCTTCCCTTGCACAAACAGAAATAAGGGGAAAGGTGGTGAGGGCAGGAGAAAATGAGACTGTTGCATTTTGCGCAATCGGTATCAAATCCACAAACAAAGGTTGCCTGAGTAATGAGGATGGAGAATTTCTAATAAAAGCCAACACCTGGGATACACTGGTTTTTTCGGCCATAGGATACAAAAAAAACTCAGTACCTGTAACTCAGGTATTAGCGCAGGGCACCGTGGCACTTTATGTTAGCGAAATGCTGCTACAGGAAATAACGGTGTATTCAAACGATAACTTTGTTTACGAGCTTTTGGGCAAAAGCCGCAAGGCCTTGATGAATTCCATCAGCCGGAGTGCAAAAGCCTATTATTTACTGGAAACCGAAATAGCGGGTCAACCGGTAGAATTGTTGGAATGTTATTATTCTGCACAACTCAACATCAACAGAATACAGGAACTTGAGTTCAAAAATGGGAGAATTGGACTGGCACCTTTTATCGATCGGTACTTTGTGAGTTTAGACATTTCAAAAGCTTTCACCATGCTAAACCTGCTTTATCCCGATGAACGCATGCCCTCCAATCCCTACCAATATAATACGAAACAACTTAAAAAAAACTACCTCCTGCATCTGGCTTCGAGTTACGACAGTTTGCAACCTGTATACATCATTGAATTTATTGCCAAAAACACAGATGGACACTTTTTTAACGGCAAAGTGCACGTGTTAAAGAGCTCATTTTTGCCATTGAAAATCGAATTGCATATAAAAAATACCAAGCACCACCCCTTCCGCCCTTTGTTTCCGGGTTCAAATATAAGTTCAGTCACCATGCAGATTAATAAGAATTTTGAATTTAAAAATGACTCGTGTTATGTGCACCATGTGGATTTTAATTACCAACTCCAGTACCTGGTGCAAAACCAAACACGTATAGTGAGCAGTAAAGGGCTGATGTATTTTTACGATTACCACCAAGCTTTTTTTCTCCCGCTTTTTGATTACAATAAAGAAATTGATGATTATAGAAAAATTACCGGATTAAGTTACAATGATGGATTCTGGGATTTAAATAGTGTTCTGGAAACATCCAAAAGCATGAAAATAAAACGAAGGTATTTTGAACAAGAAGGTTTGCTGATCAATTACAATAACGACGGCAACCAAAAACAAGGCCTACAAAAAGGCGGAATTTTTGAAAACAGCGATCTTAAATGGTCAGAACACAAACGCTTATCCCTAAAGGGCAATGGTATCGCTAATGACACCAGCCTTAATGCTGCTAATACAGGAGAAAACTTTCGAGCCGACCGGTATGCACTAAAAGCCGGAATTTTTTTGGACGTCAATCCATTGGATGGAAAACTGCAGCATTATTCAACCGCTGTATTTAAAGTGAACGAAAGTTATTATCACCTGAAGGAGGAGGCAGTGACCAATTGTTTCATCAATATTTATTTTGATCTGGTAGAAATTGAACGCCGAAAAATGGAAAAGGAAATTGCAAAAAACCCCAATTCATGGTCACATATTCAATCCTGTTACGCTGCAGCCATGTTGGCAGTAGAAAATACGGGCTTAAAATACTTTAAGGAAGTGGAAAGAGGTCACAACAAAAAAAAATTGGGAGAGTGGAATGGGAAAGTGCTGGATGAACTGGCGATCGATAACAAAAGATGGTTTATGCTAAATGGTCAATAGCCCATTTTATTACTCATTTAAAAACCTTAAATATTGATATAGAAGAATTTATAAAATTTATATTTATAATTCATAAATATTATTATATTTGTATCGTTAAAATATAGATCATGGCCACCTTCACTTCTTCTCTTCCTGATACCTTACTTCAGCTGCTTGACGAAAAAGCCAAAGAACTCTCCATGCCAAAAAACAAGCTACTTGAAAAAGCGCTAAAGCTCTATCTGGATCATCTCAACCGCGCAGCCTACATCCGCTCTTTTAAACAAATGGCCAAGGATAAAGATCTGCTTTCCATTGTAGAAGAAGGCATGACTGATTATCACGCCCAGATAGAAAAAAAAGATTAGAAAATTAGAGTTGTTTTATGATGAAATAAAAAAAATTAAATATATT
>JBPOHJ010000015.1:0-84755 GCA_052035725.1 Bacteroidota bacterium | reverse complement strand
GCTGGGACTTTGAAAAGTCATTTTTTTCACTATATTCATCAAAGCAAGCTTTATCTCATGAAAACCAGAGGCTGTTTTTTAACTGCTGTTTGTTTAATTACAAATACCCTTACAGGTCAGCACAACATCAGCCAATCACCTGCTGCCAGTTCATTCACGCTTGTAACCGATACCCTGAACTATTTTTATAATAAACAATTCTTTAAACTACCCAACCCAACTGGCTTGGGCTTTCCCTTTTATAAATCAGCGGCGGCCACCAATACCAGCATTTCTCACATGGGTTCTGTGTTCCTGAACACGGATCCTAATTTACAGGTTACCGGCCTGGAAGCCCGACTGGCATACAGATACGGTTCGAATGCACCGGCAATTCCGGTGAATCTTTATTTGTTTAGTGTTGATCAAAACCTGATGCCGGTTTGGCCAGCCATCGATTCAATTACGTTGTTTCTTGGATCAGCTCAAACCGACACCATGGTAACAACCGGGTTTGCTATGAGCGGTTCTTTTGGTTCAACGCTTAACCCTGTAGCCCATAACATCACGGGGAATTTTGCGGTGCTGGTACGTAACTATTCCACCCTATCCGGCGACACTGTTTGTGTTTACCGAACCTCCAGTCTTACTCAAACCAACCAAGCTCAAAGTAACTTAACTAACATGGGAGAAGATTTAGGCCGCATCAGGTACAATGGGCAGTTTTTTAAAACCAGGAACTTCGCTTACACAGGATTTGGATTGGGCACGGACTTTGAATTTTGTGTGGCGCCTATCGTTACATTCTTCCTTCAGGCCAGTCATCTGGCCCCTCCGCAAGTGAACTCCCAGCCAACAGATACCGTAGATTGTTTTGCCCCGCTCACTTTTACCAATACTTCAAGCCCACAGTTCACCAATCGGTTTTTTAATCTGAATGAGTTTTACAGGCATTTTTGGCCCTATGTAAATACGCCGCCCGGAGGTTTCTCGAGCGACAGTGCCATTAGTTGGTACTTTGATGATGAAGATGATAACCCTTTGTTGCGGCCCAACCTTGTGCTCAAAAAAGATTCAATCAGGGCTACAAAGTATTACGATACCTCAGGCTGCTTTACTTCCTGCAGTTTGCGGGCGCGTTACAGAAAGATGACCGCCGGTGGTTCAAGTGTGAATATACGCGGGAATGTGGATTTTTCGGTGTGTGTGAAAGGATGTTATGTTGGCATTGGGGAGCAGGATGTACTCAACAACCTGACAGTGTTTCCAAACCCGGTTCAACACGGCAACATTCGAGTTTTAGGTTTGCGATCGGTAACAAACTACAGCATTCTTGATGCGCGCGGAATCCCAATTCGGAAAGGGGTGTGCGGCCTTCTATCAGAAGAAATTGATGTTGCTGATCTTTCCAACGGGCTGTATTTACTTTGTTTGACGCAGGTAGCCAATACACGCAGCATAAAATTCTTCGTAAAAAAGGAATAAGCGCCGATTTACCGGCCATGCCAGTCAGCTAGTATTAGGCAGACTTGATGGCTCCGGAGCTTGAAAGTTTTAAACAAGAAATTGTTGCTTTTTAAAAGCGAACACGGGCATTTCGGGCCTTTTTAATTAAAAATTTCGTTATATTTGGACAACTAAACCTATTTTACTCATGATCAAAAAACTACTTGTTTTGGGAATGTTTGTTTTTTCAATGCATTCCTCGATTCTCGCTCAAACAGTGGCGCCAACTACCCCTACCGTAGTTACCGACACGCTAAGTTATTTTTACAACAAACAATTATTTAAAATTCCTAATCCAAATGGTGTTGGGTTTCCGTACTACAAATCTTCGGCGGCTACCGGCACCAGTATCACTCACATGGGTTCAGTTTTCCTGAATAACGACCCTAATTTAATTGTTAATGGGTTGGAAGCCAGGGTTTCTTATCAGGTCAACTCCAATGCCTTGAGTGTTCCCGTACGTCTGTTTCTTTGCAACGTGAATGCCAGTTTGTTGCCGATTTTTCCTCCGGTTGATTCGGTAACTGTGTTGGTAGGCCAAGCGCAATTGGAATCTACAGTTCATCCAACAGGGTATCAGGTGGGTGGAACTTTCACGGTAACCAGAAACATGCCCGGAAATTTTGCTGTATTGGTAAGAAATCTATCTACACTTTCGGGAGATACGGTTCGTTTGTATAGAACCAGTTCGGTTACACCAACCAACTGGCCGCACTACACGCCAACCACCAACCACGGCGAGGGGCTAGGAATTGTAAGGTACGGCGGTGTATTTCAATCCACAAAAAACTTTGTACATCCAAGATTTGGTTGGGGTACCGATTATGAGTTTTGTGTTGCTCCAATAGTTACGTATACACTGTATGCCGATCATATTGCTCCTCCTAAAGTGAACAGCAGCCCGGCAGATAGTGTGTATTGTTGGGAACCACTTACGTTTACCAATACTTCAACCCCACACTGGACCAACCGGTTTTTCAACCTGAACGAGTTTTACCGCCATTTTTATCCCTACGTTAACACACCTAATGGAGGGTTTCCTGTAGACACAGCAATTTCCTGGTACTTCGATGATGAAGATTTTGATAACCCCTTGTTGCGCCCCAATATCTTTTTGAAAAATGGCGCTACAACAGCTACTAAATATTACGATTCATCTGGATGTTTCACTTCATGCAGCATGAGGGCTCGTTTACGCAAAATGATTGCCGGAGGCAATGGTATGGACATTCGTGGTAACATCGAGTTTTCGGTATGTGTGTCGGTTTACGATTGCGACAAAAGCACCGGAATCAATGAAAATACAGCTTTGAATGGTATTAAGCTCTATCCAAACCCAAGCGCAGATGGAAAAGTCACGCTAACGGGTTTACAGGGTAAAAACACCATACAAGTGTTCGATATGTTGGGTAGCTTAAAAGCTACACTTGTCAGTCAGGAGGAGGAAGTTATGCTTGACCTTCTGAAAGAACCGGGCGGAACCTATTTGATAAAGGTCACCAATGAACAACAGAAGTACCGAAGTATTAAAGTGGTTCATCAAAAAGAATAAACCTCTTTCATAAAATTTAAGAAGCCCCTGAAAAGGGGCTTTTTTGTTACATTTAAGCTGTCTTTCAATTGTATTTTACGTGAAAAAGCTGCTGATAAAAAACATAAAATCCCTCATTTCGGTTTACGATAAAGCACCCGAAAAGTTAAGCGGCGCTCAAATGCGTAAGCTGCCGTGTTTGGAAAATGCCTGGTTAGCCTGTGAGGGCGATCGAATTGCTGCTTATGGCCAAATGCAAAATTTTCCGGGAATAAGCGACTGGAAAGATCTGGAAGTGGTGGATGCAACAGGAAAACTCGTGATGCCCGGATTTGTGGATAGTCACACGCATTTGGTGTATGCAGGTAACCGTGAATCAGAATTTGTTGACCGTATCAATGGATTAAGTTATGAAGAGATTGCCAAGCGGGGAGGAGGGATTTTAAATTCAGCCAAGCTCCTCCGACAATGTACAGAAGATGAACTCTTCGAACAGGCGAAAAGTCGTTTGAAAGAAATCATCGGGCAAGGAACTTTGGCAGTTGAAATCAAAAGTGGTTATGGCTTGAGTACCGAGAGCGAATTAAAAATGCTGAAGGTCATTCGTCGTTTAAAAGAACTTGATTGGATTCCGGTAAAAGCTACGTTTTTGGGGGCACATGCCATCCCGAGTGAATACAAAGGGAATAAACAAGCTTATTTAGAACTGGTAGTGAATGAGATGCTGCCTCTGATTGCCGAACAGGGCCTGGCTGATTATATTGATGTGTTTTGTGAAACGAATTATTTTAGCGCAGAAGACACCCATCGTATTTTTGAAGCCGGAAAAAAGTATGGGCTAATTCCCCGTCTGCATGCTGAACAACTGAGTCATAACAATGGGATAAAAACGGCAGTTGAATGTGGTGCCATAAGTGTAGACCATTTAGAATATTGTAACGATAACGATATACAATTACTGAAAAACAGCTCTACCATGCCCACAGTATTGCCCGGTGCCGCTTTTTTTCTGAACCTTCCTTTGCCTCCCGCCAGAAAAATGATTGATGCCGGTTTACCGGTGGCCTTTGCCAGTGATTACAATCCAGGCAGCAGTCCAAGTGGTAACATGAAATTGGTGATGAGTATGGCCTGTATACAATACAAATTAAACCCTGAAGAAGCCTTTAATGCAGTTACCATAAATACGGCATATGCTTTGGGTCTGTCAAATGAATTGGGCACCATTACACCCGGAAAACGCGCTAATCTAATCCTTACAAAGGAAATGCCAAGTTTGGGCTATTTGCCTTATGCTTTTGGAAGTGAACTTCTGGATTCGGTTTACCTCAGCGGCAGGTTATGGAAAAACTAAAGTGGCGCAGACTTATCACCTTTGAATGAAGGCACAAGCTTTCTTTTCAAGTTTCAAAATTGGGTATACCACCACACATGGCAGTTGCGTTTCCCTAATCGCAAAATGCAAGTGTTGTATGTTTTTGCACTGCCTGAAATAAGGGGTGCCAAAAATCACACCTACTGAATGTGAGTAAATCACGCTGGCGTCATTCTTTGTTTAAACCAACAAAAAAAGCCATCCGCAATTTGGATGGCTTTTTTAAATACAGTGTAGTTTAATTATTGTTCGATCATAATTACCAGGTATTTGGATACACTCCAAAATTCTTTGGTGTTGGTAATTTCAAGTTTTTGCACCGGTTTTTCGCCTATTAGTTTGTAAGATCCGCTTGGGTGAGTGCTGAGAAGTTTCGCTTTTTTAGCACCAATGTTGATGCTGGTAGTTTGCTCAGCGTTAATTTTGGTAAAGTAATCTTTATTGAAATCGCTTTGCATTTTGGTTGATTTACCAATTCCAATGAAACCACCTTCTTTACTGATTACTTTTTTCTCAATCAGCTCTTTGGAAGTGCCAATGGCATAAAACGCTGTGTTGATGATCTCTGTTTTTTCGGCACTTTCGGCCTCCACGACTTTGTAATTGGTGTTCAAGTTAGAAAGCTCAATATTTAAACCTTCAATTCTGGTTTTCAAATCAGAAATCTCAACATCTTTCTGGTCAATGGTAGCCTGGAGGTTAGCCATCATTTGCTCCATACCTTCAATTTTGGTATTGGCATCTTTTAGTTTTTTGCTGAGGGAATTGATCCGGTTTTTATTTTTCGACATGAGATCGTAGATAGCCTGAATGTCTTCTTTGATCTGGTCTTCCTTCTTTTTAACGTCTCCGGTTTCGCTGGCATTTAATACAATTTTCTCTTTTTCTTTAATGGCATTCAAGTTCTCCTGAATTTCATTAAAAGAAGCAACAAACTCCTGCAGGGCAGCTTCTTTTTCGTTCAACTGTGTAGTTAATTCACCGGCCACTGTTTTCAGGCTGTCCGCTTCGGGATTACCCTCTTTTTCAGTGTTTTGTTTGCATGCGCCGCCAAATAATCCCATTCCGGATACTATGGCTATGGCAACAAAAAGTTTAATACGTTTCATATGAATTTTGCTTGGTTGATTACAAATGTAAACTAAAACCATAAAAAAAGGCGCCTGAAGCGCCTAATTTATACTCAAATCTCAAAAAAAATTAACAAAACTCCTCGTAAACAGCCTTGAGATGTTCAGAAATGGCGTTAGCCGTTTGACCTTCGATATGATGCCTTTCAACAAAATGAACCAATTCTCCATTTTTAAAAAGCGCAATAGAAGGACTGCTGGGCGGATACGGACTGAAATGTTTACGGGCTTGGTTAACCGCGTCAATATCAAAACCTGCAAAAACTGTGGTGAGTTTGCCGGGTTTTTTGGTATTTTCAAGGCTTTTCTTAACGCCTGGCCGGCAAGCACCGGCTGCGCAACCGCAAACGGAATTTACAACCATTAAAACGGTGCCTTCACTTTTTACGGCGTTGTCAACTTCTTGAGGGTCGACCAATTCCTGAAAACCTGCTGAAGTCAGTTCGGCTTTCATTGGATTAACAATTGCTTCTGGATACATGGTGTGTTTTCTTTCTGCAAAGTTACAGTGTGTTTGCCCGTAAAGGATAAAACGGCTGTTAAATTGTATTAAAACCTTTTGTCCTAATTTTTGCCCGGGTCAAGCCAATCCTTGCAAACAATTTTATATTTGCGCAAACCTTATGCTCATGAAATGCCTACCCTTAGTTTTAAGCAGCTTAATTCTTGGTCAGAATATAAGTTTAGCTCAAGTACAAGCCGAACCAACAAAATCTGTCCCGGTAGCAGCCTGGCACATTAAATCACTGGAAGAAGTGAAAAAAACAGGGGATGAAATGGTGATTCCCTACAAACGCTACCAACTGAAAAACGGGCTCACCATTTTGATTCACGAAGACCACAGTGATCCCATTTGTTATGTGGATGTGACCTACCATGTGGGAAGTGCCCGCGAACAACAGGGAAGGAGTGGATTTGCCCACTTTTTTGAACACATGATGTTTCAAGGTTCCAAACACGTTGCCGATGAACAGCATTTTAAATTGATTACCGAGGCCGGAGGTACCTTAAATGGCACCACCAATACCGACAGAACCAATTATTTTGAAACGGTGCCATCGAATCAACTCGAAAAAATGCTCTGGCTGGAAGCCGATCGCATGGGGTTTTTGCTTGATTCGGTAACGCAAAAGAAATTTGAAGTCCAAAGGGCAACAGTGAAAAACGAAAGAGGACAGCGTTATGATAATGCGCCTTATGGATTAGTTAGCGAAAAAATTGGCGAAGCGCTTTACCCACAGGGGCACCCTTACAGCTGGACCACTATTGGTTACATAGAAGATCTGAATCGGGTGGACGTAAATGACTTAAAGCGGTTTTACATGCGATGGTATGGCCCCAACAACGCTGTGCTGACAGTTGCCGGTGACGTGAATACAAAAGACGTACTGGCTTTAGCATCCAAGTATTTTGGCAGTATACAAAAAGGCCCGGCTGTAGAACAGCAACAGGTTGCGCCGGTTGTACTTGATCAAAACAGGTATATTTCCTATGAAGACAATGTGAAGTTTCCGATGCTTACCTTTGCTTACCCATCGGCCCCTCTCAACACCGCTGATGACGCTGCATTGGATGTGTTATCAGAAATTTTATCCGGCACACAAGGCTCTCCCTTATACAAAGGGTTTATTGAAAGTAAAAAGGCCGTAATGGCCAGCTCATTTCAATATTCGCGTGAATTGGCCGGTCAGTTCCAGTTTATGATCAGAGCAAATCAAGGCAGCTCACTAACTGAAACAGAAAAAGACCTCAGAAACCTGCTCGATGAGTGGGAAAAAAAAGGACCAAGCGACGACGACATAGCCCGATTCAGAGCCGGATATCAGAGTGATCTTTACAACCGTCTGAGCACGGTGCAGGGCAAAGGTGCCATCCTGGCTTCAAATTTTACCTTGGCAAAAAACGCCAACAACCTGAAAGAAGAATACCAACGGTACATGTCGGTAACAAAGGAGGATGTGCTTAGAGTTTACCGCAGCTACATTAAAAATAAAGCCGCTGTTATACTTTCATGTTTACCTAAAGGAAAGGCCGACCTCAAAGCGGCAAACGATAACTGGACCATGTACACAAGAACCATTGAGTCAGAAAGTGCGGAATACAAGAACCTCAGTTACGCTGAACCAAAAGACCAATTTAACCGGGCACTGGTGCCGGCGGCTTCAGCGGCAAAACCTGTTCCGGTGCCGGCATTTTACCTTACCACACTTGATAAGCGCATTCCGCTCATTGGCGTTCAGGAAAATGAGATTCCACTTGTGAACATTCAGGTTTCTTTTAAAGCCGGGCATCGCTACGAATCGCCTGAAAAATCAGGGGTTTCATCACTTATGGCTGCTCTGTGGCAAAAAAGTACGCTAAAAACCGACGCTGATGAAATGGAAAATAAATTGTCGAGGTTGGGAGCTAATTTAAGAATTACTGCAGGCGAAGATTACATTAACGTGTTTTTACAAACGCCGAAAGCTGCGTTGAATGCTGCTATTCAACTGATGAAGGAAGTGATGCTTGAGCCAAAGTTTGATGAAAAGGAGTTTGAGTTAGAAAAGAAAAAACAAGTGGATGCCATTACACAATCGCTCACCAATGCTGCAGCACTTGCCGACAAAATCTTTAAAAAACGAGTGTATGGACCTCAACACATAATGGGCAGTCCACAGATTGGTACCGCTGAAACGGTGAACGCGCTCAGTGCAGCTGATGTAAGGCAGGTTTATAACGCTCTTAACGGAAGTATGATGAGTATTGCAGTGAGTGGCGCTATAAGTCAGGCTGAGTGTTTGTCTCAACTCGAATTTTTGAAATCGTTCAAACCGGGCGCCTTGTTAAAACCGGATGCTACACCTATTGCTGAAATCGAAAAAACCCGGATCTATTTTGCCGATAAAAAGGGTGCAGCTCAAAGTGAAATCAGACTAGGCTACATGGCAATGCCATTTGATGCGTTTGGTGAATTTTACAAGGCCAACATCATGAATTTTTCCTTTGCCGGAGCCTTTAACAGCCGAACGAATTATCTTCTGCGTGAAATCAAAGGCTGGACTTATGGCACGCGAGGTTCTTTTACGGGAACTGCCTTTTCAGGACCTTATACAATAAGTGGTGGATTTAAAGCCAATGCTACCGACAGTACTTTGGTGGAAATGTTCAACGAGTTGAAAAAGTACGCAGAAAATGGCATTACCAAAGAGGAGCTGGACTTTACACGCAAAGCCATGGCTCAAAGCGACGCTCTCAAATACGAATCACCTTTGCAAAAGTTAGGCTTTGTGAAACGGGTTTTGGATTACAATCTGGATAAAGATTATGTGGCGCGTCAAACCAAAATTCTTGAAGCCATCACTGAAGCTGAAATTAATGCGCTTGCTAAAAAATACCTTCCATACGGTAAACTAATCGTTGTTGTGGTTGGTGACAAAGCAACGGTGTTGGAAAAACTCAAAAATTTACCTTACGAGGTTCAGGAAGTTGATCTGGCCGGAAACCTTCAAAATTAAGCTTGGAGCTCATGTACCCTGTTTTCCTGATTTTTTGAGCGTACGAAGGTAAATCTGTTTAAAAATTAAGTGTAATTTAGAGCAATATATTTCACGTATGAATTACGACATTATAGTAATTGGCAGCGGCCCGGGAGGCTATGTCACTGCAATCAGAGCCTCACAGTTAGGATTTAAAACAGCCATTATAGAAAAGGAAAATCTTGGTGGTATTTGTTTGAACTGGGGTTGTATACCTACTAAAGCTTTGTTAAAGAGCGCGCAGGTGTTTGAGTACCTCAATCATTCAAAGGACTATGGCATCAGTGCAGATAACATTAAACACGATTTTGGAGCTGTGATCAAACGCAGCCGTGATGTGGCAGATGGCATGAGTAAGGGCATTCAGTTTTTGATGAAAAAAAACAAGATTGATGTCATCATGGGAACCGCAAAAGTAAAGCCGGGCAAGAAGGTGGAGGTGAAAGGCACTGACGGCAAAACTTCGGTACTGGAAGGAAAACACCTTATCATCGCCACCGGCGCGCGCTCAAAACAATTACCAAATCTGAAACAGGATGGTAAAAAGATCATTGGTTATCGTGAAGCCATGTCGCTTCCTAAACAACCAAAATCTATGGTGGTGGTAGGAAGTGGGGCCATTGGGGTAGAATTCGCCTATTTTTATGCGGCCATGGGCACCAAGGTGACTGTGGTTGAATTTCTTCCGAACATTGTTCCGGTTGAGGATGAAGAAGTAAGCAAACAACTGGAAAAATCATTCAAAAAAGCCGGCATAGAAATCATGACAGAGGCTTCGGTTGAGAAGGTAGATGTGGTGGGTGAGCTTTGTAAGGTGAATGTAAAAACTAAAACCGGTAATGTTCAATTAGAATGCGATATTGTGTTATCAGCTGTTGGGGTTGAGGCTAATATTGAAGGCATAGGTCTGGAGGAATGCGGCATCAAAACCGATAAGGGGAAAATTACGGTTGATAAGTTTTATGCCACCAATGTTGCCGGCTACTATGCAATTGGCGATTGTGTGCCTGGTCAGGCTCTTGCGCATGTAGCCAGTGCAGAAGGAATTGTTTGTGTTGAAAAGATCAAAGGACTTCATGTGGATGCCATCGATTACAATAACATTCCGGGTTGTACTTATTGTCAGCCAGAAGTTGCCAGTGTAGGCTTTACAGAAAAGAAAGCTAAAGAAGCCGGCTATCAAATCAAAGTGGGTAAGTTTCCGTTTACGGCATCCGGAAAAGCGAAAGCGGCCGGCTCTCCCGATGGGTTTATTAAGTTGATTTTTGATGCTAAATACGGAGAATTACTTGGGGCCCACATGATAGGAGCGAACGTTACTGAGATGATTGCTGAAATTGTGGCTTTACGTAAACTGGAAACCACAGGACACGAACTTATCAAAACAATACACCCTCATCCAACCATGAGTGAAGCCATTATGGAAGCCGCAGCCGCTGCTTACGGAGAAGTGATACACCTGTAAAACGCAGTGGTTAAATACAGAACACCGGCCTTTTGAGCCGGTGTTTTTTTTTAATGGAATTGCAGGGCATAAAAAAAGCCCGCATAGGCAGGCTTCTTTGAAAGGTATGAATAGCTTATTTCGTTTCCTTGGTTTCGGTAGCGGCTGTTGAAGCCTCTGCTTTTTTCTTGCAGCAGGATTTTTCTCCCTTGGCGCAACCTTCTTTCTTCTCTCCCGCACAAGCTTTAGTTTCTGATTTGGTGCATTCTTTTTTCTTCTTGCCTTTGTCTTCTCCGTAATTTGAAGCGAAAGCGCTGCTTGCGATCAGACCTGCAAAAGCAGCCATTAACAATACTTTTTTCATGTGGTTTTTAGTTTTAGGTATAACAAATTTAAGTGTTTTGCTTTAGCTAAAGTGTTAAAAAGTAAGAAATTATAACTTAGTTTTAACTGCCTAGGCAAAGCTCAAAACGTCAAGTACCACCAGAATAGAATAAATAACCCCTAATACAAAGGTGATGTCTAAAATCAAGGTGATCCAAAAATCGTTCGTTATTTTTTTGCCCTGATGCAGATAAACGGCAATCAGGTTGAGCCACCAGAATAAACAGAGTATCACCAATAAAATGGTGTTGGTGTCGTCGGCACGGTTAGAGCTGGCTCCTTTATTGAGCGCTAC
Source organism: Bacteroidota bacterium (assembly GCA_052035725.1). Taxonomy (GTDB): domain Bacteria; phylum Bacteroidota; class Bacteroidia; order B-17B0; family Aurantibacillaceae; genus Aurantibacillus. The sequence continues at coordinate 73,593 of JBPOHJ010000015.1, read as the reverse complement.
AGCACTTAGGGCTTTCACCACATCATGCTTTTTCAAATTATTTGATTTGCCTGCTGAAGCTTGCGCTGCAACATTTTTTGGTTCTGACGTTAAAGCCTTTTGGTTTGAGGTATTTTCAGGCAATTTCGCTACCAATGGCTTAGGGTCCTGAACATTTTGTGTTTCTTCGCTTGGGTTAACTTTAACCTGTGCCACAGTTTCAGGCGCAGGTGTATTCGGACGTGCGGCATTTCGTTTAATACCCTCTACTGATTTGGGTTTCTGACTAACTGAAACGTAATAACCTTTGCCGTACTTGCGTTTGGCAATACCTATTTTACTGGAACAAGAACTCGCAAAAATTGCGGCTACTGAAAAAAGAAGTAAAAGATTTTTCATATGCTTGTGGTTTTAAGGTCTAAATTAAAGCATAAAATCAATTCTTCAAATTCTTTTTTTCAAAATAGGCGGTGATTGGATAATGATCGGTGAAGGTTTCCTCATCACGTTTGTAATCAATACAAACCAGATCTTCGTCGTAAAGGATGTAATCAATTCTAAATTGCGGCCATTCTCCGGCATAGGTGCGCCCAAAACCTGCTCCTTTTTGTATGAACGCATCTTTCAGCTCCTTTGAAAGCCTGTTGTACACATAAGAAGCGGCCGTATCGTTAAAGTCACCACACACCACAATGCGATAAGGCGAAGTGCTCATATGCAAGGCAATCATGTCGGCTTGTTTACTCCTCTTTACAAAAGCTCGTTTCAGGCGACGTAAGATAGATTTACTGTTTTCAAGCTCGTTTGTTGCATTTTTTTCTGATACAACTTCATCCAGAAATTTGTTATCCTGTTTACTGAAACTTATGGATTGCAGGTGCACATTGTATATCCGGATGGTGTCTGTTCCTATTACAACGTCCGAAAAAATACACAAGTTGTTGGAACGGGTATTGAATTCTATTTTTCCCTGATTCACAATCGGAAATTTACTGAAGGTGGCAATTCCCCAATGGTCGTTCTTTCTTAAGGTGGTGGTGTATTCGTGGTGAACGTAGCGGGTATTCAGCAAGGCTTTTATGGTATCCAGATTATTGAAATCATTTAAATCTTCGGAGGTGTAAAATTCCTGAACACAAAGAATGTCGGGGTTAATTTCATTCAATTCGGTAAGAATCTTGCTGCGATTTTCTTTGTTCTTTTTCCAGTTGTACAGATCAAATAACATGCTGTTATAGGATGTGATCTTAAATACCTTGGCATTGGTTTTTTCTGCAGCCGGACTCCATTGCAAATAACGCCGTGCCGTTGGCAATGATAGTAATAAAGCTAAAAGACCAAAGAGTACCGTGGGTTTAAATTGCAGGAGCCAGTACAATACAAACAACAGGTTAAGCAAAAACAAATACGGAAATGCCAAGCCAAAAAAGGCCGGAATCCAAAAGAGGGCAGGGGAAATAAATTTGGCAGCAAGGGAGGTGAGCAGAGATAGGATGAGCAGATAATGCAACCAAAGCACTATTTTGCTAAAGAGTGAAAGCTGTTGAGCTTGTCTTTTTTGAACCCGTTCCCGAAGTTCCTGAATGGATATTTTAGGTAAAAAAGAAATGGCTTAAGTGAGCTGTAAGGCTTCTTCAATGTATGCAAATGAGCTCAGGATGTCTGGTTTTCCGTCGACAATGGCCACGTCGTGCTCAAAATGCGCACTGGGTTTACCGTCGGCTGTTAAAATCGTCCAGCCGTCGTTAAGTTGTTTGATGTGTTTGGTTCCCATATTGATCATGGGTTCAATCGCCAAAACCATACCTTCTTTTAGTTTTGGTCCGTTGCCGCGTTTACCATAGTTTGGCACTTCCGGCTCTTCGTGTAGTTGTTTACCTAAGCCATGTCCAACTAATTCACGTACCACACCGTATCCGTGTTTTTCGGCATGGTCCTGTATAGCGAAACTGATATCACCCACACGATTACCACTATGCATTTGTTCGATACCCAGGTACAAACATTCTTTGGTTACCTTAAGCAGCTTTTGCACCTCAGGTGATACATTGCCTACTGCAAACGTATAAGCATGATCGCCGTAATACCCGTTTTTTTTCACGCCACAATCCACCGAAATAATGTCGCCATCGTTAAGTGCCTTGTTGGTAGGAATCCCATGAACCACACTGTCGTTAATTGAAATGCACAAACTGGCCGGAAATGGAGGATTGCCGGGATAACCTTTAAAGGCGGGAATTCCTCCATTGTCGCGAATAAACTCTTCAGCTAGTTTGTCAAGAAATAAGGGGGTAACACCGGGTTTTACTTCTTTGGCAATAATGCCCAATGTGCGCGACACCAGAAGCGCCGAATCCCGCATGATTTCAATTTCTTCTCTGGTTTTAAGGTAGATCATTTTTTGCCGAATAATTTTTTGAATAGGCCTGATTTGCCTGAGTGGTAATTGTGATGGGCCTCAGGGTGTTTTAACTGGTGCGAAAATTCACCACTTTCTGGATGTAAGCTTTGCCAAACCTCACTCCAGCCAATAAATCCTCCGACATTCCTGTCGTCGATAAAAATATCCACATTTAGTTTTCTTGAGGTATTGGCATCCAACTCCTCTTCAGGGTAATTTTTATTTACAGCATAAAACTCAATGCCGTTTTGTTTGCAATACGCAACGGCCTCGTCGAGTAATTTGCCGGTGCGGATGGTCCAAAGAATTAGTTTATGCCCCTTTTGCTGTAAGGCCTTTAAGGTGGAGAAGGCAAATAACATTTCTTTCCCAATTTCAGGGTATTTGTGTTCCACAACAGTGCCGTCGAAATCAACGGCGATGGTTTTGCTTTTATCGTGAATAAAGCTTTGCATGGTTACAGGTTTTTTGCGCCAAGCAGATTCAGGTTAGCATCGAGTTCGTATAAGCGCGGCACAGCAGTTCCAATTTCAAACTCCAATATTTGAGCAGGACTCATTTTTTCGAGGTACATGATCAAGGCTCTCAGGCTATTGCCATGTGCTGCAATTACCACGTTTTTACCGGCCTTGAGTTTCGGCTCAATTTCCTTTTTAAAATAAGGAATCACCCTCTCGGCAGTGTCTTTTAAACTTTCTCCGTTGGGCGGAGCAATATCGAAGCTTCTTCGCCATATTTTCACCTGCTCTTCACCGTATTTTTTGGCGGTTGCCGTTTTATCTAAACCTTGCAGGTCGCCATACATCCGTTCGTTAAGCGCTTTATCAAATTGTGTTTCAACAGGCAAATGACCGGCGCTTTCAAGGGATATGCGCAGGGTATCCTGAGCGCGTTTCAAATCAGAGGCGTAAGCGTAATCGAATTTGAATGTTTTTAATTTTGCGCCAGCTTCTTTTGCTTCTTGAATGCCTTTAGGCGATAGCGGAACATCTACCCATCCCGTAAATTTATTCTCAAGATTCCACTGACTTTGTCCGTGACGGAAAATAACCAATTGTGCCATAATTTTGAGGCACAAATATAGGGTTTAATCCATTTTAGCCGGGCTAAAGATTTTGAGAAACGAGCCTGATTGTTAATTATCTGATGGTACAAAAACTCAAACGCGCCTGAAGCACAACAACTTATTATCGTCTATACTAAGCTGCACTTGAATTGGTTCTTTGATTTTGCTCATGTTTAGCAAACTTTACCAGAAAGCATAATTAGCGAATGCAATAAGCAGGCCTCGATACCTGATAGTTCAAAATCCATTATCCAGCACCAATTCAAATCAACAACTCGGCTGCCATGCCCATCGCATTTAAAACTGGTAATAGTTTCAGGCTTTGTATCTATGTTTGGGAGCTATGGGTAAGGATTAAAATTAGTAGTTTATTCCCTTTTCATTAGTAAAACGGTAATTGATCGCTTGTCTATTCAGCTAATCCTATTAGTATTAATAACCCTTTAGATCAACAATTCACGGCATCCACTTATACTAGGCCGATTCTGGCATACTGCCTCGAGCGAACTGAAGGTTAGCTGAGAAACACATGTAATTCTTTGCTGAAGTTACCGGCAGTTTTTATTGAAGTGGTAAAATCAACACGGCTACATACAAGTCGATAAAGCCCTGTGGTTAAATTTCAAGCAACTTTTTAAATTCCCCCGGATCATCAAGATCAGATGGCAGGGGATTCACCAAGTATTCTTTTGAGTTGGTTTCCAGTGCCTTTTTAAACACTTTCTGATCACAAACATACGCCTTCCCGTTTTTGAACACACAAAAGCCGTAACTGTTGTCTTCATCAACAGAGATGCGAGTGGCCGGGTTCATGCCATCGTAACCCATGACGGTTTTGGAACTATAATCGATTAGGTAAATACGGTCAGGAAGCACCAGATGGCCTTTTTCTTTCAAAACAAACACCGGCTGAAGTGTCTTGCCCTGTGGTATTGCATGCGGACAATCGGAGTTGTAAATTCCAAACTGTGAAATACTGAATACTCGCTCCACTTTTGCCATTGTGCCCACACTAGAGAAGCCGGCCATTAACTGCTGAGTACGATTTCGCTCGTATGCAAGTTTTAAACGCAATTGCTCTTTCTCATACGCTTCTTGTTTGCGTTTTTGTTCGCTCAGATAGTGTTGTTGTTTTTGTTGCAGCTCCTGCATCAGTTGTTTTTCCTTGTTCTGACGTTCTTCGAGTAAACGCGAATATGTTTTGAACTGACGGTCATAAATGGCCTGAGCGTTTTCAAAATCAACACCTTTTAAAACGGGGTAAACCACCAGTTTCTCAACCCGTTTGCGGTAGCTGAGTTGCAGAATGTAGTTAATCCCTTTTTGCGGACCCGGTAATAAATGTACATCGTTCCAGGTGATGTCATGAAGTTCGGGGCTGTAATTGCGGTTCTCGGTTCCAACTTCAAAAACCGTGTTGTTATAAGCTGCTAATTCAGGAAAGTCTTTTGTATCGGCATCAATCGTAAACTCAGGACGTTTACCAGTTGCTTTTTGGGGCTTTCGCGGTTCAACTGGTTTGGAGAGTACAGAAATGGCTTTGGCGTATTTGTTCTCAACACTGTCTTGCTTTCGTGGGATCACAATTTCAACTTCACGTTTCAAACGAAGCATTTCAGGACTTGTGATGGTGCCGGTCGAAATTTCGAGAGCAGGTACTTCTGGCAAATTGTCGCGTTGAAGATACACCCAGTTTTTTTTGATTGTATCGAGATAATATTGGTTGAATTTGTCTACAGGGTTTTTGGAAGCCAATTCCACTTTAATTTCTTCTCCCGGTTTGATAAAAACGGGTTCGCCATTTTGGTAGGCACGAATGTCGAACATGCCTGCGGTTTCCAGACAATTGGTGGTGCCTGCGCTGTCGTACTGCATGGGAATGCCGTTGAGAATCACATCACCCATATCATGCATTTCCTTGTACTCTATGGTGACTTCACCAATCAGTTGTTTGCCTTCCTTATTCACCAGTGCATTTTTTGGAATGCTGATTTTGGTGGAGGAGGGGTGAGTGATTTTACCTCCACTACCGGCTTGTATGGTGTATTTTGTGTAGCCGGTGCTAAGCTTGGGCAAAGGGGCTTTAACTAAAGGGCTGTTTGGTTTGGTTTTAGGAGAAGAAGTAGTTAATGTTTCATGCTTGGTGTTGTGTGTTGTTGTTTTTTTTGATTGAAGGAGGCTTAAATAGGTGATGGTACAAACTACGGTTACACCTGCAATGATGGTGGTGTAACGGATTTTTTTGTTTTTCCACCAACTCTCATCCCCTTGTGCTTTTTTCAGACTCTGTTCTTTAAATGATTTGACCAGCTGATCAAAATCTTTGCTTTTGTTTATTTCCTCGTCACTCAGAGGCGGTCGGTTCATGTTAAATTGTAAACTCATACTACACGTTTATTTTTCGGATAGAGACTTTTAATTTCTCTATTATTCGGTACATTCTCACTTTAGCGTTTACCTCTGTTATGTTGAGTATTTCGGCAATTTCTTTAAAAGGCCGTTTTTCAAAATACCGCATTTCCACCATTTGTAGGTCCTTCTCATTGAGTTGCCCAATCAGGCTTTTGATCGCAGGCAGGTATTCTTCAAAAAAAGTTCCATTGCTCTCCTCACAAATAAACCTGAGGTCATTAATGTCGGCATTCACTACCCTTTGTTCTTTTTGTTTCCTGAACATTTGAACCATTTCGTTGTGCGCTATCCGGTACAACCAGCTCGAAAAGGGCACGCCTCTGAATTCGTATTTGTGAAGGTTGGTTAGTGCTTTCAGAAACACCTGGCCGGTTAAATCAAATGCAGAGTCTTTAGAACTCATGCGCTGATACAGGTAGGAAAAAATGGGTTTGTAGTATTTTTCGTAAAGCGGCCTGAAATCCTCAGGTCTCGCTTTTGCAGCTTCTATCCAACGAAGTTCTTCTTCGAGTTGTGCCTCCGTGTGATGGTAAAGGGGGTTAAAGCTCATAATGTTCCTAAGGGAATGTTACAGGTTATAAGCCATTAAACGTGAGGAGTTACGCTAAAATTTCAAACAACTTAAAAACTATAAGTAAGCCCCTGATTATCAGTTACATTATTTTTTTAAATACTGAGTGAAACTGGCTTTTGGTTGAGTGAAATTAGGATTCAACCGAGTGAATGCTTGTCAAAAGGGTTTATTTGATCAGGGAAACATGGCCTACATAGTCATGTATTTCATCAAACACGTCGAGCACTCTGGCTTTCCAAATATACACATCCTGTTTGATAGGCTCAGAACTGCCTTTCATGTGCCCGTCCCATTGTTTGTAAATATCGTCGCTTTCAAACACCAGGTGGCCCCAGCGGTCATAAATCCACAGGTTGAAACGTTTGATGCCAACCCCTTTTGGTTGATACGTATCGTTTAATCCGTCTTCGTTTGGCGTGAATACATTAGGGAAATAGATAGAAAACGCCGGTTTGATTTTGAGTAGCTTAAAACTCGTATCGGTGCAGCCTTCTGAATTAATAACAACCTGAACAATCATTGGGTAGGTTTGTCCGATGTTTTCAAAACTGTGCTCAAAATTCTCCCGCGTATAGGTGCTGCCATCGTTCAAAAAGTATTTGGTGATGTTTGCGTCGCTGGCATTCGTGGAAACAAAAATAATTGGCTGCTCTTCATCCAGTTCTTCGGGTTGCACCTTAAAATCAGAAACAGGGAGTTCAAATACGTTTACAAAATTGGGCTGCGTTACTTTGTTCACACAACCGCTGTCACTAATAGCTGTTAGCGTTACATTATAGGAGCCGCTATTGTAACAGTGGTTTGGATTTGCGGCTGTGGAGAGCGAGGTGCCGTCACCAAAATTCCATTGCCAAGCGCTGATTGATCCACTGGAAATCACAGATAAGTTTTTGAAATCGACACAAAGTGTTGGGCAGCCTTCTTTGTTCTCAGAGCTGAAAGCGGGTGAAGGACGAGCGTTTACATAAATTGCTACTGTTTTACTGTTCACACACTGGTATTGTGTTTGCACGCTTAACTTTACAATGCCAGGGCCAAGATTACTGAAGGTAGTGCTGGGGTTGACACTGGTGTTATCGGTTAGCCCATCGTTATTAAAATCCCAATAATGAGCGGTTATGGTACCGTCGATGGAAGTGGAGACGTTGTTAAGAGGAATTTGTTCGGCAAAACAAATGGATTTTGGTATGATAAAATTGGCTATCGGGTTGTTATACACCACCACAGTTTTTGTGATGCTCGAATAACATTGATTGGCACTAAAGGCATCAAGCTTTACTAAATAGGTTCCACTGCTTGAATAGGTCATCACCGGATCTTTTAAAACAGAAAACACCCCATTCCCAAAATTCCAGCCATAGGAGGTGATGCTTCCGGTTTGGATGCCACTCAGATTCAAAAAGTTTGTTGCATTGCCCAAACATGCATTGTTGGCACTAAAATTTACATTAGGGAGGTAATGAACATAAGCTGTGGATGTGTAGCTTGTGCTGCAACCTAAGTTAGATGTAGAAGTTAAGCTAACAGTATGCGGACCGGATGCTGTAAAAGTAAAGGCTGTTAAAGTACCATTGCCTAATTGCCCGCCACCAAAATTCCAGAGATTCGCGCTAATGCTGCCCCCCGGCAAGATCACCGAAGTAGCAGAGAAGGTGGTGATATTTCCTAAACACACGGTGTCGGATACAAAAGAGGTTTGCGGGTTGGGGTTCACTGTGATGATCCTCGATACGGTATCCCTGCATCCGATTAAGGTTTGAGCAACCAGATAAGCTGTGTAGGTACCGGCAGCAGAATAGGTGAAGGCCACGTTGGGCAGGTTGCTTTGCGCCTGGTTGATAGAATAGAAGTACCAGCTCCAGCCGATAACACCACTTGGATTGGTGGTATTAGTAAAACTGGTTGGACTGCCTTCACACACTGTGTTTGCTGTAAAGCTGCTGCCTGCGAGAGGATGAATGGTGAGACTTTTGACGGTGGTTGCACTGCATGTGAGCCCGGCCTCAGGGTAACTCAATGCCGTTAGCTGCACCGAAAACGTACCCGGCGTGGTGAATACATGACTTGGATTACTAAGAGTAGAGCTCGCAGCACCATTTCCAAAAAACCAATTGTAGGCATTGATACTATAGCTAGGCGCTATAGTACTGGTGTTCACAAAGGAAGTAGGGGATTGGTGGCAAATTCCGGTAAAACTGAAGTTGGGTACTGGTCGGGGATAAACAACAATCGAAGTGGCAGTGGATGCCGTACAGCCATTGGAACCGGCGAAAACACCAATTGTATATGTGTTGTGCAAAGAATACACATGTGTTACAGGAGAAGCAATGAGGGTAGAAATTACCGGTGCACTTCCATCACCAAAGTTGACGGTATACCCGTTGACCGTGTTCAAGCCGGTGATACTTATGCTGGGCTGAAGCACCACCGTATTGGATGTACAGGAATTCAACAATGGTGTAATGCTGATAGTGGGATAAGGATGTATGGTGAAGTTGCGTGTGCCTGAATTCAAACAGCCTTGATTGGATTGTGCAGTTAGGGTGACAATAAATGTACCTGAGTTGGTATAAGTGTGGCTTGGATTAAACAAGGCAGAAGTGGTGCCGTCGGCAAAATCCCAGGTGTAAGAATTGATGGAACCCGGTGTTATTGAACTTGCATTAATGGTTTGGATTGGTGAATTTACGCAGGCTGAGGCAGGGCTAAAAATCACATTTGGAAGCGGATGGATCACCAGCGTGTTTACTATTGAGCTGATACATCCCTGATTTGAAATAGCGGTAAGGGTTGGCGAATAATTTCCAGGAAGCGTATACGTGTAACTTGGATTAACAGAGTTGGAAGTGACCCCGTTTCCGAAATTCCAGGTATAGAGTGCAATGTTACCTGTGCTAATGGTGCTGGTATTTACAAATTGACTAACGGTGTTTAAACAGCCTCCGTTTGCGGTAAATGAAAGCGCAGGAACAGGAAATATGGTTACCGTTTTGGTGAGTACTGTCATGCACTCGTTGTTGGTGGTTACCGAATAGTTCACAACATAACTGCCGCTTGCGCTGTAGGTGTGAACTATGTTGGGCCCCAAGCCGGTGCTGCCATCACCAAAATCCCAGGCATAAGAAACTATGGTGCCGTTTGCAAGAGCATTGGTACTGGTGAAATTGGTGTTAAAGCCAAAACAGAAACTACCGGTAACAGTAAAATCAATAACCGGGTTGGCGTGTACAAATAAGGTATTTGAGACGGTGGAAGTACAACCCATATTACTTGTGGCGCCCAAGCTTACCGTAAATAAACCACTCGAAGTGTAGGTTTGCGGTGGAGGCAATGCAAGATTGTTTGTGGTGCCGTTGCCAAAGTTCCATGTATAAGATACGATACTTCCGGCCGGATTCGGGATGGGCGAGAGGGAGCTGTTGCTGGCAATAGGAATCGCTTCACCCACACATTCGGGATTCATTGTGAAGCCAAGCACAGGGAAAGGATGCACATCAATGTTCAAGTTCATTGTATCGCTGCAATTGTGGTTGGTGCGCACGATCAAACTTACCGAATAACTGCCGTTGCCGGGAAAAGTAACCATACCTGGGCTGAACAGGGTGGAAGTGCCAGCCGGCCCAAAATTCCATAGTTGCGAAATGATAGAACTGGCGCCAATGGCCGAAACGGTGGAGTTGTTTGCAAAAGTGTAGGGGAGGGAGCAGGCGTTAGCAGTGCTGTAACTAAAAATAGCATTGGGGTTTGGAAATACCACTATTGGCACTACCGTGGTGGATGGGCAATTCAGGTTGCTGATCAGATTTAAGGTTATGGTGTACGCGTTTGTGGCACTATAAAAGTGTGTTGGATTTTGAAGTGTAGAGGTGTTTGCAGAACCCGAAGCCGGATCGCCAAAATCCCAGAAATAAGAAGTGACGCTGCCACTCACAGCCGAAGTAGTTACTGTGAAGATGGCGTTTTCGCAGGAAGCAGGTACACTGAAATTAACTACAGGGTAGGGGTAAATGGTGATGATTTGTGTGGCTGTATCGCCGCAACCAAGATTGGAAGTACCAATTAAACTTACAGTGTAAGTACCGGTGCCGGGAAATGTGTGGGTAAGGCTGTTCAATGTACTCGTTAATCCGCCACTAATATTCCACACTTGAGAAATACTGCCTGCTGAAATAGACGAATTGCTGGTAAAAGTAAAATTAGGACTGCAGGCATTGATGGAGTTGGTAGAAATGCCCATGGTTGGTGAAGGTGAGATGATGAAGGTATTGCTAGTGCTGGCGGGGCAGTTGTGATTACTCAGAGCAGAAAAATTTACTGTGTATAAACCGGGTGCAGCATAGATGTGAACAGGATTAGCAAGCGTGGAGGTGTTACCATCACCGAAATCCCAGAAAAAAGAGGCTAAACTTCCCGATGCTATGGCAGTGGAAGTGGCAGGTGAAAATGCTGTTCCGTTCGCGTCGCACAAAGGTGTAGCTGAAAAGCTAATGATAGGTGGGGGGAAAATTCCGAGCGTTTGGGTTAGTGTAGATGGGCAGCCCTGGTTACTAATGGCACTTAAAGTGATAGTAAAAGTGCCACTTGTTGTATAGGTAAAGGCTGGGTTGGTTAATGTGGAGGTTACCCCATTGCCTAAGTTCCAGGTGTAGCCGGTTACCGAGCCGGGGCTAATGGTGGTGAAATTTGTGAATTGCGTTACCGTGTTAATGCAATTGGAAGGCGGACTAAAGGCAATAACCGGGGTGGGGGCGATAGTGACTATTCGAATTAGCGAGTCGGCACAACCACGGTTCGAAATGGCCTTGAGCTTCACAGAATAAGTTCCCGCCGCCGCATAGGTGTGCGTTTGGTTCAAAGAGCCCGTTGCCGTGTTACCATCGCCAAAATACCATTGATAGGAAGTGATGGAGCCACCGGAAATGTTCAGGGATCCATTAAATGTGTATTGCGGTGAACAGATGGCTGCCGGAGTAGCAGTAAAGTCAACAATTGGGCTGGGTAATAAGGTAAGCGTGTGAACAAAGGTAGGGCCAGGGCAACCCGGAACCAACAAAGTGGTGCAGGAATAGGTGCCGGGTTGGGTAATGTTGATACACTGATTGGGATTATTAACCACACCGGGACCATTCCAGGTGGTGGTGGAAAACCCGTTGGGCGCACAAATTTGTATGGCAACGTTGGCACAGGTGGTATCGGCTACATTGGTGTCGAAATTCGTACAAAGTCCGTCAATGTAGGCATAAGCGAAGTGTCCTGTAGGGCTGCAGTCATACACCGTAAACCTGATAGTTACGTTCTGTCCGATATTTGGTGTGAGGTCCACCGCTACGTCAGTCCAGGTTTTGTAGCGAACCACCGACCCGTTAGCGGTGACGTTAGAGTTCACAAAACCGGGAATTCCACCACCTGCCGTTACAGAATACACTGTGCAATTTACAGGGTTACCTAGTGTATCTATAATTTCACTTGTAAAACGTGGTTGTTGAGCAACCGTATGTCCGGGGTCGTTCAACACCACCGCATAACGGTAAGTAAAATTGGCATTTGCCGGTGTAACAAAAAACGTTTGTGATATCCGGTCGGCAATACCGCCAATGGCTGTACTGCCTAAACGAAGTGAAGCGTTACCTCCACCTGGCCAAACCCTGGGAAAATTGCCGAATGGGTCTAAACCACCGGTCATAATGGTTTGATCGCCATTGGGGTTCGGACAACAACCTATTGCATTGGTTAATGGGTTGAAGCCGGTGCTGCGCACCCAGCCTGCCATGGTGCCGGTTTCGAAATCAATATTAGTGCAGGGGCCGGCATTGATGGAAGCACCATTGCCAATTATTTTACCGTTTTCACTTACCCAGATCAAACTGTCGAAATTCACTTCCTCGTGTTGATGCAGCTGTTCGCGAATGTAAATGGCTTTTTGGCCTTTCAGCCATTCTGCTCTTTCAGCCTCGGTGTAATGGTATTTGTCAGCTAATGCGTTCCAATACGAGTAATTAAAATGGGAAGTGTCAGGTGTGGTTTTATGCTTCTGCGCCTGAATGAAATTGAAACAGCCAGCAACAATTAAAAAAAGGAAAAGTAATTTAGTTCTCATTCTCACTTGGCTTTAGCAATGGCTTTTGTGCATGTGTTTAAGATTTCAGAATGAACCAATTTTACCGTTACTGAATCAATTTCTAAATATATAAAATTAAGCGTCATCTCCCGAAATTGTCTAAGGTTAATCCTGATGAATTGTTACCATTTGGTAATCTTTTACGCCGAGTTTTAAAAAAGGTATTCATAAATTGGAGAGTATTAGACGAGCCAGGGAATTTTTAAGGTTAAAGCCTGTAATTTTAATGCCAAGTCAGAAATGCTGACTTCAATCTAAAAGTTCGGCAGCCAGGTCCCCAACTTTACTCCCAATGGCAACGCCCATGCCGCCCATTCTTACCGCGGCAATCACATTTCTGCTCACCTGGCGGATAATGGGTTTTTTTTCCTTACCAATACCCATGATTCCTGACCAGCTTTGTTCAACCTTAAACTCATGACCCGGTAATATTCTGGTCTTTAAAAGCAAACGTAATTGTTGTTGTATTTTATCGTTTAAACCAAACTGATCTGTTTTTTCCTTGCCGAAGTCAAGATGCCTTCCTCCGCCAAACAATACACGCTTGTGAATGTTTCTGAAATAATAATAGCCTTTTTCAAAATGGAAAGCACCTTTGATTTTTAAATCGCTGATGGGTGAGGTGATAAGTACCTGAGCCCTGGCAGGAACGACTTCCGGTAAATCAAGTAACCTTTTTGCAAACCCATTGGTGGCCACCACACATCTGGCGCTTTCAAAAGTGCCATAACTTGTGTGTATTTCCACTTTTGAATTTAGATCCCTGAGGTGTTCAACTGAGATGCCAAATAACAAACGAATGTCTAATTGTCTGGCCAACTTTTCAAGCGAGAGCATCATTTTTCCTGTATCGAGTTGGCCTTCATGTTGATTGAGCAGTGCGGTTTTAAAACCTTTGGTGTGTTTAAGTGGTGCTGTAACCGAGGTGTAACAGGCGCTAAGTCCAATGGTTTGTTTAATGCCTGCGTTCAGATCCTGTAAAGCTGCCTGTACCGGCTCCCATTCCTTATTTTCAGAAAACAGCTCATAACCTCCCCATGGTTGATAATCCAGTGCTTTATCACCAAGTCTTGACCGCAAAAGGGTTAATCCCTGCCAACGCATTTTTACGGTATCCCAAACCGTCGTGGTATCTTCAGCTTGCTGTAAATCGTCAAGCAGTTCTCCGGCACTGCCAAAACAGGCAAACCCGGCGTTTTTAGTGCTGGCACCTTCGGGCAGACTCCCTTTTTCAAGCACCAGCACGCGCGCTTTTTTGTGACGCGTTTTGTAGGCGATGGCTGTACTTAAGCCAACAATACCAGCCCCAATCACAATCAGGTCGTAAGCATAAAAATAGCTACTACTCTCCCAATAGCTATGGTTAAAATCTTTGTTCATTTCTCACATTTATTGGCAATTCGCTTGAGGCAGAATTGCGTAAATTTAATAGCTAATTCCGTTACTGAAAGCGGCTTATGAGATTAAAGAGTATTTTTTTTCCTTTTCTTTTTTTCCTGATCCTTAATTTTCATGGTCAAAGTGTTCCGCTCCGCTTTCAGGGAAGTGTTTCGGATGATCGCAGCAACCTTAGCGGAGTAACCTTGCAGGTGTCAAAATCGGGAAAGGTGATGAATAACATACTCACCGATGCTGGTGGACGATACGCTTTTGAATTGCCATTAGGCGGCGACTATGTTATTACTGTTTCGAAAGAAGGGTATATCAGTAAAAAATTCACAGTAAGTACATTAGGTGTACCGGCAGAAATGGCCGGCATGCGTTTTCCTTCAGTGGAAGCGAGCTTAACTTTATTCAAGCGGATGGAAGGCATCGATTATTCGCTTTTGAATCAACCGGTGAATAAGTTTTATTTTGATGTTGAACGAGAAGATTTTGTTTATGATGAAAACCATCTAAAACAAATGAAGAAAGGCATAGAACAAATCAAAGAACAGGAGAAAGCGCTTCTGGCCAAAGAGAGAGAACGGGAAGAGCAGTACACTGCGGCAATAAAAGCCGGAGATAAAGCTTTTTCGAAAAAGGATTGGCCGGCAGCGCTGGGATTCTATGAACAATCACTAAAGGTGAAGTCAGAAGAAGCTTACCCTAAAGAACAGATTGAAAAGGTAAATTTGGCTATAGCCAACGATAAGAAAAACCAGGAGGCTTCTGAACTGGCCGCCAAATCGGCAGCTGAGGCTGCAGCGGCGAAGGCTTTGGCAGAAAAACTTGCTAAAGAAAAGGCCGAAGCGGATGCCCTGGCAAAAAAACAAGCTGAACAAAAGGCAGCTGCAGATGCCCTAGCTAAAAAACAAGCTGAAGAACAGGCTGCAAAAAAAGCGGCAGAGGCGGCAGCAGCCGCTGCTATTGCAAGTAAAGCGGCAAAAGAAAAAGCCGATGCTGAGGCAGCAAAGGCCCAGGCTGAAAAACAAGCTAAAGAAAAAGCGGAGGCAGAAGCGCTGGCCAAAAAGCAGGCAGATGAAGCCGCGGCCAAAAAACAAGCCGATGAGGCAGCGGCTAAGGCAATGGCCGAGAAACAAGCACAGGAAAAAGCGGCAGCCGAAGCTCTTACAAAAAAACAAACAGAAGAAGCCAATGCAAAAAAAGCGGCTGAATTGGCGGCTGCGGCAGCAATTGCCGAAAAACTTGCAAAAGAAAAAGCCGCAAGCGAAGCATTGAGCAAAAAACAAGCTGAGGAAACCGCTGCTAAAAAAGCCAAAGAGGAAGCAGATGCGAAAGCAAAGGCAGAAAAGGAATTAGCCGAGAAACAGGAAAAGGAGAAGGCCGCCAAAGCGAAAGCCGAAGCGGATGCACTTGCTAAAAAACAAGCTGATGAGGCCGCTGCCAAAAAGGCGGAAGAAGCCGCGCTCAAAGCCAAAACCGATAAAGCCATTTTACCCGTACTTGGTGCAGCTGACACCAAATACGCTGCAGCAATCAAAAAGGCCGATGAAGCCTTCGCCAAACGCAGGTACTATGATGCCAAGGCTGCCTATGAAGAAGCACTAGTTGCTAAAAGCGGTGATGTTTATGCGAAAACGCGACTAATGGAATGTGAAAAACAAATTAACGCCGACGCTAATCAAAAGGTGGATGAACGCCAAAAAGAATTACTGGCCAAATACCCTCCGGGAGTTACAGAAGAAATAATTCCTGCTGAATCAGTGGTCATCATACGTCGCATTGTTGTAAAAGACCGCAAAGCCTTTGTTTACGAAAAAAAAGTGTTCAATTGGGGAGGTATAGCCTGTTTCAGGGATGGGGAATCCATTACCGAGCTAACTTTTGAGCAGGAAACCAAAAAATAACAAACATGGTGAATCAACTCCCTTCTTTTATGAAAGAAGACCTGCGCTGTTGTGTTTGCTCAAACACCAACGCCGATAATTTTAGTTTAAAGTACCACAAAGAGAATTTTGCTGTTGTAGTTTGTAACACTTGCGACTTTCATTTTATCCCACCCTATTTTCGAAAAGCCATTCACTACACCCAGTACAAAAACGCCGATGTGACCAAAGCCGTGCGATCAGGCAACAATTGGGTAAAAATTCAAAGGCACAAACTTCGCTTTCGCTTCATTCGCAAATACATTAAAAACGGGCACCTCTTTGATTTGGGGGCAGGTTGGGGACATTTTATGCTGGCTGCACGCGAATTGGGCTACACAATTTCAGGTATTGAAATTGCTGAGCAACCCTATTTGTATTGCGTTAATGATCTCAACTTACCTGTTCAACATGTTGATTTTTTTGCAATGGATCCTGCATTAAAATACGACATCATCACCATGTGGGACGTTTTGGAACATATCGATAAAGCCGACGATTTTGTGAAAAAATGCAACCTACACACAACACCGGGGGGGTATTTGTTTCTGCAGGTACCACAAATCGATTCTTATTTTGCCAAAAAGCACAAGGACAATTGGAAAATGATGGGACTTGATCATGTGAACTATTTTGGCAAACAAACCATTACCGAACTATTGAAAAGGCAGGGATATGAGGTGCTAGAGATCAAATCATCCTTCGAGATCAAACTGTTTGTGATGTACACACTTTTGCCATTTTTGAAACGCTTCAAATCAAAAGAAAAAAAATCGCTGAGGGAAACGAATGTTGGCATCAACGCGGCTGAACGCCAGCAGTATTTCAACAAATTAACTTCTGCCCCAAAATGGCTCCTTCAACTTCTGGTGTGGTTACACAATGGTTTATACAACTTTCTTTCATTTATTGGAGTAGGGGAGGAAATGATGGTGGCTGCCAGAAAAGTGAAAGATGTTTAAATAAAAAAACCGTTAGTGTTTACTAACGGTTTTTACTTTTACTAAGGTGTTAAGCCTTGATATTCGCTCGAATGATGTTTAAAGCCCCTCCGGCCTTGAACCATTCTATTTGCTGAGCATTATAGGAATGATTCGCTTTAATGGTATCCGAAGAACCGTCTTTATGATGTAAAACCAGGCTAAGCGGTGTGCCTGCGGCAAAGGTAGTTAACCCTATAATATCAATGCTGTCGTCTTCCTGCACTTTTTCGTAATCAGCTTTATTCGCGAACGTAAGCGCCAGCATGCCCTGTTTTTTCAAATTGGTTTCGTGTATACGTGCGAAGGATTTTACGATAACGGCTCTAACTCCCAAATGACGCGGTTCCATTGCCGCGTGCTCGCGAGAAGAACCTTCGCCGTAATTTTCATCGCCTACAACTATAGAGCCCATGTTTTTGGCTTTGTATTGGCGCTGCACTTTAGGAACACTTTCATAAGCGCCGGTCAGTTGATTTTTCACAGCATCGGTTTTTTCATTAAAATAGTTAACCGCACCTATCAACATGTTATTTGAAATATTATCGAGGTGCCCGCGGAATTTTAACCATGGACCCGCCATACTAATGTGGTCGGTAGTGCATTTTCCTTTGGCTTTGATTAGCAATTTTAGGCCCTTAAGGTCAGTGCCCTCCCAGGCAGAAAATGGATCGAGCAGTTGAAGACGTGAACTATCAGGGGCTACGGCTACATTCACCTTACTGCCATCAGCTGCAGGCGCCTGGTAACCCGGATCTTTAACTTCAAAACCTTTTTTCGGCAACTCATCCCCGCTAGGCGGATCGAGGGTAACTTGCTCACCTTTTTCATTCGTCAAGCTGTCCTTAAGCGGGTTAAAGGTGAGATCTCCCGCAATGGCCATTGCTGTTACAATTTCGGGTGAAGCCACAAAGGCATAGGTGTTTGGGTTGCCATCCGCACGTTTTGCGAAATTCCGGTTAAAGGAATGGATGATGGTGTTTTTTTCTTGTTTTTCAGCGCCCATGCGGTCCCACATACCGATGCAAGGTCCGCAGGCGTTGGTAAATACCTTCGCACCAATTTCATTAAATACATCCAGGAATCCATCTCGTTTGATGGTGTACCGGATTTGTTCTGAACCCGGATTGATCAGGTATTCGGATTTAGCTTTCAGATTTTTATTGGATACCTGTTTGGCTAAACTTACGGCACGTGAAATGTCTTCGTAAGATGAGTTGGTGCAGGATCCCAGCAAACCAACAGAGATTTTGGTTGGCCAACCGTTTTTAATAGCAGCTTCTTTCAATTGAGAGATTGGAGTTGCCAAATCGGGTGTAAAAGGGCCATTTACATGTGGCTCCAATTCAGACAAGTTAATTTCGATAACCTGATCGAAATACTTCGCAGGATCGGCATACACTTCGGGATCAGCAGTGAGGTGTTGTTTGATGCCATCGGCAAGTGCAGCTACATCGGCACGTCCTGTGGCTTTCAAGTACCGACTCATGCTGTCATCGTAACCAAAGGTAGAGGTGGTAGCACCAATTTCGGCACCCATGTTACAGATGGTGCCTTTGCCTGTACAGCTCATGCTGGTTGCACCTTCACCAAAATATTCAACAACGGCGTCGGTTCCACCTTTTACCGTTAAGATGCCGGCTACTTTTAAGATGACGTCTTTAGGTGCGGTCCAACCGTTTAATTTACCGGTGAGTTTAACACCAATGAGTTTTGGCATTTTTAATTCCCAGGCTAGTCCTGCCATCACATCACAGGCATCGGCACCACCAACACCAATAGCTATCATTCCTAAACCGCCGGCGTTTACGGTGTGCGAATCGGTTCCAATCATCATGCCTCCCGGGAAAGCGTAATTTTCGAGCACTACCTGGTGAATAATTCCTGCACCCGGTTTCCAAAATCCGATGCCATATTTGTTGGAAACAGAACCTAAGAAGTCGAAAACTTCTTTACTCTCCTTATTTGCAAAAGCCAGGTCTTCTTCGGCGCCATTTTTAGCAGTAATCAGGTGATCGCAATGCACAGTTGAAGGTACCGCAACTTTTGGACGGCCTGACTGCATAAACTGCAATAGGGCCATTTGTGCCGTGGCGTCTTGCATAGCAACCCGATCTGGCGCAAAATCCACATAAGATTTTCCTCTTTCAAAATTAGCAAGCGACTGATCGCTGTGAAGATGAGAGTAGAGAATTTTTTCGGTTAAGGTGAGTGGTCTGCCCAATAATTTACGCGCGGTTTCAATACGTTCAGGAAATTTTTTATAAACTTCCTTGATCATCTCTATGTCAAATGCCATGTGTAGGTGGTTTAGTTGTGAATATTCAATGAGGAGGGCTAAATTAGAAAATTCCAAAAGCAATTCAAAGTAAAAAAAGGAAAAGCGATGGTCTTTTTATCAGAGTCGACTGCTTCGTGAAAGCAATAAAAAATCGGCAAGCACCAGTGCTGTCATGCTTTCTACAATAGGTACAGCGCGGGGCACAACACATGGATCGTGTCGGCCTGTGATTTCAAGTTGTACTGAACGTCCCGATGTGTTTGTTGTTTTTTGAGATTTGGAAATGGAAGAAACCGGTTTAAATCCAACATTGAACCAAATGGGCATACCATTGCTGATGCCACCCTGTATCCCTCCGCTGTTGTTGGTTTTGGTTTTTAATTGTTTGGAAGAAGAGGGCAGAAATTCATCGTTCATTTCAGAACCTTTTTTTGATACAGAAGCAAAACCCGCACCAATTTCAAACCCTTTCACAGCATTGATGCTGAGCATGGCATGGGCAAGTACAGCATGCATTTTATCAAATACCGGTTCGCCCAAACCGGCGGGCACATTAAGGGCAACACATTGAATACAACCCCCAAGTGAATCGCCTTGTTTACGGGCGTTTTCAATGGCTTTGATCATTTTTACTGCGGTGGATTTATCAGGACAACGCACCGGATTGGACTCGGTTAAAGCGAGGGAGAGGCCGTCGTAATTTTTATTTAACGTGACAGTTCCAACCTGTTTCACAAACGCGTGTACTTCAATTTTGTATTTTTTTAAAAGCAATTTTGCAATGGCACCAGCCACTACACGGCAGGCTGTTTCGCGCGCACTGCTTCGGCCGCCGCCCCGGTGATCACGAAACCCAAATTTTTTTTCGGTGCTGTAATCGGCGTGAGATGGTCGGTAAAGATCTTTGATGTTGTTATAATCTTTCGAGCGTTGATCTTCATTATAAAGCACAAAACCTATCGGGTAACCTGTGCTGACGCCGTTGAACACGCCTGAGAGCAATTGCACTTTGTCACTTTCTTTGCGGGTGGTGCTTAATGCAGATTGTCCGGGCTTACGTCGGTCGAGTTCAGACTGAATAAAATCCAGGTCGATTTTTAAACCGGCAGGACAACCTTCGATGCTACCACCAATTGCCGTACCATGACTTTCGCCAAAGGTATTCAGTTTGAATAAGGTTCCGAAACTGTTGGATGACATGCGTGGAGAATGTTTTTGCGAAGTACTACAATTGTGAACACAATTCAAAAAGAAACCGCCCCTTACTCAAACATGAAAGTGGGGCGGTTAATAGATGATAAAAGAATACACACAAAACAGATCATCCGATTCAAAAATACTACGGTGGAGAAAAATACAATACTCTTTTTGGTCACAAATGAGTGAAAGCGACGAATGACTTAGTGAAGAAAAAGATAGATGTGGTAACGTAGATTTTCTTCAAATACTTCAGCTAATTGCTTTATGAAAATCGGGACAACAGTAATCCACAATTTCTACTTTGGGATTGGCATCTTTTACTGCGATAATTTTGATTTTGTTCACATAGCTTGGGTGCTTGTGACATTTGCGATTGCCAATCAGTTTTTTGAGATGGGTCATGGATTTATCTGCAAGGGCATTGGCAGCAGCAATTTGTTTATCTGATTCGTCTCCGGCCAGTAACTTTAATTCTAATCTAACCATATGCTTATTTTTTAATATAAATGTAGTGGAAAATTTCAGCTGACCAAAATAAGAGAGGAATAAGCTGCTTAAATGCGGTTGGAACAGTAGTAGTTAAGTATAATGAGGATATAAAATATTACATAATAAACATTATGTTAAGTAGAAAAATCACAAATAAAAGGCATTTCTGCCTGTTATTTTAAATTAGATGCTGGTTTTGTTGTTCTTCTCTACCTTAGAATACGCCGGACATTTTTCGTGGCTCTTACAAGAAACCACGCTGATGCTGATGAATAAAGCTAATAGAGAAAGTGTAAAAATCTTTTTCATGTGTGTATTTGTCGGATAAAATTAGGGAATTCCTTTTATTTGTGAAACAAATTTTATTCACAAGCCCGGGTTCAACACTTTATTAGCACAATGGCCATAAAATCTCTGCATTCTGACTGGAATGAATTGCTGAAGAATGAGTTCGATAAGCAGTATTTTCAAGAGCTTTCAAGATTTGTGAATGCGGCCTATCTCAGCAAGTTGGTGTATCCGCCGAAACAATTGGTGTTTAACGCTTTTAATCTTTGCCTGCCTACCTCTGTAAAAGTGGTTATTATCGGACAAGATCCTTATCACCAGGCCGGACAAGCGAATGGCCTGAGTTTTTCAGTGAGTGATGGTGTACGCATTCCTCCCAGTTTAAAAAACATTTTTAAAGAGCTTGAACAGGATATTGAAGGTTTTCGTTCCCCTGCTTCTGGCAATCTTGAATCCTGGGCCAGGCAAGGCGTATTGCTGCTGAATACGGTTTTAACTGTAGAGGATTCTCAACCGGGTTCACACAGAGATTCGGGCTGGTTAAAATTTACTGATGCGGTTATCAAAACCATAAGTGAACAAAAACAACACCTGGTGTTTATGCTTTGGGGTAATTACGCGATCTCTAAAAGCACGTTAATTGATGCCTCCAAACATTTGATTCTTCAAGCTGCTCACCCATCTCCACTAGCCCGGGGTGCGTTTTTTGGCAGTCAACA
Source organism: Bacteroidota bacterium (assembly GCA_052035725.1). GTDB lineage: Bacteria > Bacteroidota > Bacteroidia > B-17B0 > Aurantibacillaceae > Aurantibacillus. The sequence continues at coordinate 51,778 of JBPOHJ010000015.1, read as the reverse complement.
TTTCTCTCAGGCCAACCAATATTTGCTAAGAACCGGACAAACTGAAGTGAACTGGCTGCTTACTTAGCAGGGCCAAATGTTTTGGTTTTCTTTTTTCCGGTCGAATCTTGTATAGTCCAATTACCGCTTCTTACAAAACCTTCGCCTTTTTTAGACGGGTATTGCATGCCAGTTTCAGCTAATTTACCATTGCTATGATAACTTGTGAGTTTGTATTTTTTGCTTTTCAAATCCTGTAACACAAGCTCAGATGCTATTTGCCCGTTTGCAAACCAGGTTTTTTTCTTTAACAGCATTCCCGTTCCTTCATCGTACTCTTCTGTTTGTTTTAACAGGTTGTTGGGGTAAAAAACCGATAGGCGTTTTATTTTTGCTTTGTAATACACCACCTGCCGGCGCTGATTACCGCTATCGTAGTACACTTCAAGGTTACTGTGTGTAGAATCGATTGCCGCCATCACACGTTCAATTTTGCCGTTCTCCCAAAAATTTTTGAAAAGCTCCAGTTGACCATCCTTATAAAAGCCTTTATGCAGCAGGTTCCCGTTTTTATAGAAGTCTTCTTTCCACCCTTGCCATTTTTCACCGTTTGGAAATAACCTTAGAGAATCACCACTCAAAGCCGGCGTGAATTTGTTGTAGAAGGAAATTTCACCCAGACTATCCAATACATCGCTTTGTAAGTAACGTTTTTCTTCTGTTTTTTGACTTTGGTGTTTTTGTTTCTTTTTTTGTGCAAGCGCTTCCTGCTTACAAAACATGGCAAGCACAAAAATCAGTAACGTTATCTTAACTACTTTATTCACTGTAGTTTAGGCTATTTGATTTGATGTGTTTATGAAACGCATTGCAATGTGGGGAATATTGTCTTCAAGATAAACTTCACCTTCGGTTCTAAATCCTAACTCAGTGTAAAAGGCTTGCAAATGGTTTTGCGCCGAAATGAGAACATCCTGCCCCTGAAACTCGGTACTACATTTGGTTATGGCTGCTTTCATGAGCAAGTGCCCGGTTTTTTGCCCCCTGAAATCAGGGTGCACCACTACCCTGCCGATTCTTGGAAACTGGTACTTGTTATCGGGAGGCAAAATGCGGGCGTAAGCAATTAGGGCATCGTTTTTTTGAACCAGGAGATGCAGAGCAGTAAGGTCGTGTTCGTCCACCTCCTGGTAGGCACACTGCTGTTCAACTACAAACACCATACATCTTAAATAGTAGATGTTATAGAGTTCATTACCAGTTAATTCTTTAAAATATTTAAAGCTATAATTCACATTAATAAGCACCAATACTCAGCAGCACCAAAGTGCAAGCTTCTGTGCATTCGGTACCTATACGAGCGGCTTGCTCAAAAAGTTCGGGATTTTCGGTTCCCGGATTAAAAATAATACGTTTTGGTCTGAGCTTCAGGATGTAATCGTACCAGACTTTTTGGTTGTGGGGATTCAGGTAAAGTGTAACCGTATCGATATCGTGTAAATCGGGCGCTTGCACAAGAATAGTCTCACCATTAATTTCACCGGGTTTCTGTCCGATTAACACAACCGGGTGGCCATGTTTTAAAAGACTTTGTGTAGCCAGGTAACTGTAACGTTGAGGGTTGGTAGAAGCGCCTAATACAAGGGTTTTTTTACTCATGACTCAGTGTAATTCAAATCTTTATGAAAGGTTTCTTCAAGTTGGTAACAAGCTAAATAAGCCAGCACAAACACCACAATACCAATGAGGATGGAAGCATTTACCCAACCCATAGAGGGGTGCAATTGGGCATGCGCAAAACTCATCAAAGTAACAGAGCCCCTCACAAAATTGGGTGCTGTTGTTGTAACTGTAGCCCTGATGTTAGTGCCAAACAGTTCGGAGGCGCTGCTCATAAAAACCGCCCAATACCCGGTTGCAAATCCAATAACAAACACAATACTATAAAACACCAGCACTGAATGTGAAGCAAACAAATAATAGACGATACTAAGAAGCAAAGTTAAACTGATGAAAAGATAGAGCACTTTTTTTCTCGATCGAAGTAATTGACTCAGCACACCGCTGGATACGTCACCAATTGTAATACCAATATAAGCAACCATAATTGGAATCTTGCCCTCTTTTGGGCCATTTTCCATGCCTAAATGCCGACACATTTCTGGGGCAAACTGCACCAAAAAGTACATCACATACCAAACCGGAACCGCGATGAGGATGATGTTCAGGTATTTCATCAATAACTTCGGATGTGAAAAGAGATAAAAAAAGTTGCCGCGTTTCACTTGATGTTTTTCTTTAAGTCCGGCGAACATACCGCTTTCAAATACACCTATTCGCATAAAAAGCAACAGAAGCCCCATGCCACCGCCAATAAAATAACTTAGTCTCCAGTTATTGAGCAAAATAGTGGTAAAACCGGCTACAACTGCGCCAAACAGACCAACTGAAGCCACTACCATTGTGCCTATTCCTCTTTCGTCTTTTTTCATGGTTTCGCTCACCAGGGTAATGCCGGCACCAAGTTCACCTGCCAAACCAAAGCCTGATACGAAGCGGAGGATAGCGTACCAGGTGGTGTCAACAATAAAACCATTGGCGATGTTAGCTAAAGAGTAAACCACAATACTACCAAACAAGACAGAAAGTCTACCCTTCTTATCTCCCAATACACCCCAAAAAATGCCGCCAAGCAACATACCTATCATTTGAATACTGAGCAATTGAGAGCCAATTGTGGCCACTTGCTGAGCGCGTTGATTGGCATTAGGATAAGTTTGGGCTAAAATGTCCTGCAAGCTGGCCACACGCTCCATACCAAACAAAACCAGATCATAGATATCGACAAAATACCCAAGTGCTGCTACCAGAACGAGTTTGTTTGTGAGAAGTTTGGTGAAGGTCTGTCTCATGGTTGAGCCAGTAGTTTTTTACTTAAAGTGCCACTTGAAGTATGAACTTGCAAAATGTAGAAACCGGCCGATAATTCAGGAAGATCAATCGAGAGGTCATTCGTATCGCTCACCTTTTTCTTGTAGACGCAGGCCGCTTTGGTGTCGAAGATCTGAATCTCTGAGATGGCAGTTCCGGGTTTATTGAGTTGGATATTAAAGCGTTTTTGGAAAGGATTAGGTGAAACCATAACCGCATCACTCAGTCCTTGTACTTCCTTCACACCCACCGGAAATGCACATAAATTGGGTAAACCCCAACCAATGAGATTATTGGAGTTGTTGGCGTTTGATGCAGTTTTACGAAGTGTATCAAGAATATCAATGTTGCTAAATGATTTATGCGCTTGCCAGAAACAAGCTACTGCTCCGGCTACAATGGGAGCCGAAAAGGAAGTGCCATTGGCAGGAAAGGGAATGGTATCATTAAAACACACCCAGGCTCCAACACCCCTTGCAACCAAATCGGGTTTGGTGCGGCCGTCGAATGTTGGTCCTTTACCACTAAATGCTGCGTAAACGCCCAAACTGTCAACCGCCCCTACAGCACAAACGCTATCGGCATCGGCAGCTACTGAAATATACTGCCATAATCCTGCTCCTTCATTGCCTGCCGAATTCACCACAAACATGCCTTTGCGTGCAGCCAAATTAGCGGCAATACTCATTGGCGCGGTTCTGCCGTTCAGGTTTGCATAACTGTGGTTTTGGTTTGATTTATCGAAGGTGGTGTAACCCAGTGAGGTGGTAAGGATATGAGCGCCTACACTGTCGGCATATTCAGCGGCACGTATCCAATTGTATTCTTCTGATATGGTTTCTGATCCGCCTTCTTCGGTAGTGAACAACCAGTACTCAGCGTCAGGAGCCGAACCAATTAACACACCAGGTAATATGGCCGCCATGCATGACATCACCATGGTACCATGGGTACTATTGTTGTACACATCGGTGCCGCCATTCACAAAATTACGGGTACCTAAAATTTTTCCTCTCCCACGAATGCTGTCAAAAAATTTGTAGGAATCTACACCAAAAAAGCCGGCATCCATAACAGCTATGGTTATCCCAGTTCCTCTAAAGCCCTGATTGTGCAGGCAATCCACGTTAAGTTGTTTGTTTTGCCAATAAGAATTACCATAGTTGTAAGCACCTGAATTACTTTGTTTATTGTGATTCAGTGTTTTAGCAGTTGAAACCTCAAGTGGAGGTTCGGTGAACGACACTTTGAGTCTGTTAACCTGAAAGGTATCGTTCACAAATGAAAGTCCTTTAATAGCGTTGACGCTGTTCATGTTAGTGCTGCTCAACACTACGCCATTCAACCACTTGGATGCAAATAACACTTTTACCCCCGGGTAACCGGCTACCTGGCTGATATAGGAGGGGTTTACAGGAAGATCGTTCTCCACTACGGGAATGTTGTAAGCAAGTCTTCGGTTAATGGACTTTTGGCTTAAAAAGGCCGAAGGGTTATTTACCGTGTAAGGTGTGCCGGTTTTGTTGGTAAATCGTACCCAGTATTTTTTTGCTGTTTGTGCCGATAGTAGAGATCCAAACAAGAAAAAGAGTAGCAGGACTAAGCTGGTTGAAAATTGTTTATTCGGTTCCATAGTTAAGTAGTTTGAGCGAATAGATCACACCTTTTTCAATTCTGTTTTTAACAGGTACGTTCAACAGGATGGTATTCGATTCAATGTTGGTGTACTGTTTGAATACTAAACCAATATCCGCCGCAAATTGTTCATATTCCAATTGGTTAATTATTAGGTTGGTAGTATCAGTTTTATGTTTCACTTTTAATACCCTGTTGAGGGCGACCCCATTAATATTCTCTGCCCTATCTAGGTATTCATAAGAATAGGTTAATTTTCCGAGGGAATTGTAGGCATTTCCATCCCAAGACGCGTTTTCGAGCGTAGGAAAAATCAGTTTCGTATAAAGGTTGTTGTTTTCCTGCACCTGAATCCGGGCAGTGCTGGCCTTCACCAGCCAGGCTTCTTTTATCTTCCAGTCCATGCTGTCATATGGCACCTGAGCATTGTAGGGTTTGATGTAACGCTCAAGCCGATACGATTTAATGCCCTGGTTGTCAACAAATTCTTCTACAATTTTTTCTTTGATTTGGTACTTGAAATACAATGTGTCTCTTGGTACTTCTGTGTATACCGTACTATCGGCCTCGTATACAACAAAGCGGCCAATGGTGAGGGGAAAATACTCCAGGCCTTTGATGGTAGCAGGTTCAGGAACGTCTTCTTTACAAGAAAAAAAACCTATGCACAGGAAAAGGGCAAGTATCCCGTTTTTTCTCATCCTTTAAAGGTATTGAAAAAAGTGCAATGTTTTTCTGACAGGATGGTAGCGCGCATTAAAATTTGTAATCCTTATAAGTGCGAGTAAACTCACCTTCTTCAAATTTGGGATTGACCTGCAGGAAATGGTAATTGTATTCTTCAAACAAGCCTTTATCATCAATAACCTTTACACTAATGGGCACAAAGTAAAATTTATCGATGTAAAGTAAAACTGATCTGCAATACGAATTGGGTACCTTGATGACCTGACCCTTTTTCAGGGGATCGAAATAATCTTTGAACTTGGGATTTTTTTCCAAAATCATGTATTCTGAAACAAAAAACTTGCGTGCAATTGAAGTGATGCTTTCACCCGGCAATACTGTATAATCTTTGTAAGCGAAATCTTTGTTATTGATGATAATCTTGTAACACAAGCGGTTGTTAATCTTTTCTTCGCCCAGCAGTTTAAAGTAATCTTCAAAATGTGTGCGGTCAACCTTTTTGAGCGTATGCTGGATCACCGTAGAGAAATAATCGTAACCCATTTCATTCAGGGTGTGGTGCTGGTCCTGACGCATGAGATCTCCCATAGGATCCAGGTTCAGGGTAATATATGGAAAACCTCCTGGATTGACCAGAGCTTTGTTGTTGTTTTTGCCTTCAAGGTACAACACTTCTATGCCTTTTATGTAAAGGTAAATTTGTCTTGGGTGTTTGTTGAATTTAACAGCGCTTTCGTAGTGGTTAAAGCCTTTTTTTCCTCTTTCAATGATTTTGAGGTGGTATTTTAAACTCTTCACTTCCTGTATGGCCTTGAAACTTTTTTCAAGTACCTCCTCACAAGTGAATTCTAGTTTGGGTTGCAAATCGGCAAAAGGTAGCAATAGAGCTGAAATACCGAGGAATAAGCGGAGAAAGAAGGTGATCATCAATGCGTAAAAATACTACAATCTGCCTAACTGAAAAATATGTCCCTTAATTTTTAGATAGTTAATAAAATCGCAGACATTTGTTAACAGTCCGGCCCACTCCGAACCCCCAACTCAGCTATATTTGTGTTTGGGTATGAATATTCAGGAACAGATTATACGGGGTATTTTGGAATTGCTGTACAAGCAAGACTATTTGGTATTACCCGGATTTGGTGGTTTTGTTCTCAAATCTCAGCCTTCGGTATTTTCAGGTTCAGGAGCCAGCCTTTTGCCACCTTCTAAAAAACTTGGTTTTAATAAACAACTTCGGCAAAACGATGGTGTTTTAGCGAATTGGTTACAAAACGAATTGGCCTGTGATACTTTTACTGCAGTTCATCATTTGGAGGAGTTTGCCGAGTATTGCAATAGCATTTTAAATAGTAAACGCCGATTGAGCATTGAGCGCTTAGGGTTTTTTTATCTAGATCTTGAAAACAATTTTTGTTTTGAGCCCAGAACGGATGTTAACTTTCTTTCCGACAGTTTTGGTTTAGTTCCTTTGCACCTGAAGGCACTTGAAACCGAAACGCCTCCGCCAAGCGTTACCCCGGTAAAGAAATTTGTTGACCGGCCTGCACCCGTGGCGAGTGAACTCCCGGGCAATACAAAAACCAAACGCTTTTCTGAACAGGCAAAAAAAGGCCTTGCTTATAGTGCGCTTGGGCTGGTAATGATTTTTGTTTTAGGATTTATTATCACTTCAGTAGGTGTTCAGGGTCCTTTGTTGTCTGCCGTTTTCCATCCGGATTCCCGAGCTGAATACAAAATTAACCAGTACCCGAGTTTGCAGCTTGAAGGGCAGCAATCAGACAAAGCAGTTTTAATTAGTACATCTGCAACTGAGGCCATTCTTACCCTTGAAGATGATTTGCGATTTGTGGTGCTGTCACCTGAAAACCGGGCCAATTTACCTAAACGGGAGACCACAAGTGGTAAAGGCCCATACCGAATTGTGTTTGGCTGTTTTTCGGTGAAAGCCAATGCAAAAAAATTTGCAAAAAGTTTGGAAGAAAAAAACTATCCTGTAAACATTTCCAAGCTGGAAGCTAAGGGTTTGTATGTAGTAGCTTTAGGTGGTTATGCAAACAAAGAAGCCGCAAGCAAAGATTTAAGCAGCATCAAAACCGATTTTCCTCACGCCTGGATCAAGGCACTTCCTTAGATTAAGTCAACTACTTTAGAATAGCTTGTTACGACTGTTTCCCCTTTTTAAATAAGCCCATATTATGGCTTAACTTGTGGGTATTATTAGGCTGTAAGCCATGCAAAAATAAAAGCTTGTTGCCTGAACCGGGCATGATCAGGATTGTTGATCTTGTGACGGGGGCGCTTGATTGGATTTGGTTGCAAGTTCACCTTGTTCATCGGCTTTGTTACGTTTTTTAATCAACACCACGGCTCCCATCAAAACTGCCGCAAACACAAATAAACCCAAGGTGCCCCAAATAAAGCCTGAGGTGGACTTAAGCACAACTAAAAACACGATACTAACTAAAAATACGGTAGCCAGTTCATTAAAGAGGCGGAGTTTAAAGGAGGATAATTTGTATACACCTTGTTTTTGCTGACTTAAGATTCTTTGGCACTCAAGATGGTAAAGTATGAGTAATCCCACAGCGATGAGTTTGAGCCACATCCAAGGTAAGGTGAGCAAGGCAGGTTGAAGAATCAACATCCATAAACCAAAAACCAGACTCAGGATCATGGCCGGCCAACCAATAAAATACCACAACCTTTTTTGCATAAGCAACAGCTGTACTGTTAGCACCGCTCTGGCCTCAGGTGTTTTGTCTTGTGCTTCGCGGGCATAAATAAACAATCGAACGATATAAAATAAGGCCGAAAACCAACTCACAACAAAAATGATGTGCAAGGCTTTTACATAATTGTAATCCATGCTTTAAAAATAAGTAATAATGAGTAATTTCGCCTGAATTTCAGAATAGAAAATTTCCGGCTCTCTTAACTGTACCTATGACCTTCATGCAAGCTAAAACGCCTTCACAATCACTTACCATAAATACCGAGGTTGTGCTGCCTAACGACACCAACCATGTTGGTAATTTATTTGGTGGTAAACTTATGCAATGGGTAGATATTACTGCCGCCATAGCGGCCCAAAGGCATTGCGGACGTGTTGTAGTAACAGCGGCCATCAACCACGTTTCATTTGATAATCCCATTAAACAAAACTCGGTAGTAACGCTCGAAGCCAAGGTAAGTCGCGCCTTTTCAACCAGTATGGAGATTTATGTAGACGTGTTGGTTGAGAACACTGTTACCGGAGAAAAAACCAAATGCAACGAAGCTATACTTACCTTTGTGGCTATCGATCAAAATGGCGCCCCCCTACCCGTTCCGCCGCTAACACCGGAGACTGATCTGGAAAAAAAGCGGTATGAAAGTGCATTAAGAAGACGGCAGTTATCGCTTATTTTAGCCGGCCGCATGAAACCCGATGAAGCTTCTGAATTGAAAGCTCTTTTTGTACAGGATTAAGACCCCTGGTTGTTAGAAGACGGTTTGTGCAAGTCAGATTTGGTTTTGGGTCGGCTGTTGTATTGCCAGTTAAAGCCTTTTAATCTTGCGTTATCAATATCAACTTCCTTTAATGGTTTGAGTGAACCGGCTGTTTTGGGTTTTAAACTCACTCTATCCACTTCATTGTTTCTGAACCACAGCACGGCTTCATTACAATTGGTAGTATTAAAGCCCATGTATTTGCTGTTGTTTTTAGGGAAATAGTACACTTCAACATTCCCATTTACCGTTACTTTACGAATGGTATCCTGACTTAATATGCCGGTTATGGTTTTTCCCGACAATTGGTTGTATTTATCTGTTTTTAGCGAGTCGACTTGTTGAATGAGTAATGCCTGGCCTTCTAAGCGAAAGCCAAGAACCGACTTCTTCCCTATTGTGGCATTCATGTTTTTAGCACTGGCTTGTGAGAATTTGCTCCAAAGTAGAGGAGCGTAATAGAAGTTCAAAAGCGAATCTTTGGTGGTATAAGCTGCAGAATCGGCTTTGGCCTGAATCTGGCTGTGCAACACGCGAACCTTGTGATAAGCCAGCACAAGATTGTTCACGCTATCCAGGTCTTTTTGGTAAAGGGTTTCAGCTGCCAGAAACAAGGTGTCTTTTTCAAGTATCCGGGCGTAAATGGCTTTGCCTTTTACCCATACTTCGTGGCTTTTTTCGTGGTATTCGGCCAAATCGCCGAAGAGAATGGATTTCTCCGCTGTATCAATCATGCTGATGTTATGCATGGCTTTCCCGGTTTTGTTTACTCTGTCGTATTCCAAACTGTCTCCTCTTAGTTTTTGTTGTGATGTAACCAGCACAGCGTTTTTACTGAATCGCGACAGTTCTTTGTTGGTATCGTACCAGCCGTTTTCGCAATAGATATAATCGTTTTTGGCCATAATTATGCTTGGGCCCAGAAAATACACCGTTTTGTTACTTATGCGATACTTCAGGGTATCGCTGTTCATTGTGTAATCAGGATTGGTAAGTACCACGTTTAAATTAAAACAGGCAAGTTTGCCAGAAGAATAATAATGCCCGTGCTGACTGGTGAGGGTATTTTTTTGGTTGACTATGGTGCCCCCGCTGTAGTACGAAGCCACCGATTTTCCGAGATCAAAAAACATGGCAGGTGTAGTAAGCACCATGTCTTTTTCAACGCACTTTACATTGTTTTGTAAACTCGCAATTTTACTTTTGCCATCGTAGAGTAGTTTTTCTGCTGTAACGCGTATGCTATCGCCCTGTGTAATGAGAATGTGACCACTGGCCTGCATTCTGTTTTCTTTTTCAAAAATATATGCGGTATCGCAGTAAAGTAATGCCCCTTCGTGCTCACATATAACGTTGCCTTTTAAAATACGCGCATTGGTTTTGAATTCATCGTAGCTTAAACTCTCGGCCTGTTTGATTCTGATCAGGGTTGGTTTTTTTTCGTTGCTGCCCGATTTTTGAGCATGCACAAGAGGGCTAAACAAAAGCAGCGCCAGTGAACAAATGAGTGTATGTGATGGTAGACTAAACATTGCGTTCAACCGGCTGCCAAACACTGGTTTTGATGCCTTTTACAAATTTGAAGAAACCTTGCAATAAAGCGAGGTTCATCAGGTAAAAATGGCTGGCAAATTTTATTACCGGATTTTTGAATTCAAAAAATGTATCCAAAAGCGGTAATACGAGACCAATTACCTGAAGGCAAAACAGCACCATAAAAAATAATGAATGAAGAGATAGAAAATACGACACTACGGCGCACATCAAAATCATAAAAGGCGTAAGCCAACGCAATACCTTATGCGACCAAAACACAAAACTCTTGGCTTGCCATATTGGCCAAAGATTGTTTCTGAAGTGCATTAAATTTTGAAAATTGCCGGAAGAGATTCGCACTTTGCGCCGGTACTCTCCCGAAGCGTCGCTGTTCACATCTTCTGTGCATTCTGCAGTTGGGCTGAACATGGCAAATTTGTTCTGGTTCACTACCTTCAGCGTAATATAAAAGTCATCCACAATAAAATGTGAAGGCACCGGTACATATAGGCTTTTTCTCAGCGCATAACAACCCCCTTCGGCACCCATAATAAGTTGAAAGGCTCTGCTCTCTGCTGATTTAATAAGGTTTTCGAAACTCAGGTATTTTTTTTCCTGAACACTAATGCCTTCATTATTGGATGAGGTTTTGATGATGTTGGCAGCAACCAGGCCTACCCTATCGTCTTTAAACCACTTTACCAGTTGGTAGAGTGTTTGGTGTTTAAACATCACATTGGCGTCGGTAAGCACCAATATACCTTTCCCATGCTCCTCAACCAGGCGGTTCATGATACCAATTTTACCGGTTCTTCCTTTGAAACGAACAAGTTGCAGATTGGGATATCGTGCGCGTAAATTGTCAACTAATTGTTCGGTATTATCTGTCGATGCGTCGGATCCTACAACAATGTGAATTTTCGAACTTGGATAGGCGGAATTTACCACCGAATGTATTTTTTCTACAATAACTTTTTCTTCATTGTAGGCGGCAATTAGCACGGAAATTTCAGGCAATTCTTCTTCTCTTTCGTATTCTTTTAACTTCACACTTTCCTGCCGAAATACCAGCAACATCAGCATGGGATACAACACATAGGTGTGTACAATTAGTGCAATACACAACCAGAATATGAGTTCGAGCGCACTATACATTCACTAATTGGTTGTAATACATGGTTAAGGCTGAAACAACTTTGGTGTTGTCAAATTCCTGTTGTGCAAAAATTGCAGCCTGAGTTTCAAGTTCCATTCTCAATACTGGCTTTTTCAACAGATCAATAACGGCGTTTGAAAAAGCTTGGGCGTTATCAGCAATCAGGATATTTTTTTGGTGCGTGCAAGCAATGCCTTCCGCACCTATGGATGTACTAACAATGGCTTTGCCATAGGCCATTCCTTCAATAATTTTGATCCGGATACCACTACCCGACCACAAGGGCACCACCATCACTTCATGCTGTCTGTAAAAAGCTTCGGCATCCGGAACATTTTCAATCAACAACAAGTTTGGAGCAATGAGTTGATGAAAATGGGCGGGCATGCCTCTGCCTGCTACGATAAAACGGGCGTCGGGCACTGCTTTGTGAATTTTTTCCCAGCAATGGTTCAAAAACCACAACACCGCTTCACTATTCGGCAGCCAATCCATTGAACCGAAATAAAACACGGTTTTAGGTTTAGGTTGAACAGCTGAACTTTTTTGGTACAAGTCGATATCTACCCCGGTGATACAGGTGGTGCTGGGTTTAAAACAACCAAGTCGTTGAAGTTCTGCCTCATCCGTTTTGGTTATGGTTACGATAGCATCACACGACTTGAAAATTTGTAATTCAAATTGTTTCAGCCGTTTGTTTTGCAATTGCAAGTACAGTTTTTTCAGGAAGTTTTGTTCCACCAGCAGGTGGCGATTCCAAATATAATGTTCGATGTTGTGGGCCCTAAGCACAATTTTAGCTTTACTGTATTTTCGAATTATTGGGAGGTATACACCCATAAATACGCCTTCCAGCTGAACAATATCGAAAGTGGTATTTTGCAGTGTTTCGCGCAGGGCTAATTCAAAAGCCTTAAATCTGAACCGGGAAACAAAGTACGATTGTGAACTAAAAAGGTTGAGTAAAGCTCCAAGGGGATTGGTGTTGGTGTTGTGATATACCGAACGGTAATGCGTATGTTGTTGAAACCATTCTGGAACACCTTCATCGGGTTTAAAGTGTTTTTTTGTGTTAATACATAGCAGGTGCAACACCACTTTGTTTGCCAGAAACCCTTTGGCCATGTTGTAGATGGCTATGCTGCTGCCATCGTTAGCCGGAAAGGGGGCTTTGTTGCTTATCTGTAGTATTCTAAGCAAGAGATTTTGGTTTTAGTATTTTTCTGAACCACTCCCGGTAAATGGTGATATCAAACATTACCGAATCGGCAGCGGCTTTGTAGGTTAGAAACGCACTCAAGGGAAGAAAGATCAGCGGCGGGCTCCAGAGCGCTTTCCAGGGTAACATGCGTCCTTCGATAGCCAGGTTCAAAAAAAGTTCGGTAAGAATATAATACGCCAGAAAAAACAAAACGGAACTCACCACAGGCAAACCCAAGCCACCTTTGCGTATAATGGCACCAAGCGGGGCACCAATGAAAAACAAAACCAAACAAGCAAAACTCACCACCATTTTTTTGTGCCATTCAATTTTGTACCTGAGCATATTATCCTGCTCATTGATGATACCATGTTCAGAGCTATCGATATTTCCCAGCGCAATTCGTGAGGTATTCAGGGCGTTTTGGAGGAGGCTGTTGTATTGTTCGGTGCTTAAGCTCTGGCAAAATTCCTCCACCTTCACCAGGGGGTAAGGCATGTTGGTATTTGTGATCAGTGCCGCTGTTCGTGAATAAAAGTAAGTGGAAGCTTGTTGTTTGAGGCCATTTACTCTGCGGCGCACAATTCGTGAAGTGGAATCGGCTACCGAATCCAGTTGCCAGATGTTCATCATTTCCTCATTTCCTTTGAAATAGTCTTCATTGGTGCGTTTGAGCTTAAAATCTTCAAGTGGAATATTCACCTGAAGGTTTTTAAAGTTCAGATGAGTCAGCGTTTTACCCAACCGATTGCCATAAGGGTCGTTTGTTTCCTCGTATCGGTTGCCATCACGCAACAACAAGATCATTTCTGAGGTGTCGGAAGTTATGGTAATTCTGCCCGATTTGGCATAAAGCTGAGTGGTATTGCCCATTCGGGCCGTATGATTATAAATGTAAATATCCTTGAGAGAATCCTTATTCGCTGATTTTTTTCCAACCCGCAGACTAAAATTTTCAATCCCATTGTAAAACACCCCTTCCTTGATGTTTACGGTTGGTTTTTTTTGCCTGATATCGTAAAGTAAGGTGGAGGATTTGAGATGTACATAGGGCAAAACAAAGTTGTTGAATAAAAATGTTAAGGCAGCCAGCAGTAAAATAAGCACAATTAAAGGACTCATGATCCTGAAGAGAGAAAGTCCGGATGATTTCATGGCGGCGAGTTCGTAATTCTCGGCCAATTGCCCGAAACACATGATGGAAGCCAGCAAAACAGCCAGAGGAATACACTGCGGAATTATGGCAATCCAGGCATAAGTAAAGAGCTTAATTAAATCGATGCTACGTAACCCTTTGCCAATCAAATCGTCAAGATAGGTAATCACAATTTGCACCAGAAAAAACAAAAACACACTGGTAAAAAGTGTGATGAAAAAAGGTGGCAAAAAGGAGCGGATTAAGAGTGTATGTAGCCTTTTGAGAATCACGGTTGAATGGTTAAAAATACGGCTAATTGCCATATTTTAATTTAAGAATTAATCAAACTTTGTTATTTTTGTTCACATATGATCCAAGGAAAGAAAATAATTTGTGTGTTGCCGGCGTATAATGCTTCGCTTACACTCAAGAAGACCTATGACGAAATACCATTTGACATTGTGGACGAAGTTGTGCTGGTAGATGATGCCAGTAAGGACAATACTGTTGAAGTTGCAAAAAGTATAGGCATCAAACACGTGATCTCTCACGAAAAAAATAAGGGGTATGGTGGTAACCAGAAAACCTGCTACGACACCGCCCTCAAACTCAACGCAGATATTGTAATTATGCTGCACCCGGATTATCAGTATACTCCAAAGCTGATTCAAAGTTTGAGTTACCTCATTGCAAACGATCTTTATCCTGTTGCCTTTGGTTCAAGAATTCTTGGCAAAGGGGCTCTGAAAGGCGGCATGCCTATGTACAAGTACATCTTCAATCGTTTTTTAACGCTTTCTCAAAACATTCTCATTAATCAAAAATTATCTGAATACCACACCGGTTATAGAGCCTTTTCGAGAGAGGTGCTTGAGAAAATAAACTACCAGGCCAACTCTGATGATTTTGTGTTCGACAACCAAATGATATCTCAGATATTTTATGCAGGTTTTGAAATAGCCGAAGTAACCTGCCCTACCAAGTATTTTCCTGAAGCCAGCTCTATCAATTTCAGAAGAAGCATGAAATATGGTCTTGGTGTGTTAGGTGTGTCTTTCACCCATTTTTTCAATAAACTGGGCCTGGCCAAGTCAGAGATTTATAAAACAAAAAAATAAATAAGCATGTCGGTCTATAGGTTTAAAGTGTGTTTGGAAGACAATGAAGATATCTTCAGAGATATTGAAATTAAAGCAACACATTCCTTCGAAGACCTTCACACAATAATTCAGCAAGCCTTTAAATTCGATGCCAAACATTCGGCTTCTTTTTTTGTAAGTGATGACTATTGGAGAAAGGGCCAGGAAATTACCTTGAGAAAAGAGGACCTGCCTCTTGACGAGGATGAGGTTCGTAAAAATGTGGATCCTAAAAAACTAATGTCGGCCACAAAAGTGGCCAAGCATGTTGAACAGCCTCATCAGCGCTTTGTTTATGTGTTTGATCCCGAAGTGCAGTGGACCTTTCTTATTGAAATGATTAAAATTGCGGAGGAAAATCCCAAAACCGCTTACCCTTTAATTGTAAAAAGCGGCGGTAATGCTCCAAAACAATACAAACAAATTAATATGGCCAAAGAAGAGCTGAGTCCTGATCTTGCTTTGGCTTCATTGCTCGACGACCCTGAAGTAAAAGACGAAGAGATTTTTAAAGAAATTGGCGATGAAGAGGGTGTTGAAGAAGAGGAACTAAAAGCGTTGGAGGGTGAAGAAGGTGACGAGGAAGACGAAGAAATGGAAGGCGAAGAAGACGCTGACGGAGATTTTCAATTCAATGAGGATGAGGACGAAAATTGATGTGTTATTTCATCAACTCAGATAAGGCACTTTCTATACCTGCTTCACGGTTTTCGTAGGTATATAGTTTGGATATTCTTTGCCGGGCACAGGTGCCTTTTTGATCAAGGGATTTGTGATGCAAAGCTGTGTTAATCAGATCGAGTAGTAAATTCTTATCTTTCTTTTTGAGTATAAAACCGCAATCCCCTACAATATCGGGCATGCCTCCCACATTCGAAACTATAGGCACACACTCGCACAACATGGCTTCTGAAAGGGCATTGGGAAAACCTTCGGACATGGAAAGCTGCATGTAAAACTGTTGTGCAGCAAACACACGTACCAGTTCAGCTCCCCAGATGTTGGAGATTAGATGCAAATTTGCAGGCTTATCTTCCAATTGTATGCCGGCACCTCCTAAAATGGTAAAACGGGCTTCAGGAAAGGCTTTAGCGGCTTCAATAAACAAATCGATGCCTTTTAATTGCAACGTAAATCGCGAATTGAGGTGCCCCAGCACCGTAAAAAAAGAAGCTTCTTGTTTCTCCACTTCTCCTCTATTCCAGTAGTTACTGTCGTAACCATTGTGCACAACCTTTATGGGCGTTTTTAGGTCTGGAATAAAATAGTGGATTCCCTGTTGCGGATAGTCTTTATCCTGATAACTGTAATCACTTAACACTAAACTTTGATGAACCGGAAGAATAAGGGAAGAATTTTTGAAACAGGATGTGGTGATGCTGGCATTGCGGGGTTTGGAAAAATTACCGTAAGCAATTGACGGAAAGGACACGCAGTCGGTGCCTCCTGCAACTATCACTGAACGTTTAGACCACCACTTTGCGAAGTGCACCGGCAGCAAAGCATGCAATCCGGCAAACTGACAAACTATAAGTTTGGCTGAGAAAATATGTCGTATTAAAAAAACCAACTGGCGCAAAAGAATCAACACCAATTGCTTTTTTTGATAAACATTGAAATGAAATGGGATTACATCAAATTGCAGGGAGATGATCCGGATGTCTTTTTCAACAAATGGCGATTCTGCAGTATAGAAATACAGGACTTTCGGTTTTCTGCTTTGCACTGGGTTTGAGTTACCGTTTGTTTTTTATGATTTTTTTTCTGGCAATTGGTGCCTCGTTATCGCCATACAAGGTGATAAAGTAAACGCCTTCAGCGAATTCTGTATCTAATTCGTGTGAATACGCATTAAGGTTTGTTTCAACAAGCACTTTACCCATAAGATCTGTAATGCATATTTTTCGCATGTTTACATTACAATCGAGCTGTATGCTGTTTTGAAAAGGATTAGGGTATAGCTGCAACTGTATGTGCTCAGCCATAAATTCTGTGAACCCGGTGCAGGGAAACACAGTAATGGTGACGGTTTTGGTGTTGGTGCAACCGCCCACACTCGAAGTGCCAATTACTGAATAGGTGGTGGTGGAATTCGGTGTTACAACAATGCTTGAAGCGGTGCTCCCTGTACTCCACAAATAACTTCCTGCACCAGACGCGCTTAAGGTGGTAGCTTGGTTTCTGCAAATGGAAGTGTTAGGACTGACTGAAAGATTCGGAATGGAATAAGCTGTTACCTGAATGGTGTTGCTGGCACTGCAATTGCCATTGTTAAGGTCGGTTACTGTTACCGTGTAAATACCATTGGTTAAATTACTGGCAACAGCCGTATTTTGGCTACCCGGTTGCCATAAGTAAGTGTAATTACCTGAACCGGAAGTTGGAAAAACAGTTGCGTTGGAAGTGCCACAAGCGGGTGTGCTCGCAGCGCTACTAGTAAAGTTAACTACAGGTGCCGCAACCACGGTGGTGTAACTAAATGCGGCATTTAAGCTATTATCGTAAACGGAAACGGTGTAGACACCCGGAACCAGGTTAGTGCCAATGGCTGTTGTTTGTCCCGATGGGGTCCAGGTGTAGCTGTAATTTCCTGAGCCTCCGCCGGCGTTTGCTGTGGCTGTGGACAAACCATTACAACCCACGCTTGAAGTGATTGCCGTACCCGATGGAACAAAATAGGTAAGGCTAAGAATTGGAATGTTGGATGGATTTGCGTTATCAGAAGAGGCAAACATCAATGAAAGATAATAGTTTACCTCATCCTGCATTCTTAACATAAAACCATAATTCGCAGAATTGGCCAGCATGTTTTGTACCATGGTGGTAACGTTTAAGGTGTAATTCTGTGCATTGCTCACACTCCCAGGAATAATTACCTGATCGCTAACTGAAATAGAAGGTTGTGTGTTCCAATTCACCGTAAATTCTGACCAAGGTGAAGTGATGCGGTATAAAAAGCCTGAATTATTGGGACCTCCGGTGGTGGGAGACTGACTCCAATTCAGATCTGCGAAAAGTTGTAAGGAGGCGTTTGTAACTATAGCGTTGGGTGGAATGCTGCTCATGTCGAATTTGAACACCGCCCTTGATACACACAAACTTCCAAGACACGTCCAGGTGTTACCGCCCATACTGGGGTGCGAACCATAATTGGTGTTGGGTGATCCTCCAGCCAGGTAAGTGTCTTCACCTGCACCTTGCGAAAGCAGGATGTTAAGGGTTGTTTGTGAATGTAGTGCAGGCTGTATACCTAAAGCCAAGAACACCATCAGAAGAGGTAGAATTCGGTTATACATGATAGACTTGTTTTATCGAAGATACTATTTTTTTCAATTGCTCAATTGTGGCAAACGGCAATTTCAGCTTCCTTGATCTGCGTTAATCAGTGCCTTGTGAAGCCATGCGGGATAACACAAAATCTTCAGGTTGTAAGCCTAGTTCTGCGTCCAGAGATTTCCATACCACATAAATTCCCTTATTAATAAAAGTAAAACCACAGGCCGACAATACATCCAGTTCCTTTTTATTTTGCGTGTTGTGACGGAATCCCCAAAACCGAATCACGTAAGCGTTACGCAAGTGTTCGGTACTTAGCACTGACTTCATAAACCGTTTCATTTCACCTAAACGAATGTCAGCTGAAAGGTATAGATGAATGATGTAACACACCTGTTGTTCTGATAAGGAATACGTTATTGATGCCTTCAGCCGCTTATTTTCATAGTAAGAGAGTGTTTGGTAAGTTGCCTCGTAGGGGTTGTTACTGATACGATAATCCAAAAAGGCGGTATCCAGCAATAAACCATAATGAGCAGCTGAATGCAAGTACGATTGTGCTTCTCCTGAATACGCCACTGTACCTGATTGAAGTGGCAAATCAGGTTTGGAAAAAGCCATTTGAAGCAGTGATTTGAGTTTGGAATAGATTGACAGAACACGAATGCCAAATTTCTCCTTTACACGTCGTTTGGCTGCCAAAGAAGTAAAATAATTGGCTGAGCGGTGGATGTCTTTCACCAAAACACCCATGCACGCTTTGTAGGGCACCTTAAATTCAAGTTTTTTAAATGGTTTATCAGCGTAGGTGAAGCCCCAAATCAATCGTATGTGGTGTTTTTTGCATTCTTCAAACAAAAGGGCATACATCTTTTCGAAGATGTGTTTGCCTCTGTGTAGCGGAGAAACCAGTGTGTCTTCTGATTTGGCACTCAGAATTTTCTCAGCTCGGCCTGTTGTTAAAAAATAAGGAATGGCTGCCTGTGTTCCAACGATTTCGCCATTGTATTCAGCCAGAACATAAATGGCTTTCCCTGCAGGAGCCGAATTGTATTCCCAATGGAATTTTTTTTCATCCCGTTGTTTGCCATACACTGAATTGTAGAAGGCATTGATGGCTGTAACATCTGATTCGTTGGCAAGTCTGATATTTAGCTTTGTTTCCAGGAATAGTGGTTTAGGATGTCGGTTTGAGTCATACAAGGGAATTTGGATTCATACAGATAGCCCAGCAGTTTTTTGTATTCCTGCAGGTAGCCCTTGTATTTGTAGTTGGTAAAAAAGGTATTGTGCCATAAGATGGAAACCAAAGCATTTTGTTTATTGCTTTCGAAAAAGTCAATAATTTGTTCAGCTGTTTTGTTAACCGGCACTTTTTGATACCGCTGAAAAGTACCGTCCATAATTGTTAAAGGCACTTCTAGAAAACCAAAAGCTTTCCCGGTTTCAAAGTTATAAGGCGAAAACGGCAGAGAATACGCATTTCTGAAGCCAAACTGTTCGGCAAAACCCAGGCTGGCATCCAGTTGTAAACCCGAAGCCTCAATTGCCTGGTAAGCGTCAGGTAATCTGAATTTCAGGTAATGGTAGCGGTTGCCAAGTACTTGTGTGGTGATTCGACCGGCTTCTTCTTTCAAGCTTTGATTTGAAATACTTTTGTGCAAACCGTTCTCAAACCCTCTTTCAACAACCTTATTTAAACAAGCTTTTAGTTTTGGAGAGTCGATCAAATAATCGGCGTTGGTTTGGCGTTTGTCTATTCTGCCATGGTTCACTAACCAATAAAATGTGGATCGGAAATCGTATTCAGATTCCAGATCCATGATCAAATCGATGTTAAACCAGTGAGGGCGTTGTATCACCACATTGTAAAACAACTGTAACAATACATCGATGCGACCTTTTTTTAATGCCCACAACCCATCCTGTACAGTTGAGCCATAAAGTGAATCGATGTCGTGACTCAGAAAAAAATTTGTGGGGTGTGGTGTTGGAACAAAATGGTGTTTTAAAAACCCAAGCGTGACCGATGTGTCGAGGATGAGATGCAGCACACGATTAGCCAAAAGCCGATGTTGACCTTGATAAGAAAACGCGTATTGGAAGCGACCCAGGGAGTCAAAACACGTTTCATCGGCTGTGACTTCATCCATGGAATTGACCAGATAAAAGATCTCCAGAAAAGGATGTTTGGCAAGTGTGTCTTTTGCTGTATCCGCTTTTAGCGAAAGCAAGTGGTGTTGAAGCTCAATTTCTGTATTTAAACCCAGTGCATGACAGAGTTGCTGAACCTCGGCTTGGAATTGGGATTGGCATTCCAGCGCTTGAAATTCAGGTCGTTTTGTTAAGGCCTTACAATGGCTGTACAATTGGAATAAATAGTCAGAGATCATTCCCGGGCTTGAGTATTAAAGTTTGCTTAGCAAATTGTCTTTACCCAGCGTGAATTTGTTTTTGATTTCGTAGTTCGCCTTTGGGTTTTTTCTTCTCAGCACAATGGAAATGTAATCGGCTTCGGTGTATTGTAAAGCGTATGGTTGTAGGGATACCAATTCAAAATCATTTGGGTACACGTTGTTCAGGAGGTCCTGCATACTCAATGATTGGTCGATGATTTGGAGTTTTTCAGGATGGTGTTGGCGCGCCCAGTTCAAACAGTTAGGTTCGGGGATATTGATTAACACCAGGCTGTTTTTGTGGGTGTGCTGCTTAAGTACTGAAAATAGCCGGGCATGTTGCTCAACTGGTATGTGTTCGAGTACATCTGGGAGCACTACTCTATCGAAAGTTAAATCGTGCTTAAAATCACTCATGTCGTTAACGATAAACTCTGCATTACTAAAACCGGCGTTCAGCAGTTTAGCTTGTGCAATACTTTCGGGGCTGATGTCAACACCTACGAAACGCCCTTTTTGAAGTAATTTTAAAATAAGGTGACTAACGGTTCCGATGCCGCAACCGATCTCCAGTACATTCATGGAAGCGTTGAGTCCGGTTTTTCTTAGGTTTTTTACAATGGTTCTGTGCCTGATGTTAATGCCCAATTTTTTCTGATGTTCCTTAAACTGATCATAAAAAGCCTCTACTTGTTTTTTTGAAGCGAGGTTGGTGTCATTTTTCATTTAAAAATGGGTTTTTAATAAGTTTGGCATTTAAAGTTCCGTTAATTGAAGCTTATTTGGCAAATTTAGAGAATTATTGGCTGTAATGATCAGCAAATCCTTCATAAAATCATCACTTTTATTTACCCTCGGTGGTGCACTGCCAATGGTGGCAGGTATATTGCTGCTTCCATTCTATACCAATTACCTCAGCGACGCCTTATACACTCAGGTTTTGTTTTACATCAGCATTTCTATGTTGTTTCAGATTCTGTTTTCATTTTCAATTGAAAACTACTTTGGGATCAAGTACACCAAACTGGCGGATCAAAAAACCGAACAACAACGGTTCACAGGCACGGTCTCAGTTTTACTCTTACTGATTGGTGTTGTGGTGTTGGTGTTGTGCTCGGTATTTGGTGAGACCTTGTTTTCGGCGATTTATAAAAAAGAACTGGGAATGGATTTCTGGCCCTGGGGTTTTCTTTCAGTACTCACCGGGTTTTTTAATTCCTACTTTAAGGCAGCAAGTATTTGTTTGATTTATCTCAAAAAGCCAGGAACCTTTCTCCTAAGTAACTTCGCGAATTTTTTTGTAACCGTTTTGGTTTCCGTTGGCGGTTTGTTTCTGTATCCTGATTCCATACTCGGACCAATGTATGGCAGGTTAATTTCTGGTTTTGTTATTTTTTTGATTGGATTGGGTGTGTTCAAACAAAACAGCATTTGGGTATTTGATAAGGCGTTTTTAGGCGACTTGTTTCGTTTTTGTACACCCTACTTATTTTACGTGATTTCGGGCTGGGTGCTTACGCAGGTTGACCGTTATATTCTGCAAGCGTATATTCCGAATACCGAATTGAATGCGTACGACCTTTTACTCAAGTGTTTTTACGGTATCGAATTTGTTCAGAACAGCTTGTCTGCTGTTATCTATCCTAAAGTGTATGAAATCTGGGCGAAACAGGAGCAAAAAGGAACCACACCTGAAAGTAACCGGTATTTCAATGTACTTACAGCCCTTAATGTCCTCCAATTGATTGTATTTTGTCTGGTTATCCCCTGGGTGTATCGTTTGTTCGTGAATAATACGGCTTTTTTTCAAAGCGAAGCCTATATTGGAATTTTAGCTACCGGATATGCTTTAAGAAGCATTTTGAGTTTTTATTTGGCCGGCATTTTATTTACCGGAAATGTTATGGTGTTGCTTAAAGTGTTTGGTATTTCTGCCCTTTTGCAAATTCTTCTTACCTGGCCTGCCTCTCACTACTTTGGCTTGGATGGGGCCATTACCGCAGGCATGCTCACCAAAGTGATTCAGGTGATGCTGTGCATTTGGCTTGCTGCCAAAGTGTTCAGCTACGAATACAATTTTTACAAGATCTTACTTCTGCCCTTTTCTTATTTAGTGCTTAATTGTATCCAATATTATTTGCATCCTGCATATAACACCTGGTTTTATGCTTTCGAATTGCTGGGGTACGGTATTCTTATCTATGCTTTATTCAGCAATGAGATCAGAAAAGTACTGGGTAATTTTGGTTTGCCAGGTGGAAATTAGTTGAGAATAACATCGGGTAAATCAACCGGCGCGGCGTTATGGAAGGCTAATTCGTGAATCTCAAATTTCACGTCATCAATAATCGGAAAGGTATAAAGTTCGCGTAAAAGTTCCGCTTCGTCGGCTACTTCAAATACCGCCCAAACGTTTTTTCGTTCCATATCAAGTGAATAGTTCAGGATCACTCTTCTGTCCATCAATGTGTTAATTACTTCCCTTTGATGAGGAATGAGTTCATAGAATTCATAAGAGAACACTTCGGGAAGTTGAATATGTACCATGAACACTTCTTTCATTACTTACAAATATATAATTATAATTTCTTATTTATGCAATATGGCAGCAAAAAAAAGGGGCTCAGAGCCCCTAAATTTCCATTCAACATTGCTTAGCCGAAAGGTATAACTCGCAGCCCCAGAGCGAAAGGAAAGAGTTCAGGTCCTTTGTTTTTTTGGAAGAAAGGCGTAATACAGTATTCTCCGTAAAAGGTCCAGCGATGGTAACCCAGGTTAACATGGGCTTTCAACATAAAGGGATTGCTGTTGTAGGGATCTTTGCGCTGAATATCGTATTCATAGGCTTCATTTTCTAAAAGTTGTCTGGTGCGCGAAAGAATTTGGTACTGACCTATAACACCTGCTGCCATATGAAAACACTTGCTTGTTTTATTGCTGGAATTGAATTCAAGAAGCAGAGGTACTTGAATGTAGGTATTTCTTAAGCGGTTTTTTTTGTACGTATAGATGCCTGAGCTGTCAACAAATGCATTGGTATAATCAGCATCGGCATTCAAACGTACTTTGTTTTCGAGTTCATAGGAGTGGTAATCGAAGCCAAACCCGGTCACAATTACGAGATGGTGTTTAACGAGGTTGATGTGACTTTCGAATAGGTTAAATTGGTAATTGAAACTTTTGGCATAATTCAGGTTCATGTAATCGTTGGGTGCAGAAAATTCGGTGTTAAAGTTTTTGTCAACAAATCCATTCACGCCAAATGAAAACCCGGCCCAGTGGCGGTAGGCATTAAAGTAATCGTCTCTGTACTCTACAGTTTTGCCTCCGTCTTCGATGTCTTTATCGATAATAATGATCTTTTTTTTGTTCCAATTGTAAACAGTTGAATCTCCATCGGCTCCTGCTGTTTTACTGTCCTTGTCCAGTATGCGTGTGATGCTGGAGGAAGGGCTGGCCTCAGCGCTGATATCTTTGGCATCTCCTTTAATTTTAATGGTGCTTGCACCTCCTGCGATCGCTGTCATTTTGGCGTTGCAATACACTTTTGCGCTGGAAGCACCGGTGGTGGATACTTTCACGTTTTCGGCTGTGAGTTCATAGGCAGAAAGTGAAGAAGCACCTGAGAGTTCAGCGTTGAGATTGGCAGTAGATCCTGAAAGTTTGATGTGGCTGGCACCGCTTTCAATGCTGGAAATACTTTCAGTTTCGGCGCTGATTTTAATGTTGGCTGAACCGCTGGCGCCAAGATTCAGAGAGTTGGTTTTTAGCGTACCAAGTGTTTTAAATGCGCTGGCACCGCTACAATCAATGCTGCTGAGAGTTTTGTATTTAATGTACACTTTTACTGGTTCTGTAAATTTGCCCTTGTTGGAAATGATCAGTTTTCCGTCCTTAAAACGCGTTTCCACATTGTTGATTTCCTTCTCTGAAGCATACACAATCATTGAAGCTGTGTCAGACGGGGTGAAATACACCGAAACAGAACCAAGTGTTTCGATAGCATTAAATTCTTCTACCGTTCGGGTTTCATGAAATTGGGCCTTGAGGTTGGAAGCGGATACAATAACCAAAAGACAAGCCAGGATAAAAGTTTTGATACGCATAGGTAATTTGTTTTAGAGTTGGTAAGTTATTTTTGGAGTAAGACGTGGTGAGTAACAAAATAGTTACAGTGTTCTCATTTTTTTTCTATCGTCATGGCATTAAACGATAAAAGGTAATTGTTGTTTTCGTCTTCACTGCCGTTTATGGATTTGATTCCGATTTGATTGGCTTTTTTAGCCATACGAATAGCAAAGCGCCAGAAGCCCCCTTTGGTTGGTTTTTTATTGTCGGCTGCTAGGTCTTCGTCTTCATCTTCTTCGAATGGAATCAGGTAGGCGTATTCCAATTTTTCCAGGCTTTCTTTTTCGGTTTGTTGCAGTGGTTTGCTAACATTCTCCAAAGCCAGTGATGCGGTATTCACACTGTTGAAGTTTGATTTTTCTGATGAATCAGCCGGAGCGTTGTTTTGTGCCACCACCATTTCTGAAACCCTAACACTTGAATCTGCAGAATTGACAGAAGGTGTGTTGACTTTTTGATGAGCCAGTTGTACGCGGGGTTTAGCCACTACCTTAACCGGAATGTCAGCCTGTTTTATGGTTGTTTTGCCAGGTAAAGGTGTAACCGGTGCATAATTGGCTACAGCATGGTTGCTGTTAGTTAAATCGGGCGAATTGAAAAAGTAGTTTAATACAAATCCACAAAACACAAGAAAAATAATTGCAGCGGCTGCCGAATATACAACGCGGGTAGTAAAGAGCGGAATCACAACAGGCGCTCTTTTCAAACGTTGTTTGTTGTCAAAAACCACTGCAGTATCAGCCACCAGTTTGGTTTTGCGGTAGCTGTCCAATTCCGAACTCAAACGGGGGTTTGTGGCAAGTTCTTGTTCGAAGG
Source organism: Bacteroidota bacterium (assembly GCA_052035725.1). Taxonomy (GTDB): domain Bacteria; phylum Bacteroidota; class Bacteroidia; order B-17B0; family Aurantibacillaceae; genus Aurantibacillus. The sequence continues at coordinate 26,268 of JBPOHJ010000015.1, read as the reverse complement.
CAAGGGCCTCCTTGTTATTAAACTCCCCTTCCAAATATTGCAAGGCACGATTATTTAAAACAAGTGCGTCTTCATCTTTGTGTAATTGTTGTTTGAAGTCGAACCCGAGTTCAGGATCTTGCTGTAATTTGGTTTTTTTAAAAGCGTTTATCTCAAATGCCAGTGATGGGTCATGTTCTGCCTTTTTTTCAAATTGCACTTTCTGTGATTGTGACATTGTACCCTCAAGGTAATTGAGAAGCTCTTCTTCAGTAGGACTAAACTCGCGTTTGAGATGTTCTTTTGACTGATAAAACAACATCTCACTCTCCACCTCAGGCAATTCTGTCTCCAGGTCAATTTCCAATTCAGGATGCAATACCACAAATTGTTTCAAATCAGCAACATCGTTCTCACTTAATCGGCCTTCAAGGTAATCAAGCAAAAATGCCTCATAATTATTCAAATCGATTTTGCTCATTAAAGCACGGCCTCCATCCTTCCTATATAGTTCTTTAAAAAAGTTCTGGCTCTGAAAATGTATACTTTAACCTGACTTTCGTTTAGTGATGTGATGTTTCCAATTTCAGCGTAATCGTATCCTTCATAGTCTCTCAATAAGAGTACCGTTTTTTGAATTTCTGGTAAGAGCTCAAGTCCCTGATCCAGTATTTTCTTTAAGTCAGAATACTGATGATTGTGTGATGGACTATTATAATCGTTATGGTCCAGTTTGGTGTAACGTGAATTTTTGCGGGTATAATCCACTAAAGTGTGGTAAGCTGCAGTAAATAAGTAGGTTTTGGCTTTGGCTGCGTCGATGGTGTCGAGTTTTCGCCACATTTTTTCAAAGGTATCCTGTACAATATCACGTGCGGCTTCATTATCCCTGATCTGTTTTACCACAAACCGGTAAACACTATCAGAGTGGTTATCAACACAAGCATTATATTCCTGTAGATTCACGTGTAGCTATGACGGACAGAAGGGCCTAAAGTTACACAAAAAAACAAAATTATCTCACTGATAATCAGACCAGTATGGTCTACACCTCAAAATGTTGTATAAATTGCTCGCCCGATAAATACAAAATGAGGGCTTTATGTCCGGCTTCTGAGCCTCTTACCTCATATTCAATTTGCATTTTATCTTCGAGTTTATTGAATTTGATAGCATGGCCTTTCAGTTTAAGGCTTTTGATTTTGTTCTCTACTTCCTTTTGCAAATCGGGATTCTTGGAAATACTGATTTTGTAAACGCGTTCCTGACTATACCTGTCGATGGTTTTTTGCACGCTTGCAAAACCCAATAGCACAAAAAGTACAGTGCCGGTTACCAACAAGGCAAATTCGTATTGACCGAAACCGCAAGCCATTCCAATTGCAGCGCTGATCCAAATCAATGAGGCCGTGGTCATGCCTTTAACCGTGGCGCCTTCCCTGAAAATAGCTCCGGCACCTAAAAAACCGACGCCCGTAACGATATTGGCAGCAATTCTCGCGGGGTCGTTATCACCTGCAATAGTAGAAAGAATGGTAAAAAGCGTTGAACCAAGGGTAATGAGAATAATGGTTCTGAATCCGATATTTCTGCCTTTGTATTCCCTTTCAGCACCTATGAGAGCGCCCAGCAGGGTTGATACCAATAACTTTACAGAATTGGCGAGAATAAAATCGTAATCAACAGCAATTGTCATTGTAATAAGGCCAGTATTTTCGATTCTATTTCTTCGGTATCCCATTTCTTATCGATCTCCGGCAACTCCATTATCTTATCCATAATGTGTTGTTGTTTTGTGCCTTCTTTTAATGCGGTACTGTAACGGATGTGCGGGCTGTAGGTGACCATGGTGTAAAGAGGAATCCACTTATCGGGGTGTTTTTCCGAAAAACGGGCTTCAATTTTTTTCTGCAGCAAAAACTTAGGGTCGGCTGTTTTATCGCGCATTTCAACAAAATTAGCAATCGCAAGATCGGCAATGGCATCCCCGTCGGGTTTTCTTAAGCTTTGGTATTCTGGGAAAATGGCATCCCAGTTGTTAGCGTGTTTGTCAATCAGTTCATCAAGCACCACACAATCTTCAAAACCACAGTTCATGCCTTGACCATAGAAAGGTACAATGGCGTGCGCAGCGTCACCAATTAGTGCGAGTTTGTTATCAAAGGTCCAGGGGAAACACTTTACGGTAACCAACGAAGAAGTTGGGTTTTTGAAAAAATCTTCCAGCAAGGTTGGCATCAATGGCACAGCATCGGGGAACTCTGAAGCAAAAAACGCAAAGACCTGTTCTTTGGTTTGAAGGTTGCTGAAAGCGGTTGTTCCCTCAAAAGGTAGAAACAAGGTACAGGTAAAATTGCCATCAGGGTTTGGCAGGGCAATCATCATAAAACTGCCACGTGGCCAGATATGCAGGGCGTTTTTTTCGAGTTTAAAGCTACCACCTTCTCCGGGGGGGATAATCAATTCCTTGTAACCGCAATCAATGTAATGTTGGTTGTATTCAAACCGGTCGTTTTGCAATTGCATGGCCAAACGCCCGGCAGAAAAGGCACCATCGGCTGCAAACACCAGATCGGCTTCGTTGTGAAGTATTTTTCCGTCGCTACCGTTTTCAAAACTGCTTTTCATGTTTACACGGTCAACATGTAAACAACGTGTATTAAAATGGATGTTCACCTTGTTTTGGTTTTCAGCCAAATCCATGAGCTTTTTGTTAATATCGGCTCTTGATACTGAGTAGATGGCCTGATCTTCGCGGCCGTAAGGCTGAAAAACAGTCGATCCGTCCTTATGGTGTATGTGGCGCCCGTACATCGGAATGGCAATTTTTTTGATATCCTCGGCAATCCCGGCCTTTTGTAAGCCCCTCCAACCCCTGTCGCTTAAGGCCAGGTTGATGGATTTACCTGCGCTCATGTTTTCTTTGCGCATATCTGATCGTCTTTCGAATACAGTAACCTTGTAGCCCCTTTTTGAAAGGAGAATTGACAAGAGGGAACCTACCAATCCGGCTCCAATAATAGTGGCGTTTTTACTCATACGGCAAATTTAGCAAGCTTTCCTAATTCCTTTTAAAAACTGATGAATTTCATGTTCTGAGGATTAAGAAACAGCAGCCTTTCGCTATTGTTTAAATCGGATTAACTTTGTTGTATGCTCAGCCGCTTTATCCAACACGTTCACCACAACCACTTGTTCACCTCTGAACAGCGTTTGTTGTTGGCTATGAGTGGTGGTGTAGACTCGGTGGTTTTGGCTCACCTGCTGAAACAAGGTGATTTTAATTTTGGCATCGCCCATTGTAATTTTCAGTTAAGGGGTAAAGACAGTGTGGCTGATGAAAAATTTTGTAAGCACTTAGCTGAATCGCTGCATGTGCCTTTTTATTCGGCATTGTTTGATGTTGAACCTTACGCAGCAAAATTCAAAGTCAGCACGCAAATGGCCGCTCGCAGCATGAGGTACGAGTGGTTTCAGGAATTACTAAAAACCAAGGGGTATGATTTTCTGCTAACGGCGCATCATGCCAACGACAGTATTGAAACCATGGTGCTAAATTTAGCTAGAGGCACTGGAATTAAAGGCATGAAGGGTGTTCCTGAAAAAAACGGAAGAATCATTCGGCCCCTTTTGTGTTTCAGAAAAGAGGAGATTCTGAAGTACGCCAAGGCTGAGAAACTCACCTACCGCCACGACAAATCGAACGAGGATAGCAAATATGACCGGAATTTTATTCGTCTGAAAGTTATGCCGCTTCTTAAACAGCTCAACCCATCAATAGAAACCACTTTATTGGCAAATGCCAGGCGTTTTGCAGAAGAAGGCAAATTGGTGCATGAATACCTCGAATTGAAAAAACGGGAATTGCTGCAAGTAAACGCTGAAAATATCAGCATTAGCCGAAGCGCCCTCTTAAATTCTACGGCCAAACATAGTCTGTTGCATGCCTTAATTAGTCCTTACGGGTTTAACGAAACCCAGGAAACAGATGTGTTACAGAACCTTGAAAACGGCGGTCTGGTTGGAAAAAATTTGTTCAGTAAAACCCACCAGTTGAGCATCGATCGCAAAGCTTTGCTTATTCAACCTTTGAGTGCCGAAGTAGCCACACATATTGAGATTCACGACCTGGGAGAATTTTTACCCAAAGCCGGTATTCATGTACAACGCGTTAAAAAATACAGCAAAGTTCCTGCTAACGAAATTTTTATTAACTTGAATCAACTTGTTTACCCCGTGGTGGTTCGCAGTCCGAAGCGTGGCGATAAATTCAAACCTTTTGGTATGAAGGGCTTTAAACTTTTGAGTGATTTTATGAAAGGCGAAAAAATGAATGCCTTTCAAAAAGCATCTTGTCTGGTATTAGAAAACGGCAATGGCGAACTGGTATGGGTAATTGGGCATAGAAGCGACGAAAGGTATAAAATCAAAGGAGGCGAAACCAACCTTGTGAAACTTGTAAGTGAAAAGCGGTACTGAAATACTCTTTGAGGAAAAACAATACCTTGGTCATAATCGTTTGAGCATAGCCATTCGTACCTTATTGGCCATCTTTTGTTTTACAGCCTACTATTGGAGCGAAAACCCCAACCCGGTGCAGGTATCGTTTATTAAGCTGGGCTCCTACCCTATCAAAGCCATCGATAACTCCGGTTTGATTTTTTTTATCCTTGGCATTAGTTTATTGCTTTTGAGCAGTTTACTCACTTTTGTGTTGCATACCCATATTAAGGTGTTTGAGGATTATCTGGTAATTGATGGGTTCTGGACCTCAAGGCGCGTGAAGATTGAGTTTCACGGCATCAAAAGCCTAAGAAAAAGCCGTTACAAAAAAAACAGCCTGCGCAGGGCGGTCTACAACCTGCATAATTTGGGCATTATAAGGTTTTACACGAGCGGGGAAGAGTTTGTGGAAATTTCTGACCGTGAAGGATTTGTTTATCGAATTGGCACGCAAAGGGCCCCGGAATTGCATAAGGTATTGAAGGAAAAAATCAAGAACTCAGGGAGTGAAGTTTGATAATTAATTGTATTGTCTTAAATTTGGTTGAACATCCTTAATCTTTTGGTATGGTAGCTTCAGGTTTTGAGAAAATTGAAAAAGAGAACATAGAGGGATTGAGATTCCCTGATCAAGACGTGTTGAACTCTCCTGACCAAATTCAAAAAAGGCAGAGCGATCTGGAAAGAGCCCTTTCACTTGGTAATATTGAACAGATAAAAATTAAAATCTTTTTTGAGGACACACAATCGCAAAAATACGTGGAGACTACAGTTTGGGGTGTAACAGATAAGCGGGTGATTCTTAAACAGGGTCTCGTAATTCCTATCAACAGAATCCACTTTTTAGAGTTGTGAGTAATGGAAGAGCACTGCCAGTACAGGGCTTACCAAAATTAAACTATCGAAACGGTCGAGTACCCCGCCGTGACCGGGTAAAATATTCCCACTATCCTTAATACCTGCACTTCTTTTTAGCACACTTTCGATTAAATCACCAAGGGTGGCCAGCACGGGCACAAGCAATCCCAGCACCATCCAATCAATTGGTGGTGTTTGGTGTATGAAAGCAGGCAAAAGCGCACTAAGTAAAAATGTAATGGCAATTCCAATGGCTGTACCTTCAATGGTTTTACCCGGAGAGATGCGTTCAATCAATTTTCGTTTTCCGAAAAAACTTCCACCCAAATAAGCAAAGGTATCGTTACTCCAGATCAACAGAATAATGCCAAACAGCACCCAAGGTTGGTAGGCCATTTGCACCTGTGGAGGCATTGCAGAAGAAAAAACAAGTTGGTGAAGCAAACACATAGGAACAACGGCGTAACCAATCGCAGCTATGCTGTACAAGGCGTTAAGAAGAGGCTGCCGGGAGGTGTCGAACAAAGCGAGGCATAAAAAAATAAATGGCGGAAGAACGATACAACTGAGGGGTTGAAAAGCACCGACAAGGTTCCAAACATCGGCGTTTATAATCTGCTGCCAATTCACGAAACTTAAATACATCAGAGCCGAAATTGCATACACAGCCGGTTGATAGGGTTGTGCACCGAGTTTATTTGCAATGCGCATAAATTCTTTTACCCCAATCAGCGCCACCACTAAAAAAAACAAACTGAAAGTGCTGTATGAAAAAAACAGGCTGCCAAGTAACACAATTACAAAAACCACGGCACTCATGCTGCGGGTGAAAAAAGTTTTCAGGTTCAATGCCATACAAGTGGTGTTGACAGCAAAAATAACAGAAAATGGGACTTGGAATTTAGTAACCTAAAGATAAAGTTCCTCTCACGTGCCTGGATTTCCTGCGATCTAATTTTGCGCATGTTTCAGCCAGTCATGTTTTTTTCTATTGTTGTAGGTCTTTTTTCACTCATTAATCCTATCAGTATTCTTCCGGTTTACATCAGTTTAACCAATGGCTACAGCGAGCAAAACAAATTGTGGACTTTAAAAAAAACCTGCTTGTATATTGTTGGTATTTGTTTGCTGGCCTATTTTTCGGGAGTTTACCTGCTTCATTTTTTTGGCATTAGTCTTCAGGCATTAAGGGTAGCCGGTGGGTTGATTATTTTCCGTTCAGGATGGCAGTTGTTGCATTTAAAACACAAACAAGAATTTAAAGGAGAACAATTGAAGGAAGAAAGTGAACACAAAGAGGACCTTTCTTTTTCACCACTGGCCATGCCATTACTTGCCGGACCCGGGGCCATGTCGTTTCTGATTACTTTGTATGCCAACCGCGATGCCCAATCAGCAATAGCTTTTTGGCAAGATGCCGCAACCATTACGGCCATAGTACTGGTGGCACTGGTTATTTACATGATGTTTAAGTTCGCACCGCGTTTAATGCAGTATACCGGCAAATCGGGACTGGATTCCCTGTCGAAAGTGATGGGTTTTGTAGTAACCGGAGTTGGAGTTCAAATGATTTTAAGTAGTGTAACGGCAATAGTACAATCCTTGCTGAACGGACAACCCGGTATTTAAGTCGTTGTGGAGCTTGCCAGTTCGAGAAACTCAAGGTAAAAGGTTTTCATTTTGGCATTAAAGTTATCGTTGTGAAAAATGGATACTAGTTCCCCACCGTAGGTTTTTACTTCCTTAATATAGGGCAGCGCCAAGGTCTTTAGTTCAGTTTTGTTTTCCTCAGCCTCGTGTAACAAGGTGTTTTCGCTGATGCAAAATGGGTGCAATTCCAATGGGCTAACCGATTCGGTTTCCAGCATATACCATTTATAGGGATAGCAGTAAGAAGCTCTGAATCCGTTTTTATTTGTGTAACCCATTGAGTAATCGTTCTCCAGTCCTGCTTGCAAAAGATCGAGGTAAGTTTTGGGAAATTTAAGCACCGAAAAATGCTGACGGCTGCTGTTGATGATGCGGTGAGTGATAGTTGAGATGCGACTAAGTTCAACTTTTAATTGCCTGAGTGAGGCATTCGAACCATAAGATGGATGAAGGCCTACACTGGCATAATCGGCTACGTGTTTGATGAGCGATTGAAACCTCAAATCGGAGGCTGAGTGATTTTTGTCATTAGGACCGTAATCGCCTACCAGAAAAAAGAACAAAGAATGGGTGCTTTTTTCTCTGTGCGCTTTGATCAAAAAGTCGTAGGAATCAAACGGGTCTTTTGCTTTATTGAGAATGATTTTAAAGCGGTTTTTTATCTTTTTGAAGCTGCCATCGCCCATCACCCCGGCTAAGGTTCTCACAAAACCCTTGTATTTGTATTTGTACGCGTTATCCACATCAATAGTAGAAAGGTAATTGTAGCTTCGTTGTTTAAATACTAAACCCGGATAGTTGTGGCGCAAAACATCCCTTAGGTAAAAAAGCCATAAGTTAACCAAAGGCACTTCCAGAAAATCGTATTGATAAGCCAAACTCGAACTGTATTGAAAGCGGCCGTGTTTGTCGGCTTTAAAAGGCAGGTATTCTTCGTAACGTGAGAGTAACCAAAAAGAAGCGCCAAAAAGGTCGAAGGGTACACCCGTGTCGCTGTTTTTAAAAAAAATCCGGTTCAGGCTAGCGTGTTGGTGCACTTCCAAATGGTAATCTCGAATGCCATGATCGTAAAGAATGCTATGAGGTTTGATTTGCAGCCCCCCCATGCTGTCAATTGCTGAGTAATTAATTTTCGGACCTTCGTAACGAATGTACTCTTCTCCTTCTTGTGTAATTCTGAAATCAAGGCCCAGTCCGTCGTACAATAAAGTTCGAATGATGTAATACAGCCTGTTGCTGTGTTTTGTTGAATATATCAGTAAAGTATTGATGCACCTAAATTAAAACGAAACCCTGATGTTTCACAACCTTGATGGCAATTATCTGCGAGAAATTTGTTATGCCCTGTTGGCAACTTTTGTTTGACAGCGATGGGGTTGCTAAGAGCGCCCTGTTAATAGAATCAGAACAAAGCTGCCAAAAAGCGATAAAACATGGCTTACTTTTAACTCCACAATCCCCTGCGCATGAGCGAAATTTCAGAGTTTTTTACCGCTTTAGACTCCCATCTCCTTTCACAGGTAGCTTCCAATAATGAAAATCAACTTGTGAATGCCTGCCGCATGCATAGCGTTGAAAACGGGTTTCCTGATCTGGAAGGAATTGACATTGCCATTTTGGGTGTGAAAGAAGGGCGATTGGCGCCTGGTAACATGGCCTGTCAACTGGCACCTGACACCGTTCGAGCCGCATTGTACCCGCTGTTTACCGGAAGTTTTTCTCCCCGGTTAGCTGATTTAGGCAACATCGAAGCCGGTCATTCTGTTAACGACACGTATTACGCATTAAGTGCGGTTGTGGACCACCTTGTAAGAAAGAACATTGTGCCATTTATTATTGGTGGCTCTCAAGACCTGAGTTATGCGCAATTTCTTGGATATAAAAACCTCGAACAAACCATCAACATAGTTTCGGTAGATAACGCCTTCGACCTGGGCACTCCTAACGAAGAGATGAGTCACAAAAATTATTTGGGCAAAATTATCCTGCACCAGCCTAACTATTTGTTCAATTACAGCAACATTGGTTATCAAACTTATCTGGTTGATCCTGTAAGTCTTGATATGATGACTAAACTGTATTTTGATGTTTACCGTTTGGGGCAGGTACGCAACCATGTGGAGGAAACCGAACCTATTCTTCGACAAGCCGATATGATTAGTTTCGACATGGGGGCTCTCAAACACAGCGAAGCCCCGGCCCTACCCTGGCCATCGCCCAATGGGTTTTATGCCGAAGAAGCTTGTCAAATGATGCGGTATGCTGGTATGTCTGATAAATTGTCTTCAATAGGTCTTTACGAATTAAATCCTGAATACGACCAGAATGCAAAAACCAGTTTATTGGCAGCGCAAATGATTTGGTGTTTTATGGAGGGATTTTATCAACGCAAAAATGATTTTCCAAACCGCTCAAGTTCTGAGTACCTGCGTTTTCACGTGGTATTGCAGGACGAAAAATACCAGATCAATTTTTACAAAAGCAAAAAAAGCGACCGCTGGTGGATGGAAATCCCCTACCCGCCAAATAAGGACTTAAAATTTGAGCGTCACACACTCATTCCGTGCAGTTACAAGGATTACGAGTTAGCCGCAAAAAACGAAATACCTGACCGTTGGTGGCAAACCTATCAGAAATTGTATTGAAGCCAAATACCAATTGGGGCAATAGCGTATTTTTGCACTTGGTATGAACAACAGCATTCTTATTGTTGAAGATGAGGCCAATTTAGCCAATACCATGGCTTTGAATTTAAGGGCCGAAGGTTACGAGACTTTTATTGCACGCAGTGGTAAAGAAGCCAAACAGGTTTTTGAACGGGGTTTGGCCGCATTGGATCTGGTGATGCTGGATGTGATGTTACCGGATGAATCGGGTTTTGAGTTGTGTAAACAAATCAAACAAGCGCGCCCTGAATTGCCGGTTATTTTTTTAACTGCCAAAAACCAATCTTACGATAAAATTGCCGGGTTAAAACTGGGTGCTGACGACTACATCACCAAACCATTTGAATTGGAAGAACTTTTGCTCAGAATAAGGAATCTTTTGAAACGGGCCAATAAAACAGGAGACGAGGTGTACACGTTCAGAAATGGCGCCATCAACTTTTCCACTTATGTTGTTACAACACATCACGGAGATCAGATAAGTTTATCCAAACGCGAAATGGGATTGCTTGAATTACTAACACGCCAGGTAAACAAAGTGATTTCCCGCGACGAGATTCTCGAAAAATTGTGGACCGCTGAAGAGAACGCTTCAGCACGAACTATTGACAATTATGTTTTGAATTTCAGAAAGTACTTCGAGCCCAATCCCAAAGCCCCGGAGCATTTTCATTCAGTGCGAGGTGTGGGGTATAAATTTACAGATTAAAGAAGATAGGATTTAGTTTTTCTTACTCTGATTTATTTCTTTCCTTTACTTTCAGTTAATCAACTTTGTTTTAGCACTTACCTATGAACATGTTACAAAATTATGCTTGTGGAGAATGGATAAAAGGCGCCGATAAGGGTCAGGAACTTTTTAATGCCATAACCGGAGAACCTTTGGCGCATGCCAGCAGCAGAGGTTTGGATTTTTCAAGAATGTGCAATTACGCCCGGAATACCGGTGGACCAAACCTCAGGAGACTGACTTTCCATGAAAGAGGCCGAATGCTAAAGGCTTTAGCCATGCATTTGCTCAGCAAAAAGGAAGACTTTTATAAAATAAGTTGGGCAACGGGTGCTACCCGTGCCGACAGTTGGGTAGACATTGAAGGTGGTATAGGCAATTTGTTTACTTATGCTTCTCTTCGCCGGCAATTTCCTGATGAAACGTATTGTTATGATGGCGATGTAGCAAAGCTATCGAAGAACAACACCTTTATTGGCCACCACATTTGTGTACCAAAGGAAGGTGTGGCCATACACATCAATGCCTTTAACTTTCCGGTTTGGGGCATGCTTGAAAAAGTTGCGGTGAATTGGTTGGCCGGGGTACCTGCCATTGTGAAACCTGCCACCGTTACGTCTTTTTTAACCGAGGCTGTAGTAAAAGAAATCATCGCCAGCCAAATTCTGCCTGAAGGCGCACTGCAGTTAATTTGCGGAAGTGCCAATGGTATTCTCGACCATGTCAACAGCCAGGATGTGGTGACCTTTACCGGCTCTGCCTCAACCGGCAAAATGCTCAAATCCCATCCGCGCCTGATAGAAGAATCTGTACCCTTTAATATGGAAGCCGATTCTTTGAATTGTATAGTGTTAGGAACGGATGTTACACCGGCCATGCCGGAGTTTGATATTTTTATTAAGGAAGTAGTTCGTGAGATGACCACCAAAGCAGGGCAAAAGTGTACTGCGGTAAGAAGAATTCTTGTGCCTGAAAAGCTGGTGGAAGATGTACACCTTGCATTGGGTAAACGTTTACAACAAAATACCATTGGTGACCCAAATCAGGAAGGTGTTCGTATGGGCGCTTTAGCCGGAAAAGCGCAATTGAAAGAGGTATTGGAGAAAGTGGATTTGCTTGCAAAAAACCAAACATTGCTCATTGGCGACCTCAAAAATTTTGAGGTGAAAGGAGCCGATAAAAATAAAGGCGCCTTTATGCCTGCATTGGTGTTTTTAAACACTTCTCCGTTTTTGAATAAAGAATGCCATGAGGTGGAGGCATTTGGTCCGGTCAGTACCATTTTGCCCTACCAGAAAATTGAAGATGCCATTGAATTAAGCAAAATGGGTAAAGGCTCATTGGTAAGCAGCATTGTAACAGCCGATAACCGTTTGGCGCGTATGTATACCCTGGGTGCAGCTTGCATGCATGGGCGCATTTTGGTGTTGAATGCCGAATGCGCTAAAGAAAGTACCGGACATGGCAGCCCTATGCCAATGCTGGTGCATGGAGGGCCCGGAAGAGCCGGTGGCGGCGAAGAAATGGGTGGTAAACGGGGTGTATTTCATTATTTGCAAAGAACCGCCTTACAAGGTTCACCAAGTACCCTAACTGCCATTTTGCATCAGTACCAACAAGGAGCCGCGCAAATTGAAAAAGATATACACCCATTTCGCCAGTACTTTGAAGACCTTGAAATTGGAGAAACGCTGATTACAGCTAAACATACCATCACAGAGGCTGATGTGGTAAATTTTGCCAACGTTAGCGGCGATCACTTTTATGCCCACACAGATGTTACTGCTCTTGAAGGTACCATTTTTACAGGCCGTGTAGCCCACGGGTATTATATACTGAGCAAAGCGGCCGGTTTATTTGTGAACGCAAAAAAAGGCCCGGTTTTATTGAATTACGGCATAGATGAATGCCGTTTCACCAAACCCGTATACATGGGCAGCACCATTGGGGTGAGGTTCACATGCAAGGAAAAGATCAACCAGGAGAAAAAAAATGCCGAAGATGTTGCCAAAGGTATTGTAAAATGGTTGGTTGATGTTTACGACGAAACCGGTGAAACAGTCGCAATTGCCACCATCCTTACAATGGTGAAAAAACGCGATCAGGAAGATTAAAACCACCAACATACCAAGGCTAAACTTTTTATATTTGTTCAACTAAAACCCAATTATGAAAAAAGTCATTAACACCGCCGATGCACCTGCGCCTATTGGACCGTACAACCAAGCCATCATTGTTGGAAATACCATGTACATCAGTGGTACCATAGCCATGGACCTTCAAAGCAAACAACTTGTAAAAGCCACAATCAAAGAAGAAACCAAAATGGTGATGGATTACATTGGGGCCATTTTGAAAGCCGGAGGGTGCACCTTCGACAATGTGGTAAAGTCAACCATTTTTTTGAACGACATGAATAATTTTGTGCAGGTTAACGAAGTGTACGCATCGTATTTTAAAAGCGATTTTCCGGCACGTGCAACCATTCAAGCGGCCAAATTACCGAAAGAAGCCAACGTTGAAATTAGCGTGGAAGCCTACCTGTTTTGAGTTTATTGTGTTGGTACCTGAAATTTTAACAAAAATTATTGAAATTTTTGGATTTTTGGATTTTACGTGTACCTTTACTTTGCACACACAAAACAGAACACTATGAACATTTTTATCAGTAACATCAGTTTCAAGGTACGGGAACAGGCACTGAGCGATCTATTTTCACAGTACGGAAAAGTAACCAGCGTTAGAATTATCAAGGATAAGGAAACGCGCAGAAGTAAAGGTTACGGATTTGTAGAAATGGAAGATGATAACGAAGCTCAAGCAGCCATTAATGCGCTCAATGGCACAGAACACTATGAACGCAATATTGTGGTAGCTGAAGCCAAAGGCAAAAAAGCCGTTACCTCTGACGGATCACCGGAGTAATCTACCGTTTGAACCGAACTTACAAGACCCGAGATCGTAGATTTCGGGTTTTTTTATTGATAATTCGTGAACATCTTTCTTTTCACTTCGGCCTTAGCACGTATCTTTGTCCGGTTTAATTTGACTTTATCTACTACCCCTTAATATGCCAAAAGACAATACAATAAAATCAGTTTTAATTATCGGTTCCGGACCCATTGTAATCGGTCAGGCCTGCGAATTTGATTATTCAGGTTCACAAGCTGCTAAGAGTTTAAGAGAAGAAGGCATTGAGGTGAGCTTGATTAATTCTAATCCGGCCACCATTATGACAGATAAGGTAACAGCCGACCATGTTTACCTGTGGCCTTTGGAGGTTAAATCCATCATTAAGATACTCGAAGAACGTAAAATTGATGCTGTGCTTCCAACCATGGGCGGGCAAACCGCGCTGAACCTGGCACTAAAATGCGAGGACATGGGGGTTTGGAAAAAGTACAATGTGAAAATGATAGGTGTAGACATTCAGGCTATTAAGGTTACCGAAGACCGGGATTTGTTCAGGATGAGAATGGAAGAAATTGGTGTGAACATGGCACCAAGTAAAATTGCCAAGTCCTTTCTGGAGGGAAAAAGTATAGCTCAGGAATTTGGGTTTCCTTTGGTTATACGACCTTCTTTCACCCTTGGAGGCAGTGGCGGTTCGGTTGTTTATGAGAAAGATAACTTTGACAATTTACTCAACCGTGGATTACAAACATCCCCTATTCACGAGGTACTGATTGATAAGGCAGTTTTAGGCTGGAAGGAATACGAGTTGGAATTGCTCAGAGACAGCAACGACAATGTGGCCATCATCTGTTCCATTGAGAATTTTGATCCCATGGGGGTTCACACCGGCGACAGCATAACTGTTGCACCGGCCATGACCTTAAGCGACAGTACGTACCAGAAAATGCGCACCATGGCCATTAAAATGATGCGCAGCATTGGCAACTTTGCAGGAGGTTGTAACGTTCAGTTTGCCGTAAGCAATGATGAAAAAGAAGAAATTATTGCCATCGAAATTAATCCCCGCGTGAGTCGTTCATCGGCGCTTGCAAGCAAAGCTACCGGATACCCTATTGCCCGAATTGCCAGCAAATTGGCCATAGGTTACCATCTCGACGAACTGATTAACCAAATTACCAAATCTACTTCGGCCTATTTTGAACCTACATTGGATTATGTGATCGTAAAGATCCCGCGCTGGAACTTTGATAAATTTAAAGGCTGCAACCGGGAACTGGGTTTCCAGATGAAGTCGGTTGGAGAAGTGATGGCCATTGGCCGTTGTTTTCAGGAAGCGCTGCAAAAAGCCTGTCAGAGTTTGGAAATCAAACGAAACGGACTAGGCGCCGATGGCAGGGAAATCACCAACCAGGCTGAATTGCTGGAGGCACTGGAGCGGCCAAGCTGGAACCGTTTATTTATGATTTACGATGCCATGAAACTGGGCATCTCCATAAAAACTATACAATCGCTTACTCGTATAGATATTTGGTTTCTGCAACAAATTGAAGAGTTGATCTCTCTTGAAAGTGAAATTCGTCGCCACAGCTTACAATCCATTCCAAAAGACTTGTTGGTGGAAGCCAAACAAAAAGGGTATGCTGACCGTCAAGTAGCGCACCTGTTGCGTTGTTTAGAAAGTGAAGTGTACAACAAACGCAATGAAATGGGCATTAAACGGGTGTACAAATTAGTGGATACCTGCGCAGCAGAATTTGAAGCCAAAACCCCTTACTACTACTCTACGTTTGAAGAGGAAAACGAAAGCCTTAAGTCTGACAGAAAAAAGGTTGTGGTGTTGGGCAGTGGCCCCAATCGTATTGGTCAGGGTATTGAATTTGATTACAGTTGTGTGCATGGTGTAATTGCCGCGAAAGAATGCGGGTACGAAACCATCATGATTAACTGTAACCCCGAAACCGTAAGTACCGATTTTAGTACGGCCGATAAATTGTATTTTGAACCGGTTTTCTGGGAACACATATACGATATTATCAAACACGAACAACCCGTTGGAGTGATAGTTCAGCTGGGTGGGCAAACCGCGCTCAAGCTGGCTGAAAAACTCGAGCGTCACGGCATCAAAATTATTGGAACCGATTTTAAATCACTCGACCTTGCCGAAGATCGTGGAAGTTTTTCCACACTTTTAAAATCCAACAACATTCCTTACCCTAAATTCGGTGTAATCGAAAACGCCGAGGAAGCTATACAACTTTCCAAACAACTTGGCTTCCCTTTGCTGGTACGCCCTAGTTACGTGCTCGGTGGCCAAAGCATGAAGATTGTGATCAACGAAAAAGAACTGGAACAACATGTGGTGAAATTGCTAAACGATCTTCCGGATAATAAAGTTTTACTCGATCACTTTTTGCAAGGGGCCATTGAAGCCGAAGCCGACGCTATATGCGACGGGGAGGATGTTTACATTATTGGTGTGATGGAACATATTGAACCGGCCGGCATTCATAGTGGAGATAGTTATGCGGTACTTCCCCCATTCGATCTCTCACCAGCTGTACTCAAACAAATTGAAGACCACACCAAAACTATTGCTCTGGCCTTAAAAACGGTGGGATTGATCAACATTCAGTTTGCTGTGAAAGACGAAGTGGTGTATGTGATTGAAGCCAATCCTCGCGCCTCACGTACCGTGCCGTTTATTGCCAAAGCCTATGATGAGCCGTATGTGAATTACGCAACCAAAGTGATGCTGCGCGAGAAAAAAGTGAAGGATTTTAAATTTAACCCCAGGAAAAAAGGCTATGCCATCAAAATTCCGGTGTTTAGTTATGAGAAGTTTCCCGAAATTCAAAAGGAACTCGGTCCTGAAATGAAAAGCACCGGTGAAGCGATTTATTTCATTGATGATCTTCATGATGAGTATTTTCAAAACGTGTACAGTGAAAGAAATTTATATTTGAGCAAATAAATCCCCATGAAAAAAATTAGTCTTTCTCTTTTTACGCTGTGTGTGCTTACCAATTGCAAAAGCAGCAAAGAAGCGGCCGCTGCTTCAGCGCCTGCAGCCTATGCGCCTTCCGAAGTTCAAGTAAAAATGGCACTTAACCGTTGGCCAGGTACCTCCTCAGCTGAACTGGTGGAAGGAAATAAAATTTACACCAACCAGTGTACACAGTGTCACAAAAATTTCCCTGTTGAGAAGTTCACAGAAAAGAAGTGGTTGCATGAAATTGACGAGATGGCGCCAAAAGCAAAGTTGAGTGCGGAGGAAAAAACCAAACTCACCAAGTACCTGCTTTCTATGAGAGATACAAAGGTGAGTCCGGCTCAGAATTAATTTTTGTGTTGTTAAGTGTTTGGAGCATACGATCCAAACTCCAGTTAGAGTAAACAACAGAAAAAAAGCAGGTCCAATTGGGACCTGCTTTTTCCTTTTTATTTGTAAGGTATAGTGAGTGAGGTGAAGCTACATCATCGGTATAAATTCACCGTGCCTTTTGTATCGTATGCTTTATCGTCCTTACCAGTTGACGTGATGATGTAAAAATACGTGCCTTCAGCCACCTCTTTTCCATATTGGTTCTTACCATCCCATTCAATGTTGCCGGTATTACTTTCCACTTCATACACCAAATTACCCCAGCGGTCGTAAATGCTGGCTTTTATTTGTGTAAGATTAGCAGCGCGAAGGAAAAACAAGTCATTGGTTCCGTCGCCATTTGGTGTAAACACATTAGGTATTTCGAGTTTTGAAGGCAGTTCAACATTAATCACCTTGTAAGCTGTATCAAGACAAGGCCCTTTGCTGGTATATAAGGTAACGGTATAATTACCCGCCTGGTTGTAAATGGTCGAAATTGACAATACACTTGAGGTGGTGGTTGCTGTGTAGCTGTTTCCAAAACTCCAAACACTGGTAATTGAAAAGGCATTGAGACTGGAACTGGAATTGTTATTGAAATTCACTGTAAGTGGGGCAAATCCACTTTCTTTATCCGAACTGAAGGCCGCTTTTAAATCACCTAAAACTACTTTTCCAAAAGAGATAGTAACACAACCGTTTTTTTCATTCGTTACGGTAATGCGGTAATCGCCTGGTTGATTAACAAGTGCAAAGGCAGTTCCGTTATTGGCGGCAAGTGTTTCGGTTTTAATAACGCCTAAGCTGTTTGACCAAACGTATTTTAAGGGTACCGTGCTGCTCACAAGAGCCGTAACGGTGGCGGTGTTGTTAGGGTTTGGCGAACAATCCAAAGTAGCTGTGGGTGCCATGGCCGGATTATTCACCACAGGATAGTCTTTGCTGTCAACTACCGGTAATACTGTGGTAGAAGTACATCCATTGTTCAGATCCTGTGCCAATAAAGTATAGGATCCCGGCGTACTTGCAACATAAGTAGTACTCTTGTCTAATGGCATCTGAGGACTTGGGCCGGTCCACAATACCGCAGCTATGCCCTGAGGTGAAGGAAATATACCTCCCGGAACACCTGATGAGCTGGCATTGGTTAAGGTAATGGTTGGGGTGTTACATGTGAGCTCACCAAAATTTAATCCTGTGGGTGGCGCTATTTTAGCCGCAGGAGGGAATTTGTTTTGGTAAATAGGAATAGCGCTTGAACTTTTACAGGCATTGATGTTATCAGTAACAATAAAGGTATACGTGCCAACAAGGGTGTTGCTCGCCACGGCTGTTGATTGCACCGAGAAGGTTGTGCCCGGTGTTACAAGTGTGCCTGAACCGCTGGAATACACCCATTGATAACCGGTGCTGGCATTGGAACTGTACCCTGTGAGTATGACAGAAGGTTGAAAACAAGACAATGTTGGAATAGGTACTGTAACAACCAGGTTAGGACCAAACGTATTTTGAAGAATTGAAAATACCTGTTTGGATTCACAACTGCTCAGATTGTCGCGCACCACGGCTGTATAGGTGCCGGGAAGCGAGAAAGTGGTTGATGAAACAAGGTTAGTGCCGTAATTGGTAGGTGAACTGCTTGACAAAAAGGTGTAGGTTACACCTGTTGCCGGATTGGGAGTACTTTGGGCCCCAACAATATTGATATCTACCGTGTGTTTTGGCACACAGCCTATGGAATAATTTTGAATCGGGCTGCTGAGCGAAAAAGTTGGCATGCCGGAGGCGGTAGCTACAGTAAAGGTTTTACTGGTTCCGCAACCGTTCACCAGATTGATGGCTGTGTGGGTATGGGTACCCTGACCAGGAATTACAATTGCTGAATAAGAATAGATGCCTGTTAAACTTCCCCCTGTACCCCAAAAAAACTGGTGTTCAATGTTGGTGCTTGGAGTAGCCGAAACAGTTAAGGTTGGCGCAATACTGGTGCTGCAGGTGAGTAACCAAAAGGTGTTACTGAGTGTGGTACTTGGAGCGGCAAAATCAGGCACAACTAATATTGTGCGGGTTGAGGAACAGTTGGAATTAGGATCAGTGGCCGTTACCGTCCAAGTGCCTAACTTTTGATTATCAAAACTGGCTACCGAACCGCTGATGGGCGCTACTGTGCCATTGGTCCAATTGTATTGGTAATTCGGTACCGATGCATTTACGGTAAGTGTTGGGTTGTAACAATTCACAGTAAATACCGGTCCGGGAGGCAGGAAGTTGAAGTTTGGAACGGCAGGCGGACCTTGAATTACAAAAGAACTTGTGGTTTGGCACCCTCCGGTAGAAGTGATGGTGGCATTGTAGGCTCCCGGTGTTATGCTTCCAGAAACAGCTACCATGGTGTTATTCGTGATGCCCGACGGTATTGGAGACCAGGTAACCGTATAACCCGGAGCACTTGCCGGAGTGAAACTCAGGCCAAGATTGAAGGCGCTTAGGGTGCTTGAGCAGGAGGCTTGAGTAGTGGTAGGTGCGGAAGACGGTTGAGGATTTACCGTAACTGTTGAAACGGAGGTAATGGTTTGAACAGCGTTGTTGGCATTGATGCCGGTGATGAAGGTGGTGTAACTGGTAGTAACAGTTGGAGAAACCACAAAGGTTCCTGTAATATTACTCAATCCTCCGGGTTGTAATGAATAGGAAGGATTGGTTAAAGAAGCAAAATTCACAGGCACTATGCTGGCGCTTGCACCTGCACAAATGGCGTAATTGGGATTACAGTTTGGGTTACAGGATAAACTGGCGGTTCCAATACTTTGAAAACTCACCAAACTGTTAACTCCACTATAATTGGAAATACAAATAATAAACTGCTGACAAGCGTTAACTTGCAAAGGGGCTTCAAAATTCGAAGAACTGCCTCCCAAATTGGTAACGTTTGCAGGTGAGGCCATCCCTGTTCCTCCGCTGCCAGAGCCGTTCCAGTTGCAACGAATCGGTGGCAGGGTATTATTAAAAATAGAAGCACAGGTGGTAGGTGAATAGGGCCACATGATCCAATCATACAATCCTACCTGAGGATGTGCGCTATTACCAGCCCCAAATACAAACTCCAATAATCCGGCATTTCCCACAGTAATGAGCAACCATTGTGGATTGAGTTCGCCTGAGAGTAAACAACCTGAATTGGGCGGGTTGGGATTGGGTGAAGGATTACTGATATTACTTTGCGCCGGAACCGAAAAGTCTACAACAGTTCCCGGACCCGAATTACTAAAGAAAGTAAAACTGGGGTTAGAACAGAGTGGAATGGCATTGATACAATTGTCGTTCACCTGTGATAACAAACCTAATGGAAGGAGAACAGCGACGAATAAATAAAAAATGGTTTTCATAGTTAACGGGTGATGAGGGAGTGAATGCTTGAGAAAATTTGCTCAGGATTTAAATTCGAAAAAAGTAAATTCCCGTTGGCATCAAACACCTGGTTTTTGCTTGCATTTAGGGATTGTTCAGGCAGGTCGCTGAGTTGAAAGGAATAACAACACTTGATACCTTCTTTATTGAGTGAAACAACAGAAAAATCGTTCAAATTATCTTTATTTACAAGCACCACTACTAGTCCTTTCCTCCCACCTTTCAGTTTAGCCACCACATAGGTTGAACAGGCCTTTTCAAAAGCAGCGTTCGCCTTTCGGCTGTTTTCATCCGAAACACTCCAGAAATTCACAGCAAGAATTTTGTCTTCAAGTTGTAGTTCAGGGTGGCGGTTTTGAAGCGCTTGTTTTATTTCCTTACACATTTGGGAGTTTTGTGAATGGAGGCTGGTACCAAAAACCAGCAGAGCGAATGAAAAGATAAGGTGTTTCATAATGTGATGTGTTAACAAAGATTATGCCAATTCAGTTTGTATTGCAATTTAGTGTATGGTTAATGCGCGCTTTCAAGGTTAACGCTTCGGTTCATTTTTTGAAGAATCACCTGATTGAGGATATTTAATTCGTTTTGTTTTAACAAATACGAAATTTCTGTACTAGTCATATCAAGGTTCAGTTGCGTGAGTGCCGAAGAATTGAAACGGTGTTTGGCGCAAAGATCATTCAGGTATTTATTGCTGAGATTAACCGAAGCTTGCAGGTTTTCCCGGTCTTTGGAAAGTAGTAAAAGTTCTTCAAACCTTGCATGTATAGCTTCAGGAGCAATGTTGAGAAGCAGGAGTGTGTCTTTTAGGGTTTGTAATTCTCCAAGTCGTAATTGAATTTCTTTGCTCAGCATGCCTTCTCCGGCAATTGCTTGTTCGTTGTTGGAAGTGCAAGCGCCGAATAAAGGAAATAACAGAACTAAAAAGTAAACTTTCATCAGGGCTTTTTGCAATCAGATAAAAATAAGAAAATAATGGCAACCAACAACATACTGTTATTTGGCCGGAGTTTATAGGTGGAAACCTTTAAACGTATTTTCCAACCAGATTGTGTATTTCAATCAAGGGTTTTAAAAATTCCTCCAAGTCGTACACGCACAATTGTGAGGCTGCGTCGCAGAGCGCTTTTGCCGGTTCAGGGTGGGTTTCAATAAATAGTCCGTCGACGCCACTGGCCACCCCTGCCCTGCTCAGCACCGGTAAAAATTCGCGCATACCACCTTTGGCATCTGAGCTTGGAATGCCGTATTTACGCACACAGTGTGTAATATCGAATACTACAGGGTAACCAAGATTATTCAAATGGAAAAAACTTCTGGGGTCAACAATCAGGTCGTTGTAACCAAACACATATCCCCGTTCTGTAAGTATCACCTGATCGTTGCCTGATTCAATGCATTTTTGCAAAGGATGTTTCATGTTATCAGGAGCCAAAAACTGCCCGTGTTTGATGTTCACTACCTTGCCTGTTTTAGCAGCTGCAACCACTAAACTGCTTTGCATACAAAGGTAAGCCGGAATTTGCAACACATCGCACACTTCACCGGCAATGGCAGCCTGGTAGCTTTCGTGAATGTCTGTTAAGAGGGGGAACCCAAATTGTTCTTTGATCTTTGCCAAAATTTTCATGCCTTTTTCGAGTCCGGGTCCATCGTAATATTTCAAACTGCTTCGGTTGTCCTTCAAAAAACTCGATTTGTAGATCACCTTTATCTTCATGCGTTCGCTCACCTCTTTCAGTTTCTCAGCGGTTTGCATCATTATTTTTTCATCCTCAATAACACAGGGTCCACTGATAAGGAACAGGTCCTTAGTACCGCAATCAATATTACCAACCTTTACGATCTTCTTTTGCATGATGTTGTTTTGATTGCAAAATAAACACTTTTGTGTGGATAATAAAAACTAGGATGGCAGGCCGTGTTGGCGGCTTTCGCTTTTCTTTATCCTATGAAAAATGTACACCTCATTGCCATCGGTGGAAGTGCCATGCACAATATGGCTCTTGCTTTGCATGAAAAAGGCTTCCGTGTTAGTGGTAGCGACGACGAGATTAACGAGCCAAGCCGAAGTCGCTTAGAGCGGGTTGGGTTATTGCCCGGGCAGGTTGGTTGGTTTCCGGAGAAATTACATGCTGAGTTGGATGCGGTGATAGTGGGAATGCATGCCAGAGCTGACAATCCTGAATTGCTAAGAGCGAAGGAACTCGGTTTAAAAATCTATTCTTACCCTGAATACATTTACGAAGCCACAAAAGACAAAACAAGAATTGTGATTGGCGGGAGCCATGGCAAAACTACCATAACGGCTATGCTCTTACATGTTTTTAAACACCTTGGCATTGAAACAGATTTTATGGTGGGTGCACAACTGGAAGGTTTTAGCACCATGGTGCGTTTTAGTGAATCGGCAAAGTACGCTGTGATTGAAGGAGACGAATATTTGGCCTCTCCCATCGACAGACGGCCTAAGTTTCATTTGTATCGCCCACACGTTGCTCTTTTGAGTGGTATCGCCTGGGATCACATCAATGTATTTCCAACATTTGCTATTTATGTTGAGCAATTCAGGCAATTCATACGTCTGATAGAACCGGGTGGTTGTTTGGTATATTGCGAGAATGATCCGGTACTCCAATCCCTTTGCCTCGAGAATTTGCGAGATGAGCTCCAGCGTATTGCTTATGCGGTGCCGCAACACCGGATTGAGAATGGGGTCACGTATGTGAAACACCACAATACAGAATTTGCCTTAAAGGTATTTGGCGATCATAATCTCATGAATTTGAACGGCGCAATGAAGGTTTGTGAGCAAATTGGAATTTCAGCTTCCGATTTTTTGCAAGCCATTCAATCTTTTAAAGGGGCGGCCAAACGGCTTGAATTGGTGCATCAATCGCCTGCATTTAATTTTTATAAAGACTTTGCCCATTCTCCTTCTAAACTTAAAGCCACAACCACTGCCGTAAAAAAACAATTCCCCAATCGCGAATTGGTGGCTTGTATGGAATTGCACACGTTTAGCAGTTTAACTGAAGAATTCCTGAACGAATACAAAGGGGCAATGGATCTTGCTGACAAGGCTATTGTGTATTATAATCCCCATACCATTGCACACAAAAAACTACAGCCTATCACGCGCGAACAGGTATTGCGAGCATTTAACCGAAAAGATATGTTGGTGTTTACCGAAAGCAAAGCGGTTACCGATTATTTACAATCCTTCAGCTGGAACAACAAGGTATTGTTGATGATGAGTAGCGGCAATTTTGATGGGGTAGATTTTAAGGAACTGGCGCAGACCCTGAAGGTGCAGGAAACTTAGTTACAACATTTCGGTAGAACCTTAAATTTCTTATTTTTGCGCTTCGATTTTTCAAAATCGGGCTGTAGCACAGTTGGTAGTGTACTAGCATGGGGTGCTAGGGGTCGCGTGTTCGAGTCACGTCAGCCCGACAGGGCGTAAAAGGAAGCTTTAGCTTCCTTTTTTTTTTTGCGCAGCAAAAAACGTGACGAGAAGTTTATCCCGACGCCATTCGGCAAGTCGGGGAGTCACGTCAGCCCGACAGGGCGTATAAGGAAGTTGGTGCTGGCATTTTTTGTGCCTAGTTTGATCAATGCGGTTTGGAAAGGAATCCCTAATTTTGATTTGTGAACTATCTGGCTCATGCGTATTTATCACAAGGCAACGAGGACTTGCTGATTGGTAATTTTATTGCGGATCATCTCAGAGGAAATGATTTTTCGACCTACCCAGAAGGTGTGGTAAATGGTATTCTGCTTCATAGAAAAATTGACAGTTACACAGATGCTCACCCCTTATTCAAAGACAGCAAGCGGGTATTTTACAAAGGCTTTGAAAAATACAGTGGCATTTTGGTAGACATGTATTTTGATCATTTACTTGCCAAATTCTTTAAAAAGTACCATGAAGCGCCATTAGAGGTGTTTAGCGCAAACGTGTATGCTGTGTATCAAAACAACACGCACTTGATGCCTGAAAGTAGCACTCGATTTTTGAACTACGTGATCACAAATGGTGTGTATCAGAATTACTCAGATCTAAAAGGCATTGAAACAGTTCTTACTCATTTATCTCATCGTATCGGGCATCAAGTTGCCCTGAATGATTCAATTCCACTATTTCTTGAGGCTGAGCCTAAGCTGGAACAAAACTTCATTCATTTTATGGAAGACATTCAAATGATAGATTTGTTGTCAGTTTAAACTAGTATACCTGCTTCTTTATTTTTATGGTGTTGGATAAATTGTATGTGTTAAAACACATAATTTTATTTTACAGGTTTTTCGCTTACCTTCATTTAAACTTTAAAACCTAAACACATGAAAATACTTTTACTCTCCCTTGGAGCAAACAAAAAATCGAGGATGGCATTTTTCCTTTCTTTTCTTTGTTTGTTCGTGTTTTCTTTACATGCGCAGGTAACCACTTACACATTTACCAACGCCGGAGCAACAGGCCGGCTTGGACCTTCGCAGGCGCAGATTAATGCAGCGTACCTTGCAACCAATTTGAACGGCTCCGTTACCTCAGTTGCGGGGATTCAAACCATTAGTGTACCATCGAGTGGCTTATACCGGATTGAGGTAATGGGTGCTAGCGGTGGTAGCATTAACCCAACTCATTCAGGATATGGTGCCAGGGTGATTGGTGATGTGAATTTAACTGCAGGAAGTGTGCTTCAAATTTTGGTTGGTCAAATGGGTTCATCTTATTGTACCACAAATTCTGACGGTGGCGGAGGCGGATCATTTGTTGCAGCCAATAACGTACTGCTGTTTGCAGCCGGCGGCGGTGGCGGCGGAGCACAATCGTCAATACCCGGAAAAGATGCCAGCATTACCCAAGCGGTTGTGAATGGTGTTCAATCTCAATTCGGAAGTTCTGGAGCCAGTTACTCTGTGAACGGTGTTCATTTTAATTACGCGGTTTACACTACAGTTGCGCAAGCCTTTACCAATGGCGGCAACGGTCAGGCCGGAGGCCAGGCACCCGGTTGGCCTGGTACAATCTATGGAGAAGGTGGATTTGGTGGCGGTGGTTCTTCTTGTTCCTGCTCAACCGGTGGCGGTGGTGGTGGCGGTGGATTTGTTGGCGGTGGTGGCGGTGGAGGTTCTTACACATCCGGTTACGGCGGAAGTTCCTACATTATCAACACGGCAGTGAACACGGCGTCCAATGTGTTGTCAACTCTAGGCCACGGCAGAGTGATTGTTACTCGCTTATGTAACATTAATTTAGGTACCAATACAGGCATTTCCTTACTCTGTCAGGGATCTTCCATTACACTTACTACCAATGCTATCAGCAACTACACCTGGAGCACCGGCAGCAACGCTGCTTCTATCTTGGTTTCTCCCAACGTTACTACTACTTACAGCTTAACCGCCATGAGTCCTTCAAATTGTATTACCAGCGCGGCTATTACAATAACAGTGAGCAATTCAGCTCCTGTTCTTACAGTTACTGCCTCCTCACCATCTGTTTGCCTTGGTAATACGGTTTCTTTATTAGCCAGTGGGGCTTTAACTTATACCTGGTCGGGAGGTGTTACAAATGGCGTTGCGTTTTCACCAACAGCCACTACAATCTATACTGTGCAAGGACAAAATGGTTGTGGCACCACATCTTCAGTAACCACCATTTCAATTTCACCATTACCTGTTGTAGGCATTGTTTCGCCTACCTTGATTTGTGCTGCAACAACTGCCACGCTCTCAGGTGGTGGGGCTACCACTTACACTTGGCAGCCTGGTAATATTGTTGGCGCGAGCGTTTTGGTGAGTCCACAATCCAACACCACTTACACTGTTACAGGAGGTACCGGTAATTGTGTTGGCATCAATACAGTCAATCTTGCCACGAACCCCAACCCTACTGTTGTAGTGTCCTCCACCCATTTCTCACTTTGTGCAGGAGAAAGTGCTACGTTGGCAGCTACCGGTGCCCTTTCTTACACCTGGACACCCGGAGGAACCGGTTCTTCAATTGTTGTTAGCCCTGTTATACCAACCGCCTATAACGTAGTTGGGATAAACAGTTTTGGTTGTACATCCAATACCAATATTCCTGTAATCGCTTATGCCGGACCAAACATGAACATTGCTGCAAGTACTACTTTGGTTTGTACAGGTGGTTCTGTGAGTTTAAATGCCAGTGGGGCCACTAC
>JBPOHJ010000036.1:0-11247 GCA_052035725.1 Bacteroidota bacterium | reverse complement strand
CAATTTAAGTGCTGCAGGAGCGGCAACCGTTACCGGTACTTTCCCGAACTATACAGTAAGCGCACCGGCAGCCACCAATTACACGGCAGGTACAGGCATTTCGATTTCTTCCGGTTCTATTATCAATGCGGCACCTGATCAAACGGTTGCGTTGAATGGTGCAGGAGCTACAACAGTTACCGGAACTTATCCAAACTTCACAATCAATTCACCAACTTACGCTGTTAGTCCACAATCAACCTTAACCTCTTCAGGAATTGGAACAATAACATCAGCTGGTACCAATAGTTTTGACATCAATGTGCCACAAACCAATTTAAGTGCTGCAGGAGCGGCAACTGTTACCGGGACCTTCCCGAACTATACTGTAAGCGCACCGGCAGCCACCAATTACACGGCAGGTACAGGCATTTCGATTTCTTCCGGTTCAATTATCAACGCGGCACCTGATCAAACGGTGAGCATAGGAAGTGCCGGGGCAGCAACAGTAACCGGTACTTATCCAAACTTTACGGTAAACGCACCGGCCGCCACCAATTACACGGCAGGTACAGGTATTTCTATTACTTCCGGTTCAATTATCAATGCGGCACCTGATCAAACAGTTGCATTGAATGGTGCAGGAGCTACAACAGTAACCGGAACTTATCCAAACTTCACAATCAATTCACCAACTTACGCTGTTAGTCCACAATCAACCATAACCTCTTCAGGCATTGGAACAATAACATCAGCGGGCACCAATAGTTTTGACATCAATGTGCCACAAACCAATTTAAGTGCTGCAGGAGCGGCAACAA
Organism: Bacteroidota bacterium; assembly: GCA_052035725.1. GTDB lineage: Bacteria > Bacteroidota > Bacteroidia > B-17B0 > Aurantibacillaceae > Aurantibacillus. The sequence continues at coordinate 10,447 of JBPOHJ010000036.1, read as the reverse complement.
TTACCGGAACCTTCCCTAATTACACGGTAAATGCACCGGCAGCAAGTCCTCAGTCAACCTTGACATCTTCTGGTATCGGTACCATTACTTCGGCCGGAACCAATAGCTTTAATATTAATATTCCACCTGCAAGTATTGCAGTAACAAGTACTGCAGGTGCAGCAGGAGTTAGCAGTGTAAGTCCAAATAATTTTACCATCAACATCCCGGCAGCAGTTACGCCGACCATTACCGGCTCAGGTATTGCTGTAGTTTCACCTACTACCGGCAATAGTTTTACTGTGAGTGTTGATCAACCAACCTTTGCTTACAGCCAGGCAACAGGTTCACTCACATCCGGAACATCATCGGCTTACATAACCCCAAATCTGGCTTACAACTCCAACGTTCTAAGTTCAGGCCCAGCCACGAACTCAGTTACCATTGCCCCTACATTAAGTGTAACCGGAAATGTGTTAACTGTTGGACCAAATACAAATACCATTACCCTTCCTTCTGCCAATTCATGGTCAATTGGTGGAAATGCAGGAATAAACCCATTGACAGATTATTTGGGAACTTCAACGGCTGCTGATTTGCAATTGAGAACCTCTGCAGTTGCCCGTATGGTGATAAAAAGTGGAGGGGGCATATTGATAAATGGTTTGAGCACTAACAGCTCATTGGGAAGTGGGTTAACAGTACAGGGTGCTATCACACCTAACTACGGTCAATTAGCCATCAGGGGCAATAGCAATGGCTCTACTTCACAGGGTTTCCTATCGTTTAACGACAACAGTCCGGCAAGGGTTGGCGCAATTGGTGACCTTTTAACTACCGATAGCGACATGCATTTGTTTTCAGAAACCAACTTACACATCAGTTCCAATGCAAATAGCGATATCATTTATGTTAACGGTGCTACAGGATATGTGGGTATAAATACGGCTGCTCCAACAGCCAGCTTGCACGTGAATGGCAGTGTTAGAATTGTGAATGGCACAGAAGGAGCAAATAGAATTTTAACTTCCGACGCCTTAGGTAATGCAACCTGGAGTGTAGCAAGTAATTTTGCCTGGGGTTTAACCGGTAATGCAGGAACCAGTACACTTACAAATTTTATTGGTACTTCTGATAACGTTGGCTTGGTTTTCAGAACTAACGCCCTTCCCCGCTTGTATATAGACAATGGAGGAAATGTTGGAATTGGATCTACAAGTCCATCAGAGGATTTGCAAGTTGAAAGAACGCTTAACGCCAACATTTCCATTATCTCAGGTGCTGCCAGCATTTCTGCCCTTCGTTTGGGCAACACTGTAACCCACGCGAATGGATCATTGCGGTACGACAACTCCACAAACGTCATGAGCTTTGGAACCAATGCTACCAATAACCGAATGGTGATTGATGGCTCAGGCAACGTGGGTGTGGCTAATACTGCGCCTACTGAACGACTTGACATTACCGGTAATGTAAGATTCTCTGGAGCCCTTATGCCGAATAATGCGGCGGGAACTTCAGGCCAGGTTCTCACATCTGCAGGTGCTGGAGCTGCACCAACATGGTCTAATGCCAGTGCGTTTAGTTGGGGTTTAACCGGTAATGCGGGAACAAGCACACTTACCAACTTTGTTGGCACCACCGATAATGTTGGACTGGTCTTCCGCACCAATTCAGTAGGTCGAATGTTGATAGATAATACAGGAAATATAGGTATTGGCACCACTACTCCAGGAGCTCGCCTGAATGTAGATGCTGGTCAAATACTTATTTCCAACAACGCCTCAGGATTTAACCACACGCATGCTGGTGTAACATTGCTGACGCAAATTGCCGGTGGAGCAGGCTGGTTTGGTACATTCAGTAACCATCCATTGAACTTTTACTCCAACAATGGTTCTCCTGCTTTGATTGTAGGCACAGGACTTCAAGTTACCGCTCCCGGTGTAATGAATGTAACTGGTGAACTTGCCGTGGATAATACTGGTTTAAATAATGGTACCACTACCAATAGTCTTCGTTTTGGCAGTGCCGTTTCAGGTGAAGCAATAGCCTCTAAACGCACAGCTACCGGCAACCAATTTGGAATGGACTTTTATACAGCTTCAACCAGTCGCATGTCAATTACCAATGGTGGAAACGTTGGTATTGGCACCACTGCGCCAACAGAGCGATTCCATGTTGCGGGAACACAGGGTAATTTTTTGGTAAACCCCTACTTTACCGGTCCAGGATTGACATCCATGATGGCTATATTATCAAACACTTCGGGAAATTCTCCCCAATTCAGATTTCAAGGTGGGCCGGGTGTTTCAACATTCTATGATATTGGAAAAAGTGCCGCAGGAAATTTTGTGATTGAGAACTATTTTGATAACGCCGTTTTAAGCGTTAATCCTGATGGGGCAATTGGTTTAGGTACTGCGGCCAATTTTGGAACCGCGGGTCAGGTTTTGGTTTCTTCAGGCTCTGCTGCAGCTGCTACATGGTCAAATGCGAGTGCGTTTAATTGGGGTTTATTAGGTAATTCAGGTACAAACCCCGGAACGAATTTTATAGGTACAAGTGATGCACAAGCTCTGGCATTTCGAACAAACAATGTTGAGGCGGTAAGAATCTCAACAGCTGGTAATGTCGGAATCGGATTCAATAATCCGGTTGCTAAATTGGATGTGTTTGCAACTACCAACTCACCTGCGCTTGCGAGCATCAATGGCAATTCGGTTTCATTAGGAGGCCAACGACTTCGTTTTTCATCTGGTGATGTTCTGGATATTGGTTTCCAGAGTGCACCTGGTTATGCTGCATGGATTCAGTCAGGATTCTCCGGCACTGCCGAAGATATTTTATTGAATCCGGTTGGAGGAAATGTAGGAATAGGAACGACCAATTTACCAACCGAACGATTGGATGTAACAGGAAATATTCGAGTATCGGGTGCATTTATGCCAAACAACACGGCAGGCACATCCGGTCAAATTTTAACTTCTGCAGGACCTGGTGCTGCACCAACCTGGCAAAACGCCAATGCGCAGAATTGGGGATTGTTGGGGAACGCAGGAACAAGTACGGTAACAAATTTTGTTGGAACAACAGATAATACAGGAATGACTTTTAGAACAAATAATGCCAACCGCATGGTGATTTTAAATACAGGTTATGTGGGTATTGGAACTACAGCACCAGATGTGGCCTTATCGGTTGCAGGTGAATTTGAATTGGGTACAACCAATACAGTTACTGGTGTGATTTCCGGCGCTATCGGTTCATTCAACTCAGCAACTGGAAACAGAGCATTTGCATTCGGTAACTATGCAAGCGCGAATAGCCTAGGGTCAATGGTTTTCGGTGATTGGGGTGGAGGCGGACCAACGCAATTAGTGGCCAGCACTTCGGATGAGTTTTCAGCGAGGTTTAGCAATGGGTACCGCTTTTTTACTGATCCAACACTAAATGCCACTACAGGAATATTTTTCTCTCCAATAGGAAATGTTGGTATTGGTACAGCTGCTCCAGCCTATAAGTTTTCTATGTATGGATCCTCTACAAGTGCATTGAATGGACCGAACATGAGTTTTGTAACAACAGAAGATGCATATCCAACAATGCATTTTTTGAATTGGAGTCACAGTGAACAATGGATATATTTCAATGCCTACTACGATGGTTCTTACAGAAGTTCGAGCACTTCTGGAAACCATGCCATTACTAATCAAAGTGGTGTATTAAGGTTTAAAACAACAAGTGGTGTTGCAGCAGGTGGTGCAATTTCAACATTCACTGATGCCCTAGTAATTAGACCTAACACTTACGTTGGTATTGGAACTACTAACCCTATTTATCAGTTCCACGTTGAGAAAGACGACGCAGGCACCTTAGCTTGGTTTGATAATAATAGCCTTGCAGGCGGAACTGGACTTCTTTCTCAAGTTACCGCATCTTCAACTAGCGCGGGTACTAAATATGGTATTAATAGTAGCGCTCAGTATGCTCTTGGAACTGGTTACGGCATTTATTCTACTTCATGGTATAACACTTCTTCAAATTACGGAGTTTACGGATATGGGTTTGGAGGTACAAATGCGTATGGTGTATTGGGTGTTGCTGGAGGTGCTTCCGGTAGTAATTACGGCGTATATTGTTCAGGTAATGGTGGCTATACTGGTTCATGGGCGGCCATTTCAGACGCAAGATTTAAAAAGAACATTCAACCTTATAGCGGCGCGTTGGAAAAAATTATGAGTTTACAACCTAAAACCTACTACTTTGATACCGAAGGGTATGATTATATGAACTTCTCTTCGAAATTGCAGATAGGTTTAATTGCACAAGAGGTTGAAGCCGTAATCCCTGAATTGGTTGAAAATGGAAGTAATCCCGGTCCTGTTGACCCTCAAACAAAAGAACCAATTGGTCAGGACATCAATTTTAAAGCTATGAATTATATTGGCCTTACACCAGTATTAGTTCAAGCCATCAAAGAACAACAGGCTCAAATTGAAGAACTCAAAAAACAAATCGAAGCACAGCAAAAACTTCTTGACGAATTAAAATCACGCTAAACACTGCACACAAACAGAAGATGAAAACGATTCATGGTATAGTTTGTTTCCTGATTCTCGGATTCGGTTTGATGAAGGCCCAAAGCCCTCATCAGGTTATCAATTCAGCTGGCCAGGATCGGGTGAGCCCTAGCTTATCCCTCACCCTAACAGATAATGTTGGTGAAGTGTTTGTACAAACAGTCAATGGCGGTACCAATACCATCACACAAGGTTTTTTACAGGATTTTAATATCTTCCCCGGGGTGAACATCACCATTTATTCCAATAACGTGACCTGCTTAGGAAAAAAAGATGGTAACATCAGTGTAAGCTTAAGCAATACCCTGCCAACTTATACCATTACCTATCTTTGGTCCGACACCACCCTCTGCCCATCAAAAAATTGCAGCAGTGTAGATAGTTTGGGTGCCGATACCTTGTACCTTACTGTTATTGTAACCCGCCCATTAGTGGGTGGCGGCACCATTAGCGATTCAACGCTTACCGGCCCTCATATTATCACCGATGTGAACCCACCATGTAACGTTACAATATACAATGGTGTAACGGCGAATAACGACAACATTAATGACTTCTTTTACATCAAAAATATTGAACAATACCCTAACAACCGACTAAGTATCTATAACCGATGGGGGAATAAATTGTATGATGTAAATAATTACAACAATGTTGATGTGCGATGGCCGGATGAAGCCGATCTCAGAACACTAACATCCGGTACGTATTTTTATGTTCTCGAACTTGGTGACAACTCTTCTGCCATTAAAGGCTGGATTGAATTATTAAAGAATTAATGCCTATGAAAAATAAAATTCTACTCAGTTTACTATTAGCCCTCGCTTCCGGCTTTCTCAAAGCTCAGCAGGATGCCCAGTATAATCTCTATCAATTTAATCAACTGGTTATCAACCCGGCCTACGCAGGTGCAAGGAACGGCCTTTCAGCAACTGGCTCCGTACGTCAGCAATGGGCGGGGATAGACGGAGCTCCGCTCACCTCCTGTTTTAGCGCTCACAGCCCTATAACCGACAAAAACCTCGGCGTGGGCGTAACCATATTAACCGATAAACTGGGCCCCAAAAACATGTTTGGCTTTTATGGCAATGCGGCCTATATGCTAAACTTTTCAAAGGACTGGAAACTATCTATGGGCCTTAGTGCAGGGTATAACCGTTACCAGTTTAATTCGGATGAGATTAAAATGCTAGTGGCAGAAAACCCTAATGTGTTTGTACAAGATCAGGTTTCTAATTCACTCGATCTGGGTACAGGGGCTTACTTAAAAAGCAATGATTTTTTCTTTGGCATTAGTGCTACCCACCTTAACTCACCAAGCATTGCCCAATACCAAATCAACAACGGCTCTATCAGCTATAAACTCAAAACCCATCTTTTTGTAAGTGCAGGAAAATCCTTTAAATTCAGCGAAACTTTAATCTTCGCCCCAACAGTGCTTTTGAAATTTGTGAATGGTCAAGTAAACACCGACCTTAACCTGAATTTTTTGCTCTATAAGAAATTATGGTTAGGCGCATTTTACAGAAGCGGATTTGGACCCGGCTTTCTTATGCAATATTACATCACCAGTACTATTCGAGCTGCTTATTCTTACGACACCGGATTACAGGATGCGCGCCGCTTGGGCGGAAGTCATGAGGTGATGATTGGTTTTGATATGGGCCCTAAAAAAGTGAAAATAGTTAATCCAAGATTTTTGTAAAGTATGCAACATAAAACCACTGTAGGATATAGTTTAGCCATTGCCATATTATTGGCACTAAGTTCGCCCGCGCAAATAAAAAAGGGTGATAAATCCTTCCAACTCGGTCGATATGCCGAAGCGGTGACTTATTATAAAGCCGATACCAAAGGCAAAAATCCCCGTAAACAAGAAGCTTACATCAAGTTGGGTAATGCATACAAGGCCATGAATGATTATACGAACGCAGAAAAGGCATACGAAACGGCGTTCAATTTACCGGGGGATTCGTTAAATGAAATGCCGGCTGAATTTCATCTCAATTACGCACAAATTTTAAAATCCAAAAACAAATACCCCGAAGCAGCTGACCAATACGAACTTTACTTAAAACAAAAACCGGGGGATGAAAGTGCCAAACGGGCTTTGAAGTTTTGCCGCGAAATTCAGAACCTTTCTTCCGCTCCAACTGAATACGCGGTTCAAAACGTAACAGGCATCAACACCACACGTTCTGAATTCGGACCACAGTACTTTAATGGTAAACTGTTGTTTTCAGCAGAACGGGAAGAATTTGATCTTAACGACAATTCTGCGAACAATGCCGAGCCATTCCTTAATATTTTTATCAGCGATGTGAATGGGGCAACAGGCAGCAAGGCGAAAAAGTTCGCCCCGGAATTGAACTCACCCTATCACGACGGACCTGCTTGTTTATCTTCTGATGGCAATACCTTGTATTTAACCCGCACCACCAAAGTGAAAGGGAAATCGTCCACCTTCACTGCTAAAATTTATATTTTCAAAAAAACAGATAAGTCATGGGGAAAACCGACTGAATTTCCCTATAACAGCAATGATTACTCCCTCTCTCAACCCAATTTGAGTCCTGATAACACAGCTTTGTTTTTTACAAGTGATATGCCGGGAGGTTATGGAGGCAAAGATCTTTGGGTATGCAAAGTAGATTCTACCGGTTTTAGCGCTCCGTATAATCTTGGTCCGGAGGTGAACACCAATGGTGACGAAATGTTTCCATATTTGTCAAAGTCGGGTAAATTGTATTTCTCTTCCAATGGTTTACCGGGGTATGGTGGTTTGGATATTTTTACGGCAAAATCCGAAAATTCGCGTTGGGTACTGTTAAGAAATGAGGGATTGAACCTGAACAGCAGTACCGACGACTTTGGTTTGGCACAAGTTGATGATACTACGGGTTATTTTTCATCTGATCGTTTGGGTGGAAAGGGCCGAGATGATATTTACCGATACCGCTATTCCGATAAATCATTGATAGTGAGTGGTACCTTATTGATGACCGAGAATGTGAGGGATTTTGCTAAACAGAAAAAAGTAAAACTGTTGGATGCAAATGGAAGGGTAATTGACAGCACTTATACAGATGAATTCGGAAAATTTGCATTTAAGAACCTGGATGCGGATAAAAAATACATGGCTATTGTAGAAGAAGACGACCCTGTGTTAGCCGCTAAAGCCAGATTTTATATGACCATGAACGATTCAACTGTGCAAAAAGTCACCAACAAATATGGTGACAGCAAGTTTGCGTTCAAAAACCTTCCAATGGATCCCAATGCTCTTCCGGAGTTGTACACAGAAGACGATCTGGTTTTTGCAGGAAATCTCTTGTATGGCGATCAACCGTCGACAGCGCTAAAAAACACACGGTTGAAATTAATTGGCGAGCATGGTGACGTATTGGAAGAAACCACTACCAACGAATTTGGCGCCTTTGCATTTAGAAACATACCTTCTGATCAAAACTACCAGGTGTTTGTAGAAGAAACAGATATTGACTTGCCTGAAGGCACGAAGGTAACGCTGACCAACAAAACCGGGAAAGTGATTCAAACCTATTATACCGGCAAGGATAAGTTCAATTTTAAGATTCTTGCTGCCGACCGCACCACACTTCAAGAAATGGATGCTGAGGATATTAACCTGGTGATGGATGTGTACGGTACTGTTTACAATCAGGACAAAAACCCGATTGCTAACCTGAAATTGTTCATTCGGGATGAAAATGGTAACCTGATTCAAAAATTAGTGACCACCGATTATGGTCGTTTTAATTTTAAAAACCTCCCGGTTGACAAAAGTTATTTATTTGAAACTGAAGAGCACGATCCGGCTCTCGAAGGCATCACACGTATTTACATTGCCGATAACAAGGGAGTGATATACAGAACCCTCGAAATTTATAACGGCAAATTCTCTTTCAAAATGTTAGAAGCCGATAAAACCATGATGGGAGAATTTGTGGTGGAAGACCCTTGGTTGAAAATTGCCGAGTTGAAAAACCCAGCGCAATTCAGCACAAAAGCCCCGGTTGACACAAAAAAGAAAAAGAAAGTGGCACCTGTAGTGGTCGCAACCAAAGACACCCATCCTGACGAAGAAGAAGAATCAGAACTTTCGGTAACCATCATCCAAAACATTTATTACGCTTACGGCGATTACAACCTTGATTTGGCTGCACAAACCATCATGAACAAAGCGGTTGAAGTGTTATTGGAAAATCCTAAATTTATTATGGAAATCAAATCCCATACCGACTCACAATCCAGCTCAGGGTTTAATATGTGGCTCTCTAAAAAACGGGCTCAAACAGCTGTTGAATATTTGGTGAGCAAAGGCATCAGCAAAAACCGCCTGAAGGCCACTGGATATGGTGAAACCAAATTACTAAACAGGTGCAAAGATGGTGTAGGTTGCAGTGATGAAGAGCACCAGATCAACCGCCGTACCGAATTTAAGATTACCAAACCGGTTAAACATTAACTATGAACGTGGTTCTTTTTGATGAGGAAGAAGTCTGGCAACAGCTTCTTCCTTTTACTTTTACCAAACCTGTATCAGAATTACGACTGGGAATTTTTACTCTACGCGAAAAATGGGCATCCCAATTGGAATACCCTTGCACTAGTTTAAGTTGCGATTATCTTAAGGAAAAATACCCGGCTGAAATGGAAACAGATAACTTTTTTATCAATTCCAAACTTTTGCCCGACCCGGCCCTGTTAGAAGCCATCATGGAATTACACCCCGATCAGGTTTTGCTGGCCGATAAAACGATTTTAGCTTACCGCGGACACTTTCGTAAACCCGGGGAATTAACTACCCTGAAAAGTATCCACTATGCCAAGAACTTCAATAGCATCGAACAGGTTTGGCATCTTTTTCAAAAATGTGGACTGGGTATAGAAGCCGATTTACAAATCATTGCAAAAAAGCGAAAATCCCAGCCATTAAGCGCATCCGTTACAGTGATTGGCGATAAAAATAAGGTGTACCTCGAAGAAGGTGCCAAAGCCGAGGCCTGTATTTTAAACACCACCAACGGACCCATTTATATTGGAAAGGGAGCCGAAATCATGGAAGGCTCGGTGGTTCGGGGACCTTTTGCTTTGGGTGAACACAGCGCTTTAAAACTCTGTACCAAAATATATGGCCCCACAAGCATAGGGCCGCATTGCAAAGTTGGAGGTGAGGTGAATAATTCGGTAATCATGGGTTACAGCAACAAAGCCCACGATGGATTTTTGGGCAACTCGGTTTTGGGCGAATGGTGCAATTTGGGAGCAGACACCAATAACAGCAATTTAAAAAACAACTACGCTAACGTTAATCTGTATTCTTACAAAACCAATAAATTAGAAAACACCGGGCTGCAGTTTTGCGGACTTATGATGGGCGACCATTCCAAATCCGGCATCAATACCATGTTTAACACAGGCACAGTGGTGGGCGTGGGTTGTAATATTTATGGGGGAGGATTTCCGCCAACCCATATCCCAAGTTTTAGCTGGGGTGGTAGTGAAGGTTTGCAGGAGTATAAATTGGAAAAACTATTCGAAACAGCCGAGCGTGTATTTGAAAGAAGAAACCTGGTGTTTGGAGATGTGGACAAAAACATCTTAAGGAAGATCAAAGAAGGGGTCTTGGCTTAGGCCGAAACTTTTCCATTAGCTATTTGTAGTCGTTTGCACCCATTTGAAAGTACTTGTAAACGGGATTGATGGTGCAAATAAGTTAGTTAGCACCAATTTTATGCAGACGAAAAGACATACTTTTTTCATTATCATCTTTTCGATGACAGTGCAATTTTATAATTCTCAAAACAGACTTTCCAGACAATCAAAATCTTGTTTCTGCGACTCAATCAGTAAAGGTATTCAGA
>JBPOHJ010000019.1:0-120102 GCA_052035725.1 Bacteroidota bacterium | reverse complement strand
TCTCATTAAGGTCGATAATATTACCAATGCCAGTGATCAGGTACCTGTTTTTATAAATCAGGTTGTTGCCCCTGTCAAAACGGATGTAGTCTTTTCCTTCCATTTTCCCCTGAACGCGCAACACTTCATCTCTACCGGTAAAACTTCCGTTTAGAAAATGGTAGGCATACACGACTTGTTTGAATTGGCTTTTGGAAGAACCATCAACATGCACCACTATCAGATCTTGTTTGGTGTCGTTTTGGCTTTGATAGTGCATTACAGCCCAAACCAAAAACAACCACAACATCAAATTTCTCTTCATATTCAAATACCGTTGTTTAACATTCCCTTATTTTATTCAGGCTATTAAGGCCAGGCAGCGTATTCTATATTTGACCAGGGGTAGCACGAATTACTGGTAGTAATTGTAGCTGAAATATCCTGAATGCCATACCAATCGCCTGAAGCGGGCACCGAGCCATTCCCATCGCCGTTTGTATCACCACCATGAGCATCATCTGTGTAAGAAGTAAAAAACACACCTGGCAAATTGTACCCCTGAATAAATGACACCCCTTCCTTAATTGAAATTTTATTATACCCCACTGCAGGCAACAAGGCCATTTTAATGATCACGTTATTTCCAAGTATCAGCTTTTTTCCATCACCAAGATAAAAGGAACCCGTTAACACAAATGGTACTTCATCTTCCAGCCAACTCACATCGCTTGTTGGTTCGTTGGATGTTGAGGTCATGAATATGCCATTCAGCTGATTCTTTTGAGAGGGATTGGAAGGGTTATGAAAACGGTTAGAAGCGTCAACACTAATAAAGGGATTCAGGAAAAGTGGTTTGATACAATCGTAAAACACACAATTTTTAATAACAAAAGCGTTGTTTTCACAATAGCGTGCGTCCACTACCCCATACCCCGCGTAGGATGTTTCACCGCCACAACTCACAAAGGTGCAACTTTCAACACTTCCATAATAATACGAGAACTCCAGGCTTGGTTGCCCGTAATTGGTGCCGGGTCCTTCACCTCCATATAAAAACTTACAGAAATTAAATGCTGTAACATTGTTATTAATAATGATGCCACCCCAATCGTTTCTTGCCGGTGCAGTGGAATTACCATCGCCATTGGTATCACCCCCATTGGCATCGTCTTTATAAGATGTAAAAATAATGGGATTATTAGAGGTGCCATTCGCAATCAAGCGTCCTGAATTGGAAATCAAAATGGCGTTATCTCCTACACTCTCTTTGAATTTGACAATTGCTCCCGGTTCAATGGTGAGTGTGCTATTGATACTGATTTGAATAGGCGTAACCACATACACTGTGCAGGCCTTCCATACTGTTGGGGTATTAATGTCGGTATTTACTTCCACCTTGGTCGAATAACACGCAGGCGTTGGAGAGGGATTGGGAGCCGGTGTTGGCTCTGGATCGTCTTTTTTACATGACACAAGTGCCAGCAAAAATACTAGTTGAATTAGCTTGTGATGGTTTAGAATTTTCATGATTTAAATTTTGGTGGCTGTATGTCTTTAAGGCTTACAGGTTTTTTATGAATTCATAAAACAATCGAACCCCTACACCTGTGCCGCCTTTTCCCCGGTAACTTTCTTTTGCGGTAAGAAAAGCCGGTCCGGCAATATCGAGGTGATAATAGGGGTATGCCGTGAATTTAGCCAGAAACTTTCCGGCTGTGATTGCTCCGGCATAAGGCCCGCCAAGATTTTTCTGATCGGCAATATCACTCTTCAATAACTCATCGTATTCATCCCAAAACGGCAACTCGGCAATGCGTTCGTGCACATTCAACCCGGCATGGATCAATTTGGCCCTTTGAGCTGTATTTGCGGTACCCATGCCTACCATACCGGCTGTTCCAATGGCAGCTGCAGCTGCTCCCGTAAGTGTTGCAATATCAATTAACAACTCGGGTTCGTAGCGTTTGGCAAAGTGCAATGCATCGGCAAGAATCATGCGTCCTTCGGCATCGGAGTTCAGCATTTCCACTGAACTGCCATCCATCATTCTAATGATGTCGCCCGGCGCAAAGGCATTGAATCCGGGTCGGTTATCAGTAGCCGGCACCAAAGCTATCACATGGGCCTTTAAACCTGCTTTAGCAATGGCATACATGGCGCATCCAACAGCTGCGGCACCTGCCATATCACATTTCATTAAATCCATGCTGGAGGGTGTGGGTTTTAAGCTCAGACCTCCAGTATCGTAAACCACACCTTTACCTACCAGCACAATTGGTTTTTTATTTTTGTAACGGGCAGGTTTGTATTCCATCACCGTAAAGGTGGGTTCATCAACGCTTCCTGCGTTTACCGCCAATAAGCCCCCCATTTTAAGTTGTTGGATTTTTGCTTTGTTGAACACTTCTACTTTGAAGCCGGCCGCCTTGCCCATTTCTTTAAACGCGGAGGCCAATGCCGAAGCGTTTAACACATTTACCGGTTCATTCACCAAATGCCGGGCCTTGTAAACGGCCTCGCACACCACATTCAGTTCTTCAACCTGTTTTTGGTTAATGCCGGCACCAATAATCACCACGTTTTCTAAGCTATTTTTGCTTTTTTCAGCGTCATTTTTGTGATGAATAAACTGATAGTTTGACAACACTATTCCTTCTGCAAGAGACAAGGCATAAGCCGGTTGGCGGGTTTGATTAAAAATCAGCACTTCCTTTCCCTTCAGGGCATTAACAGCCTCTGCGACTGAATTACCTTGTTTTCTTAGGTGCTCCGCCAATTGTTGTGGACCTTTATTACGTTCAGGTACATAAATGGTGATGTGTTTGCCTATGTAGTTATAGGTGAGTAGTTTTTTGTCTTTTTGCGATAGAACAGTATTAAAATACGCGTTTACTTTATCAGGAAGTCCAAAATCGTTTCTGAATTTGTCGGTGATCACCACCATGTGTTGGGCTTCTCTTGGTTTTTTCTCTAAGATTACTTTGGCCATTGTGCTTTGGGTGATTGGTATAACGAAAGTACGAAATCGATTGGGCTTTCAAAACAAATTGCAATCTGCATAAATCCTCCTATATTTGACTATCATCCTTAATCATGAATTATTTGATGGTTTTTATTGGAGGGGGATTGGGCAGCCTGCTTCGATTTGGTTTAAGCCAAAGCATTCCTAACACCCGTGTGTACCTGCCCCTTGCAACCCTGTTGGCCAATACAGTTGCCTGCCTGATTTTTGCTCTGGTAGTACACATCACGCAATACAAATTGCAAGTAACTGAGCCGATAAAATTTTTGCTTCTAGCTGGTTTTTGCGGTGGCCTTAGCACCTTCTCCACGTTCTCTTACGAAACATTTCTCATGCTAAAACAAGGCCTGCATATATACGCCATAGGCAATATAGTTCTTAACCTTAGCCTTTGTTTAGGTGTGTTATACTGGTTCATTAAATAAATACCGGCCGAATGAACTTCTCCAACCGTAAAGACCTGGTTTTTTTACTACTCGCCGGGTTTTTTGTCACCAACACCATAGTTGCTGAATTGATCGGCGGTAAACTGGTACAATTTTTTGGTCTCTTTACGCAAAGTCTCGGCATCATCCTATGGCCAGTGGTATTTGTACTTACCGACCTTATCAACGAACATTACGGTAAACAGGGTGTAAGAAAACTCACCTACATTACCGTTGGCCTCATTATTTACACTTTTTTACTCCTGTCTGCCGGTATTCAACTGCCTGCAGTAAGTTTCAGTCCGGTGGATGATAACACCTTTAAACAGGTATTCGGACAAAGCCAATGGATTATCGTAGGAAGTGTGGTAGCCTTTTTGCTTGCACAGTTGGTAGATGTATACGTGTTTTGGTTATTCAGAACCCGCACCGGGCAACGAATGATTTGGTTAAGGGCTACCGGAAGCACAGCCATTAGTCAACTCATCGATACCTTTGTTGTACAATTCATTGCCTTTGTTGTGCCGGGTAAATGGGCTTTCAACCAGTTTCTTGAAAACGCAAGTTATGGCTACCTGTTTAAATTGCTTGTAGCACTCGCCCTTATTCCGTTTATCTACCTTGGGCATTTTCTGATCAACTCTTATTTAAATGACGAAAAAAGCAAGGCATAATCACCTTTTCAGTTTATTGGTTTTGCTGCTGATCGCTTTAAAGGGATTATCACAATCGAAGGTGTACACTTTCATTCAGGAAAATAGTCACGTATATGAAAAAAGTGAGTTTTATATTCAAAAAGTGATTGATGCCCGAGATAACAAGTTCTCCATTGGCAGTATTTATAGTTCGGATAAGCGTAAAAAATACCCCGCCGATTTTAATCAAACTTTAAGTAACACATTTTACGACTTTTTTAAAACCACCTTTCCATCGGGCAAACACAAATCAAAAATTGTTTTGCTTGTCACCCAGTTTAACATTGACCATCAATTGGGTGAAACAGCCAAGGATATTGGCATTGCTGAAATAAAAGCAGAATTTTATCTGAACAGGAATGATACTTGTTTTTATCTCAATACCAGCGAACAACGTATAGAAGAACAATCTGAAGATGTACTTTTAAGTCATCCGAACCGAATCAAACGTTTACTTTTATTGTGTACAGCCCAAATGATCGACAGTTTAAAAACTTTCAACAGGGTTCCTTCAAATCAACGTGTCAAACTTTCTATTGATGAATTAAAAAAAAGGAGTATGAGTGCTGAGGTGCAAAACCGCAGGAAAAAACAGGGAGAAAACACCTTACCCGGGTTCTACCTGTTTAAGGTCGGCACCTACTACAGTTTCTCTCAACCCGTGTTGCAATTTGGCTTTACCACCGATTTGGTACTTCAAATCAAAAAAGCTCCGCAATACCTTATTGGTATTAATGCCAACATGATGCTGTATGGATCAACGCCAGACAACCTCACCAACCCGCTCACAACAGGGTTTGATATCATGAATTATGATCTTGGAATTAAACTCCTGAAACAGGTCAGGAATAATTTTTTCATCAACCTTAACCCCCAGGTCAATTTGGGATACATTCAGGAGCAAACAAGTGGCAGTAGAAAAAACATACTGGGACTGGAAGTTGACGCAGGAGTTTATTTGATTCCACCTGACATAGAAGGCGTATACACAGGCCTGAATCTGTTTTACCGGGGCACTAATACAGAATTTTTAGGCACATCTTTTGGACTTAAACTCGACCTGGGTTATCGATTTTGATATGATTACTTACACCTTACTTGGCCTTATACTGGCATTTTCTATTTATTGTTTTAACAATAAGGCAAGTTTGCACAAGTACTTGTTTCATCCTTATTCCATTCACCATTTCAATCAGCATTACCGCTTTCTAAGCCATGCCTTTATTCATGGCGACATGTTTCATCTGGCCTTTAATTGTTTGGCTCTTTACAGTTTTGGCTTAACGCTGGAAGAACAGTATTTTGGAAATCCCGATGAGTTTGATCCCAAATTAGGCAAACTGTATTATTTGCTATTATTTACGGGAGGAATTTACGCCGCTTCGCTAACCGAATATTTTAGAAACAGGAATAACCCCGATTATTCCTCTTTGGGTGCCAGTGGGGCCATTTCATCCATCATGTTTTGTTTTATCATGATAAGTCCGCTGAGTCGAATTTCACTCTTTTTCTTTCCCATGCGCGGCTGGATAGCGGGTGTTTTGTTGTTGGGTGTGAGTTATTACCTGATTCAGAGAAAAAAAAACGGCACCTATTCAGATAACATCAGTCACGAATCGCATTTTTGGGGAGCTTTGTTTGGCATTGGCTTTATTATCTTGTTGAAACCTGAAATTGTTCAACAATTCATTGCGCAGATTCTGGCCGGAATCTGAACAAGTTACTCATCAAGAATACGTTTGATATTTGGTTTAAAATACCCGGGGGACTTAAGAATTTTGCCATCCTCACGAAAAATAGGTTCACCATTCTCATCTAATTTACTCATGTTACTGCGGTGAATTTCATCGTAAATTTCTTCAATCTTATGTTCCAAACCATGTTTTAAAATGGTCCCGAATAAAATATAGAGTTGATCACCCAAAGCATCGGCAATTTCAACGATATCGTTTTTTTTGCATGCTTCGAGGTATTCTTCATTTTCTTCTTTAATCAGATTGTACCTCAAGGTATACTCCTTTTCACTGATCAGTTGCACACATTCGGCATTTCCGATTTTAAATGTGGTATGAAACTCAGCTACCGAACCAATTTTGTCTTTTAGTTTGCTCATTTTTTACGATTGGTTTTACGTTGTTTATATTCGGTATTGATTTCAAGAATAACTTCATCGGTAACTTCCAGCGTTGAATTACCCAACAATAAAGTGGGCACTGCTTCACTGTATGAAAGTATATAGTCGTAGCGTCCGGCATTCCAGCGCAACAACAATTCCCTAACTGTTTTTTGGAAACTTTCGTTCTTACGGTTCATGTCCATCGTCAATTGATCCATTTGCAGTTGTTTATTTTGGGCTTCCTGCTCAATACTTTGTATCTCTCTTGCTTTGGCTTCCATTTCACTTTTTGGCGCTATACCTCCTTTTTGCAACAATTGAAATTCTTCCACTTTGTTTTGGTATTTCATGTTGAGACTTTCCATACTGGCTTCAATACTTTCTTTTCGGCGCTTGGATTCTGAAACCAAATCAGAAATCTCCAAACTTTCCTCATTTAAACGGTCGATATTAACATAGGCAATCTTACCGGTAGGTGCTGTAGCCGCTTGTTTGACGACCTGTACCGGCTTTTTGGGAGGTTCAACCGTGCTTGACTCTTTGGTTTCGGTTTCGCCTGGAGTTTCAGTAGCCGGCGTGTATACTTTGTAAAACAATGCGGCAACGGCAATTAGCAATACAACATTGAGGGAAATAAGCAATTTGTTCATGGTTGAAAATTTGCACAAATATAGAGATTTGGATTTGTGCTAATAAAGGAATTTGCTGCGGGGAAGTAACACCATATTCAATTCTTCGGGACGATTTCCCGATTGAACAAGCAAATAGGCATACACCTTGTCGAAAACCAGGCGATGAGGAAAAGCTTCAGCGTGCAGTTCACTTTCACTCCAGGCCCTATAGTTCATTGAATAATTAAAACTTTCGTGACGACAGAATTTTTTTACCTCCGGTGGTAAATTCGTATAGGCCGATTCACTCAACGTGATGTGCACCTTTAAGTTGTTACTGCTTTTAAGATTGGAAGACAAATAATCAGGCCATAATCCTCCTCTGTTAAGGAAAGGGAAAACCAAAAAAACCAGCAAAACAGGATAGAATGCCGGCTTTTGAAGTAAGGTAAGCGGCGAAAAATAGCGTTGTTTTATTTTACCTGAAAACAGCAAAAACAACATACAGATAAAACTCAGGTTGGAAATCCACAAGGCATAATTATCGCCCCCAATAAAAGGAAACAACAACACGATTAGTAAAATATGCACAACACTCATTACAGCGATAGCCAGAAAACGAATCGATTCAATTGAAAGCGCGAGTCCTGAGAAAACAAACAAATAGGGAACCACCTTGCCGGTATTGACAATAAAAGTGAATTGCCTTTCACTCATAATTCTGCTCAGAGGAAAAACAATTTCACGATAAGCGCCTTGTACAAAATCAGGATTCAACATACTAATGCCTGAATAAAAATACACAGAGGTCAAAACAAACTGCAACACCACAAAAAAGGAGGTGTATGTATTCGGATTGTCAACCCGCCCGTTGTAAAACAACAACACCAACAACATCATCGAATACACATAAAACCAGGGTTGAAGGCGGTTGAGGTCCATACACACCATAACAAATGAAAGCAAAAGAGAAAGGAAGAGAAATAGCCTGGGAAACTTGGAAAACACGGCTGCAAACCAAAAGAACACCAAGAGCAAAAACAAAATCCAATGTACAGGCAGTGGAGCAATGGCCCATTCCCAAAGTGGTACTAAAGGAAACGTTCTTGCCCCTGACCACAAATTAAAACTAAATGCAACCATGCCTATCAACGATAAAAGTAAAACCGACTTTAATAAAGTCAATCGTTGTGGTATGTTTAATCTTAAACCCTCAATCATGTGTCTTTACTCTTCCTGCACTGTGAAAGTACTTTTTGTAGTAAGCCTCGTTTAAACTGCTTACTATAACTCCTTTGCTTGTACTGGCGTGTACAAAATGACCTCCCTTGAGCAGAACGCCCACATGTGAAACATAAGACACATTGATTTTAAAAAAAACCAAATCTCCTTCTTTGGCTTTTTGCAGACTAATCTTTTCAGCGTTTTTGTATAAATCAGCCGCGTTCCCTATTAGTTTTTGGTGATACACCTCTTCATAAAGCAGGTTCGTGAAACAGGAACAATCCACACCCGATTTTTTACAGCCACCATATTTGTAGGGCACACCATACCAATCTTGCACAAATGCATACAACTCACTTTTTTTAATCTCTTTGGATGAAATGCCCAATGCTCTTTCTAATTCAGAACCTGATGATTTTGAATTCACCTGATGGGGTTTCTTTTTTTTGACTTGTGTTTGTTGTTTTTGTGGCTCTTGTTCAGAAGTTTTCTGTTTGGCCTTGCAAGAAAACAACACCAATACAGGCACCAGGAAAAACACACAAGTTGAGGCACGAAAAATCATTGTGTTGAAGTTACTTCCAAGCCAAATATTAATTCAACAAATTCAAAACCAATTATATACAATGCTATGTTAATTACCTTTGGCAATTGTGCTGCCTTTGGCGTACAATTTGGAACAGATTGTATTGGAATTTTGGGCAAAAAATAATTCCTACATTTAAGTGCTGAACGCAATAACATGGAAGATATATCCCTTAGAGCCAATCCATTGAAAACGAAGATACCGCCTGAATTGCTTAAAAAAGCTTACGAGCTCATGTTCACTGCTAAATGCATGAGCGATTTATTTGAAGCCAACAAGGAAGTGACCGCCAAATACGTGCATGCCACCAGTAGGGGTCACGAAGCCATACAATTGGCTTTGGCTTTGCAATTGCTTCCTCAGGACTTTCTGAGTGCGTATTACCGTGATGACAGCATGCTATTGGGAATAGGACTGAGGCCCTTTGATTTGATGCTACAACTGTTGGCAAAACGCAACGATCCTTTTTCAGGTGGCAGAACCTATTACTCTCACCCCAGTTTGAGGAGGGACGATATGCCAAAAATCCCTCACCAATCAAGCGCTACAGGCATGCAAGCCATTCCAACAACCGGAATTGCGATGGGTTTGCAATACCTCGAAAAAAACGGCATGCACCTGAATACCAAATCCGAGAATCCGGTTGCCGTTTGTTCATTGGGCGATGCCAGTTGTACCGAAGGTGAAGTGGCGGAAGCTTTTCAAATGGCCACCTTAAAACAATTGCCCATACTTTATTTGGTGCAGGACAATGAATGGGATATTTCGGCTCATGCCCAGGAATTTCGCTCTCAAGATATCAGCGAATACGCCAGAGGATTTAAAGGGCTTGAGGTTCACAGCATAGATGGCACAGATTTTATACTTTGTTATAATACAGTGAAAGAATGTCTGTATAAAATTCGTACCCAAAGAAAACCCCTCCTGTTGCATGCTAAAGTACCCTTGCTAAATCACCATACGAGCGGGGTGCGTAAAGAATGGTACCGCGACGATCTTGAAGAAGCGGCAAAACGTGATCCGCTTCCAAGACTAAGAAATCAACTTATTATTGCCGGTGTTGAAGCCAATGAAATAAAAGAAATTGAAGAAAGAGCAAAAAAACAGGTAGACCAGGATTATCAGCTTGCTCTGGCCGAAGAGGACCCCAGACCTGAAGATTTGTTTACGCATGAATTTGCACCAACACCTGTAACTGAGGAACAAGGCAACCGAACGCCAGAAGGCAAACAACCCACTGTGATGGTGGATAGCGCCTTGTTTGCTATTCGCGAACTCATGAGTAAACACCCTGAATGTTTGCTTTACGGCCAGGATGTAGGCGCAAGACTTGGAGGTGTGTTTCGTGAAGCTGCCACTCTGGCTCAGCAATTTGGTAATCACAGGGTTTTTAATACCCCCATTCAAGAAGCTTTTATTGTTGGTTCAACCGTTGGCATGAGCGCAGTAGGATTAAAACCAATTGTTGAAGTGCAGTTTGCCGATTACATTTGGCCTGGCTTAAATCAATTGTTTACTGAAGTCAGCCGGAGTTGTTTTTTAACAAATGGAAAATGGCCGGTAAGTATGATTTTGCGGGTGCCAATTGGAGCCTATGGCAGTGGAGGGCCCTACCACTCAAGTTCGGTAGAGAGCGTGTTGTGTAATATCAAAGGCATTAAAATCGCTTATCCAAGTACCGGAGCCGATTTAAAAGGTTTAATGAAAGCAGCTTACTACGATCCTAATCCGGTTGTGATGCTTGAACACAAGGGGCTTTATTGGAGCAAGATAAAAGGTACTGAAGATGCCAAAACCATTGAACCCGATGAAAATTATATTATTCCATTTGGGAAATCACGTCTTGTTGTTGAAGCGCAAGCCGAGCATTGTGAAGCAGGCAGAAGTATAAGTATCATTACTTACGGCATGGGTGTGTATTGGGCAAAAGCTGCGGCCAAACATTTTGACGGAAACGTTGAAATTCTCGATTTAAGAACCCTTGCCCCTCTTGACGAAGAGGGCATTTTTGCCAGTGCAAGCAAACACGGCAAAGTGATGGTACTCACTGAAGAACCGGTTCACAATGGTTTTGCGCAAAGTATAGCCGCAAGAATCAACCAACACTGTTTTCAAAAACTGGATGCACCGGTAATGGTGATTGGCTCGGAAAACTTACCTGCTATTCCATTGAATTCGATTTTGGAAAGCACAATGTTGCCTAATGCCGAAAAAGTAAAAACAGCTATTCACACGCTTTTGAATTATTAGCACCATGTACAAAATAGTTATTTCTGTTCTTTTAGTGGTTCTTTTCTCAGGATTTTCGGAATTTGCTACCAATCGCCAAACCAAACCAAAAAGCCTGCAGTGTGGCGACACGCCTGAATTAAACAAAAAAATACTCTCTTATGTAAAAGTAAACATGGGCAAACGCCTCGGTAATGGAGAGTGTTGGGATGTGGTGGCCGGTGCATTAAATTTTGCAGGCGCGAAATGGGATAAAAAATTCAATTTCGGCAAACCGGTGAATTACAAAAAAGACTGTGTGTATCCCGGCGATATTATTCAGTTAAAAGACGCCATGATACATCATGAACCAAAAAAGGGTTTTCACGTGTACGACGAATACCCGCAACATTCAGCTATTATACTTGAGGTAAAAAACACTCAAGAGTACATCCTTGCTGATCAAAATTTTGGTTTGGGCGAAAAAAAAGTGATTTCACACCCCATTGATTTAAAGCAGCTTTCTAAAGGCACTGTTACGGTTTACCGACCCTTTAAATAAGCAACTTCAGTTCTGGCTGAACCTTACAGCATTTCCTCTGTCTCATATATAATAGCATTCAGCGAAAGATTCATTGCGTCCATCTAAAACTTCTCTTCAGCTAAAACTTAACTTCTACATTTGAATGCGATGCCTCATGAAATCGCCATTCTCACATGTATAGTATTTTCCTGATTCTGACCTTGCTTGTTTTGTCGGTTCTTTGCATCCGGATGATTATTCGGTATAAAACCGAAAAAAGATCACAATCTAAACTCCTCTTAAAATATAAAGATTTACTTAAGCCCATTCTGGCAGAGAAAAAAATCAATTGTAAAGCAAACAACCTGAGTCAACTCATCATACACTACCGAGAAGCAAAAACCTTAACCACATTTGCCTTGTATGAAATAGAAAACAAACTTTTTGTTACCTGGGCTCATAACCGGTCGAACCGCGATAAGAGAGGAAAAGAGTGGTGTTTTCAACAGGACAGTGATCAGCAAAAAATGTACCAGCAAATCAAAAACGATATTGAATCTTACCTGAAATTGGTAAGAAATTAAGTACGGCATTTGTTTTGTTATTCCCTAAACAGGTTGAGCCTTAATGGCACCTTATTTATTCTCCTACCAAACCTCGATCTTGAATGTCTTGTCAATAATTTTAACTTTGAATCCTTTCAACATCTTAACGAAACAACCGCCATGAAACTTGCCATCATTTCTTCAAGCGTGCGAACAGGACGAAACAGCCATAGGGTGGCTCTGTTTTTAAAAAATTACATTGAAACCAAGGCCCTGGGAACTGTAGAAATTCTGGATCTCACAGCATACCAATTTCCTTTATTTGAAGAAAGGTTAAAGTATTTGCAAACGCCTGCTCAAACAACCCTCGACTTTGCAGGTAAAATCCAAGCAGCTGAAGGGGTAATTATTGTTACCCCCGAGTACAACGGAGGTTATCCTGCCAGCCTGAAAAATGTCATTGACTTGTTAACAGATGAATGGAAACGCAAGCCCGTTGCTATCGCAACTGTTTCAACAGGCAATTTCGCCGGAATGAATGTGATTACCGCCTTACAGTTCACACTTTGGAAGATACAGGCATGGACAGTTCCTGCTCTGTTTCCGGTGTCCAAGGTTGAAGAAGCTTTCAACGAACTTGGTACACCTTCGGATAAAGCAGCATACGAAAAGCGTGCTAAGGTGTTTTTGGATGAACTTGCCTGGTGCATTGAAGCAAAACGAAGGATGATGAGTTAAAGAGAAAACCAGCTGACCCTAAACTTTTGACTGTTCTTACCCTCCAGAAAAGCTTATCAAGATTAACCGCCACACTTACGCATTCCTTATCTATCGATGAGGTAACTAGTTCGAAGGAAGTTCTTTGCTGTGATAAAACATGGGGGGAATTTGACTTCATTTAACCATCCTGAACAGGTAGCTGCTGTTTTCATATAATCAGCGAAACATCATTGCATTCCACTTAGGTAATTCTTCTTAGCTGCATATCTTTAGGCCGTTGAATTACCAGGGGAAATTTCTCCACTTTAACTGAACTGCTATCCAAACCAAATGCCCTGGCTTCGTTTAAGCTGAGCGATTTAAGCAAGAAATATATACGAAGTATGATCTTTTCTTTTAAAGGCAGATCGTTTTCATATGACAGAAATTTTTCAAGCACTACAAACTTAAAATCACCAATCACGCTATTTTTATTAAGCGACTCATACCTGCTGGTAATGTCGACTTCATTATTTTTTACCAGGTCTTCAACCACTTTCCTGAACATAAGGTTAATTCTGGGCGCTACGCGAAATCCAAGCCGGAAGTCAATTCGAATAATATCGTTCTCAACGATATGAGTTACTTTGTAATCCATACGGTAAGGTTCATTCACCACATCCACATGAACAAACCAATACACATCTGCCCGTTTGGGTCGCTTTTGAAGAATAGAGTACATTATTTTTGATTCAATTTCCCCGGGGTTCTGAGCACTTGTCATGTAAATCAAATGCGTTGCGTATTTGGTCAAACTTTCATCTTTGCCCAAGTCGATAAGTAGTTGTTTGTAGTTATCAAATGGCACCATCTCCACATACCGTTTCCTAATCTTTTTGGCTAAATGCCATACCGCCATCACTATCATCAACACGCTTGCAATTAAAAGTGTAATCCAGCCCCCGTGGATGAATTTACTGAGATTGGCGCCTAAAAATGCCAGTTCAATGATTAAATAAAGCGTAATAATAACATAGATAAAATACGTGTTGTAACGTTTCATGTGCATATAAAAATTCAACAGTGTGGTGGTCATCAACATACACAACACAATTGCCAACCCGTATGCACCTTCCATTCCAGCTGATTCTTTAAAGTAGAGTACCACCATAATGCAACCTCCCAAAAGCAACCAGTTAAGTGAAGGAATATACAATTGCCCTTTTAGTACAGTAGGGTATTTTACCTGCACTTTGGGCCACAAATTTAAACGCATCGCTTCGTTAATCAGCGTGAAAGACCCGCTAATGAGCGCTTGTGATGCAATAATTGCAGCAGTAGTAGCGATAATGATCCCGTAGGGGATGAACGATTCGGGCATGATGGCAAAAAAAGGGTTATTGGCCTGAAACTCCGTCAGTCGTTGCCCCTGGTGTGCCACCAACCAGGCGCCCTGTCCGACATAATTTAACACCAACATGGATTTGACAAAAATCCATGACACTCGAATGTTATTTCTTCCACAATGACCCAGATCAGAATACAATGCTTCGGCACCGGTAGTACAAAGAAACACTGAACCTAGAATTAAAATGCCTTTGGGATGAGTTGCCAGTAGCTCATAGGTATAATATGGGTTAAGTGCCGACAAGATCTCCCAATTTGCGCTGAGCTGAGAAATCCCCAGAACGCCTAACATCAAGAACCAAATGGTCATCAAAGGACCAAAGAACCTGCCGATAAAACCGGTTCCAAATTGTTGAATAAAAAATAAGGCAAACAAAATGCCTATTACAATAGGAACGGTGTTTAAACTTTGGTCAAAAAAACGTAAGCCTTCAACCGCCGCCGAAACCGAAATGGGCGGAGTGATAATACCGTCAGCTAATAAAGCGCTACCACCAATAATTGCAGGCACCACAAGCCATTTGTATTTGTTTCTTCTTACCAGGGTAAAAAGGGAAAATATGCCACCTTCACCATTATTATCTGCTCTAAGTGTAAGAATCACATACTTTAACGTAGTTTGTAAAGTAAGGGTCCAGAACACGGCAGAAATCGCACCTTTTACAATTTTAGCATCAATGGGATCATTTCCAATAATTGAAGACATCACATACAAAGGCGATGTTCCGATATCACCATATATAACGCCAAGTGTAACCAGTAAGCCGGCAAAACTTACTTTGCTAATCGTTTGATTTGAGTGTGTCATTTTTGTAGTTGATTATCAGAAAACACAAACCGGTATCCAACCCCAGATTCGGTAAGTAGATAGATGGGATGATTGGGATCTGGTTCAATTTTTTTTCTCAATTGGGCTACAAATACTCTCAAGTACTGACTTTGGCTCATGTGACCCGGGCCCCAAACTTCCTTTAACAGGTACTGATGTGTAAGCACCCTTCCTTCATTTTTGTAAAACAAGGCTAGCAAATCGTACTCGGTTGAGGTGAGTTTAAGGTTTTCTTTGTTTTTCCTCACCTGTCTCAATTGAAGATCAATTTCCAATTGCCCGCTTTTGACTGGCAAAACCCTAACATGAGGTGCAAAACCACGCAATGAAGTTCTGATTCTGGCTAAAAGTTCACCGGTTCTAAATGGTTTAACAAGGTAATCGTTGGCTCCGTTATCCAAAGCCATTACAATTTCGTCTTCACTGTTTTGCACTGAAAGGATCAAGATTGGCTTTGTATACCATTCCCTAAGCCTCTTAAGCACTACTTGTCCGTTTTCATCTGGCAAACCCAGATCAAGTAAAATCAGATCGGGATTAAACTGTTTGGCTTCAAATATTCCGGCCTTGGCATTTTCGGCCAATCGAACATTAAATTCATTGGTTTGAAGGGTAATCTGCAGCAGTTTACGGATTTGCGCTTCATCGTCGATTACTAATATTTCCTTAGGCCTCATGATTTGTGAATCATTGCGATGTACGATAATTCAGAAGGAATTTCAACTGTAAACACGGCCCCACCTTCTTGCATATTTGCCAAACGTATGGTGCCACCCATGGCTTCAACAAATCCCTTCACAATAGAAAGACCCAAACCAGTGCCCCCGGTACCAGCATTTTTCAGGCGGTAAAATTTTTCAAACACCTTGTCCATTTCCTCCTTTGGAAAACCATGGCCCGTATCTTCCACCACCAACACCAAACGGTCTTCCTTGCAAAATGCACGTACACTCACTACGGCATATTTTGGAATATAGGTAAGTGCATTATGCACGAGATTATGGATAACCTGAAACAACAAGCCATAATCCAATTTAAACAAGGGTATGTTTTCCTGTACCGCAATGCGAAACGGTTTTTGTTTCAGGTTATCGTCCATTTGATTGATAACATCATAGATCAATTCTTTCACATCAAACCAGTCCCTTTTTGGTTGTATGAAGCCCGATTCAAGTCTCGACATATTGAGCAAGTTATTAACCTGACGATTCAGGTGCAGGGAGGCTGTTGAAATTTCAGCAACCAATTCATGTTTATTTAGTTCCGAAAGTTTGTCTGACATGGCTTGCAGGTTATCGGAAGCAGCAATGATGGTTGAAATGGGTGTTTTTAATTCATGCGATAAAGAATTAAAAAGGGTATTGTAGAGTTTTAACGTCTTCTCTTTTTCCTCTTTTTGTTGCGCTTCTTTTTCAACTTGCCTTATTTTTTTTGTTAGCACTGCGTTAACAAGGGCGATAACAAAATACATCATAAACATTAGGGCATCTTCGGCTGTATGAATTGCCAAAGTAAATTTTGGTGGGATAAAAAAGAAATCCCAAAGCAAAGCGCTTAGCACAGCCGCTGCAAGTACTGGCAATATCTCGAACACCATTGCTGTGAGTGAAACGGAAACCAAAAGAATCAAGGCCACTACCCTGTAGCCTAAAAAAGTGGACAAAAAATAACAAACCGTTGCAGTTACCAGGATAAATACCAAACTCAGGAGGTACTGTGTTTTGAGTGGGGTTTTTCTGAAATCGAGTGTGGACAAGGCGAACTGATTTTGTACGAAACAAAGGTATTTTATAAAATATAAAGATTTTGTAAATACTTTACTCAAGTGTTTGCTCAATGAGAGCCCCGTAGTTAGTTTAGCTTGAGCGTGTGCTAAACGTTCTGAGAACCCCACAGTAGAAAAAGCCGTCCCTCTTTGACCTAGGTTCGAGCCCAGGAGACGCATTTACATAAAATAAAAAAAGAGTGATCGCTTTCGCTTTCACTCTCTTTTAAGTTTTGCTCCCCCTCCTGGGCTCGAACCAGGGACCCCATGATTAACAGTCATGTGCTCTAACCAGCTGAGCTAAGGAGGAATTTTCTGATTAGGGCTGCAAATTTAAAGTAGTTTTATCAAATAAACAATATCTTTACGAAAAAATAAAAAAACCCTTCATGAGCTTGTTAGTTGTGGGCAGCGTAGCCTTTGATGCCATAGAAACGCCATTTGGAAAAACAGATAAGATTGTGGGCGGCGCAGCTTCTTATATTGCACTTACCGCCTCCTATTTCACCAAAAAAATCGATCTGGTTTCGGTTATAGGCGATGATTTTCCAAACGATTTTCTGAATACCCTCCGCAATTCTGGGGTAAACTTGGAAGGCTTACAAGTAAAAAAAGGCGAAAAGTCCTTTTTTTGGCGTGGTAAATACCACAACGATCTTAACAGCAGAGACACACTGGACACACAATTGAATGTACTTGCCGATTTTCAACCGGTTGTACCTGAATCTGCTAAAAACGCCGAGTTTCTGATGTTGGGGAATCTGGTACCGGCGGTACAACGTAGTGTAATTGAACAAATGAGCACACGCCCCAAGCTCATCGTGATGGATACCATGAATTTCTGGATGGATGTGGCGATGGATGAACTTAAAAAAACCATCTCTATGGTGGATGTACTGGCCATCAATGATTCTGAGGCGCGTCAGCTTTCAGGAGAATATTCTCTGGTTAAAGCCTCTCAAATCATTCTGAACATGGGTCCCAGCGTATTAATCATAAAAAAGGGCGAGCACGGCGCCTTATTGTTCAATAAAGATGAAGTGTTTTATGCCCCGGCTTTGCCTTTAGAAGAAGTGTTTGACCCTACCGGTGCCGGCGACACTTTTGCAGGTGGTTTCATTGGTTACCTCAGCAAAACCCGCGATATTAGCTTCGAAAACATGAAACGCGCGATTATATTTGGTTCTGCAATGGCCAGTTTTACCGTAGAACGTTTCGGCACCGAACGCTTACTCGGATTAACCGCAAAGGATATTGAAGAAAGGGTACAGGAGTTCATTGAACTCGTACAGTTTGAGTTGGTATAATTTGCCTTGCGGGGTGTATACTAAAACCAATTAACCTGCGTTTTAATTTAGCGTGTATCGCAAACTCCTCATATTCTGTTCCATCTGCATTTTTGCTGCAGCTTGCAGCACCAAAAAAAATACAGCGGTCTCGCGTTTTTACCACAATCTTACTGCGCGTTACAACGGTTATTATTATTCCAATGTAAACATTGATGAGGGTATTTACAAAACAGAAAAGGGCTACAAAGATAACTTCGAAAGAACCCTGCCAATATACATCTATCCTACTCCCGCACAAGCCAAAGCAAACGCGGGAGATTTTGATAAAGCAATAAAAAAATCCTCCCTCTGTATTCAACGACACACAATTAAAGATTCCAAAGGCAACGAAATTACTTCGGCGGGCAAATGGATTGATAACAACTGGATCAATATTGGCATTTCGCATTTTTACAAACGCGAGTACTTCAGCGCCATGGAGGCTTTTGAATATGTAGTAAGAAGTTATCCAAAATCCAAGGACAAATACACCGCCATTGTTTGGCTAGCTAAAGTAAACAACGAAATTGGTTCAATCAGCACGTCTGAATCGCTTCTCGCTCTGCTCAAAAACGAGAAAAAACTGCCTAAAGACGTTAAAAATGAATTCCCTGTACTTTACGCTGATTATTACGTTCGCCGGGGGCAAAACACTGAAGCCATAGCCAAGTTAATGGAGGCTACAGAAAACAAAAAACTCTTTGGCGGTATTAAAAAACTCAAAAGGGCCAGGTATTCCTTTATTATCGCGCAATTGTTGGAACAATCAAAAGAAAATAAAAGAGCCATTCGTTATTACCAGAACACTATCCGATTAAAACCAAGCTACGATCTGGTGTTTTACAGTAAAATTCATATTGCCCGTTTGATGGATGTAAAACGCAGTAATACAGAAAAAACTAAAAAAGACCTCCTTAAAATGGCGAAGGAGTTTAAAAACACCGATTATTACGATGTAATTTATTACACCCTTGGTGAAATTGAAGAAAAAGAGAAACACATCGATAAGGCTGAATATTATTACAAACGCTCAGTACAAACCAGCCTTTCAAATAGAAGTCAAAAGGCCTCTTCCTTTCTCAAACTAGGCGAGATCAATTTTGATCAAACCCGTTATGTGCCGGCGGAAGCTTATTATGACAGCGCTGTAACCACTCTTCCTAAAGATCATCCTGACTATGAGAATATTGTGGCCAGAAAAAAAACCCTATCAACTTTAGTTGGTCACATCAAAACCATTTTAACCGAAGACAGCTTGCAAAAAGTAGCACGAATGACCGAGGCTGAACGTAACCGTTTCATCGATCAACTTATTGCAGCGAAAGAACGTGAAGCCCAGAGAAAACAGAAAGAACTGGAGGAAGCACAAAGGAACGCCGGCGGAATGGCAGCCCCTTCAAGCATTGGCACAACTCCCACCCCGGCATTTGGCAACTCGGGGGGAGCCACCTTTTATTTTTATAACCCCTCAACCGTTGCCTATGGTATTTCTGAATTCAGTAAAAAATGGGGCAATAGAAAACTAGAAGACAATTGGAGACGTTCCAATAAAGCGCTTACAATTGATGAAACTCCGGCAGAATCTACCGACAGCAGCAACACCCAAAGCACGGCTGTTAAAAGTCCTGAAAAACTAAGGGAACCTTATCTGAAAGATTTGCCAATAAATGACAGCCTGATTAAAAAGAGCAATAAAAAAATCATAAAGGCCTATTATCTGATGGGATCTGTTTACAAGGAAGATTTGCACAACAACGCAAAGGCAGTAGCTTCATTTGAGGAATTGAATCGTCGCTTTCCTGACAACCGCTACACAGTGAACACCTACTACATCATGTACCGCATGTATCTTGAGGAAAAAAATCAGAAGAAAGCCGATTATTATAAAGACAAAATTCTGAACGAATTTCCGGATAGTGAATTTGCCTTGCTTCTGAAAAACCCTGATTACGCCAAGGAAATGAATGTGGCTAAAAGTGAATTAGAGACCGCTTATTCAGCCGCTTATAACAGCTACCGTGAAGAAAACTACAACTCAGCCTTTACGCTTTCCGACAACGCGCTGAGAAACTATGGTAAAACAGATTACTCGCCCAAATTTATGTTCATTAGGGCCATGAGTCTCGGCAAACTCAAAGGCACCGATACACTTGAAAAGGAACTGAAATTGCTGGTGGGCAAATATCCCAATTCAGAAGTTACACCATTGGCCAACGATGTACTAATGGCCATAAAAAAACAGAACAACCCCGATCTCTTCCAACCTTCAAAACCGGGAGAAGCGGCCAAAGACACATTTGTGGTGAACCTCGAATCTGAACATTTCCTTTTTGTGGTGTGCCCTGATGATCCTAAAATTCTGAATGCCTTCAAATCCAAATTAGACGCCTTCAACGCAAATTATTATGCCGAAAAAACCTTTAAAAGTTCAAGTAGTTTGTATGGTAACGGAAAACAACTTGTCATTTATAAGTCATTTCCTTCGGCTAAAGAAGCTTATGCATATTACAAAAATCTGAACACCGATCCGGAAGTGTTTAAGGACGGGGTAATCAAAGAACTTTTTGAATTTTACCCGATTGCTGCTGAAAATTTACCCCTGCTTTACAAAAAAAAGAACACGGCAGGTTACGCCATGTTTTTTTTGGATAATTACAAGTCGTTGGAAACCAACAATCAAATTCAGAAATAATAATTATCTTTCGTAAATTTAAATCATGTTAGGGATGAATTCAACAAAAAATCAGGCTGTAGATGCAGGGTCAGTTAACCTGATCGGCAAAGGCACCGAAATTACCGGCGATATCAATTCCCTTGGCGACGTGAGAATTGATGGAACACTGAAAGGAAATCTCATCACAAAGGGCAAATTTGTGTTGGGTCCTAATGGGATGATCACCGGAAATGTAAAAAGTCAGAATGCTGACCTTAGTGGTGAAGTGAAGGGTACCGTGGAGGTGGATGAAATGTTATCACTAAAAGCTTCTGCCAGAATCACCGGCGATATCATTACCGGTAAACTTTCAATTGAACCCGGTGCCGTATTTTCCGGCAATTGCAACATGGGTGCAAGAGTAAAAAACATGGTTCAAAACGAGGGCAATCAGAATGCCACAAGCAAATCGGCCTGAGTCATTTTTAAAATACGGCAACATGGCCTTGCAAATGGGAGTCGTTATCGGACTTTCGGCCTGGGGTGGTAAAAAATTAGACCTTTATTTTCAGAACAGCAGTCCGATTTTCACAATTGTGCTCAGTTTACTTGGCATAGTCGCGGCCTTGTACCTTGCACTTAAAGATTTTATCAAACCAAAATCCTGATGCTTTATAAGGGTATTGTTTCGGTGAGTTTGGCTATGCTTTTCAGCGTGTTTATTTCCTTTTCTATCAACCTTTTTACGAGCGAGCAATACAAACATTGGTTTTACATCAGCCTCGCCTTTGCACTCTTTTTTTTCGTGTATAATTTCCTATACCAATACAAATCCGGTAAAGAGGATTTTACCCAGTTTCTATTGTTCAGTTTGGCTATCAAACTTTTGCTTGCTTTCTTCAGCCTTTTGTTGTGTGCGTTTCTATTTCGCAGCAGTTTTCACGGTTTTGCCGCTCATTTTGTAAGCACTTACATGATATTCACAGTATTTGAGATTCGTTACCTTAATCAACTCATTCGTCAAAAATCTTCAACCTTACCAAACAACAAGCCATGAAATACACCATTACATTCCTCTTTCTTCTTTCCATTCAGTTGTTTTATTCACAGGAAAAAACCAACAAAAAGGACTCACAATATTCATTTACCGTTCTGAAAACATTGGAGGCAACAGAAGTACAAAATCAAAATTCCACCAGTACATGCTGGTCTTTCTCTTCTCTTTCCTTTTTTGAAAGTGAATTGATGCGATTAGGAAAATCTAAAAATCTAAACCTGAGTGAAATGTTTGTAGTTAGAAAAACATACGACCTAAAAGCCAGAAATTATATTCGTATGCACGGCAGAACCAATTTTGCTGAAGGCGGCGGTTTCCCTGATGTTTTGAATGTTATTAGAAATTACGGCATCGTTCCTGAAGACATCTATTCTGGTAAAAAAGAACCTAAAGCCCCGCACAATCATCAACTTCTTGAGGGTACATTAAAAAACATCTTATCCACCGCCGCAAAAGACGAAACGCAAAAAATTGACTTTGCTTTTATGGTAAATTCGGTGAATGCGGTTTGCGATGAATACCTGGGTAAAGTGCCTGATCAGTTCAGCGTTGAGGGAAAACTATTTACTCCTGTTACATATGCTAACGCCATTGGCATCAAGCCCGATGATTTTGTGATCATCACCTCTTTCAGTCACCACCCCTTCTATAAACAATTTGTGCTTGAGGTGCCCGACAATTGGAATTGGGAAAGTGTTTACAACATCCCTCTGAACGAGCTACAATCGCTGATGAAAGAATCCATCGAAAAAGGGTTTTCCATTGCCTGGGCTGCCGATGTGTCGGAAAAAGGGTTTATGTTTAAGGATGGCCTTGCACTCATTCCCGAAAAACCAATTTCTGAAATGACAGAAGAAGAAAAACAGCAACTTAGCATTACACCCCAACCTCAACTTACCATTACTCAAGAGTTGCGCCAGAAAGCCTTTGATAATTTTGAAACGCAAGACGACCATGGCATGCACATGATTGGTTTAGCAAAAGACCAAAACGGCACCTTGTATTACATTGTAAAAAATTCATGGGGCAAAGAAAGAAATCAATGCGGTGGTTATTTTTATGCCAGTGAGAGTTACGTGCTGTACAAAACTACTTCCATCATGTTACACAAAAATGCCTTACCGGCTGCACTTGCAGCTAAACTTGGCATTTCTCAGTAAATACCTGCTCACAAAGGCATTTTCACCAAAGGCGCAAGATCAAGTCCTGAGAATTCTTCCTTCAGAAACTTAAAGTAAGCCGCAATACCAATCATGGCTGCGTTGTCGGTACAATATTGCAATTCCGGTACAAACACTTTTATGTTGAGCTCATTTCCCAGTTCAGCTGCCTTGCGTCTAAGTTCTGAGTTGGCAGAAACACCGCCGGCTAAGGCCAAACAAGTCAACTGCCGGTCGTTTAACACCCGTTTTACGTTTTTCAAAACAACTTTTACCAGGTGCGATTGGTAAGAAGCGCAAATGTCATGAAGGTTATTTTTCACAAAATCCTTGTCTTTTTGTAAAGCATTTTGAATAAAGTACAAAAAGGAGGTTTTAATACCACTAAAACTGTAATTGTACCCTTCGGCTTTAGTGCTGGCAAACGTGAAACGTTCAGGATTTCCCTTTGCCGCGTGCTGATCTATCAACGGGCCTCCAGGATAAGGCAAGCCGAGGATCTTTGCTGCCTTGTCAAAAGCCTCGCCAACCGCATCGTCAATTGTTTCACCCAGCAATTCGAACTCAAGATGATTTTTCACAAGCACCAGTTGGGTATGCCCTCCGCTTACAGTAAGGCACAAAAAAGGAAATTCGGGCGTTTGCTGTGTTGCAGAAGCAATAAAATGGGCCAGCACGTGCCCTTGCAGGTGATTGACCTCAATTAAAGGGCGTTGAAGAGCAAGCGACAAGGATTTGGCAAACGACAGGCCAACCAATAAACTACCCATCAAACCAGGTCCGCGTGTTACTGCAATGGCATCAATTGCTGACAAACTTACCCCTGCTTCAAATAATGCTGCATTAACAACAGGTACGATGTTTTTCTGGTGATCGCGGCTTGCCAATTCTGGCACCACCCCTCCGTATAAGCGGTGAATGTCTTGTCCTGCTGTTTTGTTAGACAGTACTTTGGTATCACACAAGATAGCACAGGACGTATCGTCGCAACTACTTTCAATTGCCAAGATATGAATGTTAGTTTTTTTCACAAACCGGTTTCTGCTCTTCCTGCTATTTTACGTTATCTTTATAAAGGGTCAAATGCCGCGTAAAATTACGAGAATATTCATCAATTCCCTTGCCTACCTGTTTGTAACACTGGTCTTGATTTCTTTCATAGTGTTACTCGCTATTCAATCCTATACCTTTCAAACCTGGCTTGGCAACAAAGCAAGTGTGTATCTGAGTAAAGAACTTCAAACAAAAGTAGAGGTGAAACAGATTAAGATCAATTTTTTCACTTCCCTGCACTTAAATTCTGTTACCATACTTGACCGTCAACACGATACCCTGTTTCTTGGAAATATCGACTTGTTTATCAAAACATTTAATATAAAAGAACACCTGCTGCATTTAAAGGAGACCCGATTAAGCAAGGCAACCGTAAAACTGATCAGACAGACTAATCCACCGGAATTTAATTATGATTTTCTTAGGGCGTATTTCGCTAAGCCCGACAGTAACCAAAAAAGTGCCGACTCATGGCATTTCGATGCGGGTGAGCTTGATCTTCAACACGTGAATTTTAGCTATCAAGACAAACGACACACAAACCACGATCCCAAACACATCAACTACCACGACATAAGGGTAAGCAATTTGCAAGGGCACTTTAAAAGCTTATCCTTGTTCGGAGACAGCATACAAACAGAGGTTGAACATTTGAGTTTTATAGAAAAGAGCGGTTTTGTTCTGAACGAGCTCAGTGGAATAGTTTCTTTTAACTCAAAGCATCTTGAAGTTAAACACCTTCAATTGCGCACACCACTCAGTAAAGTGCGAGGGAAAATCCAGTTCAATTACGATGCCTGGGAAGACTATCAGGAATTTGTAACACAAGTGAACCTGAACTGTGAATTAAAAGACAGCAGTTGTGTAGATAGCCGGGATGTTGCCTATTTTACAGAAGAACTTGATGGCTTGAACCAACAACTTTGCATTTCAGGCAAGGTTAACGGAACGGTAAGCGACCTGAGGTTATCTGAGTTGGTATTTTCTTTCGGTGCCTACACAAAATACAAAGGTTATGCCTCTATACAAGGCTTACCCGATATAGCAAGTAGTTTTATCCACCTCGACGCCAAACAATTGAGCACACATTACTCTGATCTTATGAGCGTGCCCACCTACCCTTTCAAAGCAGGCAAAAAACTGCCATTGCCTGAACAGGTAAAGATGCTGGGCCTAATCAATTTTAGAGGCAAATTCGACGGGTTTGTTACAGATTTCACTACCTATGGCAAATTTAAAACTGCCATTGGCAATGCCGATACCCGCTTAAGTATGAAATTAGGAGAACAACCTACCGACATTGAATACCATGGCAAACTGAGTACCGAAAATTTTGACCTGGGAAAGCTCTTTGGTGTATCAGGGCTGCACTCACTGAGCTTGAATGGTGATCTGGATGGAAACGGATCAGATTTGCGTTCACTTGCAGCAGGTTTTAATTTCAAAATCCAAAACCTTTCTTACAACAATTACAACTACAAACACATTTCACTACGCGGCCACATTGAGAACAAGATATTTAACGGGATGCTGGTGAGCCTTGATACCAATGTAAATTTTGACTTTAATGGATCGGTTGACTTTAATAAACCTGTACCCGACCTGCAATTTATTTCAACCATTAACCGGGTGGATTTGAGCGCTTTAAAATTTCTTACAAATCAAGACAGTGGAATTGTGTCAGCTCAGGTTTTGATTGATACCAGAGGAAGTTCCATTGATAACCTAAGCGGTTTGATTCATCTTGACAATTTAATTTACACCGTTCGGGGCAAAAAATACAAACTGTCAAGCTTTAACCTTGAACTTGATCAGGTGAATACTTTCAAAAAAATTGACCTGAGTTCCGCTTACCTGAACGCTTCTCTGCATGGCAGATACAAACTCAGCAACGTGTTTGGAGTGTTCAAAGGGTTTCTTTATAACTACTACCCAACATTTTTCCAGAAACCTCAGAATAACATAAGCTATAACGACTCCTTGTCAATTGAGCTTAACATTAAAAATTTCAGCACCGTTCACGAATTGTTTTTTCCTAATTACATGTTAAGTAGAGAATCACGTATTCAAATAGCCTTTGATGCCGGAAGGAACAAATTTGATATGCAGGGTGAGCTGCCCGTTTTCAGCTACCAGGATTTCAATTTTTATACAACCACGTTTCAGGTAAATGAGTTGGGCAAAAACCTTAAAGCCAATATCAGTACACAAGGCATCACATTTAAAGACTCAAATTTGGTTAACCAACTCAACACCACTATCACCTCTAACGATAAAAACATCAATTACAGTTTAGTCTGGAATAATCAGGACACAGTGCCCAATTACGGCAAGATAAGTGGTGGTATGAGTTTTAATTCCGCTTCATTTGACATGTTTTGTGATACCATCGAAATTAAAAACGCTTACAACAACTGGAACTTAAAATCACCGAACACCCTCTCGTGGTTAAAGGACGGTAGTTTGCTTGTGCAACCTTTGGTGTTGAACAATAAAGACCAGGAAATCAATATCAGTGGCAAATACACCAATTCTTCTTCTGATAGTCTAGTGGTGAACTCCCAGAATGTTGACCTTAGTTCATTTAACCCCTTACTGCATTTATTTGCATTAAAATTTAACGGCACCCTGAATGGCCACATGGTATTTTCCAATGCCAATCAGCAGTTTGTGTTTAGAGGAAATGTGGATGTTCAGAATTTCAAATTGAATGACAACTCACTGGGAAAAGTGGTTCTTAAAACAGATTATACCGCTTCAGGTAATTTTATTCGGCTGGAAGGATACAGTTCTCTTGGACTGGGGGAATTTTTAGGTGGTGCCATGAAAGACATCACCTTCAATGGAAATTACTATCTCGATGGACGCAAAGAAACAGTTGATATCGATTTTAAGGCAAACACCGCGAATCTTCGCCTCCTCAACCCTTTGCTTGAAGGCTTGTTAACAGTAAAAAACGGTTTTGTGAGAGGAGAAGGCAAAGTGCATGGAGACCCTCAACATATTATGATCGACAGCCACCTCAATTTGTTTCAATCAGAAATTAAGGTGGATTACACCAATGTAACGTATTATGTTACAGGTGAAATTGACATCATGCCAGACCAAATTCGTTTTACTGATTTATTGTTGAGAGACAAAAACATGCGATCACCAGTTAGAGGCACTTTAAATGGAAACATTTTCCATGACAATTTTGAGAACATTCGCCTTGACTACGATTTAAATTTTAAAAACATGTTGACGCTTAACACCATTGAAGAGCTCAACCCTTACTATTATGGGCAGGTTTACGGAAGTGGAAATCTTGGATTGTACGGCTACCTCAACAACCTGAATATGGAAATAACAACCAGCGTTGAGAAAAACTCAAAATTTTACCTGCCGCTAGATGGTCCTGCTGAGCTCAACGATGAAAACTACATCACGTTTGTAGTTAAAGATACTTTAAAGAAAGTACAGGAAAATGTGCTGACCGGATTTAACCTCGACATGAACCTGAAAATTAGTCCCGACGCTGAATTGAGCATTTTAATGGATAGAAAAACAGGCGATGTTTTAAATGTTAAAGGAGAAGGTAATCTGGACCTCAACATCAACACTCTTGGTAAATTTGATATGACCGGAGATTATATCATAACTGACGGAGAATATTTGTTTACTTTAAAAACACTTATCAATAAAAAATTTGAAATTGAATCGGGCAGCAGCATCACCTGGAGTGGCGACCCAATGAATGCTGAAATTGATGTGATTACCAGATACAGACAACGGGCTTCTGTGGCCCCATTGTTGAATGACACCACGGGTATGTATGGCTCTCGTCAACCCGTTGATTGTAAACTTATCATTTCAGGTAAACTGGCAACTCCTAATATTAATTTCGACATTGATGTGCCCAATCTCGAACCAACTGCTATGGCCAGGATAGACAATGTACTAAGCGATGAGGCCGAGTTAAACCGTCAGGTTTTTTCCTTTTTGCTGTTCAGGAGTTTTACTGTTCCGCAAATATACACTTCACAAGGAGGAGGGGTTTCTGCCGGCAGTGCAGCTGCTTCAACCGGAAGTGAAATGCTTAGCAACAGAGCCAGTGAATTTATCTATTCATACTTTGGTAATGTTTCAGGCATAAGCGATATGCAGGTGGGCGTTAATTACC
Source organism: Bacteroidota bacterium (assembly GCA_052035725.1). Lineage (GTDB taxonomy): Bacteria > Bacteroidota > Bacteroidia > B-17B0 > Aurantibacillaceae > Aurantibacillus. The sequence continues at coordinate 92,052 of JBPOHJ010000019.1, read as the reverse complement.
GACCGGGAACAACTTCTACCGGTGAAGAATTTGATGTGGCATTGAGTAAACAATTTATGAATAACAGAATTACCGTGGATGGTAATTTTGGGGTGAACTCTAATCCCAACAACAGCTCATCGGGTTTGATTGGCGATGTAGTGGCGGAATACAAATTATCTGAAGATGGCAAGTACAGGGTGAAAGTGTTCAATCAAACCAACGACAACACACAGGTTACAATTTTGGGTGGTCCTTACACCCAGGGCATTGGGCTATTTTACAGAGAAGAATTTAATACGTTCAGGGAGTTGCTCTCGTATTACCGAAAAAAGTTAGGAAAAGAAAAACAACAAGTGAAATAAGCCTTATGGCAGGGCCGGTGATGGCTCATCGGCCAACAGATTTTCGCTGTTAAGATCAACCCCCTTGTATATAAGATAAAGGGAAGCTATCATGATGACATGCGATATGTCTTTGTAATTGAACCAGGCATGCAGATTGATTCTGAGGGTATGTGTGATGATAGAAAGAAAGGCCACCAAAATACCCGATACAATGTATTTACTGCCGGGGTCTTTACGGGTATCGTAAAGTGAATACACAATAAGTGAAAATAGTAATACAATTCCGGCGTGAATTTTAACTAATACAAATTCGTTTTTCAGGTAGGTTACAATCAGTAAAACTATTACCCATAACCACACAAAGGTGTTTACCCACTTTTTAGTCCCTTTTTCTTTTGACAGGTAATAATACGCTCCCGAAAAACAAAACAAAATTGACAACAAACTGATGCTGTTCATGAGAAACAGCATGGTATTAAAAAAGGCATCGCCTAATTGAAAATGCACTGCATGGGCTACACTTCCAAAAAGACCACTAATGCCAATCATTAAAATGAACAAGGCCTTCTGACGCGAATACCTGTGGTTATAACTCCATAGTTGCCTGAAATAATACAAAGCACAGGCAAACAAAATCAAATTCGTTAGTATGACCATTGGTTCAAATAAAATGAAGCCCTTGATGGTGATAAAGGTGTAATCAAAATTCATTTAGGAGCACAATAACGGCATTTTTTTTGAGTGTAACTAGCTATTCTCCTGCTCTTTATCGTCCTTTTTGAACTTTCCGGTCACTTTTTCTGTCAGGTGCTTTACCTTTTCATAGTTCTTGCCGATTTTGGTGGTGGTGATGTCACTAATGCCCCCATCCTGCAATACTTTTGACAAGGAAGGGTAAAACACCACAAAACTTGTAAACTCTGAAGTTTTGTTGAGCAATTTAGGCATATCATCTACATGGAAATCGTAGCTCAGGGTTTGGCTCCTTGAGCTTAAGAACACAAACAGGTCGTCGGTTTTTAATTCATCCATGGCATCAAAACTTTCAAAGCTATTAAGTTCATGGTACTTGTAAAATGTTCTTTTTTGGTCTCCCACAGCACTTGCAAAGGCAATAAGGGTAGATTCGGGTCCATACACCAGTGTTTTGTTACCTGTTTGTTTTAGTAAAGCGTTGATCTTTTGAATCACATGTAAAAACCCGGTTTCCTTTTCGGCATTCGGGGTAAGTACCACTATTACCCTTTGAAACGTATTGATGGGCTGGAGTACTTTTGAAATGATCAAGGCTTGCTTTGACTTGGCCAAAAGGTTGTTGGCCATGTTTCCAAAAATAAGGTTGGAGGTTCCGGGATTGGACTTGTAGGAAATAATAATATCTGAAATATTATATGCCTTGGCTGTTCTGATAATACCGTCAACTATACTTAAATCCACCTTTTTGAGTACTTCCACTTTTTTGTCACCACTGGCAATTTGTTCTGTTGCGCCTTCAATCACCCGCCTCACCAGATTGATCTTTTCATCGGCATCGGCATCATCTTCCACTATGGAAAGCGGGAAAATCGGTTCCGGTGATTTTTGATCCTTAATCAACAAGGCGAGGTCAATTAAACGCTGAATGTTCTCAGGATTACTAACGGGAATAAGGATACGTTCGGGTTTTTCGCTCCCGCGTTTCACCACGTCCTTTTCCAATACGGCGATTTTGCGGGCGGCTTTCTCTGTAACAAATGAACTGGCCAGGCACGATAACAAAATCAGAATGATGGTACCATTAATCACGTTTTGGTCAAACAGGGCTATGTCAAAGCCCACTTTTATTATAGCCAAGGTGGCGGCGGCGTGTGATACACTTAAACCAAATAAAATGTTACGTTCGTTTTTTGAATAACTGTATATACGTGCAGTAATGTCGGCTGCCAGGTATTTGGTAACCAAACCCACAAGCGACAAAATACCGGCGAACACCAATGCGCTGTAGCCTTTAAAAAAGAGAGCAAGATCAACAAGCATGCCCGCACTGATGAGAAAAAACGGAATGAACAAAGTATTACCGATAAAAATAATCCTGTTCATGAGAATGCCGTTGTGAGGAATCACCTTATTTAATCCTAATCCGGCCAAAAAGGCACCAATAATGGGTTCAACGCCTGCCAGTTCACTCAAAAACCCCGAAATGAACACCATGGCTAAAACGTAAATATATTGTGAACTGGCTTGCGCTTCTACGTTTCTAAAAAACCAACGGCTAATTCTTGGTAAAAGGTAAAGTGTGGAAAAGCCAAGCAGGCTAAGTGAAAACATGATCTTCACAAAAAACAATCCTGAGAAATCGCCCACAACTGAATTGGTAATAACAGCCAAAAGCACCAGCACTGCCGTATCGGTGATGATGGTGCCACCAAACGCCACCTGTACCGCCTTATTTTTTACTATGCCCATATTACTCACAATAGGATAGCTGAGTAAGGTGTGGGTGCTAAACATGCTGGCCAGTAATAAAGCCGGCCAAAAACTGAATTGGAAAACGTAAATGCAAACCAAAAAACCAATGAGGATGGGGATAAAAAACGTTAGCGACCCAAATACAATGCTTTTGTTTCGGTTGTGTTCAAACTCCTGCATGTCGATTTCAAGGCCGGCAAGGAACATGATATACAACAGACCGGTTTTCGACAACAATTCAAAACTGGCGGTTGACTCAATGATGTGAAGAGAATTCGGACCTATAATTATACCCGCAATAATTAACCCGATGATGCTTGGTATTCTGAAGCGCTTTGAAAGAAGCGGTGAAAACAGAATAATCAACAGTGTAAGTGCCAATATAAGTACGGAGTTGCTTAATGGAAAGTACGCGTTCAAAAAATGATTGAGCCTGAAAAGATAGTCCTGCAGATTGCTCATAGCCTGAGATTAATGGTTCAATTCTGTTTTAAGTGTATAGCGGCTTCGGGTGCCTCTGAACAAACCATACAACGTAGGTACTTTGAGATTTATTCTTAATCCGGCACTTAAACACACGTCGAGTATATTAAATTCGTTGTAGCCTTCCGAAACACCCAGACGCATTTTATAATCAGCAAAAAAACTGAAGCGCTTAAAAAAATACTCGTAACCGGCCCCGGCATTAAAACCCCACCATTTTGTGATCACATCCGAGCTATCCTTGTAGAGGGCATTTAAATTCAGGTAATCTCTCACCCCTGTGTAAAAACCTGAAAAGACGTTGTAACTGAATCCAAAAATGGGATAAAATATGGCCTTTCCTTCGCTGAATCTGGCAATGATGTGCAGGTTGGTTTCGATGGTATTCGCTCTAACATTGTACCAGGTTGGGGCAATATCAAGGGTTTTGTATTGAGTGTATTCAAGTGTTCCTCTAAATAGCTTGGTACCTCCATAAGCCAAAGACAGGTGAAACCCATAAGCCTCGTTATTCTCCTTTACGTTTCGTGAAAGAAACAACACACTGCCTGCTGCCCCGGCCCCAAAAGCTAACCGCGTGGTAAGAGGTTTGGTTTTCACCGGCTTTACCACGCGCACCTGCGCCTTAAGTTGCGTAGAGACCAGTAAAATAACCAAAGGTAGAAGTAGGAACGGCTTCATTTTTACAAATTTAATCGAATTTTACAGGCTTTTGTTCCGAAACCAAAATATGTTAATCCTCATGGGATTGAAAAACAATCCTTAATTTTAGGCTTCATGAGAACTTGCCTGTTCATATTTACCTTGCTGTTGCTCGGCAAAATTACAGCTCAACCCGCCGGCAATAAACAAGATGCCGGCAAATACATACAATTTTCAGGGGTGGTGTTAGATCAGGATAGCCTCACTCCTATTCCTTTTGTGTCTATTTTGGTAAAAGGCACAAACAGGGGTGTAGTTTCCGACTTTTACGGCTTTTTTAGTATGGTAATCAACCCCGGCGACGAACTGGAGTTTTATTCCATCAGTCATAAACGCCGCAATTTCAAAATTGCCGATACGCTTCAAAACAAGTATTACTATGCCATTCAGGTGCTCACAAAAGACACCATACAATTACAAACCGTTGATGTTTATCCCTGGCCAACAAAAGATGAATTTCGCAGAGCATTTCTGGCACTTAACCTCAGCGATAGTGACGCGGAACGCGCCGATAAAAATTTGATGCGTGAGGAGTTGAGCTATTTGGAAAGAACCCAGGGGGCCAGTGCCTCTGAAAATTACAAATACGCTATGCAAGCCTATTACACCAAGGTGTATACTGCCGGTCAGCAACCATCTTTTACTTTGCTGAACCCGGTAAAATGGGCTGAATTTATTGAAGCCTGGAGAAGCGGTAAACTCAGCGGAAAAACGAAATCCAAATAATTTTATTTATTCAACCGTTTTTTTGAACGTCGCATTTGTTTTTTAGCGGCTTTCTTTTGTCGTTGCAATTCTTTTTTATCTGCCCTGGCCATACGTGCACTGGGTTTATTTTTGGCTTTCTTTTTAAGATAGGGATTGTATGAACTACCACTTTTCTTCCAGCCCTTTTTAACTTGCTTCACCGGCTTGCGTTTCGAATTCTGGGCTTCAGTTGTAGTGTGTAAGGACAGAAAAAAGGTGAGAAGAATTAGGGATAGATATTTCATTCCTGGTAAAACGTCTAAATTAAACAATGGTTACACCTTCTGTGTCCGCTTTTGACAAATTTATTCAATTGAGCTTTTTAGTAAGGTTTCACGGTACTTTTCAAGTATGGTGGATTTAGAAATAAACCCCATGTACCGTTGCTCAAATACCACAGGAATGTTCCAAAGGTGAGATTCATCGAACAATTTTAATGCGGTGCGAATGTCGTCCTTTTCGGTAATCACCTGCCTGGATTGTCGCATAAGTTCCCTTACCGTTAACTTTTCATACAACTCCTGTTTAAACATCACTTCTCTTATATCGTCTATGGTAATCAGCCCTTTTAAGTTTAGATTATTATCAAGAACAGGAAAAATGTTACGTTTGGATGCAGACACATTTCTTATTAATTCTCCCAGGCTGGCATTTATGGATACTGGTGAAAAATCCCGTTCAATTAAACTGTCTATTCTGAAACTACTCAATAAATAATCATCAGTGCTTGTGGTAACAATTTTTTCTTTCTCCTGAAGCTTCTGCATATCCATACTTTGGGGCATAAAAGCCTTTGATACGGCATAACTGATGGCTGAAACAATCATAAGAGGTATAATCAATTCATAACCCCCGGTAATTTCAGCAATTAGAAATATTCCTGTTAATGGCGCATGAAACACGCCACTAAGAATACCGGCCATCGCTACTAAAGCAAAGTTGCTAACCGGTAAGTCCGTTATTTTGGTTTCGTTGACCAAGCTCGAAAAAAGAAAACCCAGAATGGCTCCCATAAATAAAGAAGGTGCAAAGTTTCCACCATTTCCGCCTCCACCCAAGGTGAAGCCGGCCGCCATTGGCTTAAAAATCAAAACCAACAAAAGCAAAGAATACATCCAGAATTTTTGATCAATTAGTAATTTAAATAATGAATTTTCAAAAACTGCTTGGGGGTGAATGTTGGATAGTTGTTTAATGGTAGAATACCCTTCACCCATTAGCGGGGGAAACAAAACAATTAATATGTACAATCCAACCCCAGCCAAAAAAGTTCTGATTACCAATTTGTGTTTGAAAGCGGAAAATAGGTTTTCAGAGAATTGAAAAACTCTGGTGTAATAAACTGATCCAATACCAGTAACAATACCCAATAAAAAGTAAAATGGGACATTGACATAATTAAACGGTTCTTTCAGTTTAAAGTTGAGTAGCACGTCATCCCCTAAAATAACTTCAGAACACAATGCGCCACTCGCTGCCGCAATAAGAATAGGTATAAAAGCTGAAATATTAGCCTCAACCAATAAAACCTCAAGTGTAAACAAAACGCCTGCAATCGGCGTATTGAAAGCACCCGCAATACCTGCTGCAGCACCACAAGCCAATAATAAGGTGCGTTCTTTATAGTTTAATTTGTAGGCCCTCCCGAAATTAGAACCGATTGCTGATCCTGTGGTTACAATCGGTGATTCAACCCCTGCAGAACCGCCTAAACCAACCGTTAACGCACTTGTTATAATATGACTATAGGTTTGGTCGCGGGGCAAAATGCTGGATTTACGAGCAATGGCATACAAAATATTCGAAAGACCCTTACCAAGCTTGTTGTTGTTCGCATATTTGACAAAAATCACACAAAGACCTATTCCAATCATTGGGGTAAATGCCACTAACCATAGATTTTCAATTGACAGCAGACCTATAGTTTTACCAACCAAGTGAACGGCTTGCTTAAGGATTACCGCGGCGATGCCACCTGTTAAGCCAACAAGGATTGAACTGAAAATGACAAACTGTTTAGGATTCGTGCGACTTTGTATCCACAACAAGGGGGTTTTGCTTTTCTGAAAAAAACCGAACAAAAACTTCATTGATTCAAACGGGACCCGGATAATTTGCGTGAACCTGAACCCAAATGTAATTTTTTTTTGCGAGTTAAATTTGCCTCAGTTTGCCCTTGCTTTTTTAATCCCACACATCGGTGAATCCATTGGATGATGCTGAATCGGCGCGTAATTGCAAGGCATGAATTTCACCTTGCAAATGTTTGATTTTTCTTAACAGATGGACGATAGCGTCAATACCCGCCATGTTAATGTCCAGTTCATAATGCAATCGCAGGATCTTTTCAAAATCACTCAGATGCGACTTCCTTAAGCAAGGCACCTGCTCAATATGAATAACTTCCAGCAACTCGTATTCACTCAGTCCCGCAACAAAATCAAATTCCACATCGTAATAGCGACAGAGGTCATAAAGGGGTATTAATTCGTCCTGTTCCATGGTTAAGTGGTTTTAAAAAATTCTGTCAAAAGTGCTTTTTGTTTTTCACTAAGATTACCGGGGAGTTTTACGTTCAGCGTAACATACAAGTCGCCAAATACCCCATCCTTCTTATACACCGGAAATCCTTTACCCTTCAGTTTAATTTTAGCGCCGTTTTGGGTGTCTGCTTTCACCTGCACTTTCACCGATCCATTCATTGTTGGAATCACGATATCTCCTCCTAACATGGCCGTTTTGAGATCAATTTCCTGTTGAAGGTACAAATCGGCACCTTTTCTAATAAAAGGCGTGTTATTTTGTATGGAGAAAGTGATGTACAAATCGCCATTGGGTCCGCCGTTTATACCTGGATGTCCGTGCGCCGGTATCCTGATGGTTTGGCCCTGTTCAATACCTGCTGGTATGGTAACCCGTATTGTTTTTCCGTTTACCGAAAAGGTTTGCGGATGGGTGGCGAAAGCGCTTTTCAGATCAAGGTGCAATTCTGCCTGCACATCTTCGCCTTTGTATTTGGTTGCGGTTCTTCCATAAGCTCCTCCGCCGTAAGAGTTGCCAAACATGGATGCAAAAAAGTCAGAAAAATCCTCCTGCCCCCCAAACGCTTGTGAACCTGAGCTGCTTTCGCGACTTTGTTGCTGTTGCCGGCGGTAATTTTCGTACTCCTCACCTCTTTCCCAATCTTTTCCGTATTTGTCGTACTTTTTCCGTTTCTCAGGATCGCTCAGCACTTCATTGGCCTCGTTGATCTGCTGAAATTTTTTTTTGGCCTGAGCATCGTTAGGATTTAAATCGGGATGGTGTTTCCTTGCCAGTTTGCGATAGGCTTTTTTAATCTCTTCAGTACTTGCGTTTTTATCGACTTCCAGAATTTTATAATAATCCATGAACTCCATAAGTGCATCTATTAATGTTCCCCTAAGTTACTGAAACCCGAAGTAAAAAGCCATGAGCAAAATCAGGCTTAAGATAATTTATCTTTCAAATATGCGGCAGTGAAGGAGTTTCGAATTTTAACCAAATCTTCAGGTGTACCTTCAAACAACAGGTTTCCTCCTTTTTCACCACCTTCAGGACCAAGATCGATCACCCAGTCAGCGCATTTAATTACATCGAGATTGTGTTCAATTACCACAATAGAATGACCCTTATTCAAAAGTGCCTGAAACGAATCCATGAGTTTGGCCACGTCGTGAAAATGCAATCCGGTGGTGGGTTCATCAAAAACAAACAAGGTGGGACTTTGGTTAGTAATGGCAATCAAAAAACTGGCAAGTTTGATTCGTTGGGCTTCACCCCCGCTTAGCGTACTGCTGCTTTGGCCCAGTTGCACATAACCTAATCCCACTGCAGCCAGCGCTTTCAATTTTTCGTTGATGCGTTGCGCGGTTTTGTTTTTTGCATCCTCTTCGAAAAAAACCAAGGCATCATCCACTGTCATATTCAGCACATCGGAGATGGATTTTCCTTTGTAAACCACTTCGAGAGTTTCGGCCTTGTACCGTTTGCCCTTGCAATTCTCACAAGGCAGGCGTATGTCAGCCATAAACTGCATTTCAACAGTAATTTCACCTTCGCCCTGACACATTTCACAGCGCCCGCCTTCGACATTAAAACTAAAATACCCCGGCTTAAAACCTCTTGTTTTTGCCGCAGGCAGATCGGCGTATAAGGTGCGAATTTCGTCGAAGGCTTTGATGTATGTTACAGGGTTTGAACGCGAAGATTTTCCAATAGGATTCTGATCAACGTACTCCAATTGTTTGATTTGCTTTAAACTTCCACCAATGTAGGCCGAAGCATCGGTATGTTCGTAATACCCGTCGAAATAACGCCGCAAATAGGGTAACAGGCCTTTTTTAATCAGTGTGGATTTTCCTGAACCACTCACGCCTGTTACACAAACAAATGCCTGAAGCGGAAATTTGACCGTGATGTTTTTCAGGTTATGTTCATTGAGGTTACGAATCTCAATGTACTCTTTCCATTTCCTCCTTCTGTCGGGCAAAGGAATATTTAGCTCACCCTTCAAATAACCTGCTGTTAATCCTTTACCTTTCTTTAGCAATTGCTCAAAACTACCCTGAAACACCAACTCCCCGCCCAAACTGCCGGCTGCCGGTCCAATATCGATAAGTTCGTCTGACTGCCTCATGATCTCTTCGTCGTGCTCAACAATAATTACTGTATTGCCTTGTTGTTGTAAGGAGCGCAGCACTTTAAGCAAACGACTGGTATCGCGGGGATGCAAGCCAATACTTGGTTCATCGAGTATGTAAAGACTACCAACCAGGGTGCTGCCCAATTGTGTTGCCAGGTTGATCCTTTGACTTTCGCCACCACTCAGGGTATTGGCTACGCGATTGAGGGTGAGGTAACCCAGACCCACATCACAGAGGTAAGACAAGCGATTTTTTATCTCAATCAACAAGCGTTTAGAAACCTGCTGATCGTAGGCATTCAACTGCAAGCGCTCAAAGAAGGGCAACAATTCATCTACCGGCGAAAGCACCAGATCGTTCAGGCATTTACCACCCACCTGAACATAATTGGCATCTTTACGCAAACGGGTACCCTGGCATTCAGGACAAACAGTTTTACCGCGATACCTTGCCAGCATCACACGGTACTGAATTTTATAGGTTTCTTTTTCGAGCATTTTGAAAAATGCGTGTATGCCATCAAAATGTTCGTTTCCGTTCCAAAGCAAATCGTATTCCTTTTTGCTCAATTCGGCAATGGGTTTGTGAACAGGAAAATTACTTTTATGCGCGTGTTTAATAAGTTCTTTTTTGTAATAGCTCATCACCTCACCATTCCAGCACACCACGGCATTGTTGTATACTGAAAGGCTTTTGTTTGGTATCACCAAATCAGGATCAATGCCAATTACACTGCCAAATCCTTCGCAGGTTTTACACGCGCCTACAGGGTTGTTGAAAGTGAAAAAGTTCACATTGGGTTCTTCAAAGGTCATGCCATCCAACTCAAACCGGTTAGAGAACTTTTCTTTTTTGTATTTGCCATCGCCTTTCTCAATCCACACCTCGCAATTTCCTGACCCTTCGTAAAAGGCCGTTTGAACGGAATCGGCACAACGGCTGTCAAAATCTTCGTCGTTTTTTTGCACGACAAGGCGATCCACTAATAAATGAACCTCCTCTTTCTCATCTGCTTTACTAGCTTTAAAATCGGCTATTTTGTGTACAACATCGCGAAGAATGATTCTTGAAAAACCCTGCCCCATCAAAACATCAACTTGTTTTTTCAGGTTCAACTTTTTATCTCTGGGTACAGCGGCTACCAGCAGGATTTTAGTTTCAGCGGGCAAAGCCTGAATAACATTTACCACGTCACTCACGTGTTGCCGTTTTACTTCACGGCCGCTCACCGGACTGTATGTACGGCCAATTCTGGCAAAAAGCAGTTTAAAATAATCGTAAATTTCGGTAACCGTACCCACTGTACTTCTTGGGTTTCTGGAGATTACCTTTTGTTCAATGGCAATGGCCGGAGAAATCCCTTTGATAAAATCAACTTGTGGTTTTTCAAGTTTGCCTAAAAACTGCCTAGCATATGCAGACAAACTTTCCACGTAGCGTCTTTGTCCTTCGGCGTAAAGCGTATCAAAGGCCAGAGAAGATTTTCCGGAGCCTGACAAACCGGTGATGACCACCATTTTGTTACGTGGAATGGCCAGGTCAATATTTTTGAGGTTATGCTGGCGGGCCCCTTTGATGATGATGTAACGCTTTGAATCGAGCGCATGGATATCGCCCGATCGTTCATTGGAACTTATTGTTTTGATCTGCTCTTGCATACTAACTACCTTAGTTGTCCATTAACTTCAGGAGGTGCTCCCTGTTTGAAACATCGTCCCAATTGAAATCGCCTGTTTTTTCCTTTACCACCTTAGCATCCTTGTTTAGCAAGTAGTTTGTAGGGATGGAATAGATTCCCAGATCTGAAAAAGCGGTTTCGGATTGTAAAAACACAAACGGGTATTTGTATTTGTTCTTGTAAGCGATAATTTTTTCAAGCGGCTCATCACTTATTACAACAATTTGCAGCTCCTTTAGTTCAGTGTTGTACATTTTCATCAATTTCTGCAATTCTTGCCGGCATTCACCGCACCAGGAGGCACCAAAACACAGCAAGGTTTTTTTTCCTTTTAATTCGCCCGGATCAACATCATTCGCATTCAGGTCCTTCAACATTAAGTTTTGCAGTTGAAGAGAAGGCGCGGTAGAGCTGCGATGGTAAAAAAAGAAGGCTGTAAATGAAAGAATCAAAAAAACAACAACATAGAGCAGGTTTCTGTTCATAGTAATTAAGAGTGCAGCGTTAATTCCTTTAGTAATTTTTTGAATAAGAACTTAAAATTACGAATAGATTTGCAGTTTACTGATGTTTATTCTGCTCAAAATAGCGCGCTGGACTGTAAGAATACTGATTGCCCTGGTCGTTCTCTCCATTGTTACCACATTGGTATACAGGTGGGTGCCCGTGTTTATAACACCGCTTATGCTCATTCGCTGTGTTGAACAAAAGATGGATGATAAAGAAGTGGTGTTAAAACACCATTGGGTAAGCCTCGACAAGATATCGCCTAAATTACAATTGGCCGTGGTGTGCAGCGAAGACCAAAACTACTTAAAACATTACGGATTCGACTGGAAAGCCATAGAAAAAGCCTTTGAAAATAACGCAGAAAATAAACGCCTTAAGGGCGGAAGTACGATTTCACAACAAACCGCCAAAAATGTGTTTTTATGGCAAGGGCGGTCTTATATCCGAAAAGCATTCGAGGCCTATTTTACCTTGTTGATCGAAACGCTTTGGAGCAAAGAACGCATCATGGAAGTGTATTTGAACAGCATCGAAATGGGAAGGGGAATTTACGGGGCTGAAGCGGCTGCTCAGCATTGGTATAACACCTCAGCTGCCAAACTGAATAAAGATCAAAGTGCCGGTATTGCCGCCATATTACCTAATCCATTAAAATACAAAGCCAACCCTGTCAGTCCATACATCAGCAAACGCAAAGAGTGGATCAAACGGCAAATGAGTTACTGGGGCAATCAATTGGATTACGATAAATACAACGACGAAGAAAAACCACAATCACCTGAACAAAAAAAACGAAGTCCTAAAAAATGAACCGTATTCTCCTGCTTTCTTTTGTTCTGTTGTTATTTTTGCGTTGTGGCCAATCCAACGAGTCAGAAAAGACCAGTGTGGTACAAGTTATACCCAAACTGGCGCTGAAAAAAACCACCCTCAGCAAAACACAACAAAGTATAGCCAATCGATTGGATAGCCTGTTCAGAAAGTTTTACCAAACACGTCAGTTTAATGGCACGGTATTGGTAGCCAAGGCAGGCAAGATCATTTACAACAACAATTTTGGGATACAGAACAAAACCTCCAATGTATTGCTTAACGATTCCTCCATGTTTCAGTTGGCTTCCATTTCGAAGGTGATCACAGCCACTGCCGTGTTGCTGCTTTACGAACGAAAGCTACTCAATTTAAACAAGGAGGTGAATGAGTATTTGCCTGACTTTCCTTATAAAAACATTAAAGTGAAAGAACTGCTGTGTCACCGCTCGGGATTGCCCAATTATTTGTATGTACTCAACAGCGAACTGTACATTCCCGATTACCGCATGAACAATGGTGACATGTACCAACGTTTAATCAACAAAAAACCGGGACTGTATTACAAACCTAATCGCCGTTTCAATTATTGTAACACCAATTACGCGATTTTAGCGCTGCTGGTGGAAAAAATCAGCGGTCAACCCTTTTCACGCTTTTTGAAGAACGAAATTTTCACACCATTGGGAATGAAACACACCTCAACTATACATGAAGTAGATTTAAACGGCAGCAGTATCACTCAGCCCTATGACCAGCGCTGGCGACCGGTAGAATTTGATGCCAGTGATTATGTGCTGGGCGATAAAAGCATTTATTCAACTGCTTACGACTTGTTTTTATTCAGCGAAGCCCTTTACCAGAATAAATTGCTTAAACCCGAAACTCAGGCCATGGCATACACTGCGTTCAGCCGCGAGCTGAGGCAACACAATTATGGTTACGGCTGGCGGATGAAAAATTTTAAGGATCCTGTCAAGAAGGAAGTGTACCACAACGGTTGGTGGCACGGTTACCGCACGGCATTTCACCGCAGACTGAACGACACACTTACTGTGGTGATATTAAGCAACCAATTAAACAAAACATCTTACCATACCTATAAGGTGTATGATATACTTGACAATACCAATCAGGTGGTATTGGCTGAGGATGCGGATCAGTAAAATTGCCTGTTCATGCTAAATTCATAAGTTCTATATTTGCACTTTATGTTGGCCCTGTATCTCAAAGAAATTCGCAGTTTTCTCAGCTCCTTAACAGGCTATATGGCCATTGCAGTTTTTATTACACTGATTGGTTTGTTTATGTGGGTAATTCCCACCGAGAGTGGAGGTTCGAACGTACTCGATAACGGATTTGCCAATATTGACCCTCTGTTTTACATAGCTCCCTGGGTGTATTTGTTTTTGATTCCTGCCATTACCATGCGCAGTTTTTCGGAAGAAAAAAAATCAGGTACGCTGGAATTGTTACTCACCCGCCCCATTAGCGATCTTCAAATAGTACTGGCAAAATACCTGGCTTCATTCAGTCTTGTTTTGTTCTCCCTCCTGCCTACCCTTATCTATTATTATAGCGTTCATAAATTGGGCGCTCCAAAAGGCAACATCGATACCGGTGGCATGTGGGGCTCTTACATTGGTTTGTTGTTCCTGGGTGCGGGCTTTGCCTCCATAGGTGTGTTTGCCTCTTCCATATCAGACAATCAGGTGATTGCCTTTATATTGGCTTTGTTGCTGTGTTTTTTTGTGCACCTGGGGTTTGATTTTATTGCCAACGCAGGTTTATTCGGAAAATTTGACGCCCTGATCAAAAGTGTGGGTATCAATGAACATTATGTGAGCATGAGTCGCGGAGTTTTAGATACAAGAGACGTATTGTACTTTATCAGTTTAATTGCCGTGTTTACCTTGTCCACCCGTTTAGTATTGCAAAGCAGAAAATGGTAAACAAATCCACACATAGCACCCGCAAACGTAAAGATTTGAGCCGTTTTGCACTCTTGTGTGGAATTGTTGTGACCCTCAACGTTATTGGTTTTTATTTTTTTAAGCGCTTCGATCTTACATCCGAAAAACGGTACACCCTCTCTTCATCAACCATTGACCTTTTGAGAAAACTCGACGATGAGGTGTATTTAAAAATCTACCTGCAGGGCGACTTTAATCCCAGTTTTACGCGTTTGAGAAATGAGGCCAGAGAAATACTGGGTGAGTTCAGGGCATATGCAAAAGACAACATCCAATTTGAGTTTATTCATCCTGCTGAAGGTTTGAGCAAATCACAAGCCAGTGAGTTGGAGCGTCAATTGTACGAGAAAGGCCTTATTCCAGAACAGATTATACAAAAAGGCAAAGAAAAAACTACCGAAACCATTATTTGGCCGGGAGCTATAGTGAGCTTTAAAGGCAAAGAAACGGTGTGGCAGATTTTTAAACGGCAAATCGGCATTCCACCCGAAGAATGTGTGAACAACTCGGTGCAGGAATTGGAGTACGGTTTGGCCAATGCTATTCGCAAGCTCCAGCAAAACAAAACCAAAGAGGTCACCTTTCTTGAAGGCCACCACGAGCTGGATACCATCAGGCAATACCAGTTCATGAAATCCCTTTCGGAATACTACACCGTTAATCGCACAAAAATTGCGAAGGGATTTGAATTGCATGCCCTTGATGGAACCGACGCCCTTGTTATTTCCAAACCCGACACCGCCTTTACAGACAAGGAAATTTTTGTGATTGACCAATACATCATGAAAGGCGGTAAGGTGTTATGGCTTATTGATCCTTTGGAAGTACGAGCCGACTCTTTGCGTTTGCGGGGCTTTACACTTGGTTTGAACCGCAACCTCAACCTCGACGAAATGCTGTTCAAGTATGGTGTACGTTTGAATCCTCTTCTTATTCAGGATTTACAATGTGCTACCATACCCATCAACACCGGTTTCAAAAAAGGCGAACCCAAAATTGAAATGTTCCCCTGGGTTTACAACCCGCTGATACTCCCTAACAGCGAACACCCAATTGTAAAAAACCTTGATCTGATCCGCTTTGAATTTCTCAGTTCATTGGATACGGTGTCTTCTGCAAGAGGTATTAAAAAAACCATCCTCTTAAAATCTTCAAAGTACAGCAAAACTGTGCCTGCGCCGGCCAGGGTATATTTAGGTATGGTGCAAATGCAGGTCAAAGAATCGCAGTTTAAAGATTCGTACCAACCCGTAGCTTGTTTGCTGGAAGGCTCCTTTAGTAGTTTTGTGGAATACCGTTTGCCATCGGTGCTTTTACAGGATAGTAGCTTTACTTACATTGATAAAGGCAAACCCACTAAAATGATTGTGGTAGCAGATGGCGATGTGGCCGCCAACGATTTTATGCGCAGCACCGGTGAAATTTTTGATCTGGGATACGACCGTTACACACGGCAAACTTTCGCCAATAAGACTTTTTTATTGAATTGTGTGAATTACCTCCTCGATGATGAAGGCATGTTGCAGTTGCGCTCGCGGGAGGTGAAATTGCGTTTGCTTGATAAGAAAAAAATAAACACCGAGCGCCGCAAGTGGCAGGTGCTGAATGTGGCAGTTCCACTAATTGTTCTGATAGTAGTAGCCTGGCTGGTTGGCTATTTCAGAAAACGGAAATACGCGACAAAATAACGCCTTACAAAATTCAGGAATGTAAATTAAAATTGGTTTCGAGTAAACCATTTTTTACAGCAAACATCACAACTCCGGCGGTATTGTTGACCCCTAATTTGTGCATGATGTTTTTACGGTGAGTGTTTACTGTGTGTGTACTTAGACTCAGTTTATCGGCAATGAGTTTATTGGATAAACCTTCGGCAATACCACGTATAATGTCAATTTCCCGGTCAGTCACCGGAATTCCATCACAAGCAAGCGATTTAATGAAAGAATTATTGGTTGTAATTTCAGCACTGGCAGTTAAAATGGCTGCGATTTTGCTGCACACAAATTTATCTCGATTCAGGGAAGCGTTGATGGCTTCCAGTATCTCCAAGCGATCGCATTCTTTTAAGAGATAGCTTGATATTCCTGTGGCCAGTATGGCACTGAATTCTGACTTGGAAAGCACTTCTGTGATAACCAGAAAACGGGTTTTACTGTACTTTTTACTCAGTTGCTCCAATTCTTTGATACTGATGCCAAGTGAAATAAAGTCGAGAATCGCCAAATTAGGTTTGGAGAGTTGCAATTGGTTAACCAGATCCTCTTTTTCACCGCAAACAGATGGCACCAGCTCAAAACCCTTGAGTTCACCCACCAACAATTCGAGCCCCACCCGGGACAGGAAATTTTTATCGGCAATTAGTACCTTAACCATGTGGCAAAGATAAAACAGTAATGGGAAAGCAGCTGTTAAATTTTAATTAATTTTCCGTCGGATGCTAACAAACAATTGGGAAACACGGTGGCCGCTTCTGTGTAAAAATCGTCCAACACTCTGTATCTGGCAGAAAAGTGCCCAAGCAGCAATTGTTTGGCACCTGCCTTAAGGGCAATGTCAGCCGCTTGTTTGGCAGTAGAATGAAAGGTTTTAGCCGCCCTTGCAGCTTGATCTTCAAGAAAAGTGCTTTCGTGGTACAACAAATCCACACCTTGTATGTAACTGCACACCTCTTCGTTGTAAATGGTATCACTGCAATATGCGAAAGCACGGGGTGGCAATGGATCAAGGGTTACTTCACTGTTCCTGATTAACTCACCATCAGCATTCAGCACATCCAATCCTTTTCTCAGCAACTGAATATCGGCAGTTGACACCTTGTTTTTCTCCAATTTGTATTTGTCAATTTTACGGGCTTGTTTTTTCTCCCTGAACAAAAAACCATTACACACTATTCGATGCTGCAGGGGAAACGAATACACTTCTACCTTTTCGTCTTCAAATAACATTTTTGAAATTCCCTTGGCGGTTTCGTGCCATTGCACGGGGAAATTCAATTGCGTTTCAGACAATTTGTTCAGTTTGTCGATTAGTTCCTTCAGTCCGGGAGGGGCGTAAATGTTGAGCGCTTGTTGACGGCCAAGCAGGTGCATACTGCTGAGCAGGCCGGGTAAGCCAAAAAAATGGTCCCCATGAAGGTGCGAAATAAAAATGTGGTCGATGGCTTGAAATTTGGCTTTGAACCGGCGGAGCTGGATTTGAGTGGCTTCTCCGCAGTCGATAAGAAAATACCGTTCTGCAATATTCAAAAGTTGGGCGCTTACATTTCGGCTGCTGGTTGGACTTGCAGAAGAACTTCCAAGTATGAGCAATTCAAAACTTTGACGCACGCGAGTAAGAAAGAAACAAATGTAAGAAAGCCTTTGGGAGGAAAAAGTCATTTACGGCAAAGCAAATGCATGCAGGCTTTTCACTGGTGCCCATTTGCATAAACCACCGCGATTGCCTACTTTTGCTGCCCAAATTAAAGCAAGATGACAGGTACACTCACATTTACAATGATCAAACCGGATGCAGTAGAAGCCAACAACGTGGGCCCTATTTTAGCCATGATCAACAAAGCAGGATTTAAGATCGTTGCCATGAAATACTTACGTTTAACCAGTGCACAGGCCGGACAATTTTATGCAGTGCATAAGGAACGACCGTTTTTTGGCGAACTCACCGAATACATGAGCAGTGGCCCCATTGTAGCCGCAGTGCTCAGTAAAACCAATGCGGTGGCTGATTTCAGAGAACTAATTGGGGCTACCGACCCAAGCAAGGCCGCGGAAGGCACCATTCGCAAACTTTTCGCTAAATCCATAGCCGCCAATGCGGTACACGGCAGCGACAGTGATAAAAACGCCGAAGCAGAAGCAGACTTTTTCTTTTCGCAATTGGAAAGGTTCTGATAAGGTACCTTATTGATCGTAACCCCAATTGACCTTCAGGTTGTTGGGGTTTTTTCATTTCCTACCGCTTGAACTGCAAATAAAGCCAGTTCTAAAAAAAGATGGTTTTTTTGAGAAAAAGAGGGGAATCTGATTTTGATATTTGAGTATATTTGAACAAATTTGTTAAAATTTACAAATACACTACACCTTATTCGCTGTATGATGATTCAAAGATTTACGAAACTTGGCAAAACCTTAGGTCTGGTTGGTTTGCTTTCCCTTTCAGGACTAATTGAGGCTCAAAACTTTAGCTGGGCTCCGGCAGGTCCGATCTATTCGGCAGGTCGTTCCCGCAACATGGTGATTGACAAAGCCGATGTGAGCGGAAAAACGCTTTATGTGGGAAGTACCACCAGTGGCGTTTTCAGGTCGTTAGATGGGGGCGCAAATTGGTCGGCCCTGGACGATCAGGGCACTGTTCGTAATATTTCTTACATGGCTCAGGCTTTTGACAATATCATTTATGTGGGCACCGGTGAAGGTTTCCTCCGCCCAGGTCAAAAAGCCAAAGCTCAGGCCGGTACAGGCTTGTATAAACTTAATGGCAGCACCCTGGTGCAAGTGGCAAGTTCAGCCATCACTGGCACCGTAATTAACCGCATTGCCTGTCATCCTACAAATAAGGACATCATTGTGCTGGCCACCAATTTAGGTGTGTTGATTTCTAACGACGGTGGCAACAGCTTTACAACGGCTTCAGTACCTAACATGACAGTGAACGTGACCGTTGGTATTGATGTGAAGTTTAACTCAGCAGGAATTTTATTCTTTTCTATCGGTAATGCCGAAGGCACAGGCGCAACGGCTACGGTAGCAACAAAAGTTTACAAATCAACCGACAATACACTCAGCAGTTTCACGGGCATTACACCAATTTCACCGGTACTATCTGACTCCAACTATGGCCGTATTGAATTGGCAGTTTCTCCTAGCAATCCCAACGTAATTTATGCTTCCTGCGCTAAAAAGTACACTAACAACAGCTCTGCTTCGCTTCAGGGTTTATTTGTGAGTGATGATGCAGGTGCAAATTGGGGATTGATTGCGCAGGGATCATCGGCTATTGATCACCTTTCGAATGGTGGCACCATTGCAACCGGTGACTATTCGCAGGTATTACTTGTGAATCCAAGCGATCCGGGACAAATTTTTCTGGGAGGGTATTTCTTTTACATCTGGACCAAAACCAGCGCCTCTTACATTAACAACCCTATAGGTATTTGGACCAAAAATATTAGCAGTCCTTTTGCTTTTGGCTCGCCGTTTTATCTTCACGAAAACATTCACGACATTAAAATCTCCGGTAGCGGAAGTTCAGCCAAATTTTATTTCATCACCGATGCGGGTATCTATCGTTCCAGTGATATGGTTTCAATCAACCAAAATTTACCTCCGTCTTTCCAACCGTTTTACAAAGGTTTGGTAACCGGGCAGTTCAATTCGGTGAGTATTGAAAGTTTTCCATTGGGCGCTAATACTGGCAGTAATGCCGTTCCGGGCACTGCAGTGGTGCCTTACTCAGGCTTTATTGGCGGTACCGGCGCGAATGGTTTAACGTACTACAGCGGTACAGCTGACAATGTTTCGAGTGAGATCTCTTATTTGAGTGGTGAAGTGTATAACACTGAATATTCCAAAATTCTTTCCGATGCTGCATTAACCACTGTTGGTACCGGTGGACTTTACCGTACCACCAATGCTAAAAATGCCAATCCTGCTTTAGTGAATGTGAACTACTACAGTGGTGCACTTTCAAGAGTGGCGCCAACCGCCGCTGATTTTGCCAACACAGGATATAATACCAGTGGAACACCATTTAAACTTTGGGAAAATTATGGACAAGTTAATCCTTCTCCTGACAACGCTGTTTTTTATAACGACTCAAGCCGTTTTCAGGCCTCAATGATTGGTTTGGCCACTCTTACAACCCAAACTTCATTCAGCTTTCAGGCTGCGCGACCAAATAAATTTGCCTTGATCGACAGTATAGTTATTCGCACCGCCACAGTTACTGTACCCGGCGCTCCGGTATTGAATGTACCTTTTACTGGTTCTGACAGAAAAGACCTGATGATCACTTTTAATTCCAATTACGCCGTTACCAGCACTACCACCGCTCCATCGTTTACCTTAGTTAATGTTACACCGGCCACTACTGTAAAAAATCCCTATGGTCCAAACCCAAGCAGCAATGCTTTACACGGGGTAACGCTTAACGCACAATCACTTTCCGATAACATCAGCGTCACGTTCACTGCCCCTCCTTTTGCCAATAAAACCCAAACGTTTGCTAACGTACCCGATCCTGCTTCCTATTACAGGGTATTTGCAACAGTATTCTACAAATACAAGGTTGGTGACACCGTTCAGGTAGTTGACAATAACATTTCCACCAAAACAACTTCGTATACCACCGTATTAACCAACTCATTGAGCTGGAGGTATGGTCCTGCTCCTTCTTATTCGCTTGTGGCGAATACGGCCACGCCGGTACTTAACCCAACATTTGTTGTGAACCCGGGCAATACCACCTCAACTACCTCACCCATTGTTGTGAGCAACTGGCTTGCCATTCCTTACACCATTACCACCACCGGTGATTATACCCTTGCAGCCACCCCGGTTCAACACACCATCACTGCTACCAGCACATTGGTGAGTCCAACTTCGTATACCTTGTTCCCGGGTGCTATCACACAAACCAACGCTGTGTTTGTGGTGACACCTACTGCTACTACCATTTACACTATTACAGCCAATAATGGAACAGCTACAGCCGATACCTACAGTACGATAGGCGCATCCACGTTTGTGCTCAACCCGGGCAATGTGAACCAGGCTTCTAATGTTTTTACAGTTAGCTTAAATGCCAGCACCGTATTTACACTAGAGGGCATAAGTTCAAACACGGTTACCGGTTTAAATACCTTGGCTTCTACTACTTTAAGTCCAGTCAGAACCTTCAGTACCGTTGGTGGAACCGGTCAACCTACCTTTCCAGTATCCAACCCAACCGTAAAAATCCCAATGGTGCGTTCAGCACGTTTAGCTTTGGCCTTAAACTACAACCAAATCACAGGAGGAGCCAACTCTATTGTGGTAAGTAAAGCACCACTTAACCTCAACGATCCTTTGAACTTTGTACGTGTAAGCCAAAGTGGTTGTTTAAGCGATGATGCCAATGGTGCGCCAACCAACAACACCATTACCATTACCGGTAAACCTACGCTGATTGAGTGGAGCAAAAAAGGAACAGAATTGTATTATGCCACTGACGACAACAAACTGTACCGCGTTTCGCACATTACCGATATCATGGATCTCTCTCCGTCGAGCTATTCAGGCAAATTCTTCACAGATATTTTTGCTTACAACGGAGGTTCACCTTCTACACCAAACGCTGCAACCATTAATCCGGTTTCACCATACCGTACCACATTGATTGGATCGTTCACTAAACCGATCACCAGCATCAGCATTAGCAACGACGATGCCTTTATGGCGCTTACCTTCAATGATCCAGTACCAACCGGAACAGCAGGTATTGTAATGTACAACACCAATAGCATCAAAACTTCCAATTCAACCAACATCGGCTGGTCAAAAAGGGATGGTACAGGTTTAAGCAACGTGGTTACCTATTGCGCGTTAATGGAAGCTAACGACAACAAAAAACTTTTTGTAGGAACCGATAATGGTATCTATTATACACCTGATATTACCTCTGCTTCACCGGCCTGGGTAAAAGCCAATAACGGGATACTGCCAAACGTACAAATCTTCGACATCGAACAACAAACGCTCAACAATTCAAGCTGCTACAATTCGGGTCAAATTTATGTGGCTACCAATGGTCGTGGTATCTGGACAAACAGCACGTATTTGAACAGTTATTATGTGTCGGTAGATGAAATAGCTGATAAAGTAACCGAGAACAACATCACCATGTACCCTAACCCAAGCAACGGGGTGGTTACCATTGAATTTGCAACCGAAAGCAACGAAGAAGCATCTATTCAGGTATACGACCTAAACGGACGTATGGTAAAATCACTTCCTGCTCAGAAAGCCGGTGCCGGAATGATGACTCAAACACTTGACACAAGCGATCTTAATGCCGGTATTTACATAGTTAGCGTGAGCGGAGATAGCAACGTTAAACGTGCTGCAAAACTCATAGTTACCAAATAACACCAGACTCTTGATAAAAAAGCTGCTCCAATTCGGGCAGCTTTTTTTTTGGGCTTAACTTTATTTCCTCTAGCCACAAACAAATGAAAACCACTGAATCCGATTCCAAATACAACCACCTTGAAAAAATGCGTACCCTAGAATTACTCAAGGGTATGAACAAGGAGGATCGGGAAGTGCCAAAAGCCATTAAAAGAGCATTGCCCCAAATTGAACAAGTGGTAAACGCTGTTTTTAAAAAAATGAAAACAGGTGGGCGATTGTTTTATATTGGTGCAGGTACCAGTGGTCGATTAGGTATAGTTGATGCCAGCGAATGCCCTCCAACCTTTGGCGTGAAGCAAGGCTTAGTAATTGGCCTGATTGCTGGCGGGGATGCTGCCATAAGAAAAGCAGTAGAATTTGCTGAAGACGATCTTAAACAAGGCTGGAAGGATCTTCAAAAATACCAGATCAATTCAAAGGATGTGGTAATTGGTATTGCTGCATCGGGCTCAACCCCCTATGTGATTGGCGCCTTAAAGGAATGCAAAACTCACCACATCATTACAGGATGTATCACCTGCAATACCCATTCTGAATTGGCCAAAGTGGCCGACTATCCCATTGAAGTGGTTGTGGGGCCTGAATTTGTGACCGGTTCAACACGCATGAAAAGTGGTACAGCTCAAAAACTGGTGCTGAACATGCTCTCTACTTCGGTGATGGTAAAACTTGGAAGGGTAAAGGGCAATAAAATGGTTGACATGCAATTGAGCAATAACAAATTGATTGAACGCGGTACAGCCATGCTCATGCGCAATACAGGATTAAAAGATAAAGCCCTGGCAAAAAAAACCTTGCTTAAATACAAAAGCGTAAGAAAAGCCACGGAGGCCATTCTAAAAGGAAAAAAGAAATAATGCTTCTTTCCATTCAAATTAACACTGTTTAGAAGTCGTTTAGATCAGCGCTTTTGAACCAAGCCATCCCATCCCAATTACTGCTTCATGCCCAGCCTGAGTTTGGTGATGACACGTTTGGTATACAATGGAAAATCCCCTTGCATCATCCAGTTGTAATAAGAAGGTTCTTTGGTAAACACCTCTACTACCGCTTTGTCTTTGTGTTTACCAAAGGAAAACACCGGAATACCTGCCTCATTAAAAACAATACGGCCGGCCAGGTCAACATTGCGTGATTTGGCACTGAGTTCAGATAGTTTTTGAATATTGTTCACCACCGGTTCGGTTACATTTCCCTTTTCATCTGTTACTTTGAGTCCTTCGTAACGCTCAAGCTGCGCCAGAAATATTTCATAGGTGGCTTTCACATCAGCTTCGGCGCTGTGCGCATTCTCAAGGGTTTTAGAACAATAAAATTTATACGCCGCTCTCAGGTTACGCGGTTCCATCAAATGAAAAATGTTTTGTACATCTATGAGTTTTCGGCCATCTATGTCAAATTCAATTTCTGCCCTTAAAAACTCTTCCAACAAGATGGGAATGTCGAATTTATTCGAATTAAACCCGGCAAAATCGGCATTGCCAATAAATTTCACCAATTGCGGAGCAAGTTCTTTAAAATTTGGTTCGGTGGCTACATCCTTATCAAAAATGCCATGAATAGCTGAAACAGCAGCAGGAATAGGCATTTCGGGGTTAACCTGTTTAGTGAGTGTTTCGGTTGAATTATCGGTGGCTACCTTTAATAAGGAAATCTCTACTATACGGTCGCTGCCCACACTTAAGCCCGTTGTTTCGAGATCGAGAAACACCAGAGGTTTGTTGAGGTTAATTTTCATTCGCTGCTAATTTTAATTCACCAATAACCTCTTCAGTAGTTTTGGACGTTGGAAAAAAGGATATCACTTTGTTGATCACTTGTTCAAGTTCAGAATCAGGGCAGGAAGCCCCCGAGGTAAGGATAATTTTTAGGGGTTGGGCTTCAGGTAAAAACTGCCGGGTTTCTTTCAGTTGTTTTTTAGCATAAATAAAGTGGCGAATGGTGTCTTTACTTAGCAATTCCTTATGCGAAGAAATAAAATACGTTGGGAATTTGGCTTCTAGCAATTCTACCAAATGGGAGGTGTTGCTGCTGTTGTATCCCCCAACCACCAAAGCCAGATGAGCCTCAGCTTCCAATAAACCATAGGTCGCATCCTGATTTTCGTTGGTGGCGTAACACAAAGTGTCGCGGGTATCGGCAAAATGGGCCTGGCTGTCATCGCCAGGGTATTTCGCTTTCATCAGCTGTCTGAAATAATCAGCAATGGCCTGTGTTTCGGTTGCCAGCATGGTGGTTTGGTTAATCACCCCTACTCTCTTTAAATGCTCATGAATGGAAAAGCCTTTGGTGAATTTGCCTTCAAATTCAAGTTCGAATTGCTCCTGGGTGTAGTCTCCGCTAATGTATTTCCCTAGTTTTATGGCTTCTTCCATATCACGAAGCACCAGCACAGCTTTACTATCACGCTCTGAACGAGAAAAGGTAGATCGGGTTTCTTCGTGATTGACTTTACCATGTATAAGTATGGTGTAATCTTGTTTGCCAATTTGCTCCGACTTTTTCCAAACCCGTTCCACAAAGGGGCAGGTGGTATTGTACTTTTCGGTGGGGATGCCTTTTTTCTCAAGGGTTTCAATCAAACCCAGGGGAGCGCCGAAGGCTGGAATCATTACCACATCATCCGGCTTAAGTGTATCCAGTGAAATTAACTCCTTACCCAGGGTATCGTGCAAAAAATCTACTCCTCGTTCCCGCAAATCTTTGTTCACTTCGGGATTGTGAATCATTTCGCTGAGTAAAAAAATACGTTTGCCCGGGTTTTCTTCCACCGCTTTAAAAGCGATTTCAACAGCGTTCTCTACCCCATAACAAAAGCCAAAATGCCGGGCCAGCAGAAACTGCACAGGGCCAAAATCCAAAATACCGGGACTCACATCCTTTTTACGGGGATCTTGCAAACGCCGGAGTTGTTTAATTTTAGCAATAAGTGGGCTGCGGTAAAATTCAGGAATTTGAAAGGATTTCATAGGCCTGAAACAAATGTACTTATTTTTTGTTTCGGGGGTGGTAACTTAAAATATTGTCGCGCAGGTATTGGCGATCGAGGTGGGTGTATATTTCGGTGGTGGTAATGCTTTCGTGACCCAGCATTTCCTGTACTGCGCGCAAATCGGCCCCGCCTTCTACCAAATGGGTGGCAAAGGAGTGGCGAAATGTATGCGGACTCAGCCTTTTTTTTACGCCGGCCTTTTTAGCAAGGTCTTTGATGATGTAAAATACCATCACTCTGCTAAGTTGCCCGCCTCTTTTATTGAGGTATACAATATCTTCTGCTTCCTTATTCACTGTCATATGAGAGCGCACCTTGTGAATGTAGTTAGTGAGTAAACGTTTGGCAATCTTGCCCATAGGCACCAGGCGCTCCTTATTACCTTTACCCAACACTTTGATATAATCTTCTTCGAGGTGCAGATCACTGAGTTTAAGATTCACCAATTCACTTACCCGAAGTCCGCAACTGTAAAGTGTTTCGAGCATACTTAAATTGCGTTCCCCTTCGGGGGTGCTGCGGTCGATTAGTCCCAGCAAATGTTCGATTTCGTGTATACTTAAAAAAACCGGGAGTTTGCGGCTCAGTTTAGGACTTTCCAGCAGTTCGGCGGGATTGGCTTTTACCACATCTTCGAGTAAGAGGTACTTGTAGAAAGCCTTTACCCCCGAAAGTACCCTGGCCTGAGTAGAGGGCGTGAAGCCCATTTCGGCAATCCAGGCGCTGAATGCCTGAAGGTCTTTGTTGTGAATGGTGTCGGCGCTTTTATTGTTCAGAAACAACTCACTATAGGTTCTGAGTTTGGCAATATCGTTAAGGTAAGCTTCGCGACTGTTTTCAGAGAGTGATCGCTCGAGCAGCAAATACTGTTTAAACCGGTTTTCGAACACCTTCCAATTCGACATGGGTTCAAATGTATCGTGTAAATAGTGTAAATTCATGGCATGAAGTTAATTGTTATCAACGGGCCCAATTTAAATTTGCTGGGCACACGCGAAACGGACATTTATGGAAAACTGAGCTTTGCCAGCTATTTTGAAAAGCTACAAAACCAATTCCCTCAGCACAACTTGCAGTATTACCAGAGCAATGTTGAGGGTGAGCTCATTAACAAAATTCAGGAAGCCGGAAAAACCATGGATGGTATTGTTTTAAACGCCGGAGCGTATACCCATACCAGTATTGCCATTGCCGACGCGGTGGCGGCCATTCAAATCCCAACCATAGAGGTACACATCAGCAACATATTTGCCAGGGAAGATTTTAGGCACGTATCGTATTTGGGCAGGCATTGCCAGGGAAGCATTTCGGGTTTTGGTTTGAAGGGTTATGAGATGGCCATTAATTGGTTTGCAGATAATAGTAAATCGTGATTTGAGGATTTGGAAGAATTTCTGAGGTGTTTTGAGTTTATTTAAAAGTGAGTAAAAATCACCATAAACCATGCAAAAATAAGATTGGCGTGATTAAATCAGCTCTATAACCTAATTAGGCACTATTAATAAATATACCATGACAGATAGAAAACTCTTTTTTACGACTATAATTTTGATGTTTTTTGCCATCTCATTTGGACAACAACTCAATGACAGTGTGTTTTATGCTTTCAAGACAAAAATAGAGTCTTCAGATTTTCCGCCTTTTCAAGGGGCAAAGTTGAAATTTAATAGAACAAATTATTTCGTTAAGACAAATACAACTAAAGACTCTTTAATTATTGAACGAATAAAAATTGTGGAAAATGGATATTCAGACCCTTCTAATGACAAAGAAATTAGATCTGTTGCGTTTCGAGACATTGACTTTAAAATGACCTCTATTGAAAAAGGTGATGACTATTTTTTCTTCAAGATATTTACTATCGATAAGAAAAACTTGGTTAATTATGATTTAATAAAGGGCGACCAAGTGAATACAATGACAAATAATACTATTGGTATTGGTCGGTTTTCCAAAAAGTCCGAGAAGGACATGCAAGAACTTAAGGATATTTTTAATAAAATATTTAATTAACTGTGCCTAACGTCACTAAAAGTTAAACGTCGTATTTCAGTATTGTAAATTCGGGCCTACATTCGTACTTTAATAACGAAGAAGGCTGCACAACTTGTAACTGCCAAACATAAAGCAGAAAGAGACAGATTTATATGACAACATATGTAACCTTTGGTTCTTAAAGACGTCTTAACTTATATTACAATTTAATTATTACACCATGAATAAAATACTACTTTGGTTGACATTGTTGTTGAGTATAACATCACTTCATGCTCAGTACATTAAAATGCCACTTGACAACAATCATTACTGGTATGAGTATTGTCAAACTATTCCTAGCACAAGTGGTCCCTCAATTTATCAATTAAGGGTCGAAAAG
This sequence comes from Bacteroidota bacterium, assembly GCA_052035725.1. Lineage (GTDB taxonomy): Bacteria > Bacteroidota > Bacteroidia > B-17B0 > Aurantibacillaceae > Aurantibacillus. The sequence continues at coordinate 64,171 of JBPOHJ010000019.1, read as the reverse complement.
GACTCTATTGTAAATGGTATTAATTACAATCTTTTATCTGCGGATGGTTCATCCTGCCTTCAAATGTTTTATCCAATTTTACTCAGACAAGACACAATTCTTAAAAGAGTTATTATTTTAGTCAATAATCAGGAAAAAATACTTTATAATTTTGACAAAAATGTAGGAGATACCGCCCAACTCTTTTGTGTAACCGGAGTAATAACCGCCACATTGACTTACAAAGACAGTGTACTTCTTAACGACGGAATCTATCATAAAAGGTTTAATTTTGGGGGTAACGGCCCCGGCAAAATAATTGAAGGTGTTGGATCTACATTTGCGCTTCTCTTTCCTTTATGCAATACATTTAATACAACAAGAAACCTCATTTGTTTAGTAAATAATAATTCAGCGACTGCTATTTATTCCAATGCCCAAAGCAGTTTAAGCTGCTCACTGCCAGTCGGTGTCAGCTCAAATGATTTGCTCTCCCAACATTTTACTATTTTCCCCAACCCTTCCAATAATAGCATATCAATTTCGGTCGACAATTGGGTTCCAACGAATATAGAATTTATAAATTGTATTGGTGAATGCGTACTTGAAGTCAGAGATTGGAAACAAACTGATAGCGTGATTGATATTTCAATGTTGCCATCTGGTGCCTATGTTCTAAGATGCAAATCTGACAATCGAATTAAGAATAGACTGCTTATTAAAAACTGATGCAACTAGTCGCTAAGAGTCAATTGGCGCCACCTGGAAGAGTGTCAGATTCCTTCAAAGCAGCTGTCGTTTTTGGGCAGTTAAGTTTTAGTGACGCGACTGATTTATCTCTTTAAGATCTTGACAAATTTTTTATCTTTAACATCAGGTTGGCTACCCTTATATTATCGGCGCCAATTGAACGAAGTTTATTGGTAATCCGTTGGATTGATATCCCAAAATCATTAATGAAAAAAAGTCGAGTAATAATTCTCCTGGTATTTTGTTTAGCGGCCTTCGCCATATACAAACTAGGTAAAAAAGTAAATTTTAATTTTAATTACAAAGTCGGGCAGCACATTGATAGCTTAAACAATGTTATAGTTTATTATAATGGCGGCGTTGACAATTCTTCTGGACGTAACACTTCTGCAGACAATTATAATATCGGAATCAAATATCAATGTGTTGAATTTGTTAAGCGTTACTATTACGAACATTTAAATCACAAAATGCCCGACGCTTTTGGCAACGCGAAAGATTTTTTTGATGAGGAGCTTACAGATGGGACGATAAACAAAAAACGTAACTTGGTTCAATTCAAAAATGGCAGTCATACAAAACCACGAATCGATGATTTAGTTGTTTTTAAAGGTTCGATCTTTAATAAGTATGGACACGTCGCAATTGTTTCTAACGTTACTGATAATGAAATTGAAATTATTCAGCAAAATCCTGGACCTTTTGGTAAATCGAGAGAATTAATCAGTTTAATAAACTCAGATAGCTTATGGACATTGGACAACGAAAGACTACTTGGTTGGTTAAGAAAAGAATAAATACGGTATTACGTCCAACCCATAATAGCCGCTTGTAGTAATTATGAGAATATTAGTTATTTCCTTATTAAACATCTTGACTTTAGCATTCTACGGACAGCATGACACAATTAATCAATTAAACAGTAAAGGAAAAAAGACTGGTTACTGGATCAAATATCTCGACGCAGATCTAAATCCAACGGACAGCTCTTCATCTTATTTCTTCGGTTACGAATACTATGACAATGGTACACCTGTATTAATTTTTAGAAAAGACAAGAGGAATAAAAATTACCGTCACTCTTTCATTAATAGAACTTCAGCAAAAGGAAATCCTCGTGTTTTGGATGGAACCTTCGTTTGGCACACTGATAAAGATTCCATCCCAGACGTAATTGCAACTCACAAAAACGGGCTCCCTGTTAATTTCATTGTATATCATCAATGTGAATTTCATTCTAGATATGTGTCAGAGTATTTGGACTTTACTAGAAAGTATAATAATACTATCGGTTCATACTATTATGAATTTGAAGGCGAAAAGTACTGGTATCGAAAAGTTGGAACAAAATGGAAAAGCACCAAAGTTGATTGAATGATTACTACACCTAACAGCGGTTTGGAACCAGCCAGATTAAATCTTGTATGCGGCGGCTAAATAGAAGGTTATTCTCCCGGGCAGTCATTTCTGGCTTGTTTGCTTCAAAAACTTTATCTTCACGGTGGACACATTTAAGGTTTGTACTGAATTTATGCAATGACTCCTGTAAAGTTGAATAATAACACACTTACTTAATTATAAAAAAGCAATATAATGGAAACTTTAAAACCCAATGACCAAAGAGCAAAAAATGCAATAACACTATTATGGATAGGATTGGTATTGGAAATCGTTTCATTGGTATCTAAATATTTCCAATATGATTTACTTAAGACTGCGGCAAATGGTGGAGGTGTTTCATTAGAAATTGCTGAAGCGAATGACACCAGAGAACAAATCATCGCAATCATTTCTCTTATAGTGTATTGTATTTCTATCGTAACCTTCATTCAATGGTTTAGAAGAGCCTACTACAATCTTCACCTACGAGTAGATCATTTATCGCTAACTGAAGGTTGGGCAGCAGGAAGTTGGTTTGTTCCCATAGTTTGTTTGTATCGACCCTATCAGATAATGAAGGAATTATACGAGGAAACTAAAGATATTCTGATAAAAAAAGGATTGGATGTAACTGAAAAATTTACGACAGCTTCATTAGGTTGGTGGTGGACTCTTTGGATAATAAACAATGTAATTAGCCAATTTATTTTTCGCTACTCAATGAAAGCTGAAACCATTGAGGAATTAACATTAAGTACTGTTGTTAGCATGATTGGTAACGTAATAGGAATACCACTGGCCCTAATCACTATAAAAGTTATTAAAGACTACAATACCGTCGAACCCCGGCTAATTGAAATACAGGATGAGAAAGAAATAAAAAACACCTAAATGTTACACTAAGAATTTGATGGTCAAATCCCTATTTGAAGGTTTATATTTCGTGTCAAATATGGTGATACTATATAGCTTTTATTATTGAATTCATCAAGTTCACTTACTTGCCAACTTTAAAAAGTAATACCAAAGGCAGATTCAACATGAACCAATATTCTGAAGAAAATATCCTAACCTTCCTGAATGACCTTCTTGGAAGAGAAATAATCAATTTACAAACCGATATTTTTAAAGACCAAAATGTTTGGGGTGACGACTTTCATGAGATGATAGAAAAGTACCAAATCAAGTTTAAAGTTGACATGAGCTCTTATCTTTGGTATTTTCACTCAAACGAAGAAGGCCAAAGTTTAGGCGCCGCATTATTCACACCACCATACGACCGGGTAAAAAGAATTCCGGTAACCCCAAAAATGTTGCTTGACTTCGCCAATTCGGGTAAATGGACAGTTATTTATCCCAAGCACCATATCCCCCAAAAACATTACGATCTGTTAATTAACACCGTTTTAGTGCTAAGCTTGTTCATCATCCTGATAATTTATCTGCTTAATAAATTCGTATGCAATTAACGGCACTTACCTGAGTGGCCAGTTAAGTTACGACAAGGACATAACAATAGTCAAATGGTGATACCGTGACAAGAGACAGCAACTCCTAAGGCTAGTGTGAATAGCAGCAGTTCATTCATGGCAAGGTCTTTCCAACAGCTGGCTCAAACGTCCATTGAACTTTTGCCTTGCGGCGATACATCGACTATTTTAGCGTCCTGACAAATTTTTTATCTTTAAATCCGGCTAGTTTCCGTAATTCGGCTGTGCTAGTTGGACAAAAGTTAATGGCAATTTGACCAGACTAATTAAAATACTTCTATTCCTATTTTCATTACAGATTTGTTATGGAAATATGGACGTCGTCAAGTTTATCCATAAAGACAGGCTTATTGTTCGGTACACAAGTTCGGGAACGAATCAAGCTTTGGCGCAAAAAATTGAAATTTTAGCAGTTTTTGCCGATAAGTTGCTCAAGCGAAATTTCAATACACGAGTAAAAGTTTTTCTTGATTATGAAAAATACTACACATCAACAGATTCAACATCCTTTACCCTTGGCTACAACGAATTTTCGTATTCAACAGAAAAAAAGGACTCCAAGCACTGGAACCTTGATTCAGGAATTGTAATTGTTATTAGAGACCGCAGTTTTTCCATTGCTCAAGCATTAAATCTAATTCAATGGGCCATCAATAATACCGCAACCATAAAAAAACATCAAACTCTTAGAACACTCCCAACTCTAAGCAAAAACACATCATGTTACAGCATCCCTTATTACACAATTTTGTCAATCGCAAAAACCAATGACACGTTGGTAAATTCACTCATTAAAACAAGGCAAGATCAAATTGAAATATACAATTCACCACCTTATCCGACATACTTCTATGAAAACGATAAATTTCATATTTTACACGGAGACACAGTTGTACATATCTTTTCAGACTTAATTCATATTATTAATCTGAACTACGCTGACTATTTGGCCTTTGTAAATGACAGCACTTTCTATTACAAAAAATGGACCTCAGAATTCAAGGGCCCATTTATCATCCAAGGTTTTAAGAATATAGGCCCAATTGAATATAAATGCTTGACAACAGACTCAATTGACACAAATGCCACAGTTACCTTATACATTACTTTCGGACTTTCCGAATACTCGACCAAGGCACTTTTTGTTCCTTTCCTTAATAGAGTTTTTTCCCGGTATGACACTTTAGAGAACTATTACCTGAAACAAATTGTCACAGCAAATAAAAGTACTACGAACTCAACCAGCCTTTTGGACTTTAAGACAATCTCGATTTATTTAGTACTAGTATTTAGTCTTTCCCTGAATGCGCTATTATTTGTCAGACGGAACAAATAGTCAAACTGCAAATAACAGCAAATATGCCTTATGCAGCGCATTTGGGCGTTGTAATTTAAGAGGACATTCGTACATTTGAAAATGCGACCAGAGCACGGCTGCAATACGACCATATTAATAATGCAGAAAAAAAGGATGATCCTATAGACTTGTTATTAGAATAATGATCCCTAAAATTGAAAAACTAAACAAAAAACAATTAATAGGCAAACAACTCACCATGAGTTTAGCAGACTACAAAATTGGCGAACTTTGGCAGAGTTTTTCTCCAAGACGAAAGGAAATCACCAATAACTTGACCAAGGACCTAATTTCACTGGTTGTATACAAACCTCATCATTTTGAGGACTTCAAGTTGACAAATGAATTTGTAAGATGGGCTGCTGTGGAAGTTGCCAACTTTGACATTGTACCTAGCGAATTGGAAACATTTGTGTTAGAAGGCGGGCTTTATGCCGTTTTTGACTACAAGGGTTTGAACACGGACAATGCAATTTTTGAATATATTTTTGGTACTTGGTTACCATCATCGCATTACACTTTAGACGACAGACCGCATTTTGAAGTGTTGGGAGACAACTACAAAAACAACGACCCAACATCTGAAGAAGAAATTTGGATACCAATAAAAACAAAATAAGCATACCAGCCACTAAGAGCAGTTATTGTAAAACAGCCTAACTAAAATCAAACAACACCACTAAATTTATGACAACAGAACAAAAAACATCAAAGACACTAAACTTACTGCTTTGGATTGCCCAGGGACTTTTAGCTGTAACTTTTGTTTGGGCCGGCACTATGAAATTAGTTAAACCAACAGACTTACCCTACCCTTGGGTAAAAGACAACGCCAATCTTGTTTTGTTGACAGGTATTGTTGACTTATTAGCCGGAATCGGAATTGTGTTGCCGACTTTACTTCGCATAAAAACCCAACTCACAGTATTTTCGGCCTATGGAATAGTTGCATTAATGGTTGCTGCAATTATCTTTCATGTTTCAAGAGGCGAAGTAAAAGACATAGGCTTTAATATTGTGATGCTCTTAATTGCGATGGTTGTTTCATGGGGCAGACACAAAAAAGCACCAATAGCAGACAAATAAACTTAACATTGCAAGCAATTTTTGTAAGAATGAAATTGCCAAGATGAACAAATTGTAAAAAAACTCAAGAGCCACAACAGCCAAGTGACGCTAAAGGAACTAGAGACATTACTGACACACAAGCCTATTCAAAAATCCGCTGAACTTTAGCAGCAAGCAAGCCCTGTTTAATAGAGCAGTGCCTTTGGCTGAGACTTCAACAAGCTTGGTGCATGCATGATGGCGGCCTGTTTCGAATAGAAACGTTATGCGCGTTTGTTTCAAAATCTTTAACTTCACGGCAAACCAATAATACAAAACAGCAAATTAACCACACTAAGTAGCCTAATTTTGGCTGTTTAATTGGCACATCTGTTAAACTATGGGACACGGAGAGAACATTTTAATAATTGGACGACATGCAGACATGCTTGCTAAAATTACCGAAATTCTCAAGCAACATGGCTACAAGGCAATTGGAAAAATCACTAACCAGGAGGCATTGCTCAGTTTCCAATCAAACACGTTTGATGCGGTTATCATTGGCGGTGGCGTTGACAAGGAAAGCAGGGAACTATTTCATAAGGAGTTTCCCAAAACCAATCCAACAATTGCCATTATTGATGCCCATCCTCATACCGTTTTAAACGACTTAAACACAGCATTTTCTAACAAGAAAAAATAAACACCTATGCCTGATCAACAAATAAGAAAAGTGCAACTTCAAGATCTACCGGCACTAAAGGAAGTACTAGACTCCAGCGAACTCTTTCCGTCGGAACTGCTTGACGAAATGATGGCTGACTATATTAGCAACAAAGATTCTACAGACATTTGGTTTACCTGCGTATATAAAACCAAACCCATTGCACTCGGTTATTGTGCAGCAGAAAAACTCACCAAGGGAACCTACAACCTTTATGCAATTGCCGTGCGAAAGGAATTACAAGGTCAAGGCATTGGAGGAAAAATGATGAACTTCATTGAAAAATTACTGGCTCAACAAGGCCATAGAGTGTTAATTGTTGAAACTTCCAGTTTAGACCAGTATGCCTTAACCCGACAATTTTACCTCAAACTCGGTTACAGACAAGAAGCCAGAATCAAGGATTTTTGGAATGAAGGCGAAGACAAAATTATTTTTTGGAAAAAACTCAACTAAACCACAAGCAAACTACATTCGTAATTGCCTGCTAAATTAAAGCCACAATTACTATTGGTTTACTATACTCTTTGGTATAGCCTTTCTAACTTCTACTAACTACCTGTTTTGGCAATGTCAACCATAAATGGTAGTGCATAACCATTCCTTACTTAGGCAGCAAAGCCTTCATTTGTTTGTAAATGAACCCTGCCGCAAATTTGGGATTAAAGCGGTAAAGCAAATCCATCAACTTTGAATCAGAACCCACCAGCACCCGGTATGCGTTGTTTTCCATACCTCTAACGATAAGTTCAGCCGCTTTAGATGCAGGAAGCATTTTGATGTTACTTGATTTGGTCATCTCCTGCATTTCGGCACTGGCAACAACACCCGAATTCTCTGCAATTTGCGTACCAATGGCTCCCGGAAACACAATACTTACCCTAACGGTTGTTTCGGTTAATTCAGAGTGCAATCCTTCGGTAAACAATTTTACCGCTGCTTTAGAAGCACCGTAAATGGTTTGTCCGGGTACCGGCAAAAAGCCCCCCATACTCGAAATGTTCACAATATGCGCCTCAGGTCGTTTAAGCAAATGCGGCAAAAAGGTTTTGGTCATATACAGCAGGCCATTAAAGTTGACCTGCATCACCCTATCAATTGTATCGTACTGTAAGTCTTTTACCTTTACAAAAGGCTGAATAATGCCCGCGTTGTTGATGAGCCCGTCAATGCTGCCATGTGCAGCAATTACCTGCTCAGGCAATTGTTCAACCACCGCCCTATCGCTTATGTTGAGTACATGAATCGATAACGATTTTCTGTGTTCATCGGCAAGTTCCTGCGTTTGTTCGAGGGCTTCCTTACGAATGTCGACAGCTGCAACCCGGGCGTTTTTTTTGAGCAAAAGGAGTACCAATTCCCGTCCCATGCCATTTCCGCCTCCGGTTACCACCAGTGTTTTATTTGAAACCAGCATAATTTCTCATTTTAATAAAGTTAAGGTTAAATGTTCAGGCGAAAAATGATCTGTGTCAGACCTTTTGCAAAATGCCGGCTGCGTTTTGGCATTTAGGCCAACACATCTAAACTTCCCATACCCTCTCGTATTACAAGCATCTCGTCTCCACTGCAGTCGATTATTGTTGAGGGATGAATGTTTCCAAATCCTCCGTCAATCACCATATCCACTGTTTCACCGTATTGTCTGTGAATAAGCTCAGGATCAGAAAAATATTCTAAAATATCATCGCTGTTGTCGTGCAAAGAGGTTGAAATTATTGGATTACCAAGCCCTTCAACTATGGCTTTACAAATCTGGTTATCCGGCACACGAATACCCACGGTTTTTTTGTTTTGTTTTAAGAGTTTAGGCACTTCGTTGTTGGCTTCAAGTATAAAGGTATAAGGACCGGGTAAGGCCCGCTTCATTACCCTAAACACGTGGTTGGGAATAGCACGTGTGTAATTTGACAGATGACTGAGGTCAGAACACACAAAGGAAAAATTGGCTTTATCGAGTTTAATGCCTTTGAGTTTGCATATCTTTTCAAGGGCCTTCATGCTGTGAATATCGCAACCCAAAGCGTAAACGGTATCGGTTGGATAAATAATTACCCCGCCATTTTTTAAACAGGCGGTAATGGTTTGAATGTCTTCAAATCGAATGTTCTCTTCGTTAATCCTTATCAGCACGATTAAATATACCAAATAGTTAAGATTGATAGTGTATTTTTTAGTATTTGGGCGCCCCCCTGAATCAGAGGGCAAATGTGCTGTGCACATTTGAGCCAGCATGTGTGAAGGATCTACCGCATACATGCTCGCTCAAAGGCCCACCGGGCCTTTGCCGCGATTCAGGGTCGGGCCCTTCGCTTTAGTCCCGCTGCGTCTTGCTGTGTTTTACAGGCTCCGGTGTCTTTTTGTTATCACAAAAAGCCTCCTCGCTCTTAAACACTACGCAATACGCCCGCGGGAGCTATCGCTGCGGTCCCTGGCGCAAATAAGGTTAACTTGTGAGGGCAATCCTTCAATCATTGGTTTTTGGCCCATACCTCCATCAAGGCGTATCAAGCAAAAAAACGCCAATACTTTCTTATAAAGTTGGTAAATAGGCCTGTCACAAAAACCAGTGAAGTATAAACTACCGGTTAACAAAACTCCCGTTCTTACCCTAAGGTAAGTTACTGCACTAAACCGCCACTGGCAATGCTTAGGTTTACTCTTTTATCACCCCTTCTTTTCTTAGGGTGTAAACAAGTAAGCGGGAATAATCAACAAACCAGGAGTCAAAATTGCTCGGATTGTATGCCACCGATTGGATTGAGCAAACCAGCTTATCGGATTTTACATCGTAAAAATTGGTTTCAACATAATAAGAACGGTCGGTAACATAGTAGCCCGGACTTGAAGTGTACCCTGCATAATACCCATAATAGCCATAATACGAACCGTAATAGCCATACCCGTATGGGGCATAGGTAGTACCGGGTTGGTAGGTTTGTGTTGTTTTTACATCAAGTAATGCCAGTGTAAATACCATGTCACATCCCTGATCTTTGATCACTTTAATAAGATCTTCGTTGCTAACTTCGGTCTTACTTAATTTCACCGGAAACAACTCCGAACTTTTAACCACCGTTTTCCCTCTTTTCACCAATTGCGCTGCAATTTTGTTTTCAAGCTGTCCACGCACTATATTATCCTGCAGCAAAGCCATCACAAATACCTTTTTGTAGGGTTCTTTCGGTAAATTAGGACGATCGATATAGGTGGCAACTATGTCCTGTGAGGGAGAGCAGGCCATTAACAACATGGCTAAAGCCAAGGCAAACGATAAAGGTGATTTCATTGTACGAAAATACTGCAAAAAATTACATGAGCAATAGGCCCAGGAATCTGAAGTGTGTTTTTCAACTTCTAAATTATTGATTTATATTCGTGTTGTTAATCCCAACCTTATGAAAAAAGCCTTCCTCCTCTTTTTACTTGTTTCCTTCTCTTACCTTAATGCGCAAGTGGACATTACCTTGCTGACATTTGAAAGCTATTCTTTTGCCGATAAAGTTGTAACCGATGATGGATACGATGGTAAAGTAAATGACGGTTTTCAATGGGGCGGCGGTTTTGAATTTGCCTTCAGAGAAAGAGTGGCCATTGAACTCATTTACCAACGCCTCGATACGGATGGTTATTTGTTTCGCCCGGTTGTGAGCGGTACCAACATCGTTCAAGACCAAACTTCAGGAAGAATCAGCATCGACTACATACTTTTGGGTGGCACACGTTACCAACCATTCACCGAAAAAATCAGCGGCTTCAGCACACTCAATGCCGGTTTAGGTATCATCAGCACCAAAGACAATTCCAAAGATTCGAATACCGAAAAATTTTGTTGGGGAGCTAGGTTAGGGCTTAAATTTCAAGCCTCCGACAATATCAGCATTCGTATTCACGGTCAGTTAATTTCTGCCGTACAAGCCATAGGCGGAGGTGTTTACTTAGGCACCGGCGGCACAGGTGCAGGTTTAACCGGGTACTCTACTTTTTGGCAGTTTAACCTTGGAGGAAGCCTTAACTTTCTGCTCAATGGAAAAAAGAAAGCAAGCCCTGCTCCCGTTGCTCCGGTAACTGAGCCCTAAACCACTTACCAATTTACCTAACCACAGAGCACTCAGGTTTTGCTCAGCGTCTCACGAAATAATTACTAATTTCTAATTGGTGACAGTTTACTAGTACCTGCCCGCCGCGGTCTTCCTCCTGGTTAGATGAAAGACCCCTAATTGGCATTACATTATAAGGTTCCTCTTTACCATCCTCCTCCAAGTGCTCTGTATAATTGCACATAGGCAGAGAGTTGTTGCCCGCGGGTAGCTGAAGCCTGCAATTCAGAATCCAAAGCGATACCCTCGGCAATTAATACCTCAAGGTAATTGGTATAGCCATTGCTGTAACGTTCTTTAGATAGCGTCAGGGATTTGTTGGCCACTTCTGCCTGATGTTTACGAGCTTCGTATTCCTCTTTGTAAGTTTGAACGGCCACCAACGAACCTTCAACTTCACCCAACGCTGAAATGTAGACGTTTAAAAAACGGTTACCGGCAATTTCGGCTTCCTTACGTTGTATTGTAACCCGGCGTTTGTTTTTACCAAAATTAAAGATGGGTCCTAACAGGCTGGCCGAAGCGGAACTGGTTAAAACAAAATTACTCAGTTGTGGACTCGCCACTCCCAAAATGCCCGTAAGACTAAAAGCCGGTAAACGTTGGCCAATGGCCACTCCTATGCGTTCGGTTTCTGCCCTTAAATTGTACTCGGCCTGGCGAACATCCGGACGGTTTTCCAAAACAGAAGAAGGTAGGCCTGAAGGGATGACCGGGAATTCAGGTTGCGCTGAATTTTCCAGGCCCCTTGCAATGGGTTGAGGCATTTGTCCCAACAAAATATTTAAACTTCTCTCAGTAAAGGCCAGTTGACGTTTGATGCTTTGTACCGTAGCTTTTGCAAATGACAATTGTTGGTCGGCCTGCAACACATCTAATTCAGAAACGTCACCACCTTTAAAACGCGCATTGATAAGTTCGTAATACACCTGCCGACTTTGCACAATTTGTTCCGACACTTTTAAACGGTAATCGTAATCCCGCATTAAAAAGTAATAACTGGCCACATCTGAAATCAAAGTGGTTAAAATCGTTTTCATACCTTCCTCGCTTGCCAGCATTTCAGAATAGGCCGCACGTTTGGCCCTGCGTAATTTACCCCACACATCAATTTCCCAACTGGCAATGCCCAGTACAGAAAAAGAATTGGCCTGTGGATCCCGATTTCTTGCCCTGGCAAAATAACTGAAGTCAGGTAACAAATCGGCTTTGGAATTGCTGTAGTTAGCACGGGACTGTTCGATGCGCAAAGCCGCGTTCGCCAGATTGTAGTTGTGTTTAATGGCGGTATCTATCAAAACTTTGAGAACTGTGTCTTTAAACAAATCAAACCATTTTAAGTTGGTAATGGTATCAGCGGTGTTAATGAACTCGGCTTGTGTTATCCATCCTGAAGATGCTTTTGATTTATCGCTGCGTTTATAATCAGGCCCCACCCTACAAGCATTTAAACCAAGCAGTAACATTAAACCATATAGGTATCGCCTTTTCATATTAGTGCGTTTCATTCTGAGTTCCCGGAGTTGAGATTTCCTCATTTTCCGTTTTTTTCTTTTTGCCAATACTTTCTATCATCACGAAAAGAGCAGGCACCACCAAAACGCCCAAAATGGTAGCCACCAACATTCCGCTAAATACGGTCATACCCATTACAATACGCGCCTGAGAGCCCGCTCCGGTTGCGGTAAGTAATGGCACAACACCGAGAATAAAGGCAAAAGCCGTCATTAAAATGGGACGGAAACGCAATTTGGCCGAGGTCATTGCTGCATCCATTAAGCTGGCTCCTTTTTCGTAACTCTCCTTTGCAAACTCCACAATCAGGATGGCATTTTTGGCTGCCAAACCTATCAGCATAACAAAACCAATTTGAGCGAACACATTGTTAAGGTAATCATCACTTCTAAATCGCGCTAAATACAAACCCATCAATCCACCAAACAAAACAAAAGGTGTCCCAAGTAAAACACTAAATGGGAGTTTCCAACTTTCGTACTGTGCGGCTAAAATTAAAAACACAAATACCAGAGCCATCACAAAAACCGAAGTTCCGCTGGGTGAATTGCGCTCCTGATAAGAAAGATTGATGTAACCGTAACCCATATCAGCCGGCAAAACCTTTTCCGCCACTTCTTCAAGTGCATCCAACGCCTGAGCGCTACTGTAACCGTCATTTGGAACGCCGCCAATTTCGGCTGCCCTGAACAGATTCAAACGGTTGGTAAATTCAGGCGCTGTGATTTTTGAATAAGACACCAAAGTGGAGACAGGCAACATATCCCCCGAATTGTTTTTTACATAGATGTGGTTTAAATCTTCCGGACGAAGGCGACTGCTGGCTTCGGCCTGAATGTAAACCTTGTATTGCCTTCCAAATCGGTTGAAATCGTTCACGTAATTGGATCCTAAAAATGCACCCAAAGCTTCTGTGACCTTTGACACCGGCACTCCTAATTTCATGGCCTTTTCCCGGTCGATATCCAATTTTATCTGAGGACTGCCGGCATTAAAGGTAGTATAAATGCGTTTTATTTCGGGGCGCTTTTGTGCTTCGGCAATAAAGGCTTTGGTTTGTTCTGCAAGGTATTGAGGGGTTTTTCCCGAACGGTCTTGCAACATCATGCTAAAGCCGGCGGAGTTACCGAGGCCCTGAATTGCAGGAGGTCCAAAGGCTGTGGCGCTGCCTTTGGTGACTTGTGTCATCAATACTTTATTTATTCTGTCAACAATTTGTCTGGCGGTTTCTTTGCGTTCTTCCCAGGGTTTCAGTGAAATAAAAATACAGGCATTGTTAGGTTGATACGATTGCGTGAGAATATTAAATCCATTGATGGTGGTGTAAGAGAGAAAAGACTCTTCTTTTGACAAAAATTGTTCTACCTGCTTGGTCACCTCGTCGGTTCTTTGGATCGATGAGGCCGGAGGAAGCGTAACATTAATTAAAAAATAACCTTGATCTTCCTCCGGAATAAACCCGGTTGGCACTTTAAGTCCGAAAAAACCGGTGGCGGCAAGCACCAACAGCAAAAGAAGAATCACCCTTTTGATTTTCTTCGCAAAAAAACCGGCCCCGGCTAAATACCCACCCGTTACCTTATCAAATACTTTATTAAATCCCAGAAAAAATTTGGCTAATATGCCTTTTTGTTCATTGAGGGGTTTTGTAGGTTTTAAGATCATGGCGCAAAGTGCGGGACTTAAGGAAAGTGCGGAAAAAGCCGAAAACGCCACCGATACCGCGATGGTGATGGCAAACTGTTGGTAAAATCGTCCTGTTATCCCGGGTGTCATCGCCACCGGAACAAATACCGCAATTAAAATGAGTGCAATGGCAATCACCGGTCCCGATACTTCACGCATGGCCTGTAGGGTGGCCTCTCGTGGGCTTTTGCCATGTTCGATGTGGTGCATCACCGCTTCCACTACCACAATGGCATCGTCGACCACGATTCCGATAGCAAGCACCAAACCCAGCAATGATAACACATTAATGGAAAAACCCAGCATTGGAAAAACCGCGAGTGTACCAATGAGAGAGATAGGAACGGTAATGAGTGGAATTATGGTGGCACGCCAGTTTTGCAAAAAGATGAACACCACAAGAATCACCAACACAATGGCTTCAAACAAGGTGTGAATGATATCTTCAACACCCGCGGTAATGGCAAGAGTGGTATCGAGTGATTCCTGATAAACTATTTGCTGAGGAAATTTTTCCGACATCTCGTGCATAACTTTTTTGGCTTCGTTGGCCACCTCCAGCGCGTTACTACCCGGCATTTGATACAAGGCAATTACTGCACTTGGATTGCTATTGCGACGTGAAAAGGAGCTGAAGTTCTCGGTGCCCAGTTCGATGCGTGCGATATCACCCAGTAATACCTCTGAACCATCTTCTTTGCTCCTCACCACAATATCAGCGAATTCTTTTTCGGTGACCAAACGCTCCTGTAAATTGATTCCGTATGTGAATTCAGTACCTAAGGGAGCAGGTTCCGCGCCGAATTTTCCTCCAGGACTAATGGTGTTTTGATCATTCAACGCTTTTTTCACTTCATCTACAGAAATGCCCAGTTTACTCATCACATCCGGCCTTAGCCAAACACGCATGGCGTAATCGCTTCCGCCAAACAATGCCACCTCACCTACTCCTTTTATCCTAGCTAAAGCATCCACCAAATTAATGTTGGCGTAATTGTTCAAGAACTTAGCGTCGTACTTTGGGTTATCAGAAGTAACGGTGAAAAGCATCATTGGAAAGGAGAGAGATTTTTTTACGACTACACCCTGTTGCTTAACACTTTGAGGCATGAAGGGCTCTGATTGTTTTTGCCGGTTTTGTGTGAGCATGTTGGCGTTGTCGAGATTGGTGCCTACTTCAAAAGTGACTTCAACAGTTAATGCGCCATCGGAGGTGTTGATGGATTTGATGTACAACATTTGCTCCACACCATTTACCTTTTGTTCAATGGGTGTGGCTACTGCTTGTTCAACATTCAAGGCGTTGGCACCGGTGAACGATGTGGTAATTTTCACTACCGGTGGGTTGATGTCAGGGTACTGCGAAATTGGTGTTTTTTGCAGAGCCAGTAATCCCAGTATCACAATAATGATACTGATTACCATGGCTACAATCGGTCGTCTGACAAAAAACTCTCCCATGCGGATTAAAGCTTATTTGGTTGAGGGCTTGGTGGCATTGCTTCCGGCTTCCCAAGGTGTTTTTTTCGGTACAATTACACTGCCGTTTTTCAACAAGGCTGTTCCACCGAGCGCCACCTTTTCGTTGGCACTGAGCCCTTCATTAACTAGGTAGGCATCTTTGTAAGCGGGGCCGGTTTGAATAATTTTCATTTGTACTTTGTTGCTATCCCCCAACACATATACCTGGTAAATGCCTTGCATTTCAATCACTGCCCTTTGAGGTATAAGCAAGGCATTTGTTATTATCGACGTTACAATTCTCACCTTTACGTATTGGCCCGGGCGTAAAATGCGATCGGGATTCGGATAGCTGGCCTCAATAGTGATGGCTCCGGTGGAAGGATCAATTTGGCGATCAGCAAAACTCAGGCGACCAGTATGTGGGTAAAGAATTCCGTTAGAAAGTATCAATTGAATTTTTGAACCCAATCCGCCATGTTTGAGGTATTCTTCACGCATGTCTTTTTGAATACGCATAAATTCCTGTTCACTGATCGTGAACCGAACCCTAATACTATCTAATTTTGAAATGGTGTTGAGTGTGGCCAGTGGGCCCTGACTGACATAATCTCCTTCTCTTACTTTCGAAATA
This sequence comes from Bacteroidota bacterium, assembly GCA_052035725.1. GTDB lineage: Bacteria > Bacteroidota > Bacteroidia > B-17B0 > Aurantibacillaceae > Aurantibacillus. Next base: position 48,048 of record JBPOHJ010000019.1, on the reverse strand, counting down.
CCAATCAAACCACTTATTGGTGCCGTAACTGAACAGTACCCCAATTCAATTTCAGCATTGCTTAAAGCAGCACTGGCCGATTGTACTTTGGCTTTGCTTGCTTCGTATTGCGCTTTAGTGCTCACCAATTCCCTCTGACTCACCGCGTTGATTTTAGCTAAAGGTTCAATCATATCCAAATCGGCTTTGGCTTTTACCATCATGGTGTTCGCTTCTGCAAGGTTTGCTGCTGCTGCATCCACTTTATTTTTGTATGGGATAGGATCAATAGTGTACAACAAATCACCTTCCTTAACCATTGTGCCTTCTTTAAAATTCACGGTTTGAACAATACCATATACTCTAGGTGCAATTTTTATATCGGCGGCTCCATAGGTTTGCCCGGTGTATTCAGCCTCAAGCAACACATCGCTTTGTTGAACACTTATCACCGGAATTTCAAGCGGAGGTGCTTTTTTAACCTCCTCTTCTCCACAGGAGCTCAATCCAATACCCATTCCCGAAAAAACTAAAACAAAAAGCCTCTGGCAACTTTTAAAGATCGTGGGCCAAGCAACAAAAACCGAACCGAATACTTGGATAAACATGTCGCTGATTTTTGAACTTTGTATTCTCATATAAAATTTGGGCGATGGTGTTCCTTTGTGGTTGCTCATTAAATATAGGAAGAATGCTGTAGCATTCTCCTCTCTTGTCACCCACGAAAGTAAGTGATTTTTGAGTTAAGCCATACATTAAAAAACAAAAAAATTGATTGCTTCAATTAAAACCTGATAAGAGTCATCCTAAACAGGGTCAAAGTATTTCTCAGTACACCAGTTAGTGAGTCAATCGATTGGTATATTTTCCCACCAACACACCCACCAAAAAAGCCACATAAATCTGGCCACACACAGCGATGATCATGGCTAAATTTTTTGCGCCGGGAGTCACTGGAAGTACATCTCCGTAACCGGTTGTGGTTAAGGTTACAATGGTATAATAAATCAAATCGTTACGACCCAAAGGCCCTTGAGAGGATTGAAAGGAGCCAGGCGCAAAATTATTTAGCAAAATCGCGATGCTTGAAAATAAAATACCCAGCAAAAGGTATCCGTTTATGGCTTCCAATAAACTGTGCATCTCTACTTCTTTCTGCTGTAAAAATTTAAGCATGAGGGATGCCACGGTCCACAATACAAAGATGAACGTAATAATCCTCAGATAATGGCTGAAATGAGAATCCTGACCCAATTCAGAAAACCAATCCAGAAGTACCGCAGCAAAACCGGAGAACACAAAACTCTTTTTTACTTTTTCCAATGATAAAATGGAGAATAGCAATACAAAACTCATACACAACCGAAACCCCCACGTAGGAATATTGTGCATAACAGGCAACACAAATAAAAAAACACAAGCCGATAAAAACAAAAATAAGGCTGACCAACCACTGTTGAATAAAAATTTTATGTATTTGGAGGTCATTGGTCAATTAAATAGGTGATTCTGGAATCCAAAGTAACTATTTTCATTGAAAAGGATGTTCTAGGGCTGTAAAAATCAGCCTAACATTATTATTTTTCATCAATCGCTAGTTTTACATATATCTTTGTTAGGATTCTGACTACTGATTCTTTACTGCACCAACCGCTATTACTAACTCATTCATCATCACTCCCCCTAAAAAGCACTTTTGTATGATGATTCAACGAGGTACAAGTGTGCCGCCCTTTTGCCTCGGTGGAAATTCTGTAAGTGTAGCTAAATGCTCCTTTAATAAATCCTGCACTTGTCCGCCCCAGGCAATACCCAAACGCATGGCTACCTCCCTGCTTTTCCAATCCAGATGTTGTTCAAAAGGGTCCTGTCTGAGGTTGACAAGCAAAGCACTGGGTTCATTAAAATCAAAAAAGCCGGAACGGGTTTTAAAATGCGATTTCCAGTTGCCGATTCGGATAGCGGTTAGCTCACTTTCGTTGTAATACAATTCAAAATTCCGGTTCGAAGGACCCTTGCCGATCCAATGCGATAGGTTGTTCACCCCATCAATATACACCTGATGCGACTTGCGCAATTTTTCAGCCAGGCTATCTATACCTGCAGCGGCGGCAAGGGTGGTGAATAAATCGGTATGATCCTGAATGCCATTGGATACACTTCCTGCTTTAATTTGCGAGGGCCACCTGATGAGCAGAGGCACCCTGACTCCGCCTTCCCAGGTAGTGGCTTTTTCTCCCTTAAATGGGCTTGTGCCGCCATCAGGAAACCAGTCGGACATGGAACCGTTATCGGTGGTAAACACAATAATAGTATTATCGGCAATGCCCAATTCTTCCACCTTCTGCAAAATTTTACCCACCATTTTATCCAACTCCATCATGCCACTTCCATAAAGATCAAATTCGGAAGAATAAGGTGTGGCTAGATTTTTACTATCCTGACGCAAGTGTGTATATATGTGCATACGTGTTGGGTTAAACCAGGTAAGAAAAGGGGTGTTGGATTTGGCGTTCTTTTCAATAAAGGCGAGGGTCCTTGCCAAAAATTCATCGTCAACGGTTTCCATGCGTTTAGGATCAAGCGGACCGGTGTCTTTAATTTTCTGTTTGCCCACTTTTCCGAATCTAGCATCAACAGTAGCATCGTCGGTTGAAGAGGACACACAATCCAATACACCACGTGGTTTGTACCGTGCATTAAAGGCCGAATCTTTTGGCCAGGATTCTAGAAAAGGCTCCTCTTCAGTATTCAGGTGATACAAGTTGCCGTAAAACTCGTCGAAACCATGAACGGTGGGTAAATGTTCGTTTCTATCGCCCAAATGGTTTTTTCCAAACTGTCCTGTACTGTACCCCAATGGTTTCAGCACCTCTGCAAGCGTGGGATCTTTTTCGCTAAGGCCAATCGGGGAGCCAGCCATGCCCACTGTGGTTAATCCGGTTCTGATAGGCAATTGCCCGGTAATCATCATGGCCCTGCCCGGCGTGCAGGATGGCTGAGAGTAGTGATCGGTAAAGAGCATACCTTCTTTTGCGATGCGGTCGATTTGCGGGGTTGGCACCATCATACCATGGCTGTAGGCGCCCACATTCCAATACCCGACGTCATCAGGCATAATGATAATGATATTGGGCTTTGTTGATGTGTGTTTTTTGGGCTTTTGCGCAAAAAGTCCGGAGCAAAATAACAAAAGCGCAAGCAGTTGGAAACGTGATTTCATGTTTTTAATATGGATTATCTACCGTATTTGTGGTTACGTATAGTATGTTTGTTTTTTTGTGCAAGATCAATTCACCGTACTGAATCTTCCAGTTGATTTTATTCAATCGCACGTTTTCTTATACTACAGGCTAAATTACAGCGTTTTACTTTGCTTTCCCAATTGGCGTTTACAATTTGGTTGTGCAACCCTGTGTTTATTATCCATCTTGTGTACCCGGGTTTCGTATTTCGATGTTCTGCGAAAAGACGCTGCCGCGTCGTAATGGCCCTAAATTGCTAATGAAGCCCAAGAGATCAGCTTTTTCAGTTTGTTGCAGCAGAGGCAGCAAAAACAAGTTTACCACATTTGATAGACCAATTTAAAGCCAAGCTTTAAGACACAAGATATTGGCAAAAAAAAACCGACTTTCGTCGGTTTTTTAGGTGTAGTAGGATTTACTTTTTCTCAGCGGCTTCTAACTCACCTATCAACGGAATATCATCAGATAGCTCCATTCTCACCATGGTTTCGAGGTAGTTTTCCAATTGTACAAATTGTGCAGCACGAATAGGTGACATTACCTTGCTGAGTTTAGCATACGTTTTCTTTAACAACTTGATAAGGTTAATTTGAATATCGAAAGAAGAATTTACCAATTCAGTGGCCTTAGCATCGGTAAGCTTACCATAGTTGTTTGCATAATCGATGATATTGTTTGCTCTTTTTTTGCCAAGTTCCTTGCGCTCGGCTTCATACTCATCGTAAATCTTCCAGAAACCTGCATTTTCAGCTTCGGTCAATTTCATAAATTGAATGATGATTTGTTTTTTCTCCATGCCATAAGCACTTTGAATCAGCGCAATTTCATCGGTGTTGGTTTGGGCCTTCAGGTTCACTGCAAACAGAGAACATACGGCGAGAATTAGAATCTTTTTCATGTAGTTTGGGTTTAGTTTCAGTTAGCGAATGTAATTAAATTTCAGACCAAAACACACTGATACATATCATTTTGAAATGGGCTATGAATACCGGAATTTTGTTTTACCGTTCTATTGCTATAATTTGGTTGTAAAATAGAGCGTTTTTCCTTTTTGGGAAATTCCATTAATAAGCACTCGATGAATATTTTGTTACGTCTTACCATTTGGGGTTTTTGGTTGCTGCCTTCCATGTGCGGGTTACTGCTGGCTCAAGACAGTTCAGTTGCAAAACTTAAAAAAAACATCATTCGCTTTAATCTCACCAACCCTGTCATCTTTGGCGAACAAAACTTACTTCTGGGTTATGAGCGCGTGATTAACCACCGCATGAGCGCCTCCGTTAATGGTGGACAAGCTTCTCTGCGTAAACCTACCCTGTCCATCTTTAACTTTAGTGATTCATCCCGTATTCAACTTTCTAAAGATTATAAGGATTTTGGATTCACGCTTACGTTTGATTATCGATTCTATCTTCAAAAAGAAAATAAATTCAACGCCCCTCGTGGTGTTTACATAGGGCCTTATTTTTCGTACATGCACTTTGAGCGCGAAAACAATTGGGTTATGACTACTCCCAACTTTACCGGAAGTTTAAAAACCAATCTCAATCTCAACACTCAAATGATGGGCGTAGAGATGGGTTATCAGTTTATACTTTGGAAACGCATCGCACTCGATTTTATTCTTATTGGCCCTGGTGTTACATTTTATCAAATTAAAACCTCCATCAATACAGAACTTGAAGGAGAAGAATCAAACGAAGTGCTCCAGGCTCTTAAAGACGCCCTGGCCGATCGCATTCCGGGTTATAGCACTTTACTTGACAATCTTGAATTCAATCGATCAGGCTCAACCACAACCAGAACTATGGGTTTTCGATATGTCATTCACTTAGGGTATTACTTTTAGTCGTTTGTTATGAAATCCTTACTAAAACCCGGTATATATTGGCTGTACCTTTTCCTGCCCATCACCATCGCTCTGGAATACCTCCACACCTCAGCTCCCCTAATTTTTCTTTGCGCCGCATTGTCCATTATTCCATTGGCTAAACTAATCGGTCACTCAACTGAACAAATCGCATCTTACACCGGCGATTCACTTGGTGCCCTGCTCAACGTCACATTTGGCAACGCTCCCGAACTTATCATCACCATTGTTGCTTTACACGCAGGACTGCACGACATTGTACTGGCCTCTCTTGCGGGTGCCATACTGGCAAACTTGCTGTTAGCCATGGGTTTGTCTTTTCTTTTTGGCGGTTTCAAATTCCACAACCAGGAATACAATGCCTCGGGCTTGAGAATCAACATTTCCATGATGATGATTGCCACAATCAGTTTGATGATTCCCGGTGCTTTTCACCAGTTTAATGAAAAGTCGGCTGTTAGCGTCAACCTCAACATGATTAACGTTTTGATAGCAAGTTTACTCTTGCTAACCTATGGTTTGTATTTGTACTTTATGCTGAAAACACATCCCGATTTTTTTGCTTCAAAGCAAAAAGAAGATGAGGGGGAAAAGAAAAAAACATGGTCTTTGGCAAGAGGGATACTTAGTTTAATTGGCGCTTCTGTATTGGCCGCCGTGATGAGTGAAATGTTGGTGGGTGCTGCTGAAGAAACCGGCAAAGCCCTTGGCATGTCGAGTTTATTCATTGGTGTGGTGTTACTGGCCGTAATTGGTGGAGCAGCCGAAACCATATCGGCCGTAGCCATGGCGCAAAAAAACAAAATGGACCTGAGTATTGGCATTGCCTTGGGCAGCTCGATGCAAATTGCCTTATTTGTTGCTCCTCTTTTGGTGTTGTTGAGTTTGTTTATTGGTCCGGGACAAATGAACTTGAATTTTTCACGTATCCTCATCATCAGTATTTTTCTCTCGGTGCTTTTGGGTACACTTGTGGCAGGCGATGGGCGATCAAATTGGTACAAAGGCATGCAACTTATCATGGTGTATATCATCATTTCCCTGATGTTTTATTTTATCCCGGTTTAAAACATGATCAAGGCTGATTTTTGGAAGAACAGAATTAAGGAATCGGCTATACTCAATCCTATCGACCGAATTGCCGAAGTGTTGTTTGGCATGATTATGGTGCTCACCTTTACCGGAGCCATCAGCGTGAGCACACAAGGCAGACAGGAAATAGGAGATCTGCTTTGGGCCGCGCTAGGATGCAACGTAGCCTGGGGAATTGTAGATGCCATCATGTATTGGATGAACCTGATATTTGAAAGAGGCTATTATCAAAATGTGCTCAAAAAACTGGGTAAAACAACATCGCCGGAAAAAGGGCGAAAAATAATTCAAGAAGAGTTACAACCCATGGTGGCGGCCTTGTTGAGTGAAAAGGAATTGGAACATCTGAGAAAAAAAATTGTAGAACTGCCTGAACCTGGCGACACGGTGCTTTTCACCTGGCCGGATGTTCTGGCGGGCATCCAGATTTTTCTACTCGTGTTTTTGTGCACACTTCCGGTTTCGCTTCCGTTTGTTTTTATTACCGATGTGCCATTGGCGCTTCGGCTTTCCAATGGCATTGCCTTGCTTCTATTGTTTTTTGGAGGGTACAAACTCTCAAGTTATTCTGGATTTAAACCTCTTTTCGGCGCTCTTATTTACACCCTTGTGGGTGTACTTCTTGTTTTCCTTACCATGGCGCTTGGAGGATGAAAAACACAACCATCATCGCGCTGTTTGGCTTCTGTTTAACGATTCCTTCTTTGGCGCAGCAAGCCGACAGCCTGAAAAAAGAAGCCTTGTCATTCAGCGCCGATTTGAACACCTATATTTTTTCAAATAACACCTTTTTACTTCCGGTTGTTAGAGCCGACAAAGGTGCACTGCATTTGGAGGCGCGATACAACTATGAAGATTTCAACACGTTTTCGGTTTGGGGCGGGTACAACATAAGTGGTGGCAAACAACTAGAATACAGCATCACGCCTATGCTTGCCGGGGTGATGGGTAATTCTAACGGTATTGCTCCTGGTCTTGAATTAACTTTTGCACTTGGTAAATTCGAACTCTATAGTGAGCAGGAATACCTGTTTGAATTTTCAGACAAAACCTACAACTTCTATTATAACTGGACCGATCTCACATACGCTCCAACCGAATGGTTTTGGTTCGGCCTGAGCGGGCAACGCACCAGACTTTATAAAACCAAACTTGACATTCAAAGGGGTCTCATACTTGGTGGAAGCTTAAAAAACTGGGAGCTTACCGGGTATTTGTACAATTTGTTTTTTGATGAGCCCTTTGTCCTTTTTACTCTAACATATAATTATTGAAGATATCACTTGCAGTCAAGTGATTTTTATCATATTTTCAAAGTGATATTGTATAGCTTATCCTCATGGAGTTGTATCAAAGCATTAAAGACGAACAGTATCAGTTGAATGAATGGTGGAGTAATTTAAGTCCGGTAGAACAAAACCGTCCGGGCAATATCGCCAAATATAACTCAGCCAGTGCGGCCCTTGAAAAATCAGGTCAATTGGTGGTCGGCATGGAGCAAGCGGCATCCAATGTTACCAATCCAAGCCTTCAGAATTCTATGCATAAAAGTCCCAAAAACAATTGGAATTTAGTTGTAGGCGGTCAATTTCAATACAATAAACACTGGATGGTACGTGCAGAATATGGCTTTTTAGGGTCAAGAACACAATTGCTGGTAGGATTACAATACCGCTTTGGCTTGTAATGACCATCTGGATTAATTAAATAATTGGATAAACATCTGTTGTTCATTCTTTTGTCTTAAAGTCTGATTTTTTTATTGGGCTGTTATATAAATTCAATGCCGAATATACCCGAATCCAATGTCTAAAATATATTCTTTGAATTCCATCTGTCTGTTGGTATTGACCATTTTTACCCTGATTCATCCCAAATCACTTGCTCAAACTAAACCAGAAGTGAATAACATTCTTTTGCGTAAAGGAGAAAAAAAGCTAAATCTGAAAAAATACAACGAATTCAGCATTATCTTTCACAAAACCAGCAGAGGCATGGACAGTGTAAGCACAGAGGTGTATACCAAAGAAATGCGTGCAAGAAAAGACACACTTTACGTAAAACCAACAGATATCACTACTTTTCGTTTAATGGATACCTTAAGGCCTTACAACGAATCGCGGTATTACCCGAAAACCACTACCACCTGGCTTAAAATTCCGGTGCGTGAAATTGAAATCATCAAAGCGAAAAAACAACCCCTTAATAAAATCAGCAGCACCATTCTTTCGGTTTCTTATGTTACCTTGCTTTGCAGCCCGTTTATTGCGATGAGCCAAAATACGAGTGTATCTGATTTTGGCGTCGGTTTGTTTTTTGTTTCAGTGCCTGTTTTGGCTGTGAGTTTTACCACCAATGCCATTTGGGGAAAAAAGAAATTGCGAATGGACACAAAAAGAACACACAAAAAGGTTTGGGAACTGTCGAAATAAGCACAAGCTACAGCTTTACGGCTTTGAATTTAAATGGATACCTTTGAATGTTCATGCTGTTTCGCAAATACATACCCTCAGCTCAGGCCCTTCAATTTTCTTTTCTACTTTTCTTTTTGTTTGGTTCGCAGTCAGGCAAATCACAAAATACTTCGTATAAACAATTCTGGAATGAATTCCAATTTACCTTCCCCTTTGCTCAGAAGTTCGCGGTAGAGGGCACTTTAGGTAGTTCGTTTAGCAACACACCTCAGGAAAGAATCCGAGTATCGGCGTTCACACAGTTTTCCAGCAGTTTGCAATTACATCACTATTTATCCGCCAAATGGAAATTAACCTTTATCACCGCCTACTTTTCTAATTTCTACGTGCCAGAAATTGGTCAACGCGAATACCCCGAAATCCGCTTTTCGGCTCAGGCAGTATACTACATTAATAAAATCAAAAACATCACCTTAACCAGAGGTCGGCTCGAATACAGATTAATAGAAAACACTTCAGGGGTTTTTGAAAGTGTGCCTAGATACAGGCAAATGTTTAAGTTCACCAAACCGCTTAACAGCAATTACATCCGGGCAGGTAGCTTTTTCGCTTTTGTTTCAGAAGAAGTCTTTTTTAAAGTACCAACCGACATTACCGGTCCTGATGTGTTTGATAGAAACATGTTTACAATTGCGGTAGGGTTTTCGTTTACCGACGACCTGCAGGTGGATGTAGATTATACCAATGAATTTGTTCCCAGATCAGGTGGCAACTTTATTTACAACGCCATTCAATTCAACCTCACACTTAACAATCCCTTTGGTTACATTAAAAAGGTCATGCACCCTAAAGCCAAACCTTAGGTTCTTATTCTTTTTCCAAACATTCCAACTGTTCGCGTATCACCGCTTTGTGCATTACAAAAATATAATGTCGAGCCCCCTTTTCATCTTCCACGTCTAAATCCACCCATATTATATCGTTATTGCGAAAATCATCCATTTGTTTTTTGGGTAACAAATACATCAAAGCCAAAGTGGAATCTGTTTTTCGATAACGGTAATCGTAATATTCGAGGGTATAGGTGGTTCCGCTTGCTAAATGCACTATGGCAGGTGACTTAAATTTTTTATTCTCCGACTTGGCCGGAAATGGCGCAGGCATGAATTGCAGAAAATAGTGTTCCTTGTCAGTAAGTAAATTCCCCCTCAATACATTTTTATCCGTTTGAAAAAAAACCACCGGATCCATATAATAATACATGGTTTGATCGGGAAATACGCGGTTTTTCACTTCACACTGAGACTTTAACATCCCAGACATAATCAAAAAAACTCCTATACTGAGCAACCATTTCATTCTACTAAATTAATAAAATTACGCGATGGCACTTATGGCTAATCAACAAATTCTATATTTGTTTGATGAATAGCAAGCAAGTACACCATGAATAGTCTTTTGATCGTTTTACTTTATCTGCTGCCCCTCGGTTTTGTCTTGATCCCACTATATATTGGTGAACAATACGGAAAACGCACACTGAGAAACAACGAGAAAGTAAAAGAAGGGGCCATTGGCTCTATTGTTGGTGCTACCTTTGGATTACTGGCCTTTTTACTCGCCATCACATTTCAAATTGCCGAATCGAGGTATGGTGCCCGAAAAGAATTGCTATTGAGAGAGTCAAGCGATATCCGTTCCTTGTACCATCTTGCCGGACTTCTTCCCGATTCAATAAAAATACAGTCGCGAGCATTAACTGAAGAATACGTTAACATTCGACTGGAAGCCTATACAGACCTTACTAAAAAAGACTATTTACTCAAACGCTCACAGGAAATACTGAACCAATTATGGAGCTATGCCGAACACCTCAATACCCTCGACCGCAGTTCAGAAGCCTATTCGCTTTATGCAGGTGCTGTACTTAAGGCATCAGAAACCTTTCACGAGCGAAAAATCGTTGCTTTGCATTACAACATCCCACCTGCCATTCTCATTATTCTGGCTTGTATTACTTTTATTGCCATGCTGCTTTTGGGCTATCAAATTGGCATCAATGGAAAAATCAGTTTTGTACTGAATGTATTTTTGGGCCTCACATTTGCCCTGGTGATATGGCTGATACTTGTACTTGACCGGCCTGAATTGGGAATTGCGAAAATTAACCACCAACCCTTAATTGACCTGCAGGCTGAGATCAATGCGTGGAAATAAAATTACCGGTGAACCTTTAAGCATTGCAATCAATAAAAAAACTGAGCCTTACTCCATGTATTTCTGTTTTAATTTTACTAATTCAAAAGTGCAGTGAAGAAACCAATCGTTTTTTTTGTCGGTATCGCAAGCTTACTGGTTTGCCTGGCAAATTCCTGCACTGAAGCAGAAGTTCCCCAGACGGAAAAAACGTCGGAAAGTTCTTCAGAGGGCAAGTATTTGGGTTCAGGTAATTGCGCCACTTGCCATAAAAAAGAATACGAAGAATGGTTACAATCTGACCATTACTTGGCTATGCAAAACGTTTCAGACTCCTCTGTTTTGGGTGATTTCAGAAATGTACAATTTGCAAGTGATGGGATAAAATCGCGTTTCTCCAAACAAGGGAAACAATTTCTCATCCATACCCAAGGTCCTGATGGCTCCAACCGGGATTTTGAAGTCAGTTATGTTTTTGGGTATTTTCCCTTACAACAGTACCTGATAGCCTTGCCCGGTGGCCGATTCCAGGCCACTCGCCAGTCGTGGAACAGTCGCGATAAAAAGTGGTTCCACCAGTATCCGGGTCAAACAATTCCGCCAAGTGACTGGCTGCACTGGACCGGTAACAGCCAAAACTGGAACACCATGTGTGCTTCCTGCCATTCAACAAACTATAAGAAAAACTACAATTTCGAAACAGACTCCTATGCCAGTACATTCAGTGAAATAAATGTGGCCTGCGAAAGCTGCCATGGCAGTGGCGAAAAACACCTTTCTTATGTACAATCGGAAGCCTACAAAAACCGGGAACCGCTTGCACAAGCCGGATTATTGTACGGCAAGGATAAACACAATCAACGTCAACTCAACAGCTGTGCACCATGCCATGCCAGAAAATCAGACATCTCAGAATCAGCCGTTTCAGGTTCAGAATTACTAGATCGCCTCATCCCTGAATTGATCAGCAATGAACACTATTTTGCCGATGGACAGATTAAGGATGAAGATTACGAATACGGTTCGTTTGCACAAAGTAAAATGTTTCACAAGGGGATTAAATGCAGCGATTGTCATAATCCCCATTCCGGCAGATTAAAAAAGCAGGGAAATGCCATGTGTTTAAGTTGCCATGAATCAAAATACGATTCCGAATCCCATCATTTTCATCAAGGTGCAGGCGAGAGCACAAAATGCATCAATTGTCATATGCCTGAAAAAACCTACATGGGCAATGACCATCGGCGCGATCACAGTTTTAGAATACCCCGCCCCGATCAAAGTATGGTTTATTCAACGCCAAACACCTGCAACGCTTGCCATAACAAACAAACAGCAAAATGGGCAGCAGAAGCCATAGTAAAATGGTATGGACCTAAACGGGACTACCATTTTTCGGACGATTTGTTGCCCGGAAGTTTGTTGAATGCTGATAGTAAGTCGCATTTGCTCAAATTGGCGGGCGACACCTCACAGGCCGAAATTGCGAGAGCAAGTGCTTTGTATTACCTGAGTAATTTGCAGGATGAAGAAACTGCTGAAGTGTTGTTACAACACAGCAGAGATGAGAAACCGCTGGTGCGTTACCATGCCTTCAGAGCTCTCGAAAACTTCCCAACTGTTCTTTGGGCACATGCCGCTACGCATGGGTTGAGTGATCAGGTGCGTGCGGTGAGGATTGCCGCAGCGGATTTGTATCACCTTGCAGGCGAACAGTTGGTACCAGCAGTTGCTAAAAATGCCTATGCGGCAGCCAATGCCGAGAACAAAGCGTATTTGCAATACCAAAGGGACTTTGCCATAGGCAATGTGATGATGGGCGACTACCATTTGCAGGAAACGGATTATAAAGGCGCCATCGTACATTATTTAAGAGGGCTAAAAAAAGACAGTTTGATGAATTACGCGCGTTTGAATCTCTCGGCCGCTTACAATGGTTTGAAATTAAATAACGATGCCCTGAATACCCTAAAACAAGCTGAAAAAATAGACCCCAACAACACGGATGTGCAACACAATTTGGCGCTACTGTATTACGAATCAGGCGAACCTGAATCCTCATTGGTTCATTTCAAAAAAGCCCTTGCAACCGGAAAAGCAGGCCCCGACGTGTATTACAATTATGGCCTGTTGTTACAACAAAGCGGTTCAGCAGCAGAAGCAGAACACATATTATTGAAAGGTTACACCTCCTTTCCGGTTTCAGGAAAACTGAATTATGCTTTAAGCTATTTGTACTTGAAAAATCACAACCTCAGTCAGGCACGTAAATATGCCTATTACCTGTTTAAAACCGAACCAAACAACACCGCATACCAAGCCTTGTTCAAACAATTGGGATTGGTCAAATAAATCCGGCAGTTGAACAATGTCATACCTGAAAGTAATGGTGATTTGCACCATTCACAATGTTGGATAATGAAGAGGCAACTTTCAGAACTTTATTCCAATCACCAACACATCATCGGTTTGTTCATAACCTTTTGACCAGGACTCAAATTCCTTTTTTAACTGTTGCTGTTGAAGGCTGGGTGCCAGATGATGGATCGATAACAGGAATTCATAAAACCGATTGTATTTGTATTTTTTGTTCATCTCTCCGCCAAACTGGTCAGGAAATCCATCTGAAATTAAGTACAATACATCATTAGGCTGAACTTCCAATGTATAAGAACCAAACGGCTCAGATTTTAAACCCTTGCCCACTCCCATCTTATCGTAAGGCAAACTTTGGATTGTGTTATTGCGGATTAGAACCGGTTTGTTGTTAGCAGCTGAAAACTGTATGACCGGATTATTTTTTTCAATGCGTATTAGAATACCATCCATGCCATCTTTGTTGCCATGACTTTCAAACACCTCTGACAAAGATTTTTTCACGTAATCAAAAATTTCTCCCGTATGGCGTTTACCCATTTCAATAATGGCCTGGTTCAGATAATTCACATTAAGCAAACTCATGAACGCCCCAGGAATGCCGTGGCCAGTGCTGTCGCAGGCGGCCAAATAAAAATACGTCACATTTGTATCCCCCTTCTTTTCATTCGCTTCACAAGCCCAATAAAAATCACCACTAACAATCTCTTTGGGATTAAAATACACAAAGTGATCGGGCAATCGTTCGCTGAGAAATTCAGAACTTGCTAAAATATTTTCCTGAATCCTGCTCGCATAACGTATGGATTCAAAAATCTCCCTTTGTTTGTCATCTAACCTGGTATTGCTTTCTCTTAGCTCAGTAATTAATCCAAGTATTTGTGTTTGCATGATCTTAAACCCACTGGCCAATTCAAAGAGTTCATCCTTTCCGTGAACGGTGATAGGCGTATTAAAATTTCCTTTGCTCAATTCGTAGGCATTAGCGGTAAGCATAGACAATGGTTTGGTGATGCGGTAAGAAAGCACAAAGGCAAATAACACAGAAAAGAGGATGGTGATTACTGTGGCCCAAACGATGTTCTTTTTGATGGCCTCAAGTTCTGCAAATGCTTCCTGTGTGCGGATACGCATAACCAATGACCACTTTAATCCGTTAATGTTGATTTGTTTGGCTAAAGCGAGAACTTCGTATCCCAGGTAATCCTTATAAAGCAGAGATACACGGGCATTGTCGCGAACCGCTTTGGTGATGGCGTTCACAATATGGATAATGCCAACAGTAGTGTTGTAATTTAATGTTGCCTTGATGGATGAATCAGGGCATCCGCTTTTTCTCAAATCGGACACAAAACGCGCCTTGTCTTCTAAAAAAAACCGGGCATCGGTAAGCATCCTGTAATTGGTATCAATAATATAGGCTGCCCCGGTTTGCCCCATGCCATTCGAGTACCATTTGTAATCAAAATTTACAATTTTGTTCAGCTCAGCGGTAGAAACTTCAAACAACAAGGCTCCAATAAAACGTGTTTTTTCAAATACGGGCTTAATTAAAAACGGGGTTTGCGCATTGAGATTAAAAATGTACGGTGAATAATCACAATACAAACCAGTGTCGGCTATTGAGCGTTTTAACAAGTTAAATTTCTCAGTCAGGCCGTTCCCGGCGAAGGCAGTTCCATAAATCGAAGCGCCCAGGGCTCTTTGCTTGCCCTGCGAATAAATAATAGAACCCTCTGCATTGATAAACGACAAACTCGAAAAAGGCAGGTTGGCAATAAACTCCTTGATTTCTCCGTCATAAATTCCAAACACCTTACCATATCCTTTGCTAATAACCGTGGTTCCAAAGTTATTATTCAACAGTTCGTGTTGCAGCACCAAGGCCTCCTTATTCGATGGCAAGAAGCGTAAAAGTGATTCACCATTCAGAAGCGGGTTTTTCGTTTTTGCAGCAAGAGCCTTGATGTAGTTTTCAGAAATTTCCTTTTTTATTACATTCAGACTATCCTCTGTTAATTGTATGGCTTTAGTAATTGTATTGAATTGTTGATCAAAAGCGTTAAATGCATTTTTAATCAAAGAGGTTTTGCTGATCAGGAAAGCCCCTTTTTGTATGGTTTGAAAATGGTTGAGCACCTCACCCGATTTATTTTCGGCAACTGATTCAAGATGGTTAAGCACTTCTTTTTGTAAAGCATTTTTTGCTCTTTGAAAAATAAACAGACTCAACAAGGTGAGACTGCCAATAGAAAGAAGCAAAACACCAATCAGTATTTTATAACGGATTTTCAATTCTTAATAGTCTACTTACCTATTATAATAGTAACACAATAAACTTGCAAGCCAAAGCCAAGCACCGAATGTAGATAATCGCTATGAAAATTAAAAAGAACCTCCTCTTCTTCTACAGAAATTCAATTGATCTGAGCTGTTTTTTAACATGTGTTTGGTATAGCGCTTCGCAAGCCAAAACCTTAATTAGCTTGGTGTTTGTTATTAGAGGGCACCACTTCAACAAAATCTTTAGGGTTTGGCTCAGCAAGACAGTTGATCTCTTTTTTTCATTGAATTGTACAAAAGAACTGACCAAAATCATTCACAATAAACCACATTTCATGTTATCTTTAGTGTTGAAGTTTTTTTATGGCGAGTCGCTTATTGAATCATTTCCAATCCAAATCCCCAAGTATTGACGATCGTCTAAAATACGGCAAAGCCTTGCGGGTAAAGTATCCCCGGGTGAATTTGGGAGAATACATTCCAAAAGTCGGGCGGCCCGACCCAATTAGCCTGCTTGAAAAACAAAGCAAAAAGCGGATCCAGACTTTGGTGCCCATTCGTTATGCCCGCATGCTGGTCTCACCGTTTGCCTTTATGAGAGGCGCAGCGGTCATAATGGCTCACGACCTTTCAAAAAGTCAAACATCGGGTATAACTGTACAAACTTGTGGTGATGCCCACATGGCCAACTTCGGCATATTTGCTTCAGCAGAACGCCAACTGATTTTTGGGATAAACGATTTTGATGAAACCCTTTCAGGGCCATGGGAGTGGGACCTTAAACGCTTAGTGGCGAGTATTGTTGTTGGTGGCCGGTATTTAGGCGCCAGCGAAACCTTGTGCCGTGTTTCGGTAATGGAAGCAGTAAAACACTACCGAAAACGCATGAAAGCCTACGCACAAATGGGACATCTTGAACTGAGATACGATAGCATCAACGAAAAAAGTGTTCTACAAATGCTGGATGCCCCGGCCCGTAAAGCTGCTGAAAAAATCATGAACAAAGCCCGGGCACGTAACCACATGCAGGTGTTGAGCAAATTAACCGACCTGGTTGACAACAGATACCGCCTGCGTGAAAATGCACCCTATTTGGTTAGAGCTTCCAAAACGGAAAACGGGCGGCCCATTGCTGAAGCCATTGGACTTTTTTTGGAATCGTACACCGCGTCCTTAAATGAAGACCGCAAAACACTTTTAAGTCGTTATCGCATTGCCGATGTTGCCCGTAAAGTGGTTGGCGTAGGTAGTGTTGGCACACGTTGTTGGGTTATTTTACTTACAGGTAATCATCAGGATGACCCTTTGTTCCTGCAACTCAAAGAAGCTAATGCTTCGGTGTTAGAACCTTATTTACATCCCTCCAGGTATAACAACCATGGGCAACGTGTGGTTGAAGGCCAAAGGCTAATTCAGGGCGCTACCGATATTTTTTTAGGATGGGGGGAAATAGACGGGCATGAGTTTTATGTCAGACAATTACGTGACATGAAGGGTGGCGTAGAGTTTGATCCCCATCAGGTGAACCTGAACAACCTGCCGCAATATTGTAAGTTATGCGCTTGGAGTTTGGCTCAGGCTCATGCAAAATCCGGTGATCCGGCCTTGATTTCAGGTTATGTGGGAAACAGCACCGAATTGGATGAAGCCATGTATGACTTTGCTTTGGCTTATGCCAAACAAAACGACAAGGATTACAAAGCTTTAAAAGCTGCTGCCAGGCAAGGAAGAATTCAGGTGGCAGGCGCATTGCCAAAGTGAACGGAACTTCACCCGCAATTGGAAATAAAATTCTGTACCTTTCGCAACACTTGTTAATTATTGTAGCACATGCGAAGGATACTGTTTGCTCTCATCTTTGGCTTTTTAAAAAATGCCTGTATTGCTCAGGCGCCTTTGGATACGGCTAATGTGTCAGCTGAAAAAAAAATCGCCGAAGATCCAAGTCAGATGATAAGTCGCATAGAAGTGTTTAATGAGTTACAACATTACAACAGCAACATTAATCTGAACATTACTACCTTAAGGGCAGTGATTAAATTCGCTAAACGCTTCACCACCCGAATCGAAGTTCCACTTGTATACAATTCAAAAAACACCACCGAGTATACCCAATATGGCATAAGCGACATTAGCTTTCGTTTGCTGGGTTTCAGAGTTTACGAATCGAGGCGCGACGCAATTTCTCTTTCAATTGAAGCCAGTTTAAACACCGCAGCTTCACCACTGCTCGGTACCGGAAAAAACATCCTGTTGTTCATGGGAACCTACACCCGTGTGCTCATCCCAAAACGTTTGTTATTGGCAGGTGCCGTTCAACAAGCCAATTCCATAAGCGGAGAAAAAAACAGAAACACCGTTTCTTTCACCAAACTTCAGGCCTTGCTCATACAGTTCCTGTCGAAAAAAACCTGGACCGCTCTCTCACCTGAATGTTACATTGATTATGTTAAAGGTGGCGTGTCAATGAATCTGGAGGGACGTTTCGCTTACGCACCAATGCCAAAAATTAACCTGTGGGTAAAGGCCGGTTGTGGATTGTTTGGTGATTTTATTGCCCGCTACCAATGGACGAGTGAAATTGGGGCACGCGTGTTTTTATAACCCACACCTCGCCTTACCTGGACGCCGATAAAAATAGTACGGCACAAACGAATTTCGTTTAGGCATTAGTTATATTCAATTGAATTTTACACCTTTGGTTTTGCTAGTCAAACACATTATGAAAACTCCGCATGCTTACTTACTTTTCTTTGCACTCTTTTGGGCACTCGCCTCATGCAGTGACAAAGACAACCATTTAAGCTCCAATCCTTCACCAAACAAACAAGAGGGTGAATTAGACAGAAGCATTTTACCTATACCCGAGCCTCAGCGCAAAGGCTACTCAGATTTGGATGTAAGGAATACCAAGTTTCCTCCCCGTTTTGAAGTTAAGGCTCCGAAAGGCGCACCAAATGTTGTGGTTATTTTGATCGACGACATGGGTTTTGGGGTTTCTGAATCCTTTGGTGGCCCCGTGCACATGCCCTCACTAGACCGATTAGCAAACGGGGGCTTACGTTACAATCGTTTTCACACTACGGCTTTGTGTGCGCCAACTCGTATGGCACTATTAACCGGTTACAACCACCACTCCAATAACATGGGTGTGATTACAGAACTGGCAAGTTCTTATCCGGGGTATACAGCGGTTAGACCGCAAAGTATAACGCCTTTGGCAGAAGTATTAAGACTTAATGGTTACAATACGGCACAATTTGGCAAATGTCACGAAGTGCCACCTTGGGAGATTTCCAATAATGGTCCACAGGATCGATGGCCAACCCGCTCGGGGTTCGAAAAATTTTATGGTTTCCTAGGTGGGGAAACCAACCAATGGGCACCTTTGGTTTACGATGGCGTTACTATGATGGAAACGCCAAAAGGACCGAATTACCATTTTACCACCGATATGACCAATCAGGCATTGGCCTGGATGCAAACACAAAATTCTTTGCAACCCGATAAACCATTCTTTATGTATTATGCACCTGGCGCTACTCATGCCCCTCACCATGCGCCCAAAGCCTATATTGACAAGTACAAAGGAAAGTTTGATCAGGGCTGGGACGTGCTTCGTGAAGAGATTCTGGCGCGGCAGAAAAAAATGGGTATCGTTCCAGAAAATACCCGTTTAGCACCAAAACCAAATGAAATAAAAGATTGGGCAAATTTATCCGCCGATGAAAAAAAATTGTTTACACATCAGATGGAAGTGTATGCGGGATTTGCTGAACATACCGATGCTGAAATTGGCCGTTTGGTAACCACTTTGGAGGAAATGGGCGAGCTTGACAACACCATAATTGTATTAATTGCAGGAGATAATGGCTCAAGTGCTGAAGGCCAAATGAACGGCATGTTTAGCGAAATGACCTACTTTAATCAGGTACCTGAAAAAGTTGAGGACATGTTAAAACACTACGATGAATGGGGTTCAGAAAGCACTTACCCGCACATGGCTGCAGGTTGGGCTGTGGCAACCGATGCCCCTTTCAGCTGGACCAAACAAATGGCCTCAGATTTTGGC
Source organism: Bacteroidota bacterium (assembly GCA_052035725.1). Lineage (GTDB taxonomy): Bacteria > Bacteroidota > Bacteroidia > B-17B0 > Aurantibacillaceae > Aurantibacillus. The sequence continues at coordinate 28,521 of JBPOHJ010000019.1, read as the reverse complement.
GGTACACGCAATGGCATGATCATTCATTGGCCAAAAGGCATTCAAAGCAAGGGAGAAATCCGATCACAATTCAGTCACGTTATTGACATCGCTCCAACAATTTATGAAATCACCGGTATACCTTCACCTAAAATGGTTAACGGCATACCTCAGGACACTATTGAAGGCACCAGCTTGGCTTATTCGTTTAATAATGGAAACGCTCCTGAACAACACACCATTCAATACTTTGAAATGTTTGGTAACAGGGCACTCTACCAGGATGGTTGGCTGGCCAGAACCATTCACAAAGCACCCTATCTTGCCAAACCTTATACCACTTTACAGGAAGATAAGTGGAACCTTTACAACACAAAAGAGGACTTCAGTTTAAGTAACGACTTGGCTACGCAAGAGCCAGACCGGCTTAAATCCATGCAACTAAAATTTATGCAGGAAGCAGAAAAATACCATGTGTTGCCTTTGGATGACCGCACCTTTGAACGTATGCATGCCGATGCCATGGGTAGGCCAACGGTTATGGAAGGCCGAAACTCAGCCACCTATTACGAAGGCATGAAAGGAATGGGTGTGGATATTTTTATTGACTTAAGAAACAAGGGTTACAGCATTGCCGCCGAACTTGAGGTTGACAACAATGGGAACGGTGTAATTGTTTGTCAGGGTGGCCGTTTTGGCGGTTTGTCCTTTTATTTGAAAAATAACAAACCATGTTTCACTTATAATTTTCTGGGACTTGAAACCACAACCATTGCATCGCCTACCTCACTCAGTGCAGGAAAACACAAAGTGGTGTACGAATTTATTTACGATGGTTCAGGTCCCGGTAAAGGCGGTCAGGGAAATCTGTTGATTGACGGGAAGTCTGTAGCAAGTGGTAAAATCTCTCGCACCCAACCAGGCATTTTTTCTGTTGACGATTTAGCAGACATTGGTGTTGATGAAGGAACCCCGGTTATCAATTACGGTAATGCTACTAAATTCAATGGTAAAATACTGAACGTTAAAATCAGTACCTCTATGTAATAATACATAAGTTCAACCTTCTATTTATCTTCAATAACAAATAAACACTATGCAAATGAGAATTCAATCTTTCGCCTGGATCACCCTGATTGCTCTGGGCCTTACGTCCTGCGCAGACAAAACGGCATCTGCTGATTCACCTAAAACTACTTCAACCGGAATCGATCGAAGTATACTTCCAATAAAAGAACCTCAGGAAGAAGTGTTCACCGAATTAGACGCGCGCAATGCCAAAGCGCCAGCTAGATTTGAAGTAAAGGCCCCTGAAAAAGCGCCCAATGTGGTGGTGGTATTAATAGATGATATTGGTTTTGGACATTCCAGTGCATTTGGCGGCCCCATACACATGCCAAACCTTGAACGGTTGGCGGCAAATGGGTTAAAATACAACCGGTTTCATACAACAGCGCTTTGTTCACCAACCCGCATGGCATTGCTGTCTGGTTACAACCACCACTCCAATAATGCCGGTGCCATTATGGAAGTGGCGACAGCATTTCCTGGCAATAGCGCCATTCGCCCGCAAAACATCAGCACCATTGCGCAGGTGTTAAATCTTAATGGATACAGTACCGCAGCATTCGGTAAGTACCACGAAACTCCACCCTGGGAGGCCTCTGTTTCCGGTCCCTACTACCGTTGGCCAACCGGTTCAGGCTTTGATAAATTCTACGGGTTCATCGGAGGAGAAACCAACCAATGGCATCCCATGGTATACGATGGCACCACTCGCGTGTATCCAAATGTGGAAGATCCCAATTACCATTTCACCAACGATATGACCGATCAGGCGCTGGCCTGGATGAATACCCAACAATCACTTACCCCCGACAAACCTTTTTACATGTATTTTGCCACCGGTGCCACACATGCGCCGCACCATGCACCTAAGGCCTATAGTGATAAGTACAAAGGAAAGTTCTCTCAAGGCTGGGATAAACTCAGAGAACAAACTCTTGCACGTCAAATTGAATTAGGGGTAGTACCTAAAGGCACTCAACTCGCGCCAAAACCCGAAGCCATAAAGGATTGGGATAAACTCAGCGCAGATGAAAAACGTTTGTTCGAACGTCAAATGGAAATATTTGCCGGATTTGCTGAACATACCGATGCTCAGGTTGGCCGAATCATGGATGCTCTGGAAGAACGTGGAGAATTGGAAAACACCCTGTTCTATTATATTGTTGGCGACAATGGTTCAAGCGCTGAAGGAGGAATGATTGGGCTTTACAACGAAAACACGTATTTCAATGGCGTACCTGAAACACTCGAAGCCCAATTAAACAAAATGGACAAATTAGGTACAGAAGAAACCTACAACCATTTCGCCGCAGGATGGGCCGTGGCCGGTAACACTCCCTTTACATGGACCAAACAAGTAGCTTCCAACTTTGGAGGAACCAGAAATGGCATGGTAGTAAGCTGGCCGGCTGGCATCAAATCCAAAGGCGAAGTGCGTTCTCAATTTCATCACGTGATCGATGTAGCGCCTACCATTTACGAAGCAGTGGGTGTTCCCATTCCGAAAATGGTGTATGGGGTTCAACAACGACCAATGGAAGGTGTTAGTATGGTGTATTCTTTTGACAATGCCAAAGCGCCTGAAGCACGCAAAACACAGTACTTCGAAATGATAGGCAACCGGGCCATCTACCACGAAGGCTGGTATGCCGGAACTATTCACAAAGCTCCATGGGAAGCCCAACCCAGAAGACCATTAACTGAAGATGTGTGGGAACTGTACAACGTAAACGAAGACTTTAGCCAATCAAAAAATTTGGCCGCGCAACACCCTGAAAAACTGGAAGAATTAAAGAAAAAATTCACCGAAGAAGCCATCAAATACAAAGTGTTACCCATCGACGACAGAAGTATAGAACGAATTGACCCGGCAATTGCCGGACGACCAGACTTGATGAATGGTCGCACCAAATTGGTGTTATATGAAGGTGCAAAAGGCATCCCTGAAAACGCTTTCATCAATGTAAAAAACCGCTCGCTGAGTATTACGGCTGAAGTGGAAGTGCCGGCTAACGCCAACGGTGTTATCCTTTGTCAGGGTGGTGACTTTGGTGGCTGGTCGTTATATGTGTTGAATGGAAAAGCCTATTACACTTACAACTGGGTTGGTCTTGAGTTTTACACCGTAAGCGGAGAAAAAAGCCTAAGCCCAGGAAAACATGTACTGAAGTTGGATTTTGCCTACGAAGGAGGTCGTGGTGGTGGTGGAACGGGCACCTTGTTCCTCGACGATGCTAAAATAGGGGAAGGCAAAATAGCCCATACAAACAGCAATACTTTCGGAATTGATGAATCGGCCGATGTGGGCACAGATGAAAACACGCCTGTTACCAATAGCTATGCCAAAAAAGAACAGTTTTCCGGAAAAATCAATAAGGTCACTATCGAAACACGCTAACAATACCTTGATAGATAAGAAGGCACCAGTGAATTCGCCGGTGCTTTTTTGTTTGAGCCATGCAAATATTTCAGCATATCCATTAAATTTGTATTCCTACCCTTTATCCTATGAATAAACGTATTGCCTCCTTTAGCTTTGCCTTTTTTATTTTTTGCGCAACTTTATTAAAGGCTCAGAGTTATGCCAAAGATGTGAAGATGGGCGCAAAAGCCGCCGAGCAAGTAAAAGCCGAAATGGGTTTTTATAAACACGATTCACTCGAACACCTGATACAGGCCATTGGAAAAAAATTGGTGGCTGCACTTGAAACAAAACCAAGTGAATTTGAATTTGAATTCCACCTGGTAGACGAAGAAGAACCAAATGCTTTTGCCTTACCTGGCGGGCACATCTATGTTACCCGTGGTATTTTACCACTGATACAAAATGAAGATGAACTTGCCGGAGTTATCGGGCACGAGATCATGCACGTCATTCGTCGCCATTCGGTAAAACAATTTAATCGCGAAATCGTTCCTGCCGTTTTAAAAGTACCCGGCAACATTATCAATGCTATCACCTTTAGCCGCTTAGGTAACATCATTAATGTACCTATCGATATTATTGCAAGTCCATTTATAGCAAAATACAGTCGTAAACACGAAAAAGAAGCCGATGATCTGGGTATTGAACTGGCTGCCAGAGCCGGATACAATCCCATCAAATTAGCTGACGCACTCGACCGTCTTTCTAAGGAGATTGAAGTATTTACCGGTAAAGCCGAAAGGCGAAATTTCCTCAGCGACCATCCTTATACCCCACTTCGCTCAGAAGATATTCGCACCAGATCCAAAAACCTTGTACCTGCAAAATCAAGTCCTGTTGCCTCCAGTCAGGAAAATTTCATCCAGAAATTCAATGGCCTATGTTTTGGTCATAATCCTGAACACGGAGCTTTTGTTGATAGCCTTTTTGTACATCCCGCTTTACAATTCAGCATGGTATTTCCAAGCGGCTGGGCCAAAGAAAACGGCAAGAGTCAGGTTACCGCCAACCACAAGGATAAAGACGCTGCAATCGCCCTCAGCGTTGCCTCAGAAACCCTAAATCTTAAACAATGTGTTGAGCAAATTAAAAAGAAATTGAATCAATCCAAATCAGCCAAAGTAGATCATTCGGCTGATACTACCCTTAACGGATTGCCTGCTTACATAATGCGCATCAGCAATACCAAAAAAGGACAGGAAATAATTTTAGAACTCATTTGGGTTGAACATAACCGCATTGTTTACCAACTGGAAGGTGTTTGCATTAATGGCAAACGTCAAGCCACTGCTGCAGCCCTTCGTAGCTTTAAACATATGAGCGCGAAAGAACGTGAATTGGTAATGATTTACGAACTTCAGGTGGTGCAGAGTTTGGAGAATGAAAGTGTCGATGAACTTTCCAAACGCACCAACAACAAATTGAATCCCGATCTCACTTTAATTTTCAATGATCTGGATAAAAAAACACCCTTAACAAAAAACAAATCTGTTAAGATCATCCGAAAATCGCCATACAAACCTTGATCATTTTATACAGGCTGTGCCAGCATATGAAGTCCTCCTTAATTCTATTCGTACTTCTCAACACGGCCGTATTAATTCAGGTTACACAAGCACAAGAAAAAACGGACAGTAGTGCTAATTGTCCTCAGACCGACTTAAGTGATGTTATTCGAAACAAACTAGGCAAACCGCCTAAAATTGAACCCTCAGGTTCGAGCTCTCTGCTGCTTGTTCCCATCATTGGTTCCAATCCGGCAACAGGATTTATGTTAGGTGTTGGTGGGCAGTTTGCATTTCGTGTTCCTGAGAGTAACAAATATTCACTGATGAGTGGCAGCGCACAAATGACCACCAAAAATCAGTATTTGTTTCTGATCAAAAACACGGTTTACTCACGAAAAGACCGGTTTTTTCACACAGGTGACTGGCGCTTTCTGATTTTTTCTCAACCCACTTATGGTCTCGGCACTACCGCGCCCGAATCAGGTGTACTAAATTACCAATACAACCTTGGTGGTATTGAAACAACAAGCGACTCGCTGATGCAGCCCATGGAATTTAATTTTGCGAGGATACACCAAACCATGGGGGTAAAAATTAAAAAGGGCATGTATTTAGGACTTGGTTACCAATTCGACGGCTATTTTAATATCGTTGACGAAAAACTAAAACTCCAACCCGGTGATACTTTAATCACATCGCATTACGCTTACAGTTCGTATTACGGTTTTAATACCAGCAAGTACTTATCCTCTGCTCTTAATTTGAGTTTTATCATCGATACCAGAGATAACATGATTCAAGCCTTTAGTGGTTATTTTCTAGCCATTAACTGGCGGGGAGATTTTGAAATCCTTGGCAGTACTAAAACAACAGGTATGATGAATGTTGAATGGCGGAGTTTTTATGGTGTTTCCAAAAAAAACCCGGCGCATTTACTGGCCTTTTGGGTATTGGGTAATTTTACACCTGCAGGAGGTTACCCTTATATGATACTCCCGGCTACTGCATACGATCAAAGAAGTCGAAGCGCAAGAGGCTATACCCAGGGCCGTTTCAGGGGAAATAACTATGTGTACTCAGAAGCTGAATACCGCTTTCCCATCTCTCATTGTGGAGGGGTGCTCAGTGGGGTGGTTTTTTTAAACGGCACAACAGCCGATAGCCCTTTTCAAGACCTGAAACTCTTCGAATCCATCAAGGCAGGTTATGGCTTTGGCTTACGCGTGATGCTTGATAAACAATCGCGCAGCAACCTGGCAATCGATTTTGGATTTGGCGAGAAATCAAGTGGCTTTTACCTGGCAGTTTCTGAAACATTTTAAGTTATTCCGTGGCTAATAGTTGGAGAGTTAGCCAATATGATTTTGATTAATATTTTCTTAATTTTCAAAAATTATACATCTCCTCTCTACTAACCATACTGAACTAAAAACGCAAAGCCATGAAACCATGTTATTTTCTCTTAGCTTTAAGTTTCTTTTATAACTGCAAACCTGAACAGGCAAAAACGGTAGAGAATAATGTTATCAAAGACAGTCTTAACAAGCATGCAAAAGTAACCAACTCATCTCGTCCAGCGCATTGGTCGTATACTGCTGAAGAAGGTCCTAACCGATGGGGTGAGTTGTCACCTGTTTATGCCTTATGCAAAGACGGAAAAAACCAATCACCAATTAATTTAAGTAGTGATCTCAACGGTTCGGCTACCGTATGGGAATTTAATTATGCCAGCACCAGTTTACGCATTGCCCATAATGAGAACATGGATGATATTGTTGATAACGGACACACCATACAGGTAACTGTTGACGAAGGCAGTAAATTTACCTTTGCCGGTGAAGTCTACCATTTGAAACAATTTCATTTTCATTGCCCCAGTGAACATCAGGTTGATGGTAAAGCATTTCCGATGGAAGTACATTTCGTTCATCAGAATGACAGTGGCAAGTTTGCTGTTATAAGTATTCTGGTTAAAGAAGGTAAGGAGAACGATAATTACAAAAAAATCATAGAAAATTTCCCTGCTAATAAGGGAGAGAGCAAACATCTGAGTGAAGTTCATTTGGCGCTTAAATTTCATCTTCCTGAAAAAATTGAAGCCTATCACTATACCGGTTCATTAACCACTCCTCCATGTTCTGAGCAAGTGGAATGGTTTATCTTTCGTAATCCTGTTGAAGCTTCCAAGGCACAACTCGATGCGTTTTATGCGAAAATTGCAAATAATAACCGCCCCATACAAGCATTAAACAACCGAACTGTCAGAACTGGTGGGATCAAAGGGACGCGAGCAAAACACCTGCAATGAAATACTTACTCCTGTTTTGTTTATTATTGCGTTTGCCCTTGTTTGGGCTCTCTGCAAAACCCAATTCGGACACTATTCCGCCGGGTTGGTGGAAAGTACCAGGCAAATCGGGATGGATTCATTTTGGAGGATACGTTAAAGCCGACCTGATTCACGATTTTAATCCCATCAATTCGCCCAGTTATTTCGACGTTTCAAAAATTCCAACCAACGGATCGAAAGGCAATAACACCCATTTACAGGCCAATGAAACACGCTTGTATACCGAATACAAACTCCATCATGATAAAGGCGAACTACGGGCTTACGTTGAGGGGGATTTTTACGGCACTTCTTCCGCCTTTCGCTTGCGACATGCCTTTGTTGAGATCAATGGTAGATGGTTGGCCGGGCAAACCTGGTCCAATTTTATGGATCCATCCATTATACCCAACACACTCGATTTTGAAAAACCTACTGCCTACGCTTTAGTTAGACATGGAATTTTTCAATACAAAATGCCAACCGGTAAAAAAAGTACACTTGCTTTCGCCTTAGAAGAGCCCCTCATTAGCGCTGAACCACCGGCGCGACCGGGAAAACTGGAAAACGCTTTCCCTGACTTAACAGCCAATTATAGGATAGTGCACACCAAAGGGCATTTTCAACTCTCCGGGTTTGCCGGGATTATTCGTTTCCGTCCTCAGACAGGATCACCTGAAGACAGCTATAATTATGGTATCAACCTTTCCGCGTCGCAAAACATCGGCCTTTCAGATGCTATAACCTTTCAATTGATTGCCGGACAAGGTATTTCAAAATACCGTGGTGGCATTTACGCAGCCCCTGATTCAAGCGACCATTTGCAACCAATTCCAGGCCTTGGCGTTACACTTACGTATTGCCATCATTGGACAAAACAACTTAGTTCTTTACTTGTTGGCAATTATGGCTACGAAGATAACTTGTCTACTCAGGCCCCGAGTGATATACATCAAGTGTTTTACGGTGCTTTAAATTTGATCTGGAATTTCCACCCCTCTGCATATGTTGGTGTTGAGTACTTACACGGGGGCAGAATGGATAAGGATATGCACGAAGGCAGGGCCAACAGGCTTCAATTCAGTTTTCGAGTAAACATCAATTAACCACACATCATGAGTCAAACATCCATTACTTGTAAAAATTGCGAAAATCAATTCACCGGCCATTTTTGTAATAACTGCGGTCAACGCGCTAATTTACATCGTATCAATTTCAAATACCTCTTGCATGAGTTCTTTCATGCCCTCACCCATTTAGACAAGGGCATATTGTACACCGCTAAAAAAATGCTCGTTGAACCGGGAAACACGCTGCGCGATTATTTGTATGGCAAACGCATCAGGCACTCTAACCCATTTCTGATGTTAGTAATTATTGGAGGACTTTGTTCTTTGACCTATTACCATTTCGAATTAAAACTAGTATCGTCATTTAAAATTTCTGAGCTCGATGGAGGCATACATGCTATAGATTCCAAATTTTTTGCGATTCTTTACGTTTTTTATAGCATCATTCTTTCTGTTTTTGATTACCTGCTATTCCGCTACAAAGGCTATAATTTTACAGAGTTCTTTACTTTCAATGTTTTTATTGCTACCCAAATCTTGCTTATGCTGCTTGCCCTCGTACCATTATGGCTTTTGGGCCATCATTTGGGCATTAACGCCTACCTGAGGCTTCTGGTTGGGGCTTCCTTTCTGGCGTACATGATTTTTGTACGATACGACTTTTATGAAGCAAAGAACAGCGCCAAGGCAAGAAACCGGATGATTATTGAATCGCTGTTGTTCATTTGTATCTTTGTTTTTATGAGTCTGAAAACAGTAGCAGAGCTGTTAAAAAATTAATTACCCATATATCCATTTACCTTCAGCATCACATGAACAAATTATTAGAAAATCCGATTACCGGAATTATCCGTGATGAAAAGTACCATTGTACCATCACATGGGCCAATGGGGTATTTGTGATGGATGAGCCCGAAAGTTCAGGCGGAAAAGCCAAGGGACCAGACCCCTATTCTACTCTTCTGGCGGCCCTGGCAGGCTGCACCCTGGCTACCTTAAGAATGTATATCGACAGAAAAGGCTGGCACATTCCTGAGATCCGCGTTGAGTTGAACATGAGCCAGATTAACAATGGAGAAGTCATCACCCACATTCATCGCCGCATCACCTTTACCACAGAATTACCCTCCGAGCAAAAAGACCGTCTTTTGCTGATCGCTGAAAAATGCCCGGTTTCTAAACTATTAAGTAATCCCATTCACATTCATACACACCTCAACTAATGGATCCGAAAAACATCAAAAAAGAATACAGCAATGGGGAGTTAACCATTGTTTGGCAATCCGGTCTTTGCATTCACTCTGCTAAATGCTGGAGAGGCAGTACAGGCTTACCTGAAGTTTTTAATCCGGCTGTAAAACCCTGGATAAAGCCCGAAGGAGCCAGCAGTGAGCGTATTATTGCACAGATTAAGCAATGCCCGAGTGGTGCTCTTAGTTATTACATGAACGCCGCTAAGCAGGAAAAAGAAGAAGTACTTTCTACAGAACACCTTGTAGAGGTGGCAAAAAACGGTCCGCTTCTGGTATATGGTAACCTTCAGGTAAAAGGCAAAAACGGAAGTGTTGTTCAAAAAAGCAAGGTCACTGCATTTTGCCGCTGTGGCGCTTCTGGTAATAAACCCTATTGCGATGGCACCCACCAAAAAATCGGATTCAAGGACGAATAACCGTTCCCTAAGCTCCCTTTGATTCGGCCTTCTCCTTTTTCCATCGAATTTCCTTATCCAATTCTTTCATTAACTCTTCGCCGTACTTTTTTATACAGGCTATCACCTTAATGGCATTATGACCTCTTTTACTAATCTCGTATTCCACTTTTGGCGGAACAGAAGCATAGAGTTTTCTGTGTATAAACCCTTCCGATTGAAGAGTTTTAAGCTGCGTTGACAATACCTTATCGCTGATATGCGGCAGCGCTTTTTTTAATTCTCCGAACCGCATGGTGTTTTTTGATAAACGCCACAATATTGGCATTTTCCAGGTACCACCTATGCGATCCAGGGCAAAATCAACAGGATTATAATACAATTTATTTTTATAAACAAAATCGGGCATACTAATTAACTTACCCAAAAGTAAGTAAATATATATTTGGTTAGTACTTTGGAATCCAGAGAGAATGTCTCTAACTTCGGTTAATAGCTTAACCTAACTTGGGCCACTATGCATAATTTTCAGGAGATCTTCCAAAAAAATGAAGAATGGATTCGTACAAAACTGGCTGCAGACAAAACGTATTTTGAAAAGCTGGCAAAGGGGCAACACCCTGAGTTTTTGTACATCGGTTGTTCTGATAGCCGGGTAACAGCCGAAGACCTTATGGGGGTTCAACCGGGCGAGGTATTTATACACCGTAACATTGCCAATCTGGTAGTGAGCACCGACAATAATTTAAACGCCGTAGTTCAGTATGCAGTAGAGCACCTCAAAGTGAAGTACATTATTGTATGCGGTCATTACGAATGTGGCGGGGTTAAGGCTGCGCTCAATCCCAGTGATATGGGTCAGTTAAACTCCTGGCTGCAAACCCTGAGAGATGTGTACCGTTATCACCGCGAAGAACTCGATGGCATTACAGATAACAGTAAGCGTTTCGATCGATTGGTTGAGCTGAATGTGCTGGAACAGTGCCTCAACATTATAAAGATAGATCATGTACAACGTGCCTGGTACAAAACAACCTACCCGCGCATTTATGGCTGGGTATTTAATGTGAGAAATGGCAAACTAATTGATTTGGGGCTCGACATGGAAAAAGAGTTTTCAGCTATCAGAAGTATTTACGATTTAAAACCCAATAGTTAATATGAAACGACATGCAACCGCCTTATGGCTTGGCAGCGGTAAGGAAGGCAAAGGCCAACTTACAACACAAAGTGAAGTGTTAAACAAAACACCGTATTCCTACCTCAGCCGATTTGAAGAAGGCATTGGTACAAATCCTGAAGAACTCATTGCCGCCGCACACGCCGGATGTTTTAGTATGAAACTCAGTTTTTTGTTGGGAGCTGCAGGATTTGTGCCTGAAACATTAGAAACAAGCTGTGTGATCACACTTGAAAATGGCAGCATCACATCTTCGCACCTCAGTTTAAAAGCCAAGGTAAATGGGATTGACAAATCAAAATTCTCAGACCTGGTTAAAGAGGCCGAAACCACCTGCCCAATTTCAAAATCCCTTAAAACAACCATCACCAGCGACTTCAGTTTAATTTCTTAACATGGTTATTTCTGTTATTGGATCAGGTAATGTGGGAAGTGCACTGGCTTTAAATTTACTAAAGGCCGGTCACCAGGTGCTTATTGGCGCGCGATTTCCCCTTAGTCAAAAATCATTAAGTTTGGCTACTAAAATTGGAGAAGACCGTTTTACTTCTGTAGGTTTTGCAGTGAAACAATCGGAAGTTATTATTTTAACCATTCCACCCGATGCCTGCCGTAAAGTAGCGGAGGAAATGGGGCCCGTAAATACAAAAATACTTATTGATGCAAGCAATTCCATTAGGTCAACCCCTGAAGGTTTTCCTACAGTTTACCACGCAATAAAAACGCTTTGTAAGACAGAAAAAATCGTGAAGTGTTTTAACAGCACCGGATTCGAAAATATGCTCAATCCGAACTACAATGGCACCGGCTTAGACATGTTTTGCGCAGGAAACGACAAGGAAGCAAAAAACATAGCCACACAACTTTCAAAAGACATGGGATTTGCCACTTGCTACGATTTTGGAGGTGATGATAAAGTGCAATTGCTGGAAGAATTAGCCAAATGCTGGATCAATCTTGCCATCATGCAAGGGCATGGTCGAAATTTAGGCATTAAACTGCTCAAGCGCTAAACTCAGAAAACAGAAAGCCCCTATCAAATAATTCACCCCAAAGCAACTGACTAAATGCACACCGGCAATAATTACAAATTTTTTGAAGTGATGTTCTGGACCCGCAGGGATCTGTATTCACTGTTTTTTATTTCAGCCGTTCCCACCAGTTTATACATCCTGTTGGATTGGAAATGGTTATCCATTCCCTGGTTGCCCATTGCACTTTTAGGTACGGCGGTTGCATTTGTTGTGGGATTTAAGAATAATGCGTCTTACGAAAGGGTGTGGGAAGCACGTAAAATTTGGGGCGGTATTGTCAACTCCAGCCGCTCCTGGGGTGTTTTGGTAAAGGATTATGTTAGTAACCACTTTGCCAAAGAAAAATTAAGCGATACTCAACTTAACGAATTGCACAAGGAGCTTGTCTTCCGCCATTTGGCCTGGATTACTGCCCTGCGTTTTCAACTCAGAGAGCCACGAACCTGGGAGGCAATATACAAGGCTCATAATTTGGAATACAAAAACAAGTGGTTTAAAATAGAAGAACACGAACACAAAGTTGAAGAATTATTATCCAGGTACCTTTCTGAAAACGACTTACACGCAATCAGTGGCAAAACAAATAAAGCCACACAAATTTTGGCCTTACAATCTGAAGTACTCAAAACCCTGCACAGCAAAGGCTATATCGACGACTTTCGGCACATGGAAATGGAAAAACTTCTTATTGAATTTTTACATCATCAGGGGGCTTCTGAAAGAATTAAGAACTTTCCTTATCCCCGCCAATACGCAACGCTTAACCTTTGGTTCATCAAAATCTTTGTTTTGCTGCTGCCACTTGGCATGCTTCAGGAATTTGATAAATACCATTCGCAGTTTGTGTGGCTTACCATTCCATTTAGTATGCTATCTGGCTGGGTATTTACCACACTGGAAAAAATTGGAGAGGCATCAGAAAATCCCTTTGAAGGCAGTGCAAACGATGTACCCATTACATCGATAAGCCGTAACATAGAAATTGATTTGATGGAAATGCTCAAGTTGAAGGATGTTCCGTCACCCATTCAATCGAAAAACAACATCCTTTCTTAATAAGGCAGGAATTTCGTATCAGTTTTCAAGGCTTTGCAGGCAGAACTTTGGCTGCGCATTCTCCAAATCCCACACGTATACCATCTTTCATACAATGCCCGCGCAAAATAATGGTATCATGGTCGTTTACAAATTTACGTTCAGATCCATCTTTTAATTTAATCGGCTTGGTGCCTCTCCAGGTCAATTCCATAAAGCTGCCATATTCGCTTGGATCAGGCCCGCTTATGGTGCCACTACCCATCATATCGCCAACATTGATGTTACACCCATTTACCGTGTGATGTGCCAATTGTTGCTCCATGGTGTAATACATGTATTTGTAGTTGCTTTTGCATATTAGGTTTTCCTCACCATTTTCCGGTTGTAAAATCACTTCCAATTGAATATCCAGATTTTTATTTCCCTCATATTGTAAATAGGGCAACAACTTAGGAACCTGCTCATACCCCTTCACGCGAAATGGCTCAAGGGCTTCTAGTGTAACAATCCATGGCGAAACGGTACTTGCGAAGTTCTTCGAAAGAAAAGGGCCAAGCGGAATGTACTCCCATGTTTGAATATCCCTTGCACTCCAGTCGTTAAACAATACCATACCAAAAATGTAATTGTCGGCTTCCGTTGTTGAAACACTGTCGCCCAACTGCGTTGATTTACCAATGATGAATGCAGTTTCCAATTCAATGTCCAGCAACTTGCAGGGACCAAAAACCGGATTCTCTGCATCTGCAGGTTTTTGCTGGCCTTTGGGACGGTGAAAGCTGTGTCCGCTCACGCATATGCTGCTGGCGCGACCGTGGTAACCCACCGGCAAATATTTCCAATTGGGCATCAGGGCATTCTTCGGGTCGCGAATCATGGTACCTATATTCACCGCGTGATCCATGCTGCTGTAAAAATCGGTGTAATCACCTACCCTTACCGGCAGTAACAGCTTTACTGCGTTCTGTTTTTTGAACACCTTTGCCCTTAGGTTCTCGTTTTTCTTTAACTCAGAATTTGTATCACACAACAGGCTGATAATCTGCTCACGCACTTTTCCGGTGGTGGATTTTCCAAGCGCAATAAAATCATTCAAAACACTTTGTTCTAAAACCACGGCACTTACGCTGATTAATCCCGCTGTTGCCAATTCATATAAATCAATAATGTAATCACCTATCGCCGAAGCTGCATGGTGTTTTACATTGGCGTCAGAATAAATACCGAAAGGAATGTTATGAATGGAAAAGTCTGAATGTGCTGAAACTTCCACCCAGGTGGTCAAAGGTTGAGAACTCATTTTTTATGTGGTTTTAAAATTAAACGTAAGGATTGATCAAAGGTAAAATACTTGAACATCCAGTTGATAAAAACAAAGAGTTTGTTTTTTACCCCAAGTATCAGCATCAAATGTAAAAACATCCAGAACAGCCAGGCGAAAAAACCCTGAAATTGAATGAATGGCAAATCTACCACAGCCAGATGCCGACCTACAGTGGCCATACTGCCTTTGTTGCTATATTCAAATGGCAGGGTGTTTTTTCCCATTTCCAATCGTATCAGGTTTTGATAAAAATGATCTGCCTGTTCATTGGCTACAGTAGCCACCTGAGGATGGCCGTTTGGAAATTTTTCGGTAGTCATCAAAGCTAAATCGCCAAGTGCATAGATGTTTTTTGTACCCTGCACTCTATTAAAGCGGTCGACACTCAAACGTTGCCCCCTTGTAATTGCATGGATGGGTAAACCCTCAATCAAGTTTGCTTTTACACCAGCTGCCCAGATAAAATTTTTGGTTACAATTTGTTTACCATCTGAAAACTCTACCCGTTGCCCATCGTAACTCACTACCTGCGTATTGGTAAGCACCTTCACACCAAGGCGCTCAAGGTATTGTCTGGATTTTTTGGAAGCCTTCTCTGACATGGTGCTCAGTGTTTTGCCTCCCATTTCAACAAGGTAGATGTGCATGTTGTTGAAATTCATTTCAGGATAATCCTTTGGTAAAATATTGGTTTTCATCTCTGCCAGAGCTCCACTCACTTCCACCCCGGTTGGTCCGCCTCCTACCACTACCACATTTAATAAAGCCGGCTTTTCGGAGTCGTTTGCCACCAATGCATTTTCAATGTTCTGTAAAATAGTATTACGTAAATGCAGGGCTTCACCTACCGATTTCATCGGCAAAGCATATTTTTCAATTTGCCCATTGCCGAAAAAATTTGTGTCGGCACCTGTTGCTAATACCAGATAATCGTAGGGAATTTCCCCAATTCCTGTGCGAATTTTATTTTCGTCAGGCAGAATTTCCAACACTTCGGTAATTCGGATGCGTATGTTTTTTTGTTGTTGAAATACCTTACGCAAAGGAAAAATTATGGAACTTGGCTCAAGACCCGAAGTGGCTACCTGATAAAACAAAGGAGGGAATTGATGGTAGTTGTTTTTATCCACCAACCAAACCTCCAACTCACTTTTCCTTAGTTTTCTTGCGAGACGTAAACCCGCGAAGCCTGCTCCTACAATTACGATTCTCTTTTTCATCCTTGTAATATCTCTGCGCCGCGTTAAAAGTAACTTCTTACTCCTGAGACTGGTTGAGCAAGTTTTTAAGGTCTTTGAGTAATTCGTGTTGACTGCTGGTACTTGCATTCACTAGTTGGAGAGCCAGCTGACGAGTTTCAGGAGAAGGTGCCGACTCGTTGTATTCCAAAACGGTAATGGCTTCATGCGCCAGTTGAAAATGATCAGTACAAGCCAATTCCACAAAAAACAAAAAATGGTTATTGAAATCCAAACCGCTTTCCCAGCAAGCTTCGGTAAGCAGCGCTTGTTGTTCTTTGTTATGAGTTGCTTTAATAGTATTCACCAACATATCCACCGCGTTCAGTTCCTTCAAACGCGCAAAAACGGCTTCCCGCATTTCCCGTGTATTGTTTTTCTCAAACAAACTCTCAAGAACATCTGCGATATCATTCTCGCCTTTAGTGAAGCCGTCTCTGCTAATGATTAAGGTGTTGTATTCGCTTTTATCGAAGAGTTTTTTGGGATCAAACTCTTCCTCATTTAATAGGTCTTTCATTACTTATAACAATTGTTTAATGATGTCTTCCACTTTAACACCTTCTGCCTCAGCTTTGTAATTTACCACAATACGGTGACGTAATATGGGGATAGCGATAGCTTTAACATCTTCAATATCCGGGCTGAATTTGCCTTTACTTGCCGCATGGCATTTAGCTCCAATAATCAGGTATTGCGATGCCCGCGGGCCGGCACCCCATTCGATGAACTTTTTGGTAACCTCAGCACTGTGCTCAGTGTCAGGTCGCGTGCGACTTACCAAACGAACGGCGTATTCAATCACATTATCAGCAACCGGAATCTTTCTGATCAGATCCTGATAAAACAAGATCTCTTCGGCATTCATGATTTTATTTAATTGCGGGCTTGTGCCTGTGGTGGTTTGTTTTACAACCTGCAATTCTTCTTCAATTTTCGGATAGTCGAGCCACACATTAAACATAAAACGGTCGAGTTGAGCTTCAGGCAAAGGGTAAGTGCCTTCCTGCTCAATTGGATTTTGAGTTGCCAACACAAAAAACGGATGTTCAAGCGGGTATTTTCTTCCGGCTACCGTCACTTGTTTTTCCTGCATCGCTTCCAAAAGAGCAGATTGGGTTTTTGGAGGCGTACGGTTGATTTCATCCGCTAATACAATATTGGCAAACAAGGGACCCTTGATAAATTTAAAATGACGATCCTCGTCAAGAATTTCGCTTCCGGTGATATCGCTGGGCATTAGGTCGGGAGTAAACTGAATGCGATTAAAACTTAAACCCAAAGCCTCGGCAATGGTATTTACCAATAAAGTTTTGGCGAGACCCGGTACACCAACTAACAAACAATGTCCCTTGCTGAAAATCGACACCAACACATGGTGTATGGTTTCTTCCTGCCCAACAATGATCTTTCCTATCTCTTTGTTTAGCTTAGCATAATTTGAAACAAATCCTTCGAGTGCTTCTTTGTCGTTATTGTATTTCATATTGGTAAAATAACTGTTTACTGATATTTTAGTTGTCTGCCCGCTCTCCTGCCCTGTTGCGGTAACCCATTGAAAAGTAATGGGCAAAATCGGCTTCAATTTCTTTCTGGGTTTTTTCTTCTTTTAATTGGTAATCAGTGGTGTAAACCATCATGTTTGCGCCCATGGTTTTCCCTGCTTGAACAAACACAGTGCTCCACTTTTGTTTAGAGGCTGTTGATTCATTGTTACGGTACAAGTACAAACTACCTTTTTGACGTTTATTGGATACAGGTAATTCCTTCACAAAAACAAGGGTATCGGTAATTAACTTGTCTTTTTCATAACGGTAAAACTGATTGAGTTGCCGCTGCACAGCCAGTACCGATTCAACAAGATGTTTTTGTGTGGCAAATTGTTGGCTGAAGTAAGATGTCAAACCTGCTTTTTCAAGTTCAGAATAATAGTAGGCCCTGGTGTATTTGTTTTTGGAATAATATAGATTCAATGAATCATGTAAGGTTTGATTGTGTTTCAACAGTTCAATATGGGCCGGAAGCGCTATGCCGTGTATTTTTGTTTTGTGCAGCCCTTCAAAAAACTGTTTTATTTCAGGGTCGACAGAATAAAAAGGTGCAAGCACAATCGCGTAATTCACAAGAGCCGAGCGTTTCTGCGCATCTTCCAACCTCAGCTCATCGCTACCGGCATACTTCCGGTTGTTTTGCAAAGCCATTATGTTATTCCTAAGGTTTTCAGCTAACTCCTTATTGGTTTTATCCAAAGTATTGAAAGCGCCGGGTGTGTTGTTGGGATCGGCAGAATACGACGAGGTATTAAAACGTTTTAAACTTAAGCCAGCCTCGTTGAGTATTTGGCGCTTTTGATTTGAATACTTCTGTGAACCGAGCAATTTTTGATGCACTAAATCAGCCATGAGTGCGTATACAGCTTCGCGGTATTCATCGTAACGCGTTAAACTAAGAAGGCCAGGAAAAAAGTTTTGACATAATTCGAGTGAGTCATGCAAAGGCAAAAACACATCTTTTACCGTAGACTCAGATCCTACCAAAGGTGTTTCGGAGGTAATCAAATCATAAAAGGTTTGATACGAAGCTTTGGTTTTTAAACCTGAAAGTCCTTTTAAAAGGCAAAGTTGCAGGTAAAAACTATCCTTGTATTGGGTATATACTTTTTTGTATGGAATCACAATATCGTCACTTTCAAAAGCTGCTCCGTTTACAAAAAGCTGGGCCTTACTTTCTTCATTCACAAGTGGAAGCTGGTTTGAAAGCAAAAAATCAACAAATTGTTTACTAAAGGCTTTTTGAAAAGAAACACTATTGGATAAACTGATATTGGCCATGTTACGCTTTACCGTATCGTTTGAACACAGATCGTTCAGCAACTGACTGTATTTATTTTCGAAAACGGGTTTGCCAATGAGAGTATCCATAGGTTCAAAACTATCCATGAATGATTTTGTCCAGCCGGTGAGGCCTATCAGCGTGTCGAATTGCGCATTAATTTCGAGTAACACACCGCCTCTGATAAATATTCGGGTGTCAATGGCCCTGCAGGTAGCGGTATCTTTTAACAGGTAAAACGCTTTGAACAGGCCGTTTTGGTGACTGCTGTGTTTTTTTTCAAGAATAAAGGTGGTGCCGTTTCGGTAACGTTTTTCTATCCGTTCTTCCATTTCAAGTGAATCACGAAAATCGTAATCGTTGTATTTATCAAAGTTAATATTCACACATTCGTTACTGGATGGAGAATAATAATACTTGTTTTCATTTTTACTATCGTAGCCAATGTCTCTTTTATTTTCCTTGTAAAAATCGCGTGCATACATTTTTGCAAATAACTCGTTGAAACGGCTTTGAGCATCATCACTCACTTCATCCTTAGCCTTAAAAAAATAATTTTTATCAGTAATGGTTTTACTTGGGTGAATAAACTTAAAGTCAACCAGATTAAACTGCGCAAAAAACTCATTCGTGAAAGGTTGTTTTGTTTTGGAAATAAGGTATACCAAATAATAATGCACGCCTTTGATATACACTTTGGCGCTCATCGTATATCCATTTTTATTGGTGCCGTTAAATTGAATGCACGGCAGGTTTTTTTCGTAAGCAATGGTATAGGCAGTTTGTTCGGTGTATTTGTATGCCTTCAAACTGTTTACTGCAAATTGATTGAGTTCAAAGGTGTCTTCTTCAAGATAGTCGAAATCATTGTAAACAGCGTGCTTTACCCCCACCACAAGCCCTTTGAAAGGATCATAAGCCCAGAGGTCTTCGGTAACACCCATCAAATTACTGCTTCGGTATTTTTCATAAGAAAATGTTTCAGGTACAGTACAGGAAAATCCGCCTGTTGCCGGGCTAAAATGTTTCCAAACAGGAGCAACTTGTTTGTTGTGTGTATAACTAAAGTCAGGCAGGTAAGTAATTTCTCCGTTCAGGCGGTAATGGAATTGAATGGAATTAAAAAACGCATTGGCACTTTCACTTATAGCGTAGTTGCCCTTGCCTCCAACTTTAAAAAACACCAATTCCAGATCATTGCAATAAATTCGGTAACGTTGTAAATCACCCTGCCGAGTTTGCGCCACGATCTCAGTTACTTTTTGACCCGGATACGTATCCAGATTTTTATTGGACATTATCTTTCCGGGTATGTTCTCAAAAAACAAACGATCGAGTTTACTATTCCACACGCCGGCAGGTTCCTGAAAAATGGTGCCAAAATGTTTCACCCGTGTAACAGCGTAAAACGCCCCATTCACCATATCGGCAGCCAGGTAGTACTTGATGTTGTCAACACTGGATAATGGATACAGTTTGCCTGGAAGTTTCAAAGAAAAAACCGAATCGGGTGAGTAGTAGGTCGATAAAGCCAGGGGTTTTGTTCGCATATCCAGCTTTTCGCGCTGTTTGCGGCTGTTGTCTGTAATGGTAGGCGCAAGGGCTTCAACTTGGTATCCCTTTTTACGTAAAAGTTCGATGAGGCCAGACTCTCCAGGCAAATGGGCCGCACCAACTGCAGAAAACAATGTTTGTTTTTTAAGCACAGAATCAATAGTGTTGGCAAAAATCAGGTTCCGCTCGTTTATTAAATATTTGATGGTGTTTTGGGAACTGCTGAGCTTACTTAAACTGTCAAGCATTTCAAGTTTTCCATTGCGATAAGCATCTTCAATTTTTTCCCTAAGCTTGCTACGATCCGAATAAGCCATGAAGTCGGATGGTTTGTCTTTTTCATCGGGTAATTCTGCAAGGCGCGAATAAATTTCAGACAGACTAAAATCTTCAAGACCAATCACAGGGAGATTCAGTTTTACGGCCGACTGGTAAATAAAAAGATCGATGTAAGTGTTTTCCTCAAAATTTTCGTTTGCCCCATGCTGGCGATATAGCAGCCCATTTACAATATCGGGGTCATAACTCAGAAATTCTTTGAGTCGCTCCTCATCCGGAGCTTTATCTGTAAAAGTGTATTTGTAAAAATTTCTGTTCCGCGAATTGTTTGTATTAAAATGGTAGAGTTCAGAAAGTTCGCCGGTTTTCTCCATGTTCTCCATCCATTCACCTGGGTTTGTTTCCAATCCAACCAGATCAACGCTTTTTAAGGCTTTAAAAAATTCTTCGGAGAGATAATAGGCTACCCGTTTGCTCACATGCATGGTGCCATAGAGGTAAGAGGGTTTGTTTAAGCCATTGCCCGAAATTTTCCAGAGTAGCGATGGGTACTTGTCATTGACTTGTGCCTGGTAAAAAAACGGGAATAAAATGAATAAAACAACTAAAATCCTCATAGAAAATACAACACGTAAACTTAAGGATTTAATTGTTCTGAAGGGTGTTGAGCAGGTGCTTTTAACGTGTGTTCACATAAACCAAAAAGCTTGCGCCAAGCTCTTTTTAGGAAGCATTCACATCGGGGGTATAAGAACTGAACAAACGGTCCAGCGACTCCATTACCATTAAACGGCAACGTTTTAATTCTTCTGAAATTGCTGCGAAATTAGAATCCGCTTCGCCTAAGGAGCGCTTCAAACGCAATAAGGTTTCAATTTTTACTTTCACCTCTGCAAAATCGTTAATTTCCTGATAGAGTTCGCCTAAACGAGGGGAGTTCTCTACATCCCGTAATTTGCCGTTTGAGGCGCCTTCCAATCCAAAATGGGTATTGGTTTCAGAATGCTCTTCCATTACATGAAGTTGAGAAAAAAACCCAAGGATAAAAAACCAAATAAATAACAGGATATTAACAAGTTACCTGTGTCTAGCGGTATTAATGAGCCATCACGCTGGCAAGGTAACGCTCGGCATCAAGCGCTCCCATACAACCGCTACCCGCTGCTGTAACAGCCTGACGGTATGTTTTGTCGGCGCAATCCCCAACTGCAAACACACCGGGTATATTGGTTTTACTACTTCCGGGAATAACCTGTAAATAACCAAGTTCATCCATATCCAGCTGCCCTTTAAAAATATCGGTATTGGGTTTGTGACCAATGGCCACAAAAAATCCTGTCACGTTCAAGGTTCTCAATTCTCCGCTTTGGTTATTTTTTACCACCACAGCTTCTACCGTTTCTTTGCCAATAATGTCGTGTGTTTCTGTATTCCATAGCACTTCGATGTTTGGTGTATTCATAACACGATGTTGCATGGCCTTACTGGCACGCATTTCACCTTTACGTACAATCATGTACACTTTTTTACAAAGTTTAGACAGGTAGGTTGCTTCTTCAGCCGCAGTATCCCCGGCTCCAACTATAGCAACATCTTGTCCTTTAAAGAAAAACCCATCACACACGGCACAGGCACTTACGCCACCGGCATTCATTCGCAAACGGGTTTCGTTTTCCAAACCTAACCACTTGGCACTTGCGCCGGTTGAAATAATCACCGTATCAGCTATAATTTCAGTACTCTCATCCACCCACAAACGTTTGGGACTGGCGTTCAAATCGGCTTTGGTAATCATTCCAAAACGCACCTGTGTTCCAAATCGTTCTGCTTGCGCTTTCAGATCTTCCATCAGCACCGGACCGGTGATACCTTTGGGATAGCCCGGAAAATTGTCGACTTCAGTAGTTTCAGTTAATTGGCCACCCGGTGTTAAGCCGGTGTATAACACTGGTTTTAGATCAGCGCGGGCTGCATAAATGGCCGCAGTATACCCTGCAGGACCAGAACCAATAATTAAGCAATGAATATGTTCGGGAGTTGATGACATACGGTTAAAATTTGTGACGCAAAGTTAAAGCTTGATTGCAGTGCGCCTTATGATTTAGCTTAGTTTTTTAAACAATTTGTGAATGTTCCGCGCAAGGAAAATACAGGAATGACTTAACATTCGCGGCTCACAAACCGCTGGTGCCACTCAAAATGCTAAGGTCGTTTGCACTTAAATCAATGGGTTTGATTGCAATAACCGGCACTGCACTGGCATGAATTATTTGCTGAGCATAAGGCCCCAAAAACAATCCGGTTAATTCAGCGTCCTGATCTGACATGATAATGTTGAGATCGGCTCCTTGTTGTTTGGTGAATTCAACAGTAGCGGTAGCCCTGTTTTTTACCTGCTCCAGCAAAGTAATGGTACAATTCACAGATGATTCTGCAGCCAGTGTTTTTACCTGGTTTAAAATAAGTTCCATGCGGGGTTTTTCCCTTGTTTCTTCGGCACCCAATAAGCCAACCACATACAAGGAAGCATTGAACTGCTTGGCCAACTCAATGGCGTAGTTTACTTTTTGCCGGGTGTGTGCGCTGGTGTCAATTGGCAACACAATCTTTGAATACCCTTTGTGATCGGCCTCTGAATTCATCGCCATGGTAGGGCATGGTGATTTTGTTAAGACCTTTAAAGCCACGCTGCCGATGATAAATTCTTGCAGAGGCGCATAACCATGTGTACCCATCACAATCAAACTGATGTTGAGTTCTTCGGCTACGTTCACAATTTCAAAACTGGGCGAGCCGGTTCTGATAGTGCAAACGGAAGTTATGCCATAGTCTTTCAACAGTTCTTCGGCCAAGGCTTCCAGTTTCTGCATGGCTTTGTTTTCGATCTCACTTTGATCAATCTGCACATAAGGCAAAAACAAATCCTGCGCTTCGTAATGCAAATTCACCACATGCAACAAATGCAATTCGGCTTTTGTAAATCGCGCAATAAACACACCGTGTTTAATGGCCAGTAAGGAAGTGTCGCTAAAATCAACGGGAATCAGAATTTTTTCAGGTGTGAAATGACGCATGGGAATACAATTTAATTAAACAGCCAGTTTTTTGTAACGCGGGCGTTTAGGTTCCACATTGCCCAAACGTTTTTTGCGGTTTTCCTCGTATTCGCTGTAACCGCCTTCAAACCACTGAACCGTGCTGTCGCCTTCAAACGCCAGAATGTGCGTGCAAATCCTGTCAAGAAACCAACGGTCGTGGCTGATGATCACCGCGCAACCTGCAAAGTTTTCCAAACCTTCTTCCAAAGCACGGAGGGTATTAACATCCAAGTCGTTGGTTGGCTCGTCGAGTAACAACACGTTGCCTTCTTCCTTCAAGGCCATGGCCAGGTGCAAACGGTTACGTTCACCTCCCGAAAGCACGCTCACTTTTTTGCCCTGATCGCTGCCCGAAAAATTAAATCTTGAAATGTATGCCCTTGAATTCATGGCTTTACCCCCAAAATTCAAATTATCTAATCCGCCGCTGATCACATCGTACACCGTTTTATTGGGATCCATGGCTTTATGAGTTTGATCCACATAGGAGATCTTCACTGTCGGCCCCACCTTAAATTCCCCGCTGCTGGGTTTTTCTTCACCCATGATCATTCTGAACAGGGTAGTTTTACCGGCTCCGTTAGGACCAATGATGCCGACGATACCCGCAGGTGGCAGTTTAAAATTCAGGTTTTCGTACAACAAACGTTCGCCATAAGCTTTTGATACGTTGATCGCTTCAATGACTTCATTACCCAAACGCGGACCATTGGGAATAAAAATTTCCAGGTTCTCTTCTTTGGTTTTGGTATCCTCGCTGAGCATTTTTTCGTAATTGTTCAAACGCGCTTTTTGTTTTACGCCCCTGCCTTTCACACCTTGCCGGATCCATTCCAACTCGCGCGCCAACGTTTTCTGGCGTTTGCTCTCAGTTTTTTCTTCCTGTTTTAAGCGAGCGCCTTTTTGCTCGAGCCAGCTGCTGTAATTGCCTTTCCATGGAATACCTTCTCCGCGATCCAGTTCCAGAATCCAGCCGGCCACATTGTCGAGAAAATATCGGTCGTGGGTTACAGCGATGATGGTGCCCTTGTATTGTTTTAAGTGTTGTTCCAACCAGTCCACACTTTCGGCGTCGAGGTGATTGGTGGGCTCGTCGAGCAATAAAATATCGGGCTCCTGAAGCAATAAGCGGCAAAGGGCCACCCTGCGGCGTTCTCCACCGGATAGTACTTTTATTGGTGTATCGCTATCCGGGCAACGCAGTGCATCCATCGAACGTTCGAGGCGGTTGTCAAGGTTCCACAGATCGTGTTGATCAATCAACTCCTGCAATTGAGCCTGACGGTTAATGAGTTTATCCATTTTATCAGGATCGTTCATGATCTCTTCATCCCCAAACTTTTCGTTTACCTCTTCAAATTCCTTGAGAATGTTCACCTGGCTTTGCACACCTTCACGAACAATCTCAATAACAGTTTTGGTTTCGTCTAATTTTGGTTCCTGCTCCAGCATACCAATACTGTAGCCCGGCGACTGGTGAATTTCCCCGATGTAATCCTTGTCCATTCCGGCCATGATACGCAGGAGGGTGGATTTACCGGAACCATTTAAACCAAGAACGCCAATCTTGGCGCCATAGTAAAATGAGATGTAAATGTCCTTTAATACTTGTTTTTGAGGTGGATGAATCTTGGATACATTCACCATGCTAAAAATAATCTGACGGCCTTCGGGTGTGCTTGACATGTTTAAAAAATTGGAGCCCTAAGGTAAGAAAAATCAAGCTAACCTAACCTATTACCTAGCACTCAATTCATTAAGTAACATACTCAAGCGAAACTTCTTACTTATTTTAAGGATAAAAACTATTCCTTCAGGAACTTTCCTGAGTAGAAACCTTCCTTTACAAGGAGGCGATAGGTATATAAGCCAGGACAAAGCGATTCTATATTCAATGCTTTGTTGGTTTCGAAACCAGATAGCTGCGAAATCAACTCTCCTAATGCATTAAATATAGAAATACTTTCAATTACGTTACTTCCGATAAAATCAAAATAAACCTCATTTCCTGCAGGATTTGGCCACACCTTCAACTTGGACCCATAATCGGAGTCGAAGGATGGCCCTTGTAACTCCTCAATGCCTACCGGATTTAAACAATATGACACAGTACTGTCGCAGCCAGTGCTGTCGTACTTTACATAGAACAATGGATTAGGGTTGGGGAAATTAACCTGGCCAATCCCTGCAACCCAACCTCCATCGGAGGTAAAGTTCAAAGATTTCAAATCATGATTGTTATCCGCTGTAGGAGCATTTATCTTGTAATCACAGTATTGCTGTGAAATTAATGTGCCACTTGAATTTAATTTGGAAATACGTACCATGTCGCAACTCTGAATAATCGACAGTGTATCAATGACACCACCAACCAGCAATTCTCCATTTGGCAACTCCTTAATACATGTGAATAAATTTAGTAGTTCTGGAGAATCAAAATTGCTATTTGACCAGATGAGAGGGTCTGTCTGAGTCATGTTAATATTAATTTTAGCAATATAAGAGCACATAACATTGCTTGAACCTATAGTTTGGCTTTTATAAGCACCTCCCACCACTACCACATTTTTATCTTTTGTTTGGATTAAATCATTGTAATCACAAAAGTTTGGGCCATAAAATGTCCTCTGAACTAATTTGTTTCCAAGACTATCGGTTATTAGTATGTGGTCTCTTGATGAAGACGCCGAAGGACTTCCCACATACTGATAACCAGCTATAACTATTTTACCCGTTGCCGTGTCCTGTATTATGGCCTTGCCATCACTTACATTGTGCCCGGCTTTGCTTATTTTTTTTCTCCACAACTCATCACCATTGGCATCAGTTTTTATCAGCATACAAGGGCTGCCCCCACCATTCCAGTCCTGAAAAAATCCAGTAATCAAAAAACCGCCATCCCTAGAGCCGGTTACCATTTGAGGTATCACATCCATACTGTCACGATAAATCTTTTGCCACAACGTATCTCCATTGTAGTCAAATTTAATTAAGACACCGACATACTTACTGTTACTGTCTCTTACACAACAGGCCGTGTAAATATAATTGCCCTGTTTATAAAAAAATCTTGAGGTAAATG
This sequence comes from Bacteroidota bacterium, assembly GCA_052035725.1. Classification (GTDB taxonomy): domain Bacteria; phylum Bacteroidota; class Bacteroidia; order B-17B0; family Aurantibacillaceae; genus Aurantibacillus. The sequence goes on along the minus strand of JBPOHJ010000019.1, from coordinate 1,835 downwards.
TATTATTCAAGTACATGAAATTTTTGCTACCATATTTTTTTGTCCAAACAACATTCCCGACCAGATCCAATTCCAATACTGCAAGTCTATTTACTTGGTATCCGTTTATTGTGTCCACAACTATTCCTCCGGCGATATAGCTTCCTGGGCTTTTCTCAAATATATCTTTTGTTGCACTGGTAAGCGATAATTGCGGGTAATATCTGGTTCTAAAGCCTCCTTGCGAAAAGAAACTTAAGGTTGTTGATATCACAATACAAAACAGGAAAATTCTCATTTAGGCCTCCCTTTTTCTAATAATATTTACCCAAACTAATCTTGCTTAATTAGCTTTTCCTTGTAGATTGTTCTTTGGGTATCTTTGGCTCGTAATTCTATCAAATAAATACCACTGCTATAATCTTCTATGAAAATTTGAACCTTTTTAGACTCACTAAGTTCTTCTGTAAAGATTTTTCGACCAAAAAGATCAAATACTAGAAGTGTGCCACTTAAGGCTACCTCAGAATCTATTTCATAAGTGCCATTACCAGGATTCGGATATAGCTTTATTTCAGCTGGTACTGATAATTCAAACCCACTTGCTGTAGCTTCACTTCTTCTCCTTTCCAGTCCGCCTTGTTCTAAGTAAGTTCTTGGCTCTTCAAATTCCATCCCTAAAACAAAATGAAGTATGTTTTGTGCAACAAAGCGCCCATCGCGCCCCACTTCATTTGCAAACCCTTCCAAGAATGTCACAGCAGCACTGTCAGTAAGCAAGCGATAATATTTCATGCTATCCTGCTCCATATCCAGCATAAAATCTAACAGAGTAGCCCAATCGTTACGGGTGGAATCAAGACTATTGATAGCGGTCTGAGCTTCACCGTAATTGCTGTTTCTCATATAGGCGAACACAAGCTGTATGTCCGCGTCGGCTATGTAATTCCAGTAGCTTTGCAAAACAGCTACGACACTATCACCGCTTGCAGCTGTGGTATCCGTGAGAAAGAGATTTATTTTCGAAGCGAGGGTAGCCTGTATTTCAAAATACTGGCTGTTATTGTTGTTTGCACTAATGCGGTTCGCCAAATAATTATTTAAATTATCATGTGCCTCGGCAATATTAGAAAACAAGCCACCGGAAGATCCAGGGTAATCTTTACAATGGTCGTTGTAAACTAATGGAAACCCTTGTGGAACTACGTGAACTAAATAACCGCTACAAGAGGGTTGAGGCAATGGTTGTGTATTGGACTGCGTATTAGAGCCATGATCAACAATCTTCCAGCCACTACTAGGGTCTACGTACCATTGGTTTTCCTGATTGTTGCAGGTGGCACCGTAAATATTTCTTACCAAATTAGTAGCACTTGCTGCCGCTGAAATATTCCCCTGTTCCCTCATTACAGTTGGTGGATTTAGTCCTGTGGTTTTTGTGAGGGCTACGTCAAAGCCGTTGGCCGAGAAGCTGAAATCGTTGCAGTTTATTTTTAAGCCATCATCTGGCGCAGCATTGCTGCTGTTTTTGTCCATTACGTTTACACCTATTCCAAGGTAGTAAAACTTGTTTTTATAAACTTCATGCGCCCCACCTTGGCTATTGTAGGCATAAAGGCCGTTGGCTATGCTACCCAGTTGATTATAATTTTGTTCGTGAAACTCATTTAGTTTTACCTTGTAATTTTGACAACTGTGCAAATAAAGTCCGTTGCCCAAGGCTGTTGAAGGAGAGATGAGTTCGTTTTTTTCAAACAAAGCAAAATTCATGTTCTTAAAAAATACCCCATCGTGCCAGTTTTCAGAAAATATAGTATTTCTAATATTCGCCAACTTCAGCGGGTTAGCATTTAAAA
>JBPOHJ010000047.1:0-16146 GCA_052035725.1 Bacteroidota bacterium | reverse complement strand
TAAAAGCTTCGGCAATTTCGATGGAATAATTAACAAAGACTTTCTTTTTGTTTTTGCGATAACGTAATTCATATTTACCGGTGGTTCCGAAATGGCCATAATTTTGAAACAATTCTATCAGGCTTTGCAGCTTCATTTCGGGTTCCACATCTTCGAGCAAAACGGGCTCTTCCCCTAAATTCTCCCGCATCCAATAACTGAAACCCCTGGTCTTTTGATTGTAAAACCAATTGTAGGCAATTAAACGAAAAGGCACCAAACGTAATCCCGGCAAACCAAACAAGGCGCCATTCGGAAGGTCCCATACTGCGAAATACGCTTCCCGGTATTTTAAACCACTGTTCTTCAGCACAAAGGGATGTGGCGCTGTTTTTTGCTTAATTATGAGTTTGGACCCCACATAAAGCGATTGCCCTTCCTGTAAACACCGCGTGCCTGAGCATGACACAAGTGTTGCCAGAAAAACCAACAGGCCTATTTTATAGAATGGTGTCATTGTTACCGAATCCTTAAAGAATCGTTACCAGCTTTTTTAAAGAGATTTTTATAGTGTTTTCTGTATTTAAAAATTACACCCGATTCATCTACCTGACCTTCAATGGGGCCTTTGTAAGAATTTTCGCGTTGCAGCACCAGCGACACATCAGGGTCATCTCGAAGGTTGTATTCCAATTGAATGGAACCCAAAGGTGTGCTATGTGATGCGGCCGAATGGTGCCCTAGTTCGAAGTCACCTCCAACCGTAATTTTCACACGTTCGTTATTGAATCCCTTAGAAAAACTGTACCCTATTTTACTGCCATTTTGAGTGCCGTCTGTATTATCGGTACCGGTATTTTCAACATGGAACGACAGATCGGCATTTTTGATGTTGCGGCGAGAAATCTCATTCATCTTTTTCACAACTCCCATCATGGTAGCATTACCTGATTCAGTACCCTTGTTTATCCTGCCAAAAACAAGCATATTAATGGCATAAGTTTCACGTGTTTCTTTTGGCAGAGCCAGAAGCATATTTTGCACCTCAGCATTTTCAGAATTGATTTCAAAATTCAGTTGAATGGCATTCAATGGCTTTTCATCAACTAAAGCCCCTACATACACAGGTACCCTGTTTTTTTTATCGTTTAAAGATGAAGACATTTCGTTGGGAGTGACTCTGAATGTTTCTACTCCTTTAAAACTGATCAAAGGATTTCGGGGATCGCCTCTAAAGTTGAGTTTGGCAAGTGATACATCCATTTCAATATCCGACACCATTGGTACCTCATAATACACTTTACCATTTTTACTCAATACAGTACCAAAAACCTCAGGTAGAATATCTTCTCCTGTTCTTAACTGCAAGCCCCCTGAAGCCGATAAACGCATGTATTCATGTTTGGATTTGCTGAAAAGAACATAAATGTCTGTTGAACCCAAATTCAGATCCACATTCCAATCAACAAGCCAAGACTTTTTGGGCTTTCTTTTCACCAAATGGGCTTTATCCGACTCTGAAAAGGAAGTAAAAATCACCTCTTCTGACTCGCTTAATTTCACTGCGCCTTTGTATTGGTGATACACGGTTCCGCCTTTAATAATGTTCAAATTGCCTCTCACCTTAAACTTATCGCCTTTACCCACAAGTTGGATATCCGATTCCATCATTAGTTTACCTCTGGTTAAGGATTGAGGGTTTTGATTATTCAGCAACTCAAATTGACTGGCTTTAATTCCCAGGTCAAATTCCAACTTGTCATCAAACTTCATGCTACCGTTCAGTACCATTTTGTTTTCATCGTTATCTTTAATGGCAAAATTTTCAAACAACAAACGATTGTTATTTATACTCAGGTTCTGTTGATCAAGTATTGCCGCGGTGCCATATTCATCCATTCTGAAAGCTACATGGTTGAACTTAAGTTGGCCATTTAGGGAGCGTTGAGTTCCCGAGTACATGTCGAGTTGTCCTGTCAATTCCCCTGAGAACGCATACTGTTTCGGGATAAAACCTAGTACCGAATCCACACGACCCAAATTAAGCTGTTCAAGTATTAAACTATGCATAAAGCCATCCTTAAACGAATTAGCGCTGTAATTCAATTTCCAGGCTGAACTTGTCGCGTTCGCTTTAACACGCGTTTCGGCCATGTTTTTTTCAAGATCAAATGCAATATAACCAAGATCCAAAGTGTCAATCATTATCCCATCCAAACTGCCATTTGCCTGCCATTGTTGAACATCCGAAACATAAGCGGCCTTCAGTGAAAGATTAGCTTTAGCATTGAGGTCGGTAATAAACAAATCGGCTAACGGCCCGAGTCGAAGCGCATCAATTTTTAAATCCACACGTTTGCCAGTTCCGGAAAGTTCAATCCGCTGTTGCTCATTGTAAAAGGCCTGATGGCCCTTGATTTGAAATGTTTTATTGTTGATGAGCAATCCCTGGTCAGATTCAGAAAACCAGGTTTGACCTCCCATTCTCAAGGGCTCCTTGTTGTTAAACGTTAGTTCGATAGTGTCTGATCTTACTTTAAGATCACCGGCAATAGACAAGTTTTCCCTTACACTTGGTATGTACCCTTTTAACGCATAGTGCATATTACCTGCCTGATTAAGCGTGATACTTGCAAGAAGGCTGTCAATATCTACTAGCGGATTGGTGAATTTTTGAAAAAGCAGTTTGGCCTGTCCACTCTTGGCGTTGTACACCAGATCTCCTTGCAAATTGTTTAAGCGGACACCATTATTCACAAGCAATGGAATGTTTATATCTGCCTTTATGTTGTTGTTATGCGCTCTTATTTCAATCGGCTGTATTTGGGCATGAATTTTATAACCGGCTAACATGTCGGTAAGGTTACTGTCAATTGAGAGCTTAGAATACAAATACACCTCAGGTATTGAATCCATTGGTTTATTTGGTCGTTTTAGCCAATTAAGTAATTCCAAATCAAACTGTGTTACCATTACTATAGAATCGGCCTGAGTGATTTGAATTGAACAGTGTTGGTTTTTAAGCCGCATTTCCAGGTTACTTTGATCAAAGTAGACTCTTGTGCCCGACTCATGTGTTAACCAACACGTGTTTAAATGAAGGTTGGCAAATACACTGTCTTTTGACCAGTTCACCTTACCTTGAAATTCACTTATGCACGGTCCGCCTTTCATCTTGCCGGATATCTTACTTAGGTCGTCAATTCTGACTTTTCCGGTGTATGCCAAATCTTGTTGATCAAACGACAAATCGGTGATTTCGAGGTCAGCATTCCACGAACCTGGTGCATCGCCAAAATACAACCGCAGTCTGTTATTAATCAACTCAACATCAGCATCCAAAGCCACAAGCCTGTTTGCTCCATTCACCAAAGTATCGATGGTCAAAGCAAGATTAAGGGCACTTGTGCCAACAGTGTTAGCCATATCAAGGTGTGTATTGAGGCGCAAGCCAAATGCGGTGAGATCGTATTTTGCTCCAGGTAACAAATCATTTACGTTCAACACGTTTGAATTCAAACTCACATCCCCTACCCAATGCTTGTTGTTGGTTGAATAGAATTTGCCCTGCAACTGGGCTTTTGCAGCATTTATCGCCAAATTAGCATCCACCACAAAACGATTAGCGTTACCCCAAATTTCGATTTCTGAGCTTGCCTTACTTGACGACAACTCAGGCAACATCGTAATGGAAAACACTTTTTCCAGTTCCTTGCCCGCAACCATTAACGGCGACAACTTAAAAAAATACGAACCTAAGTGGGTTGGATCTTGCACAAAACCACTTGCATTTACCTTCGTATGATCAAGTAGCGAAACTAATACCTCATTCATCTTTAGGGTATCATTGGTATAATTCAAATTCCCTTCAAAAAACACCTCGGGGGCATCTGGCCTAAGGAGAAGCAGGTCCCTATTCAACCATCGCAAAACAGTGGGCGAAAAGGAAGATCTGCCAAGTGTGATACTGTAACTGGTTCCTGAATTGGTTTGTTTGGCAAGAAATTCGTTCACTTGGACATTCAAACCCGGCAGCATAATTTTTAGGTTTTTTACTCCTGCTCCCTTTTTGTTTTGAACCTTTATCGAATTGGAGGTAATTGCCACGTTTAAACTATCCTGAACCAAAAAGGAAAGTGAGTCAAGGTCAAGGTTCGCACCTGCCGTATTGTTCCATCCGTGTAATTCGAGGTGAATGTTGTTAATTTCGGTAAGCGCATCTTGATTGAGAAGTTCAAGATCAAGCGAGTGGAGTTTTAGTTGATTGATTTTAAATTTAGGAACTGCATCCGGAATCTCAATACTTGGAGAGCCCTGATTAACTTTGTTTTCTTCTGAATTGGAATGGTATCTGAAACTGAACTTTCCGTTTTTGTAATTCAGTTGATTCACTTGAATAGAGTCGTTCCAATTCAATTGATCGAGGGTAAATTCAGGAAAAGACAGATCAATAGTGTCCATCTTATTTGGCACCCGGATAAGTACATTTTTCAGTGATACTTTGTCAAATTGTAAAACAGGAATAACACTGTAAGAAAAAGGAGAATCGCTCGGATGGATAGTAATTTGAATATCTTGGGCAGAAAGTTCATGGCCTGAAAACCGACTTTTCAAAAGGTTGTGTACAGACAGATCCACTTCGGCCTCCCCCAATGTCATTTTAAAAACCGGGGTGTTGATCGTAAGGTCCTTTACCTTAATTGAAAATGGTAACTGAATTTTGAAAGAAGAAAAGGCAATACCATTCGCTTTTAAATACCACAAGGCAACAACATAAGTTACCACAACAAAAAAAAGGACGATACATATACTATAAATCCACTTTTTCACATGAAGTTAAATTTCCAGAAACAGCAAGGCTCCGGAAGACTGAGACCCATGATATGGTAGCTCAGATTGTTGTTTTTTCGGGGGGTAAAATACTTAGTGAGCATGAAACCAAAGCGCATAAACCCAGTCAATAAGTAAGATAATTCCCGACATAAATGCCAAGTACATGAAGTAAGCCAATACACTTTGAAGCAAAGCTTGCCACAACCTGAGTGAAATAAAAAACTGCCTAAAGGTCCATAACCACAAAAAGAAATCTAAGAAAGCATAAACATTTGTAAGGAAACTTGCATGTTCAGATTCGCTTAAACTTAAAAATACCGGAAATGTGAGGATGCGGATCATCAAACGTTGGCTTGCTGTAAAGGCATTTAGTACCAAATGCTCAGTAAAATTAATTCCCTGCTTATAAAAAGCGATAAATGAACTCAAAGCAAAAATTGGAATTGATAATATGCTTAATAAAGCAAAATGTGTTCCCACCCACTTGTTAAAATTTTGCCAGCGACTTGCCTCTAGTTCGAGCGAGGCTTTTTCTACCACCTTAAATACATCCACATCAAAATAGTGGTATAAAAACCCGAAAATTCCGGATAAGATGATGACAAGTGAAAATGGCCTGAAGTGCTTCACTCGTTTGCCCTGCAAGTACTCGCGAATGCTATGGCCGGGTCTTGAGAAAAGCTGTTTAACTGTATACAAAAGGCCTTTATCAACATGAAAAAGGCCGTGCTGAAAATCGTGCCACAGGTCGCCAAAGCCTAATCTGTGTGTACTTGCCGCCTGACCACATTGATGGCAATACAAGCCTTGAATGGTTGTTCCACAGTTTTTGCAAGTTGCATTGATCATCACATCTTATTTTGTACAAGTACCTTTCTCAGTTGGTGTAAAACACCAAACTAAATCCAAGGTTTAAAAATTGCATACTTTCAACCGATTTGATTGGGTCAAAGACTTTCGAAACCAAATACGTATCTAATTTACCTGAAGAATAATCGGCACTTAGTTGCAAGCCAATTGTGTTTGGAATTAAAACAAACAGGAAGTCGGCTCCAAAACCATAAGCAAATGCAAAACTGGACTCGTAGCTCACAATGTCGTTGTAAATTTCCTGGTTGATGTTACTATCATATACCTTAATCGTCATTGGCCTGAAAGAGTTATAGAGTATTCCGGCTTGGGCGTTGATGCCAAAGGCCATTCTTTTGCCTAAATTAATATCATACCCTAAGCCTAAGGTGCTCAAAAAAGGTTGATGCTGTCCTCCGGTAACTGAGGTTTTGTAGCCTGAGCCCAAATTGCTTTCAAATTCTTGATCAAGTGCTTTTGCCATCGCATCGCCGTCAATATCAGACCAGGCATAGGTTGTGTGAAAAAGCGTTGAAAAACCTTTTCCAACTGTATTTTTTGTGTCGAACGAAAAGCCATACCCTTGTTTGGCAAAACCGCCATTCTCAATATCTGTTTTCCCAAATTCGCCCATTGGAAATGCCAGAAAGGCTCCAAGTAAACTTTGTTTGGAACTTGTTTGTTCGTTTTTTGTATTAGCGGTGTTTTTTGATCGAGAGGTTGAATCGGATTGACCCAACATCAAGGTCGATGCTCCAAAAAAAACCATGGCAGTTAGTATGGATTGTATTTTCATCATCTTACTATGTATTTATCCTACAATAATAAAAAAATTTACCTTGATGCCGAGATAGAATAGCCTGAGACTTTTGTTAAAATGATTCGTTCGAATGATTTTTGAACGATTAACATAACCACGCATGCTTATTCTGGTAAAGACTTAATAGAGATAAATGCTTCGAGAATATTTCTATTTTTGCTTCGATTGATTTTCCTCTTACGTAATAGCACATCCAATCTGGCTGCTTCAAATTCAAAAATTTGGGTGTTTTGTTTTTGCTTTTTTTTCTTGATTTTGCCAACCATCGCTCAGCAAAATGCCGAAGAACCTATTAGTAAGCATGCCAAAATTACCGCCATAGACACTAATTACATGTACAAATACAAAACTGCGCTTTCTATTGGCCCAACTTTGAGTTACCGTAATTTTAACCTTGTTATACTACCCAAAATTTCAGTTGATTCAATTTACTATCCGAAACTGAAGTGGAGAAGTCCTTCGGACCGGTTTTGGGGATTGGACTTCAACTATGATAAGTTTGGTTTTACCATGAGTTTTGCAAGTGTTGCCCCGAAATCAGAACGTGAAAAGAAGGGTGAATCCAGCTCAAGTAGTTTTGCTTTTTCCTATGGAGGCAACCGGTGTTTTCTTGAATTCAGCACCATGCGTTTTAAAGGGTTTTATGAAGCCAACATTTCTTTGATTGATACCACTTTAGACACTTATTACCAAAGCCCTAACCTTAGCAGTTTTTTGTTTAATGCCAAAATCTGGTACTTTACCAACCATCATAAATTCGCCTTTAAATCCTGTTATGGGGGGCTGTACAGGCAAATCAAAACTCAGGCCAGTTGGGCTTTCAGCAGCAATCTGCATTTCAACAGCCTCATAACCGACAGTTCTATTGTGCCTGATCAGGATAACAATTACTTTGACAACGCACTCCAGGTAAGAGCCATGAACGCAGTGGGAATTTCGGTAATGGGAGGTGGTGCTGTAAATTTTATACTTTGGAAAAACTATTTCATCAACCTGGGATGGGTATTAGGTCCCGACTTCCAGGCCTTAGCCATTGCCACTGAGGACAGCACCATGGGCAAGGCCTACACCACCTTTGCGCAGGATTTTCGTTTTGCCACTGGCATCAATACCAAACGCTGGTACCTCACTTTTACGTGGAAACACGAAACCAACCGCATGGTGCACGATCTAATAGAAACCCGACTGCGCTTAAATTCCTTTAGTTTGAACCTGGGCTGGCGCTTAAATGTAAAAACGCCTCCCTTATACCGTCGCTTTCAGCGAACCTGGCTTTATGCCTTATTCTAAATAAAAAAAGCTCCTGATTAGGGAGCTTTTTTTACTACAAAAGATAGAACTTTTATTATTTCTTAGCTGGTGCAGCTGTTTTGGCGGCAGCAGCAGGTGCAGCAGCGGCAGCGGGAGCTGCAGTTTTAGCAGCGGCAGCAGGTGCAGCAGCAACTTCTTCAGCAGGACCGGCATTTCTGGTAGTCTGAACGCTCACAACAGTAAGGTTCTTTGGGTGCAGAATGGTAATGCCGTCAATGTTAATATCGCCTGTTGCTATGGCTTTACCAATTTCCAATTTCTCCACATTTAGATCAATGTACTGAGGAAGTTTAGAAATTAAGCCTCTTACTTTCAGTTTACGCATCTTAAGTACCAGTTTTCCACCGGCTTTTACCCCTTCAGCGCTTCCTGTAGTTTTAACAGGTAAAAACACCGCTACCGGTTTATCTTCTGTTACCTGAAGAAAATCGGCGTGAATCAGCTGATCATTTAGTCTGTGAAATTGTGCTTCCTGAAGTACCGATTTGTATGTCTTACCGGCAATCTCCACGTTTACAATTTTAGTTTCAGGGGTGAAAATGATGTCTTTGAAATCACGGATATCTGCACTGAAGTGAACTTGTTCACCGGCTCCGTAAATTACACATGGCACCTGACCCTTGGCTCTGAGTGCCGCGGCGTCTACTTTCCCTACGTTCGCTCTTGGCGAACCGCTCAATTTTACTGTTTTCATTTTTTTTCTTTTTGAAACATGCAAGCCGCCCGTTTCGGCCTTAGTGTTTCGGTTATGTTTTGGTTATACGGGTTAAACTATAAAGTTACTGCTAATGGATTCGTAATTGTGTACACTATTGATAACCTTTGCAAAGAGATCGGCCACACTCAACACCTTGATTTTACTGCTTTGTTGGGTCAAAGGAATTGTGTCAGTAACAATTAACTCGGCGAGTTTGGATTTTTCCACATTTTCATAAGCTTTGCCCGAAAGCACCGGATGCGTACAAATGGCTCTCACGCTTAAAGCCCCCCTATCCATCATCATTTCGGCGGCTTTACACAAGGTTCCACCGGTATCAACCAAATCGTCAACCAACACAATGTTTCTGCCTTCAATTTCACCAATGGCTGTCATGCTTTCAATTACATTGGCCTTGGCTCTTTGTTTGTAACATATCACCATGTCGGCGTTGAGGTGCTTTGCATAAGCATTGGCCCGCTTACTACCTCCCATATCGGGGGCTGCCATGGTTAAGTTGGGCAGATTCAGCTGTTTAATGTAGGGCAAAAAAATAGTTGAAGCATAAAGGTGGTCAACAGGCACATTAAAAAAGCCCTGAATCTGGTCGGCGTGCAAATCCATGGTCATTACCCTGGTGGCACCTGCAACTGCCAGCATATCGGCCACCAATTTGGCACCAATGGCCACTCGGGGTTGGTCTTTGCGATCCTGGCGGGCATAGCCAAAGTAAGGAATTACAGCCACAATGTGCCTTGCGCTGGCCCGTTTAGCGGCATCAATAAGCAACAACAATTCCATGAGATTATCGGCTGGCGGCATGGTGCTTTGAATAATAAACACACTGTGCCCGCGAATACTCTCTTCATAGGAGGCCTGAAGCTCCCCGTCACTAAAGCGGTAATGCACCACTTTACCCAATGCTGTACCGTAAGATTTTGCAATCTTATCAGCCAGACCCTCGGTTGCAATGCCGGAAAATAATTTAACCTGAGTTTCCATAAATGGGAGGGCAAATATAGGATTTTTCCTGCTTAGATCGCCAAAATAACCGCTATTTAAGGCAATATTTTGCAAAAGTTGGAAACAAGACTTACATTTGCCGCCTCCAAAATGCCTCGGTGGCGGAATTGGTAGACGCGCTGGTCTCAAACACCAGTGTCTTCACTGACATGCCGGTTCGAGTCCGGCCCGGGGTACGGCAAAAGCCCAGTGGGCTTTTGAGCGAGTATGTGCGCAAGCAACAAAAAGCCAAAGCAAATCGCTTTGGCTTTTCGCTTTTTACTAACAGTTTTCGTTACTCTAAGTTATTCATCAAGGCATGAAATCTCGCAATAGTAGACGCGCCCGCCTGCCGAAGCGCTAGCCTGAGCGGCGGCGGGCAGGCTGGTCTCAAACACCAGTGTCTTCACTGATATGCCGGTTCGAATCCGACCCGGGGTACGAAAACCTCTCAGAAATGAGAGGTTTTTTAATTTTATGCCATGGTGTTTTTTAGGTTCTAAAGAATTTAATCCTCAACTTCACTCACATCGGTCAAGTGTATCATGTAATCAGAAGATTCCATGAATAAACAGTTTCGGGTTTTACCGCTATTTTCGCCATGTGAAAGACCTTGCATTTAGCACAAATCAAATTCAACGCGTCCATACTTTTCAAGATCTGGTTTCTATTCCCTTTCAGGGAGAAGTAAATGCCCTTTGCTGGGAACGTCAATTAGAGGGGGATTTTTATGAAATAGTAAATAAAATAGCTACAACCGAAAACATCCTAAACCTTGAAATAGCCAAGTTATTTGAACTCGAGTTAAGTGAGCAAGGTCAATTGGCTCGCGCTACCCTGGTGAATGATTACTTACTGCTGAAAGCACATGGCGCCTCACCCACGCTTAATTTGATTAAGTGTTATGAGAGAGATAACACAAACCCTATTTTTCCAACCGACGTATATTCCTTTCACGTTGATCGCTCTCCAGTACCTACTGATACCTTTTTATGCACTTATACCGGTGAATCGAGTGAATTACTCCCTAATGCGCAAGCCTTGCAAAAAGTGTGTGTTCCCGAAATTCGTGCAGCACTAAAAAACCTGCATGAGGGGACTGATCAGGAATTTGTGAGCTTTTTAACTGAGCATTTTTATGATCTGCATTATTTGCCAAAATCAGAAGCCTGCCCGGTTCAATTGGGGCAGGGTCATTTATGGCGACTGGCCGTTGAACATCCGGATAGTTTGGTTCAGCCTTGTATTCACAGGGCACCTCTGGAAAAAAACGGGCAAACAAGACTATTATTAATTTGTTGAACACACAAGCTTTCAGGAACAGCTTTTCGGTTAGGTGAGTGAGATTCACCAAGCTGGATTGTAAATCTCTCCAGCTAAATTTTGGTGAGTTCTAGCATTGACAAACGCTGGGAGCAGGCATAAAAAAACCTTTCGATACTGAAAGGCTCTTCTAATTCGCTTAAAACGCGCTATGCAATTTACGAGCCAAATAACTCCTCATCAGTTTGCATCTTGCATTTCGGCCCCGGTTTGGGATTGACGGTCATTTCGTACTTTTTAAACCCTTTACTCTCTTTATCGTATTTAATTTTCAAACGCACCTCTGAACGTATGGTTACGCCTCCCCTCACTGCTGCGTTCCAGTTGCCCATACCCATGATGGTTTTCTCAAACATGGATTTAAATTCAGCATTATCGCAAATCACTATCACCCGCTTTACACTTCCATCCACATTTAATTGAATTCTTAACTCTGCTTCAACTTTTTTAGCTTGTTTTTTTTGCTTTTTATCTAACATAAAACTGTTTAGAAAAAACGCATCCAAATCCTCATCGCCATTTCCATAAAAGGCAGGCCTGCAAGCCTTAGGGTCTTTAGCTCTGCGGGGTTTGTTGGAGGAAGGTTTTTTGGCCACCACGGCCGGTTTAGTAGTCGTTTTCTCCTCTTCTTCGGTATCCGGTGATTCAACCACTTTATTTTCGTTCGCGTTAACCGGTGTTTCGGATTTTTTTTCAGGTTCTTTGGCCGGTTTTTCCTCTGATATTGTTGCCACTGCACCGGTTGTTACCGCCACAGCCGGTACAACAACCTCAGCGGCTTTTAGTGGTTTTTGAGGCTCTTCCTTTTTTTCTACAGCAACAGCCTTTTGTTCAGGTTCTGCTTTTTTCTCCTCTTTCACTACCGGTTTCTCGGCTGTTTTATAATAAATATAAAAACCCTGTGCTTCCTTAAAACTATCATTTCCGGCGTCGGGGGTGCATTGACAAACGTTTTTGTATTTGGTTTTTTCCTGAAAAAACTCAGGGTACGTTAATATGAGATTATCCCACCTTTCCATGTTGTATTCTTCCCTGTTTTCCAAATCTTCGGGTGAGTCTTCAGAAAAAACCAAAACTATTTTTTGAATGGTGCCATTTCTAATGGCATCTGCCTCTGCCGTTTGATTCACACCATCCACGCCTCGTTTAGAGCGCACAAACACATAATTTTCTGTGGGTGATTTAAATGCGGTTCTCACAGAATCGTTTTCAAAATTTAGATCGTAATACGAAGGCTGACTGTATACCACGGTAGCCATAAGCAGGCATAAAGCAAACAAAAAGGGTATGCGACGTTTCATCATAATTTGGCTGTAATACTATTAAATAATTTTGAGAATCACTCAGAACTCCCCCTCAAAAATACCGTTTGTTCCCATTACTTTGAATTTTATAGGCGGCTTTGAATTTCCAGGAGACCCTAACTAAGTGTTATTTTCATAATCTCAGGCGCAGAGGGATTGGGTACACCCAAAAAACCACTAAGTCCTCAAACGGGATTTGCGCTAATTTGCGGATGATGTCCATTTGCCATCAGCTTGGATAGGTCTTTCTTCTAATGCAAAGTGCCGAGACAGGGTAAACAATTTTAGCTTCCTAAACCAAAAACTAGGATGACACAGTATTTTAAGGCGCCGTTTGATTTGTATCATTTTAAGATTCCCGGCTTTTATTATCTTTATGCTAAGCCTTCAACTCCCATCTTATGAAAACCATTCTAGTACCAACAGATTTTTCTGTTTATTCAGAAAATGCTTTGAATATGGCCCTGTTGCTGGCCAATGCAACTAAGGCAAAAATCGTGCTTTGTCATGTAATTCAATTGCCGGTGTCCATTGGTGAAATTCCATATGCCCTAGTAGAAAAAGAAAAAACTGAGCTCAAACAAACAGCCGAGCTTAAACTAAAGGCCCTGGGTTTAAAAATAGCGCATGCCGGGGGTATTAACTACACAAGCCTAGTGCTTAACGGGGAAGTGATCCCTGCGCTTCTGGAAGTCATCCATTCAGCACAAATTGATCTGGTGATTATGGGCAGCCGAGGTGAAAACAATTTGCAAGAAGTGCTTCTTGGCAGCACAACAGAACAGCTCATAAACAGAAGCACCTGCCCGGTTATGGCTGTGCCTGACGCGGTGCACTTCACCAGTTCAATTAAACATGTAACTTATGCTACCGATTATCATAAAAGCGACCTTTTGGATTTAGTGCAATTGATAAATATAGCCGCATCTTTAAAGGCGCAGGTAAATGTGTTGCATGTTTCAGGCGATGAAATCAGTGCGGAAAAAGAAGTAAAAATGATGTCGGATTTTATGAAGGAAGTAAGTTCAAAAAGCGATTACAACAATCTTTCCTTTCAAATTCTGCACGGCAATAATGTTCTTGAAAAACTTCAAAAGTACCTACAGGAAGAATCAACGGATGTGTTGATTACTTCTACCCACCGGCGCAGCCTGATTGAGCGTTTGTTCAGCAAAAGTAACACCATTCGTTTAGTTAAAGACAGTAAGATTCCAATTGTAGCTTTTCATTACAACTCAAAAAACTAAATCATCCACCCAGAGAGATGTATCAGCACGATTTAATATATTTGTGTTAGAACATTAGCGGCCTTCATGAAACACCTGCTCTCCTTTTTTCTTCTTTTCTTGTATTTCGCCGGATTTTCACAAGATCTTATTGTGACAAAAAGCGGAGACCAAATTCAATGCCACGTATTGAGTATAGACTCCATTAAAATCATTTACCGACTTCGCAATGAGAGTCCCCGGCATGAGATTTCGATGTTGCAAGTTGAAAATTACTACCTGAGCAAAACAACGACCAACGAATTGGAATGGATCAACCGGCCCCTGATTGAATTTTTCTCCCTTGGGTTTACCGGCGGTGTGGCCTATCCAACCGGTGACTTTGCGAGCATGGATGGCAATTCAGAATTATCAGGATTGGCTTTCAGAGGGTATTTTTTTAATGCTGAATTGTTATTTAAACTCTCCAAGTATGTAGGATTAAGCGCTGTTTATATGAATCAAAAACACGCATTGAACTACCAAGCCGTAAGTAATGTTTACAACACCTACTTTGGAACAACTAACTTTAAAGCAGGCGGAGGAGATTGGCTGATTTCGGGTTTACTTTTCGGCTTAAATTTTGACATTCCCCTCGCCCAAACCAAAGGTTTAAGTGTGACCGGTTATTTTGATGCCGGTGTGCCAAAGTTCACCTTTCCTGAACAATACGTTGAAGGTAATCCAAATCCTCAACTCTATACCGGCACCACTAAGCTTACCATGAGTGAAGTAAAAACTAATTCAGGTGCCATTAAGGCGGGTTTAGGTTTGAGGTACAAATTTAACAGCTATCTGGCCTTCAATCTTTCAGGGAGCTATTTTTCAGCACACCCCTCGTTTTTTAACATCAGCGTAAGTTCAACCAATGGCTATAGCGACATCATTAACTACGACCAAAAAATTCAAACCCTCAACCTGCAGGCCGGTTTGAGTTTTCTCTTCTACAGAAAATAAATTCTGTCACAACAATTAAAAAGTAAAATATTTATATTTGACATTCATTCAGCAGTAAAAAACCCGACTATGAAAAAATTATTCCTCATCCTGTTCGTTTGTTCCTCTTTCATCTATTCAGCTCAAACCAAAGGCAGTTGTTTTTTTGAATATTACGATTTGTTCGTTCAGCGCGGCGTGAACCCTATTCCTGATGGCGTACAAAATGTTATTGTAACAGTGCGAGACACTAAAGATAATTCCTGTTTTGCTACCATGGGACTGATAGAAGTAAAAGGCGGAAAAATTATAGGTCAATTAAAACTAAAAAACAGAGCCGGAGAATATGTTAAACCAAAAGGTAGTCTGCACCCAAATTACAGAAAAGAAGAAACAGGTTCTAAACCAGACTACTCAATCAAAGGCGGTATGTCACAAAACTTTTTAACCAAAGAGATGAAGATTGTGAATGTGTTTTTTATTGATTATTTGAAACCGCAAGCTCCATCATTGGTAGATGCCCCTGATGCTAAGAAACTTTAAGTGTTAATGTGGTTCTTAGGCTAAGTGAGCATCATACCATCCCCTAAGGATGAAATCTCTCAGTTTTGTTTTACTTTTATTTTTGTTGTTTGCATGTAAATCACAGCAGATCTCAAAATCCAAAGAATTAAACCGTAAAGGTGGAGATGTGCTAAATCTGGAAGCCGGGGTTACTGAAAACGACGCCAAAAAAGCCCTGAGGTATTATTCTAAAGCTTATCGCAAAAATCCAAAAAGCGATGTGTCTTGTGTTGGTAAAGGGCTCTGCTACTATTATCTTGGTCAGTACCAAAAAGCCATTAATGAGTATAGCAAGGCCATTGTACTCAACCCGGTTTCATCTACAGCATACAATAACAGGGGCTTAACCTACGCCGAACTTAAACAATTCAACGAAGCCCTTAACGATTACAAATCGGCCATTCGACTCAACCCGCTTGACGCTATTGTTTATTATAATGCCGGTCATTTATACACGAGCATGGATGACACGCTTAACGCAATTGTTTATTACACCAAAGCTATCGACAGGGATCCCTATCATGTATCGTCCTTTTATAACAGGGGCCTTATGTTCATGAAGGTGAATAAATACGATTCGGCCATTGTTGATTTTGAACGCGCTGCCGAACTGCGGCCGGGTTATTCTGACGCTTATAACGAATGGGGCCTTTGTTATTATTATAACAAACAATACGCTTTGGGAATACCCTTGTTTTACCGTGCCTTGAAAGCCGACTCCACGTATTGGTTTGCTTATACCAATCTCGGTATCTCAAAAAAAGCCTTGGGGCAGCTTAGAGAAGCGGAAGCCGATTACAAAAAAGCCCTGCGCTTCGACCCCAAAGACTTGAACACGAATAACAACCTGGGTAACCTATATTTTGATGAGATGAATTACGATTCTGCCTTCGTTTATTACAGCAAAGCGCTTCAGGCCGACAGCACATACAGCACAGGGTATTACAATAGGGCCAGAATTTATTACAATCAGGAAAAATATGACAAAGCACTAATTGAATTAAACAAAGCCATTTCAATTGACACCACTTACAGTTACGCTTACAATGAAAGAGGGCGCGTTTATTATCAGTTCAAAGATTATGATAAGGCACTGGTCAACTACAATGCTGCTATACGAGCCTGGTCAGAAAATGCCGTGGCCTTTAATAACAGAGGATTGGTGTACGAAAAGCAGGAAAAATTTGCCTTGGCTAAAACCGACTACATCACTTCCATACGATTGGATAGCTTGGATGCCTCCACCTGGGATAACTTAGCCGG
>JBPOHJ010000017.1:0-31124 GCA_052035725.1 Bacteroidota bacterium | reverse complement strand
CAGCATTGGCCTATGCGTGGGTCTCAAATTCTGATGAAGGCTCTGTTATGTATACTTACCCTTACCTCCTTCTGCCTGAAGGCACAGGACCACCTTTTTTTAAAAACAGGTCAAACCCTGCATGGTAAGTTGGTTTCGTTAGCGTCGCGGCAGGTGTTTTACATTCCTAAAGATTCTAGCAACGCGGTAGCCATCGATAAAAGGCAAGTGGTGTTGATTGAGTGTTCAAATGGCGACCGTTACCTAATTGGGGAAGAGCAAAAAACCGTGAAATCGCAGAGTACAGATACCACCATGCAGTTCAACAAACGTAACTCTATTGGTATGCAACCCTTTGGTGTATTCACCGGCAGAATCACTTTTGTTTACGAACGATTATCCAAATCGGGGCAATTGGGATTGTGTATTCCCCTTTCTCTCACCTTTGATCCATTTGGCATTTTTTACACTTCGGCTGCCGACACCAGTGCAGATTCACCTGAACACATACCTGGCATCGGCTACATTACCGGTTTGGATGCCAATTACTATTTTAAGGGAAATAAATACAGTTCCTTGTATATGGGGCCCCGTTTCAGAATTGGCACCGATAAAATGATGCGCGGCGCTGAAGGATTTAGCCTGCAATACCAGTTTGGTTGGGTGTTACGAAACGGCAAGGCTTTTTCGCAGCACTTTTCAATAGGTTATGGTTTTTTGAAACTCTTGAATGTACCAAGCAGCAGCACCTTCAACCCGGCACAATTATACGGTTGGATGAGTATCAATTACCGACTTAGCTTGTCGTGGTAACGTTTCTCGAAGCTTTCATTGCCTTGTAATCCTCCGCTATGCACAACTAATAGCGATGAATTTTGCTTTAGTTTATTCCGTTTCATCAGGTCGAAAACAGCATAGAATAACTTAGTTGTATAAACGTGATCTAGAGCAAAGCCATGGGTTTTTTCAAAGCTGTTTTTAAAATCAACCAGTACCTTGTCGAAGCGAGCGTATCCTGAAAACGCATAATAATCGGTGATGCAGGACTGTGCCACTTGTTCCGTGTCGAGTTGTTCGTTGCCGAATACCACACTTGTGTTCGCTTCACCTGATTCAGACAAGATTTTGTTGGTTGTTTGCACAAGTTGATTGTTGCCCTTGAGTACATTTATGCCCACCAGTACCTGATGCGTCTGTTTACCAAGCATCATGCCTGCGAAAGTGGTACCGGTACCACAGGCGCAAAACAGGTAATCGTATTGCGGGTATGGCGCGACTATGGCTTTACAACCCAACATACCTAAAATGCCATAACCGCCTTCTGGCACCAGATAAAAATCTCCGAAATTTTTCTGCAGCGTGTGTAAAAAATCCGGGTCTGTTTTTCGATTATACGTTTCCCTGTCTACAAAATGCAGTTGCATGCCCTGTTCGGCGGCCCTGCTTAAAGTTGTGTTGTTAACGTAATTGGCTTCGCCTCGTATTACCCCAATACTTTTCAAACCCATTTGAGCAGCAGCAAAAGCAGTGGCAGCAATATGGTTAGAATGCGCTCCGCCAAATGTCAAAATGGTATTGTTATTTTGGTTAAGTGCCGCTTTAAGGTTCAGGTGCAATTTAAACCATTTGTTCCCGCTCACTTCAGGATGCACCAGATCAAGACGAAGTACATCCACCTTGTGCGGGGCATTTGTAAAAAGTGTTTGCGTGATGAGGTCGTATGAGGTCAACATCAATTGCTTTGAAAATCGCCTCGCAGTTGCCTGTAACGTTTTCGGGCTTCTACAGTGTAAATACTGCCCGGATATTTCACCATCACCTCTTCGTAAGCCATTTTTGCCTTGTCAGTATTGGCCATGTTTTTGTCATACAACACAGCCAAATTAAACTGTGCGTCGTCGCCATACAAATCTTCAGGAAAATACTCGAGGATGTTTTTGTACATGGCTTCTGCACTTTCGTAATTGTGCAGGCGCAAATAGATTTGCGCTTTTTTATAATAAATGTCATCGCCCAGCGTGTGCGTAGCAAATAACAGGTTAATGCTGTCTAAGCGGGATAAGGCTTCGCTGTAACGGTGCTGCACGACCAACAAATCGGCACTTGCAAAAAGTTTCAGGGGAGCCGAATTGGTATCAACACCAATTGCGTCGGTAATGATCAAACTTAAATCGAGAGCATCGTTGGCGATCAACTTTGAAGTGGCGCCTTTGAGCACATCGGCTTGAGTTTTGGCCCAGGGAAAATCACCGGCATAATAACTAAGTTTTGCATTCCTGAATTTTGCTTCCTGTGCAATGACGTCGTACTTAAACGCTTTTTCCACTTGCGAATAAAGCAATGAAGCTTCCCAAATCTCGCCGTGTAAAAGGTAAATGTCGCCTAGCAACAATTTAAATTCAGCTTTTGTACTTGCTTCCACCTGAGAGGTGCTGAGGAATGTTTCAATCAATTGAATGGCTTCATCTGTTTCATTCAGGTAAAATGCCTGCAAGTTGGCTAAGTTGCGTAAGAGCGAAAGTTGCATTTTGGATTCGCGGTACTTTTCTAAGGCAGTTTTCAGTTTACCTTCGAGAAGTCTGAGAGCGCTTTGATCAGGTTGTGGGGCGGTGGTTAGGTACAGGTACTCGGCATTCAATTCTTCCACATTAGCGGCATCATAGAAAACAAACCCGGGTCCTTTTTCAACTACATATTCGAAGCAGCGTTTAGCGCAGTCCCATTCCTGGTTGGCCACACATAACTTTCCCAATTCAAACACCCTTCTTCCATCTTCTTTCAAACGTTTGTCGAGTGCTTTGCTCTGAACAAAAGCAGCATTGTACTCTTTCTGTTGTTTTAAAATAAAAATGAGGAATTCAGAAAACACCACCTTGTCGGGCGATTGTTGTATTCGTTTTTGTAGCTCCTGCTTCAAAAGCGGGTTGTTCATGCCCCCGGTTTCATCATCGTACCCCAATGAATTCTGGAGTCGCATTTGCACGGTCTCCAGTTCAGTTTCCCTGAATTCTATGGCATCGAGGTACTCATTGATCATTGCTACCAAATCGTTCTTCAATTTGTAAACCTCTGCCCTTTCATAAAAGTAAGGGTAGTCGGGGCTTTCTTTACGCGCCTTGTTGTAAACCAGAATGGCGTAATCGTATTTTTTTTCTTCTACAAAAGCGTTGGCAAGGTTGTATATGTATGGCGGCATGGGTAACAACTCTTTCACCGCTCTGTCGTAATACTCTTTCTCCTTTTTTAATTCGTTTTGCAAACCATACAGGTGGCCCAGGTAAACATAATACTGCACATTGTATTTGTTGATGCGCAGTTGTTTTCGGGTGATTTTTTCCGCCTTGTCGTATTCTTTTACGGCAAGCAGACTTTTATAATAATACAGGTACCAGGCTGTAGGGTTGTATTCGTACAATTCAGATAAATACAAGTTCGCCTTTTCGAATTCTCTGGCGTCGAAATACTGAAGGGCCAGTTTTTCAGACTCACTCAATTTATTCTGCGCCTGCAAAACCGAGGCCAGGCAACAACAAACAAAAATTACAATGCGGTAACGAAACATGGTAGTAAGTGTACCCATAAAGGTAAGGGCAATCCGAATACCTGAACAGGTTTGACATTTAATTTATGAATTTTATGGACTTAGTGAAACGCTTTTCTTTACACAGAAAAGCCCAAAAGCACCTGACTGCCGTTGTGTTCAAACTCTATAGAGTCGGCCAGGTGTTTCATAAGGAAAACCCCCCTTCCGCTGGGTTTATCAATATTGGCAGGGTCGGTTGGGTCAGGTAAGCCGAGGTAATCAAATCCCGGACCTTCATCGGTAACTGAAAAAATGAGTTTATTGTTGATGGATTCAAAGCCAATTTTCACCACTTTTTCGGCATTGTCCTTATTTCCATGATGAATGGCATTGTTCACCGCTTCGGTTACAGCTATGAGCATGTTTCCATACACGTCTTCGTGCACATTGTACAGGTCGCAAACATCTTCTATCAAACGTTCAACCAATCTCAGATTGTTCACGTCGGAGCTAATTTTAAGATTATCGTGTTTGGTAGGAATCATCTCCTGTTCAATCCATTAAAGTAATTGTTCACTTTTTCTTTATAGTATGGGGTTAATCCGGGTGGAACAGTGTTTAATTGCTCCATTTCTTTTTCCTTCTGCCTTTTATACTCCAAAAAATTCTCAGGGTTGCTTAATTCCTGGTTTTTGGCCTCGTTACTTTTCCTTTGCTCGTCCTGGTCGCGTTCCCGCTCGGCCTTTTCGCTCTCTAAAAGCCGGGTTAAAATATCCTGTTGACGGCGCATGGTTTCATTGGTAATTTGCTTATTTACAAGGTCTTTTTCGGTTTGTTCCATCATATTGGCCAGATCACCGCCCGGATTGCTGCCTTTATTTTTCATTTTATCCATCAGCGCCTGCATTTGCCTTCTGAGGGCTTCCTGCTGGGCAGCCATTTTGGCGAATTGCTCGCTTGACCCGGGTATACCATTGCCGGATTTCCCATTCTGCCCGAGACCCGAACCGGGTTTCTGCCCTTTTTTGTCCCCTGGTTTTTCTCCCGGTTTTTGCCCCTTTTCCAGGGCATCCTTCATTTCCTGCAGCTGTTTGTTGAGTTGTTCCTGCATTTTTCGCATGTTTTGAACCGGTTGCCCTTCAGATGACGGGTTTTTGCCCGACCCGCTACCAGGTTTTTTGCATTTACCGCTTTTCTGACCTTTGCTTTGCATTTGCTGTTTCATCTGGTTTTGCATTTGCTCCAGCGATTCGTTCAGCAATAAGGCAAGGTTGTTCACCGAAGTCATGGTGCCTTGCATGCGCATGAGACTTTCGCCTGAATTCCGCTCTGCAAGTGCTTTTACTGTTTTGTCCATGTTCAGATTAATGGCGCTGATCTCCCGGTTTATGGTGGCCGACACCTGTGGAGCACGCTTACTTAAAGCCAGCAGGCTGTCTTCTATGATTCTGCTATCGTCTCTTAATTTGTTTTGTTGTTTGGGGATTTGCACATACAATGGATTATCGATCCGGGTTTTAGGAAGACTTGTGATCAATTCTTCCTGGGCAAATGAAAGGTTTAGCAGGTTTTCTAAGATTTGCCTGAGCGCCTGTGCATTTTCTTCGTTTTGAGAGGTCTCATTCTCTTCCATAGATTGTTCCAGCTCTTCTTTCATTTCCTGCATGGATTGAGCCGCTTTTTTCTGCGATTTGGAAGCGTTCTTTTTGTTATTTGAACCAAGTTCCTTTGAACTGTTGTTCAGTTCCTTGCTCACTTCTTCCTGTTTTTCCTGATTATTGGGCAGTGTGTTGGGTTCTTCCAGGGCTTTGTTCTTTTGTTCCAGTTCTTTTAATTGCTCTTTGAGTTGTTCAAATTCTTTGCTGATCTCATCTTGTTTTTTCTGAAGGTCCTTGTTATCAGCTTTTTTATCCTTGTTCTCATTTTGTTTATCTTTTTTGTCAGACTTCTCTGATTGGTTGGTATCCTTGTCCTTCTCACCCGACTTTTCGTTGTCTTCCTTCTTGCCTTCAGTTTCTTTGTTCAGCTCTTCTTCTTTTTTCTGTAACTCATCCAACTTATCGATAGCCTGCTGTAGTTTTTGCTCTACTTCCAATTGTTTAAACAGTTCGAGGTTGCGGTCCAATTCCTTCTCTATGTCTTTGTTATTCAATTTGAGTTCTTCGAGTTTTTCCTGTACTTGATTTTTATCGAGTTTCTCAAGCATTTTGTTCAACTCATCGAACAGCTTTTTCATTTCGGGAGTCATGACCTCATCGAACAATTTTTCAAGCTGTTGTTGTTTTTCAAGCAGTGATTCATCGGTTTGCGAAAACTCATTTTGCATTTTGTTATTGTATTCGTTCTCCTGCTTCAGCTGATCTATCTTTTGTTGTAATTCGTTTTGTTTTTTCAGCAAGTCTTCCAGCTTCTTTTTCTCTTCATAGCCAAGTTGTTTTTTATCGTTTATTTTTTTGCTCAGTTCGTTAATGTCTTTCTGCAGCTGTTTTGCCTTACTAATGCTTTCTTCAAGGTCTTTTTTGATTTGGGCATTGTTTTTTTCGGCGTTCTGAATGCGTTCTTCTTTTGAAGGTGTTTTAAACACCTTTGTTTCTGTTCGGGTAGATTTTGAACCATTCACCCCATCGTTGTCGCTCACTTCAAAATAATACTCTACTTTATCTCCGGGTAGCAGGGCAAAAGGTTGAAGGTCCAAATAATGGTAATAGGTTTGAGAAACCTTATCAGCCGCAATCGTGAGGCGGGTCTCATTTTCGGTTGTAACAGGACGGCCGTTGGTGTCGGTGGTAAACACGGTGTAAGCGAATTTCAGCGACTGAAACCCGTAGTCATCCTTAATCATGCCGCTGTAATACAGTTTTGAAGGCTCAAGTGAATCCTGCATAGCTTCAAGTGTAATGGAT
Source organism: Bacteroidota bacterium (assembly GCA_052035725.1). Classification (GTDB taxonomy): domain Bacteria; phylum Bacteroidota; class Bacteroidia; order B-17B0; family Aurantibacillaceae; genus Aurantibacillus. Next base: position 24,719 of record JBPOHJ010000017.1, on the reverse strand, counting down.
GGGTATTGATCTGCCAGTACCAGAATCGTGTAATTCATTGAATCACTTTGGCCCATTACCTCCCTGTTAGTGGGTTTAATGCTATAACGGGCGTTTTGCAGGAACCGCTGAGAATAGGTGAATTGTTCGCGACTGCTTTGAACAGGATAAACCAGACTATCGTTTACTTGCATTAGAATGTTGCTGGTATTGCGGGTATTAAAAACCCACTTAACTCTGGTGCCTTGTGGTATCTGGATATCGCCGGTGTTCGGCATTTTTTCATTCGGGCGTTTTAAATATTCAGGGTACACAAGTTCAAGGTCAAAATTCAGTAAAGTGGGTTTGGGTAACACCTTAAGTTCGTACTCTTTTGAAAGGTAACCGGCAGCACTGAATTGAAAGCGGATGTTTTCCTGAGGGTTGCTGAACAAATGCCTGAAGCTTGCAATGTTCTCTTTTTGCATGCGGTACTCGATGCCATTAATGACAAGGTACACTTCGTCGGGCACTTGTCGCCCCTGCATTTCGAGATCCAATGTGTAATCTTTGCTTTGCAATGTGGTTAGATTGGCATTTTTTATTCTGAATTGAAAAGGCATTTCCCTTTCATAAAAACTGGAATAATGGACTAAGCGATCGGTGCTTCTCGAAATAACATGCGGCCATAACACCGCTATTCCTCCGGTTACCAAAAGAAGGGGCACTACATAAGGCAGATAGCGCTTATTTTCAGCAAAGTTAACGGCACCTGTAAACGGAACCGGTCTCAACTGTTCTATTTTTTGGTCGATGCCGGCTAACAACAAAATATTGTTACCATCGTGTTGACGGGTAGATTGAAGTTGTAATACATTGAGCAGTTTGTCCTGTACATTATTAAAATGCCGGCCGATAACCTCTGCGGCCTGTTCATACGACATGCCTTTACTAATTTTATACAAACGCAATAAGGGGATGATGATATAACGCCACAGCACAAAAACACTCAGGCCCAAAAAACCAAAAAACAGAAAGCCTCTTAAAAGTGAATTAAATTGCCCGAAGTACTCAAGAAATACAACGGTAAGGAAAACGGAAAGCAGAACGGAGAGGCTGTAAAGCGCACCTTTGACCAACATGTTTTTATAGTACTTGCGGATAAAGGCATCCAGCTTTTGGATCAATATGTCGGAGTTTTCAGTCAAAGGTTAGGATTCCGGTAGTGGGAAATATAGGCTTAAACCACACTCCCTTCTCCAAATTTACCAAATTCGGGAATGCTTAAAATAAGAATAGTTGTTAAAGTTTGTCAGTACAAGCGCTTTCATACTCATCTCAAGGACTTATGGCCACCAGCGAATCTTTATACGAAAGGTAAAGCGCTTGTTTAAAATAATTCACCCCTTTCAGCATCTTATGATCAGGCAAGGGTTTACAGGCTTCTTCCAAAAGTTTAAAATTATAACTACACAGGCTGCTGTCGCGCCTGTAATAAATTATTTCTTCGTCAACTCTGAATCCACGTAAGGTTTTGATTGGAATAAGTTTACTGAACGCACCATAGAAATCAAACACATAAATACCTTGTTCAGGGCTGTTGAGGTAAAGAAATCCATTGTATTCCTTCATAAAATTCGGTTCCAGGTCCGTTTTTAGAATTTGTTTCAGGTTACCTGTTGAACTAATTAATTTTGAGTTTTCATTGAACCTCAGCAGCTCATTGTTTTTGCGGTCGTAAATCCAAAAAATGTTGTTGGCGCCTGCACATAACAATTCTGTTTGCTCATAACCCAGGTTTTCAAGCGACACTTCATTGCTGTTCACCGAAAGTTGGTTATCTAAAAACACAAGCTGCTGAAAATCTTTGTAGTAGAGCAGTACTTTGAGTGGATTGGTAGCGTCGACAAAGCTGATTTTGCCGAGTTTTAAATTACTGTACCTGGCAAAAAATTTACCATTAGGAAGGTATTTTACAATTTCTGCGTCAATAATAGCGTAAATGTTCCCAATGTTGTCAATAGTAAACTGGTCGAAATTTGCTTTGATTACCACCTTTTTCCGCGGTGTATCCTGAACAAAGGAAAAACCCACTGCACAGAGCAGCAAGGGCAAAAACAACCTTGTGCGCAACGGTGTTTTCATTAATTGTTGGAGTACTTCAGAGTTTCGATTGTGGTTCTAATTTCAGGCCTACTTAATTCGACTATTTCTTCAAGCACCTTTCGGTTATTGCTGAGGCGGGGCACTTTGTACTGACCGCCCAATTTGTTGTTTTGTTTCAGCCAGCGGTGAAAACTGCCTGTAGGCATGGCCTGTACTTTAGGAAAATGCAACACGTAATTATTGAAACGTTTGGCTTCATAATCGCTGTTCAGTTTTTTGAGGCATTCATCTAATTGGGCACAAAAAAACTCAAAATTATCGGGTTCTTTTTCAAACTCAATTAACCACTCGTGTGAACCCGAAGTGGCATTCATAAAAACTGGGGCTACCGTGTACTCTTTAACCATTGCATGCGATCGCTCACTAGCAAACGCAATTGCCTGATCGGTATTGTGTATCATCAACTCTTCGCCAAAAACATTGATGTGCTGGCGAGTTCTGCCGGTAATTTTAAACCGGTACGGATTGGTGTTAGTGAAACGAATGACATCGCCGATCTGGTACCTCCACAAACCTGCGTTGGTACTGATGATCATCGCGTAATCCACGCCGGTTTTGACCTCACCAAGATGGAAGGTTCGTGATAAATCGTTTCGTTGAACATCCTGCAATTCAATGAACTCATAAAAAATGCCATAATCGAGCATGAGTAACATTTCATCGCTGTTGCTTTGATCCTGAATGCCAAAAAAACCCTCAGAGGCGTTGTACAACTCGAGGTAATGGACATCATCTTTATCAAACAACTGCCTGAATTGTTCTTTATAAGGCGCGAAGTTAACGCCCCCATGAAAATACACTTCCAGGTTAGGCCAAACCTCTCTAATGCTCTTAACCTTTTTCCTTTCGAGTATTTTTTTCAGAAGCACAAGCATCCAGCTTGGAACACCGGCTAAGCTTACCACGTTTTCGTTCATCATGCTGAGAGTCATTTTTTCGAGCTTTGCTTCCCATTCATCCATTAATGCGATGCTAATTTCCGGAGCCCTGAAATAATCTGCCCACATGGGGAGGTTTTGAATGATGATGGCACTTACATCACCATGGAAAGAACTGTGGTCTTCAAAAATATCTTCTTTAAAACTGCCACCCAGTGCGAGGTTTTTTCCGGTGAACAATTGTGTATCGGGATGGTTGCTGCAATGCAGGGTAATCATGTCTCTGCCGGCATTGTAATGGCACCCTTCCAGACTTTCGGCACTTACTGGTAAAAACTTGCTTTTGTCGGTTGTGCCGCTGCTTTTGGCAAACCACTTGATTTCGCTGTGCCACAACAGGTTTTGTTCTCCTCTTCGAGTGCGGTCGATTAGTGGCTTTAAGCTTTCATAGTCGTTTACCGGAACGTTTTCTTTGAATTGTTTGTAATTTTTAATGCTTTCAAATCCATGTTTTTTCCCATACACTGTTTCTGAAGCTTCATAAACCAGATTATACATCCACTCTTGTTGAACATCAATAGGGTATTTGATAAAAAGCTCAATTTGGTGCATGCGCTTTTTCATTAACCAACTGGCTATGGAATTCAGAAGAGCCATTATTTTTTGAATTTGCTCAGAATTTCTGTCAATTCCAAGGCATTCAGACAGTATTTTTTGCTTAGTAAGCCTTTGCGTGCTGCGCAAACTCCGTAATACACATCGCTCAAGCCATCCTTATGGTGTGCATCGGGATTGATGGAAATCATCACATTTTTCTCCAGGCAGTAGGGTATCCATCTCCAATCCAAATCCAAACGATAAGGGTGGGCATTCAGCTCTATACTTACTTTGTTGGCAGCGCAGGCATCAATCACCTTTTTGTAGTCAAGCGGGTACCCTTCACGTGCCAGCAATAAACGTCCGCTTGGGTGGCCTAATATGGTGGTGTATGGGTTTTCTATGGCTTTAATCAAACGTTCTGTGGCTTTGGTTTCGCTCATTTTCAAATTGGAATGCACCGAAGCCACAACAAAATCAAATGTTTTGAGAACTTCCTCCGGATAATCCAGCGCCCCATCATTCAGGATATCGCTTTCGATACCTTTTAGGATTTTAAAGCCCGCATATTCAGCGTTTAATTTTTCAATCTCTGCGTGTTGCTCCTGTACGCGTTCGATACTTAACCCCTGCGCGTATCCGGCTGAGCGAGAGTGATCGCAGATGCCAAAATACGTGTAACCCAAACGCTTGCATTCATCGGCCATTTCTTTAAGCGTGTGAACCCCGTCGCTATAAGTACTATGACAATGTAATATGCCGCGAATATCCTCACTTGTGATCAACTTTGGTAATTGGTTGGCTTTTGCGAGGCTCACCTCATCACGTCCTTCCCGTAATTCTGGTACAATGTAGGGTAATTGCAGTGCAGCGTAAACTTCCTCTTCAGAGGCAAAGGCGTTTTGGTTGAGTGTTAGCAGCCCCGACTTTTCACCATGTTCTTTAGTTGAACTGTACATCACCTTAAAAAAGTAAAACGACTCGGGCTTACAGGTTTTAAATTCAACAACAAGTGGGATGGTTTTCACTACTGCTGTATAATCGTGTTTCAATTCACGGTCAATGAGCACTTCCAAATGTTCTATCACTTCACATTTGCGTGCCATTTGGCCGCATAAGGCCACCTGCAATCCTGGTTCTTTCTCACGCAACAGCTCAATAAATGAGTTCATTGTGTGTTCAAGTGCCGCGAAATGGTATTTGTTTCGATTGCTTAAGTTGAACTCAATGTTCTGCTTTACCTGTTGTTGCGTTTTTTCTCCGAAACCTTTGAGTGTAATTAAACGGTTTTCGTTACAGGCATACAACAACTCCCCTACACTCTCAATATCCAACTCTTTCCAAAGTTGTCTGACTTTTTTCGGACCCAGTCCTTTTATTCCAAGTACTTCAATAATTCCGGGAGGCGTTTTTTCAAGCAATGCTTTCAGTTCAGGTGTTTCACCGGTATACATGAGGTCGATTATTTTCGACGAGAGGCCCTTTCCAATGCCTTCAATATTTTCAATATCCTCTTTGCTTTTATTTTCAAAATTGTACCGGAGTTTGTTCAACTTAAATGCGGCGTTGGCCACCGCTTTTGTTTTAAATGGATTTTCTTCGTGAAGTTCCATTAACCGGGCCATTAACTCCAGCTGCTCTATGATGTGGTCGCTGCTCATACGTTATCTGCCAGCGTTTCGGCAAGCACCAAATCAAAAGGCGAAGTAATCTTTATGTTTTCAGGATTACCTTCTACCAGGTGTATGGTTTCACCTGTGCTTTCAAGTACTGTGGCATCGTCAGTAAAGCCAGTGTTGTAATCCTGCTCAAAGGCTTTTTTGATCTTTTGCAGATCAAAACATTGCGGAGTTTGGATGATTTTGTATTCGTTGCGGTTCACCGAATGGTTGATGTTGTTGCTGATTTTTCTCAAGCTTTCGTTCACTGGCAAACAGGGCACGGCATTACCTTTGATTTTGGCTGTTTCAAAACCTAGTTCAATAGTAGACCGCGATACAAATGGTCGGGCAGCATCATGAATGCCTACCACTGCGCGCTCCTGGGTGGTAATCAGTTGCAATCCGTTTTTTACCGATTGAAAACGCGTGTCGCCTCCATGCGTAATCTGAATGCTGTACGCACCCAATTGATGTGTTTTGATCAGATTGTCCATGTGCAACTTGTATGAAGGATGTACACAAACAATGATCTTCGCATCCTGCATAAAATCTAAAAAACACTTGATTGCTCTGATGATAATCGGGACCCCTTTAACAGCAAGGTATTGTTTCGGAATATCGCTTTTCATGCGACTGCCCTTACCACCGGCTACTATAATTACGTAATGTTGCACTGGATTTATGCAGACCAAATTACAAAAAACGGAGATTGTTTAGTGGAGAAAAAGAATATTCGCCGGTTATTTTTACCGTGCAGAGAAATACACGTAGGTCATGTCCATAAAACCCATGGGGTTTTCGCGAAAGTTTTTCACTGATTTGTTTACGAGCCTCATGTTTTCATCGTAATACAACGGCATGAAAGCGGCTTCGTCAAGCAACACCTGTTCGGCTTCCTGCAGCAAACTGTAACGTTTCGTTCTATTCAATTCTGTTCGTGAAGCCAAAAACAGGTCATCAAATTTTTTGCTTTTAAACCGGCCTACGTTGATATAGGATTTTTCCTCCATGTTTTCGGGTACATGTGGCCCATAGAAAAGTGTAAGAAACGATTCAGGATCGGGATAATCACTTACCCAGGCATATCGGAAAAAATCGCTTTTACCACTGTAAACATTACTCATGTGTTCACCCCAAGACACCACATTCATGTTTACATTGATGCCCAAATTGTCTTTGAGCATTTTTTGAACGGCCAGGGCCACCATCAGGTTACGCTCACCTCCACCGCTGTTGATTTCGAGGTTAAATGCCGGTAAACCAACCCCCATTGGATAGCCCGACATTTCTAACAGCCTTTTTGCCGAATCGGGATCGTGCACAAAACCTCGAAGTGCCTTGTAGTTGTAGCCGGCCTTTTCAAATGTTTTGGTATAAGGCACAATACCATATTCAGCAGCCGAGCCTTCTCCTTTTAAGGTAACTTCTGCAATCTTTTTACGATCTATGGCCAGATTCATGGCCCTGCGAATTTCCTTTACTGAAAAGAAGGGGTTCATTTGCACGTTAAGTCCGTAAAAATGGGTACTTAAAGCCGGTGAGGTAAAAATATCAAAGTTGAGGTGCGTGCCTGAATTGTCTTGCATATTACCCAGGGTTTGATGAAAAAGATCAACCGGGATATTATAAATCGCATGGAGTTGGCCTTGTTTGAACAATTCCACTTCACTTCTTTTATCGGGCACAAATGACCAGTGGATGCCATTCAGGTAAGGCAGTTGATTGCCGTGGATGTCTTTTCCCCAATATTCTGGGTTGCGGCTCAATACCATTTCATCGCCTTCTTTCAGGTACTCGATGTAAAATGGGCCGGTACCAACACATTTTGTGCGCATGTTATTGCCGTATTTTAATCCGGCTTCTTTTGGAAAAACAAAACAACCCGGCATTGCCAGTATATTTAAAAATGTGGGGTCGGGGTTTAGTAATTTAATAGTAAGCGTAGAATCGTTGATCACTTTTACGCCTGAAATACTGTGCACTTTTCCTGATCCCGACTGCTCATAATTTTCATTCGCTCCTTCAACTCTGTCTTTGAAGGTGATTTCGAATTGACTGTTGTTAATGTTCTTTGAGCACAGAGATTCAAATGAAAACAATACATCGGAAGCTTTCACCATTCGGCCTTTACCATCCTTAAAACAACTATCGTTGTGAAATTTGGCATTGGTTCGCAAATGAAAGGTGTACTGCATCAGATCTTTGCTGATTTCCCAACTTTTAGCAAGCCCGGGAATTAGGCTCAAATCAAATTGGTTGTATTTAACAAGCCCTTCGTATACCTGCGAAGCGATATGGTAAGCGTTTTGTTCGCTGATGGCCATTGGCATAAGGCTTTTAAATGGATCAACTTCATTCACACGGAGGATACCGCCATAGGTGATGCCTCCTTTGGCCTCAGAAGATGGGGCTTTTTGTTCAGAGCTTGAGCTGGTGCAGCTCGTTATAATAACAGTAAGGAAAAGGGCACTGAGCGTACACAACTTTTTCATACACCTGTTTTAAGGATTAGTATAAACAAATATAGTACTAAACCCTACCAAGTGTAAATATTTTAGCCCAAGTGCAGGAAAGTATAGACCAGTACTACTTTATGTCGAGAATTACGGGACAATGATCGCTGTGAATGGCATGAGAAGCGATAGACGCACTCTTGAGACGATCCTTCAGGTTTTGACTTACCAAATTGTAATCGATGCGCCAACCCAGGTTTTTTCCACGCGAGCCTGCACGGTAACTCCACCAGGTATATTGGTGAGGTTCGGTGTTGAACCAACGAAACGAATCGATAAAACCGCTTTGAATAAATTTTTCCATCCATTCCCTTTCTTCCGGTAAGAAGCCACTGGTGTTGGCGTTCGACTTGGGGTTATGAATATCAATGGCTTTGTGACAAATATTAAAGTCGCCGCTAAGTATCAGGTGTTCTTTTGTTTTTTTAAGTTCTGTTATGTAGTTGTAGAAATAATCGAGCCATTGCATTTTAAACGCTTGCCGGTCATCACCGCTACTGCCGCTGGGATGGTACACGCTCATGACCGAACAATCAGCAAAATCAACACGCAATACCCGACCTTCGTCGTCGTATAATTTGTTTCCACAACCATACTCTACATGCAAGGGTTTGATTTTGGTAAAAATGGCCACGCCACTGTAGCCTTTTTTTTGAGCGGGGTACCAATAATGGTGGTAACCAAATTCTTCGAACTCCATTAAACCCACTTGTTCCGGATTGGCTTTTATTTCCTGCAAACACAGAACATCCGGATCGTCTGCTTTTATCCATTCCAAAAGTCCCTTGCTCATGGCCGAGCGGATCCCGTTAACATTATAGGTGATAATTCTCATTTGGTAAATATAAAAAAAGCGCCTCTTTTGGGAGGCGCTTAACAAACAAGGTTGGAACTTTATTCTTTAATTAAAAGCACTTGCTGGTTTTTGTCCTTGGCGCTTGCTCTAAGAACATACTCTCCTGAAGCAAAGGCGCTAAGGTCGATTTTGTGAGAACCCTGAGCAAATGTGTAGGCTTTAATCAATTTGCCCTGAAGATCAAAAATTTTCACATCCGTGCTTTCCATCGTTTCAATGGTGTATTCTCCATTGGATGGATTAGGAAATACAGCCACCAGCTGTGCTTGCTCAAGATTGGCTTCATTTATACCGAGGCAAAGTGAAACAACAATGTTGATACTCGCTTTTTTAGAACAGTTGTTTGCGTCTATACCTGTTACTGTATAGGCAGTATTAGACAAAGGACTCACCGTTATGGCAGCTGTAGTAGGACCCGTGTTCCAGGAATAAGTAGTGGCTCCGCTGGCAGTAAGCGTGGTAGATTCGTTACGGCAAATTGTAGTGCGAGAAGCACTGGCGCTAACGTTTGGCAGCGCGTTTACTGTTACATTGCTGAGGGCCGGTGGACTCACGCATCCGGTTGAATTGGTACCAACCACGGTATAAGTTTGCACGCCTGCGGTGTTGGGGGTAACCACTGCAAATCCGCTGGAGAAGGTATAAACGGTGGCTCCCGTTGGATTAAGGGTAAAACTTTCTCCCAAACAAATGGCTCCGCTATTCACGGTAACGGTTGGAGTTTGATTCACAGACACATTTACCGTTGGGTTATTTAAGGACACACAGCCGTTCGCATCTGTACCTATTAAGGTATAAGTGGTTGAGCTATTTGGTGTGAGAATAAAGGGCGGTCCGTTGGTAATCGATCCTGGCTCAAGTGTGTAGGTAAATGCACCGGAAGTATTAATGGTAACGGGGCTTCCTGAGCAAACAAGCGGCGGATTCACCGACTGAAATCCAACTACTGGAGGAGGGATGGTGGTGAACACAATTGTGGTTGGGGTTGAAATACCGCATGAATAAATTGCAGAAACAGAAATGCTCCCGCTGGAACCAACAGTTGGACTGATGACTGAAGTAGTGCTGGTACCGGTCCAACCACCGGGTAATGCCCAAACATAACTCAGAATACTTGGATGTCCTGAAGCGGAGAACGACACTACTCCATTCTGACAGGCAGAACTTACCCCAGTAATTGCTGAAGGAGGTGTAGGTACTACTGTACCGAATCTGTATCCACTATTTGTGGCATTCCAAGCCACTCCATTTCTGCTGGGATCAAATGCGCCTGCCGTCCCTCCCGAATTTTCTATCCCCTGAGTGCAGGGGTTATTATTCGTCACGTATGATGCAGTGTAAATCTCAATCGTATTTGATGTCTCGTACAAGACCATTTGGCCAGTGCAATTTCCGCCGCCACTGTAATGGGGTATTGAGTTAAATGAAACAATAAATATTTGGTTTGGACTTGTGCCAATGGTGGTGTACGTGATAGTTCCTCCATTATTCGGGTTGAGATCATTCCAAAAAAGAGCTATTAGATTGTTCGGCGTTACCCCTGATGGTATTGCCATTCCTGAACAACAACCGTTAGCGAAGGCATTAAGGTCAAATGTTAAAAACCCGTTTGACGAAACCTCAACTTGACTATAGTTGTTACAATAGAAATTAAAACTAAAGCCAATAGGAATTGCAGCTGACATTTGATCATCCCCCAAAACAAGCGGGTTCCCAGTTGTTGGAAAAGTTGTATAGGTGATTGGTTGTGCAACGTAAGTGGAACAATTAGCGTTAACACATTGTGATTGGGCTGAAACCGCTCCTAAAAGTAACATCAGCAAAATGATTATTCTTTTCATGATACTATTTATTTTAAATGAAAATTAATTACTCGGTTCAACAACTATGGCGTTTTCAAATCTCCAAAGTTACTCACGGTACCGGATTACAAGTTCAGGGTTATCTTTATTCTTTTTAATCAACTCAAGTGTCGCGTCAATTTTCCTTTGCCTTTTAGCCTCTAAATCGCTTTTCGAACCAAACACTGCCGGAGAAGCATCTTTAGGTTTTAATGGGGTGTAAATCTCCTCAGCCGACTTGCTTACTGTTTTACCCTGGACCGCGTTTTGCGAGAAGCCGAGGCTGGCCATCATAAGCAAGCCTAAACAAATAATCTGAGTTTTTTTATGTTTGTTTTTTTAGACGATTATACTTGATTGATAAAATAAAAACCCATTATCATACTTAATGTTTAATCGCAATCTTCTTCACGTAGATGTTGTCTCCAAGCGTCACTTCAGCCAGATACAAACCTTCTGCAAGAGCCTTGATGTCGATGCTATTCTCTCCTGCAATAAGCGGCAGTTGTTTTACCAATTGGTGAGCCAGGTTATACAATTTTAACTCAGCTTCACCTTCAATGGCGAGCAGTTGAACATGCAATTCAGCTGCTGCAGGATTCGGATAAATACTCAAGCCGTTATTCAGCATTTCTTCATCTTTAAGTCCCAAACACAAACTTACCCCTTGTGTAAACACTTTGCTGCTTTTGCATCCGCTGATATCGCCGGTTACTGTATAACTGGTTGTAACGGTAGGGCTAACCACAGTGGCTGCTGTTTGTGCAGAATTGCTCCATGAATAGGTGTTGGCTCCGCTCGCGGTAAGGGTGGCGCTTTCCTTCACACAAATAACACTTTTGGTACTAACCACGTTAAGGGTAGGTAAAGCAATGGCAGTTACCTGGCAAATGGCAGGGTCACTCACACAGCCATTGGTAGCTGTTCCCGTAACGGTATAAGAATTAACGCCAACCGTAGGGTTAACAATAAAAAATCCACCGCTAATAACATACCCGTTTGCCCCAGAAGGCGTGATGGTAAAAGATTGACCAACGCAGGTAGATCCGCTATTTACGGTTACGGTTGGTGTGGTATTGGCCACAATTGCCACCGTTGCGGTATTAATAGAATTACAACCACTTGAGTTTTGCCCCGTAACGGAATACACCGTACTCGCATTCACCTGTACTGAAATTGGTGCAGGACCTGAAATTCCTCCCGGCTCTACAGAATAAACCACCGCACCATTAGGATTAATGGTAATGCTGTTACCTGAACACAATACGCTTGGAGTGGCTGATAAAATGCTAACCACCGGTGCGGCCACCACACTTACATTGATTAATGCAGGCGCAGAAGTGCCACAGGTGTAAGTTGCGCTAACCGAAACATTCCCACTCACACCTGCAGTGGTAGTAAGGGCTGTGGTTGAACTGGTTCCAGTCCATCCTGCCGGTAAGGCCCAAGTGTAAGAAAGCGCGCCCAGCATGGGGTTGGTTTGATAAGAGCCCTGAGCCCCCTGACAAAGTAGCGTATTTCCGGTAACCGATGTAGGTGGTGCAGGTGTGTAAGGCGCAAAACGGTAGGCTGTGAAGTCGGCTGTTGCCCCCCAGGAGTTGTTGGCGTTTCTGCCCGGTGGCGTTACGCCAATGGTACCATTGGTATTCTCTATACCCTGTGTTCCACCCAAGGTTAATTGGTTGAGGTCGGGACGGGCTTTAGTAGTATGAATTTCGATGATGTTGCTGGTTTCATACAACACAATCTGCCCGGTGTTTAAATCAGCAGGTGTTGAAAAACATGGTACTGTACTATAGGTAACAATAAACATTCGGTTGGGCGCGGTACCAACCGTAGTGTAGGTAATCGTTCCTCCCTGACCGGGATCCAAATCGGTCATGTTAAACGCTATCATGCCATTAGGTAAGGTTGGATCTGGTAAATTTTGCGTTGGGTGAACGTATTGTGTTGGCCACGGAAAAGGCTGATAGTCCAACATGATAAAACCATTGGAACAGATGTGCACGTTGGAGTATGTATTACAGTAATAATCAAAATTGAAACCTATGGGAATGGGTCCTATCGACCCATCATCGGCGAAAAGACCAATGAAACTATTCGTGAAGGTTGGTGTTAGGTTTGTTGATCCACTGGGAAAGGTGGTGAAGGTGATAGGCGACACCACATAACTTGAACAAGTTGGTACACATTGTGCCCCGACCTTGAAAGAAATCAAGACCATCAGACAAAGAAGTTGTAGGTTTGTTTTCATAGGCTTCTTTAAATTTTAACTAAAATTAAGAATAATATTCTAAAGTCCTAATCTTGTATTTCGGGCAACAAAAAAGCCATGGTAATTGTATTACCATGGCTTTACCTATTAAGTAGGTTTTTTAGTGTTTATGTTCCTCTTTTGGGAGCTCTTTCGTTACTTTTTCTTCAATAGTAACTGTTGACCCCGATTGTGCATTACCTGAAGTTGCAGTATGAACTGCCATGATACTGTCGCACTCAGCTTTGCTGCTGCAGGTGTATTCCTGACCATTGATGTTGCATTTCAAAACTTCAATCTTTTGCTCAGGTGAACAGCAGGCGTCTTTTGATTCGCCAGCATTAACGGCAATGTAAGGTGCTATAACCAATGAAACAATGCTCATCAACTTGATGAGGATGTTCATGGATGGGCCTGAAGTGTCTTTAAACGGATCTCCAACGGTATCTCCTGTAACACTAGCCTTGTGTGGTTCTGATTTTTTATAGAACATTTCACCGTTGATGTTCACACCTTTTTCAAACGATTTTTTTGCGTTGTCCCAGGCGCCGCCCGCATTGGATTGGAAAATGCCCATCAACACACCACTCACAGTAACTCCAGCCAACAATCCACCCAATACTTCAGGGCCAAAAATAAATCCTACAATCACCGGTGTAATTAAGGCAATACCGCCCGGCATCATCATCTCACGGATAGAGGCTTTTGTGGAGATGGCCACACATTTTTCGTATTCCGGTTTTGCTTTGTATTCCATGATGCCCGGAATTTCGCGAAATTGGCGGCGCACTTCCTGTACCATATCCATTGCAGCTCTTCCCACAGCCTGAATACACAAGGCAGAAAAAATAAATGGAATCATGCCTCCTACGAATAAACCGGCCAACACAGGCGCCTTATAAATGTCAATAGCATCAATTCCGGCAATACCTACAAACGCTGCGAATAAAGCCAACGACGTTAAAGCCGCTGAAGCAATGGCAAAGCCTTTTCCAGTTGCCGCAGTGGTATTTCCTACCGCGTCAAGGTTATCGGTACGTTCACGAACTTCGGGAGGCAACTGACTCATTTCGGCAATACCGCCCGCATTATCAGCAATAGGACCAAATGCGTCGATGGCCAATTGCATAGCGGTGGTAGCCATCATGCCTGCAGCTGCTATGGCCACACCATATAAACCTGCGAAATAATACGAAGCCATAATACCGCCGGCCAAAGTTAAAATGGGAATAACAGTTGACTTCATACCAACGGATAAACCACCAATGATGTTAGTGGCGTGACCGGTTGAAGACTGTTGAATGATAGACAGTACAGGTTTTTTGCCCATGGCTGTATAATATTCTGTTACAATACTCATAATGGCACCAACCACAGTTCCAACAACAATTGCCAGAAACACGTTGAGTTTAGAAAATTCGTAACCACGTAAATTGAGGGTATCCGGCAACATCCAGTTCACAACAAAATACGAAGCTAAAACAGTAAGTATCATTGAAGACCAGTTGCCCATATTTAAGGCATTCTGCACATTCGATTTTTCATCTTTAATGGTTACAAACCAGGTACCCACTATAGAAAAGAGGATACCCAAACCACAAATCACCATCGGTAATAAAATTGGCGACATGCCGCCGAAATTATCTGCCGCAACAATCTCCTGACCCAACACCATGGTAGCAAGAATGGTGGCAACATAAGAACCAAACAAATCGGCACCCATTCCGGCAACATCACCTACATTGTCACCAACATTATCGGCAATGGTTGCAGGGTTACGCACATCGTCCTCAGGAATACCGGCTTCAACTTTGCCTACAAGGTCGGCTCCCACGTCGGCCGCTTTGGTATAGATACCACCGCCAACACGGGCGAATAAGGCAATAGATTCAGCACCCAATGAAAAACCGGTCAACACTTCTATTGACGTTTTTACCGTGTTTTCTCCAAGATCAGCAAATATGGATAAAAAAGCGATGAACAATCCGCCCAAACCTAAAACTGCCAAACCTGCAACTCCAAGCCCCATAACGGTTCCGCCGGTAAAAGAGACTTTAAGCGCTTGTTTTAAACTGGTGCGGGCGGCTTGCGTGGTGCGCACATTGGCCTTTGTAGCTACTTTCATACCAATGTATCCGGCAGTTGCCGAAAACACTGCGCCAATTATAAAAGCAAGTGAAATGATCCAGCTCGAGTGAATCTCAATACCGTTTACTTCGTGTATGGTTCCTGAATAGGCCAACAAAGCGGCTGCAAAAACCACAAACACACTTAATACTTTCCATTCAGCTTTTAAAAAAGCCATGGCCCCGGCAGCGATATAACCAGCCAATTCCTGCATTTTGGTTTCACCAGCATCCTGCTTGCCAACCCAGGCCGATTTTATTGCCATTACAATCAGACCAATAATCCCCAACAAGGGAATCAAATAAACAATATTTTCACTCATATGGATTTAATTTATAGGGGGGCAAAGATAATTAATAAATTCTAAAAACGAAATAGATTAATCTACTGATTCTCAGTTCTTTAATTGTGCTTTCATCCCATTCAAGCAGGGGCCTTCCCTCACGCGACTTGGCATGTACTTTCTGCCTTGTGGTAGTTTTGCCGTCTACCACTGCCAGATGGAAAGAGGGGATTTATGGTGTCAAAAGTGTAAATTCACCCTGTGCAAAATTTCAACTTCGACTTAATTGTGATTGGCGCCGGCCCATCGGGTTATGCAGGCGCCATGCGGGCTATCGACTTTGGCAAAAAAGTGCTGCTAATCGAAAAAAAACGGCTTGGCGGGGCCGGCATCTACGATGGTGTACTCACGTCAA
Organism: Bacteroidota bacterium; assembly: GCA_052035725.1. Taxonomy (GTDB): domain Bacteria; phylum Bacteroidota; class Bacteroidia; order B-17B0; family Aurantibacillaceae; genus Aurantibacillus. Next base: position 9,170 of record JBPOHJ010000017.1, on the reverse strand, counting down.
AAAGCTTATGGGAACAAGCTCTAAAGGTGGCCTCGATTCGGGAATTGATACCTGACTACACCCCCGATTTTAACACGATTGCAAAAACCATACAAGAGGCCGTGTTTGAGAGAAAAACACAAATGACCGTGCATTTACAAATGCTGCAAAAGGAAAAAAAAGACTTGTTGCAATACGAAAAAGGTGCGGCAAAACTCTTGAGTAAATACGAAGTTGAGTTGACAAAAGAAGACGGAGAAAAGAAAGTGTATACTGCTCAGAACATCCTCATTGCAACAGGCAGCCGGCCGAGAGTGCCGGATACTATTCAAGCCGATGAACACACTATTGTGACCAGTGATGGCATTAAAAACTTCAAGTCTTTTCCAAAAAGCATGGTCGTTTTAGGGGCCGGTGTTATTGGTTGTGAGTTCGCCAGTATATTTTCCACATTCGGTAAAACCAAGGTTTATCTCATCGATAAAGCCGAGCGCATTTTGCCATTTGAAGACGAAGATGTTGCCGAACTTGTGCAACACAATCTCGAAAACAACGGCGCAGTGGTTCACCATGGTTCTTCTTTAGTTAGGATGGAGATCATTGATGGTGAAGTGGAATACGAACTCAAATACAAAGATGGAAAAACGGAAGTACTACGAGTTGAAAAAGCCTTGATTTCAATTGGCAGGTCGGCAAACATTCACAACCTGGGCTTGGAAGCAGCGGGCATTAAATTAAACGACAGGGGTGGTATATGGGATGATGATACACAAACGAACATCAGCAACATCTATGCTGCCGGAGATGTGACTACCGAAATTGCCCTGGTAAATGTTGGAGAGCGCGAAGCAAGGCATGCCGTTGTTAGAATGTTTGGTCCAACCGTTAAACCTCTCACGTATAAAAACATCAGCACCATTATGTTCCTTAACCCCGAAGTGGCAACAGTAGGCATGAGTGAGCAGGAATGCAGAGAAAAAGGCATAGCTCACAAAGTGGTGAAATTGGATTTCAGCACAAATGCAAGAGCCATTGCCATGCGCAAAACCAAAGGGTTTTTTAAGATCATTGTAACCAACGACAATGGCATGCGAATTTTAGGTATGCGGGCCATTGGTGAGCACGCCAGCAGTACCATTCAGGCGGTGGCGTACCTCATTCACACGAATCAAGGTATCCGCGAATTGGCCGATATGATGCACCCGCATCCCAGCATCATCGAAGGCGTGCAGGAGTGCCTTCGCATGCTTTTAAATAAATCCATTTATAAACCTTACGTGTTTAAGGATAAGCTCAAATGTTATATCTATGAAAATGGCGAGCATTACCCTGTGCAAGCTCTGAACTGAAGCGTTGAGAATAGATGTATACACCCGCATTCCTTTAAATTTGCATGACCGATGAAATACCGTACCCCCCTCTTTTTCTCCATAAGTTTTTCCCTTGCCCTGATGGTGTTAGTGTTGTTTCAATTGTATTGGATCAACAACGACTTCAAAATAAAAGAAGATCTGTTCAAAAATAAGGTGGATGTTGCCCTTAGTACAACGGCTACCAAACTCGAAAAAATCGATCCTCGCGGAAATTATGTGAGAAAAACAACGCGCACACAGGGTATTGCATATGGCACTCAGAGCCTGAATAAAAACAACCGCATTGGCATAAGTGTCAAACAAGAATTTAGTGTTGACAGCAATGGTAAGCAGATCAGTCGCTTCACTCAAAAAGACCTCACCAACGATTCCTTGCTTGGTTTAAATCCGTCCACCTTAAATTTTCTTTACCATTTCAACAAAAAACAAAGTTTGCTCCCCACCGTTAATAACGATATGCCGTCGACCATAAACGGCAATAGCTTTTTCGACCAAACTATTTCAGAAAATTACTACAACAACATTAACCACAAGGTTGACACTTTGTTGCTCGACTCAATTCTTCGCCAGGAACTTTTAAAACAAAAGATCAATTACGCGTATTTGTTTTTTGTTTCGAGTTTACAACCCGGAAGCCGCTACTTTAGCGATGTAAAAACCGCAGACCGAATCGCCGACTCTCTTAACATTGATTACCATAAAATCAACCTTGCACCCGGCAACAGTTTTATTGAGCCTGAATTTCTTTTTGTGTTTTTTCCAAATCAGGATCGGGATATTTTCAAAGAAATGTGGCCCTTACTTATCACCTCTATTGTGGTGGTTTTGATAATGGTGTTTTCGTTCTATTACATTGTTGCCAATAACCTCAAACAGAAAAAACTCTCAGAAATCAAAAATGATTTTATCAGCAACATGACACATGAGTTTAAAACACCCATCAGTACCATTTCATTAGCTAGTGAAATGTTGGGCGACTCCAGTATTTCACAAACACCCGACAAACAGCAGCGTTATCTTAAGATGATTCGCGACGAGAACAAACGTTTAAGTGTTTTGGTGGAAAGTATCCTGCAAACCTCAATACTCGATAAAGGTGAATTCAAACTCAAATTAAGTGAAGTGGATGTGCACGAAATCATTAATGCGGCAATTAATAATACGCAACTGTTAATCGATCAAAGAAACGGCCATGTGAACACCATACTGAAGGCACAAAAACATATTTTAAAAGCCGATCGTGTGCACCTCACCAACATTGTATTCAATTTGATTGATAATGCCATCAAATACAGCAAAGAAACCCCTGAAATAACAGTAACCACTTACAACACGGCCGAAGGGGTAATGATTCAGGTGAAAGACAATGGTATTGGTATTTCGCGCGACAACCAAAGAAAAATCTTTGACAAATTTTATCGGGTACCTACCGGCAATCTTCATAACGTGAAGGGTTTTGGTTTGGGTTTGTCCTATGTTCTGGCTGTGGTGCTGAAACACAAAGGCACCATTTCGGTAAACTCAGAACCCGGCAAGGGTAGCACGTTCAACGTGCATTTTCCTATTGACAATTAATGTTAAATTTGTTAAAATTGGTCCTATTATTTTTATCTTTAATAGTCAATTTAACAAATCAATATGGAGACTGTTAAAAGTAAAGTCCTTTTAGTCGAAGATGATCCCAGTTTGGGCCCTCTCTTACAGGAATACCTCGAAGCAAAAGGTTTCGAAACCAAATTGGCCTCTGACGGAAAATCAGGTTCAGACGTGTTTTTTAAGGAAACCTTTGACCTGGTGCTATTGGACGTGATGATGCCCATCAAAGATGGATTTACCCTTGCTAAGGAAATCCGTTTGGTAGATAAAAACATTCCCATCATTTTCCTCACGGCAAAAAGCATGAAGGAAGACACCATTGAGGGATTTAATGCCGGTGCCGACGATTACATTACCAAACCATTCAGCATGGAGGAATTAATGGCGCGCGTAACAGCAGTGCTTAGGCGCACCAACAAGGTGAGGTCCACCGAGAGTGAGGAAGTTAACTTCAAAATCGGCAACTACCAGTTCAACTCTGAAAAACAGATTTTACAACACGAAGCCACCGAACAGAAGCTTACTACTAAAGAAAGCCAGTTGCTGCGTTTATTGTGTATTCACCGCAACGATGTTTTGGATAGGACCTTTGCATTAAAGTCTATCTGGCACGACGACAACTATTTTAACGGCAGGAGCATGGACGTTTACATTGCCAAACTGCGCAAATACCTGAAAGATGATCCAAAAATTGAAATCATCAATATTCACGGTAAAGGGTTTAAGTTATTGGTGAACTAAAAAAATTGCACAAACCAAATCAACAATTTACTTCTTCTGAAAACAAAAACGGCTGCTTATGATAAGCAGCCGTGTGATTTTGGAGTAGGTTTTTGTTTAGCGGAGCAGAGACACGTGACCCATTGTTTTGTAAACGTTGCCGTCGGTGTCTTTGTATTTGATGCGGTAGATGTATACTTCTTCTTTTAGCTCTTCTGTGCCTTTGTTTTGCACTGTTCCATCCCAGCCCTTGCTTACATCTTTGGTATAGAACAAGCTGTGACCCCAGCGATCAAACACTTCTAACTCGTAGGTCTTAGGATCTAATCCATACGGTGAGAACACAGGGATAAACACATCGTTTAAACCATCGTAGTTAGGTGTAAATGAACTTGGGATGTAGATGTTGAAGTCGTTTTTCACTTCTATGGTTTTCGTAATCTCATCTTTACATTCGTTTACACTGTTTACCTGTAAGGTAATTTGGTAACGCCCCACCTTATCAAACTTCACAACTGGGTGCACCACATTAGGTATCTGATACATGTTGCTGATGTTCCAGTTGTATTTGTTGTTACTGATGTTGCTGGTTTGGTTGATCAACTGAACTTCAGGATTAGAGATCAGCACTTCGGTAGGCGAAGAAAAATCAGCTTTAGGAACATCGTACACAACAATTGGTGTTTGTACTTGTCCGTAACCTTTGCAACCAATCTCGTCAGAATAACTGTATGTGATAGTGTAAGTGCCGGGTTGGTTGTACACGTAGGTTGTGTTTAAACCCTCTTTAGGATCAGAGCCATCACCCATGTTCCAATATCCTGTTCCGGTATTGGCAGAGGTTAGATTCAGAAGCACTTCAACTGGGGCACAACCTTTGAAGGTATTGGATGTGACTTGTACGTTTGGAAGTTCATTCACACGTACACGAATACTGGAGGTGTCTTTACACAAGCCCAGTGGCGTAGATTGTGTTGAATACGTGATGATGTTATTTGAACCAATATTGGCCATACTCGGATGGAACATGCTGCCCATCATACCGTTTCCGCTCCATAATCCTCCCGGGTTATTTACATAACTGTTCAGGTTGATGGCCTCGGCATTACGGCACATTGGATTCACGTACATGGCAAAATCTGCCGATACAAATGCTTCCACGTTTACTGTCATCTGAGCATACGCCACACATGGTCCGGACGTAACACTGTAATTAATTACGTTATTACCAACCACTGCTGAGCCGGGATGGAAGAGCCCCTGAGGAGAAACCGCCATGTTATTGATACCACCAAAAATACCACCGGCTGGTGTTACTTGTATTTGCTTAGGCTCTTCTGCGTTACAGAAAGGACCCATGTTGGTTACAACCGGAGGAGCGAGAGAATAGACCGCCACGGCAACAGTAGACTGGTCGGGGCAAATTCCACTTGGCGAGGAGGCTGTATTGTAGGTTAACACAAACACACCCGAACCAACTGCCGCCGGATTAAAGTTTCCACCACTCACTCCTGGACCACTCCATACACCGAGGTTACTTTGTGTAACTGGTTGCAAATTGAATGGAGAATTGGTGTTACACTGATCGGGTACATTGCTGGCCAAAGCCGCTGTCACAAAGGCCTCTATGCTAATGGCCATAGTAGGCGCATTGTTACAAGTGTTAGTGCCAATGGCATACTGAACCAGGTTGTTGCCAACCGGACACAGAGATGGGGTGAACACCCCATTGGAAGTTAAGAATGGGGATGAGGTCCAGGTACCCGTATTTGGTGCCACGGTTAATTGTACCGCACTGCCATTGTTGCAATATGGCCCAACCTGAGTAATGGTAGGGGTAGCCGGATTTAAATGCTGTACACTGATGGTTTGAGAGTCAGGACATAAGCCAGCATTTGGAATCGATTGAGTGGAATAGGTCAGCACATACGATCCGCTCTGACCTATTTGTGAAGGGATCAAAAGTTTCATGGTCTGATCTACTCCATTACCAATCCAATAACCTGTGGTGTTTTGAACAATACTCATCAGGTTGAATGGATTATTATCCTTACCACAAGTGTATGGAACCGGATTTAAGATTTGCGCAGAAATGAAACGGCTAACACTTAGCAAAGTTGAATTGCTGTTGATGCATGGTCCGTCAGCCACTGTATACGTTACCGGATAAACCCCTTGGTTCACATAGGTTGTTGGAGTAACCAAACCTGCATTTGTAACCCCATTACCTGTCCAGCCGCCTCCGGCAGGAGTAACCTGCAGGTTAAACGGAGATGCATTGTTACAGAACTCGGCAGGAGGTGTGATGTATGGGGTTATGGTTTTTGTAACCGATACCATTAAATTGGTAACTGATGGACATACGGTAGGATTAGGGTTAGAAGTTGTTACATACTGCGTTTGATACAATCCTGTATTCAGGTTCGCCGGAATGAAAACGTTGTTTGAAATAGCCCCGGGTGCAGCACAGGTCCACGTACCATTGGCCGCACTTTGTACAATGTTCATCAAATTAAACGGCGCATTGGTGACACAAAGGTTAGGCACCGAAGCAGTTAAAGCCGATGTGTTGAATTGTGACACTTGATACTGTGCTGTGGTAGTAGCCACACATGTATAGATGGAATACGCATAACTCATAGTATGTGTTCCGAAGGATGGAACAAAACTTGGAGAAAGGATACCTGTTACAGAATTTAAAACTGTGGAGTTAACCGCGGCAAAAGTACCACCTGCAGGTGTGGCCACAACAGTGTAAGGTGTACTGTTGTTACACAATGGCGGTATTGCCCCTAAAACCGGTGGTGCCGGATTAATAGCTGTGGCACTCAGTGTTTTTGTAAGTGGACAGTTAACAATGCTCGGCGTGACGACGACTGTATAAATCACATTGCTGACCGTGCCCGGAGCCACGTTAGGTGAGATAATTGTGGATTGCTGCGTATTACCCGCCAACCAGGTGGATGGCGTCCACGAATACGTGAACTGTCCTAGAGTTGGTTGTTGAAGTAAACTTCCACCTAACACAAAGTTAACTCCGGCCGCAGCAGATACACCGGGGCAGAAACTGGTCGTTAATGGTGCAAGGTTATAGTTAAACACATAGGGGACGACGTTGAATGAAGTACCATACTTACAGGATCCGTCGAACGCATTCACACTATAAGTCCCCGCCGATAGTCCGTTGACAGGAAACGCTGTAGCAGGGCCGGTTGCTAACGAGGCGCTATAGGCTGGCGTGGTTTGTCCGACCGAATACACCGAATAGGTGTTTTGCCCCGGAGGCGAACCCAAAGCGGGCGTTAAACTGACCACCGCAGAACCATTGTTGCCGCCCGGACAAATCAAAGCAATCTGACCAACCGACATGATTCCCGGAGCGGATAAACCTAAGGTAAACCGTATAGAGTCCTGACATCCAAAAACAGAGGTGTACGTTAATGAATAGACGGCCCCATTGGCGGGCGATGTTACCGTATAACAAGGCTGAACACCGGCCGGAGGTGCAATAGCAACCCCATTGGCCCCATACCATTTAAAGCCAGAGCCGGCACCGGCACACAAATAGGCCTCATTATTACAATATGGTTTATACACATTGATTACTGTTGAAGGCGCTGTGCCTATAGAAAACGTGGTGACTGCAGAACCACAGCCGGCCGCACCCATCCCGGTGAGAACTATACTATAGTTACCCGGCGCTAAACCCGTTATCGTGGATGCCGTGCCTATCGTGACGGAGTTAGAGTTCAACCAGAAATAATTATACCCTGTGCCACTGCCGTTCCCCTGAACCGTAGCTGATCCACTGGAGCCACCAGGACAACTCGGCTTTGTACCTAAACCAGCAAATCCAACTTGCGAGAAACTAATGGTATTTGGAATCACATATTGGCAGCCTGATTGTGATGTGGCTAACAGTGTATAGGTAGAGCCCGGTACCGGGTTGTTTACTGTATAAGAAGATCCTGTTCCTAATGGGGCCGGAATGGGAAAGTTACCCGGAGCTATCCACTGATAAGACACATACCCTGCAGGTGCAGCAATAACTGCTTGATTAGATCCGGCGCAGAAACTTACAGCACCCGGCACATATCCACCAACACCACCAAGACCTTGACCAATCAATTGACCACCGCAAAGAGCGTCGAACCACAAACTACCATGGTGGCCGGAATAAATGCAATCAGCATTTGACACTACTAGTCGAATACACTGTCCAATATAAGGTGTAAGGTCAATGTATTTTACCTGCCAATTGGTCCAAGAAACGGATCCGGTTAAAGAGTAACCTGCTGTTCCTATACACTGTCCTGATCCCGGTGTGAGTGTAAGATTAGCGCAGGGCAGGGCAATAAGTGAACCGGTACAATTGTAAAGATCGACCCTGAGAGCAGGCTGACCACAGCATTCGTGCACGCCATCCCATGAACCTGCAAAAGCAAACTGAAATAAGGTGTTGGCGTTGGTAACCGGAAATTGGGTACTGATTCTGCTCATCATACAATTCGGTGACGAGTTTTGAAACCTAGCAACAATAATTCCAACAAAGGAAGAGTTGGGAAGATTACATATAAAGGGAAATCCCAAGACCGGGGTGGCTACAATCGAAAATTCAGGGCTTCCAGGATTCCAAGCGGCCCCAATTCCATTATTGCAGCCCAAACCACCAAATCCATTGCTATTCATTCCACTCTCTATAGTCCAACCAGTTACAGCATTAGAAGTTGTATAAACCCCAGGGCTTGTTGATTCAAAGTCCTCATTTACACAAGGTAAAACATTAATGACATTCCCCCCCCCGATAGGGCGGTTATTGCTGCCTGCGCCCCGATCCTGAGGAAGAACATAATCTGGTGCAAAAGGGCCTATTTTGTACTTTCTGTCAATAAAAACCCTTCTCTCCATGTTCATCGCATAAATGAACTCCGAACCATGTAACCCTATTTCAAGGTATTTGGCTTTATAGAAGGCCTCATCGAAACCCCTTAGGGAGTCTCCATAATACCCTTTATAGTCCTGCAATGCACTTTTAGACAAATAGCCTTGATCTTTCACAAATTGGGTCTTCTGTTGATTTTGTTCAACATTTCCCTGATTCTGTGATACGATTAAGCCTCCTGTAGAAATAAGCAGAAGTGTGGCTAATAGTAATTTCTTTCTCATGATGATGATTTATCTCCTCCAAAGATAATACAGATGCCCTGCTAATTCAAGAATTTCACTCACTAAACCATTGGTTTTACGAACTTAAATGCAGATTTCTCTGAAAACCGGAAGCAATACTACAAGCCTTTGATTCAGGAGTGAATGTTCAGGCCACCTATGGCCTTTAAAGTAATTTTTTGAGGGGGAATTAACGCAGCAAACTCAGGTGACCCATTTTGTTGTAGATGTTGCCGTCCAGATCTTTGTACTTGATTTTGTACACGTACACATCTTCTTTAAGGTCTTGGCTGCCTTGGTTGCCCACCGTGCCGTTCCAGCCGGTATTCACGTCTT
>JBPOHJ010000016.1:0-21258 GCA_052035725.1 Bacteroidota bacterium | reverse complement strand
GTTCCAATTGGATCAACCCCGCCTTGTGTAGTGAGATCATCGTAAAATGGGGCAATGGCCGGACGGGTGGAATTGTTGATGTTGGCCGTTGTAAAAGCAACGTTATTGTAACCAAAATCGTCAGCCTGTGGGCCTCCGTCATCGGTAGAGTTGGAAAAATCGATGAATCCGTTGGTGGATGCGGAAAACTGAGTGTAGCGAACACCCAAATACCAGAAATCAAATCCGATGTTGGTGAACACTGAACGGTTATCGTCTTGCGAATTGGCTCCTGTATTACGCCAACTTGAAAATGTATTACCACTACCGGCAATAGACGAATAGGTAATACCGGTGTTTCTTACTGAAGTGTAATTTACAAGTGTTTGAGTTAAGGCAAGCCCTGAATACAGCAAAAGCCCTAATAGGCCAAGAAAACGGATGGATTTTACCTTTACAATTTTGTCCAACGTGTACTTAATCGTGTTGCAACATTTATACGGTAAAAAAACAGAAAAGTTCAAAACCTGATGGTGATTTTTGTTACACAACAGGAAATTAGAAAGAATGTCCCATTTTATCCTTTTTGGTTTGAAGGTATTTTTCGTTATGTGGATTGGAAACCACACTGATGGAAACGTTTTCTACTATTTCAAGTCCATAACCAATTAAACCGGCCCGTTTTTTAGGGTTATTGGTCATTAGCCGGATTTTACGAATGCCTAGATCTCTAAGTATTTGTGCCCCAACTCCATAATCCCGCTCATCGGCTTTAAATCCCAGTTCAACATTAGCTTCTACTGTGTCCAACCCGTCTTCCTGTAACTTGTAAGCCTTTAATTTGTTTAATAAACCTATGCCTCTTCCTTCCTGATTTAAATACACAATCACCCCTTTGCCCGCTTTTTCAATCATTTCCATCGAACGGTGTAATTGTTCTCCGCAATCACAACGGCAGCTTCCAAAGATATCGCCGGTTACACAAGATGAGTGCATCCTAACTAAAACCGGTTCGTTTTTCGACCATTCTCCTTTCACCAGGGCTAAATGTTCTTGTCCGTTGGTTTCAACCAAATAATCAATCAACTTAAAATCACCCCAATTGGTGGGCAAGTTCACTTCTACCTGGCGTTGAACGATGCTTTCTTTTTCCAGGCGATAAGCTATAAGGTCTTCAATGCTAATTATTTTGAGGTCAAATCTTTCGGCTATTTTCATCAACTCCGGCAAACGGGCCATGGTGCCGTCTTCATTTAAAATTTCTACCAAAACCCCGCAAGGTTCAAACCCGGCTAACACCGATAGGTCAACTGTGGCTTCGGTGTGACCGGTTCTTCTTAGTACACCGCCTGGTTTTGATTTCAAGGGGAAAATGTGACCGGGGCGACCAAAGTCGGAGGGTTTTATGCTTTCGTCTATTAAAGCACGAACCGTTTTTGAGCGATCAGAAGCTGAAATGCCGGTAGTACAACCAAATCCTAGCAAATCAACAGAAACAGTAAATGGGGTTTCATGAAGTGAGGTATTTGCCGGCACCATCATGTCGAGTTTCAACTCATGCGCCCTTTCTTCAGTTAAAGGGGCGCATATTAAACCGCGTCCGTGGGTTGCCATAAAGTTAATGACCTCCGGGCTGGCATTTCGCGCAGCAGTTACAAAATCGCCTTCGTTTTCTCGGTCCTCATCATCTACCACAATAATCACTTTGCCCTTTCGGATGTCTTCAAGGGCCTCCTCAATTGTATTTAACTTAAATTCGCTCATAGTATTCCTGCAAATTTAAGTAATTTATAGCCCTTAAGCCTTAAGGATTGACCCAACTGCTCTTAAATAATCTCAAAAACTCATTCGTGGGTCCTTTACCCGGTGCTAACGCGCAAAGCCTTTTGGCTCCGGTGAATCGCCAGCTCATTGATCCCACACAATTGAAACCAGGTGAATACAAGCCCAGTGCGGTGATGGTAGTGCTTTATAAAAATGCGATGGACGAGTTGTTGTTTCCATTGATTCAGAGAGTAGAATACGAAGGGGTTCATAGCGGGCAAATCAGCCTTCCCGGAGGCAAGCAGGAGGAATCGGATCGGGATCTCGAGCAAACAGCCATTCGTGAATGTTACGAAGAAATTGGCATAGAAGGAGAGCTTCAACTTTTAGGCAAACTCAGCCCCTTGTACATTCCTGTTAGCGGATTTTTGGTTCAGCCCTATGTGTCTTTTCTTCACAGCAACTCACCCGGTTTTAAGCCACAAACTACAGAGGTGCATGAAATATTTTCGATTAAACTGCTGGATCTTATGGATGATACCAAACTCAGCAAGGGAAGTGTAAAAGTGAGGGATTTTTCGGTTGTGACCCCTTATTTTTTACTGGAAAACAAACAAGTTTGGGGGGCAACAGCCATGATTTTGAGCGAAATGAAGGCCCTGCTGAAACCTATTTTTTAAAACTCACTGTGGTGTTATCGTAACTCAGGTAATACTCACCCGGTTTTAAACTACTGATGTTAATGGACTTATTGAACCCTTTCATCAGGTTAACGCCATACACATCATAAACTTCATAAGCTGTTTCAGAATCAAACTCCACGCTTTCTTTTTTGAGAACATAAGAAGGGGATTTGATATTGGTTACAACTCGGGCATCCTGTGATACTTTGATGCTAGCATTGTATCCTTTTTGTCTTAGTCTGAATTTGTTCTCACCACTATGCATGGCCACTTTGAAAGAATATGAATTGTTGCCTGGGGTTCCGGCACCCATCACCTCACCAACACGTACCCATTTGTTCCACTTGAATTGTTCTATCACAAATGGCAATGAGCCACTTTCGTTTTTGGTCGACCAGGTTAAAACTCCATCAATGCTCAGATTCATGGCCAAAAGCTCATACGTAGGTTTTGGAAACAGGTCTTCAGGGTTAAGAATTTTCGGACGACAATCCTGATCATGCACAATTTCAATCACAACTTTTTCGCCCAGTTTAAGGTTCATAGCACGCAAATCAATTTCAAAGGCATTGGAATTGGTTTCGTCGCTGGTAATTTGGCCATTTACTTTAATTTCTTTGGCGCAATAACCAACACCATTTTTCACCATGCTGTTGTGAACCAAAATATTTTTATTCTGGTATTTGCCTTCCAGCACCAGGGTGGCCGAAAACAACCTAAACCCCGCTACTAACAGCAAAAGGCAGAAAAAACGGTATCTAAAACCTGACCACATGAGTAAAATGCATGACGAAGATAGTAAAAAACCCGACGAATTACAAAAACTGTCGTATTTTGACCACAATAAACAGCAAAAGAAAGAAGCCTAATAAAGCCAAAAGCACCTTGTAAGGCTGTTTAAAGTGGATTCGGTTAACAGCTCTGTCTTTACGATAGCTCCAAACCAAAAACAGGATAAAAGCAAAGAGAAATACTAAGGTAAAAACGATGCGGCCGGTGCTAAACATGGGGCGAATATACAGGTTAATTCAAGTGGTTTGATCTCGACGAATGAAAATTAAGATATTTGCCCCGTGAAACTCAAAGTCTTGATGCTATTGCTTTTTTGCTTGCCATGCCTATTGTATGCGCAAATGAGCAAACCTCTGCGCCAAGGTTTTGAAGCGCTAGGTAGCTATGATTATTTTAAAGCCAAACGTTTGTTTACCGCCGTTTATAGTAAAAGACCCAATGCGCCTGCCGCTTTTGGGCTTTCTGTTATTTTCAGCCGAACCGATAACCCATTTTCTCAACCCGACAGTGCTTGCAAATACGCCCAATTAGCGCAATGGCACTTTCAAAAAAACAAACAAACGTGTCAGGCATCCACATTTACTATTGACAGTTTGACTATTGGCAAGCAGGTAGCGGCTTGTGTAAAAACCAGCTATTCTCTTGCAATTGGGTCAGAAAATACCGAACGTTTGGATCAGTTTCTAGAATTGGTTCCCTTAGCCAATGCCAATTTGAGACGAGAAACAATTTACAAGCGCGATGAATTAGAGTTTAATCAAACTGTAACGGTCAACCGAAGTGAAATAACGGTTCAGTTTTTGAAAACCCATCCACAAAGTTCGTTTTACGGAGAGGCCTTACAACTTCTGCAACGTCAGATTTATGAAGAAATCTGTGCAACAAAAAATGCAGAGGCATACAAGCGGTTTTTACAACTTCACCCCAACAACAGCATGCGAAATACCGCACTTGAAAACCTGTATGATATTTACAGGAAAAACAACGATGTGGAAGGCTTGGTGTATTTTGTGCACCAGTATCCTGAGTCGGGTCAGGCCAATGAAGCCTGGAAATTGTTGTTTTCTTTAAGCGTGCGTTCATACTCTGACGAGGAGCTAATTCGCTTTTTATCCATGTACCCCGAATTTCCTTTAAGAAACACCATACTTAAAGAACTGCAAATGAGCAGTAAACATTTTTTGGTTTTTCGACGCGACGAAATGTACGGTTACCTGGACACCAACGGAACAATACACATTCCGCCTCAATACGAAGCTGCAAGTGAATTTAAAGAAGAACTGGCTCTGGTTAGCCGCAACGATTCGGTGTGGTTCATAAATAAGCACAACGAAAATGTATTTGCCCGGTCGTTCGACGACGCGTATGGCTTTAATGCTGGTGTAGCACCGGTTAAACACCAGGGCATCTGGACCTTTATAAATCGCCAGGGCCAGGTTATTTCGCCAGAGTACGAGGACATCAATGAATTGTCGGACAACCTATATGTGTTAAAGGTTAAGGGAAAATATGGTGCCCTCGACCGGTATGGACAAAGCAGGGTTGAAGCCCGATACGAATACCTTGGCAATTTTATTTCCGGTATTGCCAGTTATAGGGAAGGCGAAAAGTACGGCTATATTGATCTCAATGGCTATGTACATAAGGCAGAATTCGACTGGATATCGGCTTTTAATGCTAATGGAATGGCTGTGGTGCGGAAATCCAATGGTTTTGGTTTGCTTGAGCGCAGCGGAAAAATAGTTCTTGAAACCAATTACGATCAGGTACTTGAGGCGGGTAATGGCGTTTATCTGGTGGTGAAAGACAAACATTACGGTTTTTTCAGTGCCGAAGGGTGTTTTCTAAGTGCCCTCGAATTCGACTACCAAAATGTGTTTCCGCCAGGCTATTATGTTCAGAATACCTGGATGCGTTTGCTTAAAAACAAATCACTGGCTTTGATGGATGCCAATGGAGCTCTGCGCGTGAACTTTGGAGTATATGAAGACTGCGGTTTTTTTAGCAACGGATTACTTCGGGTTAAGAAGAAAAAAAAGTATGGTTTTGTTGACCGTAAACTACAGGTGGTGATACCATACCAATATACTTGGGCGGAAGATTTTGCGGATAGCATTGCCCTGGTAAAGAGGGGAGATGTTTATGAAGCCATAGACATAGGGGGTCATACACGCTTTAAAAGTGAAGCAAAAATTGAACGGATAGGAAACCGTTTATTTTTGATTGAATCACCCGAGGGGCAGCTTTTAGTCAACAACCAGGGGCAGGTGTTACTTGAACAAATTGCACAGCATGAAGTGCTTGAAGCTACCTACGTGCTGTTCACATTAAAAAACGGGGAAATAAAATTGCTGAAACTTTAAACATTTGTACATTTAAACTCTAAAATTTTACCATGACAAAAGTCCATAACTTCTCTGCCGGCCCCGGCATTTTGCCAGCTGAGGTGCTTAAACAAGCTTCTGAAGCATGTATCAATTTCGACAATCTAAATTTATCGCTGCTTGAAATTTCACACCGAAGTAAAAATTACGAAAAGGTGATGGATGAAGCCCGTGCCATAGTAAAGGAACTTTTTGAAGTGGGGGATGAGTACGAAGTGATGTATCTGGGTGGCGGCGCCAGTTTGCAATTTGCTATGGTGCCTTACAATTTGTTGCGTGAAAATGGCTATGCAGCCTATGTGAATACCGGTGTTTGGGCTAGTAAGGCCATTAAGGAAGCGAAGTTGATTGGTAACACCAAAGTCATCGCAAGTTCAGAAGACAAAAAATTCAGCTTCATACCAAAAGGGTATGAAATCCCATCGGATGCGGATTACCTTCACATCACCAGCAACAACACCATTTATGGCACGCAAATGCAGGCCTTTCCCAAGTCGCCTATTCCAATGGTATGCGACATGAGTTCAGATATTTTCAGCCGCCAAGTAAACGCTAAGGATTTTGCCTTAATTTATGCGGGGGCGCAAAAAAATATGGGTCCCGCTGGCAGCACAATGGTGATGGTGAAAAAGGATGTGCTTGGAAAAACCGGGCGTAAAATGTTGTCGATGTTGGATTATCAGGTTCACATTAAAGGTGGCAGCATGTATAATACGCCTCCGGTGTTTCCGATTTACGTCACCTTACTCACATTGCAGTGGTTAAAAAAGAATGGGGGCATTGCATGGATTGAAAAAGTGAACCAGCAAAAGGCAGAAACACTGTACAATGAAATTGATCGCAACAGTTTGTTTGTTGGAACCACAGCTAAAGAAGACCGCAGTAAAATGAACGTGTGTTTTTTATTAAACAAACCTGAACTGGAGCCTGAATTCGATAAACTCTGGAAAGAGGCCAATATTTCCGGAATCAGGGGTCACCGTGATGTTGGCGGTTATCGCGCTTCTCTATACAATGCACTTCCGCTTGAAAGTGTTAAGGCTTTGGTTGAAGTAATGCAGGCCTTTGAGAAAAAAATGGCCTAACCCATAGCCTTCAGTCTAATTTGAAAGCCGGTGATTGAGCCGGCTTTTTTATTGAGTAGAATTCAACAGCTGCTGGAATAGTTTCTCTATTTTTGGGAAATGAAACAGTGCCTACTTACGCTACTTTTGATCAGTGGCTGCTTGCAAACCAAAGCTCAGTTCAAAAAACGCAGCGCCTTGTTTATAGGCAATAGTTACACCTATTTTAACAACTTGCCTCAATTGGTTGAGCAATTCGCTCTGGCCAATGGCGACTCCCTGCTAGTGGATAGCTATGCTCCCGGGGGATATACTTTCAACAACCATTTTAATGATGCCAATTGTTTGGCTAAAATTTATTCCAGAGATTGGGATTTTGTGATTTTGCAGGCTCAAAGCCAGGAACCTTCATTTTCTCCTGCTCAGGTGAATGCACAAACCCTTCCATATGCCTTAAAATTAGACAGTGTAATTAAACACAATTACCCCTGCAGCCAAACAGTTTTTTTTGAAACCTGGGGCCGTAAATATGGAGATGCTTCTAATTGCGCAGCGTATCCGCCAGTTTGCACTTACACGGGTATGCAAAACCGTTTAAAACAATCCTATACACTTTTTGCCAACCTTACTTCGGGCGTTGTTGCGCCTGCCGGTGAAGCCTTTCGGGAATCCATCCTTCAATACCCTAACCTTGAGTTGTATCAAGCCGATCAATCTCATCCTTCTCTCGAAGGTTCGTATTTAAGTGCTGCTGTGTTATACGAAACCTTGTTTCAAAAATCCGTGTTAAGTAACACTTTCATCAGCACGGTTAATTCAACTACGGCAAGTTTACTTCAAAATATCGCCCATCAGGTGGTTCGCGACAGTTTAGGGGTTTGGAATCTTGGTGTGCATTTGCCCTGGGCCGATTTTACTTATACCACCTCAGCTAACGGCGTATACCAATTTCAATCGCTCTCACCTAATTTAAACCAGCTTTGGTATTTTGGTGATGGCAGTTATGGCTCGGGCGCCGCACCTTCACATACCTATTTAACTGCTGGTCAATATACGGTGAGTCAGGTTGTTGACGATGCCTGTCAAAAGGATTCGGTTGCCAAAGCGCTAGTGGTGACTTTGCCGCTTACCATTATGGAAACGAAAACAGAATCGTTGTGGACTGTTTACCCAAACCCGGCAGCTGAGGGCATATACATTACAAGCCATGAAACGCTGCGCGCCAGGGTGTTTGCACTAACCGGTGAATTACGAAGCGATACATACGTGCGTGGTTTTCTTTCCACAGTTGAATTGGAGCAGGGCATTTACCTGCTTGAGCTTGAAAAAGAAGGCATAAAAATGCTGCACCGCCTGGTTGTGAATAGGTAATAACCTGAAAGCCGTAAATTTGCATTGCTAAAAAACATGTACTTGATAAGGTTCTTTTTTACTTGTGTGCTGTTAGTGTTTACCGGCGCCAACTTGGCCCAGGAGGTGTTGAATAAAACCCTCCTGAAAGCCGATAAACATTATATCCGAAAAGAATATGCCACAGCGGTGTTGGATTATGTGAAGTACCTTGCTGAATTTCCAAAAGATTATTACGCTTCCCGTCAGGCAGCCAGGTGTTACGATAAGTTGAACGATCCATACAACGCCATCGATTACTGGCCCGTTGTGGCTGAAAATGCAGAAGTAACGGAGTCTGACTATTTAGATTATGCCAAGTGTTTATTGGCCAATAACCGGGTACCTGAAGCCAAAAAACTATTTCTTTACCTCAGTAAAAGCCGAAATCCTACTGTTGCAGCATGGGGAAAAACCTATTTACAACCACAGTTTACGACTGCTGATACGGCTTCACTTAAAGTAATAGAACTTACTAATGTAAATTCGGCCTTATCAGAAGCCTGCCCGGTTTTTTTCAGAGAAAAGTTATTTTTTGTGCAAACTACCACACCCGGACGCTTGCAATATCAAGCTCAGGATAACCTGATGAAAGAAACGATTAAAGTGTACATCCCCAAAGACAGCCTGAATTTTCTGCCTTCCTTACTTTTTGAGAAACTGCAACAACTAAGTGTTCGTGGCCAGGTAAGTTTTTCGAAAGACGGAAAATGGATGTATTTCAGCAAAGCCCTTTCAAATAAGGACATGGGACTTAAAAGCAAAACACTGTATTACAAACACCAAATTTTTGCATTGAACCTGTTAACCCTCAACACCCCATTCCCTGAAATAGTGGAATTTGAACACAACCTAAGCGACTACAATTCCATGCATCCCTCTATAAGTGAAGACGGTCAACGATTGTATTTTTCGAGCGACCGTAAAGGTTCTGCTGGTGGTATGGATATTTTTGTGTGCACACGATTAAATTCAGCATGGTCGCAACCGGTTAACCTGGGTCCAAATATCAACACCAATGGCAATGAGGTGTACCCTTCTGTTTTTGCCGATACGGTGTTGTATTTTTCAAGCGACCAAAGACCCGGTTTTGGCGGATTGGATGTATTCACAGCGGTGTATTCCGGCTCAGGCGGGGCATTTTTAGAACCTGCAAAAAATTGCGGTGATCCATTTAACAGCCGGTTTGATGATTTTGGGGTATTTGTGTTGAAGGGAGGTAAAAAGGGGTATTTGAGCAGTAAGCGCAAAAACAACACAGATGAGGATCTGTATTTTTTTACCGAACGTTAATGATCCAATTACCTGAACTTAGGCCAATTTTACATGAGGAGGACAAGAACAATAATTGCCATCCAAAAAATCAGACCGGTAAAACTTAATGCCATGCCCACTTTCGCCATGGTTTCATTTTTGTACCTCCCGGGCTCCGATTTGATTTCATTCATAGCAATCACTCCAAAAATGATGCCTAGTATACTGCCTATAAAAATCAAGGGATAAATACCTAAAATCCCAAACGAGAGTGAAAGAGCAGCCATGGTGTTGTTTTCCGTTTTTTTCGAGTTGGGTGGTGTTGCTGACGCTTTGTTTTTTTGAGCGTTGATGGGTGCAGCCTCATTAAAGGTTTCCTGTTTGCCGTTGGCATAATGTATAGAAGCGACCCTGGTTTTTTCAACCAGGTAGTCAGGACCTTCTTCAAAATCGCAGAGTTTGTAACGAATGTCTTTAAGCCCGATTTCTTTGATTTTTACTAACAGAACACCACCGTCTTTTAAAATAAGACTGTCGCATTGTTGTGCGTCGTTTGTTATCCTTTGTGTAGGATGAATAGACACTATAAGCGCTGAAGCCAGAGGGGGTTCGTACAAGTTCATAGTACTTGTGTTGCGCCTAATCGCAGGTTGATGTGAATCAAGGTTTTTTTGTGTGTTTTGCTCCGTTTGGTTTTTTGCAATCGACCGGGATGAAAATGGGTGAAAGATGTAGTAGCCATGTCGGTAGTGTCTTTTTTCAAGTGTGCATTGGCACAGCCCAAATAAAAATACGCACAGGAGTGCAAGGTTAAACAAGTTTTTCATGGCAAATACCTTAAGACTACTCATTAAACGGAATAGGCAAACGTAAATTGTGGCGAAGGTAAAGTTCAGTCATTTTCTTTCTGTTGGTAATTTTACGCAAATTCGGTTAGAAATTATAACCTAAATTGAATCCTAACCACAAAAACATAGCGCCGGGATAAGGATTTGTGGTGACAACAGTTTCGGTAAAAGGCAGGTATAAGTTGTTTTGGAAATGATCGTACCGGTAACCTAAAGAGAAAAATAAATTACAACTCAATCTGTTGCGGGCTCCAACAAAATACCCAGTAGTAATGCTTCCAATAAACCGATTAAACACCGCTTTTTGAACATATTGGTAAAGGTATCCATTAAAATCCAACACGGTGTAAGTGCTACTGCAATTGTATTCCTGTAGCCGGAACACAGGACCAATATAAAAGTAGTTAGATTGAGTGGTTTGGTGAAGGTAAAGGCCAATGCCTACATCATAGTTTTTTTTATCCAGTTGAATTTCATTTGGTGTTTCGCGCATAAGTAGAGGATAATCGGTAAACATAAAGGCAATTGGAATGACAAGAGAACATCTCCTTTTTGGAAAAATTCTTTGGTACTGAAAGGCCAGGTCGCCATTCATCATCGACAAGAGGTTCAAAGAAATGGAATTTCGGTACAAGGGTTGATTAACTGCCTTATTTTCATTCGGTCCATTAAAAACAGGTGAAAGAAAGTGTTGTTGTTTTCCATTGGAAAAAACGATTTTGTCTAATTCGCTAATGTGGATGGCCTGTTGAATTGTGTTTTCATTTTGGGAAAAGGTGTAATAAACACTATCAGTGCTAATTAACTGCACTTTGCCTAACACCTTAGTTTGAGTTTTAAGGTACAGGGTATCCTGAGCCTGCATAGAAAAGGCCCAAAACAGTAAGCAATATTTGATGTATCGAAAATTAAACATGTAGTTAAAAAACATAACCCAAACAATAAGTGGCATTGAAGTAGGGGTACCAGGGGCGATCAAAATTGGGTACTTCCGTCATGGTGATGGGGTCAGTAATCCTATCAGAGATTGTATCGTAGCGTATGCCGAACATGGCCATTAAAGTTATCCTGATGCGGGATTGAAAGGGAATAGTGAGGCCGGTGTTGAGTGTTGCGGCGTATCGGGTTAGGGTAGTTTGATCATATACCAAATAATTACTTGGAAGGTACACCCAGTTGGGATAACGCCAGCTTTCAGTACAATCATATTGCATGACTTTGCAACAAAAGCCTATAAAAGAGGGACTGTTTAATTTCTTATTCAAATAGATATTTATGCCCAGGCCAATATCAGCCAGTTTTTTTACCGGATCGGCCGTGTATTCTCCACCATTTGACTCTCTGTTCACTTTATTTTGAATAATTGGATTACCAAAACCAAAACTAAAAGGAATGATGAGGCTAAATTTGTGGTTGATCCTGCCACTTTCGAATAGAAAGCCAAATTCAGAATTTATGGCAGAAAGAATATTGAAAGAGAAAGAAGCTTGTTGGAAAAAGTCTTTCGGTTTTGGCCGAAAGAGACTGTCGTTTTTTTGCAGGAATTGCCTCGAGTGAGGCGTTTTGCAGAAAATGTCAGGAGAATAGGGGAAATTGGCAAGCCCTTTTTGATAAAGGCTTGAAAAGAATACTAAAAGTAGGCAAGAAAGTACCCTCATTGTTTGATAAATTTACTACAAATTGCATTTGTAAAACCACCACTTGTATAGGCGAATAACTTAACTACTCAGTAAAATGAAAAAATTCCTTTCTTATTTTTTGCAAGGCCTTTTGTTTTTTGTGCCTTTGGTGATTACTCTCATCATTTTTCTTAAGCTCTACGATTACTTCGCGGGTTTGTTTTCCGCCTTTGGGTTCAGCAGCAACACCATACTAAATACGGTGTTTGGTTTGGCAGGAACCATAGTTTTTGTTACACTTCTTGGTTTATTGGCTTCTTCTTATCTGTTCAATAAATTGTTCCTGCTGTTAGAAGAACGCCTCGAACAAATCCCACTCATCAAACACATCTATTCTCCGATAAAAGATTTTACTTCAGCCTTTGTTGGAAGTAAAAAACGTTTCAATAAACCGGTTCTTGTTTTAACCTCTGTAGAAGCCAACATTGAGGAAATGGGATTTATTACTCAGGAAGATTTAAAAGATTTTGCCATTCAGGATAAGGTGGCCGTGTATCTCCCATATTCCTATTCGTTTATGGGGCGATTAATACTTGTTCCGAAAGACCGGGTGAAACCTTTGCAAAAATCTGCAGCGGAGGTGATGAAGTTTGTGGTGAGTGGTGGCGTTTCAGATGCCGATTAAACCGTTGGTGTAATAGTTCAGCAACTCTGGGTACTTTCTCTATTTTTGCAGTGAATTGATCAGGATTTATGTCAAACATCTTAGAGGTAAAAGAAGTTAGTAAACGTTACAGCAACCATCTGGCTTTAAACAAGGTGTCGCTTGAAGTGGGCAGCCGCTCGGTTTTTGGCTTGCTGGGACCAAATGGTGCCGGGAAAACATCCCTTATTCGAATTATCAACCAAATCACTGGCCCTGATAGCGGGGAGGTGATGTTTATGGGTGAAAAACTTCAGGAAAATCACATAGAACGCATCGGTTATTTGCCTGAAGAAAGAGGGCTTTACAAAAAGATGAGTGTGTCTGAACAGGTGTTGTATCTGGCGAGATTAAAAGGTTTGAGCCGGGCTGAGGCTAAAAAACGAATGCAACTCTGGTTTGAGAAGTTTGAGATGCAAGGCTGGATGAAAAAAAAGATAGAGGAACTCAGCAAAGGTATGCAACAAAAGGTGCAGTTTATTGTAACGGTTATTCATCAACCCGATCTGCTTATTCTTGATGAGCCATTCAGTGGTTTTGATCCCATTAACGCGCAAATGATTAGAAACGAGATCATGGAGTTAAGAGACAAAGGCGCTACCGTTATTTTTTCTACTCACAACATGGGAAGTGTGGAAGAAATGTGCGACCACATTGCCTTATTAAACAAATCAGAAAAGATACTGGATGGTCCGGTTAAACAAATTCGTAAAACCTACCGCTCAAACACCTACAGAATCAGTTTCAGGGGTAATGCTATGGGATTTACACACGCCTTATGGACTGGGGCAGAGCTCATTGAAAAACAGCAGGAAGACGATGTATACACCTTTACGCTTAAGCTGATGAACAATGTGAAGCCTAACCATTTGCTCGAAGCGGTATTACCTTCAAGTGAGATATTGTCATTTAATGAGATCATTCCCGGCATGAATGATATCTTCATCATGAAAGTGAATGAAGAGAACGGAATACTTGGTACCAAAAGTAATTACACTGAATAAACTCGCACACGCTCAACAAAATGAATAAAATATTACTCATCATCGGTCGTGAAATTAAAGCCAAACTGTACAACCGTACCTTTATTATCATGACCCTCCTGGCACCATTGCTTATTACAGGGTTTATGGCTTTTATGATCACCATTTCTCAATCAGAAAAGAAAGACAAAAGGGTATTGGTAATCGATGAATCGAAATTGTTTAAGGGTACATTAGCAGGTAACGAATACATCAGTTTAAGTTTCAGCGATGAACCATTGGATGCTGCTGTTGCCACTTTCAGTGAGAGAGATTTTAGTTGCGTATT
Source organism: Bacteroidota bacterium (assembly GCA_052035725.1). Taxonomy (GTDB): domain Bacteria; phylum Bacteroidota; class Bacteroidia; order B-17B0; family Aurantibacillaceae; genus Aurantibacillus. The sequence continues at coordinate 7,468 of JBPOHJ010000016.1, read as the reverse complement.
ATGGATTGCGCCTAATATAGTGGAAGGTGGGGCTGGTGCCAGTACCTTGTTTTACCGTAAATCTCCGGGTTACGCCTTCCAGACTTATATCAAAAGTCAGATGGAAAAGATCATTTACGAGTTTAATCTTAAAGCCAATAACATTGACCCCAATGTAATTCACAATTCAAAAATGCGGGTACAACTTATGCTTGAGAAAGTAAACGAGAAAGGAGACACTGAGGAACAAAGTAATTTTGGCTTATTCGGTTTTATCACAGGCGCCTTGATGTTTATGTTCATCCTGATGTATGGCATGATGGTGTTCAGAAGTGTGATGGAAGAAAAAACCAATCGTATCGTGGAGGTGATTGTTTCCTCAGTAAAACCCTTTCAATTGATGCTGGGTAAAATTATTGGAGTTGCCGTGCTTGGCGTAATACAATTTGTTATGATGGGCCTGATCACACTGGTGCTCACTACGCTGTTGTCTACCTTGTTTCTCAAGGAAATCAAAACCCAATTGCGTGCTTTCGAAGCACAACAAGAGCTGGTGAAAAAACACGGCACCAACATCAATTTGCAATCGCTTGAAAAATATGATGACAAACTCAAGGTGTTTGAAGTACTGCAGAAGATTGAAAAGATCGATTTTGCTGAAGTGTTTATTTGTTTTGTCTTGTATTTTGTTGGAGGTTATTTATTTTACAGCTCTATTATGGCGGCAATTGGTTCTGCGGTAGATTCTGAATCCGATTCACAGCAATTTATTACACCCGTGATGATTCCTCTGATGATTGGGTATTTTATTTCTACAAAAACCATACTCGATCCCGATTCCACTCTGGTGTTCTGGGGTTCGGTAATTCCTTTTACTTCTCCTATTGTAATGATGTCGCGCATCACATCCGGTGTACCTCTGTGGGAGATTGTTTTATCCTTGTCTTTGCTTTTCGCCGCCTTTGTGCTCACCACCTGGTTGGCCGGTAAAATTTACCGCACCGGCATACTCATGTACGGTAAAAAAACCTCTTGGAAGGAAATTGGCAAATGGTTGTTCTATAAATAACATAACTGAAACCCCGGCCTAACTTAATCAGGCCACGTGAACGTATTAGAATTTAGGACAGGTGATAAGTAAGCGTTTTTTGTTCCTTGGTTTTTTGAGTTTACAGAATTGGTAAGAGAGGCTGATCTCATGCGAACCTTTGCTCACGGCATTGGTGAGTTTAGAAAGCGTAAGGTCATAAGAATAGCCCATTTTGAAACGATCGATATTAAAGCCCATCAAAAAAATCAAGGCATCGTTGTTGGCATAGTCTGGTGTGGGCTTGGTAATAGGGATACCACGGTACCAGATACCAAGGTTCAGGATGTTTTTTGAGTAATAAACACCCAAATCCAATTGGTTGTATTTGTTCTGGTGTTTAAAATTAAAGGCAGCCGTAATAAAATTACTTTTAGGAATAAACTTGTTCGAAGAGCCATTGCCTCTCAGATCGAAACGGTAGCCCCCGTGAAATTTAAATTCCATAGGAAGTGTACTCTCAATAAACATAAGAGACTGATCGGGTTTGTTGAGGTGTGCAACGGAAAAACCACCCCAGGCTTCAGAAGAATACACAAGTAAACCTGCGCCCACATCAAAGTAGTTTACGCCCTCCTTGTCAATGCCCTCAATGGTTGCTGAGCCATCGCCTCTGGTGATTTGGTCGGCGAAGGTAAAATAATCGTAATCTACTTTGCGCTGAACAAAGCCGGCATTAATTCCTCCTCTGGCCATGATAAATTTATTTACCTTGGTTTCGTAAGCATACAAAGCATTAAAAGCAGTGGTATTAAGATTGCCGAGCCCGGCTTGATCACTAAAAAACTGGAAACCAAAACCACTTTTGTAGGAAGGTACATAATGGTCAAATGCCACCTGATAGGTGGTGAAGGCTCCGGGTATTCCGGCCCATTGTTTACGGTAATTCATGGCCACCCTACCGCAGGCATTGGCGCCGGTAAAAGCAGGATTGAGGTAAGTGGGTGCAACATAAAATTGAGAGAACTGGTAATGTTGGCCAGGCAGAGTGAATTGCAAAGCAAGCAGCAAAATAAAAATAAGTTGATGTTTTGCAGTGTTCATGTTCTGTTGTTAGCCTCGTTTACCTTAATAAAGTGACAGTTCCCGCTTTTGAATAAGTTCTTCCATCAAAAAAAGACATGTTGGCTTTCCACACATACACATCCTGTTGGCAGATTTTTCCGTTGAAGTAACCATCCCAGCCTATTGCAATATCGGTTGATCTGAAGATCTGTTCACCCCAGCGGTTAAAGATGAGCAATTCGTAACCGGTTACACCCCCGGTGAACGGAAAAAACACATCGTTCGTTAAGTCGTTGGCATTGTATGTACCTCCATTTGAACCATAAGGGTTAGGAGTAAATGCGTTCGGAAAAATCACATCAGAGATTACCAAAACAGTTGTAACTGCTGTGTCGCTGCATTTGAATTCGTTTTCTGCAAAAAGGGTAATCGGATAATTTCCCACCTCGTTGTAGGTTACCAGGGGGTTACTGTTGTTGGACCCGGTACCGTTACCGAATGTCCAGGTAAAAGAGCCTGCGCTGGTGCTTTGGTTGTTGATTTGAACTGTGTTCACCGGTAAGATGAGGGTGGAGCTCGATACTGTGAATATAGCTTCAGGACTGGGTTTAAATGTGACTTTAGTTGAAGCCGAAACATTTCCGCAGGCACCGTTGTTCACAGAGTTTAGTGTTAACACTACCTGGCCGGCTGTTAAATCGTTTGCACTGGGCTCGTAATACACAGGGTAGGAGGTATTATTTGGATTAAACTTACCACTTCCTGTGGTGGTCCATACGTATGAATTGCCCCCGAATTGCACATTGGGATTCAATAGGTAAGGAGCGCCCTTGTAACAATATGAACTGTCGTTAGCAACAAACAAAACGGGTCGCATTCTGATTTTTAATAGTAAGGTATCATACGCTGCCGGGCACACCACGTTGTTGGTTGAAACCAGTGTAAATTGCACACTGCCATTTTGTATGTCAGCCGCGCTGGGTAGATAAGTACCCGGATTTTGTGGATTTAGCGTGCCGCTGCCACTGCCCGACCATAAACCCGTGATACTCTCACCGGCAACGATTCCGTTGAGGTTCACCGAAATTTGATCGGAACAAATTTCTAAATCAGGTCCTGCATTCACTGTACTTTGTTTTAAAACAGCAATCATAACGGTATCCATTGTGACAGGACAAACGCTGTTGCCGGTTGAAGCCAGTGTAAAAATAATAGTGCCAAAAATAGCATCAAACGGGCTAAGTGAATAAGTGGTTTGCAGGGCGTTGGAATTAGCAAGTAGGCCATTACCACTGCTGAACCATTTAACCTGACCGGGCGCCTGGTTACTGCCCGTAAGGGCCAGAGTAGCGTCGTTCGAGCAGCGTTTTTGGTTGGGGCCGGCGTTTAATGTGGCTTGTGGAATGATAGTAAGGCTCAGTACTTTTTGAGCCTGAGCACACACGCCATTGTTGGTGGAGTAGAGGGTGAATGTTAACTGACTAAGGGCCTGATCGGGCGGACTAAAACTATAAATGCAGGAATTGATCTGTGAAGGATTGATGTAACCGCCAGTGCCACTCCCGGTCCACATGCCTGTATTGGTATGGCCGATAATGTTACCACTGAGTAATATGGTAGGCGTAATCGAACAAATGGGGTTCAGGTTGGCAGCTGTAACCGTGGCTTGCTGTTGTATGCTTACCACTAGAGTGTCTCTAACAGGTAAACAATTGCCATTAAATGTTGAACTCAGAATAAGGGTAACGGTTCCGGCACTTATATCATTATTGCCGGGTACATAAGCTGAAGTGAGCGAATATTGATTGATAAAATAGCCATTCCCACTACTCGACCAAGAACCTGTATTGATGGCGGCTCCGGTAATGGTGCCGTTTAATACCACAGTGGCCGTGCTGCAAACGGTTTGATTCGTACCCGCATTGACCTGAGGTTTGGGGGTTATAAACAATTTCACCGTATCACTCGCTGATGGGCAGGCTCCATTGTTGGCTGAGCTCAGCACAATGTTTACTGTGCCTGAGTTGAGGTCGGCAAGGCTTGGTGTATAATTGGTAACACTTGAGGTATTGTTGGAAAAGGCTCCGCTGCCCAGGGTCGACCACAGGGGCGTGGCACTGAACCCGCTTATCGAACCTGAGAAGCTTACTGAGGCATTATTATAGCAGACCGTTTTATCCGGGCCTGCATTGACGGTAGCCTGATTCTGAAAAAACACATTAAGGGTAGAGTTGCCAGGAGGACAGCCCAAATTGCCGGTGGTACTAAGATAAAGCTGAACCGAACCTGTACTCACCTCTGCGGGTGTGGGTGTATAGGTGGCGTTTAAAACAGTTGTGGTTGGACTAAAGATACCGTTGCCTCCTGACCAGACACCTCCGCTTGCGGCAGTTATTGTACCATTCAAACTAACACTGGGACTTAATTTACACCGTATTTGTGTGGGGCCTGCATTAGCAGTAATTGGAAGCGTAAAGGAAGTGACCATCGCCGTGGCTGTTGTAGGCGGGCATCCGGTTTTATCGAATACCCTCACCGTGTAGGTACCGGGCCCTACGTTTACCGCGGTGTTTGTGCTGGCGTTCGGACTCCAACTGAAGGTATAAGGCCCGATGCCTCCTGTAACCGTAGCGTTTAGCGGGGCCGTTGAGTTTCCAAAACAAATTGTGCTGAGGGTGGGGTTAATGCCTGCAGTAAGGTCATTATAAAAATACACTCTCACGGTATCGCGGTAAAAGCCGGCCTGGCATGGCGATTGTCCGAAACCACTTACCTCGTAGTCAACAAAGGCCGGCGGTGTGCCGGTTGGAGTAACCATCACGCTTGAACAACCGGAGGTGCAATTGAGGTAAGAGTTGTAAAGCGTGTTGCTTGGAACGGAATTCCAGTTGATTGTTGGTACAGAAAAACCGCTCACGGCTAGCGACTGGGTGCAGCCGCTTCTAATGAGAATGGAATCGGGAACTACAGGTGCCGGTATTGACACAATTTCATAGACGTTGTTGTTGTTACCGGGCTTGCAAAACGTGAGTAAATGCGGTCCCGCACCATTAAGACAAATTGGAGTGCCAACCTGCTGAGGAGGTCCGCATCCAATTTGGTAAAAAAGCGCACCGGGCGGCACAGCGCCTGAGGTAATGTTAAAGTTGATTCCCATGGCGCCCTGGTCAAGCAATATGGTAATTTTGATACACTTATCAGGTGCTGTTGCGCCACAGCACGTGTCGGCACGCACCACCGAAGGACTGACCCAGGTTCCACTAGGGCTGCCAACTAAATTGGCTGTAAAGCTGGGGGTTAGCGAACCGCAGTTAACTGATTGTGCTCTTGAACTCAATGAAAAAAACACAATAAGAGCCGGCAGCAAAAAACGGAAACGGTAACCAAAAGTAAATTTGCTCATACGCAATCTATAACCAATCAATTTTACGTTTCATTCGGTTTTAGGTTCGGCTAAAGATAAAACTAAAGAATTAACTGTTAAGGGAATTGTTGTCTAAAAATAGGTATTTTCATGCGATTCTGTTCTGTATTCCCCAATTATGATCCCGGTGTCATAGCGCTCTGTTTGGGTTTTAATTAGGCGTTACAAGCTTTGAAAACCCTTATTTTATTGCTGTTTACCGAACCCTAGGTGTTTTGCGCGAATGCAAGTGCTCAAAATTTTTGCTACACGTGTACAGCTTTCTTTTTCCGGACGAAGCGTGTATTCCAAGCATGCTTCTTCACACAATGGTCCAACCGAAATAAACGGCCTTTAGCGAAGAAAAAAGGGCCTTGGTTCAAGCGTAATAGGCAAACGGCAGCCGTATTTTTGACTTCGTCGAATAATTGGTGTTTCTGTAAAAAAAAAACACAAAATGAGTCGTGTTTAGAGTGAGAGTTGAAGTGTAAAGATGGTTTGTAGTTGAGCCGGACCTTACATTTGATTAAGACAGCTTGTTAAAAGCACCATATTTATGAGTATTATTGAACCATTGTTAATTCCGGTTTTTTGAACGTACACGCACATAAAATAGGATTAAGTACTGCCATTTCGGTTGTCATTGCCAATATGATAGGAACCGGTGTGTTTACCAGCCTTGGTTTTCAGGTTATGGGCCTTCAGTCAGGCTTTTCCATTTTATTGCTTTGGGTACTTGGAGGTATTTTGGCGCTTTGTGGAGCATTTTGTTATGCAGAAATTGGAGCCGCTTTTCCTGAAAACGGTGGGGAATACAATTACCTGAGCAAATTGTACCATCCGGCTGTTGGGTTCATGAGTGGTTGGGTAAGTGTAACAGTTGGTTTTGCTGCCCCAATAGCTGCCGCTTCTGTGGCCATGTCGGATTATTTTTGCAAAGCATATGCGTTTCAACATCCATTAGCATTGAGTGCCGGAGCCATTTTGGTGATTACCGTTTTTCATGCCATTAACATGAAAGCCGGCAGTAGTTTTCAGCGGGTGTTCACCTATGTAAAGCTAATATGTATTGTGGTATTTGTTTTCAGTGCCCTCTTGTATCAGCCTCAACACGAAATGGTGTTTTTTTCGCCCAATACCCTCACACGTGAAATTTTTTCTCCGGCTTTTGCTGTGTCGCTTATTTTTGTCACCTACGCTTACAGTGGCTGGAATGCCGCGGCCTATATCGCAGGCGAAATAAAACAAAGCAATCAAAATTTGCCCCGAGCCCTAATTTATGGCACACTTACGGTTGCTGTGTTGTACACTGTTTTGAATTTTGTATTTCTCTATACAGTGCCATTGCCTGAATTAAAAGGAGTAGTGGAAGTAGGGTACCTGAGCGCATCCAAACTTTTTGGCACCGCCCTGGGCGCCAAGGTAAGTTTGCTTATAGCAATCTTGTTGGTTTCTACTGTAAGTGCCATGGTGCTTGCCGGGCCCCGGGTGATGCAAAGCATGGGGCAACACATCAAAGGTTTGCAGTTTTTGGCCATTACCAATGCCAAAGGTGTACCTTATGTTGCCGTGTTGTTGCAGTCGTGTATCGCTTTAGGTATGGTATACACGTCCTCTTTCGAATCCCTGATTACTTATGTGAGTTTTACGCTCAACTTGTTTACCTTATTGACTGTATTGGGCATTTTTATTCTACGAAGAAAACACCAACCACTTCCCGGTGCGTACCGAAGCCCTTTGTTTCCTTTACCGGCGCTGGTATTTTCGATTGTGATGCTTTGGGTTTTGGTGCATATTCTGATTAGCCACCCTTTGGAATCACTACTAGGATTGGGAACCGTGCTGATGGGCCTTGTGTTTTATTTACTTCTCAAAAGAAACGAATCTCCCAATTAACTCCAGGAACCAGATAGTCGACTCTGAAAAGTAGTTTTTTTTCTTTTGCCACTTTGTCTTGACACAAAGTGGCGCAAAAGTCAAGGCGTTTCGATCCT
>JBPOHJ010000067.1:0-2369 GCA_052035725.1 Bacteroidota bacterium | reverse complement strand
AAAGCAGACAGATACTACAAGCGACACCGTCGAAGCGGAAGTAGCAGATGAAGAGGGTTTAACAACGCGCCAGCAAGTTTTGTTTTTTCATTACATATTTAAAGCATTAGAGGTCAATAATGTTGCTCAAAAAACAAAGGCTAGAGTGATTAACAAATTCATTAGCAGGAATTTTGACAGTGTTTATGACGCCGTAAGGGAGCCACATAATTATAATAGTCAGGAAGAGTTTAAAAAGAATATGAGAGAAGTAAGCAAACTGTTTGAAATTCTTAAATTGTCTGTATTGAGCACCAAAGTTTTGGAAGATATTGATAAAAATTGAAAAAAATGGGTCCCCCCTGTGGGGGTCCCATCGCTGATTTTGACCCAAATATTTGTAGCAATAAATAACTACAAATAGCATGTCAGACTTAATCATCACAACAAAAGAAGACCTTGAAAACCTCATCCAGGCTTCGGTTCGCAAAGTCTTAAGCGAACAACCAAAACAAGAAACCGTACACCAGGAAGCGGAAGACAAATTCCTGAACATCAAAGAAGCTTCTAAATACCTGAGTCTGGCAGAGCAAACAATTTACGGCTACACCTCTAAAGGTTTAATTCCGTTCATCAAGCGGGCAAAACGGGTGTTGTTTCTGAAATCAGACCTGGAAAACTGGCTGATGCAAGGCCGGAAAATGAGTGTGGAAGAATTGAAGGTGCAATTAATCAAGGAGGGCAAGCTATGAAAGAACATTTTGGAGTCCCGCAATTAGAGCAGTTTATTCTCGATGACATCAAATCAAAGCAGGAGTATGCTGAAAAAGCGAATGCCACCCCGTTTACACTTGCCATGAAGCAAAAAAGGATTGAGCAATTGATCAAAATCAATAACGGTATCTATGTGTTTGAGCACCCGGAGGCATGGCTATACGTCGAACTACAAATGAAGCGCATTGCAGAATTAGACCCCAATAGCAATGGTTTTCGGATAGAATTCAATATCAGCCCCGGAAAAGGTTTGCCATCCCATATTGTAATACCGCCCGATTGTTTATGTTAGAATTTGACACACTCCCACTGGGCAGAAAGGAAGGCAGCGCGAAAGGGCAGCAAGACAAACCGGATTTACTCTTACTTCGTTCCGCCAACCAATGCCTGGTAGATGCACACAACCGGCCCATACCGCAAATGCTGTTTGGGGAGCTCTGGCACGAGGAGGAGATCTGCATTTTGTTTGCAGACTCCAACCTCGGCAAATCCATACTGGCCGTTCAAATTGCCGATTCAATCAGCAGCGGCAGCCCCGTACCGGGTTTTAAATTCAGTGCAGAAAAGCAAATGGTATTGTATTTCGATTTTGAAATGAGCGACAAACAGTTCGAAAAGCGCTATTCCATCGATTATAAGCTACATTACATATTCGACGAGAATTTCAAACGCATATTGATCAACCCCAATTGCACCGATTTTGAGGATTTTGAACAGCAGTTGTTTGAAGCCGTCGAGGATGCTATATGCCAAACTGCCGCAAAAATCCTCATCATAGACAACCTCACGTACCTGAAAACCCAGGCCACCGACACCGCGAAAGAGGCCTTGCCCTTGATGAAGGAGTTGAAAAAGCTGGCCAGAAAATACAGTTTGTCCATTTTGGCCCTGGCACATACGCCCAAGCGCAGCCATAGCAACCCCATCACTATGAACGACCTGGCCGGCAGCAAGCAGCTATCCAATTTTGCCGACAGTATATTTGCCATAGGGCCCAGCTCTCAAGACAAATCCTTGCGCTACATCAAGCAGATCAAGGCAAGGGCCACTGAAATAAAATACGACTCCCAGAATGTCATACTGTGCGAGATTGTGATGGATTACAACCGGCTTCAATTCCAATTCAGGGATTTTGCCGAAGAAAGAGAACATCTGCGCGTCCAGTCAGACAGCGAATTAGACATCCTGGAACAACAAATCATTGAACTTCGTAACACTGAAAACTTGTCTTACGGCAAGATAGCAGAAGCGTTAGGGACGAACAAAATGAAGGTGAAACGGGTATTAGACCGCAATGGTTTCGGAGATGATTCGTAACACGGTAACGTCCTGTTACACTGTTACGGGTGTTACAAAACGCCTCGTTTCCGACAATTTTCCCTGGCTTAGCGTTTTTTTAGCGTTGGCTAAGCGTTGCATTAAGCGTTATTAAGCGTAAAAAACATGGATTATTTGGGGGCAGAAACGGGGTAGCATCCGGGCTTAAATCGGTGTTTTTTTAGGGGTAAAAACCCGTTTTTGACTGAAATTGCCGTAAATAAGCGTTTTTTTTACGTAAATATTAGCGTTAAGCTTAGCGTTTCCTTTACGTAAATTTTAGCGTTCAGTCTGGCGTT
>JBPOHJ010000049.1:0-2094 GCA_052035725.1 Bacteroidota bacterium | reverse complement strand
TACATCATATCAAATCTCCGCTCCTGCTCAGCCGGGGAACAGTGGTGGACCCCTTTTTGATTCTCAAGGCAACTTAATTGGAATAGTTAATGCTAAAAATGTAGAAGCTGAAAATGCAACTTACGCTATTAAGTCTTCTTATCTAACTGCACTGTTAGAGTTATTACCAAATACTCCTAAATTCCAAAGCACTTCTGTTCTTTCAGGTAAATCTTTAGCAACACAAGTCCAAATGATTAGGCAATTTGTTTTCATTATCGAAACGGAGTAAAATGATTATTAGTAAATACTTGATTCGTTTATTTTGATGTTATATATTTATTTGAATTCAAATTAGTCTGTAGGTCGACGATTGTGTTAAGTGAGTTAAATGAGTCTCCTGATATACTCACATGGATAGTTTATAAGATTTTATATTAGCGAGTTTCGTTGTTATTGGTAGATATTAAGATAGTAAAAAAGATATCAGAGAATTCGGGAATACACTCTGACATGAGAACTGGAAATCTGTTATACTTTTCAGAGGTTTTTACTCACCAACACCCCCAACCACATCCACCCATCAATACATGTCCCATGCAATGTAGGTGCTTGCCCCGGGGGTGGTGAAAGGCGGTACTGATTCAGTTCTTCAAGCAGCAGAGATTACTCCGTTTATGGGAGTTTGGAAGTAGCAGGACTGAAAAATGGCTGTTTAGCCATCAGCATCGCATTCTCTTCGTTGTCAAATTTTATATACTTTAGAAAGGTCTCAGGCTTCTTATGCCCGGTTATCCGCATGATACTGAGCATGGGCACGCCAGCCTTGTATGCGTTGGTAGCAAAACTCCGTCGCCCGGTATGCGAGCTTACCAATTGAAACTTCTGATATGGCACTTCAATTACCTTTCCCCCATTATACTGTCTCTTAGTAACCACTTGAATCAGACCAGCAATCTTACAAAGTACCTTAAGGGCATCGTTCATTTTTTGATTGCTAATTGGCTCAGGCAGATTGAAGTTATACTTCCTTAGTACATCTTCAACCAAATGATGAATCGGTATTACCACCCTTTGGGTGGTTTTCTGAGTGAGGACATTGAATGTCTTTATACCATCTATTTCTTGGATGTTATCCGGTTTCAAAGTCGAAAAGTCGGAGAAGCGTAGTCCTGTATAGGCAGCTATGATGAACAAATCCCGCACCCGGTCAAGAGATGGTCTTGCCTCTAATTCGAGAGCTGCAAGTTTTTGAAGCTCATCCTCCGTTAAGTAAACATTATCGGTATCTGTCTTCCCGACGCTGATTTTCCGGCTTTTGTACGCCATATTTTTATTCACGCCATCCTCAGTTGCCTCATTCAGTACCGTGCGGACAGTGCTCAGAAGTTTATTCACATAATTGTCCGAAAATTCTAATTTATACAGGTAGGCGATAAAGCCCTTAAAGAATCCAATTGTCAGGTCTTCAAATTTAACCGATTTGAATGTCACATACCGGCTCAGATGCTTTATAGTACTATTATAGACCTGTATGGAGCCATGAGCATACTTGGGACTTTTGCTCCTTTCTTCCACGAAGCGGGTATAGTAGGAGGTAAAGTCGTTTTTCGCAACCACTTTTTCCTTTCCGGTTAGAATTGCGTCCATTTCCCACCTGAAGGCAATCTGAGTCAGTGTTTCTCCTGCAAGTTCGTATCGTTTGCAAATTTTTACCGCAGCTGCTTCAATAACGTCCAATCGCTTATTTATGTGGACGTGATCAATGAATGCGCTAACCTCCTTAACTCTTAGTGCTTTATTATTCCAGTATTTGGGTGGGACTTTCATTCCCGAAGAATACACCAGCCGTTGCCCCTTGAAGAAGACGATCAGGCTTATAAGGGACTCTTTGTGCGCTTTGTTTTTAAGGTTAAATCTTGGTTTTTTCATATCCACTCAATTCCGGTTGTCGATCCGGTTGTCGGTTTTACCCACCTTCGGGGGGTATAAAAGATTATATATTTGCCCTCCGTTCGCAAACAAACAGTACCCGGAGGAGTGGTAGAGCGGTTGATTGCACCGGTCTTGAAAACCGGCAAGGTGTAAAAGCCTTCGGGGGTTCGAATCCCTCCT
>JBPOHJ010000026.1:0-44484 GCA_052035725.1 Bacteroidota bacterium | reverse complement strand
GGGCCTCCCTTTGATTCCAGCACAATTCCAACTGTAATCAACATTAGCAGTGGCATAAGTACCACAAGACCAATCAAAGAAAACAGAATATCAAAACCGCGTTTTAACATACCTTGTTCAAGGCATTGGTAATTGCATTCGCTACAATTTTTACCGACTCATCATTAAGATCGTAATACAGAGGCAAAGAAATTTCCCGGCAATAATTATCAAAGCTTACGGGGTAATTTTTGGCATCATAACCCAGTTTTTTATAAAAACTCATGCCGGGAACGGGTTGAAAATGCACATTGACACTCACACCCGAAGCAAAAACATCCTGCATAATTGCATCGCGCTGCATTTCAGTTATTCCCTTTATCCTGAGGGCATACAGGTGATAACAGGATTCTTTGTGTTTATCCTGAAACAATGGCAATTGTAACCTTGTGTCATGACCTAAAAGCTCAGCATACCTAGACGCTATGGCTTTTCTTCTCACTAAGGTATCAGAATCGTATCTATCCAGCTCAACCAAACCTATTGCTGCGGCAATATCTGTCATGTTGCACTTATAGCCGGCTTCAACGATATCGTATTTCCAATTGCCAATTTGTGTCTTTGCTAAAGCATCTTTGTTTTGCCCATGCAATGTTTTAATGCAAAGTAAACGATATACTTCTTCATTGTTAAACCCCTCAGGCAAATTCAGGGCAACCGCGCCTCCCTCGGCTGTGGTTAAGTTTTTTACGGCATGAAAGGAAAACACGCTTACATCGGTAAGTGCACCTGTCTTTTTACCTTTGTATTCAGCCCCAAATGAGTGAGCGGCGTCACTCAAAACAAGTACGCGGCCCAATTTTTCCTGAATTGGGTTTGCTGCTTTAAAAAGATGCGCTGATTTAGTTACCAGTGCATGGATTTCATCATAATCACAAGGCATGCCGGCAAAATCCACCGGCATAATCACCTTGGTTTTGGATGTAATGGCTTTTTCAATTTCCTGAACTGCGATGTTAAAGTCATGGGCATTCACATCCACAAACACAGGGGTAGCCCCACAATGTATAATCACATTTGCCGTTGCAGAATAGGTGTATGCCGGCAGTATCACTTCATCACCTTCACCAACGCCAAACCACCGTAACATGATTTCAAGACCGGCAGTTGCAGAATTGAGACAAATTGTGGCCTTGTTACCACAATACGCGGTGATTTTTTTTTCAAAAAGTTTGGTTCTAGGTCCGGTTGTTATCCATCCGCTCTTTAGTGCATTAACCACTTCTTCGCAAATTTTGTCATCAATCCGTGGAGGTGAAAAAGGAATCATGTGTATATGGTTGTAATTTAAGTGATGTTAACCTGAGTTGCGCCAAAACCATACTCTTTAAAGGAAGCGTCCTGATAGGTGATGCCTTTGGTGCTTTTTAGTATTCTTTGAATTTCGTACTTCAAACGGCCGTTACCAACCCCATGAATGAATGTGATCTTCTTTAAATGGTTTTCCAAGGCTGAATCCAGCTCTTTTTCGAATCGTTCAAGTTGAATACTAAGCATTTCGTGATTGCTAAGGCCTTTCACCGAGTCCACCAATTCTTCAATATGCAGATCAACCTCCTTCTCCAAACTTTTCAGGTAAGCTTTGTTTGACTTTGATTCTTTTTGCCTTGGACCAAATTCCTTCACCGCCCTTAACCGTTCAACATCATCTGAAGTAATTGCCTGATGCACTTGCTCAAAATTTGTAAAATCTTCCTTCAGAAGAAAGGCATACACCTGTCGGTCAAATTCAGGGTGATTGATCTTGTAACTTTGCTGTAATACCGATTTCGTAATCTTGATATTTTGATTTACGGGCTGTTGACTTTTGTAAAAAGTGTTTTTAAAAAACAAGGTTTGAATACTATGGTACTGATAATTCTCCAGAAAATCGGGTTTGATCGTTTTTAACACCACCTTTTGAAAGGGCCCGGCTTCGCCATGTTTAACGGTTTGATAATGGACATCATCTTTTACTGAATAGGTGTAAAGTACATGGTAGCCCGATGCGTTGAAAAGATAAATACGGTAATCACTCATGAGTTGAGGCATTTCATGATCGGGTTCCAGTATCAGGTAAAGAGCCTCGTAGATCTGAGCTTCAGGGTCCAACTCCATATTCTCAGTATCCTTGTCTACTATCAGTTCCGTATGAATAGGCACCAGTTGGTTTTCCTGAAAGGGGATTTCGAATCCATCTTCCATTTCAACAAAAACCGTGGTTTTATCCTTGATTCTGGAAACTGTGCCTTCACCCACCTCGTTTAAAAAACGCACCTTATCGCCAATTCTCAATTTCATCCTGACTAAATATAAAGGCCCCTTGTTTGCGGGTATCGTAACACAAAAGCCCAAATTTACGACATAATTTCTCCACACCCTCACGGTTTTTTTGCCTAAGAGTATGGTCCATCACCACCACCTTTATATCCGAATAATAACGCAATTCGTTCTCTCCCAAAACATGGTCCCCCGACAGGATAAGATAGGTAGGTAGTTGTTGCTCACCCAATGGCATACAACCTTTACCATTGAAAAACAGAAATTGGCTGTGTTGTGTTTGCACACAATTGAAATGGCATTCTATTAGCTTAGGATTTCCAAGAGCCGTTACGTGCGGTTTAAGGTAACGATCAACATGCCCGGGGTCTGATGCCGAATAAAATAATCGACCACCATCCTTAACAGCAAACATGGGAGTTTTATTGACTGCATAAACCGCTACAAGCGTAGTGTTGAGAGTTAGCAGATCTCTGAAAAAAGCTGAGATTTGCCAAATAACCAACAGCCATATCGACAAGCGTAAATGCAGGAAAGAACGACGGTAAAAAGCCAAGGCTGTTAAAGCGATGAGCGATGTTAACCAAAAGGCATCCTGCGTTTCAAAATGAATGCCATCAAGGTAAGTCCAGGTTCCAGAATTAAACAAGGAAATAAATTGAATTAACCAATCAACAATCCAATTTACCCCCATCACAAGCCATTTAAAATGAAATAATACCGGTACAGCGAGCAGCAGAAGCAAAAAACTGGCAGGCACTACCACCAGATTAGCAATAAAAAACCAAAACGGGAATTGTTTAAAATAAAGCAAGGTAAAGGGCAAGGTGCTGAGTGTTGCGGCAAAAGAAGCACTGATGCTTTTCCAAATCCACACAAAGCCTCTGTTTTCAGTTTGCCATAAACCCGAAAAAGCCGGTTCAAACACAATCAAACCAAAGATAGCGGCAAAACTGAGTTGGAACCCTACTTCTGTAATAAAGTAAGGATTTACGCAAAGAAGCAGAAACGCCGAAACAAAAAGTAAATTCAATTGGCTTTTGGGCTCATTGTGATAAAACACACTTCCAACCGAAAACAAACTCAACATTACCACCGATCGCAGAACTGGAGCTTCTAAACCCGTAAGAAGGGCAAATGACCATAATACTGCCATAAGGACTGCAAACTTTAACTTCTTCCACTTCTTTTGCCTGTCGAATAAATCAAAAATACCCGATAAAAAAATAAAAATTAGGCCGGTGTGCAAACCCGAAACCGATAACACATGAAGAGTGCCACTGTGTGCAAAGGCTTTCAATACGTCCTGGCCGATCTCTTCATCAAAGCCGGTAAGTAGGGCTGAACAAATGGCATAACTTTGCTGTGTTAATCCAGCGCTTTTTAAACGTTCCAAAATCCATTGTTTGGAGCTTAACGCCATACCTTTTAGTCCACGATTTGTATGAATGGCCGGTAAAAGCCGGTAATTTGTAGAATCAAGAAAGGCCAGATGGTAGATTTGGCGATTCGATAAGTAGGTTTTGTAATCGAACTCACCGGGGTTGAACGGAGTCTCAACTTTAACAAAACGGGTTTGCAAACTCAGCAGAGCGCCGGCTTTAACCCGCTTAAATCCTATGTGCTTTTTAAAATACGCGATACAATTTCCTTGCACGGCATGCCTTGTACCATTCTGTTCAACTTCCAAAATGCCAAGCTGTACTTTGAATGTTTTTGCCTTTTCCGAAGGCACACTCTCTACAACGGCTATCAATCGTACTGTCTTTGACTCATCGATGTAATTACCATAGTAGGACTGTTTCCATTGTAAATTGTGATTTTGAACCAGGAATGCCCCAAAAACCAACAACAACACATCTGAAAACAAGAGGTACACAAGTTTGTACCGGGATTTGACATACCATACAAAAAACACAGCCACCAGTAAAAACACCATAAAAAACAAGGTGCTTAAAAAGGGCCATGCCTTTTCAAATTGTAAACCCCATACTATCCCTACAATGAATGGAAGTAGAAGCCGTAAAAAGGGAATCTGCCTGAACGGATTCATGAATTAAAGATAAAAAAACCCGTTTAGCTTTTGCCAAACGGGTTCTTTCAACTTGTTACTTACTCTTTATTGAACAATGAGCTTTTTACTCATACGTGCACCATTCACACATAATTCAACAAAATACACACCGGAGTTATAGGCCGCATTTTTGTTTACAACTATACTGTGGTCACCGGATGTAAAGTTGGCAGCAGTTAAGGATTCAACTATCCGGCCGCTCACGTCAAACACATTGAGTGATACTTCGGCAGCTTCATTGAGGCTAAAATTAACTGTGCTTTCACCGTTGCTTGGGTTGGGATAAAGCGCAAAGCGGGTGGCTCTTGTAAGTTCATTAATTCCTACAGGTGCATCCAAATTCACAGCATCAATGTAAATGTAATTGCCAATACCTGCCGATTTAAACCTGAATCTGAACATCACGCTGTTGGAAGAAACAAAATTGTTCCAATTGGGATGTGTTGAAAGATCGTAAAGTTTCCATTGATCAGGTTGAGGAAAGAAAGGCGCTGTGCTTGTTCCACCTGAACCATTTGCCATAAATGAAGCCGACATGGTATAAATGTTTTGCCAGGTACCACCGCAATCTTTAGATCCTTCAATCGCCAATTCATCTGTAGTATTGGCGGTATATTTTGCATAAGCATAACGGAAACTGAACTTACTTCCAGGGTTGTTGGCCAAATCGATAATCGGAGTAACCAACATGTCTTCATGATCTACCTGATTCGAAAACGTATTGATGTGATACGAATTGAAACCTTCGTAAGCTGCAGTATTGGTTTGTACCCATGTTACCGAACTGAGGTTTGGGTTCACAACCGACCAATTAACCGGTAATCCTGCCCCCTCAAAACCTTCAATTACCGGCCCTATCATACCAGGGGTATTGTCTACCACAGTAACCGCCTTTACACTCACGCCACTACCATTCGCGTTGCTGGCAGTTAAAGTCACATTGCTTGTTCCAACTACAGGAAAGCTAATCATTGTGGTTGAAGCGGTAGGAGAAGCAACCAAAGCTGAATTGTCGGCTGCCCACTGATATGAACTGATTGTTGCGTTATAAGAAAAATCTTTCATGTTTAAAGAACCTCCTTTACAAACCGTGAACGACATGGTGCTGGGATAAAAGTCAGCAATTGGCGCGCAGTTACCCGCACCGTTCACATCGGTAAAATTTGAGCTCAGGTTGTTGATGTTGGAAAGGTTAGAGCGTCCCGCAGTTGGAGAACCCAATACCCCACGCATTCTGGCGGTTTGATCGCCGGTGAAATTTTTAGGGCATGAAGAATAATCCATGATGTTCTCCACATTCGCTTGTCCTGCACCATATGTTGCAGTGGCAACTGCACAGGAATTTCCTGATAAACTGCTTGGGCATGTGCTGAAGTATCCCTTGGTTGGAGGCGTATCCTGAAGGTTGTCGTCTCCGCATGACACACCTGGATTGTTGGTTGCTCCAAACGTGTGCGACAATCCTAACCAGTGACCCAATTCATGAGAAAGCGAACGTGCGTTGGTGCCACTCAAAAATGCACTGTTATACACAATCGCATCGCGGTTATCGCCTGCCGGCCAGGTGCCTGGTAACCAGGTGTAGCCAATCACAATACCGGTTTGGCCGGGTTGAGAGATGATCTGTTTTACAATAATGATATTCAGGTATTTCGTTGGATTCCAGGTGATGCCAGCGTAGAGGGCAGCCATGTTTCCGGTACGATCCCAATTGGTGCGTGTGTCGTAACGGTGAATAATTCCATTGGTGCAATTACCGTTAGGATCTTTTTTCGCCAGCATCAATTTAATGTCTGAAGCAATGTATAGGTTATTGAAAGGAGCAGCCACTGACGCCGCATCGGCTCCCATTTTGGCTAGGTCGCTGTTCACTTGATTCAATGCTGAAATACATTGGGCGTCGCTAATGTTTTCAGCACCACCCATATGAAGGATGTGAAACACTACCGGAATAGTGTATTCAGGCGCCGCTGTGGATTTGTTTTGTGACAACAGCTGTGTGTAATTCAAAATTTGTTGATCGAGAGCTTTTTGTGAGTTCTCATAGTTAATTCTCAATTGCGGGTCTTGGGCAAAAACCTGTTCCATGGCACCATAGGTATCGCATGGGCGAATGTTTGCCTGCTGCGAGAAGCCAAGGATAGGCATTGCGAAAACTGCGCTCAGCACTAGGTGTACGATTTGTTTTTTCATTGGTGTTGTTTGTGTTTATTAGTGGTTGATTTATTTTCCGGATTTAACATTGTTCAATTGGTTCAGGGCCATCATGTCCTTCACTGTTTTTTGCATGCCATCCACACTACCGTCGAGGAAAATCACATTGCCTTTTCCTTCTTGTGCAAAATTCTTCACTGCCTCGGTCCACATACTGAACAAAATCAAAGAAGCATCCAGATCTGCCTCTTTCATTTCTTTTGCAGCACCTGCCATTCCTTTTGCCACTTCCTGACGGAACAGCGCTATCCCCTGTCCCTTCAATTGCGAAGCGTCTTTTTCTGCCTGCGCTGATATTTTAATAAAATTCCCTTCGGCTTCTGCTGCTTTTGTGCGTGTAATCAACAACGCCTGCCCCTCATTCTCAGCGGCCGATTTTAAGTTGTTGCTGGCTACCACCTTAGCCATAGAGCGCATCACTTCTTCATCAAAAGTTATGTCGTTCAATTGGAGGTCGATCAGGTGATATCCCCAATCTTCCAGCGTTTTATCCAGTTGGTCTTTTACGGCTTCTACAATCTCGTGCCGTAAAATCAATACTTCCGATTGTTTTTTAGTAGCGACAAAGGCCCTAACAGAACCCTCAACAGATCTAACAAGGGCTTGCATAAAGTTACGGTCATCAACAAATTTAAATGCTACATTTTTGATGGTTTCTTCATCAGAATTCAACACAGAGTACAATAACATGGCCGTAAAATTTACGTTGGCCTGATCAACTGTAACAGCCTGAAAACCTAACTCTGAAGACCGGTTTTGGATGGATATTTTTTTAAAAACCCGTTCAATAACGGGGATTTTAAAATTTAAACCGGGTCGCATCACCCGTCTGAATTTACCGAAAATGGTGACAATAGCTATATTTCCCTGCTGAACTGTAGTCACCGATAAAAACAACATCAGCAGCAAGAAGGAAAGTAGTAGAATTGGTGTCATGTTTCGCTTTGGATTATATTTGTTACAGCCTATGAATTTACGGAATTTTTTACATACTTTCTCAAAGCCCGCTTTTAACGTTTGTAAGTGGTGTTTCTGTCTCTTCATCTGGTGGCAGAATCCGGACCTTGTGGCTCAGGAAGTTAAGAATGATTCCATTTCTGAGGACCAGCAATTGTATCTTTCTGCAGTTAAACAAATTGATTCTTCGAGGTACAAGGAAGCCTTGGTGATTCTCAAACAAGTCATCAAAAAAAACCCCTCCCATCTCGATGCCTGGAATAAAACCGCGTTGGTGAAAATAAAGTTAAAAGATTATAAAGGTGCCGAAAAAGACCTGATTAAAGCTGACCTGCTATCGCCCATGAATTTTGAAACCTGCAAACTCAAGGGTATCAATTATTTTCTCACAGGTAAGTTCAAGGAAGCCAAAGTGCAACTAGATACGGCCCTGTTTATAACCAAAGAGGAAAAAATTGACGATGCTGAGCTGCATTTTTACCGCGCTTCACTCATGTTTAAAGGGAAGAGCAACAAACTGGCACTGGAAGCACTCGAATCGGCAACGGAAATCGATCCCAGGTATGTCGACGCCTATATTCTTAAAGGTGAAATCCGTTTTTCTATGAAAGATTACAACTATGCCATTAAGGAACTTACTGAAGCAATTCGGGTGATGAGTGATAGCAAACCCGAATACAGCGCTTATAAACTGAGAGCAAAGGCTTACTTTGAAGTGGGAGATTTTAAATCGGCGGTAAAAGACTGGAACATTTACATTGAAGCCCTTAATGGAACAGAGGAAGACCTGATTTCAAGAGGCGCTGCAAAAATAAACGCCGGAGACAACAGCGGCGCAATAGTAGATCTGGATGCAGCCATTAAATTGAACGCAAAAAACCCGGTGAGCTATTGTTACAGAGGCATTGCTAAAGGTGAAAACAAAATGTTTAACGAAGGCTTGAAAGACCTTGATTACGCCATCAAACTCAAATTTGATTATGCTGCGGCCTATGTGAACCGGGCAGCAATAAAGATGGCCTTAAAAGACAAACGCGGAGCCTGCGAAGACCTTACCAAAGCTGACGGTTTGGGCGATGAAATGGCCCTGCAATTAGTTGAACGGTATTGCAAACAACGCTGAACCAGTTTAGCAACTGCCGTTACACTTCTACGTTACTGTTTTTGCACAACACATCGTAAAGTTCTCACTGCACCTTGCTGATGCTCAAGTCTAATTAAATACACCCCATCGCTTTGTCCCGCAAGATTTACAGTATAGGTAGCGGTATTCGCGTTTTCAACTCCTATCAATTGACCCAGCACACTAAAGACATAAATGGTATTTTCCCCCTCAAGTCCTGAAATCTGTATTCTGCCACTTGCACTCGGGTTAGGGAAAAGTGCAAGTTGATTGTTTAGGTTGTTTTCATTCACACCTGTTCCCTGACAAGCCAAAACACTGATACTTGTTGTAGCAGAATTTGAACACTGTGTTACGGGATCCATATAAGAATATTGCATGGTAGCCGTGGTGACGGCATTGGGTGTAAATATGCTATTGTTTACAAAAATACCCGAATACTGTCCTCCTGCAGGAGTTCCACTCAGTTGCACTGTACTGCCTCCGGTAGCCATTGAACACACCG
This sequence comes from Bacteroidota bacterium, assembly GCA_052035725.1. Lineage (GTDB taxonomy): Bacteria > Bacteroidota > Bacteroidia > B-17B0 > Aurantibacillaceae > Aurantibacillus. Next base: position 35,313 of record JBPOHJ010000026.1, on the reverse strand, counting down.
TGCTAACAGGAGCTGAAATACTAACTACAGGGAGCGCATTAACCGTAATACTTTTAACAACATTCACAGGCGCACAAGGCGCTGAAACACCACTAACCGTAAGCACCTGCACACCAAGTGCGGCACCCGAAACTACGGTTGAATAGGTAGTTGAACCATTGCTCCAACTGTAAGTAGCAGCGCCGGCAACCGTCAACAGCACTGTTCCACCCAGGCAAGCCTTGGATGGTCCGGTTATTACAAGCGTTGGGTTAGCCGTTACATTAACGGTATAATGATAATACCCCAAACATATACCGTTATTGGCAACACAGGTGTAAACCGTGGTAGCGGTTGGACTCACCACTGTAACAGGGTTGTTGAATTGTGGACCACCCCAGTTGTACGTGGCCGTTCCGCTCGCAGTTAAAGTACTCGAAGAACCTGAACAAATTAAGGTGTTGCCGCTCATAGCTACAGTGGGTGTATTAGCCGAAGAAACAAGCAGGGTTGCAGTTGACACATCCTGAATTGAAGGCAACAAACCAGCTGCACGACTTTTGTTGTACTTCACAGTAAGAGAGGCCGTTTGTGTACCATTGGCAGTAAACAATGGTGTGGCATCTTTTGTTGTAAGCGGGCCACTCGGAGAACCCGTAAACGCCCAATTATAGATAGAATCTGTTATTGGCAGAAGTGTGTTGGATAAAGCCCCCCACACCGCAGCAAATTTATTGAAGTTAAACTGACGGTTTTCAACCAGATTCATTGGTGTAGTGGCATTGTTTAGAATGCCAAAACCATTTAAACAAACAGTAGGTGTGATTACTGCAATGCCAGAACTATAATTGAACTGCACACGCGGCGCCACAATAAATTCATAATCAGTACCGGTTCCAAACGTGTTGGTGTTGGATTGAAAATTGCCATTGATGCGCATTACACCTAAACCTTCACCATACTTTCTGGCTGCCGGACAGGTCGAAGTGGGTGTGCAGGCGTTATTAATAAATAATCCCAAGGTGTCTCCGGGTGTATTGCCGGCATTTCTGAACAATACAGCAAAGTTGCCGCTTACATTAACCGGCGTTGTAAAATTGCCACCAATCCAGGCGCCGTTATTAGTGGCTGTAGAAATAGCCGTTACAGAATCTAAAGGGGGCAATATCGGCATGTTCATGGCATTTACATTGCAGAGGTATAATTTTAAAGGGATGGTCTGACTTACTGCATTTGCTCTGCGGGTTACAATACCTTCCAATCCGGTTACAGTGATGGAACTGGCGTTCAAAAAAACACCGCCACAATGGCTGATAACAAGTGCGTTGCTGGAATAAGGCTGTGAAAGAGTGAAATATTGTGTGTTGGGAGTGGGATTCCCTGATAATGAATTGCGGTAATAGTGTTTATTCAAAAAATACCGCAAGGTGTCGCCCGTGTTGATGGTCATGGCATTAGGCTGGGTGCTTTGTATGGTAGGAAAAGCTCCCAATGGATTGTAGCTTGAAGTTTCGACTTTTAAACCAGAATACTGAGCTAAAATTGAACTGGCTGCAGCAAAGATCAATACGAGGGTAAGTTTGATGCTTTTCATGACAGGTATTTTTATTAAATGTAATAAAAAAATACCATAAAAAAACCCTGTCTGAATACATCAGACAGGGCACAATAAACAGCGTGTTATTACTTTTTCAGGGCAGCGAGCAAATTACTGTCTAAAGCCGATAAGAATTCTTCGGTGTACAGGTAATGTTCTCCGTGTTTTACGTTGTTACCATAGGCACAAACAGCCAAATCCTTGGTCATTTTGCCGCTCTCAACCGTTTGCACACAAACCTTTTCAAGGGTTTGAGCGAAATTAACGAGCTCCTGATTATTGTCGAGTTTCCCTCTGAACTCCAAACCTCTTGTCCAGGCAAAAATACTTGCTATCGGATTGGTAGAGGTTGGTTTACCGGCCTGATGGTCGCGGAAATGCCTGGTCACAGTACCATGAGCTGCTTCTGCTTCCATGATTTTGCCATCGGGAGTGATCAATACAGAGGTCATTAAACCCAATGAACCAAATCCCTGGGCCACTGAATCTGATTGCACATCACCATCGTAGTTTTTGCAAGCCCAGATAAAATTGCCATTCCATTTTAAAGCAGAAGCCACCATGTCATCAATCAAACGATGTTCGTATACAATACCAGCCGCTTCGAATTTGGATTTAAAATCGGCTTGATAAATTTCTTCAAATAGGTCCTTAAAGCGGCCGTCGTATTTTTTGAGGATGGTATTTTTGGTTGAAAGGTAAAGGGGCCATTTTTTGGTTAAGGCCAGGTTAAAACATGAACGAGCAAAACCACGAATACTTTCGTCGAGATTATACATGCCCATGGCTACACCACCCGATTTAAAGTTGAACACCTCGTGTTCAATTACTTTTCCATCTTCACCTTCAAACTTCATGGTTAATTTGCCTTTTCCGGGCACTACAAAATCAGTAGCACGGTATTGATCACCAAAGGCATGACGCCCAACAATAATGGGCGAAGTCCAGTTGCTAACCAAACGCGGAACATTTTTACACACAATGGGTTCACGAAACACGGTGCCATCCAAAATATTACGGATGGTGCCGTTGGGCGATTTCCACATTTGTTTCAAATTAAACTCTTTTACCCTTTGTTCGTCGGGTGTGATGGTTGCGCACTTAATGCCTACCTGGTATTTTTTAATCGCCTCGGCTGCATCAATGGTCACCTGATCATTGGTAGCATCGCGATGTTCGATACCAAGGTCGTAATATTTGATATCCACATCAAGATAGGGAAGGATCAGTTTGTCTTTAATAAATTTCCAGATAATGCGGGTCATCTCATCACCGTCGAGTTCTACAACGGGATTGGCTACTTTAATTTTGTTCATTGGAATAAGGGTATTTTAAAATCGACACAAATTTAGAAAAGCTGGAGGTTCGGGCAAGGGTTAGGGAAAAATATATTCGGCGAATAGCTTTATATTTGCGCAAAATTGTTAGCATGAAATTCCACAGGGAAGGATACCCCAGTTTGTTTCTGGTGCTTGTTTTCAGTGCCATATTGATTTTTATTGCAAAGTATTTCTTTCCCGGATCCGCCGTGGCCTCGGGCTTTGCGTATTTATTGAGTGGTTTCCTTATCCTCACCATACTCCAATTTTTCAGAGATCCAAAACGTGACTTTACCACAGGAGACAACCTGATTATTGCCCCGGCCGATGGCAAAGTGGTGGTGATTGAGGAAGTAGAAGAAAAAGAATACTTCAAAGACAAACGCCTCCAGGTTAGTATTTTTATGAGTCCCATTAATGTACACATCAACCGCTATCCTATTTCAGGCAATGTGAGTTTTTTTAAGTACCACCCGGGAAAATTTTTAGCTGCCTGGGAACCCAAAAGCAGCACAGATAACGAACGCACAACCGTTGTGGTAAAACACAAAAACGGGCAGGAAATTCTGTTTCGTCAAATTGCCGGAGCACTGGCCCGCCGTATTGTGTGGTATTGTAAAGAAGGTGACAAAGCCGAACAATGCCGTGAAATGGGATTTATTAAGTTCGGATCGCGTGTTGATCTCTACCTTCCGTTGAATACACCACTCAATGTTAAAGTTGGGGATGTTGTGAAAGGTTCGCAGAGTATCTTAGGGGAAATCCGTTAACACATTGACCTTTGAACCAGGTTTCCAAACGCCGGAAGTTGCCAACTTTATCTCTCCCCGGTGATGAAACTATTGATTCTGTGTAGATTTAGTTAAGCCGGTGCTATCCAATTATATCAACAACAGCGGTTGAGTATACTTTTTAACACACCACATCTTTAAGCCCTTTTTTCACGCTGCTTGAGTCAACTAACCAGCCCTGTTGCAACGCCTGCCCTTATTTCCTGAAAGTCACTTTGGTTTATGCTCATGTAAAACCTGGTGAGAAAAAAGCGCTCATTTACATCGGCTGCAAAAGTAATTTTACTTAGTTAGTATTCCCCATATTAATGGTATTTTTGAATCACTACACCGCCTTCACATGCTAAAATACTTGTTAGTCATTTGTCTATTGGTTGTGGCCTTTGCATGCAAAAAGAAAGAGGATGAAAAGCCACCAGCACCACCCCCTGCTCCTGTTGTTCCTGTAGGGAGAGCCAATGTGTTCACCGCAAAACTCAACGGCACTGCCTGGGCTGTAAGTGGCAATCAAACTGCAGAGGCTAAAATAGACGTGGGAATTGTTTCGGGATCACCTAAACAATATGTTTTTATGGGAAAAACCTCCTCCAGCCTGTATAAAAATTCCATCCACATCTGGACACCATATGCCCTGGGAACGCTATCTCTCAGATCGGATAGCAGTAGCGCCATCTACTTTGACGCAACCGGTTATGCGTTTTACATTAAAAGCGGCACGATAACCATTTCAACGATGGATACTTCTCACGTTAAATCGGCGAACTGTGATAAATTGAAAGCAACATTCAGCTTTGTGACCGACTCTGTTGGCGGCGTAGGTTACACGATTGAGGAAGGTGTTATTGATTTTGAAGCCCCTTGATTTATATATTTCACTCAACAGATCCTATTTTATTTAGCACCCGAGCACTCGCCTTAAACCGCATCGTTGATTTTGTAGTGTCACACAAATTTGATGCATGCTAGTGAAATTCCAAAAGTTAATCAGAGTCCGGCAGGTTACTAGTTAGTTTCCTTTGAAACAGGCATTACAACAATGTTCAGGAAACATGAGGCATCAGAAAAAGGCTCTGATTTGTGCTCCACCAATGTTAACAACCTTGCTGTTTTCACTTTTCCTGCCATTGTAGTTAAAACTCAATTGAATATTACTGTTCAGGTTGCGTTGGTATACCAATTCCCAGGTATAATTATCGCCATTGTTTAAACCATTCATCATTTCATAGGCGATAGACGAATTTTCCACATCATTGTAATCGATCTTTATAAAATCAAAACGCGCGGTAAAACTCCCCTTTTCTGTTTGATTGTAACGCAATTCAACAGCTATAGTATTCAGGTATGCAGTTTGACGGATGGGTTCGCCCATTACACTCATCTCTTCCAATAAATTGGTTTTGTAATCGTACTTGTAAATACCGCTCACACGTAATTGGGTATTCGGCTGAAAAGCAAGACTGGCTTGTGTTTCATACGCCCTGATTTTGTAGTCGCGACTCGAAAAGAATTCAGAATAGTTACTTTTTTCACTGAAAGTAGTTTCATTGAAAAATGTCCAGGAGGGATGAAAATTAAACCGCCATCGAATGAGATGCGAAACCAGATCTTTGAACTCCAGCCCATTGGTGAGCAATTGTTTGGATTGGTTGTTGATATAAGTGTAATCAGCGCCAAAAACCGCTGAGCTTTGATTAAAAAATACACTTTGCCTGATGTTGTTATTCGAAGCCAGTATTGCTGTATCATTCTCAACAAAAAATGGATTGATGGCTTTCAGGTCATCACGGTCTTCTATCTTGTTATCGAGACGCAAGGTGGTTTGAAATGCCCATAAACCTGCGAATTTTCCCATTTTCGATTTAGTATTTTTCAACAGGATTGATGGACGCAGATTAAATGAAACACTAAACTGATTTTGCAACACTTTTACATATTCGTTTGTTGGAGTATAAATACGGATGTAATTCGCCTGGTCAGCAAATTGTGCTGTTTCAAATTCATTGAGTTCTTTAATTGTATTGCCGTTGTAGTCCCTCCAGGTATATTGTCCTTGACCAGGAGGTACTTCAAGGTAATAGTATTCGCGTTTGTTTTCCAAACCGTAGCCTGTTTCATAAAACACATTGGCTGTAATAAACCCTTTCCAGTACCTGGGGTTGTATTCAACCCGATTCAATAATGAATTGTCGGGCTTTAAGAAAGTGCCCCTGATATTTTCACTTAACCGCAACTCACGATAGGTGATCAACACCGTAATTGGGTTGTTCTTTATGGCATATGTGGTAAGCTGTGCGCCATAGTTGTATGCCAAGGTACTGTCTTTCAATACCCCATCATAACTGAGTTTATCTCTACGCTCTTTATAATACAATTTGTATTTGGTTTTGCCTGAATCGGCATTGCTGAGGCTGCCTTCCCAATCCCAAAAATTATAGGAACGGGGCAATAAAGCCGAACTGTTGTCCATCTTAAAAACATTGTGTTCAAGATCATCAGTGTAAGCCAGTACTAGTTTTCCTAACACCTGAGCCGCCCGGCTTTTGTGCCGGTAGAAGCCCGTGGTTTGCATAAGCTTCTTATCTTCTGTATTCAGATACGAACCGTTGTATGCCAATTGTGTTTGTTTCAGTTTGTATTGCGCTTTCACGCTTTGTTTCAAACCCTTGTACAAGGTGCCTTCATTAAAATAACCGAAGCCATACACCACTTCATTGCCCTTTTGATTCCGAAGCCCAAGTTCAGCTGAAGCAATATTCTGATCTCCTTCAATGTTACCACTCAAAGGGCGATTCCAATCTCTATCAAACTCTACGCTTCTGAAACGTTCTATCTGTTTGAATTGCTGTTGTACAAATTCATAGTTGACGTTGTACAAAAGATTGAGTTGATGTGCACTGTCGTTTTTTATTCTGCTTGTATTTTGTGCTGAAATTTTTACGCCGCCCGCCTCGTCATTGCCTTTGTCTTTTTCACTAAACCGGTTGATGTCATTTTTGGTGTAAACGCCTTCCACACTCAAGAGGTTGCTGGCAGTGAAAGAATGGCTCAAACCGGCTGTAAGCATTTGGTTCTGTTTGGGCGAAACCAGGGGTATCACCGGCTCATAGCTCCCCTGCAACTGGCCGTCGAGCGGTGCCACCCATTGGTATACTCTGCCATTGGCGCTATTGCTCGAAAGATTGTAATTACCTTTGTTGGGGCCGAGATAACTGAATTTTAGCAAATACTTAGCACTGTCAGGATCCCTGCTATACACATACACGTCATTGTATAACACAGTCCCGATCAGGGTGTCGGTTAGCCGGTACAAAATGTCGGTGGTGTTATAAGGCACTTCTGTTGCGCCCGAATATACAGCAAGATCAAGTGAATCGCCGGCATCTATCAACACATTTTTTTGATCCTGACTTAGGTTTTGTTGTAAGGGACGGTTTTTGTTGTCTTGCTCTGAATAGGCACTGAACTGTACTTTAGTTTTAGCGGACTGAACTTCCTCTCCGAAAAAAAACAAGGAACGTGCGTAGTTCCTTTCAGCGTATTGAAATTCAGCCACAATTCGTTTGTCTTTTGTAATGAGTTGTTTTGCGGTAAAAGTCAATTCCCCAGTGTTGTAATCAATAATGTAATCATTTTCCTGACCTCTTTGCAAAAGTTTGCCGTCTATGTAAATCTTTTCTGTTCCACTCAACACAATAATAAAGGGTTCGTTGTCAGCCCCTTTCAGCCGGTATGGGCCCTGGTTGTTTTCTGTACCAAAAAATACCTGGCGCGAGAATTTGCCTTTTGAAACTGCACCAGCAAAACGGGTTGAAAATACCAGAGGATGTTTGGTTGTCGAATCTACAAACCGGTTCTCCAGATAAGCCCCTTGGGCCCTTTTATAGAAGTTCATAAAATACGACGAAGCTGGCCTCGAAAGTTGATAATCACCCACCACCAGTTTTGTGCTTCGATTATTTAACTGAATGAACACCTTATCAAATTCTTGTAATTGCGCTGTGGTACCATCTGCCTGAAAGGGAATGTTGTTGTCGGTCGCCGCCATCATGATATCAACATCTTCACTTAGTCGCCCATTCACCTGAAGGTTGAGATTGGAATTCACCACCATATCTTGATTGTTTCCAAAACTTATACCCCTGCTGATGTTACCGTTTTTCGTGAGTCCATCATTCAGAAATAAATTGGAAGTTGGGGTATTGGTGAATTGTATGGTGTAAGGATTTCTGTTCCTTGTGTAATCGGCATACAGCGACCTGGGGTCTTTGTGATAATACGTATTTTCGAGATTATACGGTAAACGGGTATAGGAAACAGCTATGCTATCCGGCCTTTTTCCTTTGAAGATTAAAGCGTGTTTTTGGTAATTGATTTCGGGAGGTGCAACCGAACTGTCTGAAGGATAAAGTTGAAATTTCACCGAACCGGGAAGCAGGCTCAGGGAATCGAGCACAAGCGTATCAGCAGGCAGAGCAATGGTGACACTTTGTTGAGGTTGAAAAACCTGAGCCAGCCCTTTCGGTACAAAAATCACCGGCAGCAACAGGAAAATACAACCCTTTAAATTCACCATAGGTTAACGCATTTAAAGGTAGTAAATTGTACTCAGCCTGCTGAATTTAGAGGGGCTTCAGGGTAAGAAGGGAAAAACTGCGTTCAGGAATTGAGTTCTGAAACTGCCAGCCAGGCCATGAGCCCACTTCCAATTTCGAGCGCGGTTTCATCGATATCGAAGGTAGCGGTGTGAACACCAGAAGCTATTCCCTTCGCCGCATTACCGGTTCCCAATCGGTAAAAACAACTTGGTACTTCTTGTGAAATAAAGGCAAAATCCTCAGCTGTCATGCGCAAGGGTAATTCCTCCACCTGTTTCTCGCCAAGAAAAGCTTGAGCTGCGTGTATACAATTTTCAGTAAAACCAGGATCATTTACTAAAAACGGATACCCGTTTTCCACCCTTAATTCGGCTGTGCAAGCATATTCTTTTGCTTTGGCAGTTACAAGTGCATGTAATTTCTGGTGAAATTCTTTTCTCCAGGCTTCGTTCATGGTTCTGAATGTACCAGCCAGCTCAACCTTGTCAGGTATCACATTGGTTGCCCCTTTAGCTTCTATTTTACCAAATGCCACAACTGTTGGTATTTGCTCTCCTTTTGTGCCTAATAAGGCCTCCCGCTTCATGAATGTTTTATCAATCTCGAGTAAAAGTGCAGAAGCCGCAAGTAGAGGATTGTTATACCGATCGGGCATGGCGGCGTGACCTCCTTTACCGGTTACAGTAATGTACAATTCATCCGTGCTGGCCATGTACATCCCTTTTCTAAAACCCACTTTACCGGTTTCCATCTCCGGAAATACGTGCAAAGCAAGCGCTTTATCTACCCTTGGGTGCTGCAACACACCTTCTTTAATCATTAATGCAGCCCCACCCGGCAAAACTTCTTCGCCTGGCTGAAACATGATTTTTACTGTGCCCTCGAATTCCTTTTTTATTTGTTGCAAAATGAGTGCCGCTCCAATTGCGATGCTTGTGTGCACATCATGACCACAAGCGTGCATTACTCCGGGATTTTTCGAACGGTAATCCACCTCGTTCTTCTCTTCAATTGGCAGTGCATCCATGTCGGCACGCAATAACAAGGTTTTTTTTGACGGATTATTCCCTTCAATTGTGGCAATGATTCCGGTTTTCACATGCCCTGTGGTAAAAGCAATCCCCCCACTTTGCAGTTGATCCTGAATAAACAGGGATGTATTCACTTCCTGGAACGACAATTCAGGATGTTGATGTAGGTGCCTTCTGATGCTCACCAATTTTTTGTATTGTGAGGCACTAAGGTCTTTGATCCTTTTTTGTAGTTCCATCATTTGTTGAGGAACATTTTGATACCGATAAGTACCATAAATACACCGAACAGTTGTTTAACGAGTTTTGCGTCAACCGCTATCGCTGTTTTACTTCCAAAATAACTGCCAACCAGGAATGTAAGCGCCATTATGGATGCGTATTTAAAATCCACCTGTCCTTCTTTGTAATAGTTGTATACACTAAGTATGCCAATTGGCAACAAAAACATAAACAGGGTGGTTCCCTGGGCCGAAATCTGATTCATGTGAAGAAGGTAAACTAACATTGGCACAATAATCACCCCGCCTCCAATACCTATCAATCCGCTGAAAAAACCTGCAATCAAACCTATAGCAAGTAAGATGTAAACTGTATTCATAATTTTAAAAATCAGTGGTTAAGGAAAATGCGATCACACGTTTCTGCACCACCCCGTCGTCGATACCCCATCCAAAGTCCAACCGCATAAAGTACCCCAATAAACGTGAACGTATGCCAAAGCCTATTGCACCCACGGCAGGGCTCTTAGGGCTGTTTACGGTTACAATCACCCCGGTTCCTGTTTCAGGATAGGCGTTGATGTTTTGTGTGTTTTCTTCACTTAATGGGTTACTGCCACTCCAGGCCATGCCAAGATCACCAAAGCCAATAATCTGCAGGTTGTTGATCAAATCTGACCGGGCTGCATTACTGAGAAAGTACCTTACAATAGGAAATCGCAATTCGGAATTGAATAATACAAAGTTATTCCCGTTCCTGATGTTTTGGTTAAAGCCCCGCATGTTGGTAGCAAGTGTTTGAAACCCGTATTGCTCAGGATTTACAATATTCACGTTTGAATTAAAACTAGGCCCCCACTGATTATCAACACCACCCATGTAAAACAACAAACGGTCGGTTCCCAGCGAATTGCCTCCCGCTAAACGGTTGCACCAGGTCAACTGACGGTGCAGTTTTTTGTAGTGACGAATATCGAAACCGGAAGTAATAAGGCTCCGGCTTCCGTTTTCGATGTATGCCCAGTATTCTGTCCAAACTTTAATTCTCCAGCCATTAAAAATGTTTAGCATAACCTTTCGGGTATCATCAAAGATGTATTCCAAACGTACAGCACCCATATTTTGGTAAGCCGGCTTTTTGGTAAGCGCGTTGTCGCTTTCTGACAGTGGCATGGCTCTGTCGTTCCTGAAAATCAATGAAGCGCGAATGGCGGCAACAGGATTAAACGGGTATCTGGCAGAATATTTAATGATGTGTGTGTTGATATTGCTCAGGTAAGTAACTTCGTCGGAAGCCACTACAGGGGTTTTCACAAAGGTTTGCCGATCGAGTACCAATTGGTGATCCATGCGGTTTTTCCTTTGGTCAAACACCAGCATAAATTCGTTGTCGAGGTTAAAATTCACCCTGAATGCACCGGTAATTTTAATATCCTCAAACAAATCAGTAATCGATACCTTGGTGATGAAGTTGAATCCCGGGTTCAAATACACTGGAGAACTACCTCCGGTGAATACCTGGTAACTCTGTCCCAAAAATCCATTATCAAATTGGGTCACAATTTGATCGAGATAAAAGCTGGTGTAATAATTCTTAAACACCGGGAATCTGAAGGCCGGCTTTTGTTTTTTTGCAACAGAGTCTTTGGCAGCCTTAAACGCTTCAGGTACGGTTTTTTCCGTATTTTCTCCATTCAGCTTATAATTATCAAAATCAATACCGAGTTCAGGTTTACCTTGCGATTTGTTTGAACTTGTAGTTTCAGGTACTTTGGGCACCAAAAAAACCGTTGGGTCGTTTATCCAAGGGTTAATGGTGTTGCGGTACCAGGTTTTTTCAGGTTCTTTGAGTTTCACTTCATCCAGTTTCGGCAATGGACTCAGCAACAACATGTGGTTGTTATTGGCATAAATAATTTCAGCAACGTGTGTTCCATCCAAACTGAATTGCTGGTCGAGTAAGTTGCGATCGTAATTACTTACCGGTCGAGAGGTATAAAAATACCGGTAATGTTCGCTGGTATCCACAAATGCTATGGAACTGTCGTATTCCGCTAAATAGCGGTTATGTATCCCGTTTTTGTCGCTAAGAAAAGTGATTTGTTTGGTTCCGTAGGCTTGGGGATGGGTTTCATTTATATCGGGCGTTGAACTTACTCTCACCAACACCCTATTTTTGAAAGGATACGCTGCCATGAACAAATCCATGTTGCGGTTCAATCGTACAAAATAATTGGCATCGTCTTCCAACTTTACGGTATCGTTCAAGCGGTTGCTTTCAAACACAATTTGTTTATTCACGGCAGCGAATACCGGATTGTTATCATCCCAGATATCGTTGGTGATTTGTTCAAGACCACCGGTGTTGACTGTAAACACAAAAATGTCGCTCTGACCTTTGTTCCTTTTCACCGCACTTAAGGCAATCCGTTTGCCATCGGGGCTGTATGAAAAGCTATTCACTTTAGAAAATCCCGGTAATGGTCGTTTCACCACCGTTTTGTCTTCAAGGTCGATGGTATGCAGTATTAACTCATTTTTTTTAGGATAAATCATGGCAACGATGTTACCATTGGGGTGCCATGCCAAAAGCGGGTAATTGTAGTCAGGCACCTGATCGAGCTTGGCTCCTTGCTTCAGCAAGCGTTTTTTGTTTTTGCCCTGAGTGTCTTTCAGATACACCTTGATTTGGTTCAATTCGTTGGTGGCATAGAGTATTTTGCTGGCATCGGCATTCACTCTCAACTGCGAATAATGCAGGCCGGATTTGTACTTTTTAAGTACCGAATTGTTTCGGATGGGTGATCGCCTTAATGTATCGCGATTAAGAAACAAACGGCGATTGTAGGAGTCGGTGAAATCAAAAATGAGATTATATTGTGTTACTCCAAGCGTAGTGATAAACGCATTATCGGGTGTACGTTGCAAACGGGTCATGTAAAGCAGATTGGGAACTACTGCCTCGCCATAACTGGATACGATATAATACCACAAGGCATGCCCGGCCAAAGCAGCCTGCTCTCCTGTAAGACGGTTGAACCTGCTGAAGTTGTCGTTCTTAAACTGGTCGTATAGCATGTTATCATGTTGCGTGGTCCAGCCTTCTGACATAAATCTTACCAATCCTTCGGTGTACCAGATCGGTAAATTTAGAAAGGTGGAATTGCGGAACATTTCCCTTGCGCTGCCTCCATACAAGATTTTATTGATCAGTAATTCGGCGAACACTGCTCTGATCTGCCGGTCGAGATCGGTATGCGAACCATTGAAAAAAATAGCAACTTTGTCACCTATAATCCTGGTAACCCCCCCTATGTTGTTTTGTTCGTCAATTGATAGGCCCAGGTTACTTTGTTTGAAATCAACTTGATTGTTGTACACCAACACGTTGATCTTTTCGTCCATTTGAAAATCCAATCGCTTCTCGAGGGCTTGTAATTGTTTTCCTACGGTAGCGGCTACATAACGGCTGATTTCAGCGCCTCCCTGATAACTGTAAACTCTGAATCGCTCAAAATCCAGATAAGTCCACACAAAATCCTGGTACTGCACCCGGTTTTTGCCAAAATCCATCTGATGGCCATAATTAAACTGAGCCTTGGTGAGTGCCGGGAGCGTAAAAAGAAGGTATAAGAGAAAACGCTTCAAAGTCAGAACATGATAAGAACCTTAAATTTACAAATTTGTTTCACAAGGCAGGGTTCCAATCATAAAAATTTGACAAGTGGCCTTATTCTTCCAATAATTTGAGGTCGCCAACGGCATTACCGGCAATTCCCTTTATGGAGCCATAGAACTGTGTGGTGTTCAGCAGCACCTTGTCGAGCTGTTTTTCTCTTTCTTTCCAAAGTTTTTCCATTTGCAATTTTTCGCGGCCTATACTTTCTTTCATGCTTACAAATCCTTCAACAACCGCCTCAATGTGCTGACGGAACTCGTTACCGGTAAGGTAATCATATAACAGGTGCATCTTATCCCCTTTGTTTTCCTGACTTGCCATGGCTTGCGAAATACGCATCAGACTATCGCGCAAGAGGTGGGCCAACGCTTTAACCTCATTAAATCGGCATATCCATACCCCATCTCTGAATCCAAAACTGTTCATGTCGCGGGGCAGGGTCTCACTTACAATAACAGCCAAATCGGCTTGCTGGCTGCGCATGTCGTTTTTGAGTTTTTCTATCCAGTCATTGGTAAAGGCTTTCGTGCGTTTGCTTTCGTAAATGATCTTTCCGCATTCTGTGTTTCGGTTGTCTACCACCACTTGCACACAATCTGCCCCTTTCACTCCTTTCGAAACCTCCTCAATCCTGTCAAATGGGAAACTGCTCCTCAGCAGCTCTTCGAGCGCCAATTCCTGTACTTCACCCTGCAATTGCATACTGCCCTGCTCCATTTTGCGGCGCATGGTTTCGGCCATTTGCACCTGATCTTCCAACTTTTTTTCGAGTTCTTTTATTTTCAACTCAAAACGTTCACCCTCCATTTTCTTTGCTTTTTCTTCTATCTCCTTTTGACGTTCCAATAGCTGTTTTTCCAATTCCAGCTTCAGGCGGTCTTCCCTTTCCTGAATTTCCCTCTGCTTACGAAGCAGTTCCAATTCCTTGCTTTCGCTGTTTTTCAGTTGTTGCGATTTTTCCATCAACTCCTTATTCAACAATTCTAATTTCAGGTGCATTTCTTCGGTCGCCTTTTTTCTCGCTTCTTCTGTGAGTTGTTCCTTCGCCAATCTTACCTTATCGTTGAGTAACTTTTCCTGATTTTCTGCCTGTTGCTGCAGGGCTTCTTTTTCTTTGGCTAACACAGCCTTTTCCAGCTCAATGGCCTGTTTATCCTCGTTGAAACGTTTGAGGTAACGTGCTTTTATATCGTTCTCAATTTCAACAGCGAGGGCATTGCCTATGGGAAATTCGTGTTTGCAATTCGGACATTTTATTGTTGAATTATTACTCATAAGAATGCAGGTTTTGTGTAAATTTATGACTTAAAGTGCTTTTATTTGAATACTTTTTTAAACCAAAGGGCGCATGAAGGAAATAATAGTGGTTAGGCATGCCAAAAGCGATTGGGGGAACGAAGGTTTAAAAGACATCGACCGTTGCCTCAGCGAAAGAGGCTATTCCGATGCCTATCAATTGGCCGATTGGTTCTCAGCCAATAAAAGCAAGCCCAATATTCTGCTTACCAGCCCGGCCGTAAGGGCTTTGAGCACAGCACTTATTTTCGCAAGGGCCATAAAACTCCCGTTATTCAAATTTCAACTTGAGCCCGGTATTTACGAAGCCGACACCGCAACCCTATTAAAATTGCTCTGGCAGCAAAAAGACGAGGTAACAAGCCTGATGTTATTTGGGCACAATCCCGGATTAACTGATTTGTGCAACGAACTGGCCGAAGAATTTTACCTTGACAATTTGCCTACCTGCGGAATGCTGTTTATGCAATTCGATTGCAAGAAGTGGCGTGAATTGAAAAGTAAAAGTGGAAAAATAACAGACCATGTTTTTCCTAAAGAGTTTAAAAATTAAGTTACAGACAAGTTGAAAGTTGTATGAAAAAAAAACAAGCTCCATTCATTAATCGGGAGATCAGCTGGCTCTCCTTTAACGAAAGGGTATTGCAGGAGGCGGCCGATAAAACCACAACGCTGCTCGAACGTCTTAAATATCTTGGCATCTTCAGCAATAACCGCGACGAATTTTACAGGGTGCGGGTGGCCACCGTCAAACGGCTTATTAAATTGGGCAAAAAGGCCATACAATTGTATGGAGACGATCCCCATGATTTGTTGGTTAAGTTGCAAAGAAAAGTGATTGAGCAACAAAACCTGTTTGAGAACATCTATCAGAACTTATTGGCGGAATTGGCTCAAAACGATGTGTTTATTGTGAACGAAAAACAACTCACCTCAACACAACGCATGTATGTTTCGGAGTACTTTAATACTGAACTTGTACCGAACCTGTTTCCGATCATGATCGATGAAACCAAGGCGTTTCCTTACATGAAAGATGAAGCGTCCTATCTCTACTTAAAATTGCAATCTTCACTAAAATCACAAAAGTTCAAATATGCGCTAATCGAAATCCCTACCGGTTCGGTATCACGCTTTGTTATCTTACCCAAACACGGCAACAAAAATTACATTATCCTGGCCGATGATGTGATTCGTTACAACACCGACCAGATTTTTGAGGTGTTTGGTTACAAAACCGTGGAGGCCTACAACGTAAAACTCACCCGCGACGCCGAGCTGGAGATTGATAACGACTTAACCAAAAGCATGATGGAAAAAATTTCCAAGAGTGTGAAGGCCCGTAAACAGGGCTTGCCGGTGCGTTTTGTGTACGATGCCGCCATGCCCGACGACATGCTGAAATACATCATGAAAAAACTGGGCATGTCGAAAAAAGACAATGCCATACCCGGAGGCCGCTACCATAATTTCAAGGATTTTATTCGATTCCCGGAACTCAAAGATTACAATTTATTTTACCACCACCCCATGCCTTTGTTGCATAA
Source organism: Bacteroidota bacterium (assembly GCA_052035725.1). Lineage (GTDB taxonomy): Bacteria > Bacteroidota > Bacteroidia > B-17B0 > Aurantibacillaceae > Aurantibacillus. Next base: position 19,258 of record JBPOHJ010000026.1, on the reverse strand, counting down.
AGATCTTGACGGGCGCGCCTCCACAACTTTAAAAGCAATCAAGTCAAAAGACATACTTCTGCACTACCCTTACCATACCTATAATCACATCATCGATTTACTGCGTGAAGCTTCTATTGATCCTGTGGTAGCGAGCATTAAAATTACCCTTTACCGCTTGGCCAACTCTTCCAAAATAGCTAACTCTCTCATTAATGCCATTAAAAACGGCAAAAAAGTAACCGTGTTAGTTGAATTACAAGCGCGTTTTGACGAAGAGAACAATATCTATTGGGCCAATAAATTACAGGAAGAAGGCGCGCGAGTAATTTTTGGTGTGCCGGGTTTAAAAGTGCATTCCAAACTTTGCCTGATCACCACATTGGAAAACGGAAAAGAACTGCATTACGGCCACATTGGCACTGGAAATTTCAATGAAAAAACATCCCGTATTTACACTGACTTTTCCTTGCTCACTGCCAACAAGGAGATCACCGCCGATTTGGCGAAAATATTTGAATTCTATGAAAACAACTTTAAAGTTCAAGCATTTAAACACCTTGTGGTAGCTCCCTTTTTTATGCGAGAGCAGTTCACACAACTCGTGAACAAAGAAATTAAGAATGCCAACAGCGGCAAACCTTCAGGCATCATCTTAAAAATGAACAGTTTGGTTGACAAAGGTATGATTGAGAAATTGTACGAAGCCAACAATGCAGGTGTTAAAATCAAATTGTTGATTCGCGGTGCCTGCTCATTGGTAACCGGCATGGAAGGCTGGAGCGAAAACATAGAAGCCTACAGCATAGTGGATAAATACCTCGAACACGCCCGTGTATTTATTTTTCACAATGGCGGAGATGAAAAAATCTTCATTTCTTCGGCTGACTGGATGAGCCGTAACCTTGACAACCGCAGCGAAGTGGCTGTACCTATTTACAGCCCTGAAATCCGAAAACAATTGAAGGACATCATTGCCATTCACCTTTCGGGTAATACAAAATTGCGCATATTAGACGCCAAACAGGAAAACCAATACAGAAAACCAAAACCCGGAGAGAAAAAAATACGGGTTCAGGATGAGGTATACAATTATTTGAAAAAAGAAAAAGAAGCCGCGCACAAACCGCAAAGGCAAAAACAAACTTTACAATCGTAATGGTATTTGCAGCAATTGATATAGGTAGTAATGCCATTCGACTCTTGTTTTGCAGAGTTTACATGGTTGACGGGAAACCCCATTTTAACAAAGAAGAGCTGATTCGAATGCCCATTCGTTTGGGTGAAGATGTTTTTTTGCAGGGAAAAATACCTGAACCCAAAATTGAACGGCTGGTGAGTGCCATGAAAGGATTTTCTGAATTGATCAAAGCCTATGGGGTTGAAGCTTACAAAGCAGTAGCCACCAGCGCAATGCGGGATGCCAAAAATGGCAGTGATATCATTGAGCGACTCAAAAATGAAACAGGACTTACAGTTGAAATTATTGATGGCAAAAATGAAGCAGCATTAGTTTTCTCGAACCACATAGAAGAATTATTGAACCCTAAACATGCTTATTTGTATATTGATGTGGGTGGAGGTAGTACAGAACTCACCCTGTATTTCAATAATAAGGTGATAGCTTCCCGATCCTTCAATATCGGCACGGTAAGAATGTTGCTCGACAAAGTGAGTAAGGACGAATGGGATGAACTGAAAGTTTGGCTAAAACTTAACACCAACGGCATTCATCCACTCAGTGGAATTGGTTCGGGTGGAAACATCAACAAGATCTTTAAGATGAGTGGGAAAAAAGAAACCAAACACCTGAGTTACGAAAAACTCAAAGGTTTTTACGAGATGTTATGTTCTTATACTTATCAGGAGAGAATAGAACGGTTTGACCTTAAACCCGACCGCGCCGATGTAATTATCCCGGCTGCTAAAATATTTCTCACTGTAATGAAACACGCCGATATTGAAAAAGTATTTGTACCACAAGTGGGTTTGTCTGATGGATTGGTGCATCAGCTTTACGAAAACAATGCCCATAAACTAAAAACCAAATAAGGCGCATGTTCAGTTTTCTGAGTTTTGGCATCAACGATATAATCGATATTCTGCTTGTGGCAGTGATACTTTACCTTGCTTACAACCTGGTAAAAGGCACCTCGGCCATCAACATTTTTATTGGCCTCACTTTCATTTACTTCACATTCATGGTACTTAAAGCGTTTGATTTAAAATTGCTAAGTTCCATACTAGGTAAATTTGTGAACGTAGGTGTAATCGCCATCATGATTGTGTTTCAGCAGGAGATCAGGAAGTTTTTATTGTACATCGGTACCAGCGGCTTTTTGCGAAAAAACTGGAGGTATTTATTCAAAAACAACTTAAATAACAGCAGCACTCAGGTAGTGCTGGATATTGATGCCTTAAGCCAGGCTTGTATCAACATGAGTGAGGAAAAAACCGGAGCTTTGATTGTAATTGGCAGAAAATCGGACCTTAAGTTCTTTATCAGCACCGGCGAATTGATCGATTCTTCACTTAGCAACCGTATGCTGGAGAACATCTTTTTTAAAAATTCTCCTTTGCATGATGGGGCTGTGATCATTCAGGATAATCGCATTGTGGCAGCCCGTTGTGTGTTGCCTGTTTCAGAAGATGTTAATTTTCCGGCCCATTACGGCATGCGTCACCGGGCGGCAGTGGGCATTACCGAAAACACCGATGCCATTGCCATTACAGTAAGCGAACAAACCGGGGCCATTTCATTAACCATCGATGGGGAAATCAATGCCGACCTTAACCGGGAAAAGCTCATTTATTTATTGGAGAAAAACCTGTATTCGCTGACTTAAATTCCTTACTTTCGTCGAAAATTTTAAAAAATGATCATTTCAGAAGACAAAGCCGTTTCAGTGAATTACAACCTGAGTGGCAAAAAAAACAATCAGCCTGAGGAGCTCATCGAGCAAACTTCTACTGATCATCCCTTTGTTTTTCTATTTGGATTTGGCGGAGTATTGCCACAGTTTGAAGAAAATCTGGCGGGAAAAAAGAAAGGCGACAAATTTGATTTTAGTATTACGCCCGAAAACGGATACGGCAATTACGAGCAGGACTATGTGATTAAATTGGCACGCTCAGTATTTGAAATTGATGGCAAATTTGATGAAGACAGAATTAAAACGGGAAGAGAAATTGAAATGAACGATGCTGATGGCAATCCATTACTGGGTAAGGTGCTGAGTGTAGGCGCCACAGAAGTGGAGATGGATTTTAACCATCCTTTGGCCGGTTACGAATTGCATTTTACCGGAGAAGTGCTGGATGTGAGAGAAGCCAGCAAAGATGAATTGGAACACGGCCACGTTCATGGCCCACATGGGCATCACCATTAAAAAAACAAAAAGGCGGGATGACCGCCTTTTTTATTGTCTTCAATTCAACAGATACTGTAATCTTTTTTATTCTTTTGAATTTAACCCGGGGATTTTAAATGGAATTGACCATCCCATTGTGATCATAATATAAATGTTGGTGGTCAATAGACCTTCACCTCCCCTGAATCCAGGGCGTGTTCCTAGTTCGGTTCTGTATGAAAACCTACTTTTGGCTGATGATCTAACAGAAGCGCCTATTCTCCAGCCTATGTGTGTAACATCTTCATTACTTAATTCCCATGCAGTGCCGCCAGTTGTATACACATCGGCAAAATTCAAAATTGGAGCGTATACCACATCAGCAAACAAATCAACGCATAATGCATGGCTTTTCATACCATAGTCAGTATCCACCTGAAGGTTAGTAATACGTTTAGCACCAATACCGGCATAAATTCCAGAGTAATTCATCATGGAATACCCACTGTATGTAGGACTTCCGTCTACTGAGTTGGAAAAACTGCCAATTGTGAAGGTATTAGCCGAATTCACAGTACTTGTGGCTTTAAAACTGGCTCCATCTCCGGTAGCGTCAGACAAATCTATCGCTGCACGTGTAGTAATGAAACCAAATCTCAATTGTTTAACCTTACGCAATGTACCCGGCACCATGATGTACTTTGTGTTTGTAGTCGTATACCTTCCTGAACTTGAAGAAGAAGAAGACAAAACAACTTTAAGGTCTTTACTCTTGGTTCGATCTATAAAGGAAAATTGCCCACCTGCTTCAATATACAAGTGTTTTTTAAGATCCTCATTAGGCTTAGGCAAAGCCGCATCTTCATGTTCTCTGGCATTCATATCCAAATAGGCTCGTCTAAGATCAAAATTGAAGGACAAAAGTTGACGGAAGTAAAGATCCGCTCTCACACCAAACCCTATAGTTGTATTAGTTCCCCAGGCATCAGCGTAAAAAGGATCCAAGGAAATTGATAAGTTCTTAATGTCGAGCGGATCATCTTCTGTTGTTCGATAAGACACACTTTGGGAGATAAGCGCTCCTGATAACAATGTTCCTAGAAAAAGTAAAATTTGTTTTTTCATTACTTTGATTTTTGGTTTAACATCAGTACCGGTTAATTTTGGGGATAAATTAACTAAATAGTAGCCAATTAAACCAAAATCTAACCTAATGGAATTCCTTTACAATAGTCGATTGTCTCCTTTAATGGATGACTTAAATCATAAGGAACTGCAATACCAATGGGCCCGATAGGCTGTAGTGGCATTTCTGAAACGATTTGATCTATCTCTAAGAACAAAAAATGATAAATATCATCCCCTGCTTCCAAGCTTGGTGAGAGACCCAAAATCGTATTTAAGTTTTACTATTCGCAAACTTTGATTACTGGGATCTCGGATGATGAAAGAATTCAATAAACCGTTGTTTCGATCGCGCACATATGAAATCTCTCTAAGCAAAACGTCGTTGCGGTACTTTTTTTCATTGTACAACTCCTTATACTCGTCGTATTCGTAAACGGTTTTCAAAACAATGTCATGGTGCGCATTGCCTTTAAACCGGGCCTCAGCCAATCGCCCTTCCTTGTATTCGAACCATCGCTGTTGCCTGATCCAGGCTGCAGCAATATACGTTTCATCCTCGTTCAGTTTACGCCCTGAACTGTCGTAATTGCTGATGCTCTCTTTGTAAGGCCGGTTTTCGTTGTTAAGAAAAATGCACTTGGTTTGACCCGAGGCGTATGTTTGGTACTGAAAAGAATCTTCACTTAGCAACACCTGATTGCCTAAGATAAACACTGAACGGTCGGGACTGTTATTGGTTTCCTTGTATCGGCGCTCCTTGGTTAACCGGTTTTTCGAGTCGTAAGAATAATACCGGCTTTCGTAATAATTAGCCCCGTCGTGGAAGCGTTTGAGCACAAGATTTTTGTTCTGGTAGAAATAGGATGTGCTGATAGTATCGTACAGGTAGTCATTTTGCAAAGTAGTTTGCCAGGTTCTGCCTACCCTGATTTTTACCTCCTTCTGAATTGTTTTCACAATGGTGGTGTAATAATACCTCGATAATTGCCCATCCGAATTAAACTCATACACCTCGGTGAGACTCTTATCTACCGGCACTTCAAAATCTTTTTTATCAATAATTTCGTAGGTGATCTTTTTTATACCCTTGGATTTGATTATTTCAGGGTTAAAATTATGGTTCAATTCAAATGCCGTTTCAGCACTTGGAATCAATACCTGAGCTATTCCTGCTGAACAGAAAAAAAAAGCGAGTATGGTATTAGTCCATTTCAATTTGTTTCAAAGCTTCTTCCACTCCTTCCACCGGTAACTGGCAGGCGCTATTCCTGCACACATAAATCAGTGTTTTTCCAATCACTTGCCTGTTTTTAAGTAAAGGCAAATCAGAGCCATCAAGGCTTGGCGCTAAAATCGCGTTTGTAAGCCCTGTTTGATAAAGCCCCTTCAACTTTTCATCAACAGTTTTACCAACAATGGCCACTTCGTGAAAAGGATATGCTACATGCAGCCCAAGAGAAGCCCAATTACTGTAACCGGGAGGGTAATGCAGAAATTCCTCGGTAACTGCGTCCAACATACGCATGGCCCTTTGCTCCCATTCAGGCAAATGAAAATACCTGCTGAGGTAAAACAAGTTCATGGCTGTTTGTGAGTTGGAAGCCGGAATCACATTATCACTGGTTTCAGTGCTACGGGTCAACAATTCTCCTGAACGTTCTGAAGTGTAGAACAAAAAAGGACTATTGGGGTTTTTGAATTCATCCAAACTGAGTTCAGTCAGTCGTTTGGCTTCTATTAACAAACTCTCGTTTTGTTCAAGCAGATAACATTGCATCAGAGCTTCGCTCACAAAGGCGTAATCCTCCAAAAAGGCCGGAATTTTTGCCATCCCGTTTTTATAGGTCCTCAGCAATGTGCCTTCCGGGGTTTTCATTTTGCCTAAAATAAATTCCAATGAGCCAAGGGCAATGGTTTTGTATTTTTCCACCCCAAATGCCAAGTGTGCCTGCGCATAAGCCGTACACATCATGGCATTCCATGAACAAATGCTTTTATCGTCTAAACCTGGCTTGGTTCTTAACTCAGCCGCCTTGAGCAATAACTGTCGACAATCTGCCATTTTCTGTTCCAGCTCGTCCACCTTGATGTTTTCAGAAACCAAAACAGGTGCAACACGGTCAGATCGCATCAGAATATACTTGTCGTGCTCCCAATACCCTTTTTCATTGATCTCGTAGTATTTCGAAAAAACAATAAAGTCGTCTTTCAGAATTTCCTTCAATTCCTGCTCCGTCCAAACATAGTACTTTCCCTCTTCCCCTTCCGAATCTGCATCATAAGCTGAATAAAAACAGGCATCCTTTCCCATCCACTCTTTCTCAACAAAATCAAGGGTTTGCTCAGCCACATGTTGGTAATAGGTGTTTTTAGTAAGCAAGTAAGCTTCGATGTAAAGCGACACCAATTGGGCATTATCGTACAACATTTTTTCAAAATGAGGAACTTTCCAGATCATATCAGTGCTGTAACGCGAAAATCCCCCCCGCAATTGATCGTATAGTCCCGCACCAGCTATTTTGTTGAGTGTTAAAACAACATGGTCTTTAATTTCCTGATTTTTGCTTAGCTCTGCATACCTGAGTAAAAAGCGGTAATTATTGGGCATGGGAAATTTTGGGGCACGGTTTTGTCCACCGTCTTTGGTATCAAATCCCTGCTTCCATTTCTGAACAGCGCTTTGGATCTTTGTACGACCAAAAGGCAAGGTGTTTTCCTTTTGGGTTACCAATTCCTCTGCCTTCTCAATGCCCTTGGTGAGTTCTTCGGCGTACGACAATATCTTTTGAGGATCGTTTTGGTACAACTGGGCCAGGGTATTCAATATGTGTAACCATTGTTTTTTGGGGTAATAGGTTCCCCCATAAAACGGTTTGCCATCGGGCAAAACAAAACAATTCAAAGGCCATCCGCCATGCCCGCTCATGAGTTGAACCGCCTGCATATAAAGCATATCCACATCGCTACGTTCCTCACGATCCACTTTTATGTTCACAAAAAAGCGGTTCATCACTTCGGCCACCTCCTGGTCCTCAAAACACTCGTGTTCCATCACGTGGCACCAATGGCAGGCGCTGTATCCAATACTAATCAGAACCGGTTTATTCTCCTTTTTTGCCAAGGCAAAAGCTTCCTGCGAGTATGGCAACCATTGCACCGGATTATAAGCATGCTGAAGAAGGTAAGGAGAAGTTTCCTTGATGAGAGCGTTTGGTGTATTGTGCTTGGAATTCATGTTTTATTATAAATGGTGATTATTGTACACCAATACAGCAAAATTACAGATGGTTTTAGTTCTTGACCCTGCATATTCGTTAAATTTGGACAAAACTTTCAGCACTTGTCAACGCAAGCCAGAATAGGATTAAAACTATGAAACGTATTTATTGGATCATCCTCATTGGTGTTTTAGCCATTGTAGCAATTATTGTTGTGAATATTTTAAAGGGCGCTAAACCCACAGAAGTCTACACCGAAAAAGTACAGGTTAGATCCATCATTGAATTGGTATCCGCCACTGGCAAAGTGCAACCTGAAACCGAATTAAAAATCAGTAGCGACGTAAGCGGGGAAATTACCCAAATGCTGGTGAAAGAAGGCGAACAAGTGAAAAAAGGCGATTTGCTTTGCCGCATTCGTCCTGATATTTATGTGAATACAATCGAACGAATGGAAGCTGCCCTAAATGCCAGTAAAGCCAATTTAAAGACAGCTCAGGCTCAATTAGAACAAGCTAAAGCTGGTTTGGCCAATGTGGAAGCCATTTATCAGCGAAACAAAAAATTATTTGAACAAAACACCGTTTCACAGCAGGAATATGATGCGGCCAGGTCACAATACGAATCAGCCAAAGCCAATGTTAATGCACTTGAAGCTTCGGTGAAGGCCGGAGAATTTGGCATTCAGAGCAGTGAAGCATCGTTACGTGAAGCCAACAGCAACCTCGATAAAACCTACATCTATTCGCCTGTTGACGCCACTGTTTCTAAACTAAGCGTTGAAGAAGGTGAGCGCGTTGTTGGTGTAACAGGCCTCAATGGCACTGAAATTCTGCGCTTAGCGAACTTGAATGAAATGGAAGTAAGTGTGGAGGTGAACGAAAACGACATCATTAAAGTGCACAAAAACGATACGGCTTTGATTGAAGTAGATGCCTACATGGATAAAAAATTCAAAGGAATAGTAACCGAAATAGCTAACTCCTCCAACAGCAACGGTATTTCGGTGGATCAGGTAACCAATTTTGTGGTGAAAATCCGAATGCTAAGAGAATCATATGCCTTTTTGATCAATGAAAATAACCTGGTGCCATTTCGTCCGGGTATGAGCGCAAGTGTTGACATTCAAACTCGCCGGGTAAATCGTGTTGTGGCAATTCCCATACAGGCTGTAACCACCCGAAATAAAGACTCCTTAAACACCATGGATGATGAAGAAGAGCGGGCGTTTAAAGTGAAGAATGAAAAGGAAGAACTTCAGAAATCAGAAGAAAAAATAGCTGAATTGGTATTCCTGCACGAAAATGGCGAAGCAAAACAAGTTACCGTTGTTACCGGCATACAGGACAATGAGTACATTGAGATCAAATCGGGACTAAAAAAGGATCAGGAAGTGATTTGTGGGCCCTATAGTTCAGTTTCAAGAAGTTTAAAAGACAAGGCTAAAATACAAGTGGTAAAAAAAGAAGACATTTATCAATCAGAAAAATAAATGGCTAAACTGCTTCTCATAGAGACCTCCACCACCATGTGTTCGGTGGCCTTATCAGAAAATGCAACCTTGCTGGCGAGTAAAGAGCTCAACGAAGGATATACCCATGCCGAAAACCTTCACGTGTTTGTGCAAAACCTATTATTGGAAACACATACCGGAGCAAATGATTTAGATGCTATTGCTGTAAGCAAAGGTCCGGGTTCTTACACAGGTTTAAGAATTGGTGTGAGTACGGCCAAGGGTTTGGCATATGCCTTACAAATTCCATTGATTGCTGTTGATACACTACAGGTGATGGCAGCTCAGGCAATACAAACTGCGCCTTCTGCCAATTATTTATGCCCAATGTTGGATGCCCGTAGGATGGAAGTGTATACTGCTGTTTACGACGCCCAATTAAATCAAAAGACTGATACAAAGGCATTGATTGTGGATGAGCATTCAATTCAACATCTTTCTCAATTTCCAAACCTCTATTTTTTTGGCGATGGGATGCTAAAATGCAAGAGTGTATTATCTCATCTGCAGAATGCCCGTTTCATTGAAGGCATTGTGCCTTCGGCTAAAGACATGGTTGCATTGGCAAATGAAAAATTTAAGAACAACACTTTTGAAGATGTGGCTTACTTCGAGCCCTTTTATTTAAAGGATTTTTTATTGATTAAAAAGCCTTAATACTGTAATTGGCCTGTGCCGATTGTAACTGACCGTTCAACTAAAATGTTAGCAGGTGTTCATAGACAATTTTCACCGGCAAACCCATCACATTGTAAAAACTTCCCTCGATTTTTTCAATCCCCACGTAACCAATCCAGTCCTGCGCCCCATAAGCTCCAGCCTTATCGTAGGGTTGATAGTGACGAAGATAATATTCAATCTCTGAATCCCGAAGCTCTTTAAAATACACAGCAGTGCGTTCGTAAAACAGCTCTTGTTTTAGAGACGAACGTAAACAAACGGCTGTAAACACCTCATGCATTTTCCCACTCAGCTGTCTGAGCATTTTTTTCCCCTCTTCAAAATCCAAAGGTTTATTAAGCACCTGGTTATCACACCACACAATTGTATCGGAAGTAATCAATACCTGATTCTCCTTTAGCGCACCGGGATAGGCTTTTGATTTGAGTTCCGCCAAAAACAAGGGCACTTCATGCGCCCTCAAGTGTGACGGCCATTCACTTTCATTTGCATCAATGGCCTGTACGCTGAATTCTAACCCAAGACCTTCGAGTAACTGTTTACGGCGAGGCGAAGCTGAACCCAAAATGATCTCGAAAGGCAGTGCTAATTTAATGTTGTCAGGCATTACCACCGGGTTTTAGGAAAAATAAAAGACAAAACTGTAACACAAACCCATTAGCATGACAAATTTCATTACAAGGCTGGCCTTGGTAAATGATTTGCTTTCATTGGCACGCAACACAAAAATGGAAAGAAAGAGCAGAGGTAAAATTAGAAAAGCCAGTATATACAGGTTATTGAAACTAAAAACAATCCGGTACGTTTTTATGGTATTGTATACCACAAATAATAGTAAGATCACTGTGATGATGATAAGAAAAAACGCGTTGATTTTACTGGTGCGAATTCCCCAAAGTACCGGCATTGTTAAGCCCCCGGTAGCTTTATCACCTTTATAATCTTCAATGTCCTTAATGATTTCACGTGCCAGGGAAGTAATAAATGCAAACACACAAAACAACACGGTGATTTTCATGGCTGAGAGTATCATGCGCTGATATTCCACCATAAATCCCGAATCGTGCTTTTGCATCAGGGCCATTTCATAAACAAAGGGCATAAAGGCCACGGTGGCCGATAAAATAGCAACCAAAATATTTCCTAATAATAACTTCTTCTTAAAGTCGGTGCTGTAAAACCATAGTAAAAGCGCAGCAGTTAACTGAAAAACAAATAATCGCAGGTAACCAGTCTTTAAAGCAACGAAAATCCCGAGCAACAATCCCAGGGATGTAAGGGTAAGATGCAGAATGATGGCCCAACGGCGTTTAATCACCCGATCCACCACCACGGTGTTGGGATGATTAATAAGGTCGGTCTTTACGTCAAAATAATCGTTGATGATGTATCCACCAGCTGCAATCAACACGGTACTTAACACAACCAAAAAGAACAACAATTGATCCATCTCAAGCGCTGTTCCGTTTTGCATTAGTATTTTTCTCAACACAAAATACCTCAGCACATATTGCGTAAACGCAATCATCAGCAAGTTTTCGATTCTTACTAATTTGAGCAATGCGATAAATGGATTATTTAATATTCTTTGCATTCTTTACCACTTAACTATTTCCCACTTACCCTGGGCCCTCATAATTTGTTCCAGTATGTCCCGAACACAACCTTCTCCACCATTTTTAGGCGAAACATACTGACAAATTTCCTTGATCTCCACAGCCGCATCATTAGGGCAGGCGGCTAATCCGACCCGACTCATTATCCCATGATCAGGTAAATCATCCCCCATAAATACCACCTCTTCATCATTTAGGTTATGTTCTTTTACAAAGGCCTCATATACCGCCATCTTATCGTGGGCATTGATAAAAACATCGGTAATTCCAGTTCTAGCCAGCAAGTGTTTTATTCCTACGTTATTGCCGCCGCTAATCACACACATTCGATACCCTTTCTGAGTAGCTAAATGAAGCGCATAGCCATCCTTTGAGTTTAAATTCCTGAGCACTTCCCCATTCTCCATCACCACTACTTTGCCGTCGGTAATCACCCCATCAATATCAAACATGATGGTGCTGATTTTATTTAAACGCTGTTTGAAGTTAAGCATATTTTTTATTTTGCTGTTTGGTAATGAGCTTACTCATTAACCGGTAAAGTTGACTAAGGTGTTTGTTTTTTTTAAGTAATTGCAGGTGCTTTTTCATTACTACTTTATCCCCGCGTTTGGCCGGTCCTGTTTGAGCCTCCAAAGGAGTCATTTCGTGCAATTTATCAAGTCCGCTTTTAATTACTGGTAATAACAAATTGAAAAGGTTTTGGTTTTGATCAGTTCCTGTTAACTTCATCGCTTCGGCATACAAAGCGTTGGTGAAATTATTTACCAAAACAGCAGCCAAATGTATTTTCAACCTGGATTGATCATCGCATATTACCTTTTTACCAGGAAATAGTTTAAGCAGATACCTGAGTCGCTGCATGGCAATAACATCAGATGCTTGTATAAACAAAGTCACATCTTTCCAATTGGTAGTTTTGTTTTTAGTGAAACTTTGCAAAGGGTACATCACCGCCGAATGTTGCACTGAGGTGCCAGTTTCATTCAAGGGCATGCTGCCGGAACAATGGATGATTAGCGCATCCTTTTTCCTGGCTTTGATTCGTTTTGAAACTCTGGCTATTTGCCTATCACTTACACAAACAACATAATAGTCGGCATCTTGTTTGATGCTCCGCAAATCCGAAACAGTGTTCAATCCAAGTTTGTTCTTGAATAGTTTGAGTTCCTGTGAAGGCCTGTGATTATATATTTGAGGGCTTAATTTTTTACTCTTAAAAAAACAAGCCAGATGCCAGGCCAGATTTCCGCTGCCAAGAATCACAATTTTTATTGAGGAAGCGGAAGCCATAGTTTAGTAATTGAGCTTTTGTTTACGCAACCGTTCTATAATTGCAACAAAAGTACCGAAAGCCATCACCAAACAGCCTAACCATAATATATTGATGTACGGAAACACATAAGCTTCCATCACAATAAAATCTTTGTTGTTGCTTATTTTTTCACTGAGGGTAATTTCAATGCTGCCGTTTTCAGGGTTGATCTTCCAAAACACAAGTTTAAGTCCCAGTTCTTCCACTTCATCTTCCTTCGGAACAATGATGTTGTTTTGAATAACAAACTTCGGACGGGCATAATACACGCGGTTTTTAACATCCACACAACGAAGCACCGCGGTAACGATCAGCATGGAATCGTTTTGCTCGTACTCTTGTTCGCTGAGGTTACTGAACAGCGAATCAATGCGGATAATTGAATTGCTTGCAAAAATGGTGTCGCCCACATGACCAACAAAATTTTTTGCTGAGGCGTAAGCGTCCCTTTTATTCTGTATGGTATCAATTTCTAAGTCGGCATAGGTTACATGTGTGTAAAGATCACGATTCAAATAATGTTTGGTGTCAGGATCCGGAGCTTTGCCCATGCTGGGATTATCCTGAACCTTTGGAGAAAGCCTGAATATGTGATCTAACTTGCCGGATGCGGTTTTGGTAAAATAATCCACATCAAAATACACATCCATTCCGATTTTTCGTTTACCTGAAAAGGTTGCAAAATAAGGCCCCATCGGTAAAGTGTCGCCCTTTGTAAGCAAGATACTTTTATTGTCGTCGTAGTCTTTACCCAATCCTGACACTTTTCGGTTAGAGGTGTTTTTAGACAGAACCACTTTTTTTGAAGTAGAGATCAAAGCCCCTATGATGAGTAAAGCGAAACCCATGTGCGCGATGGAAGCACCACTTTTTGCCATCTTCCCTTTTAACACTACCAGCCAATAATCGGCATTGGCAAACACAGCAAACAGGGAAACAATTAAAAGCAGAGAATAGGATATGGCGTTCCACTTTTCACTGCTCTCTAAGGCAGCGAAATCATTCAGAAAATAAAGGGGGAAGGAAGCCACCGCTCCGAAAATCAAGGCCAGAATAAACGTATAGGAAATCCGTCTTAAAAAGTCCTTGCTGTTTGATTTCTTGTATTTAAGAAACTGAGCAGCGCCCACAAAAACCAGAATAAGTATTGCAAAGGGAATGACCCAGGCGTTATACATGGGTACCTTAGGCGGAGCATATTCTGTTCCAAACAATTTATTAATCACCGGTACCGATGTAAAATAGGTAATGATCATGGCGGAAAGAATGAGTAAGAGAGAACCTAAAAACATCCAAAACTCTCTTGAATACACTTGCTCTTCCTCTTTTTCTTTTGGGAAATACAAGCTGTAACAAATTCCTGTAATGATGGCCGACCCACTAAACCAAACTACCAGTGTTATGATCTGGTACTCGTATACTGCGGCAAAACCCAACATCAGCAATGAAACAACCACATAACTTGTGCGGAAAAGCGTGTCACGGATGAGGAACATCACACTTAGAAAAACAAAACTCAGGAGGTAAAGCAACAATTGTCCGGTCATACCCAAATCGGTGAAAGCATGAACGGAGGCATTGCCTAGTACTCCACTCCGAGTGAGGAAAGTGGAATACAGCACAAGCAGGAAAGCGGTAATGGTAAGAAAATGGGTTGTGAACAAGGAGCCACCGCGATTTTTATTGATGATCATGGTGTGTGCTGCCGCAACAAGTACCATCCAAGGTACAAGAGACGAATTCTCAACCGGATCCCATGCCCAGAACCCGCCAAAACTCAAGGCTTCGTATGCCCAGGCACCACCCATGAGAATACCAACGCCCAACACCAGCACGCCAAAATACGTCCAAGGCAAAGCGATGGATTGCCATTCGGTGTATTTTTTATTCCACAAAGCGGCAAGCGAAAACGCAAATGGCACCATCACTGAAGCAAAACCTAAAAACAAAGTCGGTGGATGAATAGTCATCCAATAATTCATGAGCAAAGGATTAAGACCACGTCCATCAATTTTTGAAAGGTAATCGGGAATTTGCAAAAAGGGAAGTTGGTTGAACTCACTGTGTTCTCTTAGCAATAAAAACGGATTGCTTCCTATTTTGTATCCAAACACGTAAATCCCCAAAAGCATGCTTGCCAAAAACACCTGTACCAGGGTAACCATACTCATAACTGGGGCTTCCCAAATACCATTTTTCAATTGCCGTCTCAATATCCAACCCAATACCACATTCCAAAATGTCCACAACAAAAAACTTCCTTCCTGGCCTTCCCAAAAACAAGACAGGATATATTTCATGTTCATTTCAGAATTACTGTGCTGGTATACATACTGGTACTCAAAAAAATGATTAAAAAGCATATAAAACAGCGTAGCGGCTATGCCTACTACTGAAACAGCATGAAGGTGGTAAGAAAAACGGGCGAGCTTGAGATACTCACCTGATTGCTTGGAAAGTGTAAATGCCAAACAAGATAAAACAGCACTTACAAAAGAGAGAACAATAAAAAAATGACCGGTTTGCCCGGCCCAGACTCTTTCGCCAAATTGGTTAATGAATTCCATATCGGCTTAGTTCACTTGGTTGCCTGCTTCATTGTATTTGCTCGGACATTTCATAAGAATATCGTTGGCATGAAATTCATCGCCACGCATTTGCCCGATTAAAACAATCTGTTCACTCTTATCAAAATCCTGAGGCTTGCTTTTGTGCAGTACCACTTGTTTCGTTAAGCCTGCATTATCGGCTAAAACAAACCTGAATTCATCAGGATTGATTTTTGGCTCATATACCTGAGGTTGGCTTTTGTCTAACTTCCCAACAACGTGGTACTCCCGGTCAGGATTTGCCATGGCCTCTGTGAAATTGGCATAAGTACTGGTGTTGCGGAGAGAAACCAGAATTACCGCAATGGCTACAGCAATTACCAGTAATCCTATGATGTGAAGTTTTTTCATGGTGTATTCAAGATTCGTTAACAGCAATTGAGAACATTAGGCTTTGTTTTTTTCTTCCAGTTCTCTTTCAAGGCGCTTAAGTTTTTTTTCGAGGTAGATCAAAAAAAACACAATGGATAAAAAAATGATACTGATCACTGAAATAACCACATATATTTTTCCTTGCTCCCTAAACAGGTCGGCCATTTGTGGTCCCTCAGTTTGTGCACCGGCAAAATTACTGAGGAAGATAAAGAGTAAAAAAATCAATTTAGTTTTCATACATTTTGTGTTGTAGGGACGTCATGCGGTTTTTGATCTCATACATCCAATAGCTAAACAATACCCAGCCTATCACAGCCGGATAAAACACCATTCGCATGTTGTCATCAAGATCGTATTTTCCAAAAGCCGGGTTGCCTCCATTGCCTGGATGAAGGGAGTCAGTCAATCGTGGGAGAATCATAATAAACACGTTCATCATCACAAAGGCAAACACATTATAAACCGCCGATATACGTGCCCTCTTCTGCTCGTCTTCAACCGACAAACGAAGAATAAAATAGGCAAGATAAATAAGAATGCTGATGGCTACACCGTTCAGTTTAGGGTCCTGAAAGGTCCACCAGGTACCCCAGGTGAATTTGGCCCAAAGGGAGCCGGTTAACAAACCGGGCACGCTGAAAAATAACCCAAGCTCCGCAGCATTTGCTGCTTTGGCATCATGTAATACGCTGTTGTTCCGAAGGTGCAGCAGGCTTTGTACCAGCGAGAGGGCCATCATAAACAACATGGCAAACCATACTGGTACGTGGTAATACACATTACGAATAGTTTCGTTAAGAATGTCAAGGCGAGGCACAGTGTTCAATAGCCCCCAAACAAGGGAATAAAGAATTAACAGTACTGCAGCGATCTTGTAAGCCCGTTTCATTGTTTATTGACTTAAGTTTTTGAGAATGAGCCGGTTATTTTTCATTCTTCAAAAGCCTGGTCTCAAAATTAATCGCGCCAAAGATAAGGAAATAATAGAAAGGAAAGGGCCAGGGTAAGCAGATTTAAAGCCCCCAGAATGAGTAATAATTGCCCTGATACACCGGCCCACTCGATACCATCCACGGCCATCTTGCTGAGCCGGATAATCACTAAAATAAGGGGCATGAGCACCGGAAAACTCAAAATACTCATGATTCCAAATCCCGCGCTTGCTTTGGCTGCTATGGCGCTCATTAAACTGAGTACCCCGCCCAGGCCTGTGGAAGCAAGCACTAATACAAGCAGGAACAAACTCATGTTTTCCACCTCATTGCGAATAAAAAAAGCGTAAAAGAAAAACGTAACAACACTAAGTACCAGCATCAGAAGCATATTAAACAGCACCTTAGCGAAAATGAAATGCAGGGGCGAATAATGCAGGTAATTGAAAAGAGCCTGTCCTCCGCTTTCTTTCAAAAAACTTTTACCGCAAATGTTCACTGAAGTAAACAACGTAATAACCCAAAATAAAGCATTCCAGGTAGGTTTGTCGACTTTGGCTTTAAAACATAAGGCGCTTACAAAGATGGTCCCAATGACATACACCAAAACTCCGGCCAGGGAAGATTTCTGGCGAAATTCGAGTTGGAATTCTTTTTTAATGAGGCTTAGGAGCATACCTGCCCATTCTAATTTTTAATCACCTTTCTAAGGAAGATCGTTTCATCTGTTTGAATGGTGAGCAAATATACACCCTTAATTAGTCCCGAAAAATTTAAAGTAATAGCTCCGGAACTATTTTCAATTTCAGATTCAGAGAACACTTTTACTGTTTTGCCATTTTCATCCATTAAGGAAATACGGTTGTAGGTTCCGTTCCAGTTCCCATTTGTAAGCAACACCAATTTGTCATCCACCGGATTTGGCAGCACGTGTAGGTTTTGATTTTTTGAAATTTCCAGTGTAGTTAAACACTCGCTTAGTACAACAAAAAATGTTGTACTGGTTTTACAACCCATAAGTGAAGTTGCACTCACAGTATAATAGGCTGTAGCAGCAGGAGTAAATGTTACTGAAGATCCGTTCAGACCCATACTCCAGGTATAGGTGTTGGCTCCGGAAGCGGAATAATTCACCGGTGCACCTGTGCATATTATTGTTGGTCCGGTTAAACTAAGTGTAGGGCTTGGTGATACGTTAACCTGATAGGCAAGCGACGCGGTGCAGCCGCTAATTGCATTGGTACCGGTAACAGTATATACGGTAGTAGTTAAAGGTGAAAAAGTAATAGATGATCCTGGTGATCCATTGCTCCACAGGTAACTATCAGCTCCGCTGGCGGTAAGTGTTACTGCATTTCTGGCACACACGCTTGAGCTGCCGCTTATACTCATTACCGGTGCATCTTTTACAAACACGGTTGCCACGGTTTGGGAAGTTGATCCGGCGCATCCCATGTATCCCGATAAAGTAAAGTTGGAAGTAACCAATGGAGATACTGTAATAGAAGAAGAATTCGAGCCATTGCTCCAGGTATAGGAATTGGCACCACTTCCCAATAATGTGAGAGATTGACCTGGGCATATACTGTAGTTACCGGAACTGGAATTCAAACTCAAACTGCCAATTGTGCCTGAAACAATTGAAATGTTATATGCAATTCTGCTTAGCCCATGAGAAGATGTGGCAGGACCAATACTTTGCCCAACAAGAGTTGGGCTGCATAATGCACCAAAGTTATTAGGGTTGTTAATTATAGCTAGAGAAGTATTACCTGGTCTTGCGATATACAATTTATTGTTTGGACCCAATTCCATGTATCCAAAATTATATCCGGCTGTTCCAACTGAAATTACCGCGCTTTTTGAAGCGGAAATAACCGGAGCTGAATAAACATTTAAGTCATATTGGAATATGTTTTGACCAAAAATACTGTTTGTGTACAGCATTTTACCATCAGGAGAAAAAGCTGTGCCCCATGCTTTATTTCCTTCGGCAGTTAAAACAATTGAATTAGTAAGTACACCGGTGGCCAAATTGAAATTGAACAGTTCAAATTGATCAAGACAGGTTAATGCGTTAATCACCTTTGAGCCGTCACGTGAAATTGTTAATTGACCCATGGCATCATGAGCTCCGCCATAAGAGCCACAATTGTGAACAGAGCCAATAGAACTAACGACAGATTGAGTTGCAATTGAAGTGGCGTCAACTACATAGGCTACAAATTGGTTATTACCCCATTTGTGTGACAATAACCAGTAAGAATTATTGTTAGGGTTGTATATTGCACATAGCTTTTCTGTCCAACCCGAACCTAATGAAACGTTTTTTTGAGCAGAAACCACATCACCTAAACCGCCATTCAAATTCATATCCACAACCGTATAGTTTAAATTACCGGGACTAGAAAATTCTGTCACGTGAAAAATAACATATTTAGAACTGCACGGGATTGGTACAATTACTGCGCATTGCCCGGCGGATCCATGTCCAACAAGACCACTTCCATTAGGCATTACTACATTATTTGCATTCCAAACA
>JBPOHJ010000032.1:0-66194 GCA_052035725.1 Bacteroidota bacterium | reverse complement strand
AAAACGATGAGACAGTGTGAGTTGTGGTATGCTGACCTTAACCCGATGAAAGGGAGTGAGCAGGCTGGGTTGAGACCAGTGGTCATCGTTAGCGGAAATCTTGCCAACACCTACCTAAATACGGTGATTTGTTGCCCGCTTACATCTAAAGTCAAGAATTACAAAGGCAATGTGGTGCTACAACCCAATGCCAACAACCATTTGAAAAAAGCCTCAGAGATTTTGACCATTCACATCCGATCCATTGCTAAAGAACGTCTCGTGAAAAAAATAGGATCGATTACAGAAGGCGAATCGAATTTGATCAAAAAAGGATTGGATGAGATTTGGAGGTATTGACTACTAATTTGTTATGCCTCAAATTCTCTAAAAGACCAGTAGGTGGCAGACTTCTTTTTTGTTCAGATTGATTTAGTTTACCGGAAATTCTGATTTAAATCGGAAAAACCGGCAGATTCAGAACTAGGTATATACAGGCCATCCTGCAAGAAGCCAGCAAAAGAGATTCATTCTTCAAGCCTAAATGCATGGGAATTTATTCAGTCTGCATGCGGGAGATGTCTATCCGTTTGCCGCGTGAGCGATCGACGCGGTAAAGCGCGCACTCAGGCCTTAGTGCAGCCCCGGCGAAGCGGCTGCGAGAGTCAGACCCTGCAGCAGGATTGGCTGCACTTAGGCCTGAGAAGTGATTTTTAGCGGAGAGCGCGACCCCGTGAAGAGAAAACACTGTAAGATGATTTTGGTTTTCGCTTCACGGGGACACGCCCTAAAAAGTAAGCTGAACTTTTTGAGGGTCTACAAATTAAGAAAACAAACTATCCACAAACTCAGGGGCATTAAACACCTGAAGGTCTTCCATCTTCTCGCCCACACCAATGTATTTTACAGGAATATTGAACTCGTCGGAAATACCAATGACAACACCACCTTTAGCGGTGCCATCGAGTTTGGTAATGGCAAGCGCGTTCACGCTGGTGGCCTGAGTAAACTGACGGCATTGTTCTATAGCATTTTGCCCCATGCTGCCATCTAATACTAATAGTACTTCGTGTGGCGCGCCGGGCACTACTTTATGCATCACGTTACGGATCTTACCCAACTCGTTCATCAAATTCACCTTG
Source organism: Bacteroidota bacterium (assembly GCA_052035725.1). GTDB lineage: Bacteria > Bacteroidota > Bacteroidia > B-17B0 > Aurantibacillaceae > Aurantibacillus. The sequence goes on along the minus strand of JBPOHJ010000032.1, from coordinate 65,073 downwards.
TTGTGCAAACGTCCGGCCGTATCGATGATTACGACATCCGCATTTTTTGCTTTGGCTGAGCTTAAGGTATCAAATGCCACTGAGGCCGGATCGGCACCCATGCCTTGTTGTACAATCGGCACGTCTACCCGCTCGCTCCAAATGCGCAACTGATCAACGGCCGCTGCTCTGAAGGTATCGGCGGCACCAAGAATAACCGATTTACCGCCTAGTTTGAAGCGGTGGGCCAGTTTGCCAATGGTGGTGGTTTTGCCCACACCATTCACCCCTACCACCATAATCACATAAGGTGTAGAAGGTAAGGCTCCTGAAAAATCAAATTCGGTAGTTTGTTTTCCTTTAAAGAGGTTAACGATTTCTTCTTTGAGTGTAATGTTAAGTTCTGAACTGCTCAGGTATTTATCACGCTTTACTCTTTCTTCTATTCTATCAATGATTTTTACGGTGGTATTCACTCCAACATCTGCGCCAATCAGCACTTCTTCCAGATTATCGAGCACTTCTTCATCAACTGTACTCTTACCTGCAACCGCACGCGCCAGTTTACCAAAAAAACTTTCCTTGGTTTTGGCTAAACCTTGATTCAGGCTTTCCTTTTCCTTTTTACCGAATAATTTGGAAATAAAACTCATATCAAAGATCGAATTCAAGTTTAACCGTAATGCTGGCCGATTTGTTTTTAGCACTGGTGTTAAATGAGCCACCCCAGGAATAATTTTCATTTGAGTTTTGCGCGGTGATTTGAAAAATTCCCATGCTGGCATTTTTTAAACTTCCTAAACTACTTTTTGCATTGCCCGCAATTGTAGCCGCTCTTTCATAAGCATCACCGGTTGCCTGTTTCAATAATTCAATTTTAAGATCTTTCAATTTGGTGTAATAGTATTCGGGCTCCATGGCAATAACTTCAACGCCTTGTTCAATGAGACTGCTGATGCCCGAGCTCATTTTTTCAACGGTTTCCAATTTTTTGCTTTCTACAATTACTGTACGTGAAAGGTTAAACCCGTCGAAGGCGGTACCGCTGATGTTGCCTTGCTGGTTATAAAGGGTTTTATAGTTGCGGTTCACCCGAACACTGCTAAAGGACACTTCATTGGCACTAAGGCCTTGCTCGGCCAAAAATTTGGCAACCACATCGTGATCGGCCTTCATTAAACGGTTAGCTTCAGCCAAAGTAGCGGCGTTACGCACAAAATCAGCCCTCCACACAATCAAATCGCTGGTAAAATCCTTTGTGCCCAGGCCGGTAACAGAAAGGGTTTGATGAGAATAATGCGTTTTATACCAGCTATCGGCCAAGCGGGTGCTGGAAACAATAATAGCCAGACCAATTAGGGCGGATGCAATGATTTTGGATGTGTTCATGAATTGGAAGGGGCTTAAAACAAAAAAATTCTTTCCCGCAAAGAAAAGAACTTTTTAAGTGGTGTTTAAATGCGAATTATTTCGATTTCAGGAAATCCTGAATGTGGTCGTTGTGAACGATCTCTTCTTTAAAGTTATAAGCTCCAGTTTTTGGAGATTTAACCATCTTTATTACGCGGGTAAAGTCTTTGCCTTTTCCGGATTTCAGGGTTGCTACTACTTTCTTTGCCATGTTCTTTTAAGCTAATGTGATTACTTAATTTCTTTATGAACGGTCATGCGTTTTAAAATGGGGTTGTATTTTTTCAACTCCAAACGCTCGGTGGTGTTCTTTTTATTTTTGGTGGTGATGTAACGGGAAGTTCCGGGCTTGCCGCTCTCCTTGTGTTCTGTGCACTCCATGATCACCTGAATTCTGTTGCCTTTTTTTGCCATGACGCTGATGTATTATAAATTTATGCTAAGATGCCGTTTTCTCTGGCTTCTTTTAAACAGGCAGAAATGCCTTTTTTATTGATGTTCTTTAAGGCCGAAGTAGACACGCGCAAAGTTACCCACTCGTTGGTTTCAGGAACAAAAAAACGTTTACGTTTTAAGTTCACTTTAAACTGGCGACGTGTTTTATGGTTTGAAAAAGACACGGAGTTTCCACCCATCGCTTTTTTTCCGGTTAACTGACAAATTCTTGACATGAGTAATTCTTTAAACTGTTTATACTTTCCTTAAAAAGGGACGCAAATATACCATTACTTATTTAATTCCCCAAGCAATTAAGGGTAAAACCCGGAATTTTTTCATTTTTTATGTTGAAAACTCCCCCAATTTCGCTAAAAATTGGCTTTACTGCGGTACAAAAGGTCAAAACCCAGGTGCTCAGCCTCAATTTCCGGCATCCTAAAGTCAGGCGCTTTTATGCCGTTTTTAAGCAATAGCCGCGGGTTCACAATCTTATAAACCACATCAAAGCAGTGGCCGTTAATGAAGGACTGCAACACCTTACCCCCTCCTTCCACCAGAAGACTTTGAATGCCCTGATCGTAAAGGATTTTTAGCACCTGAGCCAAAACATTTTCACCTTGACGTTGAAGGCGCATAAAATGCACATCCCCTTCTACCCCCTCCTTGAGATAATTAAAAACAAGTGTTTTACTGCCAGAGGCAAACAGCTTGGCGCTTTTGGGCAAGTGTAAATTCGAATCCAATACCACTTTAACCGGATTTTTTCCCACAACCAGTCGTGTTGTTAAAGCAGGATTATCTGCTAACACCGTGTTTTTGCCAACCAAAATCCCCATGTGCTCTGCTCTCAACCGGTGAGCGAAGGCCAGAGCTTCAGGACCTGAAATAAGGTTGTCTTCTCTTGTTTCAGGCACAGGCAAACGGCTGATAAAGCCATCGGCACTTTCGGCCCATTTTAAGGTAATAAAGGGTCGCTTTTTTTCATGGAAGGTGTAAAACTTTTGGTTCAGGTACCGGGCCTGTGTTTCCAAAATGCCTGACATGACTTGAATACCGGCTGCTTTAAGTTGCGCTGATCCCTTGCCGTTCACCAGTGGGTTGGGATCACCGGAAGCAATGAACACCTTTTTAATGCCTTTTCGGATAATGAGTTCAGCGCAGGGCGGGGTTTTGCCATGATGGGCGCAAGGTTCGAGGGTTACATACAGTTCGCATTCAGAGGGTGAAACCGTTGACGGGAGGGCGTTTATGGCATTCACCTCTGCGTGCGGACCGCCGAATTGTTCATGGTAAGCTGCACCAACAATTTCTCCTTTGCATACGATCACGCAGCCCACCATAGGATTGGGGGCTACATCAGGCCAACCCTTTCGGGCCAAATCAAGTGCCAAACGCATAAAACCCTCTTCTTTCGTGGCCATTCGGTAAAATTAGGGCATTTTCCTAAATTTGCACTCCCAATTCAAAGAAGATGTTTGATAATTTACAGGATAAACTCGACCGCGCATTCAAATTACTAAAAGGTCAGGGCAAGATCACAGAAATAAACGTTGCCGAAACCCTTAAGGAAGTACGCAAAGCCCTTTTGGATGCCGACGTAAACTACAAAGTCGCCAAAAATTTCACTGACACCGTTAAGGAGAAAGCCCTGGGTCAAAATGTACTCACGGCTGTTTCCCCTGGTCAATTGCTTATTAAGATCACCCACGATGAGCTGGCCACGCTGATGGGAGGCACTAAAGAAGACATTTACCTGGGAGGGAATCCCACCATTATTTTAATGAGTGGTTTACAGGGTTCAGGTAAAACCACCTTTACGGGCAAACTTGCCAATTACCTTAAAACCAAAAAAGGAAAAAAACCTTTGATGGTGGCCTGCGACGTTTACCGCCCCGCTGCTGTGGATCAGCTGCATGTACTCGGAGATCAAATTGGCGTTGAAGTATACAGCAACAAGGAAGAAAAAAATCCGGTAAAAATTGCCGAAGCCGCTATCAAACAGGCAAAAGAAAATGGTAACTCCGTTGTATTGATAGATACTGCAGGCCGTTTAGCGGTAGATGAGGCGATGATGAACGAAATTGCAGAACTCAAAGCCTCGGTAAAACCCAATGAAATTTTGTTTGTGGTGGATAGTATGACGGGGCAGGATGCGGTAAATACTGCTAAAGCCTTTAACGAGCGGCTGAATTTTGACGGGGTTATCTTAACCAAACTCGACGGTGATGCCCGAGGCGGTGCAGCACTTTCAATTAAATCGGTAGTAAATAAACCCATTAAATTTATTGGTACCGGTGAAAAAATGGAAGCTCTGGATGTGTTTTATCCGGAGCGTATGGCCGACCGTATTTTGGGCATGGGCGACGTGGTTACACTCGTGGAGCGCGCACAGGAACAATTTAACGAAGAAGAGGCCCGCAAACTCAACAAAAAAATTGCCACCAATAAATTTGATTTTAATGACTTTTTAGGCCAATTGAATCAAATCAAAAAAATGGGCAACATCAAAGATCTTGTTGGTATGATTCCCGGTATGGGAAAAGCGGTGAAGGATTTAGATGTAGACGATTCCTCTTTCAAGGGCATTGAGGCCATTATATTCAGTATGACACCTGCTGAACGCAGCAAACCTGAGCTTATTAACGGTTCGCGCCGTCAGCGTTTGGCCAAGGGCAGCGGACAAGGCATACAGGAAGTGAATAAACTCCTGAAGCAGTTTGAAGAAACACGCAAAATGATGCGCATGATGAACGATAAAAACGCCATGGCCAAAATGATGCGCAACATGCCTAAGGGAATGCCGAAGATGTAGGTTGAGGGTTACAAAGTATAGAAGGTTACAAGGTTTAGAAGGTTACAAGGTTTAGAAGGTTTAATTTTAATACTATAGATACTCTGGAAATTCCTACAGTTGAGACTTTTGAAGGATTGGATGTTTGGCAAAACGCAATGAATTTGTGCAAAGTTGTATACACCTTAACCAACAACACGGAAATCAAAACTGATTTCCCTCTTCGTGATCAACTTCGAAAATCAGCCATTTCAATTCCTTCAAATATTGCCGAAGGTTTTGAAAGAGAGAGCAACAATCAGTTTATTTGCTTCCTGATAATTGCTAAAGGTTCCTGCGGGGAATTAAGAACTCAACTAATTTTAGCATATAATTTAGGGTTGCATGGTGAGGAGGCATTTGTTGAATTGAAAAATAATTGTGTAACGATAAGTAAACAACTAAGTAGTTTTATAAAATACCTCCGCACAACTAAGCGAACAGAACTTTCAAAACCTTCCAAACTTTCAAAACCTTCTTAACCCTATGCAACTCATCGACGGTAAAAAAATATCACTGGAAATACAAGAAGAAATTGCAAAGGAAGTAAAAGACCTTTTGAGCAAAGGACATAAACAACCTCACCTGGCGGCTGTTTTGGTTGGAAACGACGGTGGCAGCGAAACCTATGTGGCCAGCAAAATCAAAGCCTGTGAAAAGGTGGGTTTTAAATCCACTTTGATTCGTCACCCGGAGTACATTACCGAAGAAAAACTCCTGCAAACGGTTCGTCAGTTAAATGAAGATAAGGATGTGGACGGTTTTATTGTGCAATTGCCCCTACCCCGTCACATCAACGAACAAAAAGTGTTGGAAAGCATTTTACCATCAAAAGACGTGGATGGTTTTCATCCTATTAACGTTGGACGAATGGTATTGAACCTGCCTTGTTATGTTAGCGCCACACCTTATGGCATCGTGCAATTGTTGGGCAAATACAACATTGAAACCAGCGGCAAACGCTGCGTGGTGATTGGGCGCAGTCACATTGTAGGTTCACCGATGAGTATATTGCTCGCCAAAAACACCGCCCTTGGTAATGCCACCGTAACCTTATGCCATAGTAAAACAGAAGATTTAAAATCTCACACCACTCAGGCAGACATTATCATTTGCGCTTTAGGCAGTCCTGAATTTTTGAAGGCCGATATGGTGAAAGAAGGCGCCGTGGTAATTGATGTGGGCACCACCCGCGTGGCGAGTACAGAAACCAAATCGGGTTTTAAACTCAAGGGCGATGTCAAATTTGATGAAGTGGCACCCAAATGTTCTTATATTACACCGGTTCCGGGAGGTGTTGGTCCAATGACGATTGCTTCTTTATTGAAGAACACTTTGTTGGCGGCGAAAAAAGAGATCTATCCTTAGTTATTTATTGTTATGCTTCCCTCTCCGCTTTGGTTTACACTCACCGACCTGTTATTGGCATACATACCAATGGCCTGGCTGGGCGCTGTACTTGCCAAACGGTAATCCTGCACATCGTCAGGTATATTGTGGTTGATTTATCACTATCTTTAATTCAACCAATTCTAATGCCATGAAAAAACGACTGCTGTTTGTTTTCATTTCCTTTCTTATTTCTTTGCAAATGAAACCTCAAGTGGTGAAGATAGAAACCTTGGCCCAGGGTTTGCTTTATCCGGTATGCATTCAAAACTCCGGTCTTCCTGGCGATGACCGTTTGTTTGTTCTTGAAAAACGTGGTAGAATAAAAATTGTCAACCGTAATACGGGACTTGTAAATCCTGTACCTTTTCTTGACATCTACAACAAAGTATATCCAATAACAACACAATTTGATGAGCGAGGCTTGTTGGGTCTGGCGTTTCACCCGAATTACGCCAGTAATGGGTATTTTTATGTCAATTATGTAACGCCTACAGGCCGAACCATCATTTCACGTTTTCAGGTAAGTGCCTTTGCTGATACGGCACTTAGCACAAGCGAACAAATTCTGTTGAACATTCGTCAACCCTTTAACAATCATAATGGCGGCAATCTCATGTTCGGTCCGCACGACGGATACCTTTACATCGCTCTTGGAGATGGCGGCAGTAGTGGAGATCCGGGCAACCGCGCACAGAATGTGGATTCTCTGCTCGGAAAAACGCTGAGAATTGATGTCAATAACCCTAACCCACCCTACTATTTTTCAGCCCCAGGAAATCCATTCTACGGCGCCACGCCGGGTCGTGATGAAATTTTTGATTGGGGGCTAAGAAACCATTGGCGTTGCAGTTTCGATCGCCTCACGTACGATCTTTGGAGTGCCGATGTAGGTCAAAGTGTGGAAGAAGAAATCAATTTCCGTCCTCGTTGTGATACGGTGGGTCACAATTACGGCTGGCGTTGTTACGAGGGCAATGTTCCTTACAACACCGCGGGCTGTCAACCTCAAAGTTCATACGTTTCCCCGGTATTTTCCTATTCCCATAATTTAGGCTGCTCAGTTACCGGTGGGTATGTGTATCGAGGTGCTTTAGAAGGAGGTTTGTTTGGTAAGTACCTGTTCACTGATTATTGTCAGGGTCGAATCTGGGCCACTTCACCAAATGGTTCAGGAGGTTGGACCACCACACAGTTGCAACAAACCACAGCGCAAATCAACAACAATTTCAGCTCATTTGGTGAAGATATTTATGGCGAACTTTATTTAGCAGGCATTGGCAGCGGGAGAATTTACACCTTAAAAGATACCGCCTGCCAACCAATGGCACACATTGTTGCCCCTGATACCATTTACCGTTGCGGAGGAAACATTGTAACACTTCCGGCCATTTTTAATCCAGCGCTAACCTACACCTGGAGCATGCAGGCCGGTGGAAACTGGTCCTTGGTATCAGGTCAGGGTACTGCAACCATGATTGCAGCAATTGATCTGAACAGCAATGCCAATTTTGTGCTCAGCGTATCTAACGGCACATGCATAGCCAATTCAAGAACCATTTCTGTTATAACCACTGCTTCAATCAGCGGACTGGATTCGATGTACTGCGACAACATGAATCCGTCGCAACTAATTGGAAGCCCTTCAGGCGGTAGTTTCAGCGGCCCCGGTATCAGCGGCATGCAGTTCAACCCGGCTGTGGCAGGACCCGGCACACATCTCATCCATTACACGCTATACGACACCCTTTCAACTTGTGAGAAGCCGGCAAGCGGGTGCAGCATCGTCGGCACAAAAACAGTTGTAGTAAGTGAATGCTTAAGTCTAAACGAGTTGACAATGTTTCAAAACATTTCAATTTTCCCCAATCCAAGTCAGGGTAATTTTGTGCTACGCATAACATCAGCTACCGCGGCTGCGATCACTATTACGATACATGACCTGAGCGGTCGTAGCCATTACACCGCTGAACATCGCATTGAAAGAGGAAAACAAGAATTAGACCTTAAGATCGGCTACTTGTCCAAAGGAATATATTTTCTTGATTTAAAAAGCGATGGTCTTTCACAGGTAAAAAAACTGATCATTCAATAAACTAAGGTATGACTCAACAATTACTACAACTCTTTCGAATGGGGCGGACCCGTTTGAGTAATCAGTTCCCTAATTTGCAGGAAAAAGATCTTGTAAAAAAGCTTCATCCCAACTCCAACTCCATCGGTTTTCTTTTGCGACATATTTCGGAAGTGGAAAACCTTTTCGCGAAAAATGTGTTTGGCCTCGATGTTAGGGTAAAAGCCCTCACCATTGGAAAAGGCCTACACGACAGCGGAAAATTCATTAGTCTTGTAGAGGAGTTAAAAGAACTAAGTGCCTCGGCAGTTACACTGGAACAGGCTATTTTGATGCAAAAGGAGGAGGACTGGGACAAAACGGTGACCACGGCGGAATTTGGAACGATTACCAAAACGGAGGCATTGGCGCGTATTGTTTCACACACCGCTTATCATGCGGGTCAAATAGGTTTAATTTTAAAATACGGCGCTTAATCACAGAGCTTAAGTCAAACATAAAACATGAATTTAAAGCGACCCAATAAAAAACTGGAAGCGGCCATAAAAAAAGAAGTCGGAGCGCTTCGCTGTCCGATTCACCGGTTACAGGCCGAAGTCTCCATGGAAGATGAAAACACCGAAGTGGAGGTTCAGGCTTGCTGTCCTTTTTTTAAAAAGGATGTTTTTGTTATTGCCGACCGCATGCGCAAGGATTTTATTTTTAGGGAACAAAAAACCAGGGAAAGACTCGACAGGGAGTGGAAAAAAGGAAACAGAGACAATGGAAATTTCCGGGAGTAAAGAACTTGATCCATTATTGGAAGGCAAATGCTGTTTCTACCATTCAAACCTTGAAATTGTTGTTTTGTGGATAATTCAGAGATCACCTGCATCGGATGTCTAAATTTGTTTCTATTCCAGCATGAAAGCCGCTGTTTACAAAAAATATGGTCCACCCGAGGTTGTGAAAGTCATAGACCTTCCAAAACCAATTCCCGGTGACAAGGACATCCTCTTAAAAGTTCACGCCAGTACGGTTAATCGCACAGATTGTGGTTTCAGAAGTGCAGAATACGTTATCTCGAGATTGTTTTCGGGTTTGTTGAAACCTAAATTTCACGTGTTAGGATGTGAGTTTGCCGGGGAAGTGGAGGCCGTAGGCAAAATGGTGAACCGGTTCAAACCTGGCGATCGGCTTTTTGGGTTTAACGACGCGCATTTTGGAGGGCATGCCGAGTACTTATTACTTAATGACACAGATGTTATGGCGCTTATCCCTGAAGGGATGAAATACGATGAGGCGGCGGCTTTGACAGAGGGTGGTCATTATGCATTATGTGATATTTATGCCATGCAGGTAAAGCCGGGTCAAAACATCTTGGTGAATGGTGCTACCGGTGCAATAGGATCAGCCGCAGTTCAATTGCTGAAACATTTTAGAGCGCAAGTAACAGCAGTGTGTTCGAGTAAACACGTTGAGAAGGTAAAAACCCTGGGTGCCGACCATGTCATTGATTTCCAAAAACAGGATTTCACTCAACTTCCCGTGCAATTTGATGCGGTGTTTGACGCGGTTGGTAAAAGTTCCTTTGGGAAGTGCAAACCCCTCTTAAAACCAAATGGCTTGTATGTTTCAACCGAGCTGGGAAAAAATTCGGAGAACATCTGGAGAGCCATGTTGGGTAAACTCCTTGGAGGAAAACGCATTTTGTTCCCCATCCCTTCCACAAGACAGGAGGACATTGACCTGTTAAAAGAACTCGCTGAATCCGGCAAATACAAACCTCTAATCGACCGAAGTTATACGCTGGAAGAAATTGTAGAGGCTTACCGTTACGTTGAAACCGGGCAGAAAGTGGGGAATGTGGTGATTGACATTCAGCACGCGTAATTACAATCCTTGTTACGTGTTCAATCCTTTTGGCACAACAATTGCATAATTTGAATATGCGTTTGTATAAACTCTCAATTGTCCCTTTGCTGTGTTTAAATTTAAAAGCTCAAGTCAGCTGCAGCCCAACATTGCAGCCAACCGAAATTTTTTATCCCAATACAACTTCACAACCAACAAATAGCCCCTTTTCAATTCAATACTTGTGTGGACCAAACACGATTGTATACGATTCAATTCCTGCTTCTTTATCCTGTTATACCGCTTATGTTAATGCTTTATGTACATTGAATGTGGTTTCATTTGGATGCTCACAGCACCAAGAATATTATTTAAAGAATGGCGCGAGATTAAATTTGATTTCATACGTTAGCCCAATCGTAAATGTTGTCATGGAGCCCGGCGCTTTTCTTCATGACCCATTTAATTCTGCAGTGGTATCGTTTTGCAATTCGCTTGTATTTCCACAAATTTCTTGCTCCACTTCAAGTTCCGAAACCAACCCTTCTATGTTAAACATTGGGATCTGGTATAAACCAGACTCAAAATCAGTGTTGATTCGCACCTCGGACGATAGACCTTTTTGCGGAAAAATTACAATTTCTGATACTTTTGGTAAAGTGCTTTTACTGAGACAAATTGAGACAATACAAGAGATGGAAATACCACTAAACACAATTTCTCCAGGCATATACATTATTCGAATTCAAACCTTAAATGGAGAATATGTGAAAAAAATCTTCATTCAACCATAATATAGGATGCCACGTCTTAGGGAAAATGTCCAACTTCTCATTACGAAAGACAAGATTCACCTTTCATGCCGCATTTTAACGGCCTGTGTAATTTCTTAGCTTGATTTCTATGCTTTCCCTAACTTTGTTTAAATCAATTTTCTCCGCGAAAATATATCCATTGCTTTAAATTCCATTAAAGCCAACCGTTTAAGGGCGGTCATCACCATGCTCATTATCAGCATAGGTATTACTGCCTTGGTTGGCATACTATCGGCCATTGACGCTATTAAGAACGGTATTAATGAGAATTTTTCGGGCATGGGCGCTAACACATTTACCATACAAAACGGTGACGCCAATGTAAGAATTGGCCATCGGGGACGGAAATCCAAAGCGAGAAAAGAAATCACTTACCAGGAAGCCATACGATTTACCGAACATTACAAATTTCCTGTGGTAGCAGCGGTTTCAACCGAAGCCAGCTTTTCGGCCAGATTAAAATTCGAAAACAAAAAAACCAATCCCAATATTGAAGTAACGGGAGCCGATGAAAACTACCTGCTCACAGCCGGATACGAATTGGAAAAAGGCAGAAACTTTAATGCCAATGAAACTCGCGGTGGCAACGCTTTGGTGTTGATTGGCAAGGATGTGGAGAAGGCCCTTTTTGACAGCAAAACCAGTGCCCTTGACCAATTTGTAAAAATCGGCGGCATGCGTTATAAGGTAGTTGGCGTTTTAAAATCAAAAGGCAATAGCGGAGGTTTCAGCGGAGATAAAATCTGTATCATACCACTGGGCACAGCACGTATGTATTTTTCAAAACCCAACATGAATTACACCATTCATGTGTTGTGCAAAGACTATGCTAAACTCAACACCTTTCTTGAAGAAGCTAAAGGGGTATTTAGGAAGGTTAGAAAAATTTCACCTGGTGAGGACAATGATTTTGAAGTGGTGCGATCTGATAATCTGGCATCCATGTTGTTAAAAGACATTGCTATGGTAACTACCGGCGCTACAGTAATTGGTTTAATTACTTTGCTTGGAGCCGCCATTGGCTTAATGAACATCATGTTGGTAAGTGTAACAGAACGCACCAGAGAAATAGGAATTCGAAAAGCCATGGGGGCTACCCAAAACACCATAAAATACCAGTTTCTGATTGAAAGTACCGTAATTTGTGTTATTGGTGGTTTGATAGGTATTTTGTTCGGCATCATCATTGGTAACCTAATAAGTTACGCATTGGAAACCGGCTTTTTTATCCCTTGGTTCTGGATCATTTCCGGTGTCATTATTTGTATAATAGTAGGATTGCTAAGCGGTTACCTGCCAGCGCGAAGAGCTTCCCGGCTGGATCCCATCGAAAGTTTAAGGTTCGAATAATAAAAATTGTCAGGCGAATCAATAACAAGCAAGATGGATCAAGACCGCCATACAGAGCGCCTTATGGTTGTTCTCCAAAACTCACCGCAATGATTTGAATCTTTCTTTCAGAAGCGGCAAACGGGCTGTAAACAGAGTTGCGTTTGTCTTTGAAATCATCACTCGCCTTACTTCCGGGCAATTCCCCAATATCTTCTTCTACAAATTCAAGTTGTGGAACTTGACCGTTTTTGGACATAGTAAATGTTTTAAAATACCCATCGCGGGTTTGATCAAAATAATTTCTCAAACTGCTGATCCTCCTTTTAGCCAGTTTTTGATTGTAGTTTGTACTGGCCAAAGGGCTGCAATAACCTTTCAGGGTAATTCTAACTCTTTCGCCTTTACTCAATACCTGCAACAACAAGTCAGAAAATTTTTCAAGATTTTCAAATCCTGCGTCCAAACTATCGCTGAAAAAGCTTTCAATTTTTTCTATGGCTTTTTCCTTTTCTTCTCCTTTGTATCCGGAGGTAAAGGACTGCTGATATTTTGGATATAAACTTTTGTATGCCAAGTAAGTTTCAGGGTAAGATTTAGCGGTGGTCAGCAATTCTGTTCTTGGTTCGGGCTCATCATTATGAAAATACAATGTAAGTGGCACCAGTAGTTGCATTTTTTCTTTCTGCAAGAGCAGCGAATCCACCTTCACCGGTTCTTTTGCTTTTTCAATGGAATAGTTGTACAAGTCGTTGCAACAGGAAGTAGTGGTTTCATGGTTAGAACCTTTGCGGTTGCTTGAAAGCCATGCTTTATCAGCATCCTGGTTCTTCACATAATACACATCATTGTACCCGCTGTTAACAGGGTATCCCACATTTTTCGCTTCAAAAAACCTGCCATCTTTCCACTCGCTTTGAAATACGTCAAAAGAGCCGAAATTTTTATGGGCCGTGCTGCTGAAATACAATACTCCTTCTTTGGCATTAAAGTACGGTGTGATTTCGTTTTCATTTGTGTTGATCTGTTTACCACCATGTTTTACATTAGAAAAACCGCCTTCAGCATTCACTTCGGCATACCAAATATCCATCCCTCCCTGCCCTCCTGACCGGTTGGATGAAAAAAACAAAACCTCTTTGCCATTCAAAATGGAAAACGACGGGTGAGTTGATGAAACACCTTTTAAATTAATACTGTCACCTAGTTTTGTGGCCATTTGCCATTTGTTGTTTTCGAAATACGATTGGTAGAGTTCACAATGGTATTCGCTGGCATTACTGTTGCGGCAACGCGAAAAAACCATGCGTTTCCCGCTTTGGTCAATACTGGCATTGGCGTTGTGCAAATAGGTAGCGTTTACCAAGGTATCCAAAGCATAAGGTCTAGGCTTTTTGGTGTTATTTTTCTCCAATACAAATATCTTACTGTAAGCGGGGTCGTTTTCATTGGCTTTGACCGATCTTCGTAAACTGGAAAAGTAAAACGCCTTCTCCGTTGGAAAAGGAGCGTATTCGCTTAAACTGGTATTAATAATTGTATCGAGTTGTTGAAGTGAAATGGGCAATGGATTTTTCATCCAGATTGCTGCCAGTTCACAAACTTCAATCTCCATTTTTGCCTTTTGTTTGTATTCCGGTAGGTCTTTTTTTAGTTGAAGTCGGTAAAATTTAGCAAACCATTTTCCGGCTTCTTTGTAATTCATTTGTTGTTTGTAGAGTTGCCCCATCCAATACACTCCCATAGGAAACTTTTTTGCTCTTTGATTAAGAACCCTTTGATACAAATACAAGGCCGTTTCGGTTTCCATGTTCAAACGAGCTGCTTCTGCATAGGCATAACACACTTTGAGGTTACTGCTGTCACGTCGGTATAACTTGCGATATTGGTGTACAGCTTCTTCATAGTTTTTTAAGCGCATGGCTTCTATCGCCAGCTTGTTGAGTTTGTAATTACCCTGTGCCTTGAGTTGGGGTGACCAACACCCAAAACCGATCACAAAAAATACAATAACAGCATGTTTCATATTACATGTAGGCAGGGCAAACCCTTCTTCTTGAAATGTAGGGTTTAGATGAAGAAAAGGTTTGATTAATAAAAATTTCGAAGGCGCCTCTGCGGTTAGTGGCCGCTGTAAATTTGCTTATATTGATATCATAAGCGATGCCGCTGTGAAATAGTTTGTAATGGTATCCCATACGAAGGATAATGGCATCATTTGCGCGAAAACAAACACCACCGGATATAGCCTGGTCATAATCTTCATTCAATAGGTATTTCAATGAAAAATGGGGCACAAGCTCAACGTTTTTTCCCTGAATTGAAAACAGCGCCTCAGCAATCATCTGGGTACGATAACCAATGCCTGAAGTAAAACTGATTAAGTTCGAGTATTTAAAGTCAAGTTGGCTCAAATCGTTGCCTTGATACGAGATTTTTGGGGTGGTTAGGTGATGCAAACCAAATGCAAAACCCAATTTTTTGGTTTCCGAAAAAGCATACTGTGCCATTGCTCCAAGGTTCATATCAAAATAGCCGGCGCGGGTTTGAGTAAACTGCTCTCCATTAAAGGCTCCCGGCACAAGTTGAACGCCATCGTACTGGGTATCAAATGTCATTTTAGAAAGGTCAAAGCCAACACGATTGATGCCCATATTTAAACCACAACTCAATAACAATTCAGGTATCGACTTAGGGTAATGTAAATACGCACCTGAAGCATACAGTTGAGTGATCCCATACCTGGCATCTCCGGCCTTATCGTTATAAAAGGAAAGACCAATTCCCAGCCTGTCTTTTTTAAGAAAAAGCGGTTGTACCTTGGCTTCGGCATTCATGTTAAAGGTAGTATAGCCAACCGGCACCGCTTGCCACTGAGTTCGGTAAATGGCACTTAATCGGTACTCCCCATTAAATACGCCGGTAAAAGCCGGGCTGATATTAAGCGGAGCTCCATCAAATTGTGAAAAATGGATGTCCTGGGCCATCAGCTCAGAGCAAGATAGGTAAAGCAAAACAAGCACTATAGCAGAAAGGCGTTTCACCTGAAGGACTTCAAACAAATATACTGAATTGATGGCAGTTTTGGCTACTTGACCTTTCGCTCATTGGTTCAAAGCAAATATAAATTTCGAAAATTCTATTTCCAGCAAAGCTTCAGAAGAAGCCGAAATGCTTAAATTTGCCTCACATCTAAATTCTATGGCAAGCGATAATTTTCAGGCACACGATTATTACCTGATGGACGAACTCCTCAGCGATGAACACAAATTGATACGTGAAACAGCCCGTGCATGGGTTAAAAAAGAGGTCTCTCCGATTGTGGAAGAAGCCTGTCAGAACGCTAAGTTTCCAAAACAATGGATCAAAGGACTTGCAGAAATTGGGGCATTTGGTCCTTATATCCCCGCTGAATACGGCGGCCCGGGTTTAGATCAAATTTCTTACGGCTTGTTAATGCAGGAATTGGAGCGCGGGGACAGTGGTTTACGATCAACCGCATCGGTACAAAGTTCTTTGGTGATGTATCCGATTTACACTTTTGGAAGTGAAGCGCAAAAGCGCAAATACCTGCCAAAACTTGCCTCTGGAGAAATGATGGGTTGTTTTGGTCTTACTGAACCCGACCACGGCAGTAACCCGGCTGGCATGCTCACCAACATCAAAGACAAAGGCGACCACTATCTGTTAAATGGCGCCAAAATGTGGATCAGTAATTCTCCGTTTGCCGATATTGCAGTGGTTTGGGCCAAAGATGAAACGGGTGAAATTCGCGGTATTATCGTTGAACGTGGCTACGAAGGTTTTACCACGCCTGAAACACACGGCAAATGGAGTTTGAGGGCAAGTGCAACCGGGGAGTTAGTGTTTGATAACGTGAAGGTGCCCAAAGAGAACATTTTCCCAAACATTAAAGGTTTGAAAGGACCTTTGAGTTGTTTGAACTCAGCCCGCTTTGGAATTGCCTGGGGGGCCATAGGCGCGGCCATGGATTGCTACGACAGCGCTTTGCGTTACAGCAAGGAAAGAATTCAGTTTGGTAAACCAATCGGTGGATTTCAACTTACACAGAAAAAACTGGCAGAGATGATAACCGAAATTACCAAAGCCCAAATGTTGACCTGGCGCCTGGGTGTGCTAAAAAACGAAAATCGCGCTAGCCCTGCACAAATTAGTATGGCAAAACGTAATAACGTGCACATGGCACTCAGCATTGCACGCGAGGCGCGTCAAATACACGGCGGAATGGGTATTACCGGAGAATATCCAATTATGCGCCACATGATGAATTTGGAAAGTGTAATTACCTATGAAGGCACACACGACATTCACCTGTTGATTACTGGCATGGACGTTACCGGATTGAATGCCTTTGGATAAGTTCATCTGCACAGGCATAAAAAAAGGGGAACCAAACTGGCTCCCCTTTTTTATTTAAATACTTGGTTGAAAATTTGAATAGACCCAAGTTTGTGATTAGTTCATGATCACTTCCACCCAGCCTTTTTCCAACTCTGTTCCATCACCTCTGTCAATAATATAAAAGTAGGTGCCTGATACTAATTTATCGGTATCTGCAGTGCTAGGCCAAACTTTGTCAGAATTATTGTAACCCAAAACATCTGCTACTTTATCGCCCCAACGGTTAAAAATACTCACCTTGTTACTTTGAAAGGATTGTATGTTCTCGATGTAAAACACATCATTTACGCCATCGTTGTTTGCTGTTATACCATTGTAGATGGTTAATGGACAAGGCGGATTAAGATCTTCAACTGTTACGGCAAGATCAATGGTGTCGATTTTGGCATAGGTGGGACTCAAAGTGTATTCAACTCTTACCCGAACCGAATAAACACCCGATCGCAATTTCTTTACAGTTGAACAAGTGCTGTCAGCACACAAATCTGAGCCCGACCAGAAATAATACACCTTGTTTTGAGGGTAGGTGATGTTGCTTTTTAATACGATTTGCCCATCATTTTTATTTTTACAGGTCACATTGCTAACTTCAGGCAGCACCTGCACAAGGCCCGCGCAGGGATCGACAACTTGCATAAACGTGCTGCTGTTTACACAATTGTTTGCATCCGTTCCGCTTACGGTAAACAAGGTACTCACATTTAAGGTGATAGGAAGTGTGGGGGTTTGTGCTCCTGAATTCCAGGTGTAGGTATTGGCTCCACTTACGGTTAAGGTAGTGGTTTCGCCACTGCAGGTAAGTGAATTGGTACTGATGACCAGCAACACAGGCAAAGGATTTACCGTTACAGCACTTATTGCAGTATTTTGACATCCATTCAGGTCGGTACCCGTTACGGTATAACTGGAAGATGTGCTTGGCGTGAATGCCGTATTGTTGTTCACTCCGCCGGTCCAAGTATAAGTGTTTGCCCCTCCTCCATTCAGCATTGTTGTGTAGCCATAACAAACAACAGGATGACTCACACTTGCTGTTACAACAGGCAAAGAATTAACCAATACAAACTGACTGGCGCTGTTGGTACTGGTGCAACCGGTAAGGGTGTTGGTACCAATTACTGAATAAGTGGCGCTGGCTGCCGGAGTAAAGGACACCGCATTGGAAATGGCCGGTGTCCAGGTATAGGTATCTGCTCCTGCACCTGTTAAGGTAAGTGCGTTTCCTAAACACAGCACCGTTTGAGAAGCAACTGCACTAACAGTCGGCAAAGCATAAACCGTTATGCCTTGTACAGCACTGTTGGTACAGGATAAGGCTGATGTGCCAATAACAGTATACTGAGACGTTGCAGTAGGACTAAAGGCTACACCATTTAACACACCGCCCGACCAGGTATAGCTTACCGCGCCTCCTCCGGTCAATGTGGTGCTAAAATTCATGCACACAGCAGCTGTACTTGTGCTCGCCGTAACATTGGGCAATGGGTTCACTGTGATGGATTGCACCGCAGAGTTGGTGCTTGTGCAACCTGTGAGAGTATTGGTACCATTAACAGTATAAACAGTGCTCGACAGAGGCGCAAAAGGCACAGCATTAATTGCTCCTCCACTCCAGGTATAGGTATCTGCACCTGAGGCCAGCAAGGTTAATGAATTACCCGAGCATACCACCATGGGTGTTGCACTTGCACTTACTACAGGAAGCGAATTCACGGTAATGGTTTGAACCGCACTATTTGTACTAGTGCAATTGGCTGCACTGGTTCCGGTTAAAGTATAAGCCGTGGTGGTAGCTGGGGTCACTGTAAATGTCGATCCAACAAAACCACCTGGATTCCAGGTATAAGTAGCTGCATTGTTACCGCTCAATGTTGCACTTTGTCCGAAACAGAGCACCTGAGAATTGGTAGTGATAGACACAACCGGCAGCGGATTCACCGTTACCGCGATGGTTGCAAAGGTATTGCTTGAGCAACCGGTAAGTGTGTTAGTACCAGAAAGCGAGTAAGTTGTATTGACAGAAGGACTAAGCGTAAAACTGCTGCCATTTAAATTACCTGGATTTAACACATAGGTATTAGCTCCGGTTGCCGTTAAGGTAGTGCTATTACCAAAACAAATGACTTGTTGGTTTGCATTTAATCCAATATTTGGTAATGGATTAATGACAACTGTACTAACCAACAAATTGGAATTTAAACACCCAAATGCGCTTCTTCCACTTACAGTATAGGTGGTTGACACCGCAGGCGAAACCACAATACTTGAACCAAGCAAATTGCCAGGATTCCAGGTATAAGTGGATGCCCCGGTAACACTCAAAGTGGCGTTGGCCCCCAAACACACAGCGGTGCTAGGTGTGCCTGTAGTTAACAGCGGTAAACTATAAACTGTTATAGTTTGTGTGGGTGCATTGGTGCTGGTACATCCGGCAGTACTTGTTCCGGCCAGTGTATAGCTTGTAGTAAGCGTTGGAGAAACATTAATCACCGTTGTGGTAAGCCCTCCAGGACTCCAGGTATAAGTAGACGCGTTGCTTGCAGTTAAATTCACTGAGCCACCTAAACAGAGAGCGTTGGAGGAGGTACTGATGGCAACAACCGGTAAAGCATGTACAGTGACATTGGCAACTGCAGTATTGGACGATACGCATCCATCAACTGAAGTGCCATTAACCGAATAGTTGGTTGAAACAAGGGGGTTCACAATGAAAGAGCCGCCTGTGATGGTATACGTGGAAGCTCCACTAGGTGTAAGGTTTAATGTTTGTCCGGCACAGATGCTACCGGTGCTAACACCCACTGTTGGTGTGATAAAAACACTAACTGTTGAAACAGCAGGAAATGCCGACAGGCAACCAAAGCTTGACGTTCCACTAATGGAATACGAAGTTGTGGTGAGTGGATTCACGAGAGCTGAACCACCTGAGTAGGTATAAGTTGCCGCGCCTGAAGGCAGCAAGGTAATGCTGTTTCCTGTACACAAAGTATAATTGGGAACTGTAATTACAGGCAATGAATATACTGTAACTGCGATGCCGGCATTGTTGGTGCTGGTACAACCCGTCAACGTATTTGTTCCATTCACCGAGTAATTTGCACTAGCTGCCGGCGTGAAGGTAATGGCATTGACAATTCCTCCGGTCCAAGTATAAGTGTCAGCGCCATTTCCACTTAAAGTAATTCCTCCTCCATTACAAGTACTTGAGGTAGGTGTACTAATGGAAACAACCGGAAGGGTGTTTACAGAAACAGCAGAAATCGCTGTATTGCTTGACACACATCCAAAGGCACTTGATCCAATAACCGAATAATTACTGTTTACTGCCGGTGTTACAATTGTAGCGCCGGTGAGAAACGTATAGGATAATGCTCCGGTTGGTGTGATGGTGAATGATTGTCCAAAACAAATTGTTCCGCTATTCACAGCAACGGTTGGCGTTGTGTGCACGGTAACATCTGAAACCACAGGTAGTGACACACAACCCATTAAATCGCTGCCACTAATTGTGTAAGATGTGTTGGCAGTTGGAGAAACCACATTCGATCCGGAAGAATACGTGTAAGTAGAAGCGCCTGAGGGGCTTATGGTGAATGCCTTACCACTGCATATACTGCCGCTGTTTACACTCAAAACCGGCAGTGTACCAACCGTTACAGCAAGCGTAGCGGTGTGAGAACATCCTGAAGTGTTGGTTGCTGTTGCGGTATAATTGGTACTCACAGTGGGAGTAATTACCGCGCTGGAAGTTGTAGCGCCTGATGACCAGGCATATGAACTTATGGCACCACTCGTATTCATGCTTAGTGTCAAAGCTGAACCCGTACACACAAACGTGCCTCCGCTAACAGAATTTATTGTGGGCGCGGGTATGGCATTTACCTGCACCGTATTTGAACTCAAACAGCCATATATTTCACCGGTAACCGTGTATACCTGCGAGGCATTTACCACAAACGGAACACCATTGCTTACACCACCCGACCAGGTATAGGAATTGGCGCCATATCCATTTAAGGTGGCTGTGCTGTTTTGACATACTGTAATGGGTGGAGCGTTATAAAGTTGGTAGCGAATGGTTAACAAAATGTTGGAAATAAACCCTTGCCAACCCGGCCAACCGGCGAAGTAGAACGAAAAGGTGTTGACACCACCGTAATTGTAATACGGAAATGGTTTTGTGGTGCTCATGTTAAAGGTTTGAGGTGTATGCAAAAACACCGATACACCAATTTGTTCGCCTCCAGCATAAAATGGTGCACCAAAACCAGATCCGCCCCAACCCTGATCAACACCATCAAGCTGAAGATTCATCCCTGTTACCACTGCCCCACCCGGCAATGGGTTGGTAAATGTTGTTACCCAAGGTGTCCAGTCGCTTACATTTGTTTGCCCGTTCGGAAGCCCGATGGTAACAGAATATTCCTGCCCGGTTGTTAGCGTGGGCGTTGGTGCCGGCGTCACAAAACCACTGGAAAAGGGTCCAGGACCAATCCAATTGGAGGTTCCGAAATTTAAGGCGAAATTGTTGAGAATACCATTTACTAAATTTCCGCTAGCGTCGTTTAAGATGGTGACCGCTGCGTTGGCTCCGCTGGAAGTCCCTTGGTTGAAGTGGTAATTACCCAGTAAACCTGCTGATGCACCCGGTATTTCGCAGCCCTTATAGGTATAAATTTGACATTGGCTCCTAGCATAGTTCCATATCCGCACTTCGTCCATTTGCCCCTGAAAATAAAATCCGGCTTCCGGAGATAAAGCGCCTACGGTATAGGATTCGGCTCCCAATAAAGTTGCATTGGCAATGTAAGTAATCGGATACACCCCCCCGGCATCATCACTCGACATCTGAACGGCATCTAGGTATAGCCTGGTGTATTGCCCGTCATAAGTAAGTGCCAGGTGATGCCAGCCCGCTGTAATTGAAGCAACCGGTACACTAACTACCGCATAAGTACCATTTCGTCTAACGATTCCCCGTAAATCGCTCCCTTGAATATAAAGTGCATAGCCTGAAGCTTGCGTATTTCCTAAAAAAGTTGGTGCTCCTCCCCAAGTCCCCATGTAAATCCAGGCTTCTGCTGTTAAACCGGTTGTGGGTTTTAAGGCAGTGGTACCCAAATTAACGTAATCATCCACACCATCAAAGTCTAAGACTGAACCAACCTGTGACTTTACAACAAGGCCAGACAAGCAAAGGGCAACAAATAGAATGGTAATTTTTAAATGGGCAGAGTAAAGTTGTTTCATGCAATTTTAATTTTCTAATTCGGGAATTTTAGAACAACTATTCGTAGAAACCTTCTTGTTTTACTTCCTCCAAATCTCTTTTCCTCACTTTTAACTTGATGCGTTTGCCGGTTTTACATGTGCAATCCAGGCAAGCATCAGCAGTGCCATTGGAAAAGATTTCAATATCATACACTTCAACTCCTTTGGAGTCGAAATAGTCTGTAATCTTAATTTTAAGGTCTTCGTTATTGGAATAAGCCCCCCATTTGTCGGCACATTGGGTTTGATTGTAATACACCCAATACACTTTACCGGTTTTGGTACAGTTGGCAACCACCAAAACCAACACCAAAAGTGCAAGCACAAGCCGTATCTTTTTTTTCAGTTGAAGCATAAAAAAATAACCATCAATCACCATTTTTGAATGACCAAAACCACTCAATGGGCAGATTAACCTGCACAAATTAAGAATTTTCCATGAAATATGGTTGCACCCCAATAAAATAAATAGGGCACATCGCGAAAAAAAAAGGCTAAAACTTAGTGTTTTTTGTATTGAAGATACAGTTCGTTCACCTTCTTCCAATTGATCACATTAAAAAAGGCGTTCATGTAGTCAGGGCGACGGTTCTGGTAGTTAAGATAGTAGGCATGTTCCCATACATCCATTCCCAGAATGGGCTGGCCTTTACAATCGGCTATGTCCATTAATGGATTATCCTGATTAGGGGTACTGCATACACAAAGGCTTCCATCTGCTTTAACGCATAACCAGGCCCAGCCACTGCCAAAACGGGTGGCTCCTGCCTGAATAAAATCTGCTTTAAACTTGTCAAATCCTCCAAGTTCTTTTTCTATAGCCGCAGCCAGCTCACCCGAAGGACGTGCATCAGCTCCCGGGGTCATGATTTCCCAAAACAAACTGTGGTTATAATGCCCTCCCCCATTGTTTCTTACGGCAGCTGGGTATTTTGAAATATTAGCCAATAAGTTTTCGAGGCTCAGTTTTTCCATTTCTGTGCCTGTTACAGCCCCATTCAGGTAGGTTACATAAGCCTGGTGGTGTTTGCTGTGATGGATTTCCATGGTACGGGCATCAATATGTGGTTCGAGCGCTGTATATGCATAACTAAGTTTAGGTAATTCAAAAGCCATAATCGTAATTTTTAATTAGTACACAAAAATAGTGTTTATGCCTTAGATAAAATAAAAAAACCCTCCTTGAATCAAGGAGGGTTTTTCGAAAAGCAGTAATTTTTACTGTTTTACAATTTTAATTACTTCTTGTTGTTTGTCTGAACTTACTTTTACGTAATACACGCCATTAGCGAAAGAACTCAAATCAACGCTTATTTTCTCGCTTGAAGACGTGGTTGAATACAATAATCTGCCGCTGAGATCGCTTACTTCAACAGCATGAACCATTTTATCCTGAATTTCAACAATGAATTCACCCTTGTTTGGGTTTGGATACAATTTAATGCCGCTGGCAGTAGTGCTCACATCTTTCAGACCAACACACTCGGTTACATTCAGCTGATAAGTGCTGCTGCCTTGACAACCGTTAGCGTCGGTACCAACTAAAGTATAGGTTACGGTAGTGTTAGGTGAAACCAACGCAGGGTTACCATAGGTTAAGGAAGTTGGTGAACTCCACTGGTAACTTACAGCACCTGCACCGGTTAATTCTGTCTCATCTTCTGCACAAACCAAATTATTTTGGGCAGTAGAACTGATTGACACGTTAGGCAAAGGGTTAACACTCACAGTTACCACCGCATTGCCCGTACAACCAAATGAATTGGTACCAATTACTGTATAAGCGGTAGTGCTGGCAGGTGTTACAGAAACGGTTTGGCCACTGGCGTTGTTGCTCCACAAGTAGCTGTTTGCTCCGAAAGCCTGAACATTGGTTGTTTTTCCTGCGCAAATTACAGGTTCGCTGGCTACGGCAGAAACCACAGGTGATGGATTTACTTCAATGTATTGTGTTGCCATGGCTGTACATCCACTAATGGCATTGGTACCAATCACTGTATAAGTTGTAGCAATCAGAGGTGTTACTGAAATCGGGCCTGTTGTGGCTCCATTGCTCCATAAATAAGTATCTGCACCACTTGCGGTGAGGTTTACTGCCTGACCGGCACAAACTGTGGATGTATTGGCATTCACCATTAATGGAACCGGATTCAACTGACATGGCACAGAAATCTCCAGATCATCCCAGCTTAGGTAATATCCACAACAAAGCGCATTGCTGATAGCATTGATGCCTACATAATAGTAGCCTGAAGTAGGCACGGTAAATGTATTGGAAAGTGATTTGTATGCCGGACTTGCAGCCGATCCTGAACCGCCGGAAGTTGCAATGGTAGTTGACCCGGCTGCGGTTTGACTAGTGTTGAGCAAAATATTGAGTTGCCAGGTTGGATAGGTATAATATTCAGTTTGGTACCACATGCTTGCTGAATAGGTTAAGCCCGCTTCCATCCATATACCATTGGTCCAGAACGAATTGTTATTGGCCGGAGTGTAATAGAAAGAGGCAAAACTAGTACCTGTTCTCGGAATACGATTCTGATTTTGAACGCTGGTATACGTTAAACAGGTAGATCCCGGATGAGAACTGGCCCACGAACAATTAGGCAATTTATTGTTTTGACCTATGCCCTCAAACCCTTCAAAATACGGAGCTGTATTTGTAGTGATGGATTGTACGTTTACGGTTCCGGCCGTAGCAGTAACCGAACCATTTCCATTGGTGCAGGTAATGATAGCCTGATAATACGTAGGCACATTCAATGAAGGAGTCGCAATCGCAGGCAAAGTGGCATTGGGTACAGCAGACCATGGACCAACCGCTGATACGGTTGAAGATTGCCATTGGTAAGTAATACCGCCAACAGTATAAGAATTAGCCAAACTTATATTGGCAACTGAGTTAGGACAAATACCGGCAGTTGGGGTAACCACCGAATTTGGTCCAGGGGTACCAGCACAAGGTGTTGTTGGCACCACGCTTACACCAAAGTCAACACGATTGGTACCGGCTCCGGTGATTGTTACAGCCTGGTAATTTGACCATTGACGGCCATTACCCGGACCAGGAATTGTATTGGTTTGGTAAACGTATCCACCTACTCCGGTCGTAGCATCGTGCTCCACCTCAACAATCAAAGGAAAAGCCGGATTGTATGGCCAGGGTGTTGCCAATTGAAACGATAACCAGTTACCTGCAGTGGTGTTAATTACCAGGTTAGTGGCTTGATACACAACTGTAAGTCCTGTTTCGCAAGGCCCGCCAGCACCATTTACCAGACCTGTGCCTGTGGTATTTTTTAATTTAATGTTAAAGTTTGGGTAGGTGTTTGTGGTGGTGTTGCTGAATTTGAACCACACATGCGTGATGGCATTACCAGCAGGCAGCGGTGTAGGATTGATTAAATCGTTCGCTGGAATAAACCAGGTTACTTTACGCGAAGTACCGGCATTGGCGAATGGGAAAGTGTTTGCACCGCCAGCACCATTTACATTATAATACTGCGGCAACTGAGCGAAACCAAACATGGCCACGCTCATCAAAAAAATGAAAAAGTGTAATCTTTTTTTCATAGTTAGTTGGTTTTGTGTGTTTGCCTACTCTGTTCACCGATTTTTGGCACCCTCGGTCAGTGTTTGATTCACTATGGGTAAATATAACAAAAAAAATCCAAAAATCCAAGGCCACAAAAAAATTTGGATATGGTCAAAATCTCATAAGAATGGCCATAAATACAAAAGCCCCCCATTTGTGTGGAGGGCTTTTGAATATTGGAACTAAAGTTTATTGTTTTACAACCTTGATCACTTCAGTGTTGATTTTTACATAATATACACCGTTGGCGTAGTTGCTCAAATCAATGTTTGTTTTTTCGTTTTGTGTAGTGGTGTTAACTAATACACGACCAGTAAGATCAGTCACAACAACTGTATTCACCGACTTGTTATTGATTTCAATAACAAATTCACCCTTGCTTGGGTTAGGATACAATTTGATGCCGCTTGCAGTTGTGGTAACATCTTTCAGACCTACACATTCTGTAACATTCAACTGGTAAGTGGTGCTGCCTTTACAACCATTGGCGTCTGTTCCAATTAATGTATAGGTAGTAGAACTTGATGGAGACACATTCACAGGGCTGCCAATTAACAAAGAAGTTGGAGAATTCCACTGGTAGCTCACTGCACCTGTTCCGGTGAGTTCAGTTACATCTTCAACGCAAGCCAGGTTATTAAGATTGGAAGAATTCACACCCACAACCGGTAATGGATTCACCGAAATTGAAACAACAGCATTACCGGTGCATCCAAATGAATTGGAACCGATGACTGTATAGCTTGTAGAAGAAGAAGGAGAAACCGTAATCACCGGCGTGTTGCCGTTATTGCTCCAAATATAAGAGTCGGCACCAAACGCGCTGATATTGGTAGATTCACCGGCACAAATGGTTGGTTTGGTAGCAACGGCTGAAACAACCGGAGAAGGGTTAACATTAATCATTTGACTTACGGAAGCAGTACATCCGCTGGCTGCATTTGTACCAACAACATAATAAGTGGTAGACACTTGCGGGCTAACAGAGATAGCGTTGGTGTTAGCTCCATTATTCCATAAATATGTATCGGCACCTGTAGCGGTTAAGTTAACCGATTGTCCGGCACAAATGGTTTGTGAGTTAGCAGTAACAGCCACCTGAGGTGTGTTGAGCTGACAAGGTACTGTAATTGACAAATCATCAAAGCTTAGGTAATAACCACAGCATGCACCATTACTTTGAGCATTAATACCTATATAATAAAGTCCAGAGGTAGCCACAGTAAAGGTATTTGATAAGGATTTATAGGCTGGGCTGGCAGCCGGAAGGTTTTGCGCAATCACGTTAGCATTAACTGTAGATTGGTTTGGACCTATGTACATTCTCAGGTTCCAGTTGGTATAACCATAGTATTCGGTAACATACCATAAGGCGGCTGAGTAAGTAACCCCTGCTTCTAAATAAACACCATTAGAGTAGAAAAAGTTATTTGCTGCAGGTGTGTAATAAAAGGAAGCAAAACTACTACCTGTTCTTGGATAACGGGTTTGATTTTGAGCAGTGGTGTATGTTTGACAAGTTTGTGGCAAATTACTTGCTTGCCATGAGCAATTCGGCATTTTGTTGTTTTGACCTATGCCTTCAAATCCTTCGAAATAAGGAACAGAATTAGTGGTAGTAGGTTGTACTTGCACACTGGCAGCAGTTGCAGTAATTGAACCGTTACCATTTGTACAAGTAATAATCGCGCTAAAGAAAGTAGGTGTAGTCAAACTAGGAGAAGTGATGGCTGCCATAGTGCCGGATACTGGTGTCCAAGGACCAACTGCAGAAACAGTTGATGATTGCCATTGGTAAGTGATACCACCTACAGTGTATTGGTTCGCCAATCCAAGAGGAGCGGTTGTGTTCGGACAAATTGCTGCAGTAGTAGTTACAACTGAGTTAGCTGCGGGAATACCAGAGCAAGGAGTGCCTGCACCAATAAACACGTTGTAATCTTCTACTTCACCCCAGGTTGGGTTGGTACAAGGTGTAAATGCAACAGAAGTTTCGTTGGCTATTACACGCAATCGGGTTTGACCAGGTGTAGCCGTTAATGGAATGGTGATGCCTCCTGCTACAATGTGGGTTGTACCCGCAACCTGAAACGGTCCATACGGTGAAGTATAAATCAATTCACCCGGATCCGTAAACAAACCGTTTTGGTTATAGTCAATCCAGGCCATTACAATTCCTGAATATGCTGTTCCACCACATTGTCCAACGGTGAGTGACATAGGGTAGTTTTGCCCAACCACCAGAATCGGGGCCGGCACTGCTGGTGTAGCATTAGTGTAATCTGAATAACGGTTAAGGATGGAGCCTGGTCCTCCTGTAGTAGCGCAACTGCTGGTGTTGTTTAATGTGCCCAAAGTCACGTTAAAAACTTCTTCGTCAGCTGTAGAAACAGCTGCAGCGGCACAATAAACTATTTGAGCGGAAACATTCAGACTCAAGAGGCTCATTGCGCCAACCAGCAAACTTGTTAGTTTGTATTTGTTTTTCATGGTTTGTGTGTTTTTGTTTATGGTTTGTGTTTTATTTTGTTTTAGTTAATTGGCTTAATTGATTTTGTCATACATATTAGCAATTGGCTATTAATGTAGCGCTTCATCTTTCATTCGGTTCAAAGCTATTGTATGCATTAACGCAACTATCTGTGTAAATATAGTAAAAAAAAAATCACTTCTGTCATGATTTTGAGAAAAAAAACTGACTTATAGCAGAGGTTATTTATGGTTCCCTCGCGTGCAATTGATGTAATTCGTTTCTTTCATTAATGGGGAATTTCTCCAATTCCATATTTTGAACAGGCATTCAGGCATTTCCTTTACAGTTTACATTCAGGAACAATTTGTACAAAAAAAAGCCCCCCATTTTGCAATGGAGGGCTTTTTAGAAAAAGAGGCAGTTTATTGTTTAACAACCTTAATAACCTCGGTGTTAATTTTTACATAATATACACCATTTGAGTAATTGTTCAGGTTGATGGTGGTTTTTTCGTTTTGTGATGTAGTGTTCAACAATACGCGACCGGTAATGTCGGTTACCACCACAGTGTTAGTGGTTTTGTTGTTGTTTTCAATCACAAACTCACCATTGTTAGGGTTAGGATACAATTTGATGCCGCTTGCAGTCATGCTCACGTCTTTCAAACCAACACACTCAGTTACATTTAACTGATAAGTGGTGCTGTTTTTGCAACCATTTGCGTCAGTACCTACAACAGTGTAAGTAGTAGAAGCATCAGGAGAAATATAAACCGGGCTGCCAATCAGGAAGGCGTTTTGTGAGCTCCACTGATAAGACACTGCACCGGTACCGGTTAATTCAGTCACGTCTTCAGGACAAGCCAAGTTGTTTGCATTGGTTGAGGTAACACCTACGTTTGGTAATGGATTCACCACTACTGAAACAACGGCATTAGAAGTACAACCAAAAGAGTTAGCACCAATTACCGTATAGCTTGCATTAGCGTTAGGCGAAACACTGATGATAGCTGTGTTAGCGTTATTGCTCCATACATAAGTATTGGCACCAAAAGCAGTCAGAATAGTAGTTTCACCAGCACAAATAGTTGGCTGGCTGGCAACTGCTGATACTACTGGTGAAGGGTTAACATTGATCATTTGGCTTACAGTTGCAGTACATCCGCTGGCAGCATTGGTACCAACAACGTTGTAGCTGGTTGAAACCATTGGGCTAACAGAAATAGCGTTGGTAGTTGCACCATTGCTCCATAAATAAGTATCGGCACCTGTAGCGGTTAAGTTAACCGATTGACCGGCACAAATGGTTTGTGAGTTAGCAGTAACAGCAACTTGTGGGGTGTTTAAATCACAAGGAACAGTAATGGCTAAATCATCAAAGCTCATGTAGTAACCGCAGCAAGCACCTGTACTTTGTCCGTTGATACCCACGTAATAAATACCGGTTGTAGCAACTGTGAAGGTGTTAGAAAGTGATTTATACGAAGGACTCACTGCAGGCGCATTTTGAGCGATCATGGTGGCATTTACTGTAGACTGATTAGGTCCAATCCACATTCTGGCGGTCCAGTTGGTATACCCATAATATTCCGTGACGTACCATACAGAAGCTGAATACGTAACACCGGCTTCTAACAAAATACCATTTGAAAAGAAATAGTTATTTGATGCAGGTGAATAATAGAAGGATGCGAAACTGGTTCCTGTTCTTGGGAAACGGGTTTGGTTCTGCGCGCTAGTGTAGGTTTGACAAGTTTGCGGTAAATTGCTGGCTTGCCATGAGCAGTTAGGTAATTTGTTGGTTTGACCAATACCTTCAAAGCCTTCAAAATATGGCACAGTATTGGTTGTAGTTACTTGTACGTTTACAGAAGCAGCTGTAGCAGTAACTGAACCGTTTCCGTTGGTGCAGGTAATAATTGCGCTAAAGTAAGTAGGCAAGGTTAAGCTAGGAGAAGTAACTGTAGCCAAAGTTGCACCTGCTACCGGAGTCCATGGACCAACCGGTGATACGGTGGAAGATTGCCATTGGTAAGTGATACCTCCCAAAGTGTAAGAGTTAGCTAAGCTCAATGGAGCCGTGCTATTAGGGCAAATAGCTGCAGTAGTAGTTACAACTGAGTTAGCGGCTGGCACACCAGAACATGGGGTACCTGCTCCAATAAACACGTTGTAATCTTCTACTTCACCCCAGGTTGGGTTGCTGCAAGGACCAGGGATGCCACCCTCTTGCGCAGATATACGCATACGGGTAGTACCAGGAGTTGCAGTTAAAGGAATTGTGATACCACCGGGAATAGCCATAACAGTACCTGCTACTGCCCAAGTGTTATAACCTGAAGTATAAACGGTTTCACCCGGATCGGTGAACACACCGTTTTGGTTGTAATCAATCCAAACCACCCAATAACCACCATAAGCGTAACCATTGCATTGTCCAACAGTTACTGACATAGGGTAATTCTGTCCAACAACCAGTACCGGAGCTGCTACTGCTGGCGTGGCGTTGGTATAGTTCGAATAGCGGTTCAGGATTGACCCTGGTCCTCCTGTGGTTGCACAGCTGCTTGTGTTGTTCAGAGTGCCAACGGTAACGTTGAAGATCTCGTCATCAAATGTAGAGGCAGCGGCGGCTGAACAATAGACTAGCTGAGCGGATGCATTTAAACTCATTAGAGTTAAAGCCCCGGCCAGCAAACTGGTTAACTTGTACTTTTTTTTCATGTTTTGGTTCGGTTTGGTTTATAGATGTTTGATTTATTCATGTAAAAACTGTCAAACCCCTGTTGAAGAGGTTTGACAGTAATTTCGGTATTATTGTTTTACAACACGAATGATCTCAGACACCCCATTGGATTTTACTTTGACAAAGTAAACCCCATTGGAGAATCCGGTCAAATCAATGTTCATCACATTTAATTCAGTTCCGGCTGTGTAAACTACTCTTCCGCTCACATCGCTCACAGTTGCTGTTTTTGCAAGTCCGTTGTTCCATTCAAGGCTAAACACACCATTGTTTGGATTAGGGAACACTTTAATACCATTTACAGATGCCGCGTTTTGTTGAAGACCTACACACTCAGTAACGTAAAGGTCATAAGTGGCTTGATTGGTACAGCCTTGCGCACTGGTAGCAACCAAAGTATACGTAGTCATCATTTGAGGATTAACATTTACCGGGTTTCCATTAACGGCACCATTAACTGAATACCATTGGAAAGTAACTCCGCCGTTTCCATTGTAGCTGAGTTCGGTAAAATCTTCCATACAAGCCAAATCACCTACGGCATTGCTGGTGATGCTCACAGTAGGAGGAGCATTTACAGTTATGGCCTGAACCATCTGACCGGTGCAACCAAACGAGTTGCTGCCAATTACAGTATAAGTAGTGTTGGCAGTAGGTGCAACTGTAATGATATTGGAAGTAGATCCATTACTCCAAACAAAGCTATTTGCACCAAAAGCTGTCAGGTTAACAGAACTTCCTAGACAAACGGATGAGTTTGGTGCGAAAATACCAACCGGAGGAGCAGGATTTACATTGATGTATTGGGAAACGGCAGCTGTACATCCTGAAGCTGCATTGGTACCCACAACCACATAATTGGTAGGCACAGAAGGTGATACACTGATCACATTAGATGTAGCACCGTTGCTCCACAAATACGATGTTGCGCCGGTAGCTGTTAAATTCACCGATTGGCCTGCACAGATAGTTTGCGCGTTGCTGTTTACAACCAATGGGAAGGTGTTCAGGTGACAAGGAGCAGTAATTTCTAAAGCATCCCAGCTGAGGTAATAACCACAGCAGGTACCGTTGCTCTTACCATTGATACCTACATAATAAAGACCTGTAGTTGCAACAGTATAGGTATTACTCATTAACTTACAAGCAGGGCTGGCTGCTGAACCTGCACCACCTGATGTAGCTACTATATTCGCGTTTACCGTATTTTGATTTGGACCAACCCAAAGGTTCAATTGCCAAGTTGGATAAGTATAGTATTCTGTTAAATACATGATGTTAATGGAATACGTTACACCAGCTTCCATCCAAATACCATTACTCCAGAAAAAGTTGTCTGAAGCAGGGGTATAATAAAACGAGGCGTATTTTGTGCCCTCGCAAGGTACACGGCTTTGGTTTTGTGGAGCTGTATAAGTAAAGCAAGTGCTGTTCATGTTACTTGCTGTCCACGAACAATTTGGCAATTTGCCGGGACCACTGATACCTTCAAATCCTTCGAAATAAGGCACGGTGTTGGTGGTTGTGCCAGCCACGTTAACTGAACCAGCTGTAGCTGTGATATTATTACCACCATTGGTACAGGTTACAATTGCACTATAATAAACAGGCACAGATCCAACGGTAGTGTTAAAAGAGGCGTTGGTACCAGACATGGTTACCCATGGGCCCACAGGAGAAACCGTTGAAGATTGCCATTGGTAGGTAATGCCACTTGTGGTATAGGATGGAGAAAGGTACATGTTCACCGGAGAATTCGGACAAATAACCAAAGTTGGTGTGATAGCGGTTGCCATTGCAGGGCTTCCGGAACAAGGTGTATTAAAATATTCGTAAGCACCAGGATCAGGGGTCGCCATGCTGCGGGATGCTCCATTGATGTCGTTCGCAACACCTAAAGCTAAACCACCATTATTCATCACATAAGACGCAGGCATGTAATCGTTACCGGTAGGGTTAATAAACAAAGGATCTGTGCTGAAAGAATTTGCATCGAATCCGTTAATTCCTTGCCATGCAGCTAAATTTGCAGCTAATGTACCAATGTAATATCCTATATAATTAGTGGCACTTGCCGCATTTACATAAATGTTATTACCATTTGAGTTACCATTACCCCATGTGGAATTAAAATACAAACCGTATCGGGTTCCTGTGCCCATATCAGAAATGGAAATATTGTTGTTTCTTAAGAACAAGTTTGTTCCATAGCCATAAACACCATATACTGTCTTACTTCCACTGATATTTTTATCATCGATAGACACAGTATTGTGGAAACAATTCGTGTATCCAGCATTATTCAGGTAAATACCATACACAGTTCCCGTAGTTTGTTTATCAATCTCCACGAGGTTGTTCCTCATGATATTCTCAAAGCCTAAACCGGCCGGAACACCAATGAATAAGCCATAAGTTGTGGCAGCAGTACCAGGGCTTGAATCAAACAAGTTTTGAATTCTGTTGCCTTCAATAGTTGACTGGTAAGTACCGGTTGTCATCACAATTCCATAAGTAGTAGTTAAGGTAGTGCGGTTCACACGACGAATCACGTTATTGCGGTAAACCAATTGTCTTTGATAAAGGTTATAACAGCCATACACATAAAAATCTTCAACTGTACATCCTAGTACTTGGTTGTTGGTATTGTAAGGCAAACTACTTAAACCATACATGGCAATGCCAAAATAGCCCCAACGCATAGTACAACCGGTTGCGATGTTGTTATCACCAGTATTTCCTACACTTGCATAAGAGGAAGCAGAACCGGAAAGTGAGTAGGGAATTTGGTTGGTGCTGGTAGAGTTCACCGGCGCATTCATCTGACAATTGTTGAAAGTGTTGTTGTCAGAATCGTTCCATATGTGCACAACCAATGCCCAGGTACCGTCACCATTAATGATTAAATCATTAAAAGTGAAAAAGTCACCACCACTCATGGCAATGGTGTGGGGTTGCAGGCTGTTGCTGGAATTAAAGGTGATAGTGCAACCATTACCGTTAATGACTACAGGGTTAAGCGCGCTAGTACCTGGGATTTGTGGAAAATCCACCTGCTCAACATAAGGTCCGCTGTTCGCAACAACGTTTACTGTTACACCACCCGATACTCCCAACAATAATGCAGTTCTGAATGCATTAAAGCTCTGGAAGTTACTTCCTGCGGTTGGCGATGCGCTGTTAATGGTGTACACACCACCCAACTGAGCGCTCATGATGCCTACTGTCATCGCGAACGCGACAGCGAACATCTTCATTCTCGTGTAATTTTTTTTCATGTTTGATTTAGATTAGTTTGGGGCAAGTTAGTGAGATTTAGTTAAACTTTTACAAAAATTTATTATTCCCCTAAACTTTTAACAAAAATCTCTCATTTTCAAGCAAGTAATTTGATGATTCGTTAACCCGGGTCGTTGGTTTGTAAAGGAGCT
This sequence comes from Bacteroidota bacterium, assembly GCA_052035725.1. Classification (GTDB taxonomy): domain Bacteria; phylum Bacteroidota; class Bacteroidia; order B-17B0; family Aurantibacillaceae; genus Aurantibacillus. The sequence goes on along the minus strand of JBPOHJ010000032.1, from coordinate 31,039 downwards.
ATGGCCTTTAGTTTTTGCGTTTCATTCCTTCGCGTAATTTCGTGTGATGGTCAGGTGACCGAGCTGACCTTATCTATTGTCCGGCTTTATCAGGCAGTAAAGGCACAAAGCGAAAAGCACCCAAGGTTTTTTTATCAAATTGGGTAGGGCCTGTTTTTTTTAGTAATACCATTTCCTGTACTTCGCCTTCACCCAAGGGAATTATCATAAGCCCCCCTGTTTTGAGTTGCTCCAACAAATCATTGGGTATGTATGGTGCTGCGGCTGTGACAATAATTTTATCGAAAGGTGCGTGTTTGGGTAAACCTTTGTATCCATCTCCAAATACCAAACGGGCTCCTGTATAACCAATAAACGGCAAAAACAATTTGGTTTTATCATAGAGCAGCTTTTGTCGCTCTATGCTGTATACCTTTGCGCCCATTTCCAAAAGCACCGCGGTTTGGTATCCACAACCCGTGCCTATTTCCAGAACTTTTTCGCCGGGCTGAATACTGAGCATCTCGGTTTGAAAAGCCACCGTGTAAGGTTGTGAAATGGTTTGCCCGGCCCCAATCGGTAAGGCCTTATCGCTGTATGCATGGTCGAGCAATGCCGGTCGTGTGGCCGAAGCATCAAAAAACAAATGCCTTGGAATTTTGCTGATGGCCTGAAGCACTTTAGGATGGGAGATACCCTTGGTTTTGAGGAGTTCCACCAAACGTTTGCGTTTGCCCTGAAACAAATAATCGTCTTCTTTTGATACGGCCTTCAACATGAATCTGAAAGCACAAAGCTAAGAGCAGAGGCCGTGTTTTCTGGTTTTGTCACTTGAATTTACTAACAGAAAGTATCTTATAAATTAACAAGTGCCTGAGTAAATCAAAAATGCCAGAAATATGCAACAATTCGTTATGGTGCGGTTAGTAAAAATTTATTTGTATCAGACGTATACTAGAGTTGTTCTACCTACGTTATTTAAAAAATTGCCTGAAGCTATTGATCGAAATTTATTTCTCTGCCTCTTCTTAATACCTCCCTTCGTCAAAAAAGGCCTCAAGCAAGAATATTTTCTAATTTTGATGGCTGATCCATGAGAAGAGACCTTAAGCTTGCCGGCCTGTTGTTTACCTTACTACCCCTAGTTACAACTTGGTTACTTTTCTCTTGTAAAAAAAACCGGGAAACAGAAGCTACCTTTTTTTTACAAACGGATACAGTTAAAGTTAATCCAACAGCATCCCAGGGAAGCAGCAGCCATAACATCACCGATATCTGGTTGTATGTTGACGGACAATTTCAGGGCGCCTACCCTACCGGTCAGCTCATGCCAATAGTAACAAAAAATGAAAGTGTTCGAATCGAAGCCTTCGCAGGCATTAAAAATAACGGCATTGCCGGCACACGCATTCCCTGGTTGTTATACCAAAAATTACAATACGACACCTTGATTGCCAGTGGTCAGCACATCAACCGGGCCTTCACCTTCAACTACAATCCCAATGTAAGTTTTCCTTGGTTAGAAGATTTTGAAGGTAATTCAGGCGTTACCATCGTGAAATCGCCCATTTCAGAAGTGAGTTATCAAATTAGTACGCCTGAAAACAGTTTTGAAGGAAAATCCATTGAAATGGAACTGAATTCAAGTCAGATCATTGCCCAGCTTGAGTCAGCGAAATCTTACACACTACCCTTCGCTAACAGCAATGTTTACTTAGAATTGAACTACAAGTGCAACGTAGAATTAGAAGTGGGTGTGTTTGGTACCGGCACCTCTGAAAAGCCGGCTTTAACACTCACACCAAAAGACTACTGGAACAAGGTATACATCCAATTGGCCAGCGTGGTAAACAGCGAACCAAAAGCCTCTTCCTACAAAGTGTATTTTAGGTTTTATGGCAATGGCGGTAATCCCAAAATTCAACTCGATAACATTAAACTTCTGTTTTTATGATTAGCAGAAGATTAACCACTTTTTATTACCTGCTTGCTGATTTTTTTGCAGCCGGTTTGGCCTGGACCATCTTAAACTATTACCGAAAAACCAAGGTAGACGCCTTAAAGTTTGGATTTATCAGCGATGAAATTTTCGATCGACAATACTTTTTCAGCATTATACTATTGCCTTCGGTTTGGGTATTGGTGTATTACCTCTCCGGGTCCTACAACCATGTGTTGCGTAAATCACGCATTAATGAATTTGTACAAACACTGGCCACTTCTATCATTGGGGTTACTGTGTTGTTTTTTGTTTTACTGCTCGACGACTCGGTAGTTTCGTATCGTTTCTATTACAAACTCTATTTTGTGCTATTCACGGCGCACTTTTCACTCACCGCTTTGTTCCGCCTTTTACTGTCAACCAACACTAACTCAAAAATTCATAACCGAAGTTTTGGTTTTAACACGCTCATCATTGGCAGTAACGAAAGGGCCTTAAAAATGTACAGGGAGGTGAATGCACTCAAGTACGGAACCGGCAATCGTTTTGTTGGTTTTTTGCATGTGGAAGGAAAAAACGGCTACTCCGAAGATTTAAAAAAAGAAATCCCTCATCTAGGCGAATACCACCAAATGCGACAGGTGATAGAAGCGCATAAAATAGAAGAGGTGATTATTGCACTGGAAAGCTCAGAGCACGAGTACATCAAAAATATTGTGAACGACCTCAGCGATATGGGGCTTATCATCAAAGTGATTCCTGACATGTACGACATACTAAGCGGACATGTAAAAATGACCAGTATTTTAGGTACACCGCTAATCGAAATCAAAAGCCGAATTATTCCCGAATGGCAAATCGCGGTGAAACGTTTCATTGATGTGTGTTTTTCGTTGTTTGTATTAATCGTTTTCAGCTGGCTCTATCTGCTAATTGCCATCGCCGTAAAACTGAGTTCAAAAGGTCCTGTATTGTTTAAACAAGAGAGGATTGGAGTGCACGGCCGCCCTTTTTATATTTACAAATTCAGAACCATGCACAAGGATGCAGAGAAATCGGGCCCAGCGCTTTCAAGCACCAATGATCCCCGCGTAACACCGATTGGCAGGTTTTTAAGAAAAGTACGTTTAGATGAAATCCCTCAGTTTGTGAATGTTTTATTAGGCGACATGAGTATCGTAGGGCCACGACCTGAACGCAAATACTATATTGATCAGATAGTGCAAAAAGCGCCACATTATAAACACCTTCAGAAAATCAGACCGGGCATTACCAGCTGGGGTCAGGTGAAATACGGCTATGCCGAAAATGTTGAACAAATGATTGATCGTTTGAAATTCGACATCCTCTATATTGAAAACATGAGTTTATTACTTGACTTTAAAATCCTCGTACACACAGTGCTTATTGTGATTCAGGGTCGAGGAAAATAACCCAACTCCCATTCCATCCTGTATGTTGAATACCATCCAAAAGTACCTTTCACTCATCAAATTTTCGCATACCATTTTTGCTTTACCTTTTGCCCTGATTGGTTTTACATTAGGTGTGCACTCAGGGAAAGCCGTTTTTTCAATTGAAAAACTGATTCTGGTGATGTTGTGTATGGTGTTTGCCCGCAGCGCTGCAATGGCATTTAACCGTTACATCGACAGGGTGTTTGACGCCCGGAATCCGCGTACAGCAGCGCGAGAAATTCCTGCCGGACTCATCACTCCACGCGCGGCTTTGATGTTGGTGTTTATCAGTTCTGTTGCATTTATGGTTTGCGCTTTCTTCATTAATGCACTTTGCTTTTATTTATCACCGGTGGCTTTATTGGTAATTTTGGGCTATAGTTACACCAAACGTTTTACACCACTGTGTCATTTAGTGCTAGGAGCCGGGTTGGCATTAGCTCCTATTGGGGCCTACCTGGCCTTGACTGAACAATTTGACCTTGCGCCCCTGATCTTAAGTTTTGCTGTATTTTTTTGGGTAAGTGGTTTCGACATCATTTATGCCCTGCAGGATGATGAATTCGACAAAGGGCAATCGCTACAATCTATCCCTGTGTTTCTTGGAAGATCAAAAGCGCTTGCATTGTCGCGTGTATTTCATACCATCTGTGCCTTGTTGCTGATTTCGCTTTTTTTTACCGGAAACTTCGGGGGTCTTTATCTCCTTGGGTTAGGTACTTTTATTGGACTGTTGATTTACCAGCACTTACTGGTAAAACCCAACGATCTGAGTAAAGTGAACCTGGCCTTTGGAACTACTAACGGTATTGCCAGTGTTGTGTTTTGTGTGTTTGTGTGTTCAGATCTGCTCTTCTGAAACAATCAGCCTTAGAATTTAATTCCAATACTCGCGGTAAGCTGTGCTGAGTAAAAATGGTGACTGGCTTTTCCATTGCCTTTTCCCAGCACAAACGCATTCACGTAATTGGCATATGCCCCTTTGGTAACCAATTCAAAAACACCGTACCTAAGAAACTCCAATCGCAAACCGGTTTCAAAACCAACAATGTAACCTGCAATTTTCCAATCGTTATTTAAATGCGAGCCAAACAAGGTAACGTCGGTACGTGGAATCACAATACCAGCGCCTGGTTTTGCCACCCACGACAATTGAAACAGGTTGGAAGGTTCATACAATTTCCATTTTCTTACTGCGTTGAGCATTAAAAAATTGGCACCGTCGGTATGTTCGAAATGAAAAAAATCAACAGGATCCAACAGTGTGTCCTTATCCATCCACACGCCGTCAATTTGGCCTTTGATGCGCACCTGTTGATAGTCGTCAACTACGTATTTGGTGTGATCGTAGTTTAGTTCAAGCGCCCACTTATCGTTGAAATAGTACCCAGCTCTGCAAACAAACTGCGGTATGCTGATATTGGAAATATCGGTGAGTTTATTCATGTCCGGCCGATCATGGGCTTTGGCCTTTAGCAGGGTAAAATCATAATAATTCCCCTGATGGTCAGCTGCCGATCCGGTTAAATTTTGCATGTGAATGTCGCTGACTGAATAAGCGGCTTTGGTATATCCCCAGGACACATACCAATGATTTGCTTTAGCCGAGGGTGTAACAGACTGAGAAAATGAATGTGATAGCAATACCAACAAAAAGTAAAGCAATACTGTTAATCGCATGTCAGGTTTTTAGCCCGTGAAAGTAGCGACTATTTTCCAAAGTAGTAATACTTACTTTTACAAATGGCCGGTTTACCATTCCCTCCAGCATCTCGGGCCATTCTACAAAACAGTAAGCGCCAGAATCGAGGTATTCTTCAATACCCAGATCGTAAAGCTCTTCCGGATGTTTAATGCGGTAAAGATCAAAATGCACCAATTTGCCATTGGGTGAATCGTACTCGTTAATAATGGAAAATGAGGGGCTGCTGAAATGATCGGTACTGCCTAGTTGTTTGCAAAGTTGTTTGATAAAGGTGGTTTTCCCTGCACCCATTTGTGCATAGAATAAAAACACCTTGTGATTGCCTGCATATCTAAGCAATTGCCCGGCAATTTCAGAAAGTTGCTCCTGTGAATCACAAACAGCCGTAAATTCCTTATCCATAAGTACTATTTAGGCAGTAGAACAAGGTAAGGAATAATGATCTCCTCCAAACTCACACCCCCATGCTGAAAGGTGTTTTTGTAATAACTCACATAATGGTTGAAGTTATTGGGATAGGCAAAAAACCGGTCTTCACGGGCAAATACAAACCTGGAACTTGGATGTTGTACCGGCAAAAATGCCTCCGCCGGGTTTTTCACTTCAAACACTTCGCGTGGGTTATAATCCAAAGCCTTTCCTTGTTTGTACCGTAAATTGGTATTCACGTTACGATCGCCTAATATTTTTGTTGGCTCTTTTACATGAACAGTGCCATGGTCGGTGGTAATTACTACTTTGACTTTTTTAGAAGCCAGTTGTTTCAAAATATCAAACAATGGCGAATGCTCGAACCAACTGTAGGTAATACCCCTGTATGCGGCTTCGTTTTCAGCTAATTCCCTGATCACTTCCATTTCAGTGCGTGCGTGACTTAACATGTCAACGAAATTATACACAATCACATTTAGCTTGTTTTGTAATAGATTGCTGATATTATCAGCGAGCTTTTTACCGGCTTGAAAATTGGTGATTTTGGTGTACGACATTTTTATGTCCTTACCAAGGCGTTTTAACTGGGCTTGCATAAAAAACTCCTCATTCATGTTTTTGCCTCCCTCATCTTCATCATCCAGCCATTTGTCGGGAAACCGTTTGGCAATTTCACCGGGCAGCAGGCCGCTGAATATGGCGTTCCTGGCGTATTGCGTAGCCGTTGGTAGTATACTGTAATACGTTTCTTCCGTTTCGGTACGGTAATATTCCTGCAAAAGTGGTTGAATAATTTTCCACTGATCGAAGCGCAAATTATCAATCAGCACAAAAAAAACAGTGTCATCCGCCTCCAGTTCTTTGATGAATTTATTTTTCACCAGGGTATGGCTCATGGTTGGAGGATTGGCATTTTTACCATTCAGCCAGGCGATGTAGTTTTTTTCAATGAACTTAAAAAACTGGTTGTTGGCGTCGGATTTTTGCATGTGCAATACTTCCAGCATGCTTTTATCCTGAAGCTGATCCATTTCAAGTTCCCAGTAAATGATCTTTTTGTAAATCTCGGCCCACTCTTCCCAGCCCGGATTTCCATTGATACTCATGCCAATGTTGCCAAACTCTTTCCGGTAATCGGTATTGGTTTTTTCGCTCACCAGACGCCTGTTATCAAGCGCTTTTTTTAAAGCAAGTAAGATTTGGCTGGGGTTAACCGGCTTAATGAGGTAATCGGCGATTTTTCCGCCAATAGCATCATCCATTATGTGTTCTTCCTCACTTTTGGTAATCATGATCACCGGCAGTTCATTGTTCACCTGTTTAATTTTGAGCAAAGCGTCCAAACCACTTATACCGGGCATGTTTTCATCTAACAACACTGCACTGAGCCCGTTGTTTTCTTTCACCACATCTACTGCTTCGTCGCCGCTTCTTGCTGTGAGCACATCGTAGCCCTTTCCTTCCAGAAACAAAATGTGAGGTTTTAAAAGTTCGATCTCATCGTCGGCCCAGAGTATTTTTATTTTGTCCATATTTGAGGAGTTATTCAAAGAATAACGCTTTAAATTTATGGCTATTGTTTCAATTAACGAATTTTAGGTTCATGCCCACCAATAAACGCAAGATCATCAACGACCCCATTTACGGATTTGTGAGCATTCCCAACGAACTCATTTACGACCTCATCAACCACCCCTGGTTTCAACGGTTACGGCGCATCAAACAACTGGGCCTCACCAACCTGGTTTATCCCGGCGCACTGCACACCCGTTTTCATCATGCTATTGGAGCCATGCACCTGATGCAGGATGCAGTGAATACCCTGAGACAAAAAGAGGTAGACATTAACGATAAGGAAGAAGAAGCGGTTCTTGTGGCCATTTTATTGCACGATATTGGACACGGTCCTTTTTCGCATGCCTTGGAACATAGTATTGTAAAGCGCATTCGGCACGAGGAAATTAGTGAATTGTTCATGAATCGCCTTAACAAGGAATTCGAAGGCAAATTGAGTCTTGCCATCACCATTTTTCAGAACCGTTACAAAAAAAAGTTTCTTCACCAGCTGGTGAGCTCACAGCTTGATATGGACCGGCTGGATTATCTTAAACGCGACAGTTTTTTTACGGGCGTTGTAGAAGGCGTAATCAGCAGCGAACGTATCATCAAAATGTTGAACGTGAGCAAAGATGCTCTGGTGGTTGAATACAAAGGCATTTATAGCATTGAGAAGTTTTTAATTGCAAGACGACTCATGTACTGGCAAGTGTACCTTCATAAAACCGTATTGAGTTCAGAAAATCTATTGGTGAAGATTCTCCAAAGAGCCAAAGAACTCACATCCAAAGGCAGGGAATTGTTCGCTACACCTGCCTTTTCGGTTTTTCTTAAAAACAATTATAACCACCGCGATTTTCTGAACAAGCCTCAACTGCTGGAACATTTTGCAAGGCTTGATGACAATGATTTGGTGGCATCCATTAAAGTGTGGGCTGATGACAAGGACCCAATTTTGAGCCGTTTGAGTGCGAATCTGCTCAACCGCAAATTGTACAAGGTGGAAATGGGCAATACGGCCAGTTCTGCTTCTCATCAATCTGCACTAAAAATGGCCGTAAGTAAAAAATACGGTATTCGTCTTTCTGAAGCAGATTATTTTGTGTTCAGTGGCACTGTTAACAACAGCGCCTACGATCAACGCCATATCAATATCAATATTTTGATGAATGACGGAAGTTTAGTTGATGTTGCTACTGCCAGCGACCTCTTAAACCTTAAAAGCCTTAGTAAAACCGTGCGTAAACATTATTTGTGTTATCCAAAAGACCTGAAGGTGTGATTGTTTTGAAATACACAGGATAAGCCTTAAACTTGAATTTTTAAAAATATGAAACAGCTATTTTTTTCTCTGGGTCTTGCCGCTTTAATGGTTTCCTGCAATTCAGGTGGCGACCAAAGTGCCAACCAAACACCTGCTCCTGATAGTAATTTGGTAAAAGAACCTACGGAACCGTTTGAATACGTAGCCGAACAATTCGCCGACCTGAGAGTGTTGCGCTACCAGGTGAAAGACTTTAATTCACTTGATCTGAAAACCAAAACCCTGGTGTACTATCTTTATGAAGCGGCACTTTGTGGCAGAGATATCAATTACGATCAGAATTACAAGTACAATCTGGCAATACGAAAAACACTGGAAGCATTGTTAAGCACCAAAAGCCATGATAACTCTTCAGACGAATTCAAACAACTTGAAACTTATGCCAAACGGGTGTGGTTCAGCAATGGCATCCATCATCATTACAACAACGATAAATTCATCCCCGAGTGTTCAAAAGAGTTTTTTATTCACGCACTCAGTCATGTTGACGAGAAATTTCTCCCTTTGCAAAACGGACAAAACAAAGCCGCTTTTGTGGAATTTATTGCAGATGTGATTTACAATCCGGCCTTGGCTCCTAAAAAAGTGAACTTAGACCCTAAAAAAGACCTTATTACCTCATCGGCCGTGAACTTTTACGAAGGTGTAAATGAAGCCGAAGCATCCGGGTTTTACACGGCTCAAGTAGATACCACCAGCGACGAACAGCCCATGTATGGTCTGAACAGCAAGTTGGTTAAAGAGAACGGCAAGCTTGTTGAAAAAGTGTATAAGGTAGGAGGCATGTATAGCTGGGCCATTGAAAAAATTGTGTTCTGGCTTGAAAAAGCGATTACAGTAAGTGAAAACGCTCAACAGAAAAAAGCACTTGAATGCCTGGTTAAATACTATAAAACCGGCAATCTGAAAGACTTTGACACGTACAACATTGCATGGGTGCAAGATACTGCAAGCCTTGTGGATGTGGTGAATGGCTTTATTGAAGTATATCAAGATCCCCTGGGCAAAAAGGGTTCGTTTGAGTCTGTGGTATCCATCAAAGATTTGGAAGCCAGCAAACGTATTGCAAAAATTGGTGCCAATGCCCAATGGTTCGAAGATCATTCTCCTATCATGAATCAACACAAAAAGAAAAAAGTGACGGGTATTTCAGCTAAAGTAATTAATGCTGTGGTGGAAAGCGGTGATGCCGCACCTAGCACACCCATTGGCATCAATTTGCCCAACAACGAATGGATACGCGAAAAGCACGGCAGCAAATCGGTTAACCTGGGTAATATAGTGGAAGCCTATGAACAGGCGGCCGGCGGTTCGGTAGTTGACGAATTTTATTATAACAATGAAATACAAGAACGCGTGAAAGCCTACGCCCCCCTTGCAGATAAATTACACACCGATATGCATGAGGTAATTGGTCATGCAAGTGGTAAAATAGACACTTTGGTTGGACAACCCCACGAAACACTTCAGAATTATGCCAGCGCCTTGGAAGAAGGCAGAGCCGATTTAGTGGCTTTGTATTATTTAATGGATCCCAAACTGGTAGAACTTGGGGTAATGCCATCTCTTGATTATGGTAAGGCAGCTTACGATGAATACATTACCAAAGGCTTACTTATCCAATTATCCCGAATCAAATTGGGTAATGCCATTGAAGAAGCCCACATGCGCAACCGGCAAATGATTTCAGCCTGGGCCTATGAAAAAGGCAAAGCAAAAAAGTTGATTGAGAAAAAACAGGAAAACGGCAAAACCTATTTTATTGTAAATGATTATGCGGCCCTCAGAACGCTTTTTGGAGAACTTTTAAGGGAAATACAACGCATAAAGTCACAGGGCGATTACAAGGCAGGAAAAGCTTTAATTGAGGGTTATGGAGTAAAAATCAATCCCGCATTGCACAAAGAAGTACTCACTCGTTATGAAAAATTACACATTGCGCCTTATGCCGGCTTTATTCAACCCAAATTGGTTCCGGTAATGGTGGATGGAAAAATAACAGATGTGAAAATCGTCTACCCTAATGACTTCAAAAGTCAAATGCTGGAATATGGTAAAGCCTATGCATTACTACCTGCCTACAATTAACACCTAGTATTCAAACACTAAGCAACCGGCCTTAGTTCCGGTTTCTTTTTTTGTCACAATTACCGCATTCAGGGAACCATACCTCAATTGCGTCGGGGAGTTCAGTTAAATGGCCACCCTCTTCTTCCGCTTTGATGTTGGTGAAAAAAAGTTGGGTCGCATTGTTTAATCCTTTTAAACAATTCAGCATTTCGGTAGTGAGTTTGTTTGAATGCCCTTCAAATACGCGGGTTTCCCGCTTTAATTTCACATGCAATCTGAAATACAGTATGCGTGCTTCAGTTGGGTTACCAAAACGGTCCATTACCAGCAAGCGGTCACTTGTGTTATCAAACACCGCTTTAGCCAGATTGGCACTTTTTCTTACTTTAATGCTCGGTGGTTCCTGCGCCAACACCGGCGCAGTGGTGACGAGAAGGGCAAAAACAAACATCAGGGCCTTTAAACACAGAGGCATGCTGTTTTTATTGTGATCTTATTTAAGGAGCTCCATGGCTTCTTGAATAGGAATCTGCTCATTTTTAAAGGTAGCAATTGTGAAGGCGTCAGTAAATCCTTTAGCCTCGAGGTCTTTACGGTGCTTCTCTGCATCGCTGTAACTGGCGAAACTGCCAGATGTGTACCTCACGCCTCCCACAGAAGTTGTTTGCTTTTCAATATCGTTCAGATCCTTGATTTTTTCTTCCATGATGGCAATCAATCCAGGCTTTTTCAAAGGCACTCCTAATTGCACCTTAAACGCCACCAAACTTTTGTCGACAGACGAGAAGATCTTGTCTTCATTCATGTCTTCAACGTATTCTTTATCTACAGTAGCTTTGGTTTGGTTCAAAGGCACACGTTTACCGCCTTTGTAAGCTGTAACAAACGCGTCGCTATAGCCTTGTATTACCAGATCGGCGCGCACTGCAGCCGCTTGCTCAATTGATTTATACCCTTTGGTTACATAACGGTAAATATTCTCGGCGGTTTTTAATTCTAAAACGCTGGTAGAAGTGTTGAATATGCTGGTAGAAATGCGGTTTCTAAAGGCACCCAATTGCACACGGTAAATCACATCTTCAGGATTGAATGATTCTTCTGCTTCAGCCAGTTCTCTGTTTGCTTTGATTTCCTTAGCTTTTGTTTTCATACCAACGGTACGTAAACTGTCTTTCACTTCAGGTGTGGCGTTGGTAAATTCATCTCCAAACAGACCTGCAAAATAATCATCCCCTTCCATTTGGGTGCGTATGGTGTCACCATCTTCACTGATGGTAATACTCATCAGATCTTCAAGTTCTTTCCTCAACAAAGCATCAAGGTCTTCTTCCTGAATTTTTTCGACTTTTTTACCTGCTACTTTGGCCACTTTAGCAGTTGAATTACCCGATAGTTTGAATTCCTCTTTGCGTTTCACCGCATCCGCCAGATTATCATACTTGCCGGTGGTATACACCACGGTGCCATCATCCAGTGTGGTGGAATTGATGTCGCCAATGCTTAAGAGATATGCTAACTCATCGGAAGGGATAGGACCGTTATACCTCACCAATTCAACCGTGTACTCGTCCTTTTGCTCGTCTTTTTTGCTTTTCTTCGGTTTGGTAGTAAATGCATTGTACACAATTTGTATCTCCCTGTCGGTACTTACTGTGTCATTTAAATACGCCTCGTAATAATCTTTCCAATAGGCGTCTGTTTGCGCTACTCCTCTCGCATTCACAGGAAATCCTGCCGGTGTATTCGGTTCATCGTCGCGGTAATTAGGAATCCCATCTCCATCGTCGTCGCTAGGGCAGCCATTCAAATCCACTTTAGCCCCTGCCGCAGTTCCTAAACAATCGTCTTTCAAATCAGGAATACTGTCGTTGTCGCCGTCGGCATTATCAAAAGCCAGCCAGAACGCATCGGTAAGTGTATCGGCGTAGGTGGATGATTTGGGTTTGGTAATGAGATCGTATTGAAAGGCAAACGAAGCGTAGGAGAAATTGTCGTTTTTGCTGTTCCCTTTTCTGTTGCCTAAACTGTTTTCCGTAATGCCATCAATGTAATCGGTGCCTGAAAAGTAGTACTGCCAATTAAGTTTCATGTTTACCCTGTCGGTTACGCGGGTGATGATACCAAATCCCAAAGGAAAGGCGATAGAACGTTCATTGTACTTACCAAAGCCATCAAGGTTTAACTCACGGATGTCGGATTCGTAATTGTAATCGCGAACCAGGTCTTTGGCATCCTGCGCGCCGGCTGAACCTTCGGCAAGGTCTTTGATGCTGCCATCACTCCAGTAATAATAGGTGTTGCCGTTGGCATCCTTGATGTCGGTTTTACTAAGGTATTCAAATCCACTCACACCGAAACTCAAGTATGGTCGAACTTTGTAACGCTGTGGAATAAAATTACCAAAATCATAAACCAAATTAACTCCACCTGAACGAATTTCAGACACCATGTTTTCGTGACGATCGGGCAAGTTCTCAGAGGCTGCTACCTTACCAAACATCACAGTAAAATTAAGTTCGAGGTAACGAAACAAACGTTGCGAAATATCCAGATTAACCGCCGGGCGACCTTTTAACGTTGGTTGAAAATGTTTGGCATACAAATCACCTGAATAGCCAAGTTTACCGAATCCTATAGCAATCTTTGGCCTGAATTCGCTTAACTCAAGGGTGCTGGTATCCGGCTCCATCCCTTCGTTCTGCATAAAATAATCGTATCTGAAAAGCGGTTCAGCACCCACTGTATCGGTTGGAATCACCTGCTCATTCAATACCTTATAAGTAGAATCCCCCAACTCTACAGGACCCTTATAAAATTGTGGAGGTAAAGGTTCATTGATGTAATACTGAAGTAACTGCTCGTAAGACAAACTATCGAGAGCCGCGAACTTAAGTGAATCCGGCTCCTGAGAACGGATATTAAGGGACAAAACTGTAAAAAGAAGGAGAGCAACTCTCTTCATAAAGGTGGTTAATGGGGTAAAAATAATCAAATTTTTTATTTGAACCATTTTTGGTTGAGTGTCATTAGTGCTTCCTGAACCGAAATTCGTTTACCGTTATTGTAGGCAACCACAAAGGCACTCTTGATGCCATTTCCGCTGATGGTTTGTTCCCTTTGCTCCCTGGCTGTTTTGTAGGTCCCAAAATAACCAAACATAAATTTGGAATATCCCTCATGAAATTCACTCCGCAATTTTTCTTTGAGTTTGAATTTTTTCTTCAAAATGGGGGCCGTTATTTTAGTATTGGTAAATGCCCCAACCTGAATAGCAAAACTGGTAGAATTTTGTTGTTTACTGACTTGTTTCTCAAGTCGCTCTTGTGTGTTACCCGATAAATCTTGCGTTTTATCAGGAGTGGTTGTTGCAGTTGGATTGGTTTCTTTTGCTACAGTTTCCTCCCCGCCTGTTTTGGTTTCGGCAGGAGCTTTCAAAAACGGTATGGCCTGTTCGGGGCAAGTGGTTTTTTTGCTTTGGTTATGTTCCAAGTAAGAATATTCGCCCTTCAAAATCACTTGTTCTGCATTGGCTTCATTTAGCAGGATGTAGGTAATTCTTAATTCATCTTTTTCGGGCACACTCACCCAAACAAATTTGATCTTACCATCGGCAACTGAGAAGGAACTGCCATCGGTTTTTACTGCTTTGGCGCTAAAACCGGGTTCTAGGTTATCGCTGTAACGGGCAAACCCTTTGGTGATCCCTTTTTTGATGATTAACTCAATCTTTTTTTCGTTGGCTAACTTGCCTTCTGATACAATTCTCTGAACTTCAATAATGCCGGGAGGTTCAGAGTGAGTTGATTCCAGTGTTCCTGTAGTTTGGCTTGGTGGCTCAGGTGTTTGAGCTGCATCGCTCAGGCCGGTTTCACCTTCGTTTAACACAAGCATTTCAATTGCCTGTACATCAACACTTTTTTTATCATTGTTTTCAACATAATAAAAGCTGGCTCCTACCATTTTTTTGCCGTGAGCTGCCTGCGAAGGCGTGATGCCAACACTTAATACCAGTTCTTCTTCAGCCGGTAATTCATTCCATGTCCAGATGATCTGCGTTTCGTTGGCTGTGAATTGGGCCTCGGCATTTTCAATCTCTCTTGGTACACAACCCGCGGGCAAATCCATTTGAAAAGTTGCAAATCCGGTCAATTGGCTTTTAGCTATCCGAATTTCTAGTACAGCCTCCTGATCAACCACCAGTGTAGAAGGGAAATTGGTGCTGATTTTTGGATCGCCATTTGGGGCGAAATAAGGCAACAAAAAAAACAGTATGCTGTTGAATAGAACAAGCAGTGATTTTATCATGCCTCTAAAATAGCGGCATTAGAGCCAGCTAAAGTCCTTAGAGTGCTTCAGTTAGTAACAGCATTCTGTTAACATTAGAGGGAGGCAGTGCGACCTCCGTCAACCGGTAAATTGATGCCGGTGATGTATGCCGCAGCGGGGCTGGCCAAAAAGGCTACCGCGTTGGCTATTTCCGATGCATCAGCAAAACGCCGCATAGGAATTTCATGTAGCATTTCGTTTTTCACATCCTCGGTGCTGGTATTGTTTTTTTGCGCCTTGTTCTCAAGTATTGCGCTCAAACGCTGAGTAGAAGTAGCTCCGGGCAATACATTATTTACCGTGATACCAAAAGCGGCCAATTCATTTGCCATGGTTTTCGCCCAATTGCCAACGGCAGCGCGTATGGTATTGCTCACACCCAAATTGGGCAAGGCTTGTTTCACCGAGGTTGAAATCACATTCACAATACGCCCGTAACCTGTATTTTTCATGCCTTCAATACAAGCCTGTGCCAAAATATGATTGCAAATCAGGTGATGGCTGAATGCGGTTACAAATTCATCGGTTCGGGCTTTTACTATGGGCCCGGCCGGTGGACCACCGGTATTGTTCACCAAAATATGCACCGGTCCGTTTCTTCGTATAAAGGCATTTACCAATTCTTCCAGATGTTTTGGGTTTGAATAATCGGCGCAGAGGTAAGTGTGAAGTTGTGAGCCATTGTTAGGCAATTCGGCTTTTACTTTTTTAAGACTGTCCTCATTGCGAGCCAATAAAATTACGTTGGCGCCCAACTTGGCCAATTCCATTGCGGAGGCTTTTCCTATGCCTTGTGTGCTGCCGCATACCAAAGCGTTTTTCGCTTTCAGATCAAGATTCATGTTCGTTAAAATTACGGTTTATTTGTTCCATCACAACTTCCGGCTCAAAGCCTTTGCTTAGTAAGTACCGGTAAAGAGCTGCCTTTATGCGCAGGTTTGGCTTGCCTCCGAGAGAGGTGATTTTTTTGCGGGTGAGCTCCCGCAAGGTTTTTTGGTAATCTTTTTCATCGAGGCTCTCCAGTGCAATACGGATGTTTCGTTCTGATACCCTGTGTTTTTTTAGTTCATTTTTGATTTTAATGCGGCCCCATTGTTTGATCCTGAACTTTCCACCTGCAAAAGCTATCGCAAACCGCTCCTCATTGAGGTAGTTTTCTGTAATAAGTTCAGAAAGTACCTGGTCTATTTGGTGCTCCTTCAAACCGGCCTTTTGCAACTTCAGTCGAACCTCGTGGTGCGAACGCTCCTGGTAGGCACACCAGAGTTGTATTTTCTCGGCGTCATACTTTGATGAGCTGTTTAATTGCCTTTCTTTGTAGTCCACAAAATTCAAAACAAAGGAACTGTTTAATTCCAAAAGATGCCAAGCCTACCCTTACAATTTTTAAACAGTCTCACCCAAATTGCCCTCCCCGACCCTGAAGGATTTATTCAGGTTCACGAATCGGGAGAGCAACTAACCTCACTGCGATTTAATCCCTTCAAGCCTTGTGTACCTGAATTTCAAAAAGGCGAGCCTGTTCCATGGAGCTCAACAGGGTTTTACCTTCATGAACGCCCTTCATTTACCCGCGACCCGTTGTTTCAGGCCGGATGTTATTATGTGCAAGAAGCAGGTAGCATGTTTCTTGAATTCGCACTAAAACAGTGCCTTGACCTAAGCCGGAACATCAAGGTTCTCGACCTGTGTGCAGCGCCCGGTGGCAAAAGCTGTGTACTCAATTCCATCATTAGCAAAGACAGTTTGCTGGTGTCAAATGAGTTGATCCAAAACCGCGCTCAGATTTTAGCCTACAACCTCAGCAAATGGGGGCAAATCAATGCCGTGGTAACTAATAATGCGCCAGAGCAATTTGAGCAATTAAGCGGTTTTTTTGATCTTTTGGTGGTTGATGCTCCATGCAGTGGCAGCGGTTTGTTCAGAAAACAAGAAGAGGCCATGGAGGAATGGAGTCCGGCTCATGTGAGTGCCTGCGCGCTGAGGCAAAAAAACCTGTTGAATTCAGCTTTAATCAGCCTCAAAGAAGACGGATTGCTGTTTTACAGTACTTGTTCGTATTCAAAGGAAGAAAACGAAGACATTGTGGATTGGCTGAGGCAAGAAAAGGGCATGGAGGTGCTGCCCTTAGTAGTACAAAAAGACTGGGGTATAGTGCAAAACGAAAAAGGCCTGAGGTTTTACCCGCATTTAGTGAAAAGCGAAGGGTTTTTTTGCTCCATTTTGACCAAAAAGCGTTCAGAAAGTGCGCAAAACCGACATTTGCGATCAAAACATACGGTATCGGTTGAAGAAAAAAAAGTACTGGATAATTACGTGAATTCGACAGCAGGTGAAATGCTGAAAAAAAATGAAAAGTTTTATCTTATGAACCAGGCATGTTTTGCGTTTTTACAACTGCCATTACAAGGCTTGTATTTCAAAAAAGCCGGGGTGTGTATCGGGGAACTTAAAAACCGGGATCTGATTCCCGATCATGAGTTGGCACTATCTGTTCAATTATCAGAGAAGGTTCAAAAGGCTGAATTGACAAGGGATACCGCCCTGTCCTATTTGAAAAAAGACCTGTTTGTGTTGCCAGGTGAATACAAAGGCTTGCTGTGTTTTACACACCAAAATCATGGCTTAGGTTGGGGGAAAGCATTACCGAATCGCATCAACAATTACCTACCTCAACACCTCAGAGTTTTAAAATAATTTCTGCCCCCGAATTTTTGGCAGGAAAGCGAAATAATTTGGCACGATTATTTTGCGCAAATGAAAAGTATTGTTACCTTTGCCATCCCTTTAAAAAGGGTAGTTCTTTCAAATCAGGTAAAATGCCGAAGTAGCTCAGCTGGTAGAGCAGCTGATTTGTAATCAGCTGGTCGGGGGTTCGAGTCCCTTCTTCGGCTCTTTTAGCAAGGGGATATACCAGAGTGGCCAAATGGGACAGACTGTAAATCTGTTGTTTCGACTTCGGAGGTTCGAATCCTCCTGTCCCCACACCAGGTCGCCTATACCGAGTGTCGTCGGGATGGCTAAGGCGACCGAAGAACAGAACTTGATCGTACTTTTTAGTCTAAAAGCAAAAAGGATGATAAAGCGGAAGTAGCTCAATTGGTAGAGCTCCAGCCTTCCAAGCTGGAGGTTGCGGGTTCGAGACCCGTCTTCCGCTCTGAACGAGTAGATACACAAGTTGGGAAACCCGCTTGGCTGCCAAAGTGCAAATGAAGGCAGGTTATTTATTCAAAACAAACGTCGTTAAGGCTGAATTTGCGACGAAAAGGTGAAGTTGGCACGTGTGTTCATACACCTGGCTGTAAAAACAGGAGAGGTGGCAAAAACAAGAGGATTTGCAGACGCGATCCAAAGGTTTTTGAAAAGTCCCAAATTGAGGGACTTTTGGCGTGTGGAGAGGGCTGTTCTTTGTTAAAATGAGATTTTTGAGCAGACAGGCCGTAAAGGGCCAAGTCGGACAAAAAGAATAAGCTGTTGTAGCTCAGTGGTAGAGCACTTCCTTGGTAAGGAAGAGGTCGGCAGTTCAATCCTGCTCAACAGCTCAGAGATGCTGGGCAGCCCTCCGATTAAGGGAAAATCGGTTGGCAGTTCCCCGATCGCCATCGGGGCCGCTCAACAGTTCTATTAGACGTAAGGCTAATTAAATATAAAATATACAATTAAATAAAAAACAACTATGGCAAAAGAAAACTTCGACCGTTCCAATCCACACGTAAATATTGGAACTATTGGTCACGTAGATCACGGAAAAACCACTTTAACCGCTGCTATTACTACAGTGTTGGCAAGCAAAGGTCTTGCTGAAGTGCGTGATTTCTCTTCAATCGACAACGCTCCTGAAGAAAAAGAGCGTGGTATAACTATCAATACTTCACACGTGGAGTACCAAACGGAAAAACGTCACTATGCACACGTTGACTGCCCAGGCCACGCTGACTATGTAAAAAACATGGTTACCGGAGCTGCGCAGATGGACGGTGCTATCCTTGTGGTAGCTGCAACTGACGGACCTATGCCACAAACCCGCGAGCACATCCTTTTGGCTCGTCAGGTAGGTGTACCTCGTATTGTTGTGTTCATGAACAAAGTGGACATGGTAGAAGACGCTGAGTTGTTGGATTTAGTTGAAATGGAAATCCGCGAATTGCTTACATTCTACAAGTTTGACGGCGATAACACCCCAATCATCCGTGGTTCTGCTTTAGGTGGATTAAATAACGACGCTAAATGGGTTCCAAAAATTATGGAATTGATGGACGCTGTTGATACCTATATTCCATTGCCTCCACGCGACAAGGAAAAACCTTTCCTTATGCCTGTTGAGGACGTGTTCACCATCACCGGTCGTGGTACAGTAGCCACTGGACGTATCGAAACTGGTGTAATCAACACTGCCGACAACGTTGAAATCATTGGTATGGGTGCTGAAAAATTAACTTCAACCGTTACCGGTGTGGAAATGTTCCGTAAGATTCTTGATTACGGTGAGGCTGGAGATAACGTAGGTTTATTGCTTCGTGGTGTTGAGAAAAAAGACATCAAACGTGGAATGGTAATCTGCAAACCGGGTTCAGTAAAACCACACACCAAGTTCAAGGCTGAGGTGTATATCCTGAAAAAAGAAGAAGGTGGCCGTCACACGCCATTCCAAAACAAATACCGTCCTCAATTCTATTTCCGTACCACCGACGTAACCGGCGAAATCAGTTTAGAAGCTGGTCGCGAGATGGTTCTGCCTGGTGACAACGTGACAATCGAAGTGAATTTGATCAATGCAATTGCAATGGACAAAGGTCTTCGTTTTGCGATCCGCGAAGGTGGACGTACTGTTGGTGCTGGTCAGGTGACTGAAATATTAGACTAAGCCATAGTCATCCCGATGTTGATCGGGATACGGCGAAATGGCTCTCAATATTGAGAAGCCATTTTGCCATTTATAGATGCTTGTGTTTTTAGTTAATGTTTCATAAAAAACACAAGTATCTGCTTAGTCTGGTTGTACTAAAAACGGGCGTAGTTCAAGGGTAGAATTACGGTCTCCAAAACCGCAGATGGGAGTTCGAATCTCTCCGCCCGTGCAGATATAAAGTTTTGATTATCAAAACCTTGAATAAAATAGATTAAATAAAAAATTAAGGACACTTTTCAGTAAAAGTAAAATGAGCAAAATAGGCACCTACCTTTCAGAAACAAAAAACGAACTGGTTAACAAAGTAAGTTGGCCAACCTGGCCCGAATTACAAAGCAGTGCCATTGTGGTGATGGTTTCATCCGTTATTATCGCCCTTTTGGTATTTGGCATGGACCAGATTTTCGATATTTTAATGAGACAGGCCTACGATATTCTTAAGTAAGATTTAAACCGTGCAGCAAATGACCGAACCAATAAAAGCCGATACTACCTCCAAAAAGTGGTATGTTGTGCGCGCCATCAGCGGGCAGGAGAAAAAGGTGAAACAGTACATAGAGATGGAAATTTCCCGTCTTAAACTCACCGATTATGTGTCGCAGGTACTCATCCCAACCGAAAAGGTGATCCAGATTCGTAACGGTAAAAAAACCACCAAAGAACGTTCTTTTTATCCCGGATACGTTTTGATAGAAGCGGTATTAGCCGGGGAGATTCCTCACTTAATTAAAAATATTACCGGTGTAATCGGTTTTCTTGGCGAAAGCAAGGGTGGTAACCCTGTGCCTATGCGTTTAAGCGAGGTTAACCGAATTCTAGGTAAGGTGGATGAACTTGTTGAAAGTGAAGGCACTATGATGAACAATTACACAGTTGGGGAGTCGGTGAAAGTGATCAATGGTCCTTTCAATGGCTTTAATGGAGTAATTGAAGAAGTGATGGAAGACAAAAAGAAAATTAAGGTGACTGTTAAGATTTTCGGCCGCAAAACACCGGTTGAATTAAATTTTGGTGAGGTTGAATTAGAATAGGGCTTCGACTCCGCTCAACCCGGCTTTAGGGTCGAAAGGGCGGAAATGAATAAAAATTAACACATTGAAGGTAGAGGGGGATGAAGAGGTGCTTTGCTGCTTCCAACTCAAAGCTCAGAACCCGGTACCTACAATAACAACAAATAAATAAAACATAAACAATGGCAAAAGAGTTATCAGCAATTGTAAAGTTGCAAATCAAAGGTGGAGCTGCTAACCCCTCGCCTCCCATTGGACCAGCCTTAGGCGCCAAGGGTGTAAACATCATGGAGTTCTGCAAACAATTCAATGCAAGAACCCAGGAACAAGCCGGAAAAGTATTGCCGGTGATCATCAATGTTTATACCGACAAGTCGTTTGATTTTGTTATCAAACGTCCGCCTGTGGCCATTCAAATTATGGAGGCTGCTAAAATCAAAGCGGGATCCGCAACCAGCAATCGTAAGAAAGTGGGCTCACTCAACTGGGAACAAGTTCGTAAGATCGCTGAAGACAAAATTGTAGACATGAACTGTTTTACAATTGAGTCGGCCATGAACATGGTAGCAGGAACCGCCCGCAGCATGGGGGTAACGGTAACCGGTGAGAAACCTCACTAATTCAATTAATTAACCAAAAACGGCTAATACACCGTTTTAACAAACAAAAAAAAAACAACACTTACAAATGGCAACGTTGACTAAAAAAAGAAAGACTGCTGTAGCGAAATTCGACGCCAGCAAGTCTTACTCAGTTGCAGATGCCTCGAAAATTGTGAAGGATATTACCAGCACAAAATTCGACGCTTCTGTGGATCTTGCGATCCGTTTAGGAGTTGATCCACGTAAGGCGAACCAAATGGTGCGCGGAACGGTAACCTTACCGCATGGTACAGGTAAAACCTTACGCGTTCTGGCCCTGGTAACTCCTGATAAGGAGGCCGAAGCCAAAGCCGCAGGCGCTGATTACGTAGGATTGGACGAATATATCGAAAAAATCAAAGGCGGATGGACCGATGTGGATGTGATCATCACCATGCCATCCGTTATGGGTAAAGTAGGCGCTTTAGGTCGTGTGTTAGGTCCTCGTGGCCTCATGCCAAATCCTAAAACCGGCACTGTAACCATGGATATTGCGAAAGCCGTTCAAGACTCCAAAGGCGGAAAAATTGACTTTAAAGTAGACAAGGCTGGTATAATTCATGCCGCAATCGGAAAAGTATCTTTTGATGCAAACAAAATTTCTGAAAACGCAAGTGAATTATTACAAACCGTGTTGAAGTTGAAACCTTCCAGCGCAAAAGGTACCTATGTAAAATCGGTTACAATGAGCAGCACCATGAGTCCAGGTGTAGCCATTGACGCCAAATTATTCACCTAAAAACCTGCTAAACAATGAACAAAACCGAAAAGACACAGGTCATTGAGGAGTTGGTGCAGAAATTAAACGCCAACGACAAGATCTATTTAGCAGATTGTTCGACTTTAACCGTTGAAAAAGTAAACCTGTTCCGTAAACAATGTTTCGAGAAAAAAGTATCGGTAACTGTTGTTAAGAACACTTTACTTAAAAAAGCTATTGAGCGCGCAAACGACAGCAAACTGGCTGAGTTGATTCCTGCATTAAAAGGAGAAACTGCCTTGATCTTTACCGAAACATCCAATGTTCCGGCCAAAATCATTAAGGATTTCCGCAAAGGAAACAGCAAACCGGTATTAAAAGCTGCCTATGTAGAACAAATGGTTTTTATTGGCGACGAGCAATTGGATGCCTTAGCTGCACTTAAATCGAAAAACGAACTCATTGCGGATGTGATTATGCTGTTGCAGTCACCAATTAAACGCGTATTGGGTGGTTTGGAGAACAAAGGCGGAGAAGACAAAACAGCTGCTTAAACTGTTGAAAAACAATCATCTAAATCAAAACAATTCAATTAAAAATTACAATTAAAAATTAACAAAATGGCTGATATTAAAGCAATAGCTGAACAATTAGTAAGCTTAACAGTAAAAGAAGTACAGGACTTAGCAAAAGTTCTGAAAGATGAATATGGAATTGAACCCGCAGCTGCTGCAGTAGTTGTAGCAGGTGGTGGCGGTGGCGGAGAAGCTGCTGCTGCAAAAACTTCATTCGACGTGATGTTGCTTGAAGCAGGTGCAGCTAAATTAGGCGTGGTAAAAGTTGTAAAAGACCTTACCGGATTAGGCCTTAAAGAAGCGAAAGACCTTGTTGACGGTGCTCCAAAAGCCGTTAAAGAAGGCGTTGGCAAAGAAGAAGCCGAAGCTATTAAAAAGGCTTTGGAAGAAGCTGGTGCTAAAGCAGAAATTAAGTAATTCTGCGCCTAACACCTTGAAAAAGGCCCTCTTCAGTTTGGAAGAGGGCACTTTTTCCTGTTTTGAGTCCAAAACAGTGTTCTTTAAAGTCAATATTGTATAAACAAATAGATCCCATACCCTTGGCTGCAAGTACAAAAATCCAAAAACGAGTGAACTTCTCGTCAAACAAGTTCCCTGTTGAATACCCTGATTTTCTGGATATCCAGGTTAAATCGTTCCAAGACTTTTTTCAACTCGAAACAACACCTGAAAACCGTAAAAAAGAAGGGTTATTCAAAGTGTTCGCCGAGAATTTCCCCATTTCCGATGCACGCAACAACTTTGTGCTCGAATTCAAGGATTATTACATCGATCCGCCCCGCTACTCTCTTGATGAGTGTATTGAGCGCGGTCTTACCTATTCCGTACCTCTAAAGGCCAAGTTGTACCTTTATTGTACCGACCCCGAACACGAAGATTTTGAACCCATCATGCAGGATGTGTACCTGGGAACCATCCCATACATGACCCCAAAAGGTTCATTCATCATAAATGGCGCCGAGCGTGTTATTGTATCGCAGCTCCACCGCTCACCCGGTGTGTTTTTCGGACAAAGCCGCCACGCCAACGGAACCAAACTTTACAGCGCCCGCGTGATTCCTTTCAAAGGCAGCTGGATTGAGTTTGCCACCGACATCAACAATGTGATGTACGCTTACATCGACCGTAAGAAAAAATTACCGGTAACTACCCTGCTCCGCGCCATTGGTTTCGAAAGCGATAAACAAATCCTCGAAATCTTTGGTTTGGCCGATGAAATTAAAGTGAGCAAAGCAGGTTTAAAGCGCGAAGTAGGTCGCAAACTGGCTGCCCGCGTGCTGAAAACCTGGCTCGAAGACTTTGTTGACGAAGATACCGGAGAGGTAGTGTCTATCGAGCGTAATGAAGTGATCCTCGATCGCGAAACTATACTCGAAGACGAGCACATCGACACCATCGTTGACGCAGGCGTGAAATCCATTATCTTGCACAAACAGGATGTGAATACCGCCGATTTCGCTATTATTTACAACACCCTTCAAAAAGACTCTACCAATTCTGAAAAAGAAGCGATAGAGTTCATCTACCGTTTGCTGCGTAACGCAGAACCACCGGATGAAGAAACCGCGCGCGGCGTGATTGACAAATTGTTCTTCTCTGACAAACGTTACGATTTAGGTGAAGTTGGTCGTTATCGCATCAACAAAAAATTAGGACTTTCTATCCCTGCCGAGATTCGTGTTCTTACCAAAGAAGACATGATTCTCATCATTAAATACCTTATCGAGCTCATCAACTCTAAAACAGACGTGGATGATATCGACCACTTATCTAACCGTCGTGTAAGAACCGTTGGTGAGCAATTGTACTCACAGTTTGGTGTTGGTTTGGCCCGTATGGCCCGCACCATTCGCGAACGCATGAATGTGCGCGACAACGAGGTGTTTACACCAACCGACCTCATCAACGCTAAAACACTTAGCTCAGTGATCAACTCCTTCTTTGGAACCAATCAGCTGAGCCAATTCATGGACCAAACCAATCCATTGTCTGAGATCACCCACAAACGTCGTTTGTCGGCACTCGGGCCAGGCGGTTTAAGTCGTGAACGTGCGGGATTTGAGGTACGTGACGTACACTACACTCACTATGGTCGCCTTTGTACCATCGAAACACCTGAAGGTCCAAACATTGGTTTGATTTCCTCTTTGTGTGTTTACGCCAAAGTGAACAAACTGGGCTTTATTGAAACGCCTTACCGCACTGTGAGCAACGGTAAATTGGATGTTAACAAACCAATTATTTACCTCACCGCGGAAGAAGAAGATCAGAAAAACATTGCCCAGGCGAACGTGAACTTGGATGACAAAGGCAACATTGTTACCAAAAAAGTCACCTCACGTTACGAAGGCGATTTCCCTATTCTTGAGCCGGAGAAAGTACATTTGATGGACATTGCTCCGAATCAAATTGCTTCTATCGCGGCTTCTTTAATTCCTTTCCTCGAGCATGATGACGCTAACCGTGCGCTCATGGGCTCCAACATGCAACGTCAGGCGGTGCCGCTTTTACGCCCGCAGTCGCCAATTGTAGGTACCGGTATTGAAGCTCGTGTGGCAGAAGATAGCCGTGTATTGATTAATTCAGAAGGCGAAGGTGTTGTGGAGTATGTGGATGCCAATGAAATAACCATCCGCTACAACAGAAACGAAGAAGAAAAACTGGTAAGTTTTGAAGGCGATGTAAAAACCTACAAACTCACTAAATTCCAAAAAACCAACCAAAGTACCTGCATGAACCTGAAACCTATCGTTAAAAAAGGCGATAAGGTAACTAAGGGTCAAGTGTTGTGCGAAGGTTACGCTACACAAGATGGCGAACTGGCCCTCGGTCGTAACCTGAAAGTGGCTTTTATGCCTTGGAAAGGTTACAACTTTGAGGATGCTATTGTAATCAATGAAAAAATTGTTCGTGAAGATATCTTCACCTCGATCCACATTGACGAATACACCCTTGAAGTGCGCGACACTAAACGCGGTATGGAAGAATTGACACCGGATATCCCTAATGTGAGTGAAGAAGCCACAAAGGATCTGGATGAAAAAGGCATCATTCGCATTGGTGCCGATGTAAAAGAAGGCGACATCCTCATTGGTAAAATTACCCCTAAGGGAGAAACCGATCCATCACCTGAAGAAAAATTACTTCGCGCTATTTTTGGCGATAAGGCCGGTGACGTGAAGGATGCTTCCTTGCGTGTATCCCCTTCTATTAAAGGTGTGATCATCAACAAAAAATTGTTCTCACGTGTGATCAAGGACAAAAAAGCAAAGGCGGAAGAAAAACCAATGCTTGAAAAATTGGATAGCGAATACGAGAAAAACAATTACAACTTAAAATTAAAGTTGGTTGACAAACTCTTTACTCTGGTGAACAACCGCACCTCACAAGGTGTGACCAACATTCTGGGTGAACAGATCATTCCAAGAGGTACCAAGTTCACGCAAAAATTACTTGAGCGCATCGATTACAGCGAGGTAAATCCGGGCAACTGGACCACCGATAAAGACAAAAACGAACAAATCGAACGTTTGCTGCACAATTACCTCATTCAGTTCAACGACTATTTGGGTAAATACAAGCGTGAGAAATTCCAGATCATGGTGGGCGACGAGCTACCAAACGGAATTGTTCAGTTGGCCAAAGTTTACATTGCGCAAAAACGTAAATTGAAAGTTGGTGATAAAATGGCCGGTCGCCACGGTAACAAAGGTATTGTTGCAAGAATTGTGAAAGAGGAAGACATGCCTTACCTGGAAGACGGCACACCGGTTGACATTGTACTGAACCCACTGGGCGTACCTTCGCGTATGAACCTTGGTCAGATTTACGAAACCGTATTGGGTTGGGCCGGCGAAAAACTGGGCATGAAATTCTCTACCCCAATTTTCGATGGTGCTTCAACCGAGCAGATCGACGAATACACCAAAAAAGCAGGCATCCCGCAATTCGGACGTACTTACCTGTATGATGGTGGAACCGGAGAGCGATTCGATCAACCTGCTACCGTTGGTATCATTTACATGTTGAAACTTGGTCACATGGTCGACGATAAAATGCACGCGCGTTCTATCGGACCTTATTCACTCATTACGCAACAACCTTTGGGCGGTAAAGCTCAGTTTGGTGGTCAGCGTTTTGGTGAGATGGAGGTTTGGGCACTCGAAGCATACGGTGCAGCCCATGTGTTGCAGGAATTATTAACCATCAAGTCTGACGATGTAACCGGAAGAGCGAAAGCTTATGAGGCCATCGTTAAAGGTGAAAACATCGGCACACCGGGTATCCCTGAATCGTTCAACGTGTTGTTGCACGAACTCAGAGGTCTGGCGCTCGACATCACCATGGATTAATACAAGGTTGAACAAGTTAAGGACTAAGGCAATTAATTTAAAAACAATTAAACCATAAAAATGGCTTTAAGAAGAGATAATAAACAAAAATCGAATTTCTCTAAGATCACCATCAGTCTGGCTTCTCCTGAAACCATTCTGCGCCGTTCAAGCGGTGAGGTGTTAAAACCGGAAACCATTAACTACCGTACTTACAAACCTGAACGCGATGGTTTGTTTTGCGAGCGCATATTTGGTCCGGTGAAGGATTACGAATGCCACTGCGGTAAATACAAACGCATCCGTTACAAAGGAATTGTTTGCGACCGTTGCGGTGTTGAAGTAACAGAGAAAAAAGTACGCCGTGAGCGCATGGGTCACATTAACCTGGTTGTGCCTGTAGCACACATCTGGTATTTCCGTTCACTGCCAAACAAAATCGGTTACTTGCTGGGCTTGCCTACCAAGAAACTCGATATGATTATTTATTACGAGCGTTATGTGGTGATTAACGCCGGTATCGCTGCTGAAAATGGGGTGAGTTACCTCGACTTCTTAACAGAAGAAGAGTACCTGAATATTTACGACGCGCTTCCAAAAGAAAACCACATGTTGGATGAAAGCGATCCTAACAAGTTTGTGGCCAAAATGGGCGCTGAGGCAATACAGGAATTGTTATCCCGCTTAGACCTTGACGGATTATCGTATGATTTGCGTCACAAGGCCAGCACCGAAACTTCACAACAACGTAAAAACGAAGCGTTAAAACGTTTGCAAGTAATTGAGGCTTTCCGTCAGGCTAACCAAAACGTGGTGAACCGTCCTGAATGGATGATTGTAAAAGTAGTTCCGGTGATTCCACCTGAATTGCGCCCTCTGGTGCCATTGGATGGCGGGCGTTTTGCCACATCTGACTTGAACGACCTTTACCGTCGTGTGATTATCCGCAACAACCGTTTAAAACGTTTGATTGAGATCAAAGCTCCAGACGTGATTTTGCGTAACGAAAAACGTATGTTGCAGGAATCAGTGGATTCACTGTTCGACAACTCGCGTAAATCAAACGCTGTTAAAACCGACAGCAACCGTCCGTTGAAATCCCTTTCCGATTCCTTGAAAGGTAAACAAGGTCGTTTCCGTCAGAACTTACTCGGTAAACGTGTTGACTACTCGGCTCGTTCGGTAATTGTTGTTGGTCCTGAATTAAAATTACATGAATGTGGTTTGCCAAAAGACATGGCAGCCGAATTGTTCAAGCCATTTATCATTCGTAAAATGATCGAGCGTGGTATCGTGAAGACGGTAAAATCCGCTAAAAAGATCGTTGATAAAAAAGAACCTATTGTTTGGGACATCCTCGAGAACGTATTGAAAGGTCATCCTGTGATGCTGAACCGTGCCCCAACATTGCACAGGTTAGGTATTCAGGCTTTCCAGCCAAAACTGATCGAAGGCAAAGCGATTCAGTTGCACCCTTTGGTGTGTACTGCGTTTAACGCCGACTTCGACGGTGACCAGATGGCTGTGCACGTGCCATTAGGAAATGCCGCCATACTTGAAGCGCAATTGTTGATGTTGGCTTCGCATAACATCCTTAACCCTTCTAACGGTGCTCCGGTTGCCGTACCTTCACAGGACATGGTGCTTGGTTTGTATTATCTGACCAAGTCGAAGAAAAATTTACCAAATGATGTGGTAAAAGGAGAGGGTAAAATTTTCTATAGCGCTGAAGAGGTGCAAATTGCACTCAACGAAAAGAGTGTGGACTTGCATGCTCAGATCAAAGTAAGAGTAACCAATGCTTTGGAAAACAACCAACTTGTTACCAAAGTAATTGATACCACTGTAGGACGCGTGATCTTTAACACCGTTGTGCCTCACGAAGTAGGTTACATCAATGAATTGTTAACCAAAAAATCACTCCGCGACATCATCGGTATGGTGGTGAAAAAAACCGGTATGGCTAAAACTGCCAAATTCCTTGATGATATTAAGGAAATTGGTTTCCGTACGGCTTTCAAAGGTGGTTTATCTTTCAACCTTGGAGACATCCAAACGCCGGACGACAAGATGAAGATCATCAACGACGCCCGTGTGCAGGTAGAAGAAGTGATTGGCAACTACAACATGGGCTTTATCACCAACAACGAGCGTTACAACCAGGTGATTGACATCTGGACGCACACCAACTCGAAGGTGACCAAAAAGGTACTTGACAATCTGAGCAGCGACCGCCAGGGCTTTAACCCTGTGTACATGATGCTGGATTCTGGTGCTCGTGGTAGTAAAGAACAGATTAAGCAGTTGAGCGGTATGCGTGGATTAATGGCAAAACCACAAAAAGCAGGTGATACAACTAACTCTATTATCGAGAATCCGGTATTGTCGAACTTCCGCGAAGGTTTATCCATTTTAGAATACTTTATTTCAACCCACGGTGCCCGTAAAGGTTTGGCCGATACCGCTCTTAAAACAGCGGATGCCGGTTACCTCACCCGTCGTTTGGTAGACGTTGCACAAGACGTGATTATCAACGAAGCTGATTGCGGCACATTGCGTGGATTATCAATGTCGGCTTTAAAAAATGCCGATGACATTGTTGAAACTTTGTACGATCGCATTTTAGGTCGTTCGGTGGTAAACGATGTGTTTCATCCTACTACTGGTGAATTAATTGTAGCTTCAGGCGAAATCATCAACGAAGAAATTGCTTCTTTTATTGACAAATCACCTATTGAAACCGTTGACATTCGCTCAGTACTTACCTGCGAAAGCCGCAGCGGTGTGTGTGCGAAATGTTACGGGCGCAACTTATCTAACGGCCGATTGGTGCAGTTGGGTGAGGCTGTAGGTGTAATCGCAGCACAATCCATTGGTGAGCCTGGTACTCAGTTAACGCTGCGTACCTTCCACGTGGGTGGTACTGCTTCCAACACTGCGGCATCCAGCAGTTTGATAGCCAAATACGATGGTATTCTTGAAATTGATGAATTGCGCACTGTGGAGCGTTTGAATCAGGAAGGTGTGAAAACCAATATTGTGATCGGACGCTCAACTGAAATGCGTATTTCTGACTCTAACACCGGCATTACTTTAACAACTGGTAACGTTCCTTACGGTTCTAACCTTTATGTGAAGCCCGGTGCCAAAGTGAAAAAAGGAGAACTCATCTGTGATTGGGATCCATACAATGCTGTTATCGTTTCTGAATTTGGTGGAAGCGTTGAATTTGAGCACATCAAAGAAAACGTGACCTTCCGTGAAGAAGCCGACGAGCAAACCGGATTCCGTGAAAAAGTAATCATCGAGAGCCGCGATAAAACCATGAGCCCGCTCATTCGTATCGTTGACAAAAAAGGTGAGGCTTTAAAAACCTATAACATTCCTGTAAGCGCTCACATCATTGTGAACGAAGGCAGCAAAATTGAACCGGGTCAAATTCTCGTGAAGATCCCTCGTGTTACCGGTAAAACGGGTGACATCACCGGTGGTCTTCCACGTGTAACTGAATTGTTCGAGGCCCGTAACCCAAGTAATCCTGCTGTTGTAAGTGAGATCGACGGTATTGTAAGTTTCGGTAAAATCAAACGCGGTAACCGTGAAGTGATTGTTGAAGCCAAAACCGGAGAGCAACGCCGTTACCTGGTGAACCTGAGCAAACACATTCTGGTGCAGGAGAACGACTTCGTAAAAGCCGGAGACGCTTTATCTGATGGTGCTACAAGCCCTGGTGACATTCTTGCCATTAAAGGCCCAACTTCTGTACAGGAGTATCTGGTAAATGAAATTCAGGAGGTGTACCGTTTACAAGGTCAGAAACTGAACGATAAACACTTTGAGGTGATTGTGCGCCAGATGATGCGTAAGGTAGAGATTGTTGATCCGGGCGATACCATGTTCCTTGAACAACAACTCATCAATAAAGTGGAGTTTATGGTAGAGAACGACGCTATCTTCGGTAAGAAGGTAGTGGTTGATCCGGGCGACAGCACTGAAGTAAGAAGAGGACAAATCATTACTGCACGTAAATTGCGCGATGAAAACTCCTTGCTGAAACGCAGAGACAAAAAAACCATTGAAG
>JBPOHJ010000065.1:0-10965 GCA_052035725.1 Bacteroidota bacterium | reverse complement strand
TTAACGCTATTTTTAGCTTACCTTGTCAAAAAAATCTACCGGCAATTTTTTCTCATGAAAGTGAACACAAGCTTGCATTTTAGAAAGTGTATTTTTTTCGTCTTGTTTTTAAGTGTAAGCCATGCATTTGCCCAGCGTCCGAAAGTGGGTTTGGTGCTGAGTGGCGGCGGTGCCAAAGGCATTTCGCATATCGGTATTTTACAGGCAATAGATAGTGCAGGGCTGAAAATTGATTTCTTAACCGGCACCAGCATGGGAAGTGTGATGGGCTCACTTTATGCCATTGGTTATTCGGGAAAACAGATTGAAAAAGAAGTGAACAAGTTAGATTGGGGTGTTTTGCTTAGTAATAAACCCAGCTATAAGGATATTAGTATTGATGAAAAGGATGAATACGGGAAGTATTCGGCCGAGGTGGGTATGGATGGTTTAAAACCAAAAATTGCCACTGGTTTAATTGAATCGGAAGAACTCTGGCTAAAACTCAACGAAATGTTGCTTCCGGTTTATAATATCAAGGATTTTTCAAAATTCAACATCCCTTTCAAATGCATTTCAACTGACCTTTCAACCGGAAAGGCAGTGGTACACAGCAAGGGTGAGATTGTGAAAGCTGTAAGGGCGAGCATGGCGATACCAAGCGTGTTTACCGCCATTGATGTGGATACAACCAAATTGGTTGACGGAGGAATCATAAGGAATTTTCCGGTGACCGACATTAAAAAAATGGGGGCAGATATAGTGATCGGTGTGAATCTGTTTCCCGGTTTGCCTGATGTTACCAAACTCAAAACCGCACTTGACGTATTTTATCAAATCACACAATACCGGGATGCCGAAGATTTGGTGAAGGAGAAAAAACTATGCACCGTGATTATTGAACCACCTGTTGACCAATACAGTGCAGGCAGTTTTGCGGCAAGCAACGATATCATGAGAATTGGCAAAGAAATTGGTAAGCTCTATTACCCGTATTTTAAGCGCCTGGCAGATTCTTTGAATAAATTGTATCCGGTAAGCTATGATCCAAACAACCGCCTTCCTATAACCCAAAACATTGTAATTGATGAAATCGAGTTTACCGGTATTCACAAAACCAGTCAGGACCTCCTCATGGATAAACTCGATATCCATCCGGGCAAAAGTTACAGTGCCGAACAAATAAACAGAGGTTTCAGAAAAGCCTATTCAAGCAGGTATTACGATAATGTGTATTACGAATTGTATCCAACTGAACCAGGGCACGCTAAACTGAAGTGTATTGTTCGCGAAACCATGATGACTCAGGCGAAAGTAGGAGTGTCATTTCATACCTATAGCGGAGCGGCATTGTTGGCAAATGTGACAGTAAGAAATTTGCTATTAGATAAATCACGCACCATGTTCAAAGTGGCTGCTGGTGAGTACCTCCGGTTTATGTTTCAACATCGTCAGGCATTTGGAAGAAAAGCCAATGATTACATTGATTTGGAATACCTGAATGAAAACCTCCCCTGGAATATTTATGAAGGTGCCTCGAAGGAATACCTTTACAATCTGCGCTTTTCAAAAATTGACCTTAATTACTCCCATGTTTTTGGAACCGATTATTGTTTAACGGTTGGTACCAATTACCAGCAAAATCACTTTTACCCGGATGTGTCTGCCGTTAACAAAATCGATGGCACCAACAATTATTTGTATTCATACGCAAAACTAGAGAATAACACAACCAACCGTTTGTATTTCCCAAATTCTGGAAGACTCATGAGAATTGAGACGGGAGTAGTGTATAACCGCAATGCCGACATACTGGTATACAACAACGCCGGCGACAAAGCCGATTATTCATTTATTATTGATGGCAAACCCGAATTTTACCGAGCACGCTTTGATTACCTGCAATACCTGCCACTGCAAAAAAAACTAACGTTCTTTTATAATCTAAACCTTGGCCTGACTTACCATTCGCAAGGATTCGATTTTGATAACTTTTTTATTGGTGGCATTCAGCCATTGTACCGTCAACAAATGGTATTTGCCGGACTCAACGAGGGACAAATTACCTCCAGGTCCTCATTAATTGGCCAGATCGGACTTCAATACCAGGTAGTCGGAGATATTTACGTGTTGGCCAGAGCCAACTCATTGTTTTACGATTTCTCAACTTATGATGAGATTTATGTTTACGATAACCTAAAGGTATTGAATGGTTTTTCTTTAGGATTAGGGTATAACTTGGGTGTGCTTCCAATGGAGTTTAATGCCATGTATGCGCCTGAATTGGGTGTTGTTTACAAACACATCAAAATTGGCTTTCTGTTCTGAAACGCCAATTAAGTTGAATTATGTCTTGGGTTCTATTGGCTGGGCCGACTCGGCGGCTGTTGTGTTTTGACCTTCGATTGTACTATTGAACCAGGTGTCAAACAGTTTGTAAGCCAGTGTAAGAATCACAGCGCCCAAAAACAACCCAATAAATCCATGTGAAATAAACCCGCCAATGGCACCAAGAAAAATCACCAGCATAGGAGCAGGAGCGCCTCTGCCCAATAAGATAGGTTTCAAAACATTATCTGTAAACAGCACCAATAGCATCCACACTGTAAAAATGGTGGCGCTCATGGTGGAGTGCGTAGAGTAGGCGTATAGGATAGCCGGAATAGCCACCGGTGCTGCCCCAATTTGAACGATGGCAAGTATCAAACATAAAATTGTCCATAAACCGGCAAATGGAATACCGGCAACAAAAAAACCTATGCCTGCCATGCCTGCCTGTATAACGGCCACACCCAAAATGCCCTTTACTACATTTCGTATTGTAGTAATGGAAATGTCCACAAAATGTTCACCCCGTTCACCGGCCAGTTTCTGAAAAATCTTGATAGAAGTAGTGTGAATGGACTCAGAATAGATAAAATACACGCCGGCAATAATTACAGAGGCAATAAATTGTAACAAGCCCTGGCTAAAGCCTGATAAGGCACCAAAAATCCAAAGGGCAATTTCTTTTATTTGTGCCGAATGGTCCTGTAAGGTCTGAGCAGTATTGATGGAAGCTTGTGTCCAAAGATCAATCAATGGTTTGGCAAAAGCCGGCCAGTTTTGAGTTGAGGCTGGAGGAGGGGGAATAACCAGGCTTTGGGTTTCATACAACGATTTTAAATGGTTGATGCCCTCAAGCAAGGAATCAATCACCAGCCAACTGGGTACAATCAGAATGCTCAGCATAACTGCCGTAACAAAAACCGAACTGAAAATGGAGCGGCCTTTAAAAAGACGCTTACAAATAGTAAAGACGGGGTAGGTAGCAATAGCAATGATGCCACCCCAAACAAGTATTAATAAAAAAGGCTTAAGGATATCGCTGCAATACCCTAATAAAAAAAAGAGCAGCAAAAGCTTGATGAGGTTGTCAACCAGATTACCGAAATCAATGCCTACCAGTTGTGGTTGTTTTTCGCTCATAATCCAGCGTTTAAAATTTTATCCCCATCGAAACAATAAACGATGTTGTTTTTATTTCCTGATTATTAAGACTGCTAATGTCGGTTAAGCCAAAATTGTATTTCAGGTTAAACACAATTCGCCAAATATCAACACCGGTACCTAATACAAAGGAATTGTTGCCTGTGTTAATAGATGGGTTGGTAACTGATGAACCGTTTGAGGTTACAGTCACCTTTGTGTAATTGTTGAGATTAAATCCGGTGAAAAGCCTGAAATTGCCCAGTTTGCCAATGCCAATCACACGCCAGCCCAAAATTCCTGAAAGGTCGAGCCCATTGAGTGAATAGTCGTATTCAAATTTTGTGCCCGAAACAGAATTGGAAACAATCATCTCCTTCGATGAAAAACCGGCATCCAGTTCGGCATATAGAAACAGTATTTTTACTCTAGCAAAGGCGCTGCCTCCAAAAGCCAATTGTGGTTTTACGGTGCCAATTTCAGGGTCTGCACTTAGCGTTGTGACATTGGTGTTCAATAAGAATCCAAACCGAAAGAGTTTTTCCTGAGACAACCCCTGCAAAGTGAAAA
This sequence comes from Bacteroidota bacterium, assembly GCA_052035725.1. Taxonomy (GTDB): domain Bacteria; phylum Bacteroidota; class Bacteroidia; order B-17B0; family Aurantibacillaceae; genus Aurantibacillus. The sequence continues at coordinate 6,948 of JBPOHJ010000065.1, read as the reverse complement.
GCAGAAGGAAAAGTAGACTGATTTTTTTCATGCTTTGTTGTAGTTAAATTGTTGTTTTATTGATTGGTAATTAGCTCGTTCACCTTCTCTACAATGGAATATTACCATGTTTTTTCCTTGGTAATTTATCAACTTTGTTTTTCATCATATCAAAGGCCCTTATCAATTTGATTCTGGTATCTTCGGGTTTAATAACTTCATCAATAAACCCTCGTTCTGCTGCCCGGTAAGGATTTGCGAACAGGGTTTGGTATTCGTTTTCTTTTTCCTTCCACTTCTCGGTTTTATTAGCGGATGCGGCGATCTCCGATTTAAATATAATTTCTGCAGCTCCTTTTGCTCCCATTACTGCAATTTCGGCACTCGGCCAAGCAAAATTCATGTCGGCTCCAATGTGTTTGCTGTTCATCACATCATATGCTCCTCCATAGGCTTTTCTTGTGATCACCGTAATTCTGGGAACGGTGGCTTCACTGAATGCATACAACAACTTTGCACCATTGGTAATGATGGCATTCCATTCCTGGTCGGTTCCCGGTAAAAATCCGGGCACGTCTTCAAATACCAATAGAGGAATATTAAAGCAGTCGCAGAACCTCACAAAACGCGCTGCTTTGGTTGAAGAATGTATGTCAAGCACCCCTGCCAACACAGCAGGTTGATTCGCTACAATGCCAATGCTCTTACCGGCTAAGCGCGCAAAACCAACCACAATATTTTCGGCAAACAGTTTGTGTACTTCACAAAAACTACCCGAATCAATTACTTCTTCAATTACCTCGCGTATATCGTAGGGTTGATTGGCGTTTTCAGGTATGATGTCGTTAAGTCCGGGACGCGATTCATTGCCCGCTTCATAGGGGAGTGAAGGCGCGTCTTCTTCACAATTTTGCGGCATGTAGCTCAGCAAAAGCTTCAGGTAATTGATTGCTTCTACCTCGTTGGCACACGCAAAGTGAGTAACCCCGCTTTTGGTGGCATGGGTGATGGCGCCTCCGAGTTCTTCGCTGCTTACTTCTTCATGGGTAACTGTTTTCACCACGTTAGGGCCGGTTACAAACATGTAACTGGTGTTTTCAACCATTAAGATAAAGTCGGTCATGGCAGGGCTATAAACCGCACCTCCTGCACAAGGTCCCATAATTGCTGATAGTTGAGGAATAACTCCGCTCGAACGTACATTACGGTAAAAAATATCGGCATAACCGCCAAGAGAAACCACACCTTCCTGAATACGGGCGCCTCCACTGTCGTTCAAACCAATAACTGGGGCACCGTTTTTCATTGCCAGGTCCATAATTTTGCAAATCTTCTCGGCATGTGTTTCACTTAAGCTGCCGCCAAAAACGGTAAAGTCTTGTGAAAACACATAAGTTAACCGACCATTGATTTTCCCGTAACCGGTAACCACACCATCGCCAAGGTATTTTTCTTTATCTAAACCAAAATCATTACTGCGGTGTTGCACCAGCATGCCAATCTCTTCAAAACTGCCTTCATCCATCAAAAAATGAATGCGCTCTCTTGCTGTGAGTTTGCCTTTTTTGTGTTGCGCTTCAATGCGCTTCTGTCCACCACCTAAAAGGGCTTCTGCCTTTTTTTGCTCGAGTAATTGTATTTTATCATTCATAGTATTGCTGCTCCGTGTATCGGATTAAAAACCGGAAAGTCGATGTGCTAGTTTAACCGAACACAAAGTAAAGAATTGTTTTAGCTTTTTTGACTTTGCCTCAAAAAATCAGCCTATTTTTTTGAAAGGGCATGGTACAGCTGATCTTGTTACTTAATAAGCCACCACTACCCTGAAGTCGGCACCTCCGCCGCCATTTCCTGTTCCTCGGGTGCTATGCCATTTTGAAAAGGCTTTAACCTTATAATAGGAAGGCACATTCAGGGAGCCCGAGTAACAAAACTTTCTGATGTCAAGCTCATCCTGCAGGCATTCCAGGCTCACAAAAAAATCACCATGCATGCGAATCTCAAAGGCGCTCAAGGGAATTTTGACTTCACCCTGAGCATTTCCTACCTTAAAAATCACGGCTTTATTTGCAATAAGCTGGCCTACATGGTTGTGACCCGATACTAGATAAAATTTCAAACGAAAGCGCAAGCTGTCGGGGTATTTGTTCTGAATAATGTAAAAGGCGAAATACTCCAATGTCACGGTTTGATTATTGTGAAATAAAACGGCAGCTTCAGATCCCTTCCAATTGTTTCCCACATCGGTAAAGCCGGTGCAATTGGTTTTGCTGTAGTTTTTTACACCCAATTGTTTGTGTTTTAACTTACCCGGTCTTACAACTACCTCTTCCAATACCACCGCACTGGGCTCAAGTTGAATTTGTTTGTATTCATTGAATTGCATACCGGCAATGGCCAGGCGAACAGTCTGATATCCCATTACCATAAAGACCAAACTGTCGTGCTTGGAAGTTTCATCCAGTTGCAATTCAAATTCACCTTCTTCATTGCTTACGGTGCCGATGCTTTTACCCGGGATACCAATGCTTACAAAAGGAATACCTGATACCATGTGGCTGTCAATTACCTTCCCTTTAAGCAGGTATTGAGCCTTTCCGTTAAGAAAAAGCACGGTAAAAAGGAGGAAAAACCGCATTAAACAAAGCTATGAATTGACTTTTAACAATAAAAATCTGTTTGAATCAGTACCTTTGCGCCCTTAAAAAACAAATATGATTTCGGCTTCTAATGTTTCTTTACAATATGGCAAACGTGTGTTGTTTGATGAGGTGAACGTGAATTTCACCGCCGGCAACTGCTATGGTATAATTGGGGCCAATGGTGCCGGAAAGTCTACCTTCATGAAGATCCTCAGTGGAGAGATTGAGCCTACCAAAGGCAAGGTGAGTATTTTACCGGGTTTAAGAATGAGTGTGTTGAAACAAAACCACTCTGAGTTCAACGCCTATTCTGTTCTCGAAACTGTGATTATGGGCAACAAAAGGTTGTATAAACTTATCAAGGATAAGGAAGCCATTTACGCAAAAACCGAATTTACCGATGAGGATGGGGTGAAGGCCAGTGAAATGGAAGCGGAATTTGCCGAACTGAACGGGTGGAATGCCGAAAACGAGGCGGCTGAAATGCTTACTAATATGGGCATTGGGCCCGAAAAGCACCAAACTACCTTAAAAGATCTTTCAGGCAAGGAGAAAGTAAAAACTCTGCTGGCGCAGGCCCTTTTCGGAAACCCCGACATTTTGCTGCTCGATGAGCCGACCAACGACCTGGATGTTGAAACCATTACCTGGTTAGAAGATTTTCTGGCGGATTTTGAAAATACGGTAATTGTGATCAGTCACGATCGCCATTTTTTGGATGCGGTGTGTACCAATATTTGTGATATTGATTTTGGAAAGATGAGCGTGTATACCGGAAATTATAGTTTTTGGTACACCATGAGCCAATTGCAGCTCAAACAAAGAAGTGATCAAAACAAAAAGGTAGAAGACAAACGCAAGGAATTGCAGGAATTTGTGTCACGTTTCAGCGCAAATGCCAGCAAAAGCCGCCAGGCCACCAGCCGGAAAAAGTTATTGGAGAAACTCACAATTGATGAAATTCCGGCAAGTACCCGCAAATACCCGGGAATTATTTTTAAGCAGGAAAGAGAAGCCGGTGATCAGATATTGAACATCGAAAACCTCTCGCTGAAGCAGCATGGTCAAACCTTGTTTAATAAGATAACCATCAATGTAAGGAAGGGCGATAAAATTGCCTTCATTTCCAAAAACCAATTGTCAGTTTCGGGTTTGTTTAGTGTGTTGGCCGGAGAGCAAAAAGAGTACACCGGTCAATTTAATTTTGGCACCACTATTTCAATGGCTTATTTGCCTAACGACAATTCGCACTATTTTACAAGTGATTTGAATTTAATTGATTGGTTGAGGCAGTTCAGTAAAGACAAAGACGAAACTTACATCAGAGGATTTTTGGGGAAAATGCTTTTCAGTGGAGAAGAGGTGCTGAAAAAATGCAAGGTGTTAAGTGGCGGAGAAAAAGTACGCTGTATGACCAGTCGCTTGATGTTGATGAATCCGAATTTGTTAATTCTGGATGAACCAACGAACCATCTCGATCTCGAAAGTATTATTGCTTATAACGATGCCTTGAAAGATTTTGCTGGAACCGTGCTGTTCACAAGTCACGACCACCAATTAATGCAAACGGTGGCCAATCGTATTATTGAAATTACCCCGGCCGGTATTATCGACAAGGTGTGTTCGTATGACGAGTATCTGGAGAATCCCGCTGTTCAGGAAACCAGGAAAAAGTACTATGTGGGCTTTTAGATTTGAATTTTTTTTCTAGTTTTACTAATTCAACTTAAAAACATGAAAAACATACTAATATCCTTCACACTGATTTTATCACTTAGCGGAAAACTTGGTGCACAACAAGCTATAGAGCAAGGAGAGAGTTCAATCAATATGTATTATGGACTTAATTTACTTACCGCCTATTACAAAGGACTTGCAAACGCAGCAAATATGGTGGGTGAGGTCAGTATCAAAGGAATTGGTCCGGTTGGCATGGTGTATGAATATATGGTAGCAGAAAAGATTGGAATCGGCGGTGAATTTGGATACGCGCTTACCGAAGTTCAATACCGCGGCAACAACGATCCGGCAAGTTCAATGGTGTATGATTACGAAGCATCGGTTACCACTATTAGAGCCCAATTAAGAATGAATTTGCATTTTGCTAACAGCGAGAAGTTTGATGCCTACATGCTTTTTAATGGTGGGTACCGCAATTATAATGTGAGTTGGCAAAGTAATGATCCCGCGTTTATTGATGGTAGCCAAAGCTCGTATGTGCCTGTAGGGGTGAAGATAGGCTTGGGTTTGCGGTATTTTTTTACGCCAAACTTTGGTTTACATACCGAAATAGCTTTAGGTTCACCACTAATGTGTGGTGGATTAAGTTTTAAATTTTAAGAGGGAAACTTTGGGAAATTGAAAACCAACTTCCTGCTAAGGTTTGATTTTTGAGTACTTTGTTGCCAGTTTTAAGGCTTCATAAAGGTTAACAATACCGCCAGTTTTACTTAGCGAACCAAATTCTACAAGTTCTTCAGATCCCGGTTTACGTACTTTTTCTTTCGACTGGGTTTTAATGCTGCTTTTTATCAGAATGGTTTTTATCTCCTTAGCCGTTAAATCAGGGTAGTACGATTTTAGAACTGCCGCAACTCCGGTGACAACTGGCGCAGCCATACTTGTGCCGCTGGCTTCTTTGTAAGCGTTTTCGGGCGCTGTAGAATAGATGTCGACACCCGGCGCAAACAAGTCAACCGATTTTTTGCCATAATTACTAAACTCAGCCGCTAAATTCTCTTTGCCCTTCCAACTTATTGCACCAACCACAAGAAAGTTGCCCGCTTTACCTTTGTTGGCATAATACTGATTTGGGTAATGCGGCACTGTGTCAATAAACGTGTGGTCGTTGCCTGCGGCGTGAATTATTAGCACATCTTTTGATTCTGCGTAGCGCAAGGCATCGTCAACCACCTTTTTGTCCCACACATATTTTTTACCAAAACTTAAGTTTAAAATTTTGGCACCGTTGTCAACTGCGTAAATAATAGCGTTGGCCACATCCTTATCTCTTTCGTCACCACTCGGAACACAACGAACCGACATGATTTTCACCCCTTCAGCAATACCATCCATTCCAATGTTATTCTTTCGTTTAGCAGCTATGATGCCTGCCACATGTGTTCCATGAAAACTGTCAGGCCCTTTGCAATCAGAATTGCCATAGTACCTCTCATAAGAATTAGCATAATTATCACCAACGAGTGTTCTTGGATCAAAATCAAGATTAAGGGAATATTCCACAAATGAGCGATAAAATTGGAAGGCTTCATCTATACTTGCAACAAGCGCGCCAAGGGAGGGTGCCGCACCTGATTTAAGGAAACGCATGGCTTCGAGTTTGGTTTTCATTTCAGAAGCGTTCGCTGAGCTGTACTTCTGCAAATCGCTGAGGTAAACCGAGTCCACTTGCAAACGGGTTTTCACCTGATCATAAAACAAGGAGTACCTTTCCTGCATGTCTTTTAATTGTGTGTAAGAACCGGCGTACTTTTCGAGAGTTGTTGTATAATCGGCTTTCAGTTTAAGAAAAAAACTGTACGCTTCTTTTTGTGATTTGGTTTTAATGGATTTTGGATCAGTATTTTCGTACAGGGGTTTCAGTTTTCTGTACAGACGGGTTAACTCAAGGTTGTCGTATTCCACGTTTTTGCCATCTTTTCCCCCAATAAAATTCCAACCGTGTATGTCATCGGTATAACCGTTTTTATCATCATCTATGCCGTTAGAAGGGATCTCACCTGGGTTTGTCCAAATCACATCTTTAAGATCTTCGTGTTCAAAATCCACTCCACAATCTAGTACAGCCACCACCACACTAGCCGACTTTTTACCCTGAAGCAGTTCCTGGTAACTGCGTTCGGTACCTACGCCAAACACGGTGTCGGTGACAGGCGACAGGTTGAACCAATTTTTTGGATAAGTTGGTGTTTGCGCGGAAACAGTTAGAACAACGAGGGAGACGAGGAAAAGTAGGTTTTTCATAGCAAAGAATTGCGGTATAAAATTAGAGCTGAAAAGGGAAAAGAAAATCAAAAAAATGACAAAAATCAGGCAAATTTGCCTTGGCTTTTGGGCAAATATTCAATTAATCCCTTGATTTTTTAACCAACATCTAAAAATTTAATATATTTGGACATCTAACTCTAAAAAATTCAAAAATGAAAAAATTTACCTTAGCCGTTATTGCGGCGGTTTCTTTTGCAGGTTCGGTTTTAGCGCAGCCGACTGTAATTATTCAGGCTCCACCTTCAAATGGTGCTTCAACACAAGTAAGGGCTCCAAACGGCAACTCTTCACATGCTTCTATGCATGCTTGTTTTTTGAT
>JBPOHJ010000045.1:0-20800 GCA_052035725.1 Bacteroidota bacterium | reverse complement strand
CCGCCGCTTTTTTTTTCACTGGTTGTTTTTTGGCCATGGTTTGAGTTTTAATTTACAAGTATGAACAAGGGATCAGAACAGCAGGTTGGATGTATTCAAAGTGATCATAATATCTTAAGTGCAAATTTTCCTTTCAACCGAAAATCAAAACGCGCTGTGGCTGCTTGATTTAAATGGTTGATCTCAAAACTCGGGTTTTGTTTACTACTGTCTTCAGTAACAGGGTAAATGGCCAGCGTATATTTTCCGCTTGCGAGTGTTTTGCTGCTGCTTTTTAAACTCGGTCCCTTCATGAGTTCTTTCAGCACTTGTTTGCCGGAAGCATCGGTTACCACTAACAGCATTTTTTTCTGTTCGAGCCAACTAAGCGATGCATCCGTTCCTTTACTCGATTTAAGATCTTCAATATTCAGTTGCAAAAACAACTCAGCAGTTTTAGTTTCGGGAACATAAAACGAGAATTCAATCTTGCGGCTCCCATACATTTGTTTGCCATTGTTGGCCGTTTCCGGAGGGCATGGCCCTGAAGAGCCGGGTAAGGGTCCCTGACAATCCCTTGCCTTACCCTGAATTTCTCCAAGTTCATTGAGCTCAAATTCAAAGCAAGCCAAATTGCTACTGTAAAGAGCCGTACTTGAACTGGTGAGATTGAACTGTACATGTGAGACCTCACCAAATGTGTAGTGTTTATATAATCGATTATGGTAGTTTAAAGGGATGTTTAGTTCTCCGGAACAGTTGTTTCCACTGCAGCGTTCAGGTCCCGAGGTGCGATCGGAATAGAGGTCGATGTTTTTTACATGGGAGCTGTACGTGTATTTGAGATCGTAAAACTGAGCCGGAAGTTTGAGGAATAGTTTGGAAGGCAATAGAATAACAGAAGCCATTAATTTAATTTTGGGCTGCGATGGGTCGTTTAAAATAACCTGTATTAACCTGAAACTGCTATCAGTTTTAAGTTTAGCGAGGTCAACTGTAAACTTGATAGTTTGACTGCCGTTGGATTTTAGTGATACCGGATTTTTTCCAATGAGCACACATTTATTGTCGAGTAGTCCGGTATTTAATAACAGATTGAGGTTGGTTTTTGAGGCGTTACTCAAGCTAAGGTTAAATTGACTTTTTTTGTCGTCATTATAACAAAACACCAGAGGGCAGGGATTGGTTTTTACTTCGGGGTGAAAGTAATGGTAAGGATCGCTGCAAAATAAATAATCGAAACCTGAAAAGTACTTTTCGAGGGCTTCAAATTTTACCTTGTTAGAAGAACTTACGGCAAGTGCAGGATGGTTGTACAAAAAACTAAAGATCTCGGGGTACAACTGCTCAGGGTAGGTGTTTACCTCATGGCTGAAACATCGCCTGGCCTGGTGAGGGTCCATTAAAGCCTGTATCTTATCCAAGTCTTCTTTGCTGATATTGCCCCGTATAGGCACTTCGGGATACCCTTTTTCCTTGATCAGTTTAGGGTATTTTTTTTTGGCTTCATTGAAAAAATATTTTTGTGCAGCATAAAATTCATCTGAATACCGCTGCAAACCTGTGTAGGCGGCCATAGGCCTGCTCAAAAAAAACAAAAACAAGGTACAAAAGAGGAGAGGATAACGCTTCATAGGGTATAGCCTTACACAATAGTACAAAACCAATCCAAGTATTACAACTATATCAGCGCTGGTGCTTTAGTGTGAGGTATGCTCAGAAACGGAAAACACAAAGGGCCAATTCTATGTTTTCACACCAATTTTTTTTATACAAGCTGTAACAAAATCAGAAAGCCTTGCGTCTTATGCTCAAAATTGCAAAACAATGAATCCTATTCAACTTGCCAGTATATTAATTCTGATTCTGGCTTTAACATCAAAAGCCAGGGCAGGCAGCAATCCCTCAACAGAGCAACAAAGCAGTCTGGCGGCCTGTATCAAGGCACAATTCAAGTTAAATCCGTCTGAAGCAGAGCGTTTAAAAGACAAAACCATCCGTTTCTACTTTACGGTAGATTCAAGTGGCAAGGTGAAACAAGTAGTGGCTGCTGAGGCTGATCCTCATTTGAAACAGATGCTGGAAACGCATTTCAGACAACTCAAGTTCCAAGGTTATCCCGGAAATTCGGCCGGTAAGGTGGATTTGAATTTTATCCTGAACTAAATCTGGTCAGTTTTGAGGCGGGCTTAATTCCGACCAATGCAACTTGGTGTTTTCGGTAGAAATAAAATTCCCATTCTGCAAAATAAACCCTTTTTTGTACTTGTCGAATTTGCCAATTTGATAGCCGCCTTCATGATAAAGCAGTACAATACGGTTGTGATCCTTGGGTAATGCGGTGCCGGTATGTGTCCAATTCATAATGTATAAAAAATCAAATTCAGGATAGAAAGGTACTCAGTTTTTAAATACCCGGGCTGTTAAATCTTACGGCGTAAATAAAAACCGGGATAAACGGAATTTAACACCTTGTTTTCTGAAAACTACAGGTTTAAAATTGGCAAAGGGCTCAATTGCCATAGTACTTAATTGCCAATTGGGCAGTAATGAAATGAACTGCCAGGACTCGGTTGTGCACACTTTTGGAAATAGGAGTCTGGATCTTGTTTGAGAGAAATGTAAAACTTGGCTGCCAGGTTTTATACCTCTAAACATTATGTAACGGATAAAAGAGGAATTTTACCTAAACGGGTTGAGTGCACAAACGGTAGTTGGCGCTATCCTTACAAACTCTGTGAAGTGATGGCCCAACAAAGGGTCCTTGTAACTTCGCTTCCGGCACATGACAGTCTGCTTCATGGAGCCTGATATTTAAACGCTTTCCTTGCGGCGTAAATCCAATTCCATCAACCAATAGTATTTTAGAATAAGGTGAACGTGGTTGACAATAGTACACTAGCGCCAAGGTATTCGAATGACCGCCAGTGTCTGTGACCAGAATTTTATCTCTTAGGTAAAGGGCGATTTGGTGAAACAATTTGATGGCAACATATTGAACGCCGAAACAGGCGAAAAAGTTGTAAAAACCAAAGGAATAGGTAAATGTAATCAGGGAACCAGAGAATCATCAGACGTGTTTACTGCATATTTGGATGAAAGTCCTTTATAACTTATACCGGCGAGTACTTCGGTGTACACATGTCAGTTTTATGTATTATACGATGGATCCATGCACCAATACTAACTGCAAGAAGTGTTTGCTACTGAATCAGGGAGGCATCATAAGGATTGACGACAGTTTTGTTGTTGTTTAACAACCTGAATAGCATTCCGGCTTCAATACTTAGGGCCTTCCTTACATGCAGGATGAAGCCGAAGCCTTTGCTAAACGAAGCTTATACCTAATCAGAAAATTTACCAATCGGGCAATTTAAACCTGGAGGCAAGCTTACACCAAATGGATAAAAATGCCAAGTTGGGTTGACAGGTGAATTAAGCAGAACAGGAATATTTTCCTGAGTAATTTCAGCTTGTGTGGCCAATATATAAGTTTGATAAATATCCGGCGTTTTCTGACCTTGAAGCCTGAATATACAAAACACCTGAGCTTGTATAAGCCATTTCACTACGTGCTTTAGTAGCATATTTATCGAATTTCGGGAACAACAATTGCTCTCAACGCAGAAATCATCCAAATCATGAACTTGGATGTAAATATTTAATTAACAGAAGGTTAAACAGGACATTATCCGACAACAAACGGTTACAAACGCTTTTATACGAATGTAAGCAGTTAAATACCGAATAAGCTTGGCCTCCTGCTTCACCTTTGTACCGTCGATTCGAATCAACGCGTTTTGAATTCAGGTTCGGAAGCGACAAACAAAAAAAAAGAAAAAACAAACAATTAAAAACTTAGAAATCATGATGAACATCAAAAATCACGTACAACTCGTTGGACGTTTAGGTGCAAACCCCGAAGTAAAAGTGTTGGAAAGCGGTAAAAAACTTGCGCGTTTTCAACTGGCAGTAAACGAATCGTACACCAAAGCAAGCGGAGAAAAAGTGAGCAAGGTGCAATGGCACAATGTAATCGCCTGGGGTCACTTAGCAGGGATTGCCGAGCGTATACTTCAAAAGGGAACACAGGTAACCATTGACGGTAAACTGCTGAGCCAGGTGTTTACTAACAAGGCAGGTGAAAAGCGCAGTGCTACCGAAATCGTAGCCAGTGAATTATTTGTAATTGGTCGCCCAGCCACAAACGCTTAAGCAAACTACAACCAACTAAATTAAAGAGTAACAATTAACAACTAGAAATCATGAGTGCAATAAACAGAGTACAATTAACAGGTAACCTTGGTAACAACCCTGAAATCAAAACCTTTGAAAACGGAGGTAAACTGGCCAAATTTTCAATGGCCACAAAAGAAGAATATACCACCCGCAGTGGTGAAAAGGCTGCCGATACCCAATGGCATTATGTAACAGCCTGGGGTAAAATCGCCGAGCAAGTAGAAAGCGAGTTAAAAAAGGGCAGCTTTGTAAGCATTGAAGGGCGCCTGGTTACCCGCAATTACACCGATAAAAACGGACAGAAAAAATACATCACCGAAATCATTGCGAATGATGTGGTGTTGAATCAAAAATCCGCCTAAGCAGCATCTGATTAGGGAAAAGGCCCGGGGAAAACTCCGGGCCTTTTTTGTTTATGTACCCAGCAAAGCTTGTTGTAACTTAAATCGAATAGACGGCTTATACCTAAACAAGGCATGAACAGAAAATTTGCAACTAAGCTAAAGATGCTGCGCTTCACTCAACAGAAACCTAGTTTAACTAAGTCAATCAAATTTTGCGTAATTTCATGCTTAGATTAGCTTTCAAAAAAGATGCAACGGTACAAGGCAGTAATTATTGATGATGAAGAGGACAGCAGAAGCAATACCCGCAACATGCTTGAAAAGTATTGTCCTGAAGTAGAAATTGTAGGAGAGTCTGACAATGGTCCGGATGGAAAACTAAAGATTCAGGAGCTGAAACCTCATGTGGTGTTTCTTGATATTAACATGCCGGGTATGAACGGTTTTGAAATGCTGGAAGGCATCTATAACCGTGATTTTTGTGTGATATTTTTAACAGCCTACAGCGAACATGGCATTACCGCCGTAAAATCAGGCGCCATCGATTATTTACTAAAACCCTTGATGTTGAGCGAACTTCAGGGGGCAGTGAAAAAAGTGGTACTGCATTACGAATCCAAGCCTACTTCAAGCGGTAAATCGGAAGACAACAAAAATCTGGTTCTTATCAACCACAGCAAAGGGTTTACTTTGGTTGATTTTAAGGACATTGTGTGGTTGGAGGCCAATGATAATTATACGAATTTGTACCTCAATGGTCAGAAAAAGATTGTGGCCAGCAAAACACTGAAAGAATTTGAAAGCATTTTACCCATTCAGGATTTTTTTCGTGTACACCGTTCGGCCCTCATTAATTTCAATTACATCAAAGAATACAGCAACCATGAGGGTGGTGAGGTGATTTTGAGTGATGGCACAAGGGTGCAGGTTAGCAAGGCTCGCATACAAGACTTTGGTGAGTTCATCAAAACCAAGTCGGTTACCCCAAAATAATTTTTTACTTCACAAAGCCCAATCAAGGGCTTTTTGTATTTTTATGAAGACCTGTGCAGGCACATAAAAAATACCTTTTTGTTTTCCTTTATTCTGTTACGGGTATTGTGTTTTCTCAATCCCCCTCATTTAACTTCCAGAAATTGGGTAGTGAGGAAGGATTAAATAACGCCAACATTTTTTCCATTCAGCAACACGAAAACGGATTGATGTATTTTACCACCCAAAACGGGGTGTATTATTACGATGGCTACCGCTTCCAGCAATTGCAAATCGACAGTTTAAAAAGCAACACCTTGTTGTATGCGGTGATTAAAGACAACAACACCCTTAATTTCTCAATACGAGGGGAAGGAATAGCTGAATACACGAGACAAAACAAAGCCTTTCGTATTCCACCTGGTTTAAGGTTCAACAACAATGCCGATCAGCTTGTTTTGGGAGAACACTACATTTATGCACTCACTTCGGGCATTAAACTTACCACCGTTGAAACAGCAACCGGGCGGGTGATTAGTGATGAGCTCCGCAAAGCCAACCGGTTAAATCAGGCGTATTGTATTTACCGAACACTTTCAGGAAAGGTGCTTTTGGGACGTAGTGATGGATTGTATGAAATGCAAGGGGACCGTCAGGTAAAGATTGAATTGGGTAAAAAAATCAAAGTGCATGCCATTGCCGAGAACAACAGAGGGGAACTTATATTAGGAACGGAGAATAAACTCTTGTTTTTAAAGGACCTTAAAGTTATTCAGGAGCAATTGCCAAGCTATCAGAGAAAAAGCAGCACCTTTTTATTGGGAGGCGAAAAAAGTATCAATAAATTGGTTTGTGATGATTATGGCCGTATTTGGTTCACCTCATTTCCTGATGAAAACCTTTATCTTCTGCAAAACAACCAGGTGTACGATGTGTTCGAATTGTTGGGCATTGCCCCAACCTTAATCAATTGTATTTATAGAGATCGGGAGAATAACATTTGGGTGGGTACCTATAACGATGGTGTGTACCTTATACAGAATAGTTTTTTTAATTCAATACAGTTTTTATACAAAAACAAAAACCTGAGTGTAAATCAGGTGTTTCTGAAAAATAACTTGCTAGTAGCGGCAACTGGGAATGGGCTTTTCGGCTTAAATCTCACCAACAATACAACCCGCATTTTATCGGAGCCTGACGAGTTGTTTATGGAACCTATTTCAGGTTTGGTGAATGTGAATGGTGTAATTTTTTATTCAAAGCGAAGTCAGTTTAACATGCGACCGGCTCTGTTCTTTGATTCAAAAAATTCCTATAAACTTCAACCCGTTATCGCTAGGCAATTTTATCCTATTTCGACACAACAAAGTGTTTTAGCCGATTGGAATGCCAATATATTATTGTGCAATTCTGATGGCAGCAAAACCCTCGATACCCTGATTTCATTTCCCGATTACCGTATTACAGTAAATGCACTTTTCAAAAGAGACAACGCCTTGTACATTGCCACCAGCAATGGTTTGTATAAATACGACTTTTCCACAAAACGCCATCACAACCTGGTAAGCGATGCCTTGAATTACAATATCAATGATATAGTAGTAGTTAACGGCAAGATATTTGTAGCGCATGAAGCTGGTATTACCGATCTGGCAGAGAATAAACTGATTCAAAATGCAGGTCCGTTTCGTTTAAACAGTGTAAAAAAGATCAAACTCTTTAACGACAAGATTTGGTTAGCCACCCTAGATGGGGTGTTGATTTGTGACCTGAACTTTCATCCACTTCAAATCATAAATAAGTCTAGCGGCTTATTATCTAATTCAGTGAACGATATTTCAATCAATAACGGCGTTCTTGGTATAGCTACAGCCCGAGGCGTTGCCACTACACCTGTAATAAATATCGACAAGTTTAAAAAAGTGTTGGCGCCCGTGAGCATTGCGTATGTATTGTATGGCAATGAGGCCATATTGGCTTCAGATGGGACATATTCTCTGAGTTCCGATCAAGATAATATCTCCATTCAATTTTACAGCCCCTTGTACACCCGCCCGAACAAACAGTTTTTTAAATACAAACTCAATCAGGAAGAGTGGAGGGAATTCAATGATTTGTCACTTAACATTTCTTTACCCGGAGGTAAACACCGGATTTCCATTATTGCCTCGGCGGATAATATCAATTGGACAGAAGCCAGCAGCATTGTGATTGTTAAAGAAGAAAAATTAAGTGAACGGCAAGCTCTTTACTGGATCCTTTTGGGGTTGGGATTGTTGGTGGTTATTTTGATCAGCATCATCTGGATACGCAGAGTGAAACGCATTGCGAAAACCCGGCTAAAACAAGAACAGCAAATTAACGAGCTAAAACACCAAGCCATGAACTCCTTGTTGAGTCCTCATTTTATTTTCAACTCCCTAACATCAATACAAAACTACATCAACACAAACGACAGCCTGAGAGCCAGCGAGTACCTGGCTAAATTTTCACGCCTCATACGCATGATTATCGAAAAAGCAGCGCAACGAGAAATCACGCTTCACGATGAATTAGCCCGGCTTACTTATTACCTGGAACTTGAGAAAGAAAGGTTCAAAAACAAGTTCAGTTACGAAATACAGATTGATCCGGCAATTAACACAGAAGAAGTACTTATACCAAACATGATTATTCAACCTTATGTTGAAAACTGCATACTGCATGGTATTCTGCCTAAACATGAGCCGGGTAACCTGCGTATTTCATTTTACAAAGAAGGTAATAAGGTACTCAAAATTGGTATTGAAGATGATGGTATTGGTTTATTAAAAGCTTCTGAGAAATTAAAAGCAGGACACAAATCGCTGGCAACAGGCACTATCAAAACCATTCTCGACATTAATTCACGATTAAGTGGAAAAAAGCAAGTGGTAAACATGACCGATCGCTCAATTCTTGAAGAAGGTAAACAGGGTACACGCATAGAAATTACAATCGAACTCTGATTGAAAACGCTAAGTAAATATGTGCTGATTCTTTTGTGCCTGAAAGGCATGGCGCAAAAACCTGAATTGTTACCCGATACCTTAAAAATTTGTCATGGCGATAGCGTGTTGCTGGATATACAGCAGAGCTATGACAATTACGCTTCAGTATATTGGACCACACCTGCCGGTATTATCACCAATACCAGCCGCTTAACAGTGAAAAAACCAGGTCGTTACACAGTGAAAGCCGAGTCGGCTTATTTTTCAAAACAACTCAGAGACAGTGTCTATTTATTGGTGATGCCTCGTCCGATAAAACACTTACGAGATACAGTATTGTGTGGAAATACAAGCCTTTTGCTAAATACAAAATATGCCAACTGTTTTCATTTGTGGAGCACCGGAGAACGCACACCAAAAGTGGAGATAACCAGGGAAGGTACCTATTGGGTAAAAATAAGTAATGGGGTGTGTTCAGTTACCGATACATTTCGGGTAAAGGAAGTAAGTGCGGCAAAAACACTTTTACCCAAGGAGATTAACTTTTGTTTGAACGAGCCCAATAAACAAATTAGTGTAAAGGTAAGTGCCGGCACAAGGTTACTTTGGAGCACAGGCTCAACAAGCTACAGTACGGCTGTTGTTTCTGAGGGAATATATTGGGTGCAAAGCACATTGGCGCCTTGCGGAGAATACCGAGATAGTACTAGAGTTGTATTAAAAATGTGCGAATGTGAAATGCTGATCCCTAACAGCTTCACCCCAAATGAGGACAACAGAAACGACTTTTTTTTCCCGGTATCAGAATGTGAATATTCTTATTTTAACATGAGTATTAGCGACCGCTGGGGCAACGCCATATTCAGTACCTATCAAAGCAATGGAAAATGGGATGGCAGGTTCAAAGGTAATTTGTGCCCGGAAGATGTGTATGTGTATAAAATTGAAACCATAGAGAAAGGCACTGATAAAAAGCAAGTAAGAACTGGTCATGTGTCCTTGTTTCGGTGAGGACGAAGGTCACTCAAAAATTTATTGAAAGATAGAAAGTTCAAACAACGCGAAACCCAAGTCAGAATAAATGAAGACCCTTGGTGTTATGTATTTTTTATTATGTTCCCTGTTTGTTTGTTCACAGGACAAACAAGGCATGGCCGGGAGTAATTACCTAAGTACCTCTGCCATGTTTTTAAATCCGGCTAATACGGCCGATTCAAGGTGTTTTATGCAATTTAACTTATTGGATGTTGGTGCAATGGTTTCTACCAATATTGCCTATTTGCCAAAGTTGAATCCTTATGCTTTGATGTTTGGGGCTGCCGTACCTGAGCCCATACCTAAATCAAGTAAGGGTCAGGAATTTGTTCAATTAAAAGCTGATGCAATTGGTCCGGCCTTCGCTATCAGTACAATGGATTTTGGAGCCGGCATTTTTACCCGCCTTCGTTCTAACACCATGGCCAAAGGCATGTCGTACGATGCCATGATGCAGATAATCGATCCACAATCAGACTATCATAATGCCTATCCTGATCAAGTTAAAGTAAACGATGTGCTTGTGGGTAGTATGACCTGGGCGGAGTATGGCCTCAATTATGCAAAAATGTTACGGCTTGAGCCCGACCGTTTACTGAATGTGGGAATCAATCTAAAATACCTCACAGGCATCAACCTCAATTACAAAAGAGTGAACGAATTGGAAGCGAATTTAGTCGATTCTACCTATCAGGTGATCAGGCTCAAAGCCAGTGATGCCTACAATGATGTGGCCTGGAAAAGCGGCAGAGGTATCTCAGTAGATGTAGGTGTGAGCTACAAAAAAATGCTCAACAACATCAACAATTATTATGTTAATTCTGAACGCTCCAATTGTAAATTTGAAGAATACAAATACAAATGGAGTGTTTCGTTAATGGACCTTGGCGCTCTCAAATTCACAAAGGGCACTCACAAAGCAAACATAGATACCACAGTTTATACCACCGCCCAGGATCAATCCTTCACTTCCAACTTCGATAATTACTATAGCGAGAACCAAGCGATTTGGGCCATTTGCCCTTCAGCTATGGTAATACAAGGGGATTTTAATTTTGAGAACCGTATCTATGTGAATGCCTTATTGATTAAAAATCTTATACCCGATGCAGTAGTTGGAGCACAGGCATCAAATTTGATTTGTATCGCACCGAGGTACGAAACCAGAATGCTGGAAGTGGCTTTACCAATTACCTTGCAAAGATTTCGTTATCCCTATGTAGGACTCGCATTCAGGTTCAGAACGTTTGTGCTGGGGGTTGATAACCTTGTTCCTTTTCTTGTGCCATCCAATACCAGTAATTTTGGCGTGTATGTTAAACTTGGACTGTCCCTTTTCAGAAATCAGGCTTGCAACACCAAAAAAATGGCGGTTGACGATTGCCGGCCGGGATTAAAAAAGAAAAAAGCTTCGAAAAAAGTAAAACAAGGGAATAACATCAACAAAAAAAACAGCCTGAAAAAGCGGATAATTACCTGGCTCTAGACTCAGAGCGTTTCATAAATACCGAAACAATAAAGGCTCCACTGATTCCGATAAACAAATAAGAAACCAATTTTCCTGTTGTGGCTTTGAATGCGGAAGTACCTGCTGTTTTGATTTGATCGGCAATTATGCTATTGTATTTATCAGGGGTAATATTTTTTTGGGATTTCAGAAAATTCAGAAAAGTCTCGCTGTTGTAATAAGATTGTGCGAGTTCCTGACCATAAAGAGAAAACTCTATGTAATGGTAAATACTAATGAGCACGAGAGCTACTGACAATAAACCTAAACAAAATCGAAAGGCATCTCTTCCTGCAAGCACCCCCTTGTTTTCTTTATCGCGTATGTTTTTGAGCAGAAGAAAATAAAAGGGCAGGATAAAAAAAACCGCAGTGATATTGGAATAAAAATACCCGAATTTACTAAGGGCATTGCCCGACGCAAGAATGTAAATTTTAAATAGAATCACCACAGCGGCATACACCAGGCCATACCACAACGCTTTTTTGCTCATATTTAGCCGTTCATGCTGATGAGGAATTCTTCGTTGGTTTGGCTACGCCGCAAACGGTCGAGTAAAAACTCCATGGCTTCCTGAGGGTTCATGTCGCCAAGGTGTTTACGCAACACCCACAAACGGGTCAGGGTATCCTTATCTAGTAAAAGGTCGTCGCGACGGGTAGAGGAGGCCAAAAGATCGATGGCAGGATAAATCCTTCGGTTGGATAATTTACGATCCAATTGAAGTTCCATGTTGCCGGTACCCTTAAATTCTTCGAAGATCACCTCGTCCATTTTTGATCCGGTTTCTGTTAATGCGGTAGCAAGTATGGTTAATGAACCGCCATTTTCTACTTTACGGGCTGCTCCAAAAAACCGTTTGGGTTTATGCAAAGCATTAGCGTCCACACCACCGGTGAGTACTTTTCCGCTGGCAGGTGAAACGGTGTTATAGGCACGGGCCAAACGTGTGATACTATCGAGTAAAATCACCACATCGTGTCCGCATTCTACCATACGTTTGGCTTTTTCAAGCACAATATTGGCAATTTTCACATGTTTTTCGGCTGGTTCATCAAAGGTGCTGGAGATAACTTCGGCTTTAACGCTGCGGGCCATATCAGTAACTTCTTCCGGGCGTTCATCAATCAATAAAATGATGAGGTAAATTTCGGGATGATTGTAAGCTATGGCATTGGCGACGTCTTTTAACAATACTGTCTTACCGGTTTTAGGCTGAGCCACAATTAAACCGCGCTGCCCTTTCCCGATGGGAGAAAAAAGATCCATTACCCGGGTGCTCATGTTTTCTTGAGGGTGACCGGTTAGTTTTATTTTTTCATAAGGGAAGAGGGGTGTGAGGTAATCAAAAATTACACGGTCGCGAACAAAGGAAGGATCACGGCCATTGATTTGTTCAACCTTAATAAGCGGAAAGTACTTTTCACCCTCTTTTGGCGGACGCACGCCACCTTTAACAACGTCTCCTGCTTTAAGCCCGAACAACTTAATTTGTGACTGAGAAACATACACATCATCGGGTGAATTCAGGTAATCGTAATCGGCACTGCGTAAAAACCCGTATCCGTCAGACATTACTTCAAGCACACCTGTAACAAACACAATGTTGTCAAAGTTATAATACACCTTTTCGGGGCGTTTTTGTTGTTCGTTCCCTTCTTTGGTTTCAGAACCCGAAGTTTGATCTTCCTGGCTGTTCTGATCCTCCTGAGCACTTTGATCCTCAGTGTTTGTAGGGGTTTTTGTTGTTTCGTTCACTTCGGATTGGGTGCTAACCGCCGAAACTTCGGGGTTCGTTTCTTCCTCGGTAGATTGAGTGATCACATCATGCACAGGCTCTTCCTGCATGGGCTCGAGTTTAACACGTCTTGGGCGTTTTTCCTTCATTTCTTTGGGTGGTTTTGCCGAAAATTTATTTACAATTTGTTTGGCTAATTCAGCATCTGCGGCTTGCGCGTCGATGATCTTAAGTATTAGGTCCCCTTTTGCGAGGCCTTTGGAATCAACAGAAAAGGCTTTGGCGATCTCTTTTAGCTCGGGCAAAGGCCTGTTGCTAAGCCCTAGAACTTCAAACATAAATACAGTATTGGTTATGACAGAAAATGTTAATTGAGTTTGGTGAAAAAAGGTCGCAGGAAAAAAAGCGAACCCTGATTGAACACTACAATATTAAGCAAAAATCCTCTGAACAAAAAAAATAATTGTTGCGTTTTTTCGGTTTTTGGGAACGAGACCTACAAAAATGCACATACTGCAGCACCCATTAATGCAAAGCTCAGGATCCAATACCCGCTGTTTACGGCAATGTACTTAAAGTTCTTGCGTTCGAACAAGGCGTTAATGGCTACCAAGGGCATTGCAATAAAAACACCGGCAATCGTGCCGTGAAAGGCCCCGTGTTTAAGGGTGCGGTAACTTTCACCAAATTGATCCATGATGCTTTTGTACAAGGCCCCGGCCTCAGTACCCGGATCATGAATGGGTTGCAGAAAAAATAAGGAACGCACATGCGTTTGATGAATTACCAACGTTTGAAAAATTACTGCCAGCATTATACTGAGCACGTAAGTAAGACCGAAAATTAGGGCCATGTTGGCATTTTTACCGTCTTCTTCGCTCAGGCCAGTGGCTTTCATCCACACTGTGCCAAATACTTTTGGATGGTACCAGATAAAACCAACAATCAAAGGGATTAATGCGGCAATAAAAATAACAGCTATGTTCATAACAGAAGTTTTAGTAAAAATAAAAAATTCAAACACATCCCTAACAAAAAAGGCGTTTAAGCCAATGCTTAAAAATTCTTTGATTTGCTAAAATGCTACATTCTGTAGCAATACAAGGCTACGTTATACAGTAATTTTAAACTATGGAAAGGCTGAGTCATTTACTTGTAAAGATTGAACAACTTCGTTTTAACACTAGGTGGTCATGTATAGAACAATTAGACAACGCCTTAAATGACCTTTTGTATTATCTTGAGACTATTGGCCACAAAGCATCTGGGGAATTATTCGAATTGAAATCCTGTTCCTGGGTCTTGCACGAGCGGTATCATATGGATAATGAAGAACAAATGAAATGGACTTTTCATCATACCAAACACAAAATCATCAGAAGTTGCAGGAGTTTGCTGGAGAAAGAAGAAAACAAAAAGATCATCAGTATGTCTGATCAGGAAACAACCCCTCAGAAAGAAAATTCTGATCTTAGAACCATTGTGATTGGTTGAATTGACGAAGCTTGTATTGGGGCGAAGTTATAATCGAACTTTTTCAGGCTATTTGCACAAACGATCGAATTTGATGAGCATAACGACTTTGTCAGGAATTCACTCAAAGTAATACCGTAGTGTATAGCATCAATCAATTAATATCGAATTGCCACATGCTAAATGCCTTAACAGAGTATAGTAAGAAATACAAATCTGCTGTTCCCTTAAGCGCGTGTTTCGAAAATACAAAGGTTCAAACCCTGCAGGTTTGATTTTTTGTTTTTCGTTCATACGCAAGCGAGCTTGCTATTTCACTCAAAACAAAAAAGTCAACGCTGCGCATTGACCTTTTGTGCTTTAACTGTACCCGGGACGGGACTTGAACCCGTACGACTGTAAGGTCACAGGATTTTAAGTCCTGCGTGTCTACCAATTCCACCACCCAGGCAAATTGTAGTCGCCCAAATATTTAAAAGGGGGACTATAAAAAAAGCCCTTACGGGCTCTTTTTTGAGCGAAAGACGGGTCTCGAACCCGCGACCTTAACCTTGGCAAGGTTACGCTCTACCAACTGAGCTACTTTCGCTTACGTGTTAAAGAACGCCTGTACAGTTTTTGAACAGGATTGCAAATGTACTTCTTTTTTTAAAAACACAAAAAAAATACCTAAAAATACCAGTACCTTGAGTTTAGCCGCCAACCAGTTTTTTTATCTCATTGAGCTTAAGTAGGGCTTCCACAGGGGTTAGGGTGTTAATGTCCATTTTAAGGACATCGTCTTTTATTTGCTGTAAAACAGGATCACTGAGCTGAAAAAAGCTGAGTTGCGGTTCATTGGGCCGCGTAACAGCGGTTTGTTTTACATTGCCGTTTACTTGCAAGCCCGATTCGCCTTCAAATTCAAATTCGTGTTCTTTTTCGAGTTTTTTAAGTATTTCGGCGGCTCTTTCAACCACAAACGCAGGCATTCCGGCCATTTTCGCCACATGAATTCCAAAACTATGTTCACTGCCACCTTCTACTAGTTTTCGCAAAAAGATGACTTTGTTCCCGCTTTCTTTCACTGAAACATTATAGTTTTTAATTCGTGGGAAAAGCAAGTGCATTTCGTTCAATTCATGATAATGTGTGGCAAAAAGCGTTTTTGCCCTGTTCAGGTTTTGATTGTGAAGGTATTCAGCAATACTCCAGGCAATTGAAATACCATCGTAAGTTGAGGTACCACGCCCGATTTCATCCAGTAAAATTAAACTTCGGTTGCTCAGGTTGTTTAATATGCTGGCGGTTTCATTCATTTCTACCATAAAGGTAGATTCACCCGAACTGATGTTATCTGTTGCACCCACACGGGTAAATATCTTGTCAACCAGACCAAGTTCAGCTGATTTGGCGGGCACATAAGAACCAATCTGGGCGAGCAAAACAATCAGGGCGGTTTGGCGTAACAGAGCCGACTTTCCACTCATGTTGGGCCCAGTAATCATCATGATCTGGATGTTTTCGTTATCAAGGTACACCGAGTTGCTAACATAATCTATTCCAGGAGGCAATTGTTGTTCAATAACAGGGTGCCTGCCTTCTTCGATATCTATGGCATATCCATCGTTGATCAGTGGGCGACAATAATTCCATTGTTGTGCCAACTGGGAAAAGCCGCAAAACACGTCAAGCCGGGCAAGCAAAGCGGCGTTAGTTTGAATGGGTTGAATGTAATCGCGTAAATCATGAAGAAGTTGTTCAAATAATCGGTGTTCTATGGAAGCTATTTTTTCTTCGGCGCCAAGTATTTTTTCCTCGTAGGATTTCAGTTCAGGTGTGATGTAACGTTCAGCAGTAGTAAGGGTTTGTTTTCTGATCCAGTCCTGCGGCACTTTTTCTTTGTGAACATGAGTTACTTCCAAATAATAACCGTACACGTTATTGTACCCTACTTTCAATGAACTTATGCCTGTTTTTTCTGATTCCCGTTGCTGTATTTGCAATAAGTAGTCTTTTCCATTGAAAGCGATGGTTCTCAATTCGTCGAGCTCTTGGCTAACACCCGATTTGATTACATTACCTTTTAATAGGTTAACCGGAGCTTCTTCGTGAATCTCTTTGTCGAGGCGCTCCTGCATGAGGGTACAGGGGTTCAGCTGATCGGCAATTTTTAATAGGCTGGTATTTCCGGCCTCAAACAAAAGAGTGCGTAATTTTTGTATGAGCGCAAGTGATTTTTTCAAATGCACCAATTCGCGGGGATTGGTTTTGAAAGCCGCCACTTTAGAAATCAGGCGTTCAAGATCACCGGTTTCCTTGAGCACATTTCTGATAGCGAGACGTTTGTCTTCTTCTTCAATAAAATAAGCCACAGCCTCCAGTCGCTCTTCTATTGCCACAACATTTTTGAGCGGCAAGGCCAGCCAACGTTTTAGCAGTCTGGAGCCCATTGGGCTCACCGTGTGATCAATGGTGTCGCACAAACTTTTACCGTTTTCGCTGGTACTTTGGTATAACTCCAGATTTCGTATGGTGAATTTATCAAGCCAAACATGTTGGTCTTCTTCGATGCGGCTAAGTTTGGCAATGTGTTGGAGCTGCTCGTGTTTGGTTTCGTTGAGGTAATGCAAAATAGCACCGCTAGCCATAATAGCCAGCCGGTAATCTTCGATTCCAAAACCTTTCAAACTTGTGGTTTCAAACTGCCTGGTTAAACTCTCATAACCAAAATCGTATCCAAAGGCCCAATCGTCAAGCCCAAAAGTATAGCTCCGGTCGCCTAAAAAATCCAGAACAGTTTGCCGTTTGTTTTTTTCAAAAAGTATCTCGTTGGGTTTAAAATTCTGCAAGAGTTTATCGATGTAGTGTAAACTTCCTTGCCCAACAAGAAATTCGCCTGTAGACACATCGCAAAGTGCCAACCCGGCCATTTCTCCTTCGAGATGGATGGATGCTAAAAAATTATTGCGGGCATGATCAAGAATCTTATCGTTGAAACAAACACCGGGAGTTACCAACTCTGTGATGCCTCTTTTTACGATACCTTTTACCAATTTGGGATCTTCCAGTTGATCGCAAATGGCAACACGATAGCCTGCCCTCACCAGCCTAGGTAAATACGATTCAAGAGAATGGTGGGGGAAGCCTGCTAATTCAATATGGCTGGCAGAACCATTGGCACGCCGGGTTAGTACAATGCCCAATATGGCAGAAGTTTTGATAGCATCTTCACCAAAGGTTTCATAAAAATCACCAACCCTAAATAACAATATAGCATCCGGGTATTTCACCTTGATGGTATTGTATTGTTTCATCAACGGGGTTTCCTTCTCTTCAGTTTTCGCCATAATTCAGCCCTAAAATACGTCTTCCATTAGCTACACCGCTAATTAATTTTAAACATAAAAGTGCTTTTTGTTAATTATGTACAGCCCTAAATTCATTGGAATTTGTGTCTACTACAGAAATGTGTGTACATTGACTCCTGTATGTCTGAGTTCAGTCAAATACGTTTGCAAATTGTGCATGTCTGTTTTTCTTTAATTGAGGAAAAACGAAACGCTATTGAAAAGGAATTGTGTGATATCAGAGAGTCAACCGAATCTGAAACCAAACGATCTGTAGGAGATAAGCACGAAACAGCAAGGGCCAGAATGCAGGCAGAAATAGAACGATTAGGACAACAGCTGTTTGAGATAAACATTCAGAAAGCAGAACTGGAGAGATTGAGCGCTGCACCTCAACGATCTGGTGTGGCACCCGGCAGTATTGTATTTACCAATGCCGGTGTTTTTTTTATTGCGATTGCCTTAGGTAAAATTCACCTGGCGCACGATACGGTTCAGGTGATATCTGTCAAATCACCATTAGCATTACAGATGATGGGATTACAGATGGGAAACACGTTGGTAGTAAATGGCCACCACTATTCAATTCAACAAATTGTGTAAAAAAAATCCCTGCTTTAAAGGCAGGGATCAAGATAGAAATACAGTAAGCGAGTTATAACGCTTGGGAAAAACCTTCTTTGATTTTGTCAGCCGCGTAATGCCCTCCGTAGAGTTTGTCTTTGATTTTGCTGAAACATTCAATGGTATATTTTACATCTTCGAGTGTATGCACAGACGTAGGAATAAGACGAAGAATGATCATACCTTTAGGCACAACAGGGTAAACTACCATTGAACAGAAGATGTTGTAATTTTCTCTCAGGTCAATAACCATGTTGGTGGCTTCGGGTATAGAGCCTCGCATATAAACAGGTGTTACCATGGTGTTGGTAACGCCAATATCAAACCCGGCATCCACCAGTCCCTTTTGCAATGCGTTGGCGATTTCCCAAAGTTTTTTTCTGTACTCCGGGTGTTTGCGCATGAGCTCAAGCCGTTTCAAAGCACCTACAACCAAAGGCAGAGGCAGACTCTTGGCAAAAATCTGGGAACGCATGTTGTAACGCAGGTAGGTAATAATTTCTTTGGTAGAACTGATAAAACCGCCAATCAGGGCAAAAGATTTAGCAAATGTGCCGAAATAAATATCCACGCCATCCTGACAACCTTGCTCTTCTCCGGTTCCACCACCGTTAGGACCCATGGTTCCAATTCCATGAGCATCATCCACAAACAAACGAAAGGTGTATTTTTTCTTGAGCTCGATGATTTCTTTTAGCTTGCCTTGATCTCCGCGCATCCCAAATACACCTTCGGTGATAACCAAGATACCACCACCGGTATTTTCTACAAGTTTTGCGGCGCGCTCAAGTTGTTTTTCGCAGTCGTCGATTTCGTTGTGTTTAAAAACAAATCGTTTCCCCATGTGTAATCGCACTCCGTCGAGAATACACGCATGACTTTCTGCATCGTACACAATCACATCACGGCGATCTACAATCGCATCAATTGCACTCACCATGGCCTGATAACCGAAATTACAAAGTATGGTATCTTCTTTCTTTACAAAATCAGAAAGTTCTTTTTCAAGTTGCTCGTGATAATTAGTGTTGCCACTCATCATGCGCGCACCCATAGGCATGGCTAGTCCATAGTGTGCTGCAGCTTCAGCATCCGTTTTTCTCACTTCAGGATGATTGGCCAAACCCAGGTAATTATTTAAACTCCAATTCAAGCGCTTTTTTCCTCTGAATTCCATGTGGGGGTCGATATCCCCTTCAAGTTTTGGAAATGTAAAGTAGCCGTGCGATTCTTTGGCGTGCTCGCCAATTGGGCCTAAATTGCTCTTGATTTTTTCGAAAATGTCTCTCATTGTGTGATGTGATGAATGTTCCTGAATGCTTACTGAAATTGAATTCTCAGGCAAAGGTAAGATTTTTTCTTTTCGATGTTTGCTCAGCCTAAGGTTCGCATTTGAAACCACTGAAGGGGGGTGTGTTTTAATGTGCTTTTTTTTGGGAATTCTATTAAAAAAGCCTAAATTGCCTTGTCTATTCTAAATCGCAACCTCAAATGAAACAGCATTACTTTTTTTTCAACGCTTTGACTTCAGTTCGAGCGGCTTTGCTTAGCATGTTTGTTCTGCTTTTGGTGAATACCAAAGCCCAATTTGTAACTTACACCTTTACCAGTGCCGGTGCTACAGGTTCAGTTGGACCAACTCAGGCGCAGGTAAATGCGGCTTATCTCGCAACCAACCTTAATGGTGCTGTTGTGTCTCTGGCAGGCAAACAAACCTGGACAGTACCAAGTTCTGGTTTATACCATATTGATGTTTCAGGTGCTTCCGGTGGCAACGCGCCCTCCTATAACTATACCGGAGGCTTGGGAGCCAGAATGCAGGGACAATTTAATCTGAATGCCGGTCAAGTTTTGACAATTTTGGTTGGACAAGCCGGAATGAATGGTTGTGGTGATGCAGGAGGCGGTGGTGGAACTTACGTGGTGGTGAACGGTACTCTTTTGATTGCAGCAGGAGGTGGGGGAGGTTGTACAAGTCAGATTAATGGGGTGAACGCAAGTACGCTTACTTCCGGCACTCAAGATAACCCGGCAGTTAGTGCTGCGGGAACAGGAGGCAATGGTGGTGGAGCTTGTACTTCGGGAAGTCATAATGGCGGCGGTGGCGGTGGTTACAATGCAGGTGCTGCAGGTAACGGTGTCAACGGTGGCGGTGGCGGTGGCGGCGGTCAATCGTTCATGAACGGAGGGATAGGCGGAACAGCCTTTTTTAATTCACAAGCAGGGCCTGCCGGTGGATTTGGCGGCGGCGGCGGTGGAAGTTACTGTACTGTTGGCGGCGGCGGCGGTGGTGGCTATTCTGGCGGTGCCGGTGGACAACACCTGAATCAGTGTGTTAACAATTCGTTTCGTACCGGTGGCGGTGGCGGCGGATCATTCAATTCTTCGGTAAGTCAAACCAACACGCCGGGTTTCCAATCCGGTAATGGTAGAGCCATTCTCACCCGTTTATGTAACATTACTCTAACAGCAGCCGGCACCAATAGCAACGGAGCCATTTGTGCCGGTCAAAGTGTAACTATTACTACTGATGCTATTAGCAATTATACCTGGAGCACAGGCAGCAATGCCTCTTCGATTACTGATTCGCC
>JBPOHJ010000052.1:0-2966 GCA_052035725.1 Bacteroidota bacterium | reverse complement strand
TTGAAACAACATAGCCGGAGATAAATTTTGTTTGTGAATAAAGGACATTGGTACACAATAGGACTAAAAGAATAACAATAAATCTTAGCTTCATGGGTTGTAATTTAGTTAAAAAACGAATAGCGGGAAAATCAACTTGTATAGCTTACATTTTATCAGTTGGTTCAAAGCGAAAATCACATTTGCTAGCACCCAACGCGATTGTTCCTTTTCGTTTTAGAGTAAGTCCGGCCAAAGCAGAAGTAATGTGATCTACTTCGCAAAGCAACGAAGCAAAATCGCTTAGCTCATGTTTTTGGTATAGTTTACAAATGCCACACTCCAGTATATCTACACCATAACCAAGGCCATATGTTTCTTGTTTATTGGTAATAATGTTCGCAGCAAAGCCATCAACATGTGCCCTTTCCTTAACACGTTTAGCAAGTTGTGATATTATTGCCTTACCAACCCACGAATTAATTAGCCTGACCGGAAGTTTTTTGAGCAAGCGCTGAAATGAATTTTTAGGTCTGACAAGTTCTTCTGCAATTTGTAGAATCAGCTTTCGGATTTCCGGATATGGCAACGCGGCATTATTTAGCACAGAGATAGTTGCCAGAAAATAGGCTGCAACTGTCAGTCTGCGATCTATTGGATTTTTGGAGTGTGTGGCAAAAGCGATATCGGGTTGAATTTCAGCGAATCGAGCGTCTATTGCTGCCAGCCACCCGGCCGCCTGACTGGGGTAAGTTTGGTGGATACATTGATGAAAGTATTTTTTGAACCGCACTACACAAGGTACGCAACTTACAGCACAATTGTTCGAAACGTTAAGTTGACGCGTGGCTGGTTCACCTTTTTGGTAGGCGGCAGGCGATGCAGCCAATTAGTTTGTGTTCCACCCTTCATTACCAATAAGCTGCCATGCTCAAGTTGCACCGATATCGTTTCTTTGGTTTGCTTGTGTTTAAAAGAAAATTTGCGTTCGGCTCCGAAGCTCATGGAAGCAATGGCGGAATGAAGTCCTAAGGTTTTTTCATCATCGCTATGCCAGGCCATTCCCTCTTCGCCCGTATGGTAAAGGTTAAGCAAGCACGAGTTATAGGTTGCGGCAGTTAATTTTTCAGAGAGATGTTTTAGTTCAAGCAATTCTGGGGTCCAGGGCAGAGCTTGTTTGGTGATGTTAGAGTAGGTATAAGAGAATGGTTGATTGCCATACCACGCAACTTTACGTTTGGTAATGATATGCCTGCCGAAAATAACCGCTTCATCATTCCGCCACTCAATAGTGGTAAGCAATTGCTGTAGATAGTGTTGTGCCTTTTCGTGGCTCATCACTCTTCCAAAATATTCTACCTCGCCATCAAAAGGTAAAAGATTATTTACTGTTTCGGTGTTGAATAAATCCATGCCTGATAATTTTTGTACGTACAATTCCCGCAAGGCCGATACCCGTTTTTCAAAGCTTCTGTTTCTGAAACAAAAAACACACGATTCTGTTTTTTCATTCGTTTGCCGCTTGCGCAATTTAACAAGCCATAAATTTTTAAGTTACGGTTGCCTGCAAAAGCAATTTCGCCTTTTTTAATTTTTGATTGAATTTCAGATTGAGTTAGCGATGTCTGTAGCCACATATTGGCTGATTTATGTATGCCGTAAAGGTATAGCTAGAGGTAGTTGCGTGTAACCCGATTCTTGCTCAAAATTAGAACCCTACTGATCTTATAGATTTAGTACCTTTGAAATCAAGAATCACAACGATGAAAGATTTTATTTCACAACCCTGGAGTTGGTATGTTTCCGGAGCTCTTATCGGACTAACAGTACCGGCTTTATTGCTGCTCGGCAACAAACATTTTGGGATCTCTTCTTCCTTACGCCATATCTGTGCAGCCTGTTTGCCGGGGAAGGTTCCCTTTTTTCAATACGATTGGAAACGAGAGGCCTGGAATTTATTTTTTGTAGCCGGTATTGTAGCCGGAGCTGCTCTGGCTGTAAATTTTTTATCGGATAACCAACCGGTAAAAGTTTCAGCCAATACAGTGCAGGCTCTTACAGAACTGGGCATTGAGACAGATGGTAACCTGGCTCCGGTTTCTGTTTTTAATTTTTCAAATCTTTTCACGCTAAAGGGATTGGTATTTTTTGTGATCGGTGGATTCCTGGTTGGCTTTGGTACCCGCTATGCTGGTGGCTGTACCAGTGGCCATTCTATAATGGGGCTCTCCACTTTACAATGGCCATCGCTAATCGCAACCTGTTGTTTTATGTCAGGTGGGTTTGCCGTGGTACACCTGATATTTCCCTGGTTGTTAAAAATCATTTAAGTGGAAATCAATAGCCTTATATACGATGAAAAAAATTAGTGATGAATTTACAGAACGGACAATCGGGCATCCGGATGAATGTGGAGCAGCCAATGATCAGCTAGCCACTGAATCGTTGGTGGGTTCAAATCTCAAATACCTGGGAATGGGAATTCTGTTTGGGATTATTGCGGTTAAATCTGAAATCATTTCGTGGTATCGCATTCAGGAAATGTTCCGGTTGCATTCATTTCATATGTATGGTGTAATCGGAACGGCAGTAGTAGTAGGGGCTATTTCGGTCTTGTTAATAAAACGTTTTAATGTGAAAACCCTTCAAGGTGAGAAAGTAATCTTTCATCCAAAACAGTTTCATTGGGGTAATGTAATTGGCGGCTTGATGTTTGGTTTAGGATGGGGAATAACAGGAGCTTGCCCGGGCCCTTTATTTGCGCAGATCGGTAGCGGCTTTTTGGTGGTACTGGTTACACTGGTTAGTGCAATTGGCGGTACCTATGTGTATGGAATCTTACAAAACAAATTGCCGCATTGAAACCAAGTGCAAGTGCCTGTACTAAAACCTAACGAGGATCAAATCAGAAGAAGATACGTTTACTCAACCGTTACAGACTTAGCCAGGTTTCGGGGTTGATCTACGTTGCAACCTCTCATTACGGC
>JBPOHJ010000061.1:0-2607 GCA_052035725.1 Bacteroidota bacterium | reverse complement strand
CCATAAATTAGCTTTTACAGGTATCGTTATTGTGCTTTTTGCAATGACTTTAGGCATTATGAAACAAGGTATTATTGGTAAAGAATTAATTTCAACAGGCGACCAAGGAAAATTTAGAATGGCATTAGAATTTGATAAATCCACATCTATACAACAGAACAACTTAATTGCTCAAAAAATTGAAACATACATTATTCAACAACCCGAAGTAGCAACAGTATTCAGCAACATTGGCGGACCAAGCACTGGGATTGGAAGTTTGGGTGTGGGTTCAGCAAATAAAACGGAATTTACAATTCAACTAAAATCCAAAAAGGAATTGGATAATTTACCTACCGAAACATTTATGAAAAATCTTCGGGAAGAACTAAAGTCAAAATTTCCGAGTATAAATTATTCAATGGCAGCATTGGGTTTAATTCCACGTTCAGCACCAATTGAAATTACGTTAAGCGGTAGCAATTTGGATTTGGTGATGAAAACAGGCGATGAATTGAAAACGGTAATTGAAAAAATTCCCGGTGCGGATAATGTTCGCTTATCCGTTGAAGCAGGTAGTCCCGAATACAAAATAATTCCCGACAAGGATAAAATGCAACGATTGGGTTTAACAACGGCTTATGTTGGATTGAACCTAAGAACTGCCTTTACAGGAAATGACGATGCGACCTTAACCGAAAACGGAACGGAATATCCTGTGCGAATTTGGTTAGATGAATTTAGCCGACAAAATTTTGAAGATGTTCAACAACTTTCTATCATTAACCCAATGGGAATACCCATTGAAGTTTCACAATTTGCAAGCGTAGAGCAAGATAATTCTCCTTCCTTATTAGAAAGGAAAGACCGACAACCAGCAGTTACACTTACTTCTGACGCATTAGGCAGACCATCAGGAACTGTAGCAGACGATGTAGTAGCATATCTAAAAGAAAATCCTTTGCCAAACGGAATACAAATGACTTGGGGTAGCGACATCAAACGACAAGATGATAGTTTTGGAGCTTTAGGTTCTGTTTTACTCATTTCGTTTTTGCTGATTTACCTGATTATGGTAGCACTCTATGACAGTTTTGTTTATCCATTTGTAGTTTTGTTTTCTATACCAGTTGCAGCAATTGGGGCGTTTTTCGCATTGAATTTGTCGTTAAGCAATTTGAGTTTGTTCGCTTTACTTGGTTTAATTATGTTAATGGGCTTAGTGGTAAAAAACGCTATTCTAATTGTAGATTTTACCAATCAATTAAAAGCAGAAGGCAAACATTTTAAAGAAGCCTTGATCATTGCAGGAAAAGGGCGTATGCGACCAATTCTAATGACAACGCTTTCAATGGTTGTTGGTATGCTTCCCATTGCAATGGCAACAGGAACAGCAGCAGAATGGAAAAACGGACTTGCTTGGGTAATTATAGGCGGACTTCTTTCCTCATTAATTTTGACCGTATTTTTAGTGCCTATGGTCTATTATTTAGTTGACACAGCGAAAGAAAAAATAAACAGAAGGAAATAACCATCGCACAGGTGTAAGCACATTTGCAATTCGCACAAGCCAACGCACAAACCAAAAATTGCAAAAGAGCTTTCACCTTTGCCACACAAGGAAAAATTATTTTTTAAAATCTCCCCTTCTGAAAATTTTAAAACCGCAACAGTACAGCCGACAAAAAAGCAGCTCGACAATTACAGCAAAATCAATGTCAGACAAGAACTTTACAACCTCGACAGACAGAAGGCCAGCTTATAACAGCGGTTTGGCAAAAGTGGCGGTTTAGTGCTTCGTATGACAGTTTTTCGTAAATTTGAAGTGTGTGCTTAGTATGAACATTTGTGGTAAAATCGCCACCTTCGCCAAGCCGCAAAACGTTGACCGAAAAGTTCGTGCGATCCGATTCAGGGGTAATGTGATATTGTCTCTTCTTGGATAAATAGAAATATTGAAATATATTTGGTTATGACTACGCCTGTCCTTATAGCAAGAAATACCAAAAGTGTAGGAATTGCGATCCTACTCACGCTGTTATTAGGCCCCATAGGACTTTTCTATGCCAGTGTATTAGGAGGGGTTATTATGTCCTTCCTACCCATCATTCTTACAGTACTGATAATATATGGAAACACTGATAATTATTTAACATTAGCAAGCTGGTCAGTCGGACTTTTTCTACTCCTCCCAGGCACTTATTGGTTGATAAATGTTATTTGGGCAGTTTTAAGTGTTAATAGCCATAACAGGGAAATTGAAGAGGACCTCAGAAACCAACTACAATTGATGAGTATACAAAATCGAAGAGACGCAAATCAAATTGTGGTTAATTTGAATCAGCGGACAGTTGATTTAAAAACAAACTCGAATGAACAGATTGATAGTCAGTTAAGACCTAATATCCAGGACTGGCTAAAAAGCAATCCAAACAAGTCGATTAATGATTACTTTTTAAAATTTGGCAGATAGCCTGATACATGATCGGCTCGCAGAAGATTTAATCAAACCATACCGCCCCTTTTACAATCATGCATGTGAAAACACTCCTTAATCTTCTTGCGCTCTCCTTCTACGAGCATGCCTTCAGGCAATTCGACTAGCAAAAGACCTGAACCTGGCGATAT
>JBPOHJ010000042.1:0-1748 GCA_052035725.1 Bacteroidota bacterium | reverse complement strand
GGTTGCCCGCCTCGACCTGAAGCCATTATTGATGGATTTATGCGAATACAGGATTTGGTAAAAAGTGAAGATATCAGAAGAAGAGAGAGTGATGAATATAAGGGCTTGCTCAATAGTTACGGTATTCAATAGGTAAAGTAAAAAAAGTAACGCAACAAAAAGTATGTTCCAACAAAACAAAAAGTAACCGATGACAAACGAAACGGTAAAGCAACAATTAATTGACAAATTTGGCGAAGTGGTTACGAACTTTTCGGAGCCCTATGGCATGATGACTTTCGAGGTAGCTTGTGATCATAATCTAAAAGTGTTGCAATTTCTATACGAAGATCCCTCCTTGGGCTTCACCTTTTTGAATGATTTAACGGCCATTCATTATCCCGACAATAAGGGGAAAGAACTTGCCGTTGTATACCTATTGCAAAATATCAGAGAAGGCTTGCGGATCCGAATGAAAGTGTTTACCGACATCAACAAACCGGATGTGTACACTGCCACCAGCATTTTTGAAACTGCCAATTGGCTTGAGCGCGAGGCCTATGATTTTTTTGGCGTCAACTTTGTGGGGCATCCCAACTTAATCAGAATAATGAATGTAGAAGAGATGGATTATTTCCCCTTGCGAAAGGAATACAAATTAGAAGATCAAACCAGGACGGATAAGGACGATGAAATGTTTGGACGTTAAACACCCTAAACCACTAGAACGTAACAAGAAAATGAGTCAAAAGCAAAACATACAATTACCGGAAGGTGGGCTTGGTAAGCAAACAACTACCTTGAATTTGGGTCCCACCCACCCTGCAACTCATGGGGTATTTCAAAATATTTTGGAAATGGATGGCGAGCGAATCGTTGATGCGGTTCCCACCATTGGCTTTATTCATCGGGCGTTTGAAAAAATAGCAGAAAGAAGACCGTATTATCAAATAACGCCTTTAACGGATCGATTAAACTATTGCTCCTCCCCTATCAACAATATGGGTTGGCATATGACCGTAGAAAAACTGATTGGAGCCAAACTTCCCAAACGGGTAGAGTACTTGCGCATCATTATTATGGAGCTGGCGCGTATTGCCGATCATTTAGTGTGCAACTCCGTAATTGGTGTAGACACCGGTGCCTTTACCGGCTTTATTTATGTGTTTGAATTTCGTGAAAAAATATATGAAATTTTTGAAGAGGTTTGCGGTTCCCGCCTGACAACTAATATCGGACGAATTGGAGGCTTTGAACGAAATTTCTCTGAATTGGCTTTTGCAAAAATTAAGGACTTTTTGAAACAATTCCCGAAAGTGATGAAAGAATTCGAAGCCTTGTTTAACCGCAATCGCATTTTTATGGAGCGAACCATGGGTGTAGGTGGTATTGCTGCAGAAAGAGCCCTCAACTATGGCTTTACCGGACCCAATTTGCGTGCAACAGGCATCGATTATGATATCCGTACCGCACATCCTTACAGCAGCTATGAAGACTTCAACCTTTCAATTCCTGTAGGAAGCACCGGTGATGTGTACGATCGCTTTTTGGTTCGTAATGAAGAAATATGGCAAAGTCTCAGTTTGATACAACAGGCTATGGATAAAATCAAAGACTTAGACCCCTCTGTTTATCATGCCGATTTGCCCGATTTTTATTTACCACCCAAAGAGGATGTGTATACCAAAATGGAAGCCTTAATTTATCATTTTAAAATAGTAATGGGAGAAACTGACATTCCTGTTGGTGAGGTATATCACTCTGTAGAG
>JBPOHJ010000035.1:0-1526 GCA_052035725.1 Bacteroidota bacterium | reverse complement strand
GAGTGAATCAAGTTATCCCGGGGTGGGTAGAAGCACTGCAACTGATGCCCGAAGGTTCTAAATGGAAACTTTACATCCCCTCTGACTTAGCTTATGGCGCACAAGGAGCCGGAGAGATGATTCCTCCTCACAGCGCATTGGTATTCGAAGTAGAATTAATCGAAGTATTATAAATAAAAAAATTAAAAAGCAAAATGAAAAAAGTAACTATTTTTATGGCAGTAGCTGCAGCAGCCAGCTTGGCTTCTTGTACAGCTCAAAGCCCTAAGGCTAATCTGAAAACAGATCTTGACTCGCTGTCTTACTCTATCGGTATGTCTCAAACACAAGGTTTGAAAGGTTACCTAACCGGCCGCATGGATGTGGATACAGCTTACATGGCTGAATTCATCAAAGGTGTGAACGAAGGTGCTAACAAAACAAGCAAAAAAGATATCGCTTACATGGCAGGTATCCAGATTGGTCAACAAATCAGCAACCAAATGATGAAAGGTGTAAACCAAGAGTTGTTCGGAGCCGATTCTACTCAAACCATCAGCAAAGAGAACTTCTTAGCAGGTTTCATTGCAGGTACACTAGAAAAAGGTGGCGTGATGACCATGGAACAAGCACAAGCTTACACACAAACAGCTATGGAAGCCGTTAAAGCAAAAGCAATGGAAAAAACACATGGCCCTAACAAAGAAGCCGGCGAAACATTCCTTGCTGAAAACAAAACAAAAGAAGGCGTAAAAACAACTCCCAGCGGATTGCAATATAAAGTAATTACGCAAGGTACAGGTGCTATTCCTGCCGACACTTGCGAAGTGAAAGTGAACTACAAAGGAACATTGATCGACGGTACTGAGTTTGATAGCTCATACAAACGCAACGAGCCTGCTACTTTCCGTGCAAACCAAGTAATCAAAGGCTGGACAGAGGCGTTAACTATGATGCCGGTAGGTTCAAAATGGGAGCTTTATATTCCTCAAGACTTGGCTTACGGTTCAAGAGACCAAGGTCAAATCAAACCTTTCTCTACGTTGATTTTCGAAGTGGAATTGTTAGATATCGTGAAGTAAGTAACGTATAGCTTTTAACACCCAAATGATGGGATGTCGGTTTCTGGCCAGACATCCCATTTTTTATGCCCAAGACCTTAGAATAAAATAAAAACATGCGAAATTTCTGTTTTTCCTTTCATTTATGAAGAGAAATTAAAATAAACCGTTATATTTGCTTACTATTTGATAAAATTTGAACTTACATATATTAGATTATGGAAAAGATAGACAACCTCGACCGGCAGATATTGGAGATTATCTCGCAAAATGCCCGCATCCCTTTCAAAGACGTAGCTGCTGAATGTGGTGTTTCACGCGCTGCCATCCATCAACGTGTTCAGAGGCTGATCGACTTGGGAGTCATCGTTGGCTCCGGCTACCACGTTAACCCCAAATCACTCGGTTATAGAACCTGCACTTATGTGGGCATCAAGCTCGAAAAAGGCTCTATGTATAAATCCGTAGTTGCTGAACTGAGCAAGA
>JBPOHJ010000057.1:0-39722 GCA_052035725.1 Bacteroidota bacterium | reverse complement strand
ATTCAACAAAGTTGGCAGCTTTTGCACGGGTAGCCCGGTATTCGGGTAATACTCTGCCTGCCTGGCGCATCAGCCAAACCGGAACGCGCTCTACTTCTTCTCCTTTTGCTGCTCGGAGTACCAGATCATTTATTAACATGGGCGCAAAGGTAAGGGCTTAATCCCGGATTATGCAATAGATATTCGTGAGTGTAAGGCCATCACTTCCCTATAATTTACACGCACTCTAACTTCAGAGGAATAAGGGAGGGGTTGAGCATCTCCAGGGCTTTGAATTACTGCCTGAACCTCTCTCCTGCAAGTTCTATAACATTGTTCCGGTAAATTGTATCCTGAAAATATCGAAAGAAAGTGGAAAGCCGCTTACTTTTGGTTAATTTTAGGCTTCATTTTTTTATATGAAAAAAACCGCTGCCATTCTTTTGACTCTACTGACCCTTATCTCAAGGGCTCAGGAACATCCCTGTGCCAAACACAAACAACAAAGTTACAAAACACACATTGAGATGCAGGCTAAAATAGCTGCCTTATCTCCACAAATTTCGCATGAATTGAAGTACGACATCAAATTTGTTCACCTCAATTTAGCTTTGGAGCGCAATACCAAATACATCAAAGGAGGGGTTACTACCGTGGCTACTGTAACCATGGCTGCTTTAGATACCTTTCAAACGCTGCTCCATCTCAACCACACCATTGATTCGGTTCGATTTAACAACCAGTTGGTGACTGTGTTAAGACAAGACAGTATGGTAAAAATTAAAGCACCTGTGGCTTTGAACAATGGTAACAGCTTTACCGTTACCATCTATTATAACGGCACAGCGCCTTCGGGTGGTGGTGCCATTGGAAGTGGCTACAACATGGGCACTTCAGGTTCCTGGGGCAATCAAGCCACCTGGTCGCTCAGCGAAAGTTTCGTGGGTTACCATTGGTGGCCATGCAAACAAATTTTAACCGATAAAATTGATTCGAGTTGGGTGTTTGTGACCACCGACTCAACCAACAAAACCGGCTCAAATGGGGTATTAACCAATGTGGTAAATGTGGGCAATAAAAAACGTTACGAGTGGAAATCCAGAACACCAATCAATTATTACCTCATATCTGTAGCTACAGCCAGGTACAATGAATACAAGTTGTACGCGCATCCGCAATACTTACCGAACGATTCCATTCTGATTCAAAATTTCATTTATAACAATGCCATTAACAACAACAATTGGATTAACCAGCAAAAACCAAGTTTGGACCAGATTCCAACCATGTTGGAGTTTTTAAGTGAGAAATATGGCATGTATCCTTTTTATAAGGAAAAATACGGCAATTGTATGGCACCGTTTGGAGGGGGAATGGAGCATCAAACCATGACCAGTCAGGGCTTTTTTGAATACTATATCAACGCTCATGAACTTGGCCATCAGTGGTGGGGCGACAATGTAACCTGCAAAAGCTGGGGCGATATTTGGATCAATGAAGGCTGGGCTTCTTACACCGAACATTTAGTGGCAGAATTTCTTGACCCCAGCAATTTTGCCGGCAATTTAAACGCTGTGCACAATAACGTCATGAGTCAACCGGGAGGAAGTGTGTTTTTTACGGGTGCTGATACCATGAATACCGGAAGGATTTTTAGCGGGCGTTTGACTTACGATAAAGGCGGCGCCATTGTTCACAGCTTGCGTTTTCTTACCAATAACGACTCCCTTTGGTTTGGTACCTTGCGAGGTTTTCAGAATTTATATAAGGATGGCAACGCCTCTGCCATCAATTTTCAGAATTACTACCAAAGTCAAACCGGCATTAACCCCACCCAGTTTTTTAATCAATGGTATTATGGTGAAGGGTATCCCAGCTTCGACATTCGTTACAATTTTGCCAATGGTCAGTTTTTTCTCAAGAGCACACAAAGTGTAAGCATGCCCGGGGTAACACCTTTGTTTATTACCCCTTTGGAGTACCGCATTACTCGTAGCGGAATGCAGGACACGATCATCAGGGTGATGCACTCACAGGCTGTAGAAAATTATACCCTGCCCTTAATTGGCAATGTAACTTCGGTGCAATGCGATCCTAAAAACTGGATTATTAATAAAGTATTGGCTTCGGTGAGAGATATCACTTTAGGCATTTCTCCAAACCCCGACGGATTAGCTGAAAATGTGGAGGCATTCTCTCAAGTTCAAATTGGGCCTAATCCATGTAAGAGTATCTTAACGATTGAGAATCCGGGTATGGCAAAAGGCACTTTTGTTGTGGTGGATGTGAATAGCAAATCCATTATGGAAGGTGAACTGGGTTTAAGCTCTGAACTCAACTTTAGTTCTTTGAGTTCAGGCATATATGTTATAAGCATCAGGGATGTGGACGGACAGGAAAAGGGGCATTATAAAATTATTCGTCCTTAAAAGTAGCCTCGCCCAGAATCGAACTGGGATTTAGCGTTTAGGAAACGCTCGTTCTATCCATTGAACTACGAGGCCGGGTTTGCGTTTTGCTTTATGTAGTTCATTTTCTAAAGCCAAACGGTAATTCAAGCGCGCAAATTTACACTTTAATTAGGATATTAAAATCTCAGAAAAAAAACTCCCGGACTCATCGCCCGGGAGTTTTTTTGTCGATTACTATAGGCTCTTTTACATGTTGGAAATAATCAAGGATGCCACAAGCAAGGAAAGAAAATGATGGCTGGTGTTGATGGCAAAAAGTTTCAGGGATTTATTTTCCCATGCCAGTCTGCTTAGGTCACCGGGTAAATAAAAACCGAGATAGGTAAAAAATGCCGAAGGTATTGCCATGCTTGAGAAGGTCATTTCACCTACCGGTAATCCCCAGGTTCCGGGATTCCACACAGCAATGTTGTGCGCAAAAACCCAGGCCATTAAAAAGTTACCCACAAGCATAATTATCAGACCTCTGATAAATTCCGAAGCCGGTGGTTTTTGCTCCATGTTTAATCCCAGTTCTTTGGCCCAGAGTTTTCCAAACAAGGGTGTATACCAAAGGTAACCAAGAAAAAAGTTTGCAAGCACCGCAATTCCGATGGCCATAAAATTGATTTGAATGTTTGGCGTCATGATGTTAAAATTTAAAGGTTAGACTAAACTATACATTTTTTTTGTATAGGATTACTCTTTGATAAATTTTCCGGTAAACTGATGCGATCCTTGTTTGAATGAAACAAAATAAAAGCCGGAAGGTAAACTGCTCACCCGAATCGGTAGATGATCTGATTGCATTACCACTTGTCCTATTGAATTAAAGATCTGCACAGGTTCAGTAATCCTTCCATGTGTATTGATGTATAACTCATCGTTTACAGGATTAGGATAGAAATTAACCGACCAAGTATCGGGTTCTGTTTCGTTCATGGCTGTTCCAACACACATAATCGCATTTAAACGTTTCCACATTTCATTGCAAATCAGATAAGGCACTTCACTGTTGGTAGAAGGTGGATTCCCCATGCGCAAAAGAACCAGTCCTTTACTTTTGCTAATACTCATGATTTGGCCATTTTTCCCTATACCCGAAACCAAATCAGCCGGGGCATCGGGTGCATAAGATCCCGGCACCTGGATTTGAAGACCGGGCACCATGTAGGACGACTTGCCGTTTAGCCACCACAGGTACCCGTAAGACAAGTTGAGATTTTGTGAGGTGTTCAGCATTTGGTTAAGGTAAACCGCATCCTTCAACAAGGTATCCCCATTCCAATTACCATTGTTTTGTATCAGTAGTGCAAAGCGCGCCATGCTTCTCAGCCTGCTATAATAGATATTGTCGTACCCAAGGGTTAGCCAGGCACCGGTCATGCCTGTTTTATTTTTCAAGCGGGTTTGAGTAAAAGTATTTATCGGCATTGAAGTGGCGTTAACAATCACCTTCTCTAACAAAGTATAAGGTGCGTTGTGATAGGCCCAGCGGGTGCCTGCATCTGCTTTGTATTCCAAACAGGTATCCAGCGTGCAATGGTTATCCGGAACAGCATCATCTAAACCGGTGGTCATGGTGAGTTGATGCCTAATGGTGATTTTATTCTCTTTTACTGCTGTGCAGTTTGTCCAACCCGGAAGTAAATAATCTGAGCTGGTATCGGTGATACTTAAAAAACCTTCTTCCTGTGCTTGTCCGATTAAGAAAGAGGTGAGTGTTTTTCCTGCAGAAGCCCAGTACCAGGCACTGTCTTTGGTAAAGGTGCCAAAGTATTTTTCTAACACAATCTTACCATCTTTCAGTACCATAAATCCCTTGGTGTTTTCTTGCTGTAAATAAGCATACAAACTATCTATCTTGTTGGTACACCAACCTAAAGCAGCAGGAGAAAGCGTGTCCCAGGATTCAGAGCCATTGATCGGAGGAAAATACAAACTCTGAGCCTTCAGTTGGCCGGCTTTGGAAAAACATAAAAAAACAAACAGAGCGATGGATTTAAACAAAGTACTTTTCATGGCAATTAAAGGTACAGCATTCTGATCAGAATAAGATTGGGTTAGTTGTGTTTTTTGCGCAGCATAAGTATGAGGTCAGTATTATCGGGAGCATTCGGGTTGTTCAATCGTATCCTGTTAGTAGAGATAAGTTCAAAGCGTTCGGGCTTGTAGAGTTCTTTCAAAAGCTCTTCATTGTAATAATAGGTATAAGCCGATCGTCCGGTACTGGCGCTGGTTGTTTTGGCGGAGTTCTCGTACTCGCCTTCTATAGTACTCAGGTAAATACAAGCATGGTGATTCAAAATGCGGTAAGCCTCATCAAACAGTTGTTTCACATCGTCTTTGTTCAGATAAGGCAAACAAAATCCCAGTACCATGGCATCAAATGTTTGTAACAAGGTATTGAGCTCTCTGGCGTCCATCACCCGCACCTCAGCCGAAGGATTATTTTGTTTTGCCAGTTCAACCATGTTTGGTGCTGCATCGGTGGCCAGCATCTTAAAATCCGGCCGCTTTGTTAGCAAGTACTTGGTGATGTTTCCCGGACCGCAACCCAGTTCGAGTACCTCGGCGCCGAGTGGTAAAACATGATCGCAGAACAGGGCATAACTGTCATCATAGTCCTTCAGGTGGAAATATTTCTCCTGGTACAACCGGGCCAGGTCATTAAAGGTATCAATACTGATTTGGTTCGGATCCATGATTTTATTTTTTCGATGGCTGATATTGGTTGGCTTTGATGTTTTGTGCAGCCAAGCGCACAATTTCCTTGATTCGGTTTTTTCTGGTTTCCGGTCGTTTGGCTGAGTACACCCACTCCAATATTCCACGCTTGGCCGAAGGAGAAAAGGCAGTAAAATGCGTCAAGGCTTTTTTGTTACGTGATAATAGGCTTTGCAAATCCTCAGGCACAATCATATCCCATACCTTATCTAATGCGGTCCAGGTTCCGGTAGCTTTGGCCAGGTCAATCATTTTTTGGCCTGCCTCGGTGATCTTACCTTCTTTTTCCAAACGTTCCACTTTTATTCTGTTAACACGACTCCAGTTGCTTTTTGGGTTGCGTTTAGAAAACATGAGGTAATAACTTATTTCATCGCGTTTTTTTGGAACAGAATCAATCCAACCAAAACAGAGAGCCTCGTCAACCGCCTCAGAGTAATACACACTGGGCACGTTGCATTGTTTTCTGTAAATAATCAAAAACACGGATTGCTCTTTCAGGTGGTGTTTTTCAAGCCATTTCCTCCATGCCAATGCCGATTTAGCCTTCGTTGTTTTGATGCCCTCTTTGTATTCCATGCTAAATGTGTGAAACCCTTCAAACAGCTGCCATACTGCACAAGGTTTTCACTCACAAATTAAATAAATTGCCCTTGAACTTACATTGCCCTGTTAAATTTTACTCAAAACGTATGCTGGTACCCAACATGCAGCGCCAGAACATAAGAGCAATTATTCATCACATAGTTCATGCCATTCACTTCGGTACTTCCTGCAACCACCATTTCTTTTCCAAAATTTAACCAGGGATTGATGTAAAAACCCGATCGTTTGAACGGTTTGTAAATGTAACCCACTCTCACATTCGGATAAATGCTGTTAAAGGCGGTGCGTTCAGCATTCTCTTCCACGCCCACACTTTTAGAATAAAAAAAAGTAGACGCCCCAAAATGCCAGCCTTGACGATCGGGCCGAATAAAATAATCTGCAAACAAAGCGTAACTGGTTTCAAGTTTTACATCCCTGAATCCCTTTTCGTAGTTTTCCTTAGACATCATTTTGTCGGGAAAATCTGAGCTGTACACCGATGCCATAAAGCTATAGTGGTTCAACTTTGCCGGACTAAATTTCAGGCTGAAGGAATACCCGCCAAGAATAAAAGGTGCAGGGTCCAGTTCGAGAGACAGGTAATTTTTTGCAGGCTGTGTGTCTTGTGCCCTAAGGCCAATACCTATGGCCATCAATAGAATTAAGCTTGTTTTTTTCATTGTCAATTGGTTTTATTTGTTTCGGCAAAATTCTACAGAAGCCAGCGGGCCTGCATTAACAAATGATAAAATGTTGGAATGGGTTCACCACATGTTTGTGTGACAAGGTATTGAAAAGCAGGAATTAGGTTCCGGAATGCCCTAAAGCCCGGAGTTCGGATCATTTAAACGGCTTGAACGCTCAGCCCTGAGACGAGATAAGGACACATTGGTAATACCCAAGTAGGAGGCTATCATGGGATGCGGGATGAGATTTTCGAGCACCGCGTAGTCTTTCCTGAACGCTTCGAGGCGTTCTTTTGCGCTTAAAGTAGTGAGTGCTATTTCTTTGTTGGTTTTTTTCAGTAACTCGTTTTTTAATACCTCATTGCCAAAATTCCTGATTTCCATATCGTCTATCATGAGATGTAAAAAAGCGTTTGCATCAAATTCCAGCACTTGCAATTCGGTTAAGGCCTGAAAATTATACAAAGCCTTGCCCATGCGGGTGCGTATCACATGCGGAGGCAACACTTCTGAGGGTTTGTAAAACGCAAAACTAATTGCATTCCCATCCTGATTTTGCAAAAAACTCCGGCAAAACCCCTTGATAAGGATGTACTCCTTTGAATTCGTTTGTCCGGCTTTGATAAAAACCGTGTTTTTTGCATACTCGCTTAACTGCATTAAAGGTTGCAGCGCCTTGAGGGCACGAATTGAAAGCACCTTCGTATTGATAAACAGGTTCTCACAAATGGTATCCAAGTTTGTGTTCATCTTATCTGAAATACACGGCCACCAGCCTGGCCAGAGGCGCCATACGGGCTTTGTTCAAACTCAGTGTGTCTCCCTTTATGCTGTAATTATCGCAAGCTTGAATGGCCTTAAAAAAGTCCGTTTCATATTCAATAGTTGCACATGCCATTTCTGTGCTGCTTAAAGAGGTGAAGCGAATTTTATTACCTTCCAACAGTTCATAGGCTCCGCTGAAGGCATTGCAGCCACCATGACCAATAATCCGTTGATCTTTGGTTCTCAGCACAAAATGTGTTTCCCGTTTTTGGTTGTCATTTGGTAGTATGGCTTTACCTTGTAATTCTATCAGTTTCCAGTATTTTTCGCGGATGTCTGTATCAAGAGCCTGTTTAATCAAAATGTAGTTCTTCTCCTGGGGGCCTTGCACACGTTTTCCGTTATCATCCAATTGTACGATTTGATTTTCGCCAACTAAGAACAGTTGGTTTGCAGATGGTTTGGCTGAGGTAGTTTCCTGAATGTCCTCTTTCTCCCAGGGCATGAGCGTGATGATGGTCCCTTCTTTGTTCCATTGAAAACTCCCGTTTTGTGTAAACAGTTCAGAGGACTTTCCCCTGTATTGAGTGCTCTTTACATAGGTAAGATCGTTTTTTAAATGAATCATGGTTTGAATGCCTTCGCAATCGGCACAGGGTAAAACGCCTCTGTAAACACCCTGCCAACTAAGTGAGGTTTGACTGTTGTGTGTGTGGTTTGGGTTTTGCTCGGTGTTTTTGGAAAGTGAACATGCTCCCGAAAAAATCAGGGCAAGTGATACTATTGCCAAACCATCTTGTATTCTCATGTCGTTCTTTTTAGA
Organism: Bacteroidota bacterium; assembly: GCA_052035725.1. Lineage (GTDB taxonomy): Bacteria > Bacteroidota > Bacteroidia > B-17B0 > Aurantibacillaceae > Aurantibacillus. Next base: position 31,704 of record JBPOHJ010000057.1, on the reverse strand, counting down.
AGGTAATTTCAAAAAGCATCAAATCTTCCGGATCATTGGGAATTCTTATAGTACGTTTAAATTCAAGACCCAACTTTTGCAGCAAACGTATGGATGATAGGTTCTCTTTGATGGTGATGGCCTGCACTTTTTTGAAACCTTTAACCGTGTTAGCCAACCTGAGAACCTGCCGGGCGCTTTCGTAGGCATATCCTTTGCCCATGTGTTCGGGTAAAAAAGCAAATCCAATATCAGGGGCATCCAACCCTTTTCTTTCCACCAATCCACAAATGCCAATGGCTTCTCCCTCGCCTTTGGTTTCAACCAGGAGCATACCGAGTGCGCGATCAGAACGGCCGGCCATGACTTTTTCCTTCAGGTATGTTTCAGCTGCCTGCAGGCTGGTCACGTTTCTATCACCTATGTATTTTAACCAGCCTTCGGTGTTTAAGAGTTTTAGAATAAACGGTGCATCATCCAATTGCATGTCTCTCAACAACAAACGTTCGGTTTCTAGCTGTGTTGGTTCTGTTTCGCTTCGCATCTCTTCCTGATCTGTGAGCTGGTTTGTTATTTCACCGGCAGTGTTTTCTTGCTAACAAGTGAATTAGGCTACACTCAACGCATCTTTGAGTAGGTCTTTCCTCACCTTCCTTAGGTCAATTGTTGTCCATCCTTGTTTGCCCCAGGCACCGGCAACCGGATAAATAACCGATTTGTCGAAGGCTGAATAAACAGCTTGATGTATGGCATCCAGTTTTATTACGGCCTTTTTGCTTTTTTCATCCAGTGTTGCAAATACCTTGTTTTTAGTTCTGAATGAGGTTTTTTCAAAATGCGGTGCTTCGCTGCAATTTTCCAATTGTAGGGCGAGGGTTCGAAAAACGGCGTTGCTTACCATGTTGTGTTAATCTCTTCTAAGGTAAAAAAAATAGGGAGAACAGGGGGCTTGGAAAAGGGTAACTAGTTCCCTGCCTTTTCAGCATTTTGTTTCACACGCAGTAAAACAATACGCTCAATTAATTCATACGGTATTGGCTCATCCAAAGGAAATTGTACCGAGCCCTTGCCTTGTTTGTATTTGGCTAACTCCTTTGCGAAAGCTGCATGGCCTTTAGGAGTAGCGTACAAACCAATGTGATGTTTGTACCCCGCAAAATAAATCAACGGTTTGCCAAGGGTTTTATAGCCAGGCATGCCATAAGCCATCCCTTCAACAGCATCGGGGGCGCAGTTTTTAACCAGGCGACGGAGTTTGTTTAATATGGTTTGCACCTTCTTGGGGAAAGACTGGCAGTAGGTTGTTACGGCATCCATTTTTATTTATGTAGTTGCAGCATCCGGTGTGTGTTGATACACTTTTGCATTGTATCTGTAAGAAATTGCGAGCACGGCAAACACCACTACCATAAGCAGCATACCGGGATCAAATCCCTGAGTAGCCAGAATAGAATACACAGCACCAAGCAAATCAAAAGTTAATCCGGCATAAGCCCATTCTTTCAATTTGTGGAATGCGGGTATCAGGATGGCAATTGATCCCAAAATTTTTGCCACTCCGATAAAAGGAATAAAATACAGGGGATAACCCAAAGCACTAATAAACTTTTGGGCATCTTCTGCCATCATTACATCGGGGATGGCTGAAAACAGCATAAAGGCGGCAAACAAACCGGTACTGATCCAATAGATGATTTTGTCTTTTTTCATGTTATTTGGTTTTTAAAAGTAATAAAACTTCGTCTAAGCCCTCAAGTGCTATTGTCATACCTTCTTTAAAGCCCATTTGTATAATGGTTTCGAGTTGCGCCAGATCACTGTAAGTACTCAGGTAGTCGACCAAGGTTCTTCCGGCCTTTGCGGTAAATGCCACTTCCCATTTGGCCTGAGGGAGCTCTGTGTTAACCGTGGCTTCGGAATCGGTAAAACAATCAATTCCTGAATACAGTTTATGAACCTGTATTTTATTAAAACGCATCAAACCCCAGTGTTCTTCACCTGCGGGGCCACACATGGCGTAGTGCCAGTGCCCTCCTTCCCTAAAATCCATGGTTTTGGTTCTGGCCTTCCAGGGTTTTGGGGCCCACCATTGATCGAGCAACTCAGGTTTGGTGTAAGCGTCCCACACCAAAGAAAGTTCCGCATCCAATTCGCGTTGAATGCGGATGCTATTGTTTTCTTTATCTACAATAAAGTCGAACTGCAATTGAGGTTTCATTGTTTTTTAGATTTAAGTTTTGCCAAAACGTCATCGAGGGCGTCAAAGCGTTTTTCCCACAAGGCCCTGTATTGTTCCAACCATTTGTCTATCTCTTTCATCTTTGTTAGATTAAGTTCGTAATAGATCTCCCGGCCAGACGGTTTTGTTTTTACCAGTTGGCATTCGCTTAATATTCTCAAATGTTTAGAAACCGCCTGGCGCGTGGTGTCGAAGTGTTCTGCAAGGGCATTGGGAGTCATGGCCTGAAAGGCGATCAAAGCAATAATGGCCCTTCGTGTAGGATCTGCTATGGCTTGAAATACGTCTCGTCTCATTTTGAGGTATGCTGAACATTGATCATCCAGTTAATTCCAAACTTGTCGGTAAAACTTCCAAAGTAAGCCCCGAAAAACATATCCGCCATGGGCATTTCAACCACACCTTCCGCAGAGAGTGCATGAAAGATACGATCGGCCTCTTCTCTTGATTCCGGTTCCAAATGAATGTGCATGTTGTTGCCTGGTTTGATGGTAAATCCCATTTCCTTTAGGGCATCGGTGCCCATCAGCACGTGCCCTCCCATTAAAGGAAGTTCAACGTGCAAGACCATACTTTTTATATTGTCAGGAACCTTTGGTTGATTGGGACCATGAGGAATATCCCCGAAGCGTTGCAAACCTTTCACAAATTCGGTTTTAAATACCGATCGGTAAAACAAAAATGCGGTTTCGGTATGGCCATCAAAATTCAGGTAGGTAGAAACCCTGGTTTGGTTGTTCGGCTTTTTTTGCCGGCGCAAATAAAATTGAGCCGCAATGTATTGGTCGAGGTTGTCCAAACCCATGGCAAATCCCTCTTTGAAACCCATGTGAAGGATGGTTTCCAGATCTTCAAAAGCCTTAAATCCAATTTGCATGTTCACTGTGGTGTTACCCTGTTCTTCGCTGAAGGTATTGTTCCAGTGCATGCTGGGTTTGCTCTGACTGATGTTTTGGTTTTCATCGCAAAAAGCATCCCAACCCGAAAAGTTTTTTTCCGGCACTATGGTTTCGTAATCCAGCAAACACCATTGTTTATCGCCATCAGGACCCACCATACAATAATGCCAGCGTCCCCCCGGTGTAAAATTCAAGGATTTGGTCAGCGCTTTGTATGGTTTGGGAGCCCACCATTGATCCAAAAGTTCAGCCTCCGTCCATGCGGCCCATACCAGATCGATTGGTGCCTTAAACACGCGCTTCACGTGAATACAATTGTTTTCCTTGTCAACCTTAAACTCAAATGCAGTAAAATTTTTCATGATGTGTTGGTTTTATGCAAGTTTTTGTGCCCGTTGCAATGCCATTAAAAAATAGGCTGTTCAGCAAGCGGGTGGACAAATATATATGCAACCATTCGGTTTCGCAATAAAAACTGTTTGCGTTTGGCTATTTTTTGGATAAACGCTTGTTTCTCAACCCGAAAAAATTAACGCAGCAACACCTTACCGCTATAAAAAGTGGTACCGCCTGTGATTACTTTGTACAAGTACATGCCACTCCTGAGTTCTCCTCTTGGAATAGTAAGGCGTTGTGTTTGATTCAATTCAACACGTTGCAATGTTTCACCCAGCAAATTGCAAAGCAGCAATACTGCACCTTCTGAAGGTGCAGCCGGTAATTCAACATACAATTCTGAATCAAAAGGATTGGGGTATACCAATACGGTGTTTTGATTGGCTGTTTCTGTGATGCTGGCACTTACTGTATTGCTCACTCCGCTTGTTAATTTCGCTAACATCACATCGTAACCTCCGGCACTGCTCAGGGTATGGCTTCCGAAGCTGGCCGTGGTTTGCAGATACCCAGCCAGATACACATCCCCCTGCGCGTCTAAATCCAGTCCGGATGCTCCAAGGTTGTTGGCCGTGGCATTCGCCAATTGACTCCATTGACAGGCACCTGCCTGATTAAGTTTGCCAACCAGCATACCCGAAGCAAGGGGAATGGAACTGCCGCAAAACACATTCCCTCCGTTTATACTCGCAACAAAATAGCTATCACCTGCGGCATTTACTTTAATCGCGCCAACTTTACTTTCGGCAAAAGGTAACTTGTTGGCCCAAAGCACATTTCCAAACCCATCGAGTTTGCCAAAGTAAGTGGCAAAGGTTCCGCCTGCGCCGGGCGATTGGTTAGTTAAGGTACTTGAACCAATTACCACCTGCGAATTAAAATTTCCGGCGAAACTAATATTGCCAATAGCGTCGATGCCGATGGCATTTCCATAAGAGGAATGTTGAGGACTGCCAAATTGTTTTACCCATGCTATACTGCCGTTGTTATTCAACTTAGCCACATAGGTATCAAGTATACCGATAGCATTCACGGTGCTGGGTGGTGTGGTTCCAAGCACGGCTGTGCCCGACAAGGCACCTGTAACATAACAATTGCCACTCTCATCGTTTTCAATGGCATAAGCAAACACACCATTGGGCGGACCATTTGCCGTGCCCAATTGTTGCACCCATTGCGCTACGCCTGAGGCATTGTGTTTTACAACATAGGCCCCATGCCCTGAAACCAAAGGTAAATTACCAAAGCCGGCTACATTGTCGAGGTTCAAGTAACAACTCACATAACTGTTTCCGGCTTTATCAACACTAATGCTGGTGCTAACATTCACCCCGGTTCCGCTGAGGTACTTCGACTGAGTGGCCCAAACTTCGTTACCATAGGCATCGTATTTTACAATAAAAATTTCCTGTCGTCCATCATCGTATCCAATCAGTTTGGAATTGCCAAAATAGATGGTGTCTGTGGGACTCCCGTTAAATGTGCCGGTTACATAACAATTTCCTACACTATCAATGGCAATGGCTTTGCCGTTGTTGGCCAATTGCATGGGCGCGGGTGGTGGCGGTACATGGGCGCCAAAATGTTTTACCCAAAGGCAGTGCCCCGAAGAGTCGTATTTAGCGGTAAACACAGCCGGAAAAGCCGGGCTCGAAACAGTAAAGGTTCCAAACACAGCAGTGCCAGTAAAATGGCCTGTGATGTAGGAATTTCCATTTTTATCGGTTGCTATGGTTGAACCGTATTGATCGCCCATGCCCGAAAAATCCCAGCTGGAAGATGAACCGGCTGTTTTAGCCCAGGCCCAGTTTGGATGTTGTGCCTTAAACAAATTGAAGGCAATTACTAAGAGTAAAATTACTTGTGCTTTCATGGTTGGGGCTTTGCTTAGAGACAATTTACAAAATAGTCTGCTAATACAAACACTGCTTTACCTAAGTTGCTGGATTTAACAATTATATACATCACACTTTCCACGCCTCCTTTGAACTAGCGAAATGCTAAACCCCCACAAGTCCCTTCTCGATACGGCCCATACCAAAAAACACAAGGGCCACTCGAAGTGACAAAACAGTTTAAGTTTTTTGTCACGTCGAGTAAGCCTGCGAATGCCTGAGCGAAGAGGCTGTATCGAGACGGGTTGCGAAATACTTAACACTTTCGAGTCCCTTCTTGGTAAGCGCTTCGTTTTTGCCAAGTGGTGATGCCAAAATCACAATACTTGTTGAGGGGCACCCTGTGTTTTAATCCTCAATAGCCTCAATGCCCTTATCGTTCAGCTTTGCTAATCCCTCTTTCATGGCTTTTACCTGTTCAGGAGGATGGGCTTGCCAAATGGCAATTTCTCCTACCACTTTAAAGGGGAACTTTGAACGGTAAGATTTTGTGGGATTACCCGGAAATTTTTTGTCGGTTAAATTAGGATCGTCTTCAATGGGCCCTGTTGCTTCTACCAGGTAAATTCGTTCAGGCCCATCGCCCAGAGCCAGTTCAGCCCCCCAGATGGCCGCGTCGAGGGTAGCCGTTAAGTAAATGAATTTGGCTTGGTTATTTTTACCGTAGTTGGACTTGCTGCCGGTTTCAATAAAATCACCAGGCTTCAGATCAGCCTTGGTACCGTGGAAATAGGTTTGGGCAAAGGGGTTTGGTGAAGGATTGTTTTGAGTTTTGGTTGCTTGCATTGAAATTGTAACGTTTGGTATTTAACTGAAGTGCCGCTATACTTTTATGTCTGCCGATGCCCTAGCAACGGCAATTTACAAAAAAGACAGGCATTTTAGCTAGTAGCTGCTAGGCATAATATGTTCATCTCTTTGTTGCAGGCGTCATTTTGTCAATGTAAAATATTCCGTCAACTGCATAGTTCCATAGCGCCTTGATGTTGGTACCTCCGTCAATTTTTGAAAAGATGAAGTCTTCCTGCGCTTTAGGTTGGTAGTTTAAAAGTGAAACAAAAAGATATGGCTTGCCAAAGTTTTTGCATAGTGTTTCAATGCTTTGTGCTTTTGTCTTGGGAATCCTGTAGGTCATATTTCCAATTGCATAACCCATTCCAGTGTTTGACGTAAAACCTAATGCATAAGCTTTAGGATTAGTTTTGTTTTTTGAATAATAATATCCCATTGACTTTTGTTGACTGGGCTTCTGATACGCTGCCTGATTGTCTTTAACCATATGACTTGAGGCAAGCCATACGATTACTTTTTCTGAAGGGTATTTTATTTTAACGAGCCATTCTAAGTTTTTACTCATTTGTTCGTCTCTAATGTTGGATGCTTTGTTAAAGTCATTCAGGTTAACAAACAAGTCACATAGAGACCTATAGCTTAGCAAAGTTTGATAAGGAAAATCAGTTACAGGGTATTTGACACTTAATTGATAGGTAATTGTGTCGATTGCTATTATCAAACGTTTCAGGGCATCTTTCTTATACCCTACTTTGTTCTTCCATGAGTATTCTGTGAAAACAAACAAACTGCTGTCGAAATCGTTCCAAAATTGCTTTATATAATACTCTGTTTTGAGAAAACTCAAGTCGGAATTAGTGATGTATGTATTAAGATCAGATTTGAGATTTGTTTTACAAAATTTACCTTTAAGTTGATTGTCAATTCCACAAAGTTTTAATGAGGGGTCAAATTTGATGTAATCAAAAAGGGCTTTGCATTGAGTGGATTGCGCCCAATAGGAGAAGATGTTATTTTGTATTAGTGAGTCAAAGGCAGCTCCCCTCTCATTAAGTTGTTCAAATCCCCTGGTTAATGAATAGAAATCACTTTCAAATGCCAGAACATTAAAATTGTGTCTTTCATGTAGAAATCTAATTATTCTTGACTTAGCTTCGAACGTCGCTCCATCCCCGTGCCACATTTCACCCAACATTATCACCGAAAAATCTTTTATGGTAAGCCCAAGAGGTTCAAGGTCTGAGAAAGAGGTGTCATAAAAACTAATAGATTTTACTTCAGTTGTGTGGTTTACAATAAATAATTCTAAATCTGATTGTCCGAAGAGAGCAGATGAAAAAACCATCAGTATAATAATTTGTCTCATCGCATTGAGTCTAACGGATGGCGGCTAGGCGTTCGGCCCGCCGGCCTTATGTCTGTCCGGCGAAGCGATAGCAGAGCCAATAAAAAAAAGACGGCGGGCTGATGCCTGAGCCGCTGTTAGTGGCAGTATTATTCAATTTTAAACGTTTCCCCGTCCCTAAATGAAAGTTCCCTTTCAATTCCATGAATTCGACAATGAATTACAAGTGTTTTGGGAATTCCATATGCAGGGTCAACAATGTCAAAAGTCTTTGGAACCACGAGGCCTTGATAGACACCACGAAGTACCATTCTCTTGATTTGTGAACTTACGTCTGCGTGACCATCCTGCCATTTATAAGCCGCTGAATAAATTCTCACGGGCACTTCTTTAAGCTTCCAGTAATCTCTTCCGTCTATTTTCGCCCCTTTTCGAACAAAACCGTGGTCAACCAAGTGATTTAGAATCGTTTTTATTCGCTCCTTTCCAATTCCACTTTCCTTATTTATCCCTGCAATTGTACGAGAACTAAATCTGTCAGAAAATATTGATCTTATGAAGCGCTCAAGTTCAGATTCTGCAAGGAGTCCTGGTAAATACTGTTGAATTGATTCTTTAACAGACGTAGCCAAAGCGTCAGTATCACGTTTGAACTCGATTACGTCTTTTGCTTCCTGAATTGATGTCGCACTTACGTCAATTTTTAAATATGTTTGGGCGTAAGTCATGAATTGAGGAATGTCGTAAATATGGAAAAACTTTAAATCCTTTGATTCAAAATACACTTCATTTAACAACTCATAGCGAGGACTAATTCGTTTTCCCCTTTCTTCTCGCCACCAATCATCTTTGGCGTCACTTGTCACAAAAGTGATGAATTGAAGCTTGTCTGTTTTCGCTTTCTTGATTATTTCTTTCCAAACGAACAAGTCTCCAAATTTTCTAGGAATTTTAAGATCGTCATGAATATGGTATCCAGCCTTCGACTTATCCTTATAACCTGGCGGCATTTCATCTTTATAGCGTGCTTCTCCTTCCTTAGCTATTCCGTCAACTTCTTCTTTTGTAAATGCCGGTCCAATTTTGTCGTCAAATACTTCGTTTATTTTTTTCTGGATTACATCTTCGTCTTGCACATCGGGCTGTTTCGTTTCAAGTTCTTTTAGTTTCTCTAAATAACTCTCTAGAATTTTCCGAGGTGAGTCAAACAGTTTTTCATTTATAGCTTCTTCAGTCGTGATAACAGAGTGTCTTCTTTTTAGCTGGAGGCTATTAATCTGTGCCAACAATTCATCTTGAAGTTTATTAATACTGGTTCTTCCGTCTTCTATTATTGACCTCACTTGATTAAACTTGTTTTTTTGCTCGCCAACAACTTCTAATCTATTGTTTATATATTCCAACGCAACCTGAAATGGAATCCATACCCTAGTTTTGATTTTTTCATGAGCTAGTATGTCAAACACATTACGCCTGGCACTTTCTGGAAACCTGTAAAGATCTAATAGAACATTAGTATCAAAAATGAAAAGGCACTTTTCCCATAACTCTTCAAAGTCTGCAGATGTTATTTTTCTATGAGCTTTAAAAATTTTGTCCATATTAACATTGCCACTAACGTTTTCGCAAGCGATGTGGCGCTTTTTATCGAGTATGTCCGTAAGCCGTATTGTTTACGGCGTGTTAGCAGTATTTTTATTCTTCTCGTAATAATATGTTAGAAGCACCCCAATTGCAATGGTTACTATTGTCATAATAATTCCAATTATAAAACTCCTATTCAAATCAATCCTATCTTTTAAGTCCTCCTTCATTTGAATAGATGACTCTTTAATGTTAGTCAACTTTTCATCTAATTTTTCAATTTCCTTAGATAAATTTAATACAGAAAGTGCTTTTTCAGGTGTTTGTGAAATTCCGTTTTCTAATATTTCGACTCTTTTCGAAATCTGTTTAAATGTTATCGTAGAATCAACCACATAAGTTGTATCTATATATTTACTTGTTGTAACAGTAGCTTTAACTCTTTCAAGTTGCGATTTTAATGAATCTATTTCTCTAGTGATTTCCTCACAATCACAATTATCAGTAAAAACTAGATTGTCTTGCAATAGATAACGAGAAGAAATAATAGTACTGGTCAATCCAATTATTATTGCTGTAAGAGGTATTAACGCTCTTATACTTCGAAGTTTTTGTTTCTTTTCAACCTCTAATTTTACTTCTTTCTCCTCCTTTTCAATCTTTTCTTTTTCTTCTATAATCTTCTTTGAAGACAAGGTCTCAAATTCTGGGAATTGTTCTTTGGTGATGGGCTTCCAATCTTCTTCTTCAGTTGCTACGATTATATTAAATCCTTCATTACTTGAGGTAACAATATAGGCAGGTAATGTAGGCGAATTCATAGCTCTCAAGTAGCTAAACACTTGATATTTCGAAGATTTTTTAACGTGAGGATTTAATTGACTTTTAAATTCAATTAAGCCAATATATTCGCCAATTCGTGTATCAATTAATAATAAATCAACACGTAACTTTCCCATTTTATTTGATACAATTGGCACTTCAACCAAAATACTGTCACTGGGGTATCCTTTTTTCTCCTTGAGAAATGCTATAAAATCGGATCTTAATTGTTCTTCGTTCATATAGTGGTTCAATTACTGCTAACTTACTGCTACGTTGTATACCCGCTTCAAACCCATTATTAACCCTTTGTAAGCACTTGTAAGTGTTTGGTCTTATTTGTAAGTACTTGTTTTAGCCTATCGCTGATTACCTCTGCCCGTAAACTATAATGGAAGCCTGTGCCAATACATTGGCTTTAATATTAAAACCAATTAAAGCGCAAGTGGCGTTTTTGTCGAGCTCCAATTTGGTTTTTAAGGCGTACACCGTAATAATGTATCTATGCGCGGGACCCGGAGGAGGACAAGGCCCCATATAACCCACAGTGCCTCCATCGTTCAGAGCCTGAATGGCGCTTTTGGGTAATTTTTTTCCTGAGGTATTACCGGCATCGGTTTTTAACTCCGTTGTGCCCGATGGGATGTTGTACACCACCCAGTGCCAAAAACCTGAACCCGTAGGCGCATCAGGGTCGTAAACCGTTACAGCAAAACTCTCGGTGCCGGCCGGAGCATTTTCCCAATTCAATTGCGGACTTTCACCATCGCCGGTGCAACCAAAACTGTTGGCGTATTGTTTGGCCTTAAATTGTCCCCCCAGATCCTTACTTTTTAAGGTAAAGGTTTGGGCATTTACCGCGATACTAAATAACAATAGATAAACACTGAATAGTTTTGATTTCATGGGTTTGGGTTTAGAAGGTTATGAAGGTTATGAAGGTTTTGAAGGTTTTGAAGGTTTTGAAGGTTTAGAAAGTTATGAAGGTTTGGAAGGATATGAAGGTTTGGAAGGTTTTGAAAGTTTTTTGTGTAAAGTTTATGCGGAAGATAAAAATAAGAAAAAAAGACTATAAAACAAGTGCTACGGCTCCGGTATATTTTGATACTTTAGTTCCTCATTCAAAAAACCACGAGCATGAAAATTTTAAAATGGGTACTTATCGTTATTGGTATTCTTATTGCAATACCATTGTTAGTTGCTTTGTTTTTACCAAAGGACTATTCCGTATCACGTGAGGTCATTATCAACAAACCCAAAGATCAGGTGTTTGCTTATGTGAAGTCATTAAAAAACCAAAACAACTGGGCCACCTGGAATCAGATGGACCCCAATCAGAAAAACGAATACCGCGGTGAGGATGGCACACCCGGCTTTGTGCACCGTTGGGTTGGAAACCCTGACAATGTTGGCACCGGGGAGCAGGAGATTGTGAAAGTGAGCGATGGAGAACGCATTGATTTTGAATTGCGTTTTGAAGTGCCTTTCGAAAGTAAATCCCCTGCCTGGATCACCACAGAAACCAGCGGTGATAATCAAACCAAGGTTACCTGGGGCATGAGCGGCACTATGCCTTACCCCATGAATTTTATGCAGGTGTTTATGAAAATGGAACGGATGATAGGCACCGAGTACGAAAAGAGCCTCGCGAAGCTGAAAGAGATTGTGGAAGCACAGTGAGTTGAATCAGGTACTTGGCCCTTAAAATTACTTAGTGTGCAAACAGGATGTTTCTGAGCTTTATCCAACATACAAGCCAGCTGTGAAGTTTTGGCAATAAGCCTAAGTGACATTGGTGGCTGTATTTTTGAAAGATTCCGGCAGCTTCGCACATTCGTAAATCTTGTCTCTATTTAGTGCAATTAGTGAAATTCCTGGCTGTATTTTGAAAGATTCCAGCATCTTTGCAAATCATGGCCGTGATCAAAACCGACATCAAGGACTTTGTTAAGCTCAGCCTGAACACTCCTGTATTGGATGTTCGTAGTCCGGGTGAGTACTTGCATGCCCATATTCCAGGTGCGCATTCCTTCCCCATCTTCAGCAATGAAGAACGAAAAGAAATTGGCACCGCCTACAAACAAGTGAGTCGCGAAACAGCCATTAAAATTGGTTTGGAGTATTTTGGTAAAAAATTACCGGCTTTTGTTGAACAGGCTGATGCCATAGTGAAGCTACACGGTTCTGCATCCAAAACTGTGGCCGTGCATTGCTGGCGGGGTGGCATGCGCAGTTCGGCCATGGCCTGGTTGCTCGACCTTTATGGTTATAAAGTTTACCTGCTAAGCGGGGGTTATAAGGCCTATCGCAACTGGGTGCTGCAGCAATTCGAACAACCTTACCGTTTGCACATTGTGAGTGGTTATACCGGCAGCAATAAAACCGGAACGCTTGCTGCATTACAACAAAAAGGGCAGTGCATCATTGATCTCGAAGGCCTTGCTCATCATCGCGGTTCGGCATTTGGTCACATCGGATTAGCCCCACAGCCCAGTCAGGAACAATTCGAAAACAGCCTGGCCATTGACTTGTTTGGTATACGCAGTTCACATCCGGAGGCAGCAATTTGGCTGGAGGATGAAAGTCAGCGGATCGGATTAGTGAATGTGCCGCCTGCCTTGTTTAAACAAATGCGCGAACAAAATATCCTATTTCTGGATATTCCCTTCGAAGAACGATTGAAGTTTCTGGTTTCTACTTACGGTGTATTTGAAAAGCAGGAGCTACACAATGGCATCTCACGCATCGCGAAAAAGCTCGGCGGCCCCGAGTATCGGGAGGCTAGCGAATTACTTGAAGCCGGAAATACCAAAGCGTGTTTTCGTATTCTCTTAAATTATTACGACCGCTTGTATTTAAAAAGCCGTCAAAAACGCCATACTACCGAAAGTGCTATTTCTAACCTGGCTGCAAACACTAGCGATGAAAAAGCCAATGCCGATATTTTATTGAACTATGTCAACACCCGAAGCAGAGTATAAACTCACACAGTTTTCAAGAGGCGCTGGTTGCGGCTGCAAAATTGCGCCACAGGTGCTCAGCGAAATTTTAAAAAACAATGCTAGCCTATTTGAAGACCCTCGTTTACTTGTTGGGAATTCGGGCAATGAAGACGCTGCGGTGTACGACCTTGGCGAAGGCCATGCGCTCATTGCTACTACCGATTTTTTTATGCCCGTGGTGGATGATGCTTATTCATTCGGGCAAATTGCAGCGGCCAACGCCATCAGCGATGTGTACGCCATGGGCGGAAAACCGGCGATGGCTTTAGCCATTTTAGGCTGGCCCATTGATAAATTGCCTGCCTCGCTCGCGGCCAAAGTAATGACAGGTGCAAGGGCTACCTGCGAAAAAGCAGGCATATTAATTGCCGGAGGACATAGTGTTGACAGTGCAGAGCCTTTGTTTGGTTTATCGGTGAACGGATTTGTGAAACACAAACATTTAAAACGCAACAACACGGCCAGGGTTGGCGACCTGGTGTTTTTAACCAAACGTATTGGTACAGGCATATTAAGTACCGCCATGAAACGCGGAGTTCTGGAACCCGAGCACCATAATGAGCTGCTCGAACAAATGAGTACCTTAAATTTCCTTGGTGAGCAACTTGGAAAAATACCAGGTGTAAGTGCCATGACGGATGTAACGGGATTTGGTTTGATGGGACACGGCATCGAAATGGCCAAAGGCTCTGGAAACACCATGGAGCTTGTTTTCGAAGGCATCCCGCAAATGAAGGCCCTGAAACCTTATTTGGACATGAACATTTTACCCGATGCGAGTTTCAGAAACTGGAACGCGTATCAGGGAGAAACACAAATTGAAAAATCGGTGGATCTTAATTTGGCTTTTAAATTATTACCTGATCCACAAACCAACGGCGGCCTTTTGTTTACCGTGCATCCCGATTCAGAAAAAGACATACAGGAAGTTTTGCGCCAGAACGCGTACACTGAACATACCCATGCTATTGGCCGAATAATTGAAAAACAAGAGAAACCCTTGTTGGTGAAGTAAGGGCTTCTCAAAATAATTTTACCTTTGTGATATGACCATTGCCATATATGCCCGTTCAGCCAAAAGCGATCACTCGGTATATCTTGAGCACATTTATAATTTCTTTACAGCCGAAGAAGTAAAGGTTATTATTCACGAACCGTATTACAACACACTTAAATCAGAATTTGGTTTCCAGTTAAACATGGAAACGTATGCCAGTTCTGAGGAACTTGTTTCTAAAGCGTATTATGTTATTTCATTGGGTGGAGATGGCACCCTGCTTGAAACCCTTACCCTTGTAAGAAAATCAGGCATTCCTGTGTTGGGTGTCAACACCGGACGTTTGGGGTTTTTGGCTTCAGTGAATAAAAATGATCTGCAAAAAGCCCTGAGGCAATTGCTGGATGAAAAGTTTACGCTCGACAAACGCGAGTTGATTGAAATTCACGGTTGCAAGGATAAGTTTGAAGGCGTGAATTACGCCCTGAATGAATTTAGTATCCATAAACAGGATAGTGGTTCCATGATTACCATTGACACGTTTATCGACAATGTTTTTTTAAACACCTACTTTGCCGACGGACTAATTGTTGCCACTCCAACCGGTTCAACCGCCTACTCCCTGAGTTGCGGCGGCCCCATCATGATGCCGGATTCGGATAATTTTATCCTCACACCAATTGCGCCGCACAATTTAACGGTTCGCCCCCTGGTAGTTTCCAATAACAAAGAGATCAGTTTCAGAGTATCGTGCCGCACCGGTAGTTTTAATATTTCCCTGGATTCCCGCCACCATCTGGTTTCAGCCGAAACTGAGATCCGCGTCAAAAAAGCGGCCTTTCGTTTCAACCTGGTAAATCTTGAGGGACAGCATTTTTTCAGTACCCTGCGAAACAAACTTATGTGGGGATTGGACAAGAGGCAGTAAGCCTTTTTGAGCACAGAACCTTTGGGCGTTTTGTTGAAGTTATTAATTCCCTATATTTGGTATTCACCTATAATTGTATGAAATATTCTATTTTACCACCCCTTATTGGCATTGTCCTTTTATTTACAGCAACACCTTTTCAGGCGCAGCACAATTTCTGGTCAACCGTGGCCGAGCAAAACATTCCCTTGAGTGGCAAACGTCAGATAGTGCCCCAAAAATACCTGAGCCTGCGTTTATCCTCACAAGCATTCAAAAACCATTTGTTTTCTGCACCACATGAAAACAGGACCCAAGTATCGAATCCGCTTGTTGTTCTGCTTCCTTTGCCCAATGGCAGTTTTCAGCGCTTTAGTGTGGTGGAATCCCCTATCATAATGGAACCTCTGGCTTCTAATTACCCCAATTTAAAAACCTTTAGCGTGAAGGGTATCGATGATCCAAGGGCTACAGGCAAACTCGACTGGACAGAATTTGGATTTCATGGCATGGTACGTTCGCCACGCGGTGATTTTTTTATTGATCCTTATTGTTTAGGCAACATAAACGATTACATCAGTTATTACACCTTGGATTTCAAAAAAGCGCCTGAACACATACTTCCAGAATCAGGACCAGAGCCGGATCTTAACCAACCAAAACATACCCAGGGTCCCGGCCAGGGTTCGTTCAAATCGAGTTCTGCTCCACCCGCTATTTGTGTTGGTCCTCAATTAAAAACCTACCGTCTTGCCGTAGCGTGCACCGGCGAATATGCTGTTGCCGCAACCGGTACTTCTGCGCCAACCGTGAGTCAAACACTTGCCAAAATTGTCACCTCAGTTAACCGGGTTGACGGGGTTTATGAAACGGATGCGTCCATTCGTTTGGTTTTGGTGCCCACACAAACAGCCGTAACCTTCACCAGTGCCGCCAGCGATCCCTTTAGCGGAAACAACAACGCGGGTGTACTCATCAACGAAAGTCAAACGGTTATTACCAATACCATTGGCTCAGCTAACTTCGACATTGGCCATACTTTCAGTACAGGAGGTGGTGGACTCGCGGGATTGGGTGTGGTGTGCAATAACGGACAGAAAGCACGAGGAATTACCGGAAGTCCGAATCCGGTTGGTGACCCATACGATATCGATTACGTAGCTCACGAAATTGGTCACCAGTTCAGAGGAAATCACACCTTTAACGCCAACACTTCATCTTGTAATGGCAACCGAAATGGGTCTACAGCCGTGGAGCCCGGCAGTGGCATTACCATAATGGCCTATGCCGGCATATGCGGATCCAATGACCTGGCCTCAAACAGCATTGCTTATTTTCATGCCATCAGTTACGATGAAATTGTAAATTTTGCGCATTCCGGTTCGGGTGCCTCCTGCGCCCTTACCAGCACCACAGGCAATCAGGCACCGGTGGTAAATCCCTTAAGCATGATTTATGTTCCTAAAGGCACCCCTTTCTTTCTTACCGGCAGTGCTACCGATCCTGATGGAGATACCCTCACCTACTCCTGGGAAGAAACGGATGTTGCGGCCAGCGGAGGCAATTGGAATTCAGGGAACAAACCTTATTTCCGTTCTTACAATCCCGACACCATTCCAACGCGTTATTTTCCAAAAAAATCTGTTGTGATTTCAGGCAATTATACCGGCACCAAAGGCGAGTACCTGCCTTCAACTGCCCAGGTATTAAATTTCAGACTCACAGCCCGCGATAACCGCATGGGCGGCGGAGGGGTGTGTTATGCCAATCAAAGCGTAACCATCGACGATACCGGACCCTTTGCTGTTACCTATCCAAGCGCTACCGGTATTTTCTGGCTCACCGGCACACAACAAACCGTTACCTGGGACGTGAATGGTACAGACTTTATTCCCATCAATTGTGATTCAGTAAAAATTTCCATTTCCTATAACAGTGGCACTACCTACAGTGTTGTTCTTTTAGCAAGCACACCCAATGATGGCAGCGAAGTTATCACCGTACCAACAGTAAGCGCCAACATAGGCACCTGCAAAATTCAAATCGAAGCCAAGGGAAAATATTTTTACGACATGAGTAATAACAATTTTACCATTACTACCGATGTTGGTTTAAGCGCCCTTTCCAATACTAATCCGTTTGCTTTGAGCGTTTGGCCCAATCCTGCTAACGCTACCTTGAATTTCAACTATTCCAATCTTAGTTCAGGAACTCCTTACGAGCTTGTGATTCGCGATGTGTTAGGAAAAGTAGTTATACAGAAAAACGCCCCTTCCAATAACAAAGGCCAGGATCAGATTTCTATTGAGCACCTGGAGCCGGGTTTGTATTTTATTGAATTGGGTACTAAGTATCAAAAGAGTTCGTTGCGTTTTGTGAAGGAATAATTACGTACTTTCTTGCTTTACGCTACTCGTATCGTATTGAAAAAAACGGCAGGTATACTTCTCATCCTCCTTTTTTGTTATGCAAAAAACAGAGCACAGTCAGGCCGTACAGCTGCTGAACTGTTACATGCGTTAGACAAGGCACAGCCGGATACTGTACTCATTGACATTTACAATGAATTGTCATGGCCGGTATATTCCTATAACCTGCCTGATTCGGCAATATATTATTCGGAAAAAGCCATTGCTCTGGCACAAAAAAACAAGGATCGCAAACGCTTAAGTATTGCACACAGAAGAATTGGCATTGCCTACATCAACACGGGGGATTTTAAGAAGTCCATCCACCACCAGGAAGAGAGCCTGAGGTTATCGGAAGAAATAGGTTTTAATGAAGGGATAAGTAAAGCCCTTAACAATTTGGGAGTGATTTACCTTAACAACGAGTTGTTTAACAAAGCACTGTTTTATTTTTTAAAAAGCCTGAAGCTTGCCGAACAAAATAATGACCAAAGTACATTGGCAAGTTTATACAACAATTGTGGTGTTATCTACCTTAGAACAGGGGAATACAAACTGGCTTCGCAATTTTTTAACCGAGCCGTCAGGTATGGATTACAACACCAAAATCCCGATCAATTGATGGATGTTTACACCAATCTTTCGGCCGCTTACCGAAACCAAAAAAAGCTGGACTCTTCCTTGTATTGCATGAATCAGGCCACTCAATTTTTATCTAAGGAAAGCAACCGCAAAGCCCTGTTTTCTTTTTACACCGGTCAAGGTTTGCTCTATTCAAGTTATGACTCTGCAAAAAAGGCCATGAACTTTTTTCAATTAGCTAAAGAATCAGCCACTAATACCACAGATGAAATTACGGCCGTGGTAAACATTGCTGAAGAGCAACTGAAATCAAAAAAATATGCTGAAGCCACTAAAACCTTTGAGGTGGCTTTTAGATTAAGTGAAGAAATTAAAGCCTACCAAAACCTGACCTACCTCAGCAAAGTGTTATTTGAGGTCAACGAAAAAACCGGCAACTACGCGGCCATGGTAAGATACACCAAAGCCCATTTGGCTTACAGGGACTCCAATGATAAGTATTTAAAAACCCAGCAACTACGACAGCAGCAATTGGAATTCGACTACGAACGCAAACAAGTTGCCGACAGTTTAAAGTTCGCGCAGCGCGAAGAATTAAAAAACATGGAATTGCAAGTGGCAGAAACCAAACTGAACCGTGAGAAACTGTTCCGATTTGCTTTGTTACTACTTCTGGGTTCTGTGGTATTGTTAACGGTATTTATCTACAACCGGTTTTTTGTTACACGCAAACAAAACCACATCATCGCCAGGCAAAAAGAACTGGTTGACATTAAAAACAAAGAAATTCTCGATTCCATCAATTACGCCAAACGTTTGCAATCGGCCATTTTACCTCCTGTTGGAAAAATCAAACAGCACCTCGATTTTGGAATTTTTTATTTACCAAAAGACATCATTGGCGGGGATTTCTATTTCTTTGAAAAGTTAGATACCAGGTTGTTTCTGGCGGTGTGCGATTGCACGGGACATGGGGTACCCGGCGCCATCATGTCGGTGGTTTGCCACCAGGCTTTAAAAAAATCCATACACGAGTTTGGATTAAACAAAGCCCATGAAATTCTTACCAAAACACGAGAACTGGTAATCGAACAATTGCACGCATCAGAGCAAAACATCAAAGATGGCATGGATTGTTCATTGATTGTGTTGGATACAAAAAACTCCAGCTATTCCTGGTCGGGAGCCTACAATCCGCTTTGGATATGGGAGAACGGAACGTTCACCGAATTAAAGGCAGATAAACAACCGGTAGCCTTCTACGAAAATGCGGTAGATTTTACTGAACAACAAGGGGTGTTAAGCCCCAATGCATTGGTGTGTATGCTTAGCGACGGATACCCCGATCAATTTGGAGGAGAGAAAGGGAAAAAGTTCAAACAAAAACAGTTGAAGGAACACATTGAGAAATCGCTCCACAAATCGTGTGATGAACAGATCAGCAATTTGAAAAGCAGTTTTCTGGCATGGAAGGGTCAGCTGGATCAGGTGGACGATGTGGCCCTGGCTGTGTTCAGGTTAAAAACTTAGTATTCGGTTTTTAAACTGAGGTAACGCAAAAATTCGTCTTTCACTGCCGGCTCTGCAAATTTGCCTCCATAAAAAGACGTCACAGTAGCTGAATTATTATCCTGCACCCCGCGTGATGACACACACAAATGTTTGGCGTCAATTAATACAGCCACATCCTGGGTATGTAACACATCCTGAAGTTCTTTCGCAATTTGCATGGTAAAACGTTCCTGTACCTGTGGGCGTTTTGCAAAGTACTGCACAATGCGGTTGAGTTTAGAAAGTCCGATTACTTTACCGTTGGAAATATAAGCTACGTGAGCCTTACCGAAAATGGGTACAAAATGGTGTTCGCAATTGCTGTAAAAGGTGATGTCCTTTTCCACCAGCATTTGATTGTATTGGTAACGGTTTTTGAACAGCGCAATTTTGGGTTTGTTGGCCGGATCCAGGCCGCTGAAAATTTCTTTCACGTACATTTTGGCCACGCGTTCAGGCGTACCTTTTAAACTATCATCATTTAGGTCGAGCCCCAGGGTTTCCATGATTTGACGGAAATGGCCCTCAATTTTTTTCATCTTCTCCCCTTCACTCATGTCAAAGGCATCGGCTTTCATGGGTGTTTCAATACTGGTAAACAAATGTTCATCGCCAATTTCCTCTGCCGTTAATTCGCTTAATTCAATCCGATTTTCCTTAAGCAGGGTATTCAACAAAATTTCTTTCGGTTTCATAAAGTGTAATTTTTAGATCGTGTTTAGCTTCAATTTTTGGTCGCAGCAAATTATAGATGACAATAGCGATGTTTTCGGCAGTAGGGTTAAGCTCTTTAAACTCCTTGGTATCGAGATTCAAATTGCGGTGATCAAAGCGTTCGACCACTTCGGCAAGGATCAATTTGCTGAGGGTTTTTGTATCGATTACAAAACCGGTAACAGGGTCAATGTCTCCGGTAACCTTAACACACAATTCATAATTATGACCATGGTAGTTCGGCGAATGGCATTTTCCAAACACACGGGCATTTTCTTCATCGCTCAAAGCCGGGTTGTGCAGGCGATGGGCTGCGTTAAAAAGTTCTTTTCTATAGACAGCTACTTTGCTCATCTTTTTTCCAATCAAGAGAAATATCGCCGGATTGTAATTTGTTTTTGGGTTTAGGTCAGAAGTTTGCTGACCATTGCACCCATTTAAGGAGAAACAGAGAAGCAGAAGAATTGTTTAATTGTTTTGCTTCCTGAAGGTAAAAATACTCAATTTCCGAAGTATTCTACGCAAATGCGGGGGGTTTCGTATAATTTAACACAGTGCAGGTGCACATTTTTGGGCAAATGAGGCACAATTTGTTGCCAAATGGCGATGGCCAGGTTTTCGGTACTGGCCAGCACACCCCGCATAAAATCCACATCCAGGTTCAGGTTTTTGTGGTCCAGCTTCTCACACACTTCCTGCTGCAAAATGCTGCTGAGTTTTTTGACATCCATTAAAAAGCCGGTATCCGGATTAACTTCCCCCTTAATGGTTACAATCAACTCGTAATTGTGTCCATGCCAGTTTGAATTGGCGCATTTGCCAAACACTTCTCTGTTTTTCTCTTCGGTCCATGCCGGATTGTACAATTTATGGGCCGCGTTAAAATGCTCGTGACGGGTAAGAAAAATCATGGCGCAAATGTAATCATTTTCTTACTTTTGAGAGTGCCCAAAATCCTGCTTCATAGCGCTACGGCGGCTGAAATTGAACCCACTCTGGGTTTTCTAAATGGCTTCAGGGGTTACGAAAAAAACCATTACAAATTTGGGAACACCGAACTCCACCTTTGTGTTTCGGGAGCGGGCATGGTAAAAACCGCTTTTGAATTGGGCAAACACAGTAGTATTTCTTATGACATTGCCATACAGGCAGGCATTGGCGGTACATTCGGACTGCATGGCATTGGGGATTTGGTTCGGGTTGATGAAGATTGTTTCAGTGAATTGGGTGCCGAAAATGCTGAGGCGTTTTTAAGCATCGATGAATTGGGCTTGGGCGAACAAAAACAAAAATTGTTATACCCCCACCAACACAAATTGCTCGAATCACTGATAAAAGCCAAAGGCATTACCGTGAATACGGTGCATGGCAATGAAGATTCTATTCAAGCCTTGTTACAGCGCACACAAGCGGAAGTAGAAAGTATGGAAGGGGCTGCTTTTATTTACGCGGCTAACCAAGCGGGCTGGCCTGCCGTTCAACTCAGAAGCATCAGCAACCGGGTTGAAAAACGCAATCGCAACAATTGGAACATACCGCTTGCTGTACAAAAGTTGAATACCTTCTTAATTCAATTGCTAAAAGCCCTGGATGAAAACTAAACTCACACTGGGCTATTCCCCCTGCCCCAACGATTGTTTTATTTTCGATGCCCTGGTGCATGGCAAAATTGCAACCGGTAACCTGGAATTTGATGTACAACTGGAGGATGTGGAAACCCTGAACCAAAAAGCGCTCAGGGGTGAACTGGACATCACTAAACTAAGCTTTCATGCATACGCCAAGGTGCTGCAACATTATTTGTTGTTACGTTCAGGAAGCGCACTGGGCTTTAATTGCGGACCGCTGTTGATTAAATCAAAACTTAAAAGTGAAAAGTTAAAAGACCATTGGGTAGTAGCGATTCCCGGAGAACTGACTACTGCGAATTTTTTATTGTCAATCGCTTACCCTGAAATCAAAAACAAAAAGGTGATGTTGTTCAGTGAGATTGAAAATGCGGTTTTAAGCGGGGAAGTAGATGCCGGACTCATCATACACGAAAGTCGTTTTACCTATGAGGACAAAGGTTTGGTAAAAGTGGCTGATTTGGGTGAGTTCTGGGAAAATTTAATCCATGCCCCCATACCATTGGGCGGTATTGTAATCAGAAGGGATTTGGCACCTGAGCTGCAACAGCAAGTGAACAGCCTGATCAGAAAAAGTGTGGAATACGCCTTTGCCCATCCTGAAAGCAGCATGCCTTATGTTCGGGCTCATGCGCAGGAAATGAGTGAAGAGGTGATGAAAAAACACATTGCCCTTTATGTTAATGCGTTTAGCGTGGATTTGGGTGAGCAGGGTAAACAAGCTGTGGAATTGCTGTTCACAAAAGCCAAGGAATTGCAATTGCTTTCAGGTAAGCATGAGAACCTGATTCTTGACTAACTTGTTAGTGATTCCCTTGATTGGGCCTTTCTTGCAGATTTGCCGGAACTAGGCGCTGAGTACTTTCTCTTCACTCTTTCCAATTCGTATAGTTTATGGTGTCATTAGCATTTCATGCAAACTCTGAGGGATGATCTCATTGCAACAGCTTTTCAAAAACTTGTAATCCTCCAGGGCCGCTTTGGTGTTATTCACTTTTGTGTAGGCAATACAACGGTTAATCCTGCTTGATAATTTTACTATTGAATTTTGGCACTCCTAATTCATACAGTTGGAAGTAATAAATTCCGTTAGATAAACCACTCAAATCAATAGTTGTTTTTTCAAATTCTATAACTCCCGTAAGCACAACTTCACCAATTACACTTAGTACTTGATAGGACAGATTCTGTTTGGCTTCCTTTAAGTCAAAGTTTATAAAGTGGTTACTAGGATTAGGATAGAGGCTGAACGTGGTTTCAGATGCACTTGTTTCTAAAAGGCCAACACACTCAAAAATCGTTATTTCAATTGTTGAGGCATGAGTACATCCGTTAGCATCCAAACCCTGAACCGTGTATATAGAAGTAATGGACGGACTGGTATTAATCGTTGCAGTCGTGGCGCCTGTATTCCATAAGTAAGATTGTCCACCTGTTGCACTTATAGAAGTAGATTCACCTAAACAAAGGGTCGGGTTTGATGCGGAAAGAAGTATGGAGCTATTACTCACCGCCAAGTGTAATGTGGTTGTGGCCAGACAAACAATGTTCATAGCCTGAACAGTATAAACTGTATTAACAACAGGGCTAACTACGATGGAATTGCCTTGTATTAAGCCAGGTAGCCAGGTAAAGGTGTTTGCTCCATTAGCAGCTAATGTAGCTTGAGTGCCAGGACAAATAATAGAATGAGAACTTGTTATTTGTAAGTTAGGCATCACGTCTAAGGAGACATTCACTGTTTCTGTTGAAGCACAATTTCCAATTTCTCCAGTCACAGAATAATTAGTAGGAAAAACTGGGGTAACGGGATAAGAATTGCCAACATAGTTCCCCGGTTGCCAGGTAAAGGAATTTGCTCCTGTTGCAGTTAATACCGTTGAACTACCTGGACAAATAGTATATGACCCGGCATTAGCAATTGAAATGGTGGGCGAAGGGTTAACAATTACACCAATTGTTTTCGAACTTGAGCAATTAGAATTATTTCCAGTAACTGTGTAAATAGCGCTGGAAGATGGAGTAATTGTAAGGATTGAACCCGAAACGCCATTTGGAGACCAGGTATAAGTAGAGCCTCCCGTAACCGTTAATGTTGAGCTTTTTCCATCGCAAATTAAAGAAGGATTAGCGACCACATTTAATGTTGGGGTGTTTGTAACTAAGATTGGGTTTGTTATGCTCAGTTGACAACCATTGCTTGTGAGCTCACCTGTCAATGTATATGTAGTATTTGATAAGGGACTGACAACATAAATAGCGCCAAGTTGGTTTCCGGGTTGCCAGGTGTAGTTGTTCGCGCCACTTGCTGTTAAGGTTGAAGAACTGCCACTGCAAATTGAAAACGGGGAGGAAACAACCGACAATGTAGGACCAGGTATGACACTAACCGCAACAGTGCCAGATGCTGAACAGGAGCCATTTATTGTACCTTGTACCGTATAAATTGTATTGCTATAGGGATAACCAAGGGCAGAATAACCATTTGCTGAAACAACAAAGGGATTCCATGTAATGATTACCATAGGAGTAACTATCCCTGACTGTAGGGCGACAGAATTTCCTGCACAAACTGTGGTGGGTGAAGCACTTGGATTAACATAAGGCACAGGGGTTACAAAAGCCTGGACGGTACGGGTTGCTGTGCAATTGAAACTATTTTGGCCAACAACAGTGTAGGTGTGGTATCCACTAAGATATGGAGTAAACGTGCCTACTGGTGAAACGATGGAACCGGGGTTCCAAGTGTAGGAAGTGCCACCACTTGCAGTGTAAGACGCTTGTGTACCTGAACACACATAAGCTAAGGTTCCGGATGTTGCAATTGTAGGTGAGGGATACAGAACCAATGCGATTGTGTTAGAACTTATGCAACCGTTTATACTTGTTCCTGTTACTGTATAAAACCCACTTGACTGAATAAATTTGTAAGCCGTATCACCAACAACAAAATTTGGTGAGGGATTCCAAGTGTAACTGTTAGCGCCAGTTGCAGCTAGACCGGCAAGTGTGTTATAGCATCCGGCACTGGGTTGTGCTACGGCATTAATTGTAGGGGTTGGGTACGTAAGAAGATTTACTACTGTTGAGCTGGTACAATTTGCATTGGATCCAACTAATGTAAAGCCTGGGGAAGATGAATTTATAGCGCTTATGCTGGAGTTAATTATCGAACCAGGATACCAAGTATAGGTATTGGCTCCTGTTGCTGTTAATGTAGAGGTAAAGCCAGCACAAGCTGCACTGGGGCTGGCGATTGGCACCAGCTGTGGAGATGCAAAAACAGTGACTTGAGCCGTGGCATTGGTTTTACAACCCAAAATATTTTCACCCGTTACAGTATAAACTGTAGTTATACTGGGGTTGACTGCAATCGAACTTCCAGTATAATTACCTGGAATCCAACTGTAAGTTGAAGCTCCATTCGCATTTAAGGTTGTAGTTTGGCCGCTGCAAATGGTGGGACTAATTACCGTTGCGCTAACGATGGGATTAGATAAGGTATTAATAGCTACGGTTTCACTACTAAAGCAATTGGAATTCGATCCAATCAAGGTGTATGTTGTGTTAGTATTAGGCGCAACTACAGTGGTTTGATTAAGAATGCCTCCAGGAAGCCATGTGTATGATGTTGCACCTGCAGCACTCAGCGTTGCGTTCGTACCTGAACATATTAAGGTATTCGTAACGCTTGCAGTAAGACTTGGAGTTGGAATAACATCGATTGAATAGGTTAACAATTGACTGCAATTATAAGAGTTGGTACCAACAACCGAGTAGTTTGTTGTACTTAATGGATAAAAAGTTGGATTGGGTATAGCTATATTACCGGGATACCAGATGTAAGTATCTGCACCGCTTGAAGTAAAACTTAGACTTGCGCCGCTGCATATTGAGTAATTTGAGGCAATTATTAATACAGTGGGAGTAGGATTTACTGACACGTTAACAATAGCAGTGTTTATACAGCCCTCTGAACTTGTTCCTGTGACTGTAAAATTTGTACTGTTTTGTGGGGACACAAAAACCGTGTTGCCAGCCAGGTTACCAGGACTCCAATTGTATAGTGCGGCACCATTGGCAACTAAGGTTGCTGTTTCACCATTACAAATAATAGAATTGGCATTTGTCGCCAAATTAGGCAAGGAATAAACAGTTAAGCTAATTGTTTGCACAGAAGCACAATTGGCATTGCTGCCGGAAAGAGTATAGATTAGCGAAGAGGTTGGGGTTATGGTTATGCTTGCATTGGTTAATCCTCCCGGCAACCAGATATAATTAACTGCGCCGCTAGCCGAAAGGCTAAAAGAATTGCCCACACAAATGGCATTTGTTAACGTTGAAATGCCTAGGGTTGGGGTAGGAAAAACGGTGAGATCAGCAATAGCGCTTCCTAAACAACCTCCCGCATCGCTTGAAATAACAGTGTAAGTCACATTTGATCCCGGCATTACAGTGACAATTTGCCCGCTAATATTTCCTGGCTGCCAGGTATAAGTGTTACCTCCTATAGCAGACAATGTAACGCTTGACCCACTGCAGAGCGTAGCTTGGTTAACTGCTGCTGTAATGGATGGAAGTGGCGCAGAAATAGGGTTGACCAATATTATGTCACTATCAAAACAGTTCAGGTTCTCTCCAAATAAGGTATAGGTCGTAGAAACGCTGGGTGATATGCTTAGTTGATTTCCAACAAACCCTCCAGGTAGCCAGGTGTACTGACTGGCACCTATACCTGTAAGGATGCCAGTGTTGCCAACGCAAAGGGTCGGAGAACTCATTTGAATACTAACCGTAGGGTTGGGATTCACAGTCAGATAAAGAATTTCATTGCCAACACATCCAAAACTATTAGTTCCTGAAACTGTATAGCTTGTTGAGTTACCAGGGCTAACAACCAAACTGCTGTTGTTGGAGGCTACCGGGAACCATGTATAACTCTGTGCACCCGACACGCTGATGTTTGAACTGTAACTTTGACAAATTGTTGATGGATTAGCTGAGACAGTAAGCACAGGAAGAGGATTAACGTTTATAGTTTGATGCGCAACTGCAGTACAAGCACCATTTGCCCCAAGCAAAGTATAGGTTGTCGTGGAAGTTGGAGTGAAAAAGGCCATGGACCCTACTTGATTACCCGGCATCCAGGAGTAGTTGCTTGCGCCGGAAGCAGTTAAGGTAACACTTGAGCCTGAACAAACCGTTTGCGTGGGGCCAGTAACCAAAGTGGGGGTAGCGTCCACCTGTATCGAAATTGTTGCATCACCAATACAGACCCCTGTAACTCCTGTCAAAGTATAGATTGTGTTAGCAGTTGGTGTTGAAGTTACAATTGATCCCGTGGATGGTGTGGTTAAAAGTGAAGGTGACCAAGTATAATTTGCAGCACCATTAGCTGAGAGTGTAAGCACTGGAGCTGGCAAACACAACTGATTTGTTGAAGGGGTAATAGTTAATGATAAGGGTGCGATTGAACTAGTAACCTGAATGGTCTTTGTCTCTTTGCACGTAGTTGCAGTATTTGTAATCACAGCAGTATAAATCCCGGCAGCGTTAACAACAACAGCCGATTGTGCAGTAGGACTTATTATACTTGGACCATACCATTGGGCTTGATATGGACTTATGTTGGGAAAACTCGACAGAACCGTTTGTGGATTGTTGCAGTCTAAGTCACCCAAACTTGTTACGGTTGAGTTTACGGGAATATACCCGTTATATAGTGTGAAGGATTTTACCGAAGTTTTCGGTGGACAAGATAAAATGGTGACGGTACAACTATACACTCCCGGGCTTCCGGCTCGAATGGTAAAATTGGTTGGGGAGGTTAGTATATTAGGTCCCGACCAAACTCGACTCACATTAGTAAAGCTCTGAACGATTGGGGTTGTATAGGTAGAAGTAAGAACGATACTGGGTGTTTGACAGGTGAGTGTTGGATTGCCGCCTGCAGTAATGTTGGATGAAAAGGAGGTTATAGAAGGGCAACTCGCAAAATCATTGCAAGTACCAAGAACGTTTAAATAGCCTCCTGTACTAACTGTAGCAGTGAGTCCGTTTAGGTAACCATAGCGAACCCCACTGTTCTGGTTGTGCGCCATAGTATAGCCATTTGAGGCAAGAGCAGTACCGTTTGGTAGAGGGTGCGGACCAAACACATTGCCTGAGTATGAACAAATGGCAGTTCCAAATTGATTAAATCCATCCAGGCGTTGGGGATTTCCATTGAATCCGTCGTGGTGGAGAAGAAGAAAAAAATTGTCTTGGTCGTCACAAACAATGTCTGGTATGTAATTTGTTGAAAAATTTGGAATGCTGGCAACCAGCGTTTGCGTAGCGGTGCCATTATATTTGAATACATTACCTGTTACTTGATCTACATTATAAATAAAATTAGCGCTGCCTCCAAGATTAGCACCAGATCCGGCGCTATGTCCGGAACTAACAAAAGCGGAACCATTGTAATACCAATAAGTACCTGCTCTTACTGTCCAGAATGTGGGATTAGGGGCAACAAACCCAAAGGCGGGACCAATAGCAAGACCCTCTGAATACTGTAAGCTAAGCCCCGTTAATGTATAGTTGCTAAAAGACGATGTGAGACTGCAAACATAAATGGCATTGGCGCTGGGTGTGCTGTTGCTAAGAGCATAAAACTTAGTTCCGTCACAAATGGGAGTTTGAGCTCTGCTAAAGGTGATTAGAACAAAAAAGAATACTATAAAAACACCGATGCGTCTTAACAAGCTCATTACTAACTTACTATAAGGGACCCAACAAAATCAGGTCAAGGTCATTTTTAAAGATACAAATAAAACCGGAAATTCAAATAATTAGGGATGGATTCCAAGTAAACACATAGTTAGGGTAATTATTGATGGGAAAATGCAACAATTTTGGTCTATCTCCCTAATTTCTCATGCAAACTCTGAGGGATGATCTCATTGCAACAGCTTTTCAAAAACTTGTAATCCTCCAGGGCCGCTTTGGTGTTATTCACTTTTGTGTAGGCAATACAACGGTTTAATACAAACTCTCTTCGCATTCCCGCCTTTTTTATGGCTTCTGTATAATCACTTATGGCCGCATTAAAGTCTCCCAGGCTAAAATAAGCCGTTCCGCGGTTACTATATAACTCTGCTTTGTCCGGTCTTAAGGCAATGGCCTTGGTAAATAATTCCAGCGCTTTAGGAATGTTACTGTTGTCATATTCCACCTCGCCCTGGGTTTGGAAAAAAAGGTAAAAATCAGGACTTTCCTTCATGCCTGTAATGGAAAAGGTACTTTTGTCTTTGTAGTGCTTAAGGCGTGAATAGGTTTTAACAGCAAAAAAAAGCAGCACAATCAAAAGTGCATTTTTCGTGAATTTGTGATTGATGTCAAAACGTATGTTACCGACAAAAATCAGCAGCCATGGCAGAGCGCTATAAACGCGGTGTTCATAGAATTCAGAACTGCCTTTGGTTGTTGCAAACCAGGAAGGAATCACCGCCAACATCGCAAAAGATAAAAGACAAAGTAGCATCAGCTTTTTATCTTCAAAGCCGAATTTGTAAACACAGCCTCCCAGAATAAGTATAGGTATTAGATACATCGCCCAGTTGGTATTGTTGAGTGTAGGGTAGAGAGATTGCTGAAAAGGAAAAATGGATTTACCCAAATACACCAAAAACACTTTTGTGAATACAAGTCCTCTTGCAATTACACCATCTATACCAATGGGCATAGGAGCTACAATGCTTAAGCGGATAAGATTCCAAACCACAATAATCAGAAAGCCGGACGCCATCAGCGCATACGAAATGTTTCGTTTAAGCGAATGCGGGAATAATAACATCATGGCCAAAGCAATAAAAGGCAACACCACCGCGGTTTCTTTGGTAAATAGGGCCGCGAAAAGTGAAAGGAAATAGACCATCAGAAACAAAGGCCTTGTTGCTAATAAGTAGCGCCTTAAGGAATACATGCTCAACAAAGAAAAAAAACAAAGCATCAGGTCATTTCTTCCGGGTACCCAGGCAACGGCATGCACCACCATGGGATGTATAGAAAAGAGGAGGCTTAGTACATACGCCTTGTTTTGTTTTACCCCAAAGCTAAGCAGAAGATGATAGAACAGAACCACACAAGCAAGGTGCCATACCACATTCATCACATGATATGCTTTTGGGGACAATTCTGAAAAGTGATAATCAAAAATCAAACTGCCCATAAACAAGGGGCGGTAATAGTGTTCGGCTAAAACTCTGGCAAACGAGTGAACAATATT
This sequence comes from Bacteroidota bacterium, assembly GCA_052035725.1. Taxonomy (GTDB): domain Bacteria; phylum Bacteroidota; class Bacteroidia; order B-17B0; family Aurantibacillaceae; genus Aurantibacillus. Next base: position 1,695 of record JBPOHJ010000057.1, on the reverse strand, counting down.
AGAAGCATCTTCAAGATACGCTTTGTTCTTCAGAATCATCCATTGTTCATCTAAAGGAGAAAAACCAAAGCCTACGCTGCCTGAAAACATCAGAATTACCGGCAAGGCCAGCAGGAAATAAAGGGTGCTTTTTTTATTCAAAAGGCCAGAAAGCCATTGGTCCATAATAGATATTCGGGTTAAGGGTGTTCCCAAATATAGAAATAAAGCGTGTTAAGTGCTGTGCCTTAAAATGCATTCGCAAAGCTTAGCAGCCTTTTTATGCTTACCCTGTATAAAAATGTAGTATAAATTTTTTGGTAGTTAGTTTTGATTGGGCAGTTCAGAACTTTCTTAAGCTTTCAACTCTCTAAACTTTGAGCTACTTCCTCACCCACTTCTGAAAACAATACGCATAAGGGTTTTTTTCATCCGCCTCATGGCATTCTTCCCAAACCAGGTTCCAATCGTTTTTTGAAATTTCAGGAAAATGGGTGTCGGCTTTAAATCGGGATTGTATTAAGGTGCGGTATATTTCATTAAGATGTGGAAAAGCCTGTTTGTAAATCTCGGCTCCGCCTATTACAAATACCCTTTCATCCCTGCAGGAGGCAATGGCATTTTCAATGCTGTGGTAAATTTCAGCGCCTTCGATCTTGTAATCGCTGCGGCGAGAGATGATGATGTTTTTGCGTCCGGGTAGCACCCGCCCAATGCTTTCATAGGTTTTTCTCCCCATCAAAATAGGCGCACCCATGGTGGTGGTTTTAAAAAACTTTAAGTCGGCCGGCAGATGGCAAAGCAATTGGTTGTTGTTGCCAATGGCAGAATTTAAATCGGTAGCCACAATGGCGGATAAAATCATGGAAAGAAATAAAGTACAAACCTATCCATTCTAAACGATGCGAACAAGTTGACTTGCCTCACTCAACACTTTCATTTATGAACATACCCAACCTTTTTTGTCTGGCTAACGTAAAATTCTACAAACCAGTTTAAAGACGAAAATTGATTTTACGGTTACCTTTACGATTTTAGAAATATTGATATTTTAACTAGAGAAAAGGGTGTTGGAGTTAAACACCATCGGGTTTGCGCTAGGGATGCGTAAGGTATAGCCACCGCAGGGTGAGCGAAGCGCAGCGAAGCCTCGCCCGAGGAGGCCGAAGCAGAGCGGAGCCTGTAGCAGCCCGACCTTGACAAGCAAAAACATAAGGATGTTAATTTAGTTTTTGCTTCGTCAGGGGAGCGCCCAAATAATAATGTAAACTTACATAGGTTAATGCAATTAAATAATATATTTATCCCAGATTTCCATGCAAGGCGGTATACTCATAGCCCACCCTTTATTGAGCGACGGATTTTTTAACCGCTCGGTGGTATACCTTGCCAACCATAATAAGGACGGGGCCTTTGGGTTTGTACTGAATTTCAAAACCCAGTTCATGTTGCGCGATGTGCGTCCACAAATAAAAAACGGCAATTACCCAATTTACGAAGGTGGACCCGTAGCGAAAAACCAATTGTTTTTTCTGCATACCCTTGGCAACGACATCAGCGATTCCATTGAAGTGAGTCACAATGTTTACGTTGGAGGCGACTTCAACGAACTGATGCACCTCATTGAGCACGGTAAAGTAAAAAGCGGGGATGTGCGTTTTTTTGCCGGTTACAGCGGCTGGGAAGAAAATCAACTGGAAGGGGAATTGGAACGAC
>JBPOHJ010000023.1:0-54201 GCA_052035725.1 Bacteroidota bacterium | reverse complement strand
TTTTTTTAAATCAAATGCCTCAAAATTTTTTCAACAAAAAAAAATAAAAATTTTAAAATCAAAAAAAAAAAAACAATTATAAATTAAAAAAACAACACGACTCAGATTGATGAACTTTTAGATTCTATGGCTGAAGAAATTCAACTTGATGACTCTAGATACGATCGAATAAAAAAACATTATGAAGCAGTGAAGAATTGGATTGAGGAAGATGAAACCTTTTTCAAGCCTTTCAAATATGATGTTTACCCACATGGCTCTGTAAGGATTCTAACAACGGTAAAACCTATTGGTAAGGATGAGTTTGATTTAGATATTGCAATCCATCTTAAAGCTGCATGGGGTATTCATACTCCAATGAGAATCTACAATGAATTAAAACGTCGCCTTGAAGAGCATGAAAAGTATAAAGCTATGCTTGAACCAAAAAAAAGGTGTATAAGATTGAATTACTCAGGTGATTTCCATATGGATATTTTGCCCGGTATTCAGGAAAACAAATTAGACGAAAATAAACTTAAGGTTCCGGATCGCGAATTAGGAACTTGGGTAAGCAGTAACCCTAGAGGCTACGCAGATTGGTTTTTGTCAAAAGCCAATATGGTAAAAGAAAGCCTTTTGGAAAAGGCACTAAGGGCTGAAAATATTCCCGCAGATAATTTTAAATACAAAAAACCTTTACAACGTGGCGTTCAGCTTATTAAACGTTACAGGGATATCTATTTCCAAAAAGACGACAAATACAAAACGTCGAGTATAGTTTTAACAACTATTTCAGGTCAATACTACAATGGTGAGGAAAGCATCTTTGATACCATTGACAACATAATCACTAAAATTCGAAAGGAGGTCACAAATGTTCCTTCTCGTATAAAAATCCTAAACCCTGTCAATTCGGAAGAAGATTTTACTGACAAATGGGAGGATGAACCAGAATATTATACCGAGTTTAAAAAATTCTGCAACTTCCTTTTTTATGAATGGCAAAAATTGAAAATGGATAATGGCATAATTGAAGAAAGTAAAATACTAAAAGGGCTCTTCGGTGAAAACCTTTACGATAAGGCGCTAAATAAGCAATCAAGTAAAATTGACTATAGTAGAAAAATTAGCAATCTTGGAATTGACAGAGTAGGTATTTTAACCAATAGTGCATCTAATAAGACTATTTCAGTAAAACCAAATACTTTTTTCGGTGAATAAAAAATTTGGATTTAAGGATAGACAAAAGAACATTGCGCAGCAGGTTGCTTTTTTTAAAAGAGCTTATCCGTTATTCAATCTAAAGTATGATCATAAAATGTTTAAAGCTGTCGGCGAATTGAAGCCGACGGCTCGCAGTACGATTTATACTATCGAAATTAGATATAATTTATCGCAACCACCCAAAATTCAAGTTTTAAATCCAGAACTTACAATTAATTTTAACGGAGATAAAATCCCACACGTTTATCCAGGCAACCGGCTTTGTTTATATAGGCCAAAGTACAATGAATTTATATATTCTGATTATATAAGTGATACAATCGTACCGTGGACTTCACTTTGGCTATACTATTATGAGTTGTGGCATATTACAGGGGAATGGAAAGGTGGCGGAGAACATCCTAATTTGAAATAACCGACGCTCATTTCACAAGCACATTTGGCGCATCTTTTCAAAGGCAAATAATTTTAGTGACGCCAAATAAGCTTGCAAAATTTCCTCCCCTCCTGTGTGGACATTAGAACGAGCAATTTTTCAAATTGCATTCCTATCGCACAAAAAAATTAAAAAGTTCGGACCTAATAAATCGGGTAGACACTTCTAAAAGTTCATTGGCGGACACGTGACCAGAAATTAAACTGTGTGGCGGCAACTGGTACTAACAGCACCTAGGCAAAATGCCCGCTTTTTTTTATATTTGCCTCCGCTATCGCTTCGGCGAAAAATGAATAAGGTAGCGGGCACTTCGCCTAGCTGCAAAACGCTAGTGGCAATGCAAATAGAAATTAAAACAATATAAACATGAAGTCGATAATATATTTCCTCTTATTCCTAAATCTGAATTCTATTTACGGACAATGCACAGTTACTTTAAATTATTTTAAACCTTTCTGCACTAATTGTGATGGATGGATCACAGCAGTGCCATCGGGTTCACCTCCTTATAGTTATCAATGGTCTAACGGACAAAATACTTCTGTCTTAACTGGACTATGCCCATCTGTTTATATTGTCACTATGACAGATGCCCTTAACTGTGTGGCAACTGAAAGCATCTCTTTATCACGTCTAATCAGTGTTTCCTTTAATACAACTCAGTCTTCTTGTAATAGTTGTTGCGATGGTAGCGCAACCATCACAGCAACTGGAGGATATCCTCCATACACATATTCTAATAGTTGCAACAATCAAAATTCAAATATTATTACTGGACTTTGTTCGGGAAACTGTAATGCGATAGTTGTTGATAATTCAGGTTGTGGGACGGGTTTTATTATAGAAATTCCTGTTATGGTTGGAATTACAGAGAAAGACATTAGTAGCATGATATCTATTTTTCCTAACCCTTTTAGTCAAACAACTAATATTAATATTAATTCGGAAGTCACGAATTATGATTTGGAGATTGTTAATATGTATGGTGAGGTAGTTTGGACTATTATTAACATCAGGAATCGAAGTTTTGAATTAAATAGAAATAAACTAGTCAGTGGAGTATATACGATAACGTTGACAATAGACAAAAGTATTCTTGCTAAGAAAAAAGTAATCGTTGTGGACTAAGAAGCACTGTGACCTAACAGCCAACTGGCGCCCCCGCGGACAAGAGACAGATTCAGTGCAAGCTGCCGCTATTTTCAGATAGACAAATATTAGTGGCGCGACTGCGTTCGCTCTTTTATCATCTGGACAAATTTTCTATCTTTAACATCAGGCCAGCTCTCTGTAAGACGACGGACGCCAGTTGGCAAAACGTTATGCAGCATACTGATTATCTTTAGAAAACTCAAACAGGGAAATTAAACCTCAAATGAAAAACGCACTCCCATCTACTCTTATAATGTTGTCTTTAACTTTATTGTCTTCCAAATTTATTGCTCAATTAGAAAACAGTAACTGGTATTTTGGTCAATATGTTGGATTAACATTTACAAGCTCTCCTCCAACAGCAATTATCAACAGCACGATATATGCCTTGGAGGGTTGTGCAAGTATTAGTAATAATATGGGAAATGTACTGTTTTATTGCAATGCTCAAGCCATCTATAATAGCAATCATGTTATAATGGATAATGGAAGTGTTTTGTCCGGTGATGCTTCAAGCACCCAAGCCAGTATGATAGTAAAACACCCAGGTAGTAATGACTTGTATTGTGTTTTTACTACATCAGCCAATGGAACATTTGCTTACTCAATTGTAAACATGTCACTTGCAGCAGGTTTAGGCTCTGTGACAGTCTTGAATTCACCTCTTTACAATCTAACCTGTGAAAAGCAAGTAGCTGTTAGGCACTGCAATGGCAAAGATGTTTGGATTGTTAGTCATGAAATTAATTCCGATAAATTTGTTTCTCATCTGCTTACGAGCTCAGGTATTAATCCCTCTCCCGTTTATTCCTCACTTGGTGCAGTTATATCGAGCACGACAGGTGGTGCGGCCGGGCAATTGAAAATTTCCCCCGATGGTAAAAAATTAGCAATGGCAGTCGCTTCGAGTTCTGTTAACAGTGGGGGATTTTACCTCTTTGACTTTAATCCCGCTACAGGTGTAGTTAGTAATTCCCTTTTGCTCCATAGTCAATATCAAGCTTATGGAATAGAATTTTCACCAGATGGCAGCAAGCTATACGGTTCTACTGGGTTCTATAATTTGCAGCCAGAACTTCATCAATGGAATGTTTGTGCTCCCAATAATTCAGCAATTATTGGTTCTCGTTATACAATTAATCCTCCGGGTAATCTTACTTATGGTTCATTACAAAGAGGCATTGATGGAAAAATCTATCTAGCTGTTGCAAGTCAACAAAGTTTGTCTGTTATCAATAGTCCAAATCTAACAGGGGCTTCTATGGGCTTTTCGTTTAATGCTATAACTATTTCTACTATTAATACAAAATTTTGCCGTTTAGGGCTACCCAATTTCATCAACCCTTACACCAAAACCACCCCACAAGCATTTACCAATACCGTTGCTTGTAATCAGGTCAATTTTTCTCCGCCGCCTGTACCTACATTCAGTAGTGGGTGTAGCAGTACACCGTATCCACCGAGTGGTTATTTATGGGATTTTGGAGAACCTTCATCAGGCACAGCCAATACCTCCAGTTTAAGTAGCCCTAATCACATATACGCTTCTGTAGGAACCTATACCGTTAAATTGGTGCTTTTAAACGCCTGTACAAACGATACCTTAATACAAACGGTTAACATTACAACGTTGGGCCCAACACCCGCTGTAACAGGACCAACATTAATTTGCAAAGGTGATAGGTACAATTACACGGTAAGTGGGGGTAGTACCTATTTATGGAGTACAGGCTCCACAGCAACTGCCGTAGCTCTTCAACCAACACAAACTACTGTGTACACGGTTTCAGCAACAGCCAATGGTTGTACCCAATCAAAAACCTTTACAGTCACTGTAAGCCCTTGTCTAGGTATTGAGGATCTTGAGGCCGCTGGTCTTTGGAAAATTTATCCTAACCCTGTGCTTAATGAACTTAAAGTAGAAAGTGCATTAGAAGGAAGCTTTAAGCTATTTGACTTAAATGGGTTTTTGATTTTAGAAGAAACGCTGCAATCAGGAGAGAATACCATTAATACAACCTCTCTGAAACCTGGTGTTTATACCATCCGATTAGACAATGGTAAGCTTTCACGCAACTTGCGAATAGTGAAAATAGATTAAGTCTAGTACTATCAAATTTCTCAGAAAGTAACATGTCTAATTCGCTTGTTTTTTCCCTTTAAGACCACAAGTCCTAAGAGTCATTGCCTAAAATGCACTAGAACGAAATAGTGTAAACCTAATACCATCAAGGCATAAGTGAATATTTGATATTATACGGGAAGTGGTTAATTGAGATTTTTAGTAGGCGGATTAGTTGTAGTTAGTTGTCTTGTATTTCTTCAAAAAAACAACTGGCTACACTCTATTTGTCTTTTTTCAGAAGATTTCTGAATTTAAAGTGATTTTGTTGGCTTTTTGAAGAATATTCAAAAACATCAGTCTCTATAGTACCTCAGGGACTATTCTGTTACATTAAAGTCCAAAGTCATCAAAATTACCCCCCTCTAAATTTGAGTAAAAATACCTATTGTATTCTCTTGTTGATGACCTTAGATTGGCGGTCAATTCAATGTTGCTGAATTGTTCTTTTGATTTTTTTTAAAAAAGGAGCTGAAATAAATGTCAAACTGTAAAATATAACTTATGAAAATCTATAAAAATTCAAATTGTTATGCTTGCTTTGATTCATCACTAATAATTAGATTATCAAAATTCATAGGATTAAGTTATACAAATCGATTTTATTTCGCCGCACTACTGATCATGCTTTTTGGCCAGGCTAATTCCCAATGTATCCCGCCAACTCCAGGGCATTATAACGGAATTCTTAGCACAGGCACTGGTACTGCTCTGCTAAACGGAGTTGTAGTTCAAACTGTGCTTCCTGTTGGAGCACTTGACCAGTACTGGACTTGTAATTTAGCACAAGGAGGAGGACCCTATGCTATGGTTACAGCAGCAAACACTACAAATTGCAGCCAAAGTAATCAAACGGGTTGGATTGGTCCATCTAACTCCGTTGTGCTTTGTCCAGGAATGCCTCCTTCGTTTTGGGCATGCAACAGCAATACTCTTGTGAGCTATTATTTTGAGCGTCAATTTACTCTTCCTGCAAACGCTCCTTTTGTAATTGAATGGGATATTTGGGCTACAGGTTGGGTCGAAGAAATCCTCATAAATAGCCTACCTGCTTACAAAGCAGGAGGAACTTATCTAAATCATCCATTTCATGGTAATATTAACAACCTTAAATTAAGATGGTGTAATTGGAAACCTGCAGGCCAACCTAATGTAATTTCAATTAAAGTTTCCAATACAAATGTAGCACCTAACTGTAATTATACAGGTTTAAAAGTAACATCTTACCTTACTCACTTATATCCCTATACTTATCCATGTATCACTGGCCCAACACTTGCCTGCCCGTCTTCAACAAACATTTATTCCCTACCAACAAAAACAGCTCTGGCTATACCAAATCCCACTGTTTTTCTTTATCGCTGGTATAGACCAAATACTGGTCTTTGGGCAGGGGGAGCAGGAAGCACTAACACAGTTTCTATTATCACTGGGACAATGACAGGAATATTAGGGGCAAATATTTATAGCACATATGTTACAGCAGGAGGCTCTTTTTCTAGTTGTATAACATCTTCCTCATTTCAAATTAATGTGCCACCTCCCCTAACAATTACACCAACATTTACTAATATATGCAGCGGTAAGTGTGTTACAGTTTCTGCTATTGGAGCTACTAATTATTCGTGGTATGCTCCACCCAACAACGTTTCACCTTATGCTGTTGGGCCAACCAGTAGCGTTATTTGCCCGAATGGCACCACAACAATCACTGTCAAAGGAAAATCTCAACAAGGGAATTGTACTAGTTCGAAAACATCACAAATAAATGTGTTGACATCACCCAACGTAAACATTGCAATTAGCCCTACAAATGGATTGGTCTGTCAGGGAGGGTCAGCTTCTTTGGTTGGTTCAACTAATGTATTAAATCCTTCTTACTTCTGGTCTCCCGTATGGTTAACATCCTCAGCCATATCCGTGAATCCCACACAAAATACAACATATGTACTTACGGTGCAGGCCCCAAATGGATGCACCAATCAAGCTTCTGCTCCAATTAGTGTAATTCCTAACCCAACAATTACTGTTGTAGCCCAGCCCTCCATTATATGCCAAGGTTCTACTTCAACATTAACGGCATCAGGCGGAAATACGTACTTCTGGCCATTCAATTTTTCACAGCTTGCGACAGTAGCTGTTACTCCAACATCTTCTGGTAATTTTGTCTATCAAGTGAACGGCTATGGCTCCAACAATTGTATGGTCAGTAAAACCGTTCAGGTCACAGTTCTTACTGCGCCCACAGTAACCATCTCGCCAGTTTCAATCTGCTCGGGGATTTCTAATACACTTTCTGCAGGTGGGGCCAATTCTTATACTTGGACTATCGGTACTGCTCCAAATCAAACAGTTTCTAATAATTCAAGTGTTGTGATTACGGTAGTAAATACTACAACTTATAGTGTTTGTGGCAGCAACTCGCCAACTGGAGGTTGTGTTTCTTGCACAACAGGCGTTTTATCCCCTGGTAATCCGATTCCCCTGAACGCTCCAAATGTTACACTTTGCACAAATGCCGGACCTTGTACGCCAATTAGCGGCACCTCTACTCTGAATGTACCACTCAACTATACTTGGTATCCTGGTCCTTTACCTCCAACCGCAAGCCTTATAGTTTGTCCGACTGTGACCACAATCTACTCCGTTAATGTTACCTCTTCAGGTACTACAGGCTGTCCATCCTCTGCGACGTTGGCTGTTAGTATTGAAACAAATTGCTGTTCACAACCAACAGTGGGCATGATTGCATTGAATCCCGCTAATGGTCTAGGTGGCAATTATTTTAATAATTCATATGTCTTAGGCGGAAATATTACCTTAACTGCCTCTACATCCTTTTCAAACACTGAGGTATGGATGATGCCTAATGTTCAGATTACTGTGCCTTCAGGAATGTATCTTGAGCTTGACAAAACCCATCTTTTCTCATGCGGGATAAATATGTGGAAGGGAATTGTGGTGCAGGATGGTGGCAGAATTAAAACAGCACCTAACCACCCACTTAGTTACAGCAGTCTAATTGAAGATGCTGAAATCGCTGTTGACTTAAGTAATATAACTTTGACAAATTCGAGTCCTAATCCACCTATTAACCTTCAGGGTGTAATTTTTAACAAAAACTTTATTGGTATACGTATAAGTCACTCTAGTCCCTCGATGGACTCACTGGCTCTCGGTATAAATGGCTGCGTATTCTCGAGTCGCAGTTTAACCTATACAACAATTCAAAATTTACCTCTCAATTGGCCAAATTCAACAACAAGTTGTGGTGCAAATGGTCTACGATGTGTTGTTAATCCAACTACAGGTTTAACACCACCTTATACTTTACAAGGATTTGCTCAGAGCTTACTGAAACAACCTCATCAAAGTCAACCCGGTCACATTGGTATTCAAGTTGAAAAATTTGGTGATCCGGCAGGAATAAATTCTAAGCCGGGAGTTCAATTTGGTATTACTTACCCTGGTCCTTTTCCTACTGACTTTAATCTTTTTGATGGTTTGGGTTGCGGTATTGAAATTACTGATGCGAGTTTAACCACAATGAATAACGTTTTTCAGAACATGCAACGATACATTTATCCTGCCACCACTACTTTAACTTATGGGGGACAGGGTATTGCACATGTTATTCAGCCTAATACTTTAATGAATGCCAGATTGTACCTTACACAAGATGGCACGCCTGGGAATCAATTTTGGAATTGTATTACAGGCATTTATGCCTTTAATGTATATGATTTTTGGGCAAGGAATTGTTTAATTAGAAGTGACCATAATATTGGTATGTTAAGCAACTTTCAGCCTACAGCTGGAGATACAGGGATAAGTTTGACAACAAATCGATTCTCCTTTTCTATCGTAGAGTCTCAATTTAATAATTTACGTTATGGTATAGTTGTGAGCACACCAACAGACAACTTGAACTTTGACGTAACTGGCTTTGGGCCTAATCAAGGCATACTAACTCGATTTTTCACAATCGAAAGGAACTACTTTGGGCCATTAGTAACCAGTAACGCCCCATACAGTGGTGGTGGTGCAAATTCTAGTCCATCAGAATACATGGAAGAGGCGATACGTATACATTCTCCAAACACCTTTAACTGGACGCCTCATCCTATTCAGCATTGGATGAGCAATATAATCAGTAATAAAATTGATCGTGTCTTTAGAGGTATAACACTTGATGGGTTCGAAGATGAAACAATTTCTATATCAGCCAATGATATTTTTATTGAAGATGATTTTACGTTTGGTCAACCAGCCTTTGGATATGGAATTGGTACCGCCAATCATACTGATGGGCTAGCTATAACTAACAATACGCTTAATGCCCAGCCATGGTTTGTTCTAGCCCCTAATAACCCAACAGTATCACTGGTATACACTAAGGAGCACTTTGGAATTGGCTCCCCGAGGATTGAATGTAACGCAACGAGCAATAGCTATTATGGCTTTCAGTTCGAAGGAAGAAGCTCTGGTACTATTTGGGAAGGCAATGAAATGTGTACACATTTTGCTGGCATGGCTCTCACAAATTCGGCTGTTATAGGACAACAAGGTGATCCGGGCGCAGGATTTGGAAGCGGGAATGTGTGGTTAATTACAGCGAATTGCCCACAGTTTGGAGTTAACTTTGTGTCACAAAATCACACGTATGTTGATGATAGCGACCCAACGCTATCTCCACTTTATGTCTTTAATTCCCTTGATCGCGACCCAACTTTTAATGGTGCAGCTTTTCTATCCACCGCATATATGCTTGGAATAAGTATTGACAACACAGCCCCAATTAATAGATTGGCAGACTGTGTTCCACAACATGGATATCTATCACCACCAAACTGGAGAATCAATTCTTTTCAATCAATAAATGAGCTGCCTACTTCAAGCACAATAGATAAAATTGTAATTCAGCCAAATCCTACAAATGGGTTACTAAGTGTTATGTCTGTTACAGGAGAGAATTTTATTGCACTAAAAATATCTGACAGTTCAGGAAAAGTAGTTTATTATTTGGAGTCTCTAGAACTGACCGAAACAACATTAGATATTTCTTTTTTACCTCCCTCTTTATACATTTTAGAAGTCACAACTTGGGATAATAATCGTATTTACAAAAAACTAATTAAATCAAATTAATTTCTTATATTGGAGAAGAATCATTTACCATGACGAACAATCTTATCAGAAATTCGATTATTATTTTATCATTGATTTTTGGCTCTAAGTCCTTTGCACAAATGGAGTTTAGTCAATGGTATTTTGGGATGCAAGCAGGTTTAGATTTTACCACTAATCCTCCTACAATTCTAACAAATGGTGTGCTTAACACCATTGAAGGAGTTGCAAGCATTTCAGATGCATCAGGTAATATCCTATTTTACACCGATGGAACTGGTGTAGTTAATGCAAACCATACTGCAATGGCAAATGGCACTGGGTTGCTCGGAGGAAGCCCTAGTGCACAAAGCGCCATGATTGTTAAGCAACCCGGTAACTCTAATCTCTATTACATTTTTACTGCTTGGGGAAGCGCAAATTACTCTATAGTGGACATGACTTTGGCTGCTGGTCTAGGATCCGTTACCGTAAAAAATGTAAATACATACACTAACACAACTGAAAAGCAGGTAGCGGTAAGACATTGCAATGGAAAAGATGCTTGGATATTAAGTCATGAAACCGGATCGAATAATTTCAGAGCATACTTACTTACATCATCAGGCTTAAGTCCAAATCCAGTGATTTCTGCTGTTGGTCCAACAATAACAGGCACTGGTGCATCCAATGGTCAGTTTAAAATATCTCCCGATGGAAAAAAATTAGCTATGAGTAACTCAGATAATTCTACACCTCCTTCGTTAGGAAGCAGTGGATTTTATCTTTTCGATTTTGATCCTTCATCAGGTGTAGTGTCCAATTCACTCCTTGTTAATCCATCTTTAGCATATGGTATTGAATTCTCACCTGACGGTACAAAATTATATGGCGTTACAACTGTAACTGCAATTAACACCCCCCAAACGCTATACCAATGGAACATCTGCTCAGGCTCTCTGCCCACAATCACCGCCTCGGCCTACACAATTGGCTTGGGAATTTATAATTCTGGGGGGCCTGGCTCACTCCAAAGAGCAATTGACGGTAAGATCTATTTAGCAATTAGTTCTACAACTGCGGGGTTAAGTGTTATTAATAGTCCAAATTTAAGCGGAGCATCTATGGGATATGTTGCAAATGGGCAAAGTGTTGCGCCTAAACAAAGTCGCCAAGGCCTACCGAACTTCATCAACCCTTACACAAAGCCTTCGCCCCAACCCTTTACCAATACCGTTGCCTGTAATCAGGTCAATTTTAGCCCACCGCCAATACCAACATTTAGCAGTGGGTGCAGCAGTACACCTTATCCACCGAGTGGTTATTTATGGGATTTTGGAGAGCCTTCTTCAGGCACAGCCAACAGCTCCAGTTTAAGTAGCCCAAATCACGTTTATTCAGCACCGGGTACGTACACAGTAAAATTGGTTTTACTGAATGCATGTACAAACGACACATTAATGCAAGCGGTGAACATAACTACAATGGGCCCAACACCTGCTGTAGCTGGTCCTACTTTAATATGCAAAGGGGATAGGTACAATTACTCAGTAAGTGGTGGTAGTACATATTTATGGAGTACAGGCTCAACTGCAACTGCTGTAGCCCTTCAGCCAACCCAAACTACGGTTTACACAGTTTCAGCAACAGCCAATGGTTGTACCCAATCAAAAACCTTCACTGTAACGGTAAACCCTTGTTTAGGTATTGAGGATCTTGAGGCGGCCGGTCTTTGGAAAGTATATCCTAATCCTGTGGTGAATGAACTTCAAATTGAAAGTGCATTAGAAGGAAGCTTTAAGCTATTTGACTTAAATGGGTTTTTGATTTTAGAAGAAACGCTGCAATCAGGAGAGAATACCATTAATACAACCTCTCTGAAACCTGGGGTTTATACTATCCGATTAGACAATGGTAAGCTTTCACGCAACTTGCGAATAGTGAAAATAGATTAAGTCTAGTACTATCAAATCTCTCAGAAAGTAACATGTCTAATTCGCTTACTTTTTCCCTTGAAGACCACAAGCCCTAAGAGTCATTGCCTAAAATGCACTAGAACGAAATAGTGCAAACCCAATCCCATCAAGTGCTTTGAGATTTTTTACCAACAGATCGCAAGCAATACACCTTGTTCCCAACGACATGTATCTTAAATTGCTCAAGGCTGACCAAATTGCCAGCAGACTCAAGATTGAAAACGAATGATCAATCCCTGCCTTAATATTACCTCCCCATTTCATCAGGCAATCCTCTTGTCATTTTGGTTGAACAATTGTACATTTAAAAACAGCGGCATACAAGCTGTTGTATGAAGTATTGGAACATTAACAAGTTTACACCAACATGAAATTTGTCCTTACAATTTCACTTGCTTGTATGATGCTCATTTGCCAAGGGCAGAAAAGGAAAACCTATTTTCCGGTTTGGAGCTTTCACCAAAAAAATGCTGTTATCTGCGGGCTTTCTTTGGGTTTATGGAACTTCTCAGATCAACCAAGAAACACTAGCACAAATGGCATCCGACTTGCCCTAATCGGAGAAGGACTTCTTGTGCCATTGATCCCATTCAGCCCAATTCCCGAGACCGAAACTTTGTTTAATGAAAAACAAAAAGAACCTTTTACAGAGAAAATAAACGGACTGAATATTGCAGGTACCGGTACCGCCGGCACCTTTATTATTAATGGCATTTCCCTTGGCCTTTTTGGTCAAATAGTGAGTAAGGTGAACGGGTTTTCTGCATCCCTCCTTATGAATTATGCTCAAATTCACAACGGTATTCAAATAGCGGCTATCAATGAAGCTTATAAAATGAAAGGTTTGCAGCTTGGTATTATCAATAGAAGTAAAGAGACCAAAGGAATACAGATTGGCTTTTGGAACGTGAACGAACGCCGTAAATTGCCACTTATCAATTGGAATTTTAGAAAAGGGAGGTAAGTGCTTCCCGATAATAAATCAGGTATTGCCCTTCAGTTTAATGCACCCGTGTTTTGCCCTAAGAGGTGCTTTTACCCGATCAGATGCAAAGTGCGGAAACGATTCAATAAATGCCCCTACACCTCCTTCAATTTCCACTTGCCTTTTTTAAAGTAATAATAATAAATACCGGTGATAATGGCTTCTGAAGCAGGAATGGCAATAAACACACCCAAGGGTCCCATGCCCAGGTAAATGGCCAGGCACCAGGCCAGGGGTACCTGCATTAACCAAAAACCTACAAAACTAATGTAGGTGGGCGTTTTGGTGTCGCCCGCTCCGTTAAAGGCCTGCATGAGTACCATACCAAAACCGTACAACACATAACCCGTGCTGATGATCCACAAAGCGTCTACCGCATATTGGTGCTGTTCAACCGAAGTGCGGGGAATAAAAAAACTGATCAAAGGATCGGCCAACAGCATAAAAAACAGCATCACAAAAGCCATAAAAATGGTGTTGTATTTGGCAATGGTTTTAACTGATGATTCGGCACGTCCCGGTTCTTTGGCTCCCAGGTTTTGCCCCACCAGTGTGGCGGCCGCATTGCTAATGCCCCAGGCCGGTAACATAAAAAACATGATCAATCGAATGGCAGTTTGGTACCCCCCACTGGCATTACTTCCGCTGCGCGCCACAATAGCCGCCAAAAAAATCCAGGAAGCCGATTGTATGATAAACTGCAAAGTAGCCGGGCTTGCTATGGAGGATAAGGATTTGATAATTTCTTTATCCGGCCACCAACTGGCCTTGCGCATATCAAAAGCTTCGTGTTCAGAAAAAAACAATTGTTTCACCTGATACAACACACCTAAACCTCTGCCAAGCACCGTAGCCAAAGCTGCCCCGGTGATGCCCAGTTCGGGAAAAGGGCCGTAGCCGTTAATCAACAAAGGGCATAAAATAATATTGGCCCCGTTGCCTATCCACAAACTTTTCATGGCAATGGAAGCGTTGCCGGCCCCGCGAAAAATACCGTTGATTAAAAACAAGAGCACCACCACCACACTGCCTCCCAAAATTAAACGGGTATAATTCACACCCATGGCCACAGCCTCTTCTTCTGCCCCCATCAAACGCAAAACGCCATCGGCGTAAACAAAACCCAAAACTGAAATTATCGCAATCAAGATTCCAGAAAGGATCAGGGCCTGAGAAACCGCTTTGGCAGCTGCCTCCGGATTTTTCTCCCCCACCCTTCGGGCCACCACAGCTGTAGCTGCCGAACTTAAACCAATGGCAACCGAATAAACAAGTGTTAATACGGCCTCGGTTAAACCCACCACGCTTACCGCATGGCTACCCAGTTGATTCACAAAATAGATGTCCACCACCGCAAACACACTTTCCAGGCACATTTCCAGCATCATGGGGATGGCCAACAACACAACGGCTTTGCGAATACTTCCGCTGGTGTAATCGTAGTCTTCGCCCTTAAGAGCCTGACGAAGCAAGGCCATACTTTTTTTAAAGTCCATAGTAATTTTTTGCAAATCTAATGTGTGAGGTTGAGCTGAACATCACCAATTCATGTGATTTTCTGATGAATGTCATTTTGAATATGACCCCATTTTAAAGTCACAATGTATAAATTTAAGTAATTTTACTTCCCGGCCATCTGCAGGTCGTACGATTATGAAAAATTGTTGTTGCGTGCTCGGTATTTTCTGTTTGCTGTTGTTTTCATGCGGTAAAAAAACCGAAAGCTATACCCTTAGCGAAGCACCCATTACCGAATCGGTGTACGCCTCCGGCACGGTTAAAAGTAAAAACCAGTACCAGGTATTTTCTAAAACCAATGGATTGGTTGAAGAAGTGTATGCCGAAGAAGGGGCGCTGCTTAAAAAAGGCGATCCCATTCTGCGTTTGAGCAATCCTTCTTCGCGCTTAAATTCAGCCAATTCTAAACTTGCACTCGAATTAGCCAACCAAAATGCCAGAGGAGAAAAACTAAAAGAACTCCAAGTGGGCATTGAGCTTGCCAAAAACAAATACCTCAACGATTCTTTATTGTGGTTGAGACAAAAAAGTTTGTGGGAACAACAAATCGGCACCCAGGTAGAACTTGAACAAAGAGAACTTGCCTTTAAAACTTCGCAAAGCAATTACCGTAGTGCCATGTTACGTTATGCGGATACCAAAAAGACCCTGGATTTTCAATCAGAACAGGCACTCAACAATTCACGCATCAGCGAATCGATGGAAGATGATTTTATTATACGCAGCGAAACCAACGGTCGCCTGTTTAGTTTACTCAAAGAAAAAGGAGAAATGGTAAGCAACATGAGTCCCATAGCAACCATTGGCGACGATTCAGAATTTATTATCGAGTTGCTGGTGGATGAATACGACATCACTCGCCTTGAAATAGGGCAGACTTTGTTGATCACACTCGACAGTTATCAAGGCCGGGTATTTGAGGGTAAATTAACCCGCATTAATCGTATTATGGATGAGCGCACCCGCACCTTTAAAGTTGAAGCCGGCTTTTCTAATCCTCCGGCCAGGTTATACCCCAACCTGAGTGTGGAAGCCAACATTGTTATACAAAGCAAATCAGCCGCCTTGTTGATTCCCCGAAATTACCTCATTGCCGATTCGTTTGTACTTGATCAAAACAAAGAAAAAATTCAGGTGCTCACCGGACTTAAAGATTACAACAAGGTTGAAATTCGCGGTGGTTTAAAAAAAGGGGATGTGATCCTTAAGCCCGGCCAATGATCTCTAAACTGATAATCTCCATCGCCCGTTCCTTATTACTGGCAAGGCTGCGCCAAACCATGGTGGCCGCCGTTGGTGTAACTTTTAGTATCATGATGTTTGTGACCCTGCTGGGTTTTATGAATGGCTTAAACGATATGCTCGACGGTTTGATCTTAAACCGAACAGCCCATGTGCGACTTTTTAACGACATCAAACCCAAGGAAAAACAAGCCATAGAAAAGGCTGAGGGGTTTAAAGAGCAGCAGCATTTTATTAATTCCGTTAAATCCTCAGGCAGCAGACGCGAAATATACAATGTGGCTGCCATTACCAAAGCCATCTCAAAAGATCCGAGAGTTTTAGGATTTGCTCCCAAAATAAACGCTCCCGTTTTTTTTAACGATGGCAATATTGAAATTACCGGTGTTATCAATGGCATTGATGCTGAAGCCGAGGCGAAATTGTTTTTTTTCAGGGATTACGTTACCAAGGGCAACCCCATGGATGTGAAAACAGTTGCCAACAGCATTATACTCGGTAAAGCCTTAGCCAACAAACTGCTGGTAGATATCGGTGACCGGGTGTACGTTAACAACTCGCAAGGCGAACGCTTTTCATTGAAAGTTGTAGGGTTTTTTGAATCCGGCCTCATGGATCTGGATAAGGTAAACAGTTACGCTTCCCTGGCAACCACCCAAAAAATTCTTGGCAAAAGCAATAATTACATTACCGATCTTCAGGTGAAACTGAAAGACATTACTCTAGCCCCGGCCATGGCAAAAGAATACGCCACCTTGTTTGAATGCGATACCGAAGACATTCAAACCGCTAACGCGCAGTTTGAAACAGGCAGTAAAGTACGAAGCATAATTTCTTATGCAGTTGGCATCACATTGTTAATTGTTGCGGGTTTTGGTATATATAATATTTTAAACATGATGATTTTTGAGAAAATGGAATCCATAGCAATATTAAAAGCTACCGGATTTTCAGGCAAAGATGTGCGTAACGTGTTTATGGTAATAGCCATCAGCATAGGATTTATTGGAGGATTGGCAGGAGAGCTCATGGGATTTTTATTATCCAATGTAATCGACAACATCCCTTTTAATACACCTGCTTTACCAACCATAAAAACATTTCCGGTGAATTACAGTCCAAAGTACTACATCATCTCATTTGTGTTTGCGCTGCTCACCACCTATTTTGCCGGGTACTTTCCGGCACGCAAGGCCAGTAGAGTCGACCCCGTTGTAATTATCAGAGGAAAATAATGCAGCCCGTTATACTTCAGGCCGAGGCCATCAACAAACAGTTTCACGATCCGGTGACCATTGATGTATTAAAAAACATCAGCTTCAGTATTTCGGTCGGGGAATTTGTGTCGGTGATTGGTAAATCGGGTTGTGGCAAATCTACCTTACTTTATATCCTGTCGACCATGGACACCGATTATTCGGGCAACTTGCTGATTGACGGCCAGCAGATGAATAACAAAACCGAAGCCGAACTGGCGCGTGTAAGAAATGAAAAGATTGGTTTTGTATTCCAGTTTCACTATTTGTTGTATGAATTTTCGGCCCTGCATAATGTCATGCTCCCGGGTTTAAAATTGGGCAAGTACAGTGAAAAAGAAGTAGAACACCGGGCCATGGAGCGGATGAAAAAACTTGGTATCGACAAACTGGCGCTGAAACAAGCCAATCAATTGTCGGGCGGCGAAAAACAACGCGTGGCCATTGCCCGGGCCATGATTAACGATCCGGCCATTATTATGGGCGATGAACCCACCGGAAATTTGGATAAACGAAATTCAGAAATGGTGTTTGATATTTTTAAACAGCTCACCACAGAGTTTAATCAAACCATGTTAGTGGTTACCCACGATGTGGAGTTTGCACAAAAAAGCAAACGCATTATTGAAATGGAAGATGGACGGATTATAAGACAATAGCAAATCCTGTAATAAAACGTGTTGAAGAATTTGGGCGCTCCCCTGACGAATCAAAAAACCAAAGGATCACTTCTAAAGTTTTTTGATTGTCAGGGTCGGGCTTTCGCCACTCGCTCTTTAATTGCGCAGCAGATTGGCAGCTAAGGCACCACCTCGCTCATCCCGATAGCAATCGGGACCACCGGGTTTTTGCCGTCCCAAGCGCAAACAGTCGCAAACCTAATGCCATGCCATTTGTCGAATCTTTACTTCTTCATTGCCGCTCAGAAAAGGTTTAAACTCAATTTTATTTCCTAATTTTCACAGTGCCCTCACCTAAATTATTGATCATAGCAAAGGTTCTTCCCGAACCCGCCTCATCAGCCGCCGGAAGTCGCATGCTGCAACTAATGGATTTGTTTCGTGAAGGCAAGTGGCAGGTGGAGATGGCATCGGTTGCAAAACCCAGCGCCTTTTCGGTTGATCTAAGATCCCTCGGCGTTCCGTTTCACAGCATCGAACTCAATTCTTCCGGCTTCGATGATTTTATCCGTGCGCTACAACCCGATGCCGTGTTGTTTGATAGGTTTATGACCGAAGAACAATTTGGCTGGAGGGTGGCAGAACAGTGTCCGAATGCCTTACGACTGCTTGACACCGAAGATCTGCATTGTTTGAGAGCAGGGAGAGAAAAGGCCCTAAAAGCCAACAGGCCGTTTGTTTTTGACGATCTGTTCAATTCTGTAGCCTTTCGTGAACTTGCAAGCATACACCGCTGCGATATAAGTTTGATTATTTCCAAATTTGAAATGGGTGTGTTGAAGGATTTTTTTGCTGTTCCCCCATCGCAGCTGGTTTATCTGCCGTTTTTGCTAGAGCCAACACAATTCACGCGTTTGAAAAACACCGCGACTTTCAGCGAACGCCAACATTTTATCAGCCTTGGTAATTTTTTACATGAGCCCAATCTCGACGCAGTAAAGTATTTGCACAACACCATTTGGCCTGAAATCAGGAAACAACTTCCGGCAGCTGAATTACACGTTTACGGGGCGTACATTCCTGAATCGATTACAGCATGGCATTCACAAAAACATGGATTTATAGTAAAAGGAAGAGCAAAGGATGCCTTAAGTGTGCTGCGCAATGCGCGTTTGCTTTTAGCACCGCTTAGGTTCGGCGCCGGATTAAAAGGAAAATTGCTGGATGCCATGCTGTGTGCCACACCTAACATCACCAGCAGTATTGGAGCAGAAGGCATGAAAGGAGAAGGCGCCTGGCCCGGAAGCATTTCAGATAATGCTGAAGTTTTTGTTCGAGAGGCTGTGGAACTTTATCAGAACGAAAAAAAATGGGTGCAATCTTCTGAACTTTGTCTCCCTACGCTATTACAATTTAACCGGGAACTCTTTTCCGGTTCATTCTTATCACTCATTGAATTCACTTACAAAAATTTAAAAGAACACAGAAGCCGCAACTTTACCGGCGCTATGCTTCAACAACAGCAACACAACAGCAGCAAATACATGAGTCTTTGGATAGAAGTAAAAAACAAACTGAAAGAAAAGTAAACGCCAACAATAGCCCGATTAGAAGGTCACCGAGCGAATCTTCCTTCCGCGGCTGCGGTTGTACTTGGCTTTAAAGCTATAGCCGTAAGTTACATTTAAGGTAATGTAAGAATCTTTGTCATTGGGATCTCCGCGTGGCGCTTTGTTCAGGTTGCCTCCGGCCCCATCGTCATGCCAGCCATAGTTGCCCGCAAAACCATCCGGTTGTTGTGAACCTAACTCAGGGTTACGATTGGCCAATGCTGCTGACAAGGTAGATTGTGTAGAGGGGTTTTCCCAACTGTCTTTTGAAATATCATCCAGGTAATCGGTACCTGTGTACCTCCAGTTCACTTCTAAACCAATGCGGTGTGCTCTGCGGCGTTGATTGATGGTTACATAAAATCCTAAACCGGTTGGTACACAAAAAGAATATTTACCGTAGGAGGTATTTTCTGTTTTGAGTGAACGTAAATCTATCCATTCATCCTGATACAGTGCTTTAGGGTTATGCATAAAACCCCCAATGCCGGCGAATACATAGGCGGTGATAAAAATGCTGGATCTGCGGTAAATACCAGTTGGGCGGGTTGGATTAAAAAACAACCAATGCACAGTGCCATTCAATTCAAAAATATCATTGCGAAAACTCAGGTTACGGTACTGACGGCCTGGATTGGTAGAGAGGGCATCTTCACCGGCAATTCTAAGGTAATTGAAAGCGCCTCTTACGGCAAACATGGGATGGAATTGGTACTTAACAAAAAGTCCGGGGTTCCAGCGCGTTTTTGCCATCTTCATATCACTAATGAAGGGCTTTGCCTCTTCTCCTTTGCCACCAATTTCACCAAGGTAATTAGACATACCTATGGTGCCACCGTATTCCATTTTATACCCTCTTTGGGCAAAAGAGTAAAACGCAGAACACAATAACACAGCAATGAGGCCGTGAATTTTTATGGCAGACTTGGTTTGCACAACAATCACAAAGTTCAAATATAATTAAATTATTTGTACTGCAAAGCACCGTTTTTTGGATAATTCATTCAAAATGAGCCGGTTTTTAGCTTCATTTCCGTTGATATTAGTTTAATTTGCACCCTAACTTGCCAAAATTGCCAAGCCCATGAGTCAATTATTTACCCTTGCCATTCACGGTGGAGCCGGCACCATCAGCAGAGCATCTATGAATGCAGAGGCTCAGCTCAAGTACGAATCTGCCCTCCTTAACGCACTGGAAGTTGGAAGCGCCTGGCTTAAAAGCGGAGGAGATGCCCTTGGTGCCGTTGAAAAAGCGGTAATAGAACTCGAAAATAACCCCCTGTTTAATGCCGGCAAAGGCGCTGTGTTTACTCACGAAGGTCAACATGAAATGGACGCCTCCATTATGGAAGGAAAATTTTTGAACGCCGGCGCAGTTTCGGGACTCAGGCAGGTGAAAAATCCGGTGATATTAGCCCGCAAGGTGATGGAAGAAGGCAGCCATGTGTATTTAAGCGGTGAAGGCGCGGAAGTGTTTGCAAAAAAAAACGGACTCGAATTTGAAGACGAGGCCTACTTTTATGTTGCCCTGCGTTACCAGCAATTGCAGGAGGCGTTGAAACAGGACAAGGTATTTCTTGATCACAAGGAAAGTAAACCCGATAAGTTTGGCACCGTTGGTGCGGTGGCACTTGATGTGCATGGCAACCTTGCCGCTGCTACCAGCACAGGCGGCATGACCAATAAAAAGCACGGCAGGGTTGGCGACACCCCAATTATTGGTGCCGGCACCTACGCCAACAACGCCACCTGCGCCATATCCTGCACCGGACATGGAGAATTTTTTATACGTGCTGTGGTGGCCCATGATATTTCCTGTTTGATGGAGTATAAAGGCCTGAGCTTAAAAGAAGCGTGTAGACTTGTAGTGAACGAAAAACTGGTAAAATTGGGAGGAGAAGGCGGACTGATTGCTGTGGATGCCAAAGGGAATATTGAATTGCCTTTTAATTCGGAGGGCATGTACAGGGGTTCTGTAAGGGCCGGAGAAACACCGTTTATTGCGATATATAAATAGTAGTCACTCAAAGAGATCGTTTGATCCGGCGGCGCCTGATGTTTTTGCGTGAGGCCCGAACAGTCGGCATGAGCGAGCTGGTGCGTTGACTTACAACTGCAGCGTGAGGGATGCGAAAGGTTTAGCTCTTTTTTGATGAGGGCCTTAGCCCGAAATCAAAAAAAGCCGTAGCGAAGCGGAGCCTAAAGCAGCCCGACCCCTGAAGCGAGGCCTGTGTTTTATTTAGTGCCTCTGCTTCAGGGGACACGCCCAAATAAAATGAAATCCACTATCCCTTCGCCTGTTTCTCAGGCAGAGGCTTCAAGATAAAATGTTTGGTGTTCAAATCGAACTTATCACCCAGGGACATCACGTGTACGGTCATGTTTTCCAATGAAACCGGGTGACCCATTTCTACATCGGTAATGTTGGTTTTGCGCATGTGTGTGCCTTCTACCAAAATAACCAAACCTGAACCAATGGCTTCCATAAAGTGGCCTTTGGTGATGAGTAAGCCGGTGTCTTCACCAAGTCCAATGCCCATGTTCACAGGATTGCTGGCGCAGGCATACAACAAACGGCCTATTCGACCGCGTTGCACAAAGTGCGTATCGATGATCACATTATTAATAAAACCAAGACCACCTGTAATTTTTACCTCGCCCTTTAACAGGGCCCCGTTGCTGCTGCCCTGGTAAATCATGTTGTTGGAGCTGGCCGCAGCGCCGGCCGAGGTGCCTGAAATAATAAAATCTTCGTGCTCGTAACGCTCGAGCAACATCTTATGGAATTCTGTTCCGCCAAAAATGGAAGTTAAGCGTAATTGATCGCCTCCGGTGAACATCACTACGTCAGCATTTTTTAATCTTTGCAAATTCGCCGGGTCATTGGCTTCTGCTCTTGTTCTCACATCCAAAATCCCCGTGTTCAACATATCCAGTTGTTTGAAAGCTTCCACGTATTCGTTACCCACTTCGGTGGGAATGCTGCTGGCAGTGGTGATGATCTCGACACGCGACAGATTTTTTTTTGCCGCTTCCAAACTGATGCGTTTTAAAATGCCCTGCTCAAAAAATTTCAGGTTGTTGGGTTGGTCTTCAGGATTTTTAAAAAACGATCCCTTATCTACAGATCCTCCGATAATAATAAGCTTTCCCTTAGGTACAGTCATAATTTGCTTCTGTAGCACAAAACTATAGTTAATCCTCATCTCCGCAAGTTGAGCGCTGTTTCAATTATCACCTTGTTTTAAACAGATTTTTGCAAAAGTTAAAAACAAGTCCTACATTTCTTAAAAATCCCCGAGTTATGATGAAAATTGTTGAAACCAAAGTGTTGCGTGGTCCGAACTACTGGTCGAATTTTCGCAAAAAACTGATCGTTATGAAACTCGATATTGGTGTGCTGGAGGAACAACCCACCAATAAAATTCCGGGATTTCCTGAGCGCTTGAAAGCGTTATTCCCAAGCATGAAAACACACCGCTGTTCGAAAACCTACGAAGGTGGTTTTTTTGAGCGGGTAGATGAAGGTACCTGGATGGGTCATGTTATCGAACATATTGCCCTCGAAATACAAACGCTTGCCGGAATGGATGTGGGATTTGGCAGAACCCGCGGTACAGGGCAAAAAGGCGTGTACAACGTAGTGTTCTCTTATATGGAAGAAAAAGTGGGGTTGTTTGCCGCTAAAGCTTCGGTGGCTATTGCTGAAGCACTGATTGCCGGAACACCTTACGACCTCGCCGCCGACATTGCCCGCATGCGTGAAATACGCGAGAGTGTTCGCTTTGGACCCAGCACCGGCTCTTTGGTAGATGAAGCCATTGCCCGTGATATTCCATACATACGATTGAACAGCGAATCTTTAGTGCAATTGGGTTATGGTAAAAATCAGGTGCGTTTCAGGGCCACCATGACCGATAGAACCAGTTCCATTGCTGTTGATTTGGCCAGCAATAAGGAAGAAACCAAACGTATGTTGGAAGAAGCGGCAATACCTGTTGCTAAAGGCATGTGTATTGTTTCTGAAGATGAAATCAAAGAAGTTATTGACACCGTAAAATTCCCACTGGTGTTTAAACCTTTGGATGGCAATCATGGAAAAGGTGCCTCCATTAATGTAAAAACGGAAGAAGATGCCTATCGCGCCTTTCACCATGCTAAAAAATATTCGCGAAAAATTATTGTAGAACGTTTTATCACGGGCTATGATTTTAGGGTGCTGGTAATTAACCACAAGTTTATTGCAGCTGCTTTACGCGAACCCGCTCATGTTATGGGCGATGGCATATCGAGCATTGCCAAATTAATTGAAGAAGAAAACAAAGACCCCAGAAGAGGCTACGGGCATGAAAATGTGTTGACGGAAATTAGTATTGACAAAGAAACGCATGATCAATTGGCCAAATACAGCTATACACTGGAGACCATTTTACCCAAAGGCGAAAAGTGTTATTTAAAAGGTACCGCCAATTTGAGTACAGGTGGAACATCCACCGATGTTACTGACATCGTTCACCCGCATAATATTTTTATTTGCGAACGCATTTCGCGTGTGATTGGATTGGACATTTGCGGCATCGACATTATGGCTCAAAACCTGAGCGAACCATTGGAGCAAACCGGAGGTGTGGTTTTGGAAGTGAACGCTGCACCGGGATTCAGAATGCATTTAGCCCCGGCGAATGGTTTGCCACGTAACGTTGCAGCACCGGTGATTGACATGTTGTACCCTCCGGGAAAAAATTGCCGCATTCCCATCATCGCCATTACCGGCACCAATGGTAAAACCACCACCACGCGTTTGATCGCACACATTGTAAAAAATACGGGACACCGCGTTGGTTATACCACTTCCGATGGTATTTATGTGCAAAACAGCCTACTCACCAAAGGTGATACCACCGGCCCTTTGAGTGCTGAATTTATTTTGAAAGACCCCACCGTTGAGTTTGCGGTTTTGGAAACAGCACGTGGCGGTATCCTGCGTTCGGGCCTGGGCTTTGGTCGCTGTGATGTGGCCGTGATCACCAACATACAGGAGGACCATATGGGGCTATCGGACATTAACACACTCAAAGACATGACCAATGTAAAAGCGGTGGTGGCCAAAAGTGTGAAACGCGATGGTACCGTGGTATTAAACGCCGATAACGAATACTGTGTGAGCATTGCAAAAATGGTGGAATGCAACGTAGCCTATTTCAGTATGAACGAAAACAACCCGGTGGTTCAGCAGCATTGCAAAAAGGGAGGTTTAGCGGCTATTTACGAAAACGGTTTTATCACCATCAAAAAAGGAGAATGGAAATTCAGAGTTGAAAAAGCACACAACATTCCCTTGACTTTTGGGGGTAGGGTTTCGTTTATGATTGCCAACGTATTGGCGGCCACCTTAGCCAGTTATGCGTATGGCTTTACCATTGATGATATCAAATCCAATCTCGAAACCTTTATTCCTTCAGCGGCACAAACGCCGGGGCGCATGAATCTTTTTGAGTTTAAAGAACACAAGGTGCTGATAGATTTTGCGCACAACCAGGATGGGTTCAGAGGCATCAAAGAATTTTTGAGCACCATTGAATCGCCTTACAAAATCGGCATCATCACCGGAACCGGAGATCGTCGCGATAGCGACATCCGTGAAATGGGACGAATTTCGGCCGAGATGTTCGACCATATCATCATCCGTCAGGATAAATTTTTGCGTGGCAGACAAGCCGAAGACATTGTGCGTTTGCTGGTGGAAGGCATAATGGAACACGATAAAAACAAATCGTACGAATACATTCCCAAAGAAGTGGAAGCCTTGAAACATGCGCTCTCTCTGGCTAAACCGGGGGCATTTATTACAGCTTTGAGTGATGTTATTGACAACGCCATACAGGTGGTGCAATCTTACCAAGAAAAAGAAAGAGCATTAGCAGTTTGAGGCTTCACCTTTTTTCCTTCGCTATAAAAATATACACTGGAAAATGGTCGCTGTAACCGCCCAGGTATTTAGCGCCTGCAAACGTGCGTAAGGGATAGCCCTTTTCAGAAGGCAAATCGCTGCTTAAAAATGCGGTGTTAAACACTCTTACACCATAATACTGCCAGCTGCGGTAATTTCCCTGAATCAAACGGTGATTCAAAATTATCTGGTCAAATAAATTCCAGGAGTCCTGCCAGGCTAAACTGCCAATGCCTTGTTTGTACAATTTTTCCATCGGGTTATAATACAATTCCTTTGTGGCCAATTCGGTTTTACCCACTGTGCCTATTTTTAGTTTAACGCTCTCATTTATTGGATCGTCGTTTAAGTCGCCCATGATGATCACTTTGGCTGTTGAATCAGCATGTGCGATACTATCGGCAATATGACGAACCAACTCCCCTGCCTTATTTCGGTTGGCCCGGCTGTTGAGTTCACCACCCCTGCGCGATGGCCAATGGTTAACCAAAACACAGAGTGGCTCACCCAAAAACAAACCGCTTACCACGAGTATATCGCGGGTTTTATGTGCTGAATCTGTAATGAGGGTTAAGGGATAAGTGCGTGACCTTGTTACTTTAAAGTATTTTGGATTATAGATAAAGGAGGGATCAACGCCCCGGGCATCAGGACCTTCGATGTGTACAAATTTGTATTGACGAGATTGAAGTAAAGGGGTATTCACCAAATCTTCCACCACCATACGGTTCTCTACTTCGCAAAGTCCAAGTAGAGCGAGTCCATCCTCTGTTAGTTCTTTTCCCATTTGAGCAATGGCGTAGGATAGGTTTTGTAGTTTGGTTCTATACCGTTCGCCATTCCAGGCATACATGCCAACCGGTGTAAAATCCTCATCGTTTTTCCATTGGTCGTTAAGGGTATCGTAAAAGTTTTCGACGTTCCAAAAACCTATAGCTGCAATGTAATACGCTTTGCTTTTTTCGGTTTGCTGAGAATAAAGGGCCAAACACAATACGTTGAAAACACTCAATGCATATAACTTTTGTTTGAACACTTGTCAAAATTATGCAATGTGAAGCCTACCGATTTCACTCTTCTGAATTGTTTTACGCCGTAAAATATAGTTTACGCCATAATACACCGGGGCAAACGGCGGAAGTACTTTTGAAACCAACAAAACTGAATGAGATGGCGACGTTCAGAAAAAAAGTGTCTGTTTGTAATTTCCCTTACCCGGGCATTTTCACGTGTTTGTTGCTTATCACCGCTGTATGTCTGTCAAACAATGTGAGTTCACAAAACGATACCTCAGGGTTAATTAAACAAGATGGAGCCGATTACAGCAACATACCCTTTATTGGAATAGACACCGATGCCAATGATGAGGGAACGGTGGTTCAGGATGCAGCGGCCCTTTTGCGGTCGTCAAAAGATGTGTTTGTGCAATTTGCGGTTTTTCAGTTCGCCGCAGGCAAATACAGAATGCGGGCTTACCCTTCTAAATACCAATCGGTGTTGTTTAATGGCGTAAACGTTAACAACCTTGAAACAGGTTACACGGTTTGGAATCAATGGGGTGGATTAAATGACATCAGTCGATTTGCTGAAAACCAATTTGGAATTGTGAGCAGCCGTTATACCTTTTCAAGTGCCGGCGGATATGTTCACATCGATTCCAAGGCTTCCTCCTTTCGCAAAGGCACCCGACTCAGCTATTCCTATGGCAATCGATTATTTCAGCAACGCGTCATGCTCACCCACAGCACTGGGCTGATGGCTAAGGGCTGGGCGCTTACGGTATCTGCTTCCTGGCGTTATGGCGACGAGGTATACCTTCCTGGAACCTATTACAATTCCAAATCCTTTTTTGTTTCGGTTGACAAACGTTTAAACGCTAAGCACCTTATTAATTTCACAGCACTAAGTGTTACAACCGAACAAGGGCGTGCAGCTGCAGAGCAAATGGAAGTGTTTGAACTCAGCGGAACCAATTATTATAACTCCAATTGGGGCTTGCAAAGTGGAAAGGTAAGGAATGCCTCGGTCGCGAGCGGAAACAAACCCCTGATTATCTTGAGTCATCAAAACCAAATCCATACCAAAGCCACATTAAAAACCGAATTGCTTTACACCTTTGGTAAATCCGGACTTAGCGCTTTGAACTGGAACGATGCTCCCAATCCTAAACCCAATTATTACCGCTACCTGCCCAGCTATTTTTATTCACAAGGTGATACTGCTGCAGGTGATGAAATAAAGACACAATGGACGAACGATGTAAACACCCGTCAAATCAATTGGGACAAGATGATACAGATGAATCAACAAAATCTTTACGCTTTGCCGGGAGAAGGCGTTGTGACGAATCAAACCCGGGCCCGTTACATGGTTGAAAACAGAATAGAAGACCTGAAGAACCTGGGATTTAATACCGTTTACAACCGACGATTCGATCAGCTTTTTATCAGTGCCGGCTTCAACGCCAATATTTATAGAAATAGAAAATACAAAGTGATGGAAGATCTACTCGGAGCCACCTATTGGCTGGATTACGACCAATTTGCCGATAACTTAGGAGTGAGCGATGATTTTCAGCAAAACGACATAGACCATCCCGATAAAAAAATATACGAGGGAGACCGATTCGGTTACGATTATACCATCAACATGAACCGGGCCGAACTTTGGATTCAAAACGAGTACACGTTTCGAAAATTTGAAATGTACACAGGCATGAGTCTTTCCTGTCAACAAATTTGGAGAGAAGGCTTTTGGGCCAATGGTAAGTTTCCACAGAGCAGTAAAGGCCAAAGCGAACGCGCAGCATTTTTCAATTTTGGCTTTAAAATTGGTTGCACTTACAACATCACAGGCCGGCATTTTCTTACAGGCAATGTTTTGATTCAAAGCAGGGCTCCCGAAGTCAACAGTATTTTTATTTCTCCAAGAACCCGCAATGATCTGGTAGCTGACTTAAGAAATGAACAACTCTTATCCGGCGACCTAAGCTACCTGACAAAATACCCGGGTTTTAAAATGCGATTCACCACGTATTATACTACAGTGAAAGACCAAACCTGGCTCAGAAGCTTTTGGCACGACGAATACAACAACAATGTGAATATGATTATGAAAGGCCTTGATCATGTTTATACAGGTGTGGAACTTGGTATGGAAAAAACGCTGTTCATCAAACATCAGCTTCAGGCGGCTTTTGCCTTCGGTCAGTTTTTGTACAGCAACCGGCCCACACTCGAAGCCTGGCAAGACAACAACAATGTGCAGTTATACAGCAACCGAAAAACTTATCTTCAAAACTACCGCATTGGAGGAACACCACAAACGGTGCTGGGTGTGGGTTACCGTTACACCTCACAAAGCCATTGGTACGCGGGTTTTTACCTGAATGGTTTTTATCAGATTTACACCGACATCAATCCCGAACGACGAACCGCTGAGGCGATAGACAAGTACCTGAGTTCGGAAGAAGCCTATTATCATGCTATTCTTGAGCAGGAGCAGCTTCCCTCCTATTTTATTTTGAATGCCAATGCCGGAAAATCCTTTCGTATTCAGCGCAAACACTATCTCAATATTACTGCGGTAGTTTATAATCTATTGAACAACAAAAACAACATCAGCACAGGCTTTGAGCAATTGCGCTGGGATAAAACCGACCTGAATCGATTTGCCAGCAAATATGTGTACATGCAGGGAACAACGTTTATGCTCAATGCCGCTTTTACATTCAATTGACCAACATGAAAAACCCATTTTACTACCTCCTACCAATTGTTTTATGTGTAGTTGTAAGCTGCAAAAAGGAATTTGACACCCCGCCCCTGAAGCAGGCCAATGATGGATCAAGAATAACAATTGCTGAAATCAAAGCCCGCTATTACAACAACATTCAGTACAAATTTAAATCCGACAGCAATTTGTATTGTGTGGTAACAGCCGATGAAGTAAGCGGGAATTTCTACAAAGAAGTATACGTTAGGGATGCCAGCGGAGCTATTCATATGAAGCTAACTTACTCCGGAGGATTATATATTGGCGATAGCATCCGCATCAATTTAAATGGCATTGTACTCAATGAATACAATGGTTTGATCCAACTCGATTCGGTGGATGTATCCAAAAGTGTGGTGAAGCTGGCCTCCGGACTCAATCCTCAACCGTTGTTGATGCGTCTTGAACAAATTACAGCGAATACAGCTGCCACCAACACGGTGCAATCCCAATTAGTGAAAATAGAAAACCTTGAATTTATAAACGGTGACAGAAACGTTACGTTTGCCGATGCTGTTGGAAAAAGTTCTAAAACTCTGGCACTTCGATCCTGCGGCGAACAAAGCATTGCTATTCGCAGCAGTGGCTACGCGAATTTTGCCTCCCAGCTCACGCCTTCGGGAAACGGCTATATCATTGCCATTGTAGGGCAGTATGGTGAGCAATCAGGAGACATGCAATTAAGCCTAAGGCAATACAGCGATGTAAAAATGAACGGTTCACTTTGTGCAACGCCAACCACAAGTTTGGTTTATTTAAAAAAAGACTTCAATGATAACAGCATCGGCAGTGGAGGCTGGATACAATTTAAGGTGAGTGGGGATATACTCTGGAGCACTTCTACCGCAGGCGGAGCGAGCAGTCCTTATGCCAAGATCAGCAATTACTTGGCGGGGGCTAACCAAACTTGTGAAACCTGGTTGATCTCACCTGCTTTGGATCTATCGGCTGCCCTTCAACCTGTGTTAAGTTTCAGAAACGCATACAATTACACCGGGCCTGAACTGGAGCTTTACGTATCCACAAATTACAATAGCGGTGCACCAGGTTCTGCTATCTGGACCAAACTCAATTTCAACTTATCATCAGGTAACTGGACTTTTGTGAATTCCGGGAACGTGGAGCTGAGCCCCTACAAAGCCACGAATGTTCGCTTTGCATTTAAATACAAAGGCAACAATGATTCGGGCAGTACCTGGGAAGTGGATGACATATTGGTAAGCGAAAAGTAGTGATGAAAAAAAACTCTGTGGAGTTGAGTAAAATCCCCCTCGGGAAAAAACCCTTCCGGAACACTCTTGTTTTAACCTTAAGACAATAACACTTTACACACCTCTTTTAAAATTTCATCTGCCTGCATTTTTGTTGGCGCCTCAGCATAGACTCTGAGAACCGGCTCCGTTCCGCTGGCGCGGATCATCACCCATGAATTTTCATCAAAGAAATATTTGTAACCGTCCAGATCATCCGTGCGGCTCACCTTCAGTTTTCCAAACGAAGCATAGGCGCCTGCTTTACAATTGCTCAACACCTTGGCCTTAATTTCTTCGCTGATGTGCAGGTCGTTTCTGTCGAAATAAAAGGTGCCGGTAATGTCGTATACTTCCTGAATTAATTGTTCCAAACTTTTTCCGGTTTTGGCCATAAATTCCCAAATGGTCAATCCCATCCAAATGCCATCGCGTTCAGGTATATGGCCTTTAATGGCAATGCCCCCGCTCTCTTCTCCGCCCAATAACACATCTTCTTTTACCATTACCCCGCAAATGTATTTGAAACCGATCTTCAGCACTTCCATGTCTAAACCATAATGTTCACACATGTTTTTAATTTTTACACTCGTACTAAAAGCTACAGCCACCTTACCCTTCATGCCTTTGTATTTTACCAGGTAATGAATAAGTAATAAGATGATGTGGTGAGAATCCACAAAATTGCCTTTGGCATCGTACAATCCAATGCGGTCAGCGTCTCCATCGGTAGCCAAACCACAGGAAATTTTGCCGTTGTTTTTTATGAATTCACTGAACTCTTTCAGGTTCTTATGTATGGGCTCAGGTGCCTGGCCATGAAAACCGGGGTTGTTATCGCAATGCAGTTTATGGATATCCGGAAACAAACGTTTCATCACCCCTTGCCCTGCTCCGTACATGGCATCGTAGGCAAAATTTAAACCGGAGTTGCGAATGGCATTCAGATCAAAATTTTTCTCCACGTGTTTAATGTAGTTATCTTCCATTGGGGCTGTTTCCAATAAACCCTTGGAACGATACTCTTTTAAATCAACCGAGTGCCAGGAGGTAGCTGCCTGAGCGGGAATTATGTCCTCAATTTCCTGAACCAATTCAGGTCCCAATGGCCCGCCGTAGTGTGCTTTGATTTTGTAGACGTTATAAGATGGCGGGTTGTGGCTGGCAGTGATGATAATGCCCAGCTGGGTTTTGTACTGTACACAGGCCAGAGAAATCATGGGGGTGCTGATAAATCCCTCGGCCATAAACACTTTTACACCATGGGCCAAAAATACCTTTGCGGTTGTTTCGGCAAAAAGTGCACCGGCAAAACGGCAATCGTGACCCAACACCACTGAAGGGTTTTGGTGTTGTTTTAATAACCACTTTGCTGTGGCTTCTGTAACGCGTGCAACATTATCAACAGTAAAATCCTGAGCAATGATTGCTCTCCAGCCGTCGGTTCCGAATTTAATTTTTGTCATAGGTTTAACAGGCTTCAAAAGTAAGTAAAATCCTAAACTTCAGGCACATTGCTCTTCTTAAAAACTGTGAAGCCATAATTTGCTATTTTTGTTAGTGTATGCTAAAGAACTTGTTCATAGCGGTAGTTCTTTCTCTCTTCGTTTGTCAGGAGGCAAATGCGCAGAGTATACTCCGTTTAAATTACCAGCGTTTTGGTTTTCATAGAAAATACGATTTTCAGGCTAAAGACGTTTTCCGATACAAACGATTGGGAAGCCATTATTGGGCAAAAAACAACATCCTTACTTTTCGCGACAGCACCATTTTTTTTAACGAAGAATACGGTATACGGTTTAATGAGATCAAAAAAATAAAACTCTATACCCACTCTTACCACAACAAATTGTTCCAAACCCTTTTTTTGTATGCCGGTGTGGGTTACCCGCTTCTTTACTCCTTTAATAGTTTGATACTGGGCTACGAACCCATCATCACCGAGCAAGCGCTCTGGCTTTCGCTGTCATTCTTAGCAACCAGCTACATCATCAAACAAATAGGTATCAAAAGGGTAAAACTGAACAACAACAACTTCCTCAAACTACTCGAATTGGATTTCGAGCATTTGAATACACCCTAGCTTAACAGAAATATATTGTGAAAGTTATTTTGGGCGCCCGGGCGGGCCGCTGCAGGCTACGCTTTGCTTCGGCTTTTTTCAAGCGCTTCGTTATGGATTAAGGTCAGCGCTTGAAAAAGAGCTAAACCTTTCGCGTCCCTGGCGCACGTGCCCTTTTAGTTTTCGAAATTACTGCTGATTATAAAGAGCGATTTTGGTGAGTCGAGCCCCACATATAACAACTTTCAACAATTCAATTTGTAAATTGAATCTTATTGAATCCATTTAACTCATTCTGTTAGTCACGAATTGTTCAAATGCAATTTACGACTGTCCTGCACCGTGGCAGGCTTTGTATTTTTTACCACTTCCGCAAGGGCAAGGGTCATTACGACCAATTTTGGCATCCACGCGAATGGGTTGAGGTTTTGGTTTTTGTTGAGCGTTTTGTTCTTCCACAACATGTTCATCTCTGCTTTCGGTTAAACGGGCTTTCTGTTGTTTCTGAGGAGCCTGAGTAAACCTGGCTTGTGGTGGGGTGTTGCCGCCATCGCCGGGTAAACTGCCTTTCATTAAGAAAGAGATCACTTCCTTATTGGAACGGATGATCATGTCTTTAAATAAATTAAACGATTCCAATTTATAAATTACCAAGGGATCTTTTTGCTCAAGGGAGGCGTTTTGCACCGCTTGTTTCAAATCGTCCAATTCGCGCAAATGTTCTTTCCACGAATCGTCGATCATCGCTAATACAGCACCCTTTTCAAATCCCAGCACCAGGTCACGTCCTTTTGTGTCGTGTGCTTTTTTAAGATTGGACATTACCTGAATTACCTTAATGCCATCTGTGAAAGGTGTAACAATGTTTTCGAATTTGTTGTTCGGGTTGCTATACACTTCTCTTATTACCGGAAAAGCCTGCTCTGCCATTAAATGGCTGCGCTCGGTGTAATGGGTTTGTGCAGCGTTAAACAAAGCATTCGCCAAATCTTCTTCTTTACCGTTGAGGAATCGTTCTTCGGTAAACGGATTTTCTATGGCAAAGTTTTTGAAACACTCCAAGCCAAATCCCTCGTAATCGCGGCTGGCCTGGTACTCTTCAACAACCGAATGCGACACTTCATAAATCATGTTGGCAATGTCGATGCTCAAACGGTCGCCATACAAAGCGTTTCTTCTGCGTTTGTAAATCACTTCCCGCTGCGCGTTCATCACATCGTCGTATTCGATCAAACGTTTACGGGTACCGAAGTTATTCTCTTCCACTTTCTTCTGCGCACGTTCGATACTCTTGGTAATCATGCTGTGCTGAATCACTTCTCCCTCTTTCAAGCCCATACGGTCCATCAAAGAAGCAATACGCTCCGATCCAAACAAACGCATGAGGTTGTCTTCCAAACTCACAAAAAACTGCGAACTTCCGGGATCACCCTGACGACCGGCACGACCGCGTAACTGACGGTCAACACGGCGACTCTCGTGGCGCTCGGTACCGATAATGGCCAAACCACCCGCTTCTTTAACACCGGGCCCAAGTTTAATGTCGGTACCACGACCCGCCATATTAGTGGCAATGGTTACTGTGCCTGCCTTACCTGCCTCTGCCACAATTTCTGCTTCTTTTGCATGCAATTTGGCGTTCAGCACATTGTGTTTGATGTTTCTCAATTTGAGCATGCGGCTGAGCAACTCAGAAATTTCTACAGTAGTGGTACCTATCAACACAGGCCTTCCGGCTTCCACCAGTTTCACCACTTCCTCAATTACCGCGTTGTATTTTTCACGCTTGGTTTTGTACACCAAATCCTGTTCATCCTTTCGGGTCATGGGTTTATTGGTAGGTATCTCCACCACATCCAATTTGTAAATGCTCCAAAACTCCTGAGCTTCAGTAACCGCTGTACCCGTCATCCCCGCCAGTTTATTGTACATGCGGAAATAATTCTGCAAGGTGATGGTCGCGTAGGTTTGTGTCGCCGCTTCTATCTTTACGTTCTCTTTGGCTTCAATGGCCTGGTGTAATCCATCGCTGTAACGACGGCCTTCCATGATACGGCCGGTTTGCTCATCCACAATTTTCACCTGTCCGCCATCAATCACGTACTCCACGTCTTTTTCAAAAACGGTATAGGCCTTCAGCAATTGATTCACCGTATGAATGCGTTCACTTTTGATGCTGAATTCACGCATCACGGCTTCCTTGGCCAGGGCCTTTTCTTTAGGATCAGGTATTTTTTTCTCAATCTCCGCCACTTCATCCCCCACATTCGGAATCACAAAAAACTTAGGGTCTTCTGAATTGCCGGTGAGGAAATCAATCCCTTTCTCGGTTAACTCCACATGGTTGTTTTTTTCATCAATGGTGAAATACAATTCCACATCAATCTTATGCATTTCCTTGTTCTGGTCCTGCATGTAATAGTTCTCCGTTTTCTGCAACAAGGCACGCACCCCTTGTTCACTTAAAAACTTAATAAGGGCTGAGTTTTTTGGCAATCCCCGATAAGCACGTAGTAAGGGAATGCCGGCTTCTTTTTCTTTGCCTTCTGCAAATAATTTTTTTGCGTCGGTAATGCACAACTGCAAATACTGACGCTGTACCCCAACCAATTTTTCGATGCGGGGTTTGTATTCAATAAATTCGTGTTTGTCGCCTTGTGGTGTTGGTCCTGAAATAATCAAAGGTGTACGGGCATCGTCAATTAACACCGAGTCGACCTCATCCACAATGGCAAAATTGTGTTTGCGTTGTACTAATTCCTCTACACTGCGAGCCATGTTATCGCGCAGGTAATCAAAACCAAATTCGTTGTTGGTGCCGTAAGTAATATCGCAGTTGTAGGCCTTGCGTCGCGCATCGGTATTGGGTTCGTGTTTGTCGATACAATCCACACTCAATCCGTGAAAGTAAAATAATGGTGCGTTCCACTCGCTGTCGCGTTTGGCCAGGTAGTTGTTAACGGTCACCACGTGCACGCCTCGTCCGCCCAAAGCGTTTAAAAATATCGGCAAAGTGGATACCAGTGTTTTTCCTTCTCCGGTGGCCATTTCAGAAATTTTTCCTTCGTGCAACACCATACCGCCAATCAGCTGAACATCGTAATGCACCATGTCCCAGGTAATTTCATTGCCTGCGGCCAGCCACTTGTTTTTGTAGATGGCTTTGTCGCCACGAATTTCTATGTTTTTGTGTGTGGCAGAAAGCTCGCGGTCAAAAGCCGTTGCGGTAACTTCCAATTCCTGGTTTTCCTTAAAACGTCGGGCTGTTTCTTTCAAAATGGCAAAAGCCTCTGCCAGCTCTTCAGTGAGTGCCTCTTCCAGTTTACTGGTGATCTCTTTTTCGATCTCGTCAATCTCTTTGTATTTTTCTTCTTTGAGGTTAACGTCAATATCCGGATCGTTGTCGATGGCAGAAGTGATATCATTGATCTTACCACGTTGCTCACTGATAGCCTTGGCTACTTTACTTTTAAGCGCTTCGGAACGTTTGCGCAATTCATCGTTGCTGATGGATTGTAAGGATTGAAAAATGGCATTTATTTCGGTGACTTTGGATTCGAGGTTACGGATATCTTTTTCACTTTTGGTCCCAAATAATTTTTTGAGGAAATCGAACATAGGTTTTGAAAATTGAGCCAATAAAGGTAAGAAAATAACAGCAGGCAGACCTGAATTTTGAATTGTTAACAGCTTTGAAAAATCTGGGAATTGAATGCTGAATTGCGAAAAATTGCCACAGCGGCCGGCACCGGATTTACGGGAGATTGCAGGCAAAAAAACCACGCAAAATGGCAACTAAGTCTTTAGTTTACAGAAGATTGATCTAAAATTGGCAATTCGCAGTCAAAGTAATATATTTGCACCCTTAAAATTAAAAACCACCGTACAAATTTCAGATTATGCAAAACAAAGGTGCCATTAAAATATTTGCCCTCTTATTAGGACTGGCATGTATTTTTTATTTATCGTTTACCTGGGTGACCCGTGGCGTTGAGAACGATGCCGTTGAGTATGCCGAGAACGCTGTGAGTTCAGCCAAAATCAAACAAGCAGCGAAAGATTATGCTCAGGGCAATTCTTCAAAAGAATTGAGTTATATCGACGACCTGAAAAACCAAATCGCCGATCGTTACCTCGATTCCATGAAAAAAGTAACGGTGTACGACATTTTTGTTGCTGAATACACCTACGACGAGTGTAAAAAGAACGAGATCAATTTGGGTCTTGACTTGCGCGGTGGTATGAACGTAACGCTGGAAGTTTCGGTGATCGACATCATCCGTAACCTCAGCAACAACAGCGCTGATGTTGACTTCAACAAAGCCCTGAAAGAAACTCAGAAAAACCTGGGAGTTAAAAACAACGACGACTTTGTTACCCTATTTGCCAAAACCTACAAACAAATCAGTCCGAATGGCAAACTGGCTCCCCTGTTCCAGTCCATCGAAAACAAAAATAAAATTTCATACAACTCTACCAATGAGGAGGTGATCCGTTTTATTGATGAGCGCGTAAAAGAAGCCATCAGCAATGCAGAAAAAACCTTCCGCAGCCGTATCGACCGTTTTGGTGTAACCCAACCCAACATTCAGAAACTGGAAGCCAGTGGTCGTATTTTGGTGGAACTACCCGGTGTTAAAGACAAAGCCCGTGTACGTGAACTTTTACAAGGAACTGCAAACCTTGAATTCTGGGAAACTTATGAAAACGGTGAGATTGCACCTTTGCTCGATAAAGCCAACACCGTGTTGAGCGCTCACCTTTACGGCACCAAAAAAGATACGCTCACTTCTGACTCCACTGCTTTAGCTGCAAAAACAGCATCTGTTGCAGCCGGCGACTCCACCAAAGTAAAAGCCGATAGTGCCGCGGTAGTAACCCCTTCCGTTAACGCACAGGATACTGCCATTAAAGGTTTCCAAAAACGTGCGCCTTTGTATTCGTACTTCCAAAACGCCTTCGCTCTTGTTCCTTTGAAAGGCCGCATTACACTTGACGATAAAGGCAACCCTAAAGCCTACGCCGAAGGTGCCATCATTGGTGTTGCCACCTCCAAAGCCGACACTGCCAAAGTAAACGAATACCTCAAAATTGCCCGTTCGAAAAACATTTTCCCGTCTAAGTTAAAATTCATGTGGAGCGCCAAAGAAGTGGAGCAACGCCAGGATGGAAAAGTAGTGGGCAGTTATTACGAGTTGTACGCTATCAAACAAACCGATAGCAAAGGCCGCGCTGCATTGAGTGGTGACATCATTACCGACGCGCGTAAAGACTACGATCAGCGCCAGGGTGGTGTGCCCATCATCAGCATGAGCATGAACTCTGAAGCCGCTCAAAAATGGGCCAACATTACCCGCGCTAATACCGGCAAGTGTGTAGCGGTGGTAATGGATAACATGGTGTATTCAGCACCACGTGTAAACGGAGAGATCAAAGGTGGTCAATCACAAATCACCGGCAATTTTACCGATGCTGAAGCCGATGCTTTGGCCGCTATTCTGAGCGCCGGTAAATTACCAGCTCCTGCACACATTGTGGAAGAAAGCATTGTTGGTCCTTCATTAGGACAGGAAGCCATTGACTCTGGTTTAATGAGTTTTGCCATTGCCTTATTGGTGATCCTCATCTTTATGTACATGTATTACAACAGGTCAGGTTTGGTAGCCAATGTGGCCCTGATCGCGAACATGTTTTTTATCATGGGCATTCTTACCTCCCTTGGCGCGGTGCTCACCTTGCCGGGTATTGCGGGTATCGTATTAACCATAGGTTTAGCGGTTGACGCCAACATCCTTATTTTTGAACGCGTGCGTGAGGAACTGGCTCTGGGCAAAAGCGCAGGCCAGGCTATTAAAGAAGGGTTTAAACACGCCATGTCGTCCATCATCGACTCTAACGTTACCCTGGCCATTCTCGCGGTTATTCTTTACGTGTTTGGTTCAGGTCCGGTACAAGGTTTTGCTACCACCCTCTTCATTGGTATCTGTACTTCCTTATTCTCTGCGATTTTGATTTCGCGTGTAATTTTTGAGTGGATGCTGGAGCGCAAAATGGAAATTCCTTTTGACAACAGCATGACCAGAAACGCCTTCAAAAACATTGCTTTTGATTTTGTAGGCAAACGTAAAATCTACTACGCTATTTCTACCATCATCATCATTTTAGGTATTGTGTTTTATTTCAAAAACGGCGGTTTGAACCTTGGTGTTGACTTTAAAGGAGGCCGTACCTATCAGGTGCGTTTTGAAAAAGACATCAAAACCGATGACATTAAAAAAGCATTGGGCGCTGTGTTTGTGGATGCTGCTCTTGATGTAAAAACTATTGGTAGCGCCAATCAGGCAAAAATTACCACCACTTACCGTGTTTCGGACAACAACCCGAACGCTGACCATGAAGTGGAAGAATTGCTGAACAAAGGCTTGGGCACCATGAATTTGAAATACGACATCGTACAACAACAAAAAGTAGGACCCACCATTGCTACCGACATTGTTTACGGAGCGTATGGGGCCGTGTTGTTCTCTGCCCTAATGATGTTCCTTTACATTGTGGTGCGTTTCCGCAAATGGCAATACGGTTTAGGTTCAGTGGTGGCTTTGTTCCACGACGTGCTCATCGTGCTTTCCTGCTACACCATTTTCGACGGTTTATTACCGCTGGAAATTGGTCAGGACTTTATTGCAGCCATTTTAACGGTAATGGGTTATACCATGACGGAGACGGTGGTAGTGTTCGACAGGATTCGTGAGCGCCTCTCTGACAGCGGAAAAACCGATGTACACGGGGAGGAAAGAAACAAACTCATCAACTACGCTTTGAACAGTACTTTGAGCCGTACCATTTTAACCTCCTTGACCGTGTTCTTTGTACTCGTGGTGATCTTTATCTTTGGTGGAGAAAGCATACGTGGCTTTATCTTTGCGTTATTGATTGGTCGTGTTATCGGTACTTACTCTTCCCTCTGTATCTCTACACCAATTGTAGTGGATTTCGACAAAAAGAAGTAGGCTTACATTTCAATAAACTTAAAACCTCCCCTGAGCTATCGGTGGGAGGTTTTTTTATGGACTGACCCAATCGTCTTAAGCAATGTTTGGGCGCATCCCCTGAAGCGAGGCGCCTGAGTTTTTTTGAATGCGCCTCTGCTTCAGGGGTCGGGCCCTCAGCTTTAGTTAGCTCGCAAGGCCCAAGGCTGCAAGAGGCGACGCGTGCGGGGTCTGCTCCTATGTCGCAGCCTCCGGCCGCTTTGTGCAGCCTAAGGCCTTGCTTCGCTAAGCTATCGCTTCGGTCCCTTGCGCTACATTGTCGATGATATGCAGATTCAAAAAAGTGAGAATTCAGAGGAATGTGTTGAATTTATCTGGTTCGAATCAAGGCTCGGGCAAGGCAACTAGTAATCGGGAATGAGAAATACCGCATAACCTGATACTAACAAAATAAAAGAAAAGTTACCTCGCCACCACAAACCGCTTTTTTACGGTTTGACCGGAAGAATTTCTCAAGTCTAAAAAGTAAACGCCATTGGCGAGTCCCGGTATTGCGATATTTACCTTTTTGTTCTTGAATACTATTTCTTCTTCTCGAATTAACTGTCCCAAATTGTTAAAGATGGAAAGGCCGGTGAAAGGATTAGATAAATCCAAGCTGTATTGAACCCCAACATAATCTGATGCTGGGTTAGGGTAGAGTTTAATGTCGTTTAGGATGGATTCCATTTCTGAAATCCCCACGCCGCTTAAACTTACTACAACTGTATCTCTTTTAATATTCCCGCAAATATCCTGAACTACCATGTAAGTTGAAGTTGCTGTTGGGCTTACCCATAATCCGGCTGCCGTATCAATGGCTGTTGTGGTATTAGGCAATTTGTACCAGATACAGGCTTCATCAATGCCGACGTCTCTTTCGCGGCCAATGTAGACAGAACCTCCTGATACAACATAGGTGTCAGGGCCGGCGTAGGCGGGTAAATCAATATCGATGCATGAAACGTGGTCAATACAGACATCCGTAAATTCAGAAGGAAGATAAGTGGGGTTAATGAGGAGAGTATTTGTTGTCGTATTTGGTTTAAAATTACCTACCAAAAGATGCTTCTCAATGCCAGCTGCGACAAATGTTCCTGTTATCAATGTCCAGTTTAAAGTATCCGTCACTATATTACCATTCGGATTCTGCACCTGTGGAATAATATAAGTAAGTGGAATATCAGTATATGTTATAGTGTCAATACTATTATCACAAAAATAGGCACCAAAGCCATCCATTCCATAAGTAGAGCTATTTGTAATATTTGCATAAAATTTAACACAATATGTTTTTCCTTGTTGTAAAGTGGTTTTTAATCTATTTCTAAGATAACCTCTATTTGAATTATCGGAACAACTAGGTGGAAGGCAATAGAAGGTGCACAGAATATAAGAGAGCCCGAATTTTGGCCATTGATAAGTAAGTCCATTAAGAGGTACATTATTAATATTCGGACAAGCGCTGCAGTAACTACCTCCATTGCTATTTAAGGAATCAATTCCTCTCCAATATTTTGGCATAATACTAGTGCAATTGAAAGATTCCTCGAAGCCTCCGTTAGAAACAAAATTGGCTATACCAACATTAACTTGAGAAATTGAAATATAAGTATGACCAATAAAGACCAATATAAGGGATAAAAATCTTATCTTATTTTGCCACCACGAGTTTTTTTGAGGTTTGTAAACCTTTTTCATCAATTAAATTTACAAAATATAAGCTATTTGTAAGATCAAAAATGAATTCAGGTCTTGATTCGCTTATAAGAAAGGGCTTTTTAACCAAAGTTTTCCCACTCAAATCAGTAACATAAATTTTTAAGCTGCTAAACTGTTTATTGATTTTTTAAACTTGATTGCCAACCTTGACAATACCTTATTTAAACCAACAAGGATGCCTTAATAGTAGCCTTTGATGCGATTCTGCTCTTTAAACCAGCTCATTAATCAGTCTGCCTCAAATACAACTTCGGTGTTTTAGAATCAAAAATTACCATACGTAAAGTGAAAATTCACAATTAAGTGATTGCTTTCTCTATGGTATTATAGTTTATATTAGCCTTGAAACTTTTATGATTGATAGAATCCACCATTTTATAGTCCGGAATATTGCTGCATTAATAACTATTACGGCCTCCATTGTCATTGTTCTAGTTTTTTATGGGACCATTTTTATTCACCCACAGGCATACATTTTTAGCGACACCGGTGATGGAATTAAAAATTATTACTGTTATGAATGGCATGTACACAACGACACTTTATTCATTGATTATTCGGGATCGAATTACCCATTTGGCGAAAACCATGGATACACAGACGGGAACCCGCTATTAAGTAATTTATTAAGATTACTCCCTGTATTTAACCGTTATTCCATTGGTGTTTTTAATCTTTCAATGCTTCTCTCTTTTGTTTTCTGTGCATTTATCCTGTTTAAAATTTTTAAAGAACTTAAAGTAACCGATGTTTATGCGGTAATTGCTTCCGTTGGTTTGAGTTTTCTCTGTCCGCAAGTATTCAGATTGTCAGGTCATTTTACGCTATCTTATGGTTTTTGTATACCATTGATAATTTACCTTCTCTTGAAATTTGAAAGACACCAAAACCTGTCTAACTTTTGGATTTCATTCTCAACATTGTGCTTCCTGTTTATTCATCCTTACCTGGGAATGATAACTACCTCCTTTCTACTTTTCTATTGGTTTATAAAAGTACTGGCCGATGTGAAAAATTTCAAAAAGAACATTATCTGCCTGGTTTTTCAGGCCATTCTGCCACTAGCTATCTACTTTATTTTTACGAGAATAACTGATACCCATTCTGACAGAGTTGCTAAACCATATGGGTTCTTTCATTCTAATTCTAGCATAGAAACGGTATTTATTTCTACTCACAAGCCCTTTCGGCATTTTTTGTCAATGATCTATAAAATTAAAGGTCAGAATTATGAAGGCGTAGCCTACGTGGGTATTACTTCCGTTTTTTTTCTGTTCTATATTTTAATTTTGGCCATGTTCAAAATAAAAACTATTCCAACTTACTTACGCGAACACCCCCGCGCAAGAACCTACCTCTGGATGACATTGTCTTCTGTTATTCTTTTACTGTTTTCGATGGGATACCCCTTTAAACTTAACATGAATTGGCTCCTGGAATATGTACCAGTTTTACAACAATTTAGAGTACCGGGCAGATTTGCCTGGGTATTTTATTTTATTGTTACCATAGCCGTAACTGTTTTCATTTCTAAGCATTTCATGGTAAAAGCAAATAAATTACTTCGGCTTGTTTTATGTAGCGCATTCCTCCTTTTGTTTCTGTTTGAGGCCATCCCTTTTCATATATCAACATCAAAACAGTTGTTCCCAAAAAATTGTTTTAACGAACGATACCTCGACAAAGAACTAATTGAAATAATTAAACTCATAAAAGAAAAGAAGCCTCAATCTGTTATACCCTTACCATTTTTCCATATTGGAACCGATTATTTTAATATTCCAGGAACCGATAAAATCATAAAAGCTTCACTTGTTACCTGTTACCATTCAAAAACACCATTAATGGCCAATCTCACTCCCCGTAACTCATTAACTGAAGCTGAGAACCTGATCCAAATTGTAAGCAACGATTTAATCGAAAGAGAAATTAAATCAAAAATCAAAAAAACCTCCCCGTTTTTCATTTTATATTCCAAGGAACAATTAAGTGATGAAGAAGCAACCTTATTTGCAAAAGGCAAAATGCTCTTAGAAAGCCAAAATTATATTGTAAAAGAAATACGCTCAGAGGATCTTTTTA
The DNA here is from genome assembly GCA_052035725.1 of Bacteroidota bacterium. GTDB lineage: Bacteria > Bacteroidota > Bacteroidia > B-17B0 > Aurantibacillaceae > Aurantibacillus. The sequence continues at coordinate 11,104 of JBPOHJ010000023.1, read as the reverse complement.
GCAATTCTACTCATCAAAAACAACATGAATTTGTTCAAAAACGACCGGGCTTAATATTAAAAGACGGCTTTATGTTAAATGAAGACTCTTACTTTTACTTTGCAAATTATGACTCCACAGAAAATAAGGCCTATCAAGGGATAGCAACCGGGAAGGTGAATACTACTTTGTTGAGTATTGTACCTTCTTCTTTAACGAAGGAAACAACTTATGAAGTAAGTTTCTGGTACAAAACCAAGGACCGTCTCGATTTAGATAATATTTTAAGTGTAAAAGAAATCAGCCAAACAAATGATACAATTGTTCTTTCATCAAAAAACATCAAGGGCATGATCAATATTCAACATCAGAATATTCTCGCAACATTGGCATTTAAAACCGAACATCCTGAAAACAAAATCATTATAACACTTAATGGAATAAGTGACAGAGAAAAAGTGTTTTATGTGGATAATTTGATGGTTCGGGCAAAAAATAATGATGTTTACCAATTAAGTTACTCAGCGGCTTCGAAAGACAGTATTTTAAAAATTAATAATATTGATACCCATTTTTAAAGGGTTTAGCCAGAGCGCAAATTGAAAAAGGACAGTTTTTTCTAACTGAGTTGAGGCAATAAGATGTGTAGTTTTATTCTGGCAACAAACAAAACGAAAATATTGCATGCCGTTTTGCACTACTACCTTGAGCATAGAATATCACACTATGTGCAACACCAGATTACAACCTAATTGCCAATAAATGAGCGGTGTTCAACCTTCTTAGGTTTGTCAAAATAATTGGTACAAGATTCTCAAAATTTTCAATAAACTCTGGATATAGAACCAAATTTTCAACTAAACATCGGCTTTTTCTGAAACCGTCTGCCTGTGCACCTTAGGATAGCCTTCTATTTGAACCATCAAGTAATCCTTGACGGTTGCCTTACTTTGCAATTCTTCTCTTTAAACCAGGTCATTACTCCGTCGGCTCCAAAAGCATTCTTGTTTGTTCAGTATCAGAAATTAGCAATCAGTAATATTTTCAAGTGAAAACCCTACATTTAACCCATGAAAAACAACTGGTTGGGTTACCTCTCTACTGCATTGATGCTCATGGCCGGTGTATTGATGTTTTTTGCCGAAAAGCCCATCGTTGGCAGCATATTCATCATCATCGCCATTACCGGTTTGGTACTGCGCTTCTACATGAGTAAAAATAATCCTAAAGATTAGTTGAAAGTACGATGCTCCACCTTATTGAGCTCCTCCTTGTTCAGGGATTTGAAATACGCGTAAGTAATTTTTAAACCCTCTGCCCGGTTCACCTTGGGTTCCCAGTTGAGAATTTTTTTTGCGAGACTAATATCCGGACGGCGTTGTTTGGGATCGTCCTTAGGCAAAGGCAAAGAAATCAATTTTTGATTGGCTCCGGTGAGTTTTAAAATTTCCTCCCCAAATTCCTTAATCGTTATTTCATCGGGATTGCCAATGTTTACCGGTAAATGGTAATCGCTCAACAGCAAACGGTAAATGCCTTCTACCAAATCATCCACAAAACAAAAACTGCGGGTTTGGGACCCGTCTCCAAACATGGTGAGGTCTTCTCCTCTCAAGGCCTGACCAATAAAGGCCGGCAACACTCGTCCGTCGTTCAGGCGCATGCGCGGACCATAGGTATTAAAAATACGAACGATACGGGTTTCTAAACCATGCGCGCTGTTATAGGCCATGGTAATGGCTTCCATAAACCGTTTGGCCTCATCGTAACAACCGCGTGGGCCCACCGGGTTCACATTGCCCCAATAGTCCTCGGTTTGCGGGTGCACGTGCGGATCGCCGTATACCTCAGACGTAGAGGCTACCAGTACCCTGGCTTTTTTAACGCGTGCAAAACCCAATACATTGTGGGTGCCCAAAGAGGAAACCTTAAGCGTTTGTATGGGTATTTTCAAATAATCGATGGGCGAAGCCGGAGAAGCGAAGTGCAAGATGTAATCGATATCGCCGGGTACAAAAATAAATTTGGAAACGTCGTGGTGGTAAAACTCAAACTGTTCGAGCTTAAACAAATGCTCAATGTTTTTGAGGTCGCCGGTGATCAGGTTGTCCATGGCCACCACACGGTAACCTTCTTTAATAAAGCGGTCGCACAAATGCGAACCTAAAAATCCGGCTGCTCCGGTAATCAAAACGCGTTTACCCTTCATACTATTTCTTTTTTTTGTTAGGGATTTTATATCCAATCCTAACCCGATTGGTCTTTTTGGAAGATTCATGGGCTGGTTTATCAGCCAACAAAAATTCAATTACCTCGTTAATATTATCTATCTTTCTATTGAATCTTGATTCAAGTTCCTGAATTCTGTTTTGAAGTGCCTTAATATCGGAATTATACTGCTTTAAAAATATAAAAGCCCTAACTACTGCAATATTTACATTAATTGCGGTCTCAGATTTCAAAATACTCGACAACATAGTGATACCATGTTCAGTAAATGCGTAGGGAAGATATCTGCTTCCACCCCAACTTGAGGTTTCAAATTGAAACCTCAAATTTTCAAACTCAGCTTTTGATAACTGGAACATAAAATCAGATGGAAACCGGATAATATTTCTCTTGACAGCAAGATTAAGGGATTTTGTTGGCACACCATACATTTCAGCCAAATGTTTATCTAACATTACTCTTTGACCTCTTATAACAATGATCTTTTTTTGAATGAGTTGGATATCCATTTCAAGGGTCTAAATCACAAGTAAACTATAGCATGCCAACGAAATCAATAGGGTGTGACTCTAGTTCGTTTTAACACCAATACAATAGTAATCAAAACCCAATTTTTTAATATCGCCTGCATCAAAAATATTTCTGCCATCAAACAGCACTTTTTTATTCAGGGCTTTCGACATGGTCTCAAAATCGGGAGAGCGAAATTCAGGCCACTCGGTTACAATTAACAAGGCATCAGCACCTTTTAAGCAATCGTACATTTCGGTGGAGTAAACAATTTTATTTCCTATCATGCGCTCTGCTTCATGCATGGCCACGGGATCGTAGGCCACTACGGAGGCGCCTGCGTTCAGTAATTTTTCGATGATCACCAAACTTGGAGCTTCGCGCATATCGTCGGTTTTGGGTTTAAAAGACAAACCCCAGAGCGCGAATTTTTTCCCTTTAATATCTCCATTGAAATGCTTCAGTACTTTATTGAACAACACTTCTTTCTGGGCTTCATTCACTTCTTCCACCGCGTTTAAGATGCGCATGTTGTAGTGATTTTCTTTGGCTGTTTTTACCAGGGCTTTCACGTCTTTAGGAAAACAACTGCCACCGTAGCCTACACCGGGATAAATAAATTTAGGACCAATGCGCCCATCGCTGCCAATGCCTTTTCGTACCATGTTTACATCGGCACCCATAATTTCACAGAGGTTGGCGATGTCGTTCATAAAACTGATTTTGGTGGCCAGCATGGCGTTGGCCGCGTATTTGGTCATTTCGGCGCTGGGGATGTCCATAAAAATAATGGGGTGCCCGTTCAGCAAAAACGGTTTGTACAATTTTTTCATGATCTCTTCCGCTTCCACACGATCGGTGCCCACCACAATGCGGTCGGGTTTCATAAAATCTTCAATCGCGGCGCCTTCTTTTAAAAACTCAGGGTTGGAGGCCACATAAAAATCTATTTTTTGTCCGCGCACATCCAGTTCTTTTTGTACGGCCTTTCTTACCTTTTCAGCCGTTGTTACCGGTACTGTTGATTTGGTAACCACCACCAGTGGTTTTTGCATGTGTTTACCAATATCAGATGCCACAGCCAAAACGTATTTTAAGTCGGCCGAACCATCTTCATCCGGTGGAGTTCCCACAGCAATAAACACCACTTCGGCACCCTGTATGCTTTCCTGCAAGGAGGTTGAAAAATGCAAACGTTGTTTTTGAAAATTACGGTGCACCATTTCTTCCAGGCCGGGTTCGTAAATGGGGAGGATGCCTTTTTTGAGGTTCTCAATTTTTTTTGAATCAATGTCAACACAGGTCACATCAACACCAACCTCCGAAAAACACGTTCCGGTAACTAAACCCACATACCCTGTACCAATTACTGCAATTTTCATATTTACGGTAAACTAAATTTTATTTATTCAAAATCTCCAGAACGTTTGTTGTGATGTAATTCATGGTCTCTTCGTCCATCTCGGTATGCATGGGCAAAGAAAGCACGGAGGCACAAAGTTGTTCGGTTACCGGAAAATCTCCGGGTTGGTTGCGGTCGCTTGCAAAGGCTTTTTGTAAGTGCAAGGGAATAGGATAATACACCATGGAGGCGATACCGCGTTCTGCCAATTGTTCTCTTAATTGCTCCCGGTTTACCCCGTTTAGTTTAAGTGTGTATTGGTGGAACACATGTGTGGATTGAGCTGAGCGGGCCGGAATTTGGAGTTTAGGATGGTTTCTGAAAGCCCTGTCGTAATGCGCGGCCACCTTGTTTCTGGCAGCAGCATACTCGTCGAGGTGTTGTAATTTTACTTTTAAAATGGCCGCCTGAATGGTATCCAAACGCGAATTCACACCCAACACATCGTGTTTGTATTGCACGCTCTGACCGTGATGCGCAATCATGCGTAATTTTTTTGCCAGTTCATCGTCGTTGGTATACATGGCGCCACCATCGCCAAAACAACCTAAATTTTTACTTGGAAAAAAGGAGGTACAGCCCACATGACCTATGGTTCCTGCCTTTTGAGTGCTTCCATTGGAAAAGGTGTAATCCGCTCCAATGGCCTGTGCTGTATCTTCAATCACATATAAATTGTGTTTTTTGGCAATGGCCATAATTTTTTCCATGTTGGCGCATTGTCCGAACAAGTGCACCGGCACTATGGCTTTGGTTTTAGGACCAATGTAGCGTTCAATGGCATCCGTGTCGATCTCGAAGGTATCCGGCTTTACATCCACCAATACCGGTGTGAGGCCCAGAAGACCAATTACTTCGGCTGTGGCCACATAGGTAAAATCGGCGGTAATCACCTCATCACCGGGCTTCAGACCCAAAGCCATCATGGCTATTTGCAGGGCATCGGTGCCATTGGCGCAGGGAATGACATGTTTTACTTTGAGGTAAATTTCGAGCTGTGCCTGAAACTCCTTAACTGCGGGGCCATTGATAAAGGCGGTGGTGTTAAGCACTTCCTGTATGTTTTGGTCTACCTCGGTTTTAATCTTTTCGTACTGGCCGCGCAGGTCGACCATGGGGATTTTGCGTGTTGAAATCATGTGTTTTGAAACGACTGCGAATGTACTGATAATTCGCGAGTTTAGGACTTGAAAAACGGCTTAAAAGCATCTCTGAACCAATCAGGCAAAGGGCAGAGTTTTCCGGTGGTTTTGTCCTTACAAACCAAGGTCACTTTACCTGTATTGAGCAATTCACCTTGCGCGTTAAAACAGCGGTATTCAAAGGGAATTCTGAGCCCATCCGGAATTTTATTCAGCGTGGTTTCGATAGTTATTTCATCATCATAATACGCCGGCTTTTTGTATTGAATGCTAAATTCCACCACCGGCATTAAAATGCCCCTCTCTTCAACATCCTTATAACTAAAGCCCAACATACGCATGGTTTCTACTCTGCCTACCTCGTAATATTGGGCGTATACCCCATAATAGGCGTAACCCATTTGGTCGGTTTCGCCATAACGCACCCTGATTTTTGTATTCGACTGAATCATGTTCTAAAGCTAAAAACAATTCTTTTTTCCTCTGTCGTTTTATTTAAAAAAATATGCTTCAATTCAGGCGCGCAAATCAGGCCTGCTGGTAATTGCGTGTCAGATGGCACCGGTGATGGAATTTCTCCTTTTGTGAGGCGAATTGGCACTTTCGCGATTGTTGAAAGAAGTTGCCGTTCGCAATTAAAGCTTGTTAAAGTAGCAACCTCAATGAAAATAGGCCGTAGAAACACATGAGAGCGTAATTAGAGATCGAAGTGCCGCATTGGCGAATTGACAGAAATTGTATAACAAAATAGTTTTGACCACCAAACGCCAAAGTGAAAGAATTTGCGGGATAAAAAAATAATCTGAAAATACAAGCGGCACTAAAAAATATTTTTAATTTTTTTTTTAGCTCCTCTCACTTGCAAACACGAATTATCACAGTATATTTACAAACACGTTCACGTTAATAATTACCTCAACATATTTTCATAACAACACAATGATGAAAGAAAAAACTGCCGAACAAGTTTGGAATGGATGTCTAGAGATTATAAAGGACAATGTGAGTCCGCAAAATTTTAAAACCTGGTTTGAGCCGATTAAACCAATTAAAATCAGCAATAACATTTTAACCATTCAAGTGCCCTCTCAGTTTTTTTACGAATGGATTGAAGAACATTACATCTCACTTATTAAAAAGGTGATCAAAAAGGAATTAGGACCGGAAGGCCGTTTGGAATACAATATTATTATGGATAATGCCTCTGGTAAAACCGAAACCCCTATTACATTTAAGTTACCGAACATTAACACCAACCTCAAGAACCCTTCGGTTTCCATGCCGATAGACATGAGCGCCAACACCATTAAGAACCCCTTTGTTATTCCGGGTCTTAAAAAGGTTCAGGTGGAATCACAGTTAAATCCCAATTACAGCTTCGATAACTTTGTTGAAGGCGATTGCAACCGTTTGGCTCGCAGTGCCGGATATGCGGTATCGCAAAAACCCGGTGGAAATGCTTTTAACCCTTTGTTAATCTACGGAGGTGTAGGTTTGGGAAAAACCCACCTGGCACAGGCCATCGGTATTGAGGTAAAAAAGAACTATCCGAATAAAACAGTACTCTATGTGCAATCGGAAAAGTTCATTACCCAGTTCATTGAGTCAATTAAAAACAATAACCAAAACGATTTTGTGCATTTCTATCAAATGATCGACGTGTTGATCATTGACGACGTGCAATATTTTGCCGGCAAGGAAAAAACCCAGGATGTGTTTTTCCACATCTTTAATCACCTGCACCAATTAGGCAAACAAATTATTCTAACGGCCGATCGTGCGCCTGTAGACATTCAGGGCATCGAACAGCGTTTGCTCTCCCGTTTCAAATGGGGTTTGAGCGCCGATTTGCAATCCCCAGGATTGGAAACCCGCATTGCCATACTCGACAAAAAAGTATACAATGAAGGGATACAGTTACCAAAAGAAGTAAACGAATACCTGGCTTATAGTATTACTTCCAATGTGAGAGAACTGGAAGGTGCCCTTATTTCGCTCTTGGCTCAATCCAGCCTGAACAAAAAAACCATCACCCTCGAGCTGGCCAAAACCATGATCGACAAGTTTGTGAAAAGCACAGCCCGTGAGGTGTCTATCGATTACATACAAAAAGTGGTGTGCGATTATTTCGACCTTGCCATTGACACCATGAAATCCAAAACCCGTAAACGTGAAGTGGTTCAGGCCCGTCAGATAGCCATGTATTTTGCAAAGAGCATGACCAAATCATCTCTGGCCACCATTGGCATGCACTGCGGCGGAAAAGACCACGCCACTGTGTTGCACGCCTGCCGTACGGTAAACAACCTCATGGATACCGATAAACGTTTTAAAGCCTACATCGAAGAGTTGGAGAAAAAAATCAGCATTTCCAACTGATCCAAACTGATCTTAACGAACCTCAGACACTGGTCTGAGGTTTTTTTTTGACCCATTTAAATGTTAAAAATTTTCTTTGGGAAAACCGTTTTTCTCCTTTAGCTTTATCCGTTAAGACCCGTACATGAAAAACATCACAGTAATAGGCAGCGGCACAATGGGTAATGGCATAGCTCACACGTTTGCACAATGCGGATACAGCGTTAATTTGGTCGATATTAATGAAACCGCGCTTCAAAAAGCTCTGGCCACCATTTCCAAAAACCTTGATCGTCAGATTCAAAAAGGCAGTTTAACTGAAGCCGATAAGCACAGTACTTTAGGGCGAATCACCCCTTTCACAGATCTAAGTAAAGCCGTTGGCAAGGCTGATCTGGTGGTTGAGGCAGCCAGTGAAAACCTCGACATCAAACTCAAACTTTTTAAACAATTGGATGAGCTTTGTCCGCCCGCAGCCCTGCTGGCCAGCAACACATCCTCCATATCCATCACGCAAATAGCAGCAGCTACCAAACGCCCTCAGCAAGTGATTGGCATGCATTTTATGAATCCTGTGCCGGTGATGAAACTGGTTGAAGTAATCAGAGGTTACAATACCAGTGATGCGGTGTGCGACACGGTTATGCAGGTTGCAAAAAAGCTTGGCAAAATTCCGGTTGAAGTGAATGATTACCCGGGCTTTGTAGCCAATAAAATACTTTTGCCAATGATTAATGAAGCCATTCTTACCTTGCAGGAAGGCGTGGCAGGCGTTTCGGAGATCGATACCGTGATGAAACTCGGAATGGCTCATCCAATGGGCCCTTTGCAATTAGCTGACTTTATTGGTTTGGATGTGTGTTTGAACATCCTGCGTGTGTTGCACGACGGATTTGGCAATCCCAAATATGCCCCCTGCACATTACTGGTTAATATGGTAACAGCGGGTCACCTGGGTGTAAAAAGTGGCGTTGGTTTTTATGATTACAGCGGCGAATCGAAAGAACTTGTTGTTGCCCAACGATTCAGAAAAAAATAACAATCGCAGCAATTTTGGATTCGTCATACAAAAATATTCTCCCTATTGAGTTTCCCGGAATTCCAAGTGCAGGCGTGTATTATTTCAATACCTTAAGCGGCTTACGCTACGAAGTGCGTTTCGGACGTCTTCAGGACAACATTCTGCATGCCAACATTGTGTTTGGCGTAATTAACGATGAATTTGAAGGTGAAGAATACGTGGCTACCAACCGGGGCGAAGTGTATCAGGTAATGAATACCATAGTAGAGATTGTAAAAAATTACATGAGCGAACACCCAAAGGTGAATGTTTACGAATTTACTGCCGTAGGAAGAGAGGGTGAAACTGAAAACGCCGAAAACGCCAGAATGTCGCTCTATAAGCGTTTCCTGCCCCGAATTTTTGATACAACCTGGAATTTTAAAATAGACGGGAATTTTGCCCTGGTGACCAAAAAACCTGTAAACCCCATGCAGGCTTACCTAAAGCAGAATTCCTAAATTCAGCACTACCGGTTCCACTTCTTTTACTCAAGCTAATTACTTCAAACCTAACCAGGTTTTAGCCGAACTTCCCAGAATTTTTTTCTTGTCCGAATCGCTCAAAGGTGCTGATTTTACTAATTCTCCCGGTATCGCTTCCCCAAGCGGAAAAGGATAATCGCTGCCCTGCATCACTTTATCTGCACCAATCAAATCAATCACATACTGCAACATTTTATGATCGCAAACGTGGCTATCTACCCAAAATTTACCGAGGTAAGATTTAGGCGGATTAGGATTATCTATCGCTACCAAATCCGGACGGCATTCCCAACCGTGCTGAATGCGGCTGATGGTTGGCAAAAACGAACCACTGCCGTGGGCAAAACACACTTTCAATTTTTTATGCCTGTCAAACACACCGCCAAAAATCATGCTGCAGGCAGCCCTGCTGATTTCTGCCGGCATACCCACCAACCAGGGCAACCAGTATTTGCTCATGTGTTCCTGTCCCATCATTTGCCAGGGATGAATAAGAATGGCCGCACCTAAACTATCACAGGCCGCAAAAAAATCATCGAACCTTTCCTCGTTTAAATTTAAGTTGTTGACATTGCTTCCTATTTGCACCCCTTTGAACCCTATCTTCATGCTACGCTCCAGTTCTGCAATAGCAAGTTTGGTATCCTGCATGGGTACAGTGGCCAGCCCAACAAATTTATCAGGATGGGCCTCACAGGTTTTTGCAATGTCATCATTCAAAAACTGGCTTACCACCAAACCATCAGAGGCTTTTGCCCAATAACTGAACATTACCGGTATGGTACAAATTACTTGCATATCAACACCATGTTCTTGCATTTCCCTGATCCTTACTTCCGGATCCCAGCAATTTTCTACAATCTCCCTGAACTGTTTTTTACCTTGCATCATCCAGGCCCTTCCGGGCTGGTGATGGTTGAGGGTGATAAATTCCCCATACCCGAATTTCGTTGAAAAATCGGGCAGGTGTTTTGGTATGATGTGGGTATGTGTGTCAATGGTATACATGTTCTTACTTTATCTTAATTCCTTTGTTTTTTTCTCGTGTGCAATTATCGCTCGTCCTAATTCAGCTAAAAAAGGCAGGCCGAGTTGTTTGTATTCGTATTTCCCATCGTTTATTATTTCATTTTCGTTCACATAGAGTGAGGCACTGAGTACAAATTCTATGCCAGTATCTGAATCTTTGAATCGCGCACAATCGGAAATAAACCCATACGAAAGCCCAACAATGTTTGTACTTACAAAAGTACTATCATTTACCAATTCAGCCTTATCTCCATAGCACAAATACTTTTTATAGTTTGCGGGGTACATTTTTGCATCGTAGCGCGGAATGCCGGCCATTGCGGGCGCAAGGCTCATGTAGCGGAGTAAAAAATTGTATTGTTTATCTGACAAACCAAAGTGATCGGCACGTGTGTAAAGCAATTCCAACAGGAAACGGTGCACGTCTTCCAACCTCATATAATTCATGTAAGAAAAATCTTTTGGTTGACTAATGAGGCGATTATTTTGGTCAATGTACGACTTACCGATCTTTATGCTTTGAACGGGGATTAACCATTTCTCTTGAATTAGTTGAGGCCCCTGACTATAAAGCACATTCAACTTCTGATCGAGCAAACGAACGGGGTTGGTGTAGTTACTTTTTCCTTTATAACAAGGCAGTTCATAACGGTTGATGATCCTCACTTCGGGGTAACCCCAGGCCGCCAATTGCTGATGAATGTAATCGGTTCCTAAAAATTCAAAACAGCGGTTAAACGCATCGTTATCGCTAACCAAGAGCATTTTTTTGATGTAATGCGCTATGCTGGGATATCCACTTTCAGCACTGGTGTCGCGTTGTGTTGTGTGTTGACAAACTTCAGTGCTATCAGTAAATAAAATGGCTTGCTCATCAATACCAAGTGCATTCAATTTATGCAGTGCCAAT
>JBPOHJ010000054.1:0-23681 GCA_052035725.1 Bacteroidota bacterium | reverse complement strand
GTCGGTTGAAAGGAAAATTTGCCCTTATGATATTTTGACCACTTTGAATACATCCAACCTGGTGTTCTGATCCGTTTTTCATACTTGTAATTTAAAACTCAAACCATGGCAAAAAAACAACCAGTGAAAAAAAAAGCGGCGGCTAAAACCAGCACAAAAGCCAAAACGGCCAAAAAACCGCTCAAACAACCGGCAACTAAAAAAAAGGCCAGCCAATCAAAGCGGGGAAAAAACAACGTGGATCTTGAGTGTTTTTTAAGCACAGCCTGTATTCAACACAAACAATTACCCGATCAATGCGATGAATTGAAAACACTAAGGGCTTTCAGAGATGGATACATGAGCGCTACCAGTGAAGGAAAATTATTGGTTGAGAACTATTACCGAATCGGACCCGGGCTTGTTCGGGCGATTGAACAAGACAGCAACAAAGCCGCTACTTACCGTTACATTTATGCTTGCATACAAAAAGCCTGCGCTAAAATTGTGTTACTTGAAAACGCCGATGCCCAGAACATTTACACTAAAATGGTGCGACACTTAAGTAAAAAGTACGCATCGCAAGGATAGCATGCATTAACAGTGTTTGCACTATTACAGAGCTTGTATTTTTTCTGCGTGTAAATTGCAGATAAATTATAGCTTTGGTTTGATGGTGTATTTCGAACCTGAGGATTTTTTCTTTTTTTTCTTTTTTGGTTCTTCCGTTGTGCCTCCTTTTGGTTTAATTACGGCCTGCTCTTTCGGTTTTGTTGTTGATTCGGGTTGTGGACTGAGCTTTTGTTCTGATGAAGATGCTGTATTTTCCTTCTTTGTATCTGACACTTTTTTCTCTTCTTCATTTTTAGCTAGGGTTGCTTTTTCTTCTGCCCTGGCTTTTTCCTCATCCAACTTTTTTTGTTTTTCTGTTGCAGCCTGACGCTCCTTTTCAGCTTTTTCCTTCGCGGCCTTTTCTCTCTCTGCCTTTTCCTTGGCTGTTTTTTCCGCCTCGGCATTCGTTGTGGCAAGCGTTTGTTTCGTTTGTTCGGCTTTTTCAGCAGCCGCTTGCTCAGTGACTGCCTTTTCTGCTTGAAGTTTTTCGGAGGCGGCCTTTTCTTTCGCCAGTCGATCACTTTCCTTTTTAGCAGCAGCTTGCTGTTCTTTTTCTGCTTTTTCTTTGTCCGCCTTTTCTTTGGCACTTTGCTCAGCCGCTAATTTTTCTGCGCTTGCTTTCTCCTTAGCCAAACGATCGGCTTCAGCTTTGGCTGCAGCCGCGAGTGCCAGTGCTTCCTTATCTTTTTCTGCTTTTTCCTTCGCAGCTTTCTCTGAAGCTAATTTATCTGCTTCGGCTTTTTGTTTGGCCAATCGATCGGCTTCAGCCTTTTCTTGCGCGGCTTTTTCTGCTGCTGCCTTGGCCGCTGCTTCTTCATTTTGTTTCTTAGCCTCTGCTTCCTTTTTACCCAAACAATCTTTCACTTTCAGTAATTGTTCTTTGGGATAAGTTTCGTAAGGGGTTTGAGGAATTAGCGCGATAGCTTTGTCGTAAAATTGTTTAGCCAAATCACAGTCTTTCTTTTTTAAAGCCTCATCCCCTGATTTGCAGGTTTCCTGCTGTTTCTGAATCAGGGCCTTTTCTGCTTCCTTTATTTTTCCAAGTGCGGCCAGCATTTGTGTGGTGTGATTTTCATCGTGATCAAATTTTTTGCTGTCGGGCATATAAGCAATCTTTACCAGTGGGGAACTTAATGCCGAATAATCTATGCTGTACAATGGTTTTGCCATAGTTACGCCTCCAATTTCAAAACTTGGCCGAAAACGATCGTCGCCAATTTCAGGAGGTACACCAATTGTGGAGACTTGAAATTTTTTGGTATTGCAATCCCCATAAGATACCACCAGCATAAAATCGCCATTGGGAGGTATTTCGAGGGTAAAATCTCCATCCCCCCCACTAAGGGATTGGCTGACCAATTTAGATCCCTGAAACAGCTGAATGGTTGCACCGCTTAATCCTTTGCCATCTTTCTCCACACTGCTCATTAACTTTAATGTCCAGGTTTGCGGATACCCCAGCAAAGGGAGTAAACTCAGAACAAAAACAAAAATGCCATTACGTTTGAACAAACGATGTAAAATTTTAAAACCAGCTCAAATTACGAAATTTTGAATTGCCAACCGGGTTGTCAACCAAAATTTGCCGGTTGCTATACCCTCCCATGCCATTGCAAATGTGGTGCAGGTTATCGGTTGTATCGAATCAGTTGAAATATTTTTGTGTTAATGGTTGCGTATTTTTTCCACCGTTTTTTGTTTGTTACCAAGGGAATATTTTTGTTTTTTTCAATTAACGCAAAGTTTCCCATGCCTCCGTTAAAAAAGTGCTCTACATCCTCGATAGAAATTCTGGAAGTGAAACGGTAGTGCCAGGCGCTTTTTTTTGTTTCGACAAAAATTTTTGTGACGGGCACGCAGGTTTTTTTTGATGTGCCAATCAGGCAAAGACTATCTATTGTTCTGCTGTTTTTGTCAAACAAAGAGAAGTTCAGTGTAACCGAATCGGCCCTGCTGAAACAGGTGATATCATAAATAAAAGAACTGCGGTAACTTGTGTTTTTATATCCCTTCTGAGGTCTGATAAAGTAAAGGGTTCCTTTTGGCTGAATGGATGAAACATAGTACTTTTTTATTTTTTGCCCATAACCAACCCCCGGCTTAAAGAGCAGTAAACCCACCAGCAGAAGAGCACCCATAAAAAAAAGAGGCGGATGTTGGTCCGCCTCTCTTAGGTGATTACTCACCATACACATGAATTTTATACTTCGCAATGATACCAAGAATGGAAGTGCATTCTTCATCAACGTGATGAATTTTGGTGATTCCGGCTGCCTTCGCCGCTGCATCAATGCTCGCGTCGCCAGTTGCTACCAAGCCAAGAATTGACATAGCTTCGGCGGTTCCAACTTTAGAAGCTCCGGCATTGCTTGTTACTGCACCCGGTGATTTAGTGCTGGTGTAAAGAAATCCACTTAAAGGTGCGCGGTTTGAAAATGCCAGACAACTTGAAAAGAAAACGGCAACTGTGCCCATCAGGATGAAATTTTTTATTTTTTTCATTTTGCGTGTTTTTTAAACTTCCTACTCTTCTGGTTTTTCGGTCTCACCCCGTTTTATTGTGGTTTCTGGACTCCACTTTTGTTTGAGCAAGTATATTAAATAAACAGGCAACGGTCAAGCCCCTGATTTTGATTTTCCTCCGATTTTCAAAATTTCTCTACAAAAACTAACAACTATCATTTCCTCTTTTGCGCCTGTCCTTTGAGTTGTAAAATGTAACGTTCCTCAAGTACTTCTTTTCGAGTGGCGGGGTTTAAAAACGGCAGGGTCATTGCGGTAACATGAAAATGCTCGATGCGTTTGAAATCGCCAATGTTGTACTTCTCCCTGGCAAATTCAAAGCCATCATGGTTGGTAAAAAGCCATACCTCATCTTGTTCTTTTAAGGCCTTTTCGATACGTTCGGGTGTGCCATCCCGCCAATTGATACCGGTATTCACATCCAATGCAAAACTGGTTTCGTTCAGAGAATAACAATTTTCGGCATGTATATTTTTATTTTTCACGTAACGCGAAGCCACGGTACCCCCCTGGTAATTGAGCAATTGGGGGTAAAAACTGGCGTTAAGCAAAAAATTAATAAACACCGCCGTTAATACGGAAATGGCGTACAACTTCATTTGAGGAATGGTTTGGTGATGCCGGTATACGTAGACCAGAAAAACCAATAAAAACAAGGCCATTGTAAGAACCCATAGGTTGGCATACAATGGAAAAAACCACACATTGACGATCACAATTAATAAAGCCATCACCAAACAAAGCAGGAATTGTACCCGGGTCCATTTTACAAAGCTTGGCGTTTTTAACTCAAGTTCAGCCAGCCAGGAGGCCGTAAAAATAGCCGCGAAGGGGTATAACACAAATACATAATGCGGGAGTTTGTAATGCGAAAGAGAGAGTGCGATAAATGGCAAAAGAAATCCACCCAATGTAAGAAATTCCGTGTCCTTTGATTTCAGCCCTGAACGTATCAATTGTCCCAATCGCGAGAAAAAAGCCATAATTGCCAGAAGAAACCAGGGAATAAAACTCCAAATAAAAGTATGTGTGAAGAACAAAACGGTAGAATCGTCCTTCCACACATTTTCACCCGTAATCCGTCCGAAACTTTGTTCCCAAAAAAAGAAACGCAAACCCGACACCCCTTGTCTACCATTTACTACTTTTTCGGGATGTAAATCAAATTGTTCATAGAGGCCTATGCACATGGGGATAAGCAACACGGCGGTTAACAAAAGGCCGGCCAGCCATTGCCATTTAAAAATGGATTTCCAATCTCTTCTTACTAAAATGTGTGTACCAATGGCCATTATGGGTACCACCAAACCCAGTGGGCCTTTTTCCAGCATACCCAAAGCAATACCGGTGAATCCACCAATAACATATATGAATTTGCCACTTTGTAAAAACTCCGCCAGTTGCCAGGTCGAAAAAATGATACAGGCCGTGAGTATGGTATCGGTTCTCACATCATGGTTCATCAGAAAAAAGGCCTGAGTGGTATAAATAATCAAAGCAGCGTTTAAACCGGTTTTTCTGCCATAAAACATTTTGCCGAGAGCGTAGGTAGAATAAACGCCTAAAATGGTAAACAAAAAAGAAGGTAAACGGTAAGACCATACATGTACACCGAAGAGTTTGTAGAACAGCACCCCCATCCAAAAGATGAGAGGTGGTTTATCGAGGTAATCTTTTTCGTGGTGAATCACATGAAGGTAATCCTCCGAATTCAACATTTCGAGGCTAATAGAAGCGTATTGTGTGGCATCAACGTCCATCAGAGGCACATAAAAAATGCCGATGATGTACACCAAAGTGCTTAAACCAAAAAAGAGGCGGTAAGGGTGTTGCAGAATAAATTGTTTTAGCATACAGGGTAAAGATACTTGGAAAAACAATACCCACTTCACTCAGAGGGACTGGTTCAATTGGTTTGTGTTTTTTTATTTATCCGGCGTCTCCAAGGTTTCTCAATAAAATAATAGCTAACCAACGAAACAGCTATTACTATCCACAGAAACAGGAAACAGAATCCAAGTCCTTCGTAAAGCGGAGGATTAAGACTTCCGGGTCCAGTGTAGTCGTAACCCATTAAATCAATTACTGGTAGAGCAAAGCATAATATCAATAAATAATGAACCATGTATATTGAGTAAGAAATATCGCCCAGTAGTTGTAAGAATTTGAGCCTGCAAACCAGATGTATGCCTTTTTGGTTTGATGCCACACACAGCACAAGAATCATAAACATAGGTATATATATTAAATCATTGTACTCCCCATTCAAAAGGATGAATAAAGCAATCAAACAAGATAACCCTACACTATCCCTTGATGCCAATTGAGTGAGATTTTTAGAGTTATACATTTGGTAAGTAAGCAAACCGGCAATAAAACCAGCAAGTCCTCTCAAAAAGCCCCAGTCGTAGGTCACGTTGATGTCTTTTGCATTTGGCAAACTCCATACATCTTTTGAACGGGGTAGATAATATACAATTGCCAAGTACATTAGGATTGCAAGAAAAGTTAGCACCAGTAGGCTGCGCCACCGATTTTTAGCAACAATCAAGGACAAAAAAGGAAACAACAAATATGAGAACCACTCAGCGCTGATACTCCAAGATGGAAGGTTCCAGGTGAATATTTTATGAAACCCGAAAGATTGAAGCAACAACAGGTGTGTTGGGATGGCAATGGGATCATGGATAAGGTCGGTAAGTGTGCCTGACATATATGGATTGATGGACCCATAAATAAGTACAATAAAGAGTAGAAGTGTAAAAACGTGAAGTGGGTAAATCCTTGCGATACGAGCTCTAAGAAAGTTTAGGTAGGCTTTTGGTTTCAGTTGTTTTGTAAATAAAATACTATAAACATGAAAAAGAATAAAGCCACTCAATATAAAAAACAAGTCGACCATCAGATAAGCATTTCTTACAAAACAACTGTTATCGGAAAAAGTCAAGTGCATGACCATGCTATCAAAGTGAAACACCACTACCATCAAAGCGGCAAGACCTCGCAACGCAGTTAAGTTGCGCAAATAAATCTCTGGCACTTCCGTTCTCTTAGGCATAACTAAATATAGAAATTTTTACTTTTCGATTTGGTGATTCGAAACCTAAGTTCGTCGAGTAAATTATGAATTGTCTTTGTAAGCCTACTCACTCAAGGTACGTTCGATTCACTATTGTTGAGGATTACATCCTTTGATCTTGATCACTGCCCGACAGGCGGGCGCATTGGGCATGCCTTGAGTCACAATGAAGAAATACGAGCTGCGCTTGTATTCTTGTTTTTCACTTCACGCTCCTTCAATCGAGATTGCTTTTGGATTAACTCCATTGATCCGCACCGGGCATGCCCTGAGTCACAATGCAAAATGCAGCCCGCCATAGCGGGCTATTTTTGTTTTCTTCTTCTCGCTTAAACAAGCTTGTTAGTCTAAAGCGGATTATTGCATGATCCGCATTGGGCATGCCCTGAGTCACAATGCAAAATGCAGCCAGCCATAGCGGGCTATTTTTGTTTTCTTCTTCTCGCTTAAACAAGCAGAGCTTGTTACGCGCTTGAAGAAAACAAAAACGCCACCCAAGAGGGTGGCGCATTTTGCATTTATCGAGGTCCCGAGCGGATTCGAACCGCTGTAGCAGCTTTTGCAGAGCTGAGCCTAGCCACTCGGCCACAGGACCTTTTTTCACGCTTAGATGTTCTAAGTCAAATGGATTGATAAGAGTTTTCTTAGAACAAGGATGCAAAAATAAGGGTTTTTTTACGCAATTTGCGTTCAAACCCAATAAAAAAATGCAATTCGTTTCCAAATTACCCGGGGTAGGCACTACCATTTTTAGTGTGATGAGCGCTCTAGCCAAAGAAAACAGGGCAATCAACCTTTCACAGGGTTTTCCTGACTTCGACTGTTCGCCCAAGCTAATTGAACTGGCTAATAACTTCCTTCGCTCAGGTTTCAACCAATATGCACCAATGCCCGGCAGCATTGAGCTCAGGGAGCGTGTAAGCGAAATTATTCACACCTGTTACAGCACCAAATACCATCCGGATACAGAAATTACCATTACTGCTGGTGCCACACAGGCGATTTTTACCGCTCTTAGCGCCTTTATCAGACCAGGTGATGAAGTTGTGATTTTTGAACCAGCCTACGACTGTTACGCTCCGGCTATTGAATTACAAGGCGGTAAAGTTGTTTACTCCACCTTAACCTACCCCCATTTTGCTATCGACTGGGACGATGTTCGTGAAAAACTTAATGCAAAAACCAAAGCCATCATCATCAATTCACCCCATAATCCCAGCGGTAGTGTATTGAGCCAAAACGATCTGAAACAACTGGCGCAACTGGTTCAGGATACCAATATCCTGGTGATCAGCGATGAAGTATATGAACACATGGTGTTTGATGCGAAAAGTCACCATAGTGTTGCTTCACTGGAAGGGCTCAAATCAAGAAGTATACTTGTTTCCTCCTTTGGCAAAACCGTGCATACCACGGGTTGGAAAATTGGCTATGTGGCAGCACCACACCAACTGATGAGCGAGTTCAGAAAAGTACACCAATTTTTGGTGTTCGCGGTGAACCATCCTTTGCAACTGTGCTTAGCTGAATTTTTAAAAGACCCAAAAAACTACCTCGAACTTAAACAGTTTTACCAAACCAAACGTGACCTCTTTCTGCAACTTACTTCAAGTTCACGGCTAAAACCACTGCATTGTGCTGGCACTTACTTTCAGGTAATGGACTATTCTGCCATTACGCAGGAGTACGACAAGGATTTTGCCATACGGCTCACAAAAGAACACAAACTTGCTTCCATCCCGCTTTCAGTTTTTTACAAAGAAAAACCCGAGCATCATTTGCTCAGGTTTTGTTTCGCTAAAAAAGACGAAACACTTGAAAAGGCGGCAGAAATACTCTGCCAACTTTAATGTTATTGGTTTTATTCGATGGTGCCGTTGCGCTGAGCTTCTTTTTTGTAGCGATTTAAACGGAAAGTCCAATACACAATCGCAAAAATGATCAGGATCCAAATAATCACATTCGGGCCGTGTCCAAGCATTTTCATGCCTTTGAACATCCACAAACAAAAATTGCCAATGCCTTCAAAAATATCGGTCCAGGTAATCATCAGGAGTTTCATGTGTTTTAAATTTGTAAGTTTACGCGTACAAATGTAAAAAAAATCCGGATTCGGCAAAATTGTGTTCGCAGGGCTATTAAATAAGGGGTTCAGGGGTAGTTTAGCCATGCTGATCGTCTTGTTTTTACTGAGTGCTGCCCTGAATTATTTTTCAATGGTTCCCCTTGAAAACAGCGCTTATCCCGATCTCTTTTACAATTACTTTACAAGCCACCTCAACAACAAGTTCCTGATCAATTCTCTCAATTTTTTTTGTATTGGTTTGGGTGTGTTAATTATGAGCATGATCACTTCGAATCAGGAAATCAGCGATAAGCAGAATTATTTTCCGGTGTTTATTTACTTATTAATTTGTGTTGCAGCGGTTAACCCAGTACAAATTACCCCGCAAATTTTTACCAATGTATTTGTACTGCTTTCTCTGTACATGTTACTCGATATCTACCGAAAGGAAAAAGCCCTTAAACCTATTTTTGAAGCCGCATTCTGGCTCAGCTGCTCAGCTTTTTTCACCATTTCCAGCATTGTAAGTTTTCCTTTGTTTTTTACTATTCTCATTGTGCTTCGGCCATTTTACTGGCGCGAATGGGCCATCGCTTTACTTGGCTTCCTCACGCCTGTTTTTTTATATGAGAGTTTTGCGTATTTGTTGGGATTTAACCGGTGGTTTTTGTTCGATGCCATTGAACAGTTTACCGTATACATGAAGGTTCCGGTATTCAGTGAATACTTTTTTCCGCTTTTGTTTTTACTTTTTGTGCTGCTGGTGTTTTCCATTGCCAATGTACTCCTGTATGGTTCAGGCAATACGGTAAAAAAACAACGTTCGAAAACAGTTTTTTTTTGGTACCTCTTTTTTTGTGTGTTTGGTTTTTTCTCAGGTGGCGCCAACACTTCCTCCGTGCTTTTGCTTTCTGCCGTTCCTGTTTGTTTTTTCGTAGGCGACTTTTTATATGGCATTCGGCAAAGCAAAATCACCAATACCTTGCTAACCCTGCTTATTCTATGTGTGCTGGTGGTGACCCTTGGTAAGGCCGGCCTCATCTGAAATCCACAATTGAATAATCAGAAACTTGGACAGTATGTCGTGCAAGCCATCGACATCTAACCACCGGCAATAAAGGTCGAGTGGCTGTTAACTGAGCTCACACAACTTTGTTTCTAATGCTTATTGCAGCTTCGACAAAGCTTTGTGTAGTCTTTCCAGCACTGCAGCCTGACCCATGAGTTCGAGCATGTCAAACAACTGTGGTCCGCCAGCCACCCCCGTGGTCAGCACCCTCAACACCTGCATGTCGATTTTACCTTTCTCGGCTTCTACTGCATGAAAACACGCGGTAATGGCCAGCACATCCCATTTTTCAAGAACTGAAAAGGCTTTATTTAATGCGGTAAATACCTCTTTACTATTCTCCTTCCATTTTTTTGCCAGTACTTTTTCATCGTAAGTGTCAGGCGCAATAAAAACATATTTACCCTGATCCCAAAATTCGTGAACAAACTGTACCTTTTCTTTCACCAGCTTGCAAAAGGCCATTAAGAAAGGCTTTTCAACCGAGAACCCTTTTTGTTTAAGTATTGGTTCGAACGCGTTGGCCAATTCCTCATCCGATTTTTTACGCAAGTATTGCTGGTTGAACCATTTTGCCTTTTCAGGATCGAACTTGGCTCCGCTTTTGTGCACGCGTTCAAAATCGAATAAGGCAGCGAGTTCATCAACTGAAAATATTTCTTCGTTGTTGCCCGGATTCCACCCCAATAAAGCCAGGATGTTCACAAAAGCTTCGGGATAATAACCAGCCTCCCTGTAGCCTAAATAGGGCGTGGCTTCGCGAGGATCCTGCCAACTTAATGGAAAAACAGGAAAACGGGCCTCGCGTTTTGAAATTTTACCTTGCCCGTCGGGATTTAAAATCAGAGGCAAATGCGCCAGCTTGGGCATTTCGTTTTCCAAACCAAGGTATTTGTAAATTAAAATGTGGGCCGGTGCGCTTGGTAACCATTCTTCTCCACGCACCGCATGTGAAATGGCCATTTCAATGTCGTCAACAATGTGAGCAAGGTGGTATGTTGGCATACCATCGCTTTTCAACAGCACTTTATCGTCAACCTGCGCCGAATTTACCACCACCCAGCCACGAATGATATCATGAAAACGGATCTCTTCGTTACGGGGCACTTTCAGCCTTATCACGTGTGGGGTTCCACTTTCGAGCAAACGTTTCACCTCTTCTTCAGGCAAGGTAAGCGAATTGCGCATGTTTTGCCGGGTTACCGCGTTGTACTGGGGGGCCACCACTTTTGCCGCTTCCAAACGTTTGCGCATTTCGTCTAACTCTTCCGAAGTATCAAATGCGTAATACGCGTGTCCACTTGCGATCAATCTGTCGGCGTAGGTTTGGTAAATCCCCAGTTTCTTTCTTTCGCTTTGGCGATAAGGGGCGTGTGGGCCATCTCCGAACCCCACACCTTCATTCGGCGCAATACCACACCATTTCAAAGCGTTAACAATATATTCCTCCGCGCCTTCAACAAAGCGGGTTTGATCGGTATCTTCAATACGCAGGATAAAATCACCCTTGTGGCGTTTGGCAAATAAATAATTAAACAAGGCCGTTCTTACTCCACCCATGTGCAAACCACCTGTGGGACTTGGGGCAAACCGAACTCTGACACGTTTTTCCATAATGAGGCGCAAAGATACAAAAGCTTTAGAAAATGATTTGAATTGTGGTATTGGCGGGTTATTTTTGAGCTAGATGCCGAGTGATTTTTTTGAAGCGGTTTACCAGGTGGTTCGACTCATTCCTAAAGGGAAAGTGAGTACTTATGGCGCTATTGCAGCTTGTTTAGGCAGCAAAGGTTCTTCGCGCGTGGTAGGCTATGCCATGAATGCCGCACATCGGGTTAAACCAAAAGTGCCGGCACATCGGGTCGTAAATCGCAACGGCATGTTGAGTGGCAAAATGCACTTTGAAACCCCTTACCAAATGGAAGAGCTATTAAAAAAAGAGGGAATAGAGGTGAAAAATGATAAGATTCAGCAATTTGAACACCATTTTTGGGATCCAGGCAAAGCGTTAAGTCCAGAATAAGCTAGGCTCAGAGGAAATCCAGGTTACCCTTGAGATACAAATAATCCAGCACGGCTTTGATGTATTTGTTCATGGTTTCAAGGCGTTTTAATTCAGCCTCTAACCATTTGTTCTCTCGGGCATTGATTAAAAAAATAGAACTTTCCCCATTTTCAAACTTTAATTTCTCGGCTTCCAGCATGCGTTTGGAGTAATCCAGGTTTCTTTCAGCCGTTTGCAGTTGCAGTGCAAGCACCTTAACTGAAGATGCGGTAAAATTTAGTTTGTTTCTGATTTCGGTTTGTTTGAGTTCAAATTCAAAGGTGGTGGAGTTTAACCTCAGTTTTGCCATGCTTAGCTCAGCCCGTGAATTTCTTAGAAACAATGGAAAGGCCAGTTGCGCACCCCACTTGTAATTGTTAGGTGATAAAGATGGGAAATCGCCCGTGTTCACCGGAATGCTAAGCAAATTGTAATTGAAGTTGAGTACGGGTTTGATAAGTTCGGCCCTGTACCTGCGTTCAACATCAAGTAAATCGAGTTTTGAACGGTATTGCAACACCAGGGGATTGTTTCGGCCATCGGCGGTATTATCTTCCATGAACTTTTTCGACACCAATTCCATCAGTTGTTCAAGACTATCAGAAGGGCTTAGGTTAGCATCGAAAGAAGCCGCCTCATTGTTCTGCCAATTATTGATGGCAATAAAAGCGCTTTGTTTCTGAAATTCGATGATGGCCGTTTGCAAATCGAGAAAACGTTGCTGCAACAACATGGCCGTTTCTGTTGTGTCGATTGATGGCCGTTCACCTGCCAGTGACAAAGCTTTGATCCCTTCGAGCCGAACAATGGCCAAATCGGTAAAATACCTGTTTACCTTAAACGCCCCCCTCTTCAAAAGCCAGTCAGAATAAGCGCAGGCCGATTCAAACAGAACAGTGTTGCTGATGTGCCGCTTTTCGTTTTCGCTCATGTTGCGGTAGTGTTTGGCTTTCAACACATCGGCCCGTCTTTTGTCAATCACCAAACCTTGCAGTAAAGATGCCTCAATGCCCAGGTAAGCTACCCCGTTTCCCGGTGTAAAATCTGAAGGATTCAGGTAATTGCCCGAACCGTATTCAAAACCGGCTTTGATTGACTGGTTGGTAAACAAAGCTTGTTTGATTTCCGATTCAAACACGCTGTAATATTCCTTGCCTTGAAAATATTTGTTTGAATACGAACCGCTGATATTGGGATCGTAATTACCTCTGGCTGCATTTACACTTTCTTCACCAATCTCTCCTACCGCGCCGGCTAATTTG
Source organism: Bacteroidota bacterium (assembly GCA_052035725.1). GTDB lineage: Bacteria > Bacteroidota > Bacteroidia > B-17B0 > Aurantibacillaceae > Aurantibacillus. The sequence goes on along the minus strand of JBPOHJ010000054.1, from coordinate 11,048 downwards.
ATCAGAGGATGATACGTCCGTACATTGTTGATGAACTGAGAATAACTCAGCACTGCAGGCGTTTGCCCAACCACTGCCCCTGCCAAACAGAAACACAAGCCACACAGTGTTGTTTTCATTTTTTCGATTCCTTTTCAGTAGTTTGGTAATATTCAGGAGGGAATCCATTGGCCTTACGCCAGAGTTCGTATACCACCGGTACATCTTTTAGCAAGGCGTTACCTGATACCCCGCTGCCAATTTGCACCGCTTCAGGCCATTTTTCACCCGATGCTTTTGCGAGTATTCTAAATTTTCCGTTGGCTGAAATGCTTCGGTCGATGGCCAACACTTCTGCATCATAGGTTCCGAAACTCACCCCAGGCCAACCGCTGAAAACAAACGCCGGCCACCCGTCGAATACAATCTGCACATGTTGCCCTATACTAATCAAAGGAAGATCGACTGGAGCCACAAAAAGTTCGATGGTTTTTTCACTAGTTTTCGGTACAATACTGCACAGGGCTTCTCCTTCTTTGATGATTTCACCTAACCCTTGTGAAAACGATCGGGTGATGTATCCATCCTGTGGAGCCAATACGTAATAAAACTGTGCTCTCAGTGAATAATTGCTTAGCTGGTTCTGCATCTTGGTTAAGGTAGCCTGCGCTTCATAGAGGGTAGAAAGGGAGGAAAACTTCTCCGACTCGGCCTTCATAAGTTTTTCGTTAAACTCCTGCATCAGGTTGTTCAGCTCAATCTCGGCGTTAATCAAATCGTTTTTGGAGTTGATCCATTTGTTTTCGGCGGCAATTTTTTTGGTAATGGATTCCTGCAATTTTACTTTTCTGTTTTCGAGATCGGTTTTCGAAATAATGCCCTTACTCAACAACTCTTCGTAGCGTTTGAATTGGTCTTCGGCCACCTTTAGGTTATTAGTATTGGTTACCATATCAATGCTATCGCTGTGTAAACGCACCCTGGCTTGTGTTACCTTATTGCGTGTTTGCTCCGTTTTTAAACGCAGTGATGCGTTGATTGCGTCAACCTGATCGTTGATCGCACTGATCTTTTGCTCGTAACTGCGAATGGCCGACTCCTTGTTTTTTACTTGTTCCTGCCAACGTGTTATCAATTGAGGGTCGATGTATTCTTCTTTTATCTCAGACAAAAACGCGATGGTGTCGTTCTTTTTAACCAGATCCCCTTCTTTTACGTACCATTTTTCAACCCGACCGCTGATGCGCGACGTAATGGTTTGGGGTCGGCTTTCAGGACTAATGGTAGTAACCGTTCCATACGCATTTACAGTTTGGGTCCAGGGCGCAAACAAAGAAAGAAACGCAATGCCAAGCAAAGAGAACAATAGCACTTTGATTTGTTTTGAATAGTGATGCTGATACACGTGCTTTGACGACTCAAGTTCTACCAATTCCTCATTGAGATAGTTCGGCAAGAGTTCTTCAATTTTTGCAATTGCAGTGGTGATGTCGAAAAAAACATCCCAATTCAATACCAATTTTTCAACTGAATTGATAACCAAAATAATGATGATCTCTGATGCCACAAACTGACCGATGTTCAGTTGTCCGATTTGTACCAGATACACTCCAGCAAACAACACCAAACTCACAAAGAGCATTTTAAAAATAAGAATGCCTTTGTATTGGGCTTCCAGATGACCGTAATGTTTGCTTCGCTGTACGATGTAATCGCCCAGCATTTTGTTGCTCATTTCATTGATGTGATCTGCTCCTTCTTGCGGGCTGTGTTGAAACCAATTCAATAAACGGTATTTGTGTTTGGATGTTTTTAAACTCGATTCTACACTACGGCCGCCATACAGGCGGATGATAGAGAAAAAAGAGGCAGCAGAAATGATGGAAAATATCAGAAACCACATGCTGTATGCCGGTAGGATCAACAAACCAAAAATGATACTGATAACTGCGAAAGAAAGATCGAGAAGTATTTTACCGATGCCTTTTTGTAAACTCACTACTTCGAGGTAATGGTTAATTTTAGGCCCCACCTGGGCTCGGTCGTTTTCACTGAGTGAAGAAAGGTAATGGCTTACTTTGCTGGTGAGTTGAGAAAAGATACGTTGGTAAACGGTTTCACTTATGCGCATTTGCCAGAGCTGAAAAAAGCCCACAAATACAACAGAAATTACGGTTAACACACACAATAGCACCAGTGAAGTCGAAACACTGCCTATCATGGTATAAGTAATGATGCTTTGTACGCCAAGTGTAATACCAAGGTACATCAGCGCCTGTAATCCCGACAAAAGGTAGATTTGTGAAAAGGCGCGTCTTTCGGTATACAACCATTTAAATATTTTCTGTAGACTTGACATTTTTCTATTTGATCGTGTTCATTTCTTTTCAAATCAAAGATAGGTTTTCTTTGGTCTTTGTCAGATTCACGGAGTGTTCATTGCCAACAACTGACTACTGATAAACAGGTGATGAGGTGTATGGTTTAGGTGCATTTCCATAAATTTTCAAAAGTTCTGAATGATGGCAAAATACAATGGCATCCCTACGGTGATATTGAAAGGAAAGGTAAGTCCGAGCGCCATGGGCACAAAGAGTCCGGGATTAGCTTTAGGCGCGGCTAAACGCATGGCGGCCGGCACAGCAATATACGACGCACTGGCGGCAAGTATGGAAAAGATAAAACGGTTTCCGGGATCCTGTGTCACCCATGCGCTCAGGTAAGCTACCACACATCCATTGATGGCAGGAACCAGAATTGCAAAAAAGGAAAGTACTATTCCGTACTTTCTGAAAGAAGAGAAACCTCTGGCCGTAACCATGCCCATTTCCAATAAAAAGATAGCCAGAAACCCTTTAAAAATATCGGTGGTAAATGGTTTGATACCTTCGGCCTGTTTACTGTCGGCTATTAAGCCTATTAACAAACTACCCAGAATGAGGAGAACACTGCCGTTGGTGAAGGAGTGCTGAATGATGTTTCCCACTTTTCCCTTGGACTCACCATCTTCGCGGTACAAGCGGATGAGAATTACCCCTACAATAATAGCCGGAGATTCCATGAGGGCCATCACAGCCACCATGTGTCCACCAAAGGTAATTTGTTGAGCTTCCAGAAATGCCACCGCCGATACAAACGTAACGGCACTCACCGAGCCATAGGTTGCCGCTACTGCGCCGGCATTGCTAACGGTCATCATACGGCGCAGCACAAAAAAACAATACAGAGGAATGAGTGCCGACACCATCAAACCAAATAAGATGGAATAAGCGATTTCTGAGCTGAATTCGCTGTGCGACAATTCTTGCCCCCCTTTGAAACCAATAGCGAACAGCAAATAAAGAGAAATGAACTTGCTGGATGAAGCAGGAATTTCGAGGTCACTTTTAACCAGAATTGCCACTATACCCAACACAAAAAACAACAGTGTGGGATTGCTGAGGTTGGCTATCAAGATCTGAAAATCCATGTTAAACTGCCCTGGTTTGTTTTCTAATGAGATCAGAAAAGTGATCATTGCACTGGGTAATAGGTGCTGAGTAGATCTTCACGTGATCAGACAAACGGGTTTTCACTTCATCCAGAATTTCCTGGAACAAGAGGGCCTTGGTTTGGGCTGTAAGCAAACAATTGACCTCTTCTTTTAACTGTCCATTGAATGCTGAATACACATGGTTGTTAAAATCAATGGAAATGTGGGCAACCAGTTGTTTCTCGAGCAAGGTGAGCGCCAATTTACGCGCCTCTTCTTCTTTATTCACATAAATAAACACGTTGATCATCGGGTACAAATATAGTACTATTTCCAAAATTGATAGTATTACTACCTTACTTGATTGTAGTTATATTATTTTATACCTTTGTCTTTTACAGATTCTTAACACATGGAACCGGCTTTTAAAATAACCATCAACCAAAAGTTGTATGTAAAAGATCCCAATGTTTCTGAATTGGGCAAAAAAATAGTGAAACATGGCCTGGATCTTATTCTTGAACTGGGCTTCGAACAATTCACGTTCAAAAAACTGGCCGCCGGTATCGGCACTACCGAAGCCTCCGTTTACAGGTATTTTGAAAATAAACACCGGTTGTTAACCTATCTTATCAATTGGTACTGGACCCATCTCGAATACAAAATTCTGTTTCATACCAAAAATCTTGGTAATCCCGAAGTTAAACTCAAAAAGGTGATTGACTTGCTCTCTGAAGAACCAAAAAACGAAGGGAAAAGCGACGAGCTTTCTGAAAAGGCTGCATACGACCTGCTTATGCAGGAAGGCTCCAAAGCCTATCTTACCCGGCATGTGAACCGCGATAACAAAGCAAAATTTTTTAAGCCTTACAAAGATTTGTGCGCTGATTTTTCAGAAATGATCAGAGAATACAACCCCAATTATCCCTTCCCGCACTCTTTAGCCAGTACGGTACTTGAAATGGCTCATTCACAGAAATATTTTATGAATTACCTGCCCTCTCTTACCGATTTTGGGAAGGAAAAAACCAACGCCAAACTCAAAGCTTTTTTAGAACACCTGCTTTTTCAATCCATTCGAAAAAAGTAAGGCTCCTTAATACGCATAATCACCGAGGTATTCAAAATAAGGACTCAGCTTGCCATCTTTACAAATACTGGCCCGCTTAATGATCCTGTCTTTATCGCCGGTGAACAAAGAAGGCAGAACCCGTTCAGAAAGTTCTTTGGCAAAATCGTCGCTTGCGTCTCGGGGCAACTCACAGGGCAGATTGTCCACTGCCATAATACAAATAGTATCCTTGGTAAAGGGCAGGTCTTCTTTATCTGTGAGTACGTTATAACCGTAAAACGGCTGAGAGATTGAGCTGGCTCTGATGGTAGTGGGTACTGACCCGTTCATGTCGCAGGTAATGTCGGCAATCACCGAAATCCGGAAACCCGGTGCGTGCAGGTCCTTTTTACTGAACATTTTTGGTGAGCGGGGATCCCAGTAATGCGCCGAAATAAACAAGTCGGTTACTTTGGTATACACCGGGAACTTGGAAACAAAATGTTCAGGGTGTACAAAAAAATCGTTAAGGTCGAAGTTGTGATCGTCAGGGCGCTCAACATAATCTCGCGGGTTAAGTTGACAATACACCGGTTCACGGTAGGTGGCCATTAAAAATTCATCAGGGGTCACCTTCCTGATTCTTAAAGCGCTGAGTGTTTCAATGGCGCCGTTTGCCACCCTGCCGCCACCGGTAAGGGCAATTTTTATGTTCGGCAATTTTACCCTTCTGAGTTCGTCTTCCATCTCGGCCTTATCTCTGCATAGGTGAGCCGGTTTCAAACGAAACAAATCGTATTTTAAACCGTATCCTAAAATGCCATTGTAGGCCCCCACAATGCCTGCAAATCGTCCGAACCCAATGATACGATTCCCCTTTTTGTCGGTAAGGGTTTCATAATCGATCATGTGGATCTTTTTTGCGATCAGAGCCTTCATCAGTTTTTGATTATGGGCCTGTTTTTTAATGGTATGTGAAAAGAAAAGGTATTTTTTTCCGGGTATCAGGTTATCAACCGGCACCTCTTTTACGCCCATCAGTATATCGCAATCACTAAGGTTCTCCTGCAAGGTAATTCCAAAAGCATGGTACTCTTCGTCCGAATAACATCTGATATTACTTGGTTGCACAACAATGTCAACATTTGGGTACATCCGCTTCAGCTCTGCACAACTGCTTGGGGTAAGTGGAACACGTTTATCAGGGGGCGATTTTTCTTCCCGTAACACTCCTATTTTAAAGGATACCATCTTAATTCGTATTTTCACAAATATAAAAGGAATGCGCGGCTTTCAATCACGATTTTACTCTCTTTTCGTTGTCCTCTTGTTTACTGCTCAGTTGCTAGGGCAGAAAAAGCCGGATGTACTGACGCGCAAATACCCTGCAGAAGCGCTGCGAAAGGACTTACTACTCCTTGAACGTGTGGTGTTGGCCATGCACCCCTCGGTAGGCATTTACCATGATTCGGCATACTATAAGGCCTGTTTTAGCAAGGCGGTAGCAAACCTTAAAGACAGCATGAATGAGAAGGCGTTCAGAGTAAATTGTAAACTATTGATTGAAGAACTGCATTGCGGTCACACCGAAGTGATGGGTTCAAAGGCCTACAATAAGGCCATAAGTAAAGCCAAATTAAATTATTCGCCCTACATTTTTTTGCCGGTGGAAAACAAACTATACGTTGTTGCCAACCTTAATAAAAAACAGGACAGCCTAGTGCCAAAAGGCGTTGAAGTAATATCGCTCAACGCAATCCCTGCTGATTCGTTGATGCGGTATTGCCGGCGGTTTATCAGCACCGATGGGTACAATCAAACATCAAAGTACCATTTTGTACAATTGGGATTTAATAACCTTTACCCTTCTCTTTTTGGTCGTCCCGACAGCATACAGATGGAATACCAAGAAGGCGCCAGCCTTAAATTTCATCAATACGCTGCATTTAAAGTAAATACCCTTCCTCCTCTTCCTTTAAAAAAGGCGGAAGACAGCTTGTTCAGGTCTTACAAAAAAGCCGGTATTCGCACCCGTGAAACAGCTTCGCCAGCGCAAGTGTTTGTATTAAAACTCGACAAGTTTTCACACAGAGGTTACAATAAGGTGTACAGAAAAGTGTTCAAAAAATTGGAGAAGAAAAACACCCGGCACCTGGTGCTTGACCTGAGGAACAACGGAGGAGGAAGTTTAGCCAACGCTTATAAATTGCTAAGTTATTTTATTGACAGCGCCTACACACAAACTTTATTCACAAGAGTAAAACGTTACCCTGAAAAAAAACACAGCAGCGGCAACATTGCTTTCCGATTCACGCGGTTTGTTTTTACTCTCATTGGTAAAAAAACCCGGGTTAGAGAAACCGATTATTTTACCTACACTTTAAAAGTCGCGAAAAAACACCAGTATAATGGAAAACTCTATGTGTTGATGAACGGTGGTTCTTTTTCTGCCTCCTGCCTGGTTGGCGCCTATTTAAAAGGTAGAAAAAACACGGTATTTATTGGAGAAGAAAGTGGGGGGGCTGCTGAAGGCTGTAACGCCGGTGTTACACCACTTTACACCTTGCCAAATTCAGGCATTCGAGTAAGAATTCCGGCATTTAGAGTGAGGCACGATATTCAACCCAACTTCACAGGACATGGTTTGTTGCCTGAATACCAAACCAGTTATACCTTTAAGGACTTGATAACTCGAAAAGATCTGGACATGCAAAAGGTGCTGGAGCTCATCAGTACGGTTCAATAGCGTTAACCATTTCAATCAACAGCTTTTCGTTGATTGAGGTCAGATGTTGCATGTTTTCCTGCCAGGCGTAAATGATAAAATAATGATCATCTACTTTAGCAAAATAGCGGTACACTTCATAAGCTATTTTGTTGGTAGTGGTGTTTTTGAAATTGGATTTTTTTCGGCGAAAAGAAACGCCATTGTTACGGATGTTGTCGTATTTTTCCACATCCACAAACTGCAATGGGCCAACGGCATTTCGTTTAGAAGAATCTAAACCCGAAGCTCTACTTGGGTATACCACAACATGTAGTTTGCCATCCTTATGGAGTTTAGAAAAATGGATGCCCGAGCATTTGCACAGCAAGGTATTATCGGGCTCAGTACCACCCTCTTCCCAGGATTTGCTGCCTGTTGACCCAAACTCCCTGGCATTCCAGCCTTCGGGTAAGGTATAGTTGAGTTTCAGATTTTTTGATTTGCCGGTTTTTTGTGCGTGTGTACCAAAATACAACAGCATCAACATAAAAAAAACGAGCTGTTTTAAAACCCCTAGCATTGGTTAAATATATGAAAAAACAAGACGAAGGGCCGAAAATGTATTACCTTTGTGCGTTCTTTCTTTTATGGGTCCGACCGGTTTTGACAGTAAGCGCATTCGGTAGGTAAGCACGTAGAGCGTTGTAAGACGAGCTCTTTAATCTGAACTTTCACAACTTTTATTTGGCGAAGAGAATTCTTACGCTATGGCTGCTTAATCAAGGATTAAGTAACCTTTGCTTTCCGGGGAGCTAAGCTGCTCCGCGCCCCGGGTGAAGCATCATAAATGTGCAGTTTGTTTTTGTAAGGTCACGCGCAAAAGCAATACAAGTGACTAAGTTTGCAGTTGGTTAGGATGAACACCTGCTGCAGATCGAAAACCAAGTTTTTCCTAAACGTGTAGAAAGCTTATTGACTCCTTATTTGGACGAGAGTTCGAATCTCTCCGGATCCACTGAACTTAAAACCCCTGAAAGCTTTGCTATCAGGGGTTTTTTCAGTTTTAGCCGGACTCCATTTTGATCTTGGAGTAAGGTATTGGAGTAAGGTTTTTTCATTTTTTCGCCTTCTTTTTAAACACAGAAAAGTTCTCTTTTGCCTCATCACGAGTCACTTCTTTATCGTAATAATGCTTGTCGGTCATCGATGGGTTTTTATGGTTGGTTAAGGCCGTTGAAGCCAAGCCAAACTCTTTGTAGGCGCTGGTCATGAAGGTCTTTCTGAGGTTGCGGAATGTGATGGGCTTGCCCGTATTGAGCAGGTCGTAATAATGGGAGAAGGAGCGGCTGATGATTCCGGCCACGTTGGAGCGTTTTAAGCCATCCTCCGGGGCTATTATGTACAAGTTGGTGCCTTTGTACCTTTCGTAGCCCATTTCGAGCAGAAGCGCCCCTAATTCCTGCGTAATGGCAAAGCTCTTGGTAATACGGTCTTTTTCGCTAATCCGGTGGCTATTGGCGCTGTCTATTTTGTGGTCGATGGTTTCTAGGGTATCGAACTTGCCGTCTTCCTGAAGGCGAATATCCGACCATTTTAGCTCCACAATATCCTCGCTTCGCCCCCCAGTATATAAACCCAGCCTGAAGGCGAATTTGAGCCAAGGTTTGTAATGGTTTACCTTCCTCTGATTTTTTCTCGTTTTTAAGGTCTTCATTTGAATACCGTTTTCAGGGGTGATCAAATCCAGCAGGCTGCTGAACTCATTTTCACCAATGGCTTTCACTTTTGGGGTCACCACCATATCCGGCACTCCTAAGAAGGGGTTTTGGTAATCGAATTTAAACTTGTTGATGATATGGGTGGTAAAGGCACTCAGTAGACCCATGTTGTTATTATAGGTTTTGTTGGCGTAGCCGTTTTTCAATAAAAAATAATCGTGAATGAAACCAATCATTTGATCGTTCACTTCGGTGAATTTTAAAATTTTCCAATCCACACCGTTTTCAGCCAAGGCATCCTTATATTGCTCAAAGAGGTGATCGTATTTGGCAATGTACTTGGGGTCTCTGATTTTTTGTTTGTGGGCTGGCACACCAACATTGTTGAGGTAACCCATGTAATAAGCAAAACACTCTATCAAGCGGGTAGGTTTTGATTCTGCTTTTTGAATGAGGACTTTTTGGAAAGAGTTTTGTTGCAAGGCTTCTTTGAAACTGTAAAATTGATTAAGCGCTTCTTTAAAATCAGTAGCTTGAAGTATCATTGGCTTTACTCTTTTAACGCTACCCGGAATGTGGATCTGCGCTTTGTACACTAACTTGCCGCATTTGCATTTTACTTTCTTTTCGCTGGAGTATAAACTCTTGCAGCCGTTGCAAAATAAATACAGACCACTTGGTCGTCCTTTTTCAGGCAGCCTTGGAATTTTTGTCTCGTTCATATTTACTCAAGTATTTTGATACGATGTCATTTTCAGTTTTAAAAGTTTTGCGCAGAACCGGAGCCGAAGTTTGAAGTGCAGTTAAACCAAGCACATTGCCTTCTTGATGCAAGCGGTACACGTCTTCCCAATCTTTTCCGTATTTGCTTTTCAAATTATTGATGAACGGAATTTCAAATGCTTTTTTGAAATCCGACTCCATCACAAATTCATCTTTGCCTTGCCGAACAATGAACACCCCGTTTTTGACGCACCACTTTCTGACCGAGCGAATGTCTCGGTAGGCTAATGGCTCCAGCAGTTCTTTGAGTTGTAGGTGTTTCATTTTTTTTATTCGTTAGGTTTAATTTCGATAGAGAATTTCAAACGTGGTAGCGTTTCCGCCTTTCTTTTTTTGAGGGGAAAAATAGAAGGGAATAGACTTGCACGTTTGGAATTGATTTGCCATACTAAATGGGCAAAATGGCTAAGAATCGTCTATTTGCGGGGGATATGGGGTTGGACAACACACGGGGCAAAACTATGCCTGATGAAGAATCTGATGTAGTTCTTTGGGAGTCCAGCGGCGATTCCTGCTTACAAAGGTTGAATAAAGTTTTAAGTGCTGATTGTTTCCGAGTTGGTCGCAAACAGAAAAGCCCCATGCGTTTGCATGAGGCTTTCATTGATTTATTTTCCTTCTATTTCTTTTTATTTGTTCCGGATTGTGCTTTTTGATTCGCTTTATTGCTTTGTGTTTGCTGAAAAGCTTTGTATACTCCGGAAGTTCCTTTGTTGGAATTCTCTTGGTTTGAACTGTTTTCCTTCGGACTTAATTTATGCTTTGCCATTTTGAGTAGTAGTGCAAATAATATTCATTCACTATCGTTCACATTAATTAGTAATAGTAATCATGGCAATATTTCTTCATTTTTAGCTTCGTTTTCAAAAAGCGTTGAGAAGTAGTCAAGTGTCAAGTTGTTCTCGAAGAAATCTTTTGCACATTTGTTTTCAATCTTGATATTTTCCCTCTTGATCCCAATGCTTTCTTCAATCCGTTGATAGACACTTTCAATATGATCCTCTGATTCAAATACGTTTACAAGAATTTTTTTCGAACTGTCGAGTTTTATAGCACTGGAAATATTATCATTAATGTGCTTATCTAGAAACCCATATCCGCTTATTACAATCAATTCTGCGTCAATGCATGCTTCCCGGAAAGAATAAAAATAGAATAGGTAGGGGTCGTACGATTGAAGTTTATTCTGAACCCCAAATATGATCTCCATTTTTAAAGGCTCAATGCTGCTTCTGTTGTCTGTGTAGGTTAGCCTGTTTTCGTTGTCTCTCTTCCAATCTAGTGATCCGTGTAATTTATAAAGAAAATAATTTACCTCTTTTTCCTCGCTTGGTTCGT
>JBPOHJ010000059.1:0-1505 GCA_052035725.1 Bacteroidota bacterium | reverse complement strand
GAATGGATTGCACTTGGCCTTGTGGGTACCACCATTGTGCCATATAATATTTTTATCGGATCGGCCATCAGTAAAGGAAGTACCATTCCGCTTATGCGGATTGGTTTGATTGTTTCGGTTTTGATTGGAGGTATTATAACGGCATGCATATTATTGGCCGGAACAGTAGCCGGATCATTCACTTCGTTTGGGACATTAGCAGAAACACTACAAAATGATGTAGGCATTTGGGGTGCTTATGCGTTAGGTGTTGGATTGTTTGCCGCGGGATTTTCATCGGCCATCACTTCGCCATACGCAGCATCGCTTATTGCAGGTACTGTGTTGGGCACAAAAAAAAAATAGTGTAATACGATTAGTTTGGATATTGGTTTTGCTAACCGGTTTTATTTTTGGAATCAGCCAAGTAAAACCGATACCCGTTATTTTAACAGTACAGGCATTAAATGGTCTTGTGTTGCCACTCCTTACCTGGTTTTTGATTTTATTGGTGAATGATAAAAACCTTGTGCCCGTTCAGCACCAACACAGGTGGTGGTATAACGGTGTATTACTTTTGATTTTTGTTCTCACACTTTTTATTGGGCTCAACAACGTAGATAAGGCAATTGTGAGTGCGTTTGATTTGGATTCCGGAAATCTGATGTTTGTAGGAATTGTCTCTTTGCTTGCCGTAGGGACACTGGTAACCCAGTTGGTGAAGAAAAGAGCGTAAAACCTGCTTAGCTAAACTTTGCCAGTGTTGTTATATAACGCTCGGGTACATCACCTTTTGTAGCGGTTTGATAGTCGGAGTAGCTGCATGGTACTATGCTGTTGCGTGCATAGCGTGCCCCGGGTTGATGGTAGGCAACCTCCATCCACCATTTTTCAGTGACTTTACTTTTAAAGAAGGTGATGGTTTCGGGCTCGGCTGCCATAGACACAACATACTTTAAAAAATCGTTACTCTTAAAGTTGGTGTCGTGTTTACGGTGGTAGAAGCCTTCAATAAAGTACCAGATCATAGTTGCAATTACTGATGCTGTTTTTTTGTTGTCATCATCTTTTTCCGGATTGTATTCATAAAATCCTGCCGAACTTAACTTCTCATTCATGCCGGCATACCAACAAAGCTGGCAGGCTTCTTCGCCAGTTAACCCAAAGGGTTGGGCATTAGCATTACCCGGAGCATCGGACGAGCGTATGGCAGTAATATCAAAACTCATAAGGTCTGCATTACGAATGGCAGGTTCCATTTCGGCAAGGTTGGTGCGCATTTGTCCGATGCGGAAAGCTTCGAAGTAAAGTTTTTCCAAAATATTTACCGAGGCCGGATCAATCAGATAGAGCTGATGGGCCAGATGTGTATAGCTCAATAGATAGTTGGGTTCGTGCAGCAGAATTTTGTGAATGTGTTGATTTGATTTTTCTGCTTCACGATGATCATCCAGATCAAGAAAGGCATCGATGTTGAGTAAACTCACCAGTTTCTCCATTTCTTCATATCCTCTGTACTGACCATA
>JBPOHJ010000024.1:0-49594 GCA_052035725.1 Bacteroidota bacterium | reverse complement strand
ATTGGAACCAGTATTAAATATCTGGTCAGCGGAACGGCACCTAACCGAACCCTCACCATTGAGTGGATTAACATGGCGGTATTCGGGAATGTGTCACCCAGTTTAAATTTTCAGGTGCAACTTTTAGAAACCAGCGGTATTATCAAAGTGAACTACGGCACCATGAATGCGGGCAATCACACCTTTTCTTTTAGTATGGGCTTAAACGGTGTAACCATTAGTAATACACCAACCGCGGCTCAACTTAAAATGTTGCAAACGGTAAACGGCAACACGTTTAACAACACCGTGCAGAATAATCTGACGCTTATGCCTGCAGCCAATTCCCAATATGTGTTTACGCCGGTATCACCTACTCCGGTTTCAGGTAATCTTACATTTTCTGGAGTATCTCAAACCGGAATGACGCTGAATTGGAGCAATTGGGCCAGCAACGAATTGGGTTATGTTATTTACAATTCCATCGATGGGGTTAATTTTTCATTTGTTACGCAAACCGCTGCCAATGCTGTCAACTCTGCAATAACAGGCCTTAACCCCTCAACCACTTACTTTTGGAGACTTTACGCCGTAACGGAAGGTGCGCTCAGCACAGCCTTAACCGGCACGCAAGCCACCTTGGGTGCAGGCAATAAGGTGTCGCTGAACAGCGGGAGCTGGAACACGGCAAACACCTGGACGCCAAATGGGGTGCCAACCGCAGGCGATAACGTTACCATTGCCAACGGGCATGTGGTGCTCATCAATACCAATGCTGTATGCAACGGTTTAACCGTGGGTGCGGGAACCGGCTCTACGCTCCAATTCTCAGGCGCGGCACGAACCATGACCGTGAACAATAATCTAACCATAAACACCAATGCTGTGTTTCAGGTGGACCCCAATTCAAACACCACACACCAACTTACGGTAGAGGGTAACATCAACAACAATGGCAGTATAAGTTTTTCTGTAGATGCCAACAGCTTTTGCAACCTTACCTTATCCAGCTTTACCACACAGGCCCTCACGGGTACTGGCACTAACCGATTTAATTTCATCACGCAAAATACAGGTTCATCAAGAACACACCTGTTTGACGTAAGTTGTGCAACCTTCTCTGCGGCTCCCAACTTTTTAACACTCAACAACGGCACGTTTAAATTATCTACTACCAATCCGGTCAACATTACTCCCTTTTCCAACGCCACCACAATCAGTAACATTTGCGGATTGTGGTTAAACTCCTCCAACGCTTTGGTATCAACCGGCGCAGGCATTACACTTGCAGGAGGCCTAACCGTATCAGGCGGCACACTCACAATTGGAAATGCCGCTGATGAAGATTTGTTTTCTGACGGTGGAGAACTTAACATCACGAATGGTGCACTCAACATCAATGGCAAATATTATTCCTCTGGCATTAATAACATTTCGAACTTTAATATCAGTGGCGGTACATTAACGGTGCCTACGTCAGGCTCAAGCAGTACCACCGATGCTCCTTTTCAGGTAACCGGAGTAGGATCAGAATTTGACATGACCGGAGGTTTGATTGTTATACAACGCGAGGGTGGTACAGGTGCGCAGGATCTTGGTTTTATTAACACCGGTGCAAGTAGTGGCGTGGTAAGCGGAGGCACTTTACAAATTGGCAATGCGGCCACGCCAGCAGGTCAAACCATCAGCATTAACTCCAGTGCACAAATCGGTAACCTTGTGGTGAATAGCGCCAATGCAACTGCATTAATCAGCACCAATTCCCTTCAGGTAATTAACGGCATTAGCCTCAATTCAGGAAACCTGAATGACAACGGACTAAGCATAGCTTTAGGGGGCAACTGGAGCAATAGCGGAGGAACCTATGCGAATGGTAATGGAACCGTTATTTTTAATTCTGCTTCCTCTGCTCAAAGTTTATTCAAAACCGGAGGAGAAACATTTAACAACCTCCAGTTTTCAGGCACCGGCTTAAAAACATTCAATAGTGCAATAAGCGCAAAAGGCTTTACCATTGCAAACGGAAGCAGTATTGATGTGAGTACCTCCAATCATCAACTTAACATAAGTGGAAATTTCAGTAACAACGGTAATTTTATCTCGAGAAACGGGACTGTTCTGTTGAATGGCACTGCTCTACAATCGCTTGGCGGAAGCAGCACTACCGACTTTTATAACCTCAGCCAAAACAATACGGCCGGCTGCAATTTAAATGGTGCAGTAAATCTATTGAACCTCTTCAGCATCAGCAACGGCATCTTTAACACTAACGGGCAAAATTTTACCATGGTTTCCACCGCTACCAATACCGCGCGCGTTGGGCAAATCAGCGGTAACGGTAACATCAGTGGAAATGTTACAGTACAACGGCATGTTCCGGGTGGCACTACAGGTTGGGCTTTTTTAGGCACCCCCATGGCTTCGGCGCTTAGCTTACAGGATTGGGATGATGATATTTTTATTTCCTGTTCCACATGTCCGGATGGCAGCGCCGGAGGTTTTCTTTCCATTTACACTTACAACGAAGCCGCTACAGGACTAGTGGATGATGCCGCGGCCTACATTCCATTGAACGGCATAACAGATCCCATCGTTTTTGGCAGAGGGTATTGGGTGTATCTTGGAAATGGTCAATTCACCACTTCCGACATTACCCTTGATGTAACCGGCACCTTAAGAACTTTAAACCAAAGTATACCGCTGAGTTACAATAATTACGGTTCTCCTGCCGACGATGGCTGGAATCTCATCCACAATCCCTACCCTTCACCTATCAGTTGGAATGCGCTCAGAGGAGCTACAGCCAATCTCGACAACGCCATTTACGTGTACAACGCTGATTTGAACGGTGGACTTGGGGGATACGCCACGTTTGTTAATGGAATTAGTTTGCCGGCAGTGGGTTCGGGTGGAATAGGCGACGAAATCCCTATGGGTCAGGGTTTCTACGTGCATTCTACTGGCGCAACAGCTCTAAACGCTACTGAAGCAATAAAAGTGAATTCCAACCCGGTGTTTTTAAAAACCAATGCCCAAAGCAGTTCCAATACCAACCCTGCAGCTATCCTCAGGTTAAAATTAAAAGATACGCTCTCGCGCGACGAATGCGCCGTGTACATCGAAAACAATGCCGGTTCGGGATTTGATCAGGCCTACGATGCTTTTAAACTGACAGGCACCGACCCCACCGCGCCAAGCATTGCTTTGAAAAAAGACACGGTACTCTTTGCTATTAATGGCGTTCCTCCTGTTAACGGAACCTACAGTACCGAAGTAAAGGTAACAGCAGGTACCGCAGGTCAATACAGCATTAGCGCTGCTGATTTTGGAGGGTTTCCAGGTGGCGCCTGCCTTCGTTTGTTTGATAAATACACCAATTCCACACACGATTTGCGCAGTGGAGATTACGGCTTCTGGCTTTACGACACCACTTCAACCGCGCGTTTTGTTTTGAGTATTGAATTGCATGCATTGAGTGCTTCTACCCTGGTGATGCAACCCTCTTGTTCTTTACCTCAAGCAGGATGGATTAGCGCAATAGGCAATTCGCAGGGCCCATGGAATTACATTTGGAAAGACCAAAACAACACCTTGCTGAAAACCAGCCTGAACAAAGCGGTAGCTGATTCGCTCACGCAACTGAGCAGTGGTAATTATCATTTGGAAATGAACACTGTCGGCCAATGCGATCAATACCATACCCAGTTTAGTATTCAAAGCATCACCCAACCTGTTGCCGGATTTACCTGTGCTGATAGTTTAAATTTAGAGACCAACCAGCTCATTCCATTTACCAACACCTCCACCAATGCCATTGCTTTCAGTTGGAATTTTGGGGATGGATTTGGTTTTTCTTCAGGCACTAACGGTGCTTATACATACACTTCAGCGGGCGATTACACTGTTGAACTGATTGCGCAAAGCGCTGAGTTCTGTTTGGATACAGTCAGAAAACTTATTCGCGTGCACAACACCAGCACCGGTTTGCATGAGTTAAATTACTTGCCTGGTTATTCTTTAAAAACACTTGGCGCTAACGTTTTTCTTCTGGAGAGTGAAGGTCGTCTTATTCATGATTTAGAATTACGTGTGATGGACCTGTTAGGAAAAACCATAATTCACACTCGGTTGGAAACAAACCAAACTCTGAGCATGGAATTGAATTTGGGTGTTTGCGCAAAAGGAGTTTACCTTTTAAACCTTTACAGCGCTGCTGAAGTTAAGGCTATAAAGCTGCTTGTAGAGTAAATATTTAAACCACGGCTTATTCAGAAACAATGAGTTTTTTGTTTATCGCCTTTTGATTTGGTATAAGAAAAGTAAGGGTATAACAACCCTTTTTAAACTGAGTAAGTTCGAGTTCGAAAGCATCGGTATTTGTTTCAGTCTGAACTAAAATTAGGCGACCACTAATGTCTCTGATTTCTAGAGAACAATTAGTGCTGGCATTTAATTTCACAAAAAGCCTTGAGTAGGCCGGGTTAGGAAAAAGGTTCACCTGATCAACACCCCATTGGTTTTCCTTTACCCCCGTAAGGCCACTTTGTTTAGGCTTTGGACAAAGATTGCAAATGAAATTCATCTCAAAAAAATTATTGTTATTCATCGCTGCATTGGTTAATGTAGGACTGCTTTGAACCAAACCAGTTTGCAAACTAACTCCCAGTAATTGCTGGTTGCCATTCATAAAATAATAAATCTTGTTGTATGGGTCGAGGCTGGCATTTGCAGCCATAATGCCTGTTGCTAAAGAGTTGGGTGAGATTATGGCAACCGTACCTGTTGGTGAAAATTTAGCAAGGTAAACTGAAGAAAGCGCAGAATTGAGAGCCAGTCCATACAATGTAGAATCGGACTTGTTATAAAAAATCCCACTGAAATTATAATTAACTGTTGAAGAAGGTACACTTAAGGCGGATGAAGAAACAATGGTGCCTGTAGTTAAACTCACGCCAACCATGGTGTTTTGCGAGAAAAAATAAAACACCTGGTTGTATGGATCGATGGTAACGTTATTGAGTTGTAAACCTGCGCTAACTGCATTCGGCGATATAGTATTAACGATACCTGTGGCCGGATTCACTTTTGCCAAATACACCCCCGACATGCCCACTGTTTGCAGGGCATAAATAGTGGTATCACCACAATTAAAATACATATTGAATAAATTTCCGGGATTGCTCAGGGTCAGACTTTGGTTCGACACTATAGAACCTGTGTTCAGATCCAATCCAATGATTTGAGGATGGGGTTGATTTCCGCCAATGAAATAAAACACCTTATTGTACGGGTCGATGGTTGAATTGCCCATTTGTATCCCCATTCCCGAAACACTGGCGCTGCCGGGCGAGTTACTTAGTACACCAGTTAAGGTGTTTGCACGTAGCAAGTGAAAGTTGCTCACAGGAGAAATCGTAGGGCCGGACATGGAGATGTTAATACCAAAAAGTACAGAGTCAATCTGGGCTTTGATCCCAAAAAATGACAACACAATAACTAAACAAAGGAATTTTTTCATGGCTATTTGGTTAAAATTTTATGTGAATCGGGTAAGTACCATTGTTTAACCATACGGAAACTAGCCAATAAAGGTTGGTAGCAGCTCAACAATTATTCTCCAAGCGTATCCATGGCTTCTTTTTTTGAAGCTACCACTTTAAACAAAGTATGCAATTTGGTGATGAGGATGAGTTCGTTGATTTTTTTATTCATGTTAAACAACACGGCTTCTCCTCCCCCAACTCTGGCTTTTGTGAGCAATTGAATCAAGGTGTTTAAACCACTGCTGTTCATATAAATCAAACTCTCTAAATCAATGGCCCATTTGTTACAACCCGAAGCAGCCAATTCTCCGGCCTTTTCGATTAATTCGTTGGCCTGACTTTTGTCGACCAGATTACCACTTAACGCGATGATAGCTTTGTTGCCTTGTTGGTTAATTGTAAATTCAAATACCATGGTTTACTTTTTAAAATTTTGACAAGTGCCTGTTTCACTAAGGCGTTTGCATTTGGCGAAAAAATTCAAAGAATGGTGCATGACCCTGAAATTCAACATCTCCTCAGTAGACCGTTGAATTTGCATAATGCGGGGATCACAAAACTCAAACACCTTTTCGCAATCGGTACAAATGAGGTGGTCGTGTTGTTTGTATTTATAGGCTTTCTCAAATTGGGCCAGATTTTTCCCAAATTGGTGTTTGATCACCAATCCCGCTGACTGCAGAATCTCAATATTATTGTATAAGGTAGCGCGACTCACCCGGTATTTTTTGTTTTTCATCATCAGGTACAGTTGTTCGATGTCGAAATGCCCATCGTGAGAATAGATCTCATTGAGTATGGCAAACCGCTCCGAAGTCTTTCTGTGCCCATTGGTTTCGAGGTATTCTGTTAAAATTTTTGTAACCGCTTCTTTTATCTCCTGGCTCATACAGCGATTCTAAATTAGGTAAATTTTCAACTTTGTGCAAATTCAACAGATAGTGGCTTAGCAACAATTGTTTACCTTTGTTTTCTATGTCGTACGGTATTTGTGTGTATTCCTGCATACCTGCTAAAAAAGAAGCGTCCCACAGCAGCGAAATGGTTAGTCAATTGCTGTTTGGGGAACGTTATGAGGTGATAAAACAAGAAGGCGACTGGTTGCAGATAGTGACTAGTTTCGATCATTACCCCTGTTATATCCATCACAAACAACACCAAATTCTCAGTGAGAAGGAATACACTGAACTCGAAAAACACAAAACAGTGTATGTAAAAGACCTTGTGCAAACCGTGTTCAACAAAGCTGAAAACGCGCATTTCCCGGTTACCATCGGCTCACACTTGCCACATTTTAACCAGGGCGATTTTTCAATCGCTGCATCACCCTTCCATTACGACGGTAGCCAGGCGATTTCGGATCAAAGAAAAACCGCTAAGGATCTGCTCGACACCGCTTTTTTATTTTTACATGCACCCTATCTCTGGGGAGGACGTTCCCCCTTTGGCATCGACTGCAGCGGATTCACCCAATTGGTGTATAAATTGAACGGATTTGTATTACCCCGCGACGCTTACCAGCAGGTGGAACTTGGTAAACCACTGGGGTTTGTAGAAGAAGCAGAAGCCGGTGACCTGGCTTTTTTTGATAATGAAGACGGGCGAATTGTGCATGTGGGCATTTTGCTTAATAATAAAGAAATCATTCATGCAAGCGGCTCGGTTAGAATTGACAAATTTGACCACTATGGCATCTTTAACCAGCAGCAAAACAGGGGCTACACGCATACCTTAAGGGTCATAAAACGCCTGCTTTAAGCCAATTTCTTGGCTCAACTTAAAGTTGATGGCTTCAATTTGTGAATAATTTTCATTTTGGCAGGCTACAGGTCCTTTACTTCTTACTATCTTTAAATTTACACTTTAGCTTTTGCCTTGAGCACAACACTTGCACATAAGGGAATTCAAACGGCATTTTTGCTCTCATTTGTTCTCACACTGGCGTCTTTTTACCCACATGGTTGTTTGGCTCAATCGGCTTCCCAAAAATCCTTTCTGGATAAAAAAGCTACAAAAACCCTGGTAGATACCCTGGCCTTTCAACTAAAAAAATACTACGTATTTAAAGACGCGGCTAACCGTATGGGGGCTTACATTCAAAAACGTTACAAAGAAGGTGCTTACAACAGTATTTCCGACCCGCACATTCTGGCAGGGCAACTCACCAAAGACGTGAGCTCCGTGCATCTGGACGAACACTTTCATGTGGAATACAACCCGGAGATTGCCAGAGAACTGTCGGGAGAAATAGAAGATGTACCCAAATACGTTGAAGGTAAATTGAATAAAGAAAGAGAAAAAAATTTCGGATTCAAAAAGGTAGAGATATTGAATGGCAACATTGCCTATCTTGAGATCAGTTCCTTTTCGCGCCTCAACCCCTACTCTAAGCAAGCTGCTGATGCCGCACTTCAAGTGGTGTCGAATTCCTCCGCCTTGATTATCGACCTCCGTTATGGTGTTGGCGGTTCGCTCGATATGGTGACGTATTTGATGAGCCGTTTTTTTAAAGAGAAAACCCTCATCATGGACATCTATTTGAGAAGTGAGAAAGACACCCTGCATTATTATACTTCCCCTGATTCCATCCCTGGCAGGTTAAGCGAAATCCCCATATATATCTTAACCAGTTACAAAACCTTTTCTGCTGCTGAAGCACTTACTTACGGACTTCAATCCCAAAACAGGGCCACTGTAGTTGGCGAGGTTACCCGTGGGGGTGCACACACGGTGAAATACAGAAATTTAACCAGCGGGTTTATCGGGGATATACCATTTGGGGTAGCTCGAAACCCGATTACAAAAACCAATTGGGAAAAAATAGGCATCACACCCGATGTGATGGTGAATGAAAACAAAGCCCTGGAAACAGCGGAGATACAGATTTTTGAAAAAGCCAGGTCAAAAGCTAAAACAGATGAGGAGAGGAAAAAACTGGATTGGGAGTTTGATCTGCTTCAATCGATAAATCATCCTTACGAAATGGATAGTCTTTCCTTTCGCAAACATTGTGGCGACTACGGCCCTTATTCCATATATTATTCCAAAGGCTATTTGTGTTACCAAAAGGTTGGGAAAGCCGTGTTTACACTTTTACCCCTGAATGCCACCATGATGAAAGTAAAAGGGAACGACAGTTTTCGCATTGAGTTTGTGCTGAACAAAGAAGGCGTGTGTGTTTCCATCATTACGCATTACGATGATGGCCGCACCGAAGTGGCACTCAGAAACATGTGATCGCAAAACACCAATAAAATTGTTGTTTTACATTTTTTTTAAATTGATAAGAAATTAATGCTTTATCTTTGTGACTGACTTTGAGAACCATTAATCGCATACTCAGTTTTTCTCACTTGCTTACCTTTTTGGCTTTTGTGCTAGTTGGAGGTTTACAAGGCGTTCTCCAAGCAGAAAAAAACACTACACCTGACCACGTTCACATCAGCGTTCAAAACAAATCTTGTGCCTGTGTTGCACAAGATGTATACGAAATTGATGTTGAAAAGGAATCTGAAAGTGGCAAGATGATCAAACACGCATCGGGTTTGGTTAGTTTATATACTTTTATTGATCCTTGCAGCCATCCTTCATATAAGGCAACACAAGCTTTACCCCAAACTTTTTCTCACTCCAGGTCAATCTTTCTGGAGGTTTGCACCTTTCGCATTTGATGTTTACCTGGTTCTGTTAGCCTGATAATGGATTCAGAACCTTTCTTGTTTTTGTTCCCAAAACAAACAAACATCAATTGTATTTATGGAAAAAACCTCGGTAAAATTTAACGAAAATACAACGCTTGATCTACTTAAGCACTATCTGCCAACTCAGGCCCCATTAAAGGATTTTATCCACCACAACACCTTACATGCTTTTCAGAATAAAAATTTTGAAACTGCCTTGAATGAGGCGTCAGTATTGTTCGGTTACAGAGTAAGTTTATCACTTCACGAATACAGGCAATTGTATTTGAACGGCAAAATCAACCAAGTTCTGCTTGACCAACTACTCCTCGAACAGAAGGGCGATAAAGCATCTGATTGGAAAAGAAAACTCCTGAAAAGCCATCAAACTCCCTTGCATAAGCCCAGAATTGGAGAATTGCGAAAAAACTGGAAAACCATTTATAACTATGACCTTGAACTGGATGTACAACCAATTTTATTCAGATTGTTGTGTAGTTTTTTGGATCAAGGTATTTCTATTTGGAATTACCCGGTACAACATAAAAGTTTCCTTGATTCAGTAAGGGAATTACAAAAAAACTCTTTTGGGGGATTATTTAGCAGCAAACGAGTGGTGCAGTTGTTGCTCGACAAAAACACAACCATCGAACAACTACTCGATCTATTGGTAGGTGATTCCTCTTTGTTCGAATACTATTTATTTGACCAGCAATTTTCACATCAGGGATGGTCGGGTATGGCCGCGATTCTAGAACAACACCCCGATACATTACTTGATAAAAGAAAAATCGAACTGAAAGAACTAATTCTAATTGAATTATTGCTTGAAATTGATGCTATGGACAAAAAGTTCAACCAAAATTGGGCACCACTGGCGAGCCGCCTCACTTCCTATCCACCCCCGCTTTTTTCCAGTATTGAAACCAGTGAATTTTTAACCTTGCATCTGCTTTGGCAAAAAGCCTATGAATGGACCTATTACGACAATGTGCTCTATGGTTTGCAACTGGAAGCAAAAAAACCTCAACCAACTATAACAACCAGCTTTCAGGCAGTGTTTTGTATAGATGACAGAGCTTGCTCTCTGCGACGGTATCTTGAAAAATTTGATACAGGTTGTCAAACATTTGGTACACCCGGTTTTTTTGGCGTTGCATTTTATTATCAACCAGCACAAGGTAAATTTTACACTAAACTTTGTCCTGCTCCGCTGCAACCTCAGCACCTTATAAAAGAAGTGGAACACCGGAAAAAACGCAGACGCGAAGCACATTTTACCAAACACAGTCATAATTTGTTTACAGGTTGGCTCATCACGCAAACGCTTGGATTTTGGTCGGCTTTTAAATTGTTTCTGAATGTGTTCAGACCTTCTGTTAGTCCTGCGAGCACTTCTTCATTCAAACACATGGACAAGTTTGCCAATCTTACTTACCAAAACTATAATCCCGAATTCAAACAAGACGGTTTGCAAATTGGCTTTAACCTTGAAGAAATGGTTACCAGGGTAGAAAATTTGCTAAGAAGCATTGGACTGGTGAAAGATTTTGCCAAAATTATTTATGTTGTTGGACATGGCGCAAGCAGCGCAAACAACACTCACTATGCCGGTTACGATTGCGGCGCTTGTTCAGGTCGACCCGGCTCTGTTAACGCCAGGGTTTTCTGTCACATGGCCAATCACCCAAAAGTGCGTTTACAATTGGAAGCAAGAGGCATACAGATCCCTAAGGATACCCATTTTTTAGGTGCGCTTCACGACACCACCCGCGATGAAATTGAGTTTTTTGATGAGGCCAGCCTGCCCTGGTTAAGTATTGATGAACATCTCAAACACCAGTTCACGTTCAAAAAAGCTTTGGTACATAATGCAAGAGAAAGAGCCAGACGCTTTGACAGCATTCACCCAAAATGGTCGCTGCGCCGCATCAACGCTAAAGTTCAATTGCGCTCCGTTTCTTTATTTGAGCCACGGCCTGAACTCAACCATGCCAATAACAGTTTGTGCATTGTTGGAAGAAGAAGTTTAACCAAACACCTCTTTCTCGATCGAAGGGCCTTTTTAAATTCACACGATTACCGGGAGGATCCCAATGGTGATCATTTACTCCATATTCTCAAAGCTGTGGCGCCTGTTTGTGGCGGCATCAATTTGGAATATTATTTTTCGAGAGTTGACAATCAAAAACTCGGGGCAGGATCAAAATTACCCCACAACGTGATGGGTTTAATTGGTGTGGCGAATGGAATTGACGGTGATCTCAGAACAGGCCTACCCTTGCAAATGATTGAGTTGCACGACCCCATTCGTTTGTTGGTTGTAGTTGAACATTATCCTCAAGTGGTGTTAAATGTCATACAAAGCGACCCTTCCACTTACGAATGGTTCAAAAATAATTGGATCCATCTTGCTGTCATTCATCCCGACAGTGGAGATATTCTGGTATTTAAAAATGAAGGTTTGGTGAGCTACCATCCTATTACGCAGCATTTGCCCGAATGCAAAGAACTCAAAGACCTTGTTTCATCCAGCCGTGAAAATTTAACCGTTCATCATTTGGTCCAATCATGAAAACGTTTATCCCTTTCTTCCTCCTTTTGCCTTTATCCGCTTTCCTTATCAGCGCTATACTCCCGCATAAGAAGGAAAAACTGCTGTCAGGTTTCGCGTTTACCTGCATCGGACTACAATTGTTGGCTTTGCTGGTGTTCATCCCCAGGTGGATTCTTCAGGACCATCAATTTCTCAGTTATTCGGATGTGGTGGTATATTCCACTGCGGATTATACCTTCTTTTTGAGTTTCACTTTCGATAAAGTTACGGCCATCTACAGCATCACCGGCGCATTTTTGGCCTTTCTGGTAAGCACATACAGCCGTGTTTACCTTCACAGGGAACAAGGCTACAAACGTTTTTTTGTAAGTCTGCTGCTTTTTTTTCTTGGGTACAACATAGCGATTTTCTCAGGTAACTTTGAAACCCTGTTTTTGGGATGGGAAATTTTAGGCATTTCATCTTTTCTTTTGATTGCATTTTACAGGCACCGTTATCTTCCTGTTAAAAATGCTTTGAAAGTGTTTACTGTTTACAGAATTGGCGACGTGGGCTTGTTGCTGGCCATGTGGATGAGTCACCATTTATTTCATCATAACATACGCTTTTCTGAATTAGCTAATGACGTATTGGTGGTGAGCCACCTTCAAAACCACAGTTTAACCGGTATTTTTATTTCTTTGGCTTTGTTGATAACTGCAGCTACCAAATCGGCACAATTGCCTTTTTCTTCTTGGTTACCCAGGGCCATGGAAGGTCCAACGCCATCAAGTGCTATTTTTTACGGTTCCCTGTCAGTGCACTTAGGTGCATTTCTTCTGTTACGCACGTTTCCCTTTTGGGAACACCAGATGAGTGTTAGAATTGGCATCATTGCCCTTGGAATAAGCACCAGTTTGGTGAGTACCATGATTGCCAGGGTACAATCGTCAATTAAGAGTCAAATTGCTTATGCCTCTTCAGCTCAAATTGGATTAATTTTTGTAGAGATAGCATTGGGATTTGATTTCTTGGCCCTTCTACATTTCGCAGGAAACGCTTTTCTCAGAACCTACCAATTATTGGTATCTCCTTCAGTTTTGAGTTATCTTATCCTTGAAAAATTTTACACATTCAAAAAACGACCAGATACCATTGAAGATTCTCTGCCAAAAAAAATCGCCAATACCTTTTATTTGTTGAGCTTAAAAGAATGGAACCTGGATGCGGTGGTGGCCAAATTCTTCTGGAACCCATTAAAGACCATTGGCAAAAAAATACCAATTCATCAAAACAAAACTTTTCTTTTTGTTTTACTACCTTCTTTTTTAATAGGCATTTTCTTTTTTATGAAAGAAACATTTTTGCCATCATCCATTTTTCATCAGTTGCCCCTGGTGTTCAGTGGTATTGCTTTAACTCTGGTGCTTCGTTCTTTTGTTGAACGTAAGGACGTGTTGCTGAGCTGGTCCCTTATTATCGCCAACCATTTTTTGATTGCCCTGGCTTTGTCATTCAATGAACAATACAGCATGCGGGAGAACTTGATATATTTATCAGGAATTGTGGTGGCTGGCACTTTGGGTTATGTGCTTCTCTATTTACTCAAAAAGCGAGAGTCAAATTTTGACCTGGTTCAATTTCAAGGTCACGCCTACGAACATCCCCGATTGGCCTTGCTTTTTTTGATGACAGCACTTGGGCTTGCCGGTTTTCCTATCAGTCCAACATTTGTTGGCGAGGATTTGATATTTAGCCACATTCATCAAAACCAGTTGCTGCTGTCGTTTTTTGTGGCTATGAGTTTTATTCTGAATGGTCTTTCTCTGATACGAATTTACGCCCGCTTATTTTTAGGACCGCATCAAAAAGCCTACCATGAAATTCCATATAAATCCTCCTAAACATGGAAAATAAAAAATCTGGCCGCTCAGTATATACCAGTTTGGTTTTCTGGTTCACTTTAGTGGGATTTATTGCCTTAAGGTTTGCTTGGGGTTTTGAAACTGCCTTATTTGAAACATCGGCCCACTCTAAACTATTTGCCGGTGAAACAACAGGTTTGGTTGAACAGGAGCAGGATGAGCAGGAACAATTTAAAGTGGTGATGTTGTTTGGAACCGGGCATTTGGAATTCCAAATCCGGGAGCGGTTTGAATGTGATTGGCATTTAAGCCTCCTGAAACACTCAATACATAAAACTCGAACAACAGCAGCCCCGTATTTCATTTTGCATCGTAGTTTGATTATTTAGACAAGTTTAAACATTAGTGAACCCTTGTTTTATTCTTAAATCTAACTTCCATGTCAACAACAAAAAATACTTTACAACTTCCTGCCGATGGACTCGCAGGACTCAAACAAAATTTTTCGAAAGATGCTCTTTCCGGATTCCTGGTTTTTCTGCTTGCACTGCCCTTGAGCCTGGGAATCGCTAAAGCCTCGGATTTTCCAGCCATTTTTGGACTAATTACCGCTATCATAGGTGGTGTGGTGGTGAGTTTTTTCTCAGGTTCATTGTTAACCATAAAAGGACCGGCAGCGGGATTAATTGTAATTGCCAGTGGCGCTGTAACAGCCTTTGGTGGGGGCGAAACCGGATGGCACCTGGCCCTGGGAGCCATTGTGGTTGCCGGACTACTGCAGGTGTTATTTGGTGTTTTACAATTAGGGCGACTGGCAGATTTTTTTCCGCAAGCTGCCATACACGGCATGCTGGCAGCTATTGGTATCATTATTATCTCCAAACAGGCCCATACTTTATTGGGCATTGATCCGTCTCACATCAAAGGCAAAGAACCATTGGAGTTATTAGCCATGATACCCGAGAGTATTATCCATGAAAATGCTCACCTGGCCGAAATCGGCTTTGCCTGCTTGGGATTGATGGGCTTGTTCAGCCTCATCAAACACAAACGAATAAAAAAAATACCAGCCCCTTTGGTGGTATTGCTTATTGCCATTCCACTTGGTAAGATTTTGCATGTGAAAACTGAAGGTGCCATCTCTAACTTCGCTTTGGTTAAAGTTGGGAACATTGCTGACAATTTTACCCATGGACTTTTCAACGTCGATTTTTCAGGACTCACATCTCAAACCGGCATATTTATTGAGTACGTAATTCTGTTTGCATTGATCGGAAGTTTGGAATCACTGTTAACGGCAAAAGCTATAGACACCTTAGATCCCTATAAACGCAAATCGGACTTTAATAAAGATTTAATGGCTGTGGGCATTGGCAACAGTTTGGCAGGTTTGATTGGTGGCTTGCCAATGATAAGTGAAGTTGCCCGAAGTTCAGCCAACGTGGCCAATGGTGCCAGAACACGATGGGCCAACTTTTTTCATGGCACATTTTTACTGTTAGCTGTTTTTTTCGCTGTGCAGATAATTGAAATGATACCTAACGCGGCATTGGCTGCCATGCTGATATTTGTTGGTTATCGCCTGGCACACCCACGGGAATTTGCGCATGTGTGGCAAATTGGCAAAGGGCAATTTATTATTTACGTTAGTACCATCGTTGTTACGCTTGCAAGCGACTTGTTAATTGGAGTAGGAACCGGGATATTGCTTGAAATGCTCATTAACCTGATTTTGGGTGCATCGATGAAAGATTTTTTTAAAGCCAATTTTATTCTGATTAAAGCAGGTGAAGAGGGTTACGTTTTAAATGTTGAATCAGCGCTAATGTTCACTAACATACTGAGCTTCAAAAAACTTCTGTCGCAAGTGCCCTCCGGAAAAAAAATCATCATCAATATGAACGGCGCAACATTGGTTGATCATACCGCACTAATAACTCTTAATTCCTTAGTGGACGAATACGCAGAACGAGGCGGAAACATCAGCATTCGAGGATTTGAAAATCACAAGAGTATAGGTAAAACCCCGTTTTCTGTAAAACGTATCCATTTCGATTGATTACCTTGCCTTTACTTATGCCTGTTGAAACGCGATAAGGATAACTTGCTTTACTCTGACTGAGAAGCTATTTCACCTGTTCACGTTTGATATTAATTGAATTCATTTAAATTTAAACTCATGAAAAACTACATTGTCATATGGTTACTACTTTCAGCTTTTGTTCTGAAGGCCCAACTACCAAACCGGAATGGGAAAGATGGGCTTCGGTTATTTCTTTCTTCCGACAGCAGCACCTATCTTAAATTTATGGGTACCCTGCAAGTGTGGCTGCGTTATACCCAAAACAATCCCGGATCCGGCATACAATACTCAGGAAATCCAAGTTTCTATGCACAAAGTGCATCCTATGACATTGGCATTCGCCGAGCGCGTTTTCAATTGTTTGGGCCCTTACACCAACGTGTGTTTTTTTATTCTCAGTTTGGCATCAACAATTTCAGCGCCCTTTCCACCCGAAAACAAGGCGCCTTTTTTCATGACCTTGTAGTAGAGTTGAATGCCATCGAACGAGCCTTGAGTGTTGGCGCCGGCCTCACCGGCTGGAGCGGTCTTTCACGTTATGCTTCCCCTTCTGTAGCCGGAAGTTTGATGTACGATGTACCCTTGTATCAACAAGCCACCAACGACATTACCGACCAGTTTCTGAGAAAATTCAGTATTTACGCCAAGGGCAAGGTAAAACAACTGGATTACAGAGCCGCCATAAGTAAACCCATGCCGGTACAAACCGCTTCAATTCCTACCGACACTAGTTTTGACGCCACTTTCTACAACGTTTCTGTGTTTTCACCCCAGCCTCCACAATGGCAATCGCAGGGGTATTTTAACTGGCAATTTTTGGATGAAGAAAGCAATCTTACCCCTTACACCGTTGGTTCTTATTTGGGTAAAAAACGGGTGTTTAATATTGGTGCAGGTTTTATTTATCAACCAAAGGCCATGCGTCATGAAAAAAACGCCAATGAGGTGGTGAGTACCGATTTGTTGTTATGGAGTGCTGATGCTTTTTTAGATTATGCATTGAATCGTGAAAAACAAACGGCCCTCACCGTGTACGCCTGTTATTCCAATTACAATTTTGGCCCCAACTACAGCCGCAGCCTTGGTGTAATGAACCCTGTGAATGCGAGTAACAATCCAACCATTTCTAAATTCAGTGGATATGGAAATGCTTTTCCCATGTATGGCAGCGGGCAAATTGTTTACCTGCAATCGGCCTACCTTTTCCGTCGTGATTTACTGAACACCCTGGGCACAATTCAGGTTTACGGTGATGGCATGCTGGCTTTTTACGAGGTGCTTAACGATCCCATGCTGGTGTGGGACGCAGGCCTGAATTGGCTGATAAAAGGACAGGACACTAAGCTTTCGTTCAATTACCAGAACCGTCCGGTGTTTCAGTACAACGCTTCAAATTATTCGGGTTCCGAACTTAAAGGTCAGCGAAAAGGTATGCTGGTCTTACAGCTTCAGGCCGCATTTTAAAGTACCCTGTTTTCTTCACCTGCTTAGTGCAAGTCAACCTCCAACCTTAATTCAGGTAGTGTTCTGCTATTCTCCTTTATTTTATATAGATTTGTGGGCTGTGTTAAAAAAGGGAAATAAAATGTATGTAGGGCTGTTTTTACTCAGCATGCTGTTTACCGTTTTTAATTATCTGCCCCTTATTGAAGAAGAAAACCCCGGACAAAGGCTTGAGCTTTGTAAAAAAACTCAGGAAAACAGCGGGGATGAAGACGAAAGTCCTGAGAACAACGAAAATTCATCTGAAGAGTACATCGCAAGCTATACCCCATTTATTGCTTTTGACACCACAACCGAACACCGGTTTTACACCCTGGTTTTGTCATGTACCGACTACACCTACTCTCGTATCAAACCTCCACCCGAGGCCTAAGAAAACACCTTGGTTTTTTCTTAGATAGTGATATGATTTAGTTTATGAAATTCAAAACTCTTGTTCCTGATTTAAAAGCCGGCCTGGTTGTTTTCCTGGTTGCACTGCCCCTTTGCCTTGGAATTGCTTTGGCCCAAAACGTTCCGCTGTTTTCAGGTATCATTGCCGGCATTGTAGGCGGTATCGTAGTAGCAGCCATTAGCGGTTCCCGACTTTCGGTAAGCGGTCCCGCCGCCGGACTCACCAGCATTGTACTCAGCTCTTTGATGAGCCTGGGTTCTTTTGAAACCTTTTTGCTGGCTTTGTGTATTGCCGGTGTAATTCAAATTGCACTCGGCATTTTAAAGGCAGGGATAGTAGGCTATTATTTTCCAACTGCTGTTATCAAAGGCATGCTGGCTGCTATCGGCATTATTTTAATTTTAAAACAAATTCCCCACCTCTTTGGGTACGATAAAGACTCTGAAGGCGATGAAACATTTGTTCAAACCGATGGAGAAAACAGTTTTACCGAATTGGCCCAAATGTTACAGGATATAAGTCCGGGTGCTACCATTACAGGAATGGTGTGTTTAGCACTAATGTTTGTGTGGCAAAGCGCAGCTTTTAAACGCCATAAAATTGCCGGACAAATTCCGGGAGCACTGATGGTGGTCATTATAGGTATACTGCTGCATCTCAGCCTTAAGGGCTTTTATCCCGCTTGGGCCATACAAACCGAGCATCTGGTAAATTTACCTGACTTCACCTCGGTTTCCGACTTTTTTGCCTCGTTTACTCAACCCAATTTTGCGGCCCTTAATAACCCAAAAGTTTACGAAATAGCTTTTATCATTGCCATTGTTGCCAGTCTCGAAACCTTACTGTCAATTGAGGCGGTAGATAAAATTGACCCCAATAACCAAATTTCTCCAACCAACCGTGAATTGGTAGCGCAGGGCACAGGCAACTTGCTTTGCGGTTTAATTGGCGGTATACCCATTACTTCGGTAATTGTGAGAAGTTCGGTAAACGTGAGTGCCGGAGCTAAAACCCAATTGTCGTCGATTGTACACGGTTTATTGTTTTTTGTGGCCATCTTCCTTATCCCGGGCTTACTGGAAACAATACCGCTTTCGGCTTTGGCTGCCATATTGATTGTTACCGGCGCTAATCTGGCCAAACCGGCTTTGTTTAAAAATACCTTTAAGCAAGGGCTCGATCAGTTTTTGCCCTTTATGATTACCATTGTGGTGATGCTGCTCACCGATTTATTAAAAGGTGTTTCAGCCGGCATTGTGGTTTCGGTGTTTTTTATTCTCAAACAAAATTACAAGTCCCCGTTCAAACTCATTAAAGAAGACATTAACGGACAAACTAACGTGTTTATGAAATTGTCACAAAACGTTACGTTTATCAATAAGGGCAAATTCATCGACCTTTTTAAAACCGTTCCGCAAAACGCAGTAGTATACATTGATGGAGGCCGAAGCGTGTTTATTGATAAGGACGTGCTGGAGATCATCAGCAACTTCAAAAAGTCCGCTCATTTCAAAAACATAAAAGTTCATCTGGAAGAAATTCCGGAAGTGGATATTTACGAAAGTCATTAATTTTAAATCATTATGAGAGATTCATACGAAAGGTTAATCATTGGCAATAAAAAATTTGCCATGGAAAAACGTTTTGACGACCCCGAGTACTTTAAAAAATTGTCACTCGGGCAAACACCCGATTATTTGTGGATTGGCTGCAGCGATAGCAGGGTGCCGGCGAACGAAGTCACCAATACCTCCAGCGGGGAAATTTTTGTGCACCGAAACATTGCCAATGTGGTAGTGCATACCGATTTAAACGTGATGAGTGTGGTAGAATACGCCGTGAACGTGTTGGGGGTAAAACACATTATTGTTTGTGGGCATTATGGGTGTGGTGGCATCAGGGCCGCCATGGGGCACAAATCGTTTGGTTTGGTAGATAAATGGCTCAGGCACATAAAGGATGTGTATTTTAAGCACCGGATTGAACTGGATGGCATCAGTGATTATGATAAACGCGCCGATCGCTTAACGGAATTGAATGTGATTGAACAGGTGAGAAATCTGGCCAAAACCAAAATCATACAAAGAGCCTGGTTCGATGGTAAAAAAATTGAAATTCACGGTTGGGTATATGGTTTAAACAGTGGTCTCATTACCGAACTTAACGTTGAACATGATGCAAAAGAAGATATTGAAGATATCTACCGTTACGAGTTTGAGTAAATAATATCTTTTACTGAACCTTTTAATCAACCAAATCTTTCCTAGATTTGGTTTTTTTATGAAAACAATACTCATCACCGGAAGCAGCAGCGGCATTGGCCTTGGCATTGCCAGAGAATTTGCAAAAAGCAAAGAATACAACCTGGTACTCAACGGGCTTGAAGCCAACGGACCGCAAATTGCGGAGGACCTGACGAAAGAGTTTGGCATAAAAACCCTATTCTCACCTGCCAACATGCTTAAACCGGCTGAACTGAGTAACATGGTAAGCCAGGCAATTAACACGTTTGGATCTCTTGATGTATTGGTGAATAACGCCGGCATACAACACGTATCACCTATCGAAGAATTTCCTGAAGAAAAATGGGACGCTATTATTGGCATCAATTTAACTTCGGCCTTTCATTTGAGTAAAGCGGTTTGGCCGGGTATGAAAGCGAATAAATTCGGGCGCATCATCAACATAGCATCGGCCCATGGGTTGGTGGCCTCAGAATTTAAAAGTGCTTATGTAGCCAGCAAACATGGCATTGTTGGCTTTACCAAAACTCTGGCATTGGAAGGCGCCCCGCACGGCATAACCTGCAACGCCATATGTCCCGGTTATGTAAAAACCCCTTTGGTTGAAAAACAAATTGCCGATCAAGCCAAGGCCCATAATTTAAGTGAGAGTGAAGTGATCAGTAAGGTGATGCTTTACAAACAAGCCGTAAAAGAATTTGTGAGTGTGGAGTCATTGGGTCAACTCGCACTATTTCTTGCTTCTGAGCAGGCCAACACGCTTACCGGCACTTCTATCCCTGTGGATGGGGGCTGGAACGCGCAGTAAGTTGCTGCAACTGTTGTTTGATTTCATTCTCATTATTGTTTTCATCATTCCAATCGTCCATTCTGCTTGGTCTAAGTGGCTAGCGCCAGAGATTGAGTCACAGCCGTGCTGCGCCCGGGATGGAAGCGGTAGCCTTGCGAAGATTTCACTTACATGCGCTTAACGGACGGAAGCCGAGAGGTTTCCTCGAGGACCCCGCTACGTTTAGCGCATGTTGTGTAAATCGAGCAAGCTACAAGCGGACAGCCCGAAAAGGCGCCCAAAAAAAAGATAAGGTGCGTTTTTAAACTATACGAATTAACATCCTTTTAATTAAGTGCAAAAACCCAAGAATTTAAAGTTTCTACCTTTGCGCATTCTTAACCCATGAAGCTACTTTTCCATTATATAAAACAGCACAAACCTTTACTGGCTCTGGCTTTGGTTTTAGCTGCCATCAACCAGAGTTTTGCCCTGTGCGATTCTATTATCACCGGGCAGCTCATCAACCGCTTTGGCGCGGCGCACAACGAAGTCAACAGCAACTATTACTGGTTTCCGGGGGCCGACTTTACAAGCTTCGCCAAAATGGTATCAGCGTTTTTATTGCTCTCCATTGGAGCCGCTTTGCTATCCCGTATTGCCAAAAATTTTCAGGATTATTTTACCAACATCATCATACAACGCACCGGGGCGCAAATGTATAGCGATGGCATTAAAAAAGCCCTCTCTCTGCCCTACAAGGATTTTGAAGACCAGCGCAGCGGAGAAACCCTGGGCAAATTGCAAAAAGTAAAATCGGATACGGAAAAGTTCATTAACCTGGTCATTGGTTTGATCTTTCAATCCATTGTTGGCATTGTATTTGTTTTTGTTTACGCCATCAACATCCATTGGTTGTTGGGTCCCTTGTTTTTGGCCACCGTGCCGGTGATCTCCACCGTTAGTTCTTTTTTGGGCAAAAAAATAAAAAAGATCTCCAGGGAAATTATGGGCGAAACCACCGCTTTGGCCGGCGCCACTACCGAATCGCTGCGCAACATTGAATTGGTAAAAAGTTTGGGTTTGGTTGAACAGGAAGAAAAACGCCTGAACAGCACCACACAAAAAATACTTGGCCTGGAATTAAAAAAAGTACGCTTTGTGCGCTCTTTAAGTTTTATTCAGGGCAGTACGGTGCATTTTGTGAGAACAGTGCTGGTGTTTTGTTTGTATTGTTTTGTGTTTCAAGGCATCATTAAGGTGGGCGACCTCATCACCCTGATGTTTTTTTCCTTTTTTATTTTTAATCCATTACAGGAGTTGGGCAACATGATTACGGTGTACAACGAAACACGCGCCAGCATGGACCATTTTGAAAGATTAATGTCGTCAGAATCAGAAACCGTACCTGAAAGCCCATCCAAACTGGGGGAGATTGAGGAGCTCAGGTTCAACAAGGTGTCGTTCGGCCACAAAAGTTCTAATGGCTACGCGGTAAAAGACATAGCCTTACACATTAAAAAGGGCGACACGGTGGCCTTTGTGGGCCCAAGCGGAAGCGGCAAAACCACATTGGTGAAATTGATTTTGGGTTTGTACAAACCCAATGAGGGAGACATT
Organism: Bacteroidota bacterium; assembly: GCA_052035725.1. Lineage (GTDB taxonomy): Bacteria > Bacteroidota > Bacteroidia > B-17B0 > Aurantibacillaceae > Aurantibacillus. The sequence continues at coordinate 27,379 of JBPOHJ010000024.1, read as the reverse complement.
TTTTACAACAACATCAATTCCAACGACATTAACATGACCGAATTGAGAAGGCAGTTGGGTTTGGTGTCGCAGGATTCGCAATTGTTCAGTGGCACCATTCGCGACAACTTGTTATTTGTAAAACCCAAAGCCAGCGATGAGGACTTGATGAACGCTTTGAACAAAGCCGCTTGCGGAGGCATTTTAAAACGGGCAGAAAAAGGCTTGGACAGCACCATTGGTGAAGGTGGTATTAAACTCAGCGGGGGCGAAAAACAACGTTTGTCCATTGCCCGTGCCTTGTTGCGTACCCCCCATTTGTTGATTTTTGATGAAGCCACTTCGGCCCTTGACTCCCTCACCGAAGAAGACATTACCAGTACCATACGCGAATTGAGTTTGAGTAAGAACCAAATCACCATCCTGATTGCCCATCGCCTTTCTACAATTATGCATGCCGATAACATTTATGTTATGGAACAAGGCAAAATCATAGAAAGCGGAAAACACGAGGCCTTACTCCAGGAAAAAGGTTTGTATTATGCCATGTGGAGGCAGCAGATTGGGGAGAGAAAGACCCTAGCTTGAGATAAGTCGTGAGAACTAGTCTTTAGTGGGCATTAGAACCATAAAACCTTCTAAACTATTATAACTTCAGACTAATTACTGATTTCTGATTTCTAATTGGGCAGGTTAGAACTTTCTAAACCTTGCCCTGAGCAGAGCCGAAGGGCTTGAACCCATTCGTGAAATTTTGCCTCTCTTAGTTTAATTCGTGGCTGCACTTTAGGCACACAGAACTTTCTAAACCTTGCCCTGAGCGGAGCCGAAGGGCTTCAACCATTCGTGAAATCTTGCCTCTATTAGTGTAATTCGTGAAATTAGTGGCTCCACTTTAGGTATATAGAACCTTCTAAACCTTAGAACTAATTTCTGATTTCTAATTGGGCAGTTTAGAACATTCTAAACTCCTTCCCACAAGCTGGCTCATCCCGATAATTTCGGAAGTGAACTGCACATTTGCCCTTTTCTCAACCTTCAAACTTTCTAAACCTTCAAAACCTTCAACCTTCAAACCCCTCACCTCTCCAACATCACCCAACCGGTTTTTTCAAAAGTTTTGCCGCCCTCGAGGCTGTAAATGATTTTGTAAGAATACACATCCTCCTGGCTGGGTTCTCCCTTAAAGTACCCATCCCAGCCCTGCAAAAAATCTTCCGTCACAAACAGGGTGTGGCCCCAGCGGTTATAAATCTCCAAACGGTAATTATGTAAACCGGTGCCGGCCGGACGAAACACATCGTTTAAACCATCGCCGTTGGGTGTAAAAGCATTGGGCACATACAAAGCAAAATCCTCCAGTACGTTTACCGCTTTAATCACCGTATCCAAACAATTCCACTCGTTGCTCACCATCAGGGCCACAGGATAGGTGCCGGCCTCCTGAAACAAAAACGAAGCGTTTTGCCCCCACAAACTGTCGCCGCTGCTGAACAACCAGGCCCAGCTGTTTTGTTTGCTGCCCTGTGTGCGGTTGCTAAACTCCACCCGGTCAATACCGGCAATGGGTTTGATGGGAAAATACTCAAAATCAGCCAGGGGTTTTGGATAAGCCGTGATGAGCAAGGTAGAAGCGTTGCTGCAGGAATTGGCATCGCTGTAATACACGTTGATGATTTGCTGACCCGATTGGGTAATGCAGGCTTTAATAACAGGCTCGTTATAAAATTGCCCTTCTACAAAATACTGAAAACTCTGCAAGGGGGCCGAGGCCGGATCGCGCAGCAAACTGAACTCCGAACAAAAAGGCACACACAGCTTATTTTGACTGCTAATGAGTGTGGCCGAAGGCAAAGGGTACACCTGAACAAACACGGTGTTGCTGCCAACACAATAACTGGCGTTCATCACACTTAAAGTGTAAGCGCCGGTCATGCTAATTTGGCTTGCAAGAAATGTTATGTTAGGGCTAGTAGAAACAAATCCTTCCGGCCCCGACCAGCTGTAAGTTAGGCCACCACTGCCTTGCAAGGTGATGCTTGAATTCACACACACCGAGGGGGTGGCTACAATTGTAGGATTGGGTAAACTGTAATTAAAACCCTGAAGGTTGGCCGTGGTGTAAGATGAACAGGAATTGCTGCCCGTTACAATTACGGTGTAATTGCCCGTTTGGTTGGCACTGATGTTTTGCAGGTACACGTTTTGTGTGTTGGCTGAAAAATTGTTGGGTCCGCTCCAGGTGTAAGCCATGCCCCCCGAAGCGCTTAAACTCACGTTTCCGCCCAAACACACCGTAGCCCCGCTGGCTATAGGTATTGGATTAGACAGCACGTTGACCACAAGGCTGGTGTGACCCACGCAGCCGTTGGCATCCGTTACGCTTAAACTGTACTGCCCGGCGTTTGAAAAACTCACCGTACTCAAACCAGGGTTTTGCAGGTTGCTTGAAAAATTTTGTGGTCCGGCCCAGGTGTAAGTTTGCGCGGGCCCGGCCACCAGCAAAAGGGTTTGAAGTTCGCAAAGTGGCGCATTGTAGCCCGCCGTGGGGTTGGGCAAAGGGTTTATGGTTATTGTTTTTGTAAACACAACTACACAGGGCCCTGTGGTGGCGGTTAAGGAATAGCTGCCCGCGTGTGAAAAACTTACTGCAGCTAGGCTTGGGTTTTGAGCGGCAGAGCTAAATCCGTTAGGGCCGGCCCAGTTATAGTTTATTGCTCCGCTGCCCGAAAGATAAAGAGTGGAACCAAAACACAAAGGGCTGTTGGCGGTGATGGAAACGTTTGGCAAGGCCGTGATGGTAACGTTTGCCGAGGCCGTGTTGCTGCAATTTTGAGCAGAGGTTACCGTAAGCTGATAGGCCCCTGAGAGGCTTGCCGGGGGTGAGCTCAAGAGCGGAAACTGGGCGTTGGAGGTAAAACTTCCGGGCCCCGACCAAAAATAACTTGCTCCGGGAAGAGAATAAGCGGATAAACTTGCGCTTTGGTTAGAACACAGGGTGGCGCCCAGCACACTGAGTGTTGGTGTTGGGTGCACGGTTACCGAAACACTCGCCGCTGCTGTGCAGGCATTGGCCCCCGTGAGCGTTGCCGAATACAAACCGCTTTGGTTAGGGGCCACCGGGTTCAGCACCGGGTTTTGAACACTTGAATTAAAGCCCAGGGGTCCGCTCCAAACATAAGCCGTGCCTCCCGCGGCTGTTAAACTTAAACTCTGGTTGTTGCACAGGGGGCTGTTGGCGCTGAGTGTTGGCACCGGCAGGGCTTTTACCACAATGGATGCCGTGGCCTGGGCTGTGCAGGACAGAGATGAGCCAATGACCGTGTACTGAGTAGTGGCTAGTGGCGACTGGGTAAAACTGTTGCCGCTGCTGTTGGAGGGCAGCCAGGTGTAAGTGTTGGCTCCAAACGCGGTGAGTGTGCCCGTTTGCAAGGGGCAGATGGAGGCGTTGCTGACAATGATGTTTGGGCTGTTTACAAAACTTAAGCTGGTGTTTGCGCTGATGGAACAGGAGTTGGCATCCAGGGCGTTTACACTGTAGCTGTAAGTGCCGCCGTTGCTTTGTGTGGCCACCGCGCTTGCGCCTCCCGCGCCCGGTAACCAGGTGTAGGTGTAAGGCCCTGTGCCCCCAGTGGCGTTTGCACTCAGGCTAATGTTTGTGTTTATACAGGCCGTGGCACTGCCCACAGCGATGTTTAAACTTAAGGCAGGAGGCTGGGCAAGATTAAAGCCGGTGCTGAAGGAACAGTTGTTTGTAAGGTCGTTTACCGTTACGGTATGCCCACCCGCTGCCAGAGCGTTTACGGTAGCTGTTGTTAAAGGCGAGCCGCTCCAATTGTAGCTGTAGTTGCCCGAACCGTTGTTTACGCTTACGCCGGCCGTGCCTGTGGCAATGCCGTTGCAGGCCAGGCTTTGGCTGCTGATGGCCCCTGAAATTAAAGCCGGTGAGACGCCTACCACTACCGTGCCCACACAACCTCCTCCATTATCGAACATGGTAAGGGTGTACATGCCCGGACTTAAATTGGAGGCTATGGCCGTGGTTTGTGAACCGGGGCTCCAGGTATAGGAATAGGAGCCTGAGCCCCCGAGGGTACTGGCTGTGGCCGTGCCCAGGCCATTGCACGTTACCGAAGAGGTGTTGATGTTGATAGTTGGAGAGGTAATAACAACGGGTTGCCTTAAGGTATCGGAACGGCACTGGTAATAAATAATAAGTTGGGTGGTGTAGGTGCCCGGCCCGGGATACACGTGCACGGGATTGCTGAGTGTGGAGGTGTTGGCCGGACCCGAGGCCGGATCCCCAAAATTCCACACCAGGGCGTTGATAGAATTACCTGAAGCTGCACAAAATTGAGGAGACGTATATGTCGCAGAATTACAACTTACAGCAATATTGCTGGTATATGAAAAGGGGGGAGCAGGTTGTAAAAGTGAACTAGAAATAAAATTTGGCAATCCCAATTGTGAGAGCTTTGGGTTCAATAATTGTGCTGAGTTAGAGAACCCACATGCTGCACCAGATAATCCAGGATTGTTAATAACTGCCAAGCTCGAAACTCCAAACCTAGCAATGTAAATTTTACCATTTTTAGCTAGTTGCATTGACCCTAGATTTATGCCTGGTGAGGTTGCAATAGAAAATTGTGAAGCCACAATCGCTGAACTTGATCCGGCACATAAATTCCATTGATGCAATTCGTTCAAAACAGTTGCACCGGCGTATACTATATTGCCTTGACTCGAAAACTCACAGCCATAAGGCGTATTAACAGTTCCTAAAATAATTTGATTGCTAACGATGCCAGTACTCGTATCAAAATCATACAAAGCAACTTGATGACTTGGAAATGTTACAATAAGTTTACTTCCATTCGGGGAAAATTTCATAGATCCAAAAGCAAAGCCAAATGTATAGGTAGGTCCGGCAGAAGAAATCACAGCTGTAGTGTTCACGCCTGCTGCACTTACAAGATGGGCTCTAAAATTACTGGTCCCCATTTCATGAGTGAGCACCCAAGTGTCAGTTCCATTACAGTGTTTTGTTGCACACATACGCTCGGAACTTGGTGTATACAACAGATAGTTTTTAGTTGTAACCGAACCGTTCCCTGATGCTAAACTCATGTCGACTGTGGAGTACCTCATTCCATTCACTCCCGCACCGGCATCAAGTGTAAACACATGATAAAGGTGTGGACTCATAGGCTGTTGGACGATCACTGCAGCTTGTGTAGTTTTTGAAAACCCATTGCCCAATAAACCTGTACCATTTGCCATTGGCGAATGCGTTTGGTCCCAAACTGTAATAGCATCAGTATAAAATAACAAGTTACCTAACGACCCTGAAATGCTTGCGCAACCTTCGGAGGTTGTCATTGAACTATTGGCTAAAATAGTTGGGGGATTTGTAGAAAAATTTAAGCCGGCCCCAGCGCCAAAATACCAGTTGTTGGTTTCGTTTTGTGAAACACTTAAATTAAATGAAAGCAGGAGCAAAAGGATATGTAGCTGATGCCGTTTCAATCCTGAATTATGGAATACTTAAAGATACTAAGAAATAAGCCTTAATTTCATTTTTAACATTCAAACTAATTACTGATTTCTGATTGGGCAGGTTAGAACTTTCTAAAGCTTGCCCTGAGCAGAGCCGAAGGGCTTGAACCCATTCGTGAAATTTTGCCTCTCTTAGTGTAATTCGTGTAACCTGCCCGCCGCCGCGCTGACTCCCTGGCTTCGGTAGGCGGGCCTGCCCGCTGAGATTTTCTTAGGCCAACGCACATACTCGCTCAAACATCCACAGGATGTTTGCCGGAGGCGGGTTCGTGGCTAAATTTTTTGAGGCCTCAAATTAGCAATAAAACTTTAGCAATTTCCTGAGTGATACTCCCTGCCCGTCTGGTCAGGCGGGCGCTTGAGACTCTGCGAACGCTGTGATTAAATCAGTAAGGCGCGAAAAAAAAGCCCGACCAGGTCGAGCTTTTGTAGTATATGTAATTTAAATTAGTGAGCAGGTGCCGCTTCACTTGCGGGTTTGGCTGTTGAGTCAGTATGCGGGGCAGCCGGAGCAGCTCCATGTGATTCATGGTGTTTGCCGTGTTTGCTGTGATCGCCCTTGGCACAGCTTTCTTTGCACTCATCTGTGCAGCCTTCCATGGCTTTATCACCGTGCCCTTTGTGCATAGAGTGGTCGCCTTTTTCGCAGGCTTCCATACATTCTTTAGAACAATCTTCTTTGCACTCGCATTTGCCGTGCTGGGCCTTTGGGTCGCAAAGGCTCAAAAACAACAGAATCACAACAACTGTTACAGAGGCAAGAATAAAAGGTACGGTAAAGGCTACCGGTTTTTTTTCGTTGGATGAATGCTCGCTATGGCTCATAAGGTGGTTGGTTTTGAATATTCTGGCACGAATTTAACAGTTAATTTAAGGATTCAAAAATATTTTGGTTCAAGCTTTATTCCTTCACAAACCGCAAACTGGTGTTGGTTGTTGCCCCTGAGATGTTAATAAAATACACCCCTTTTTCAAGGCCACTCAAATCGAGGTTTTGCTCTGAAGCCGGGGATTTGAAGTGGCCTGAAAGCACTTTTTTTCCATCCAGGGCGTAAATCTCAAAACTTGCAGGCTCAGGTGCTAAACCATACACCTGGAGTTTATCTTTTACAGGATTCGGGTAAAGCCCAATGTTGCCGGCCTGAAGTTCTGGTCCAGTTGAAACCGGGTTAGCCATAATGCGGTGATAGCCCCTGTACCTCACCTGGGTTATCGTAAACACATCGTTCACCAGGGAGCCGGTAATCTCAAGAAACGGAATTTTACTATTGAGGCTCATCCACTGGTAACTGCGCTGAAAATTGGGAAAGCCAAAAGGCACGGTAATAGGCCCGATGGTGGTTTTTACCGTATCCCTTGCGTACTGCGTGGTTATGAGGCGCAAACAATTCACCGTATCGTATGGCGTAATTACTTTTCCCCAGCCGTCCACTTTTGTAATTCTGTGCCCGGCCTTTGAGTAAGTCACCGGCAAAAGAGAGTTGCTGACGGTGGAAAATTTAAACGTGGTGCTATCGTATTGAGGATAAGTCATAGGAAACTTATACAACTCATCACGGTCACTGTAATAGGATGGCACCGGCACCGAAGAAAAGGTCATGCCTACTCCATCGGCCACAAATGCATTTACAGGAGAGGTTTGTTTTTTGTAAAAGTTATAATAATTGGTCATGGTTAAGGGACCAGCACCTAGTGTATCAGCCACCTTTTCTCCATATTCGTTAAGGGCCAGAAAATAAAATGCATAGGGCGTGAGCAGGGCACTTTTAAAACTCCTTACCCCCTCGCCCAATGAAACCAATCCTGAAAAATCCCAGGTATGGTTCACCCCGGTTTGGGTGTAATTGCCCAAAGAATTGGGACTGGCATTGGTGTAACGCAGGGTATCGTTATTGCCGGGCATATTGGAATTGCTCAGTGTAATGGGACTTTGCGCAGATACCGATAGTGCAAAGAAAGAAGCTAAAATGGCTAAGTATTTATTCATTGGCTTTTGTGTTATTTTTGGCAGTGTATACGCTAAGGTATTACTTCTGCGTTAATTCTATAGTCTTGTTTGAAAAAAGTTGAACGATACCTTATTCTATGCTGTTTATTTGCTTTTTCCTTAAAAGCCCAGGACTGGCAATTGCTTGTTTATTCTGAAAAGGGCAGCCCTGTTGCCAAGCTCAATTACAAAAAAAAACACCCCGGAAAAGAAGCGGCTTACAAAGAACTGGCCAATGTGATCAGCAGCCTGCAATACCGTGGTTATTTGCTGGCTGAAGCCGATAGTATTTGGGGAGATAGTTTACAATTGAACGCCAGAATCAAGGAACATGATGTGTACACCTTTGCACACTTAAAACTTGGAAACGTGAACCCCGTCATTGCTTCCAAAGCCGGCCTCAGCGAAAAACTGTATACGGGAAAACCCTTTAACTACCGTGAACTGTCCAAAGGCATTGAAAAAATACTGGTGTATTACGAAAATAACGGTTATCCCTTTGCCACACTAAAAATTGACAGTGTTACCATTGAAAACAAAGCCATCACCGGAGTGTTACAGGTAAGCAAAAACAAGCTGTTCCGAATTGATTCCATAAAAATTGAAGGCAGTTCTAAACTGAAACGAAATTTTTTATACAGGTATTTGTCGATTCATGAAGGCATGCCTTATAACGAGGAAATACTGAGAAAAATTTCCAAAAATTTAAAACAGTTGCCCTTTATTAAAGAAACCAAACCACAAATAGTAAGGTTGAGCGATAAAACCAACCGTTTGTATTTGTACCTCGATAAAAAAAACGCTTCTCAGTTTGATGGTATTGTGGGTGTGTTACCCGATGCCAATACCGGCAAAACGGTGATCACCGGAGACATTAAACTAAAAGTCGTGAATGGTATCTTCCGCAACGGAGAAACCTTTGATTTGCAATGGCGGCGATTGCAAAATCAAACTCAGGATTTTGCGGGACGTTTGATCTACCCATACATTGCAGGTACACCCATAGGTGCTGATTATTATCTGAAAATTTACCGAAAAGACACCTCGTTTATCGACATCAACAACAACATCGCCTTGCATTATTATTTCAAGGGCCTCAACTATTTAAAACTGGGTTACAAACAACGCAATTCCAATCTCATTTCCACCAGCAATCTAACCTATATTAACACCCTACCCGAATATGCCGACGTGGTAACCAAAGCCTATGGTTTGGGCGTGTTTTATGAAGACCTTAACTACCGTTTCAACCCCCACAAAGGCATTTCACTTAACCTGAACGGGCAAACCGGCAACCGGGTAATCAATAAAAATCCCAACATTAACGATGCCGTTTACGAAGGTTTGGAATTAAAAACCCTGCAATACCAATTCGAAGGCCAATTTGCAGCTTACTTGAACCTGTATAAAAACCATGTTTTAAAATTAGGCCTTCAGGGCGCTTCGGTGTTTGGCAGCTCCACCATTTTCAGAAACGAGTTGTTTCGTATTGGTGGCTTGCGCACATTAAGAGGATTTGATGAGGAGAGTATTTACGCTTCTACTTATGTTATACCCACTATCGAGTACCGGTATTTGTTTGCCGAAAACTCGAATTTGTTGTTGTTTACCGAAGGGGCCTGGTATGAAAACGTGAGCAACGGGGCTTACCTCAACGATACCCCTTTCAGTTTTGGAGCAGGGGTTAACTTTGAAACCAAGGCCGGCATCCTCACCATGACCTATGCATTGGGCAGTCAACTCAACAACCCCATTGATTTACGAAATGGCAAGATACATTTCGGCCTCATCGCCCTTTTCTAAGTTGGCTTTTTGTTATATTTGTGTAAAGGCATTTCTATGAAACACGTATTGCTTCTGGTTCTGAATTTACTTGTACTCCCTTTCTTTTCACAAACCTATAACAGTTATAACGTAAGTTTACTTGGGCACATCAGCCCCAATGGAGGTACTGTAAGCCCAGGATGGGCCGGCAACTATTACGCGGGTTGCTGGGGTTGGCACCAGGCCAGTTCAAATAAAGAATACGCAATTGTAGGTGGCAGCAATGGCACATACTTTATTGATGTTACCGTACCCACTTCACCCAGCGTAAGCGCGTTTGTTCCAGGCAAAACCGGCTGTACCTGGAGAGAAATCAAAACCTACCAGAATTACTGTTATGTAGTGAGCGATGATGGAGGGGCCAATACTTTTCAGATTATGGACATGAGTACGCTGCCCGCGAGTGTGACTTTGGTTCATAACGATTCAACGATACTCAAACGTGGGCATACCATTTGGATCGATCAAAACAAAATGTACATCGGCGGGTTCACGAAAAAAACCAGTCCCTCCAACGAAACCACTTACCCCATGGCGGTGTTTAGTTTGGCCACGCCCACAGCGCCGGTGTTGTTAAGAGAATTGTCTCAGGATATCAGCCCATCGGTAATCAATTACGTGCACGACATGTATGTGCGTAATGATACGGTTTACGCTTCAACAGCGTATCAAGGCTTGCAAATTCTCAAATTCAACACCACTAACAACACCTTTTCCCTGCTTGGCACCTATCAGAATTATACCGGTTCTGCCTACAACCATTCCAGTTTTTTAACCCAAAACGGCAAACACCTGATCTTTTGTGATGAAGTGCCGCATGGTTTGCCGATACGTTTGGTGAACGTTGAAAATTTCGCCAACATTCAACCTGAACAAACCTTTCACCCTTACATAGGCACAACGCCTCATAACCCCTTTATAGTTGGCAATGATTTTGCTTTAGTAGCCTGTTACCACGATGGCTTAATGATCTATAATATTTCTAACCCAAACGCGGTTTCTCTGGCGGGCTACTTCGATACTTACCCTCAAGGGGGGCACTTTCAAAATCAATACGGGGGATATGTTGGCAACTGGGGCGCTTACCCTTTTCTGCCTAGCGGGATCGTAATTGCCAGTGATATGCAAAACGGCGTGTTTGTGTTGGATGTGAATGCTGCCTACACCACAACCGTAACTGTGCCCGTAGGATTGAATGAATCTCAACAGGAGGACGCAAAACTTTTGGTTTACCCTAACCCTGCCCGCCATTTGGTAAAAATTCAAAAGAATGCGGCGGAGGTTTCTCGTCTTGAAATTTTGAATGTTTTAGGACAAGTAGTTTACAAGGCCGACTACACCGGTGCCATTGATGAAACACTGGATCTTCAAAAATTTGCAAACGGCTGTTACCTGATTCGCTGCACGAGCGATTTTATGGTGCAAACAGAACAACTCATTATCTCTCATTAAAACAAACAACATGAAAATCAAAACCTTACTTTTTGTTCTGTTTACTTTTCTCTTGACCTACACAAAAGCGCAAACCTTTGGGGCATCCAACTTCACCATGGTGAGTCATATTGACCCCGAAGCCAACCCTAACCCCTCGGGAGATAAATATTCTGCCTGCTGGGGATGGTACCAGGCCAGCCTGAATAAAGAATACGCCATTGCCTGTTCACAATCAGGCACCTATTGGGTAGATGTGACCAATCCAGCTACACCAACCATCAGTGCTTACCGGGTGGGCGCGCACATGGGAGCTACCTGGAGGGAGGTGAAAACCTATCAAAACTATTGTTATGTGGCCAGCGACGACGGAGGCACCAACCGTTTTCAGATTTTCGATATGCAATACCTGCCTGATAGCGTTCATAAGGTATACGACAGTCAAGCCATTTTTAAACGCGGTCACGCCCTTTGGGTAGACGGCAATCGTTTGTATGTTTCATCTGTTACATACAGCAACAACACCTTTTCCAGTTTAAACGTTTATAGTTTAGCCAATCCCGCTAACCCCACGCTAATTCGCCGTCTCGATCAGGATTATGCTTTTATCAATCATGCGCACGATGTGTATGCCAGAAACGATACGGTTTATGCTTCCTGCGGTTTTGATGGTTTGTACGTATTCAGGTTAACACCAGCCAATACATTTACCATGATTTCTTCGCTTACCTCCTATCCTTTTTCAGGCTACAACCACAGCAGCGCTTTAACCCCTAATGGGCAAACACTGGTGTTTATGGATGAAGTGCCGGCTAGTTTACCAATTAAAGTAGCCAATGTGAGCAACCTCGCAAACATCCAGGTGGTAGCAACCATCAACCAGTACAGCATGACCACTCCTCACAACCCGTTTGTTGTGAACAACCAGTATTGTTTTGTGAGCTCGTATCAAGACGGTTTGCAGTTGTTTGACATCTCTAATCCAAACGCGCCTTTTCTCGCCGGCTATTTTGATACTTACCCACAGGCCGGAGGTAATAACAACACCTGGCCGGGCGGCGCAGCTTACGAAGGACAATGGGGCGCTTATCCATTTTTTCCTAGTAAAAATATTTTTGCGCTCGATCAAAAGAACGGCATTTTTATGTTAAGTACCCATTTGTACAGCAACGCGCTTCCAACACCAACGGTTGGTTTTACAGCACCATCACAACTTTGTGCAGGTGCCGTGGTAAATTTCAGCAACACCACCTCAGGCGCCAGCACTTACACCTGGACATTTGCCGGTGGCAGTCCGGCTACCTCCACATTAAGTAACCCCACAGTAACCTACACTACCGCCGGTTTGTTTAATGTAATTCTATCGGCAAGCAACGGAACAGCGCAAGCAACCAGCACATCAACTTTATCGGTGCAACAAGTTAGCGCAACCACTTCTTTTACGCACGCAACCTGTTTTGCCTGTAATAATGGTGCTATAAAAGCGCTTGCCTCCGGAGGAACTCCGCCGTATACCTATACCTGGCTGCCTTCGGGTGGATCGAACAGTGTGGCACTTGATCTTTTTCCGGGATGTTACACCGTTCAAATCAACGATGCTCAGGCTTGCAGTTCCAGTAAAACCGTTTGTATTTCGCACACCACTGGCTTTGAGTCGCTTGAGTTTTCAGAATCAAGTTTCGAAGTATTTCCCAATCCTGTTGGTCATACATTGAACCTTTCTTCTTCCTTAGATAAATTTGCGTTCAGCCTCTACTCTATTACCGGCCACTGCGTTTTAAATGGCAATGCGCATTCAGGCCACTTAAGCCTTGATGTAGCTGGTTTGAGTCGTGGTTTGTATTTTATTGAACTGCAAAGTGGAGACCAAGTGCTCAGAAAAAAAGTTGTTCTTGAATAAAGTGAATTTCCTGTTACTGTTTACCTTCGCCCCATGTTAAATTCGAAATCGCACATCGGTGTTATTGGCAGCGGAGCCATGGGTGCTGGCATTGCTCAGGTTGCAGCCACAGCCGGACATAAGGTATTTGTTTACGACAACAACGAGGCGGCCTTAAAAAAAGCCGGTCTTGCTTTAGAAGCGTCGATTTCAAAGTTAGTTGAGAAACAAAAATTGAGTGCAGAGGCCGGAAAGTCCATATTTGGCAACACCATTTTCGTACACGCGATGGAACAACTTGCTTCCTGCGATCTGGTAATTGAGGCCGTTGTGGAAAATCTTGAGGTAAAAAAAACCATTTTCAGGCAATTGGAGACCATCCTGAGTCCCGATGCGCTGATGGCCAGCAACACATCCTCCTTATCCATCACTTCCATCGCGGCCGCCTGCAAACATCCTGAAAGGGTGTTGGGCATTCATTTTTTTAATCCTGCCACCCTAATGCAATTGGTAGAAATTATACCAGGTGTGGCAAGCGCTGTTGAACACCTTACACAGGTGAAAGAAAGGATCACCGCTTGGGGAAAAACCACAGTGGTGGCCAAAGATACTCCCGGATTTATTGTGAATCGTGTGGCCCGTCCTTTTTACAGTGAAGCCTTACGCATATATGAAGAAGGCATAGCCGATATGGTTACCATTGATGCAGCCATGAAAGAGCAGGGTTTTAAAATGGGGCCTTTTGAATTGATGGACCTGATTGGCCACGACGTGAATTATGTGGTTACGGAAACCGTATGGACACAACTGTATTTTGATCCCAGATTTAAACCGGCTTTATCACAAAAACGCCTATTGGAAGCCGGTTATTTTGGACGAAAAAGTGGAAAAGGCTTTTACGATTATTCCGCCAATGCCAAGGTTCAGGAGCCCAAAAACGATGCGGCTTTAAAACAAGCTGTTTTTCGTCGCGTACTGGCCATGTTAATTAATGAAGCGGCAGACACCCTGTATTTAAAAATTGCCTCGAAAGAAGATATTGATCTGGCCATGACCAAAGGGGTGAACTACCCGAAAGGGTTGCTCAAATGGGCTGATGAGTGGGGCATTCATGAAGTTTATGCAGAGCTTGATCACTTGCGAACGTATTACGAAGAAGACCGTTACCGCATCTGCCCACTGCTTAAAACCCTAAAAAACACCAATACAAGCTTCTATTAACAGTGATGGCAGGAAAACCACCCCAATTGATTTTTGCCGGATAGATTATTTTACTTAGATTTGATTTCGTACTAACAGAATGCAGATCGAAAAAAAACATATCACTTCCTTTAAAGTTTTGGGTTTGGGTTTGTTTTTTGCAGCCATGTTACTGGCCTGTGAAAAAAAGGATCCAAGCACAGGTATTACACCTGATTACAAACAAAACTCCGGCACAGGGGGTAACCCGAATCAAAATAATCCAACGGTTACAGGCACAACAACCTTAACAAATCCGGCAACTGAGAATTCCAGTATACTGGTTGGTGGCACCGGCTGGTCCAACCCAACCTGCCCTTCTACAAACAGTTTGGCTTTAAAAGGAGTTAATGGCGAAACACAAGTCACACTAACTTTTGCCAATACCATTGCCGCGCAAGTATACACGGTGGGTACTGTTCCTTCTGCCAGTATTTGTGCCATGACCGTGGTTAACGCACCAAATCAGCCCGCCGGCATTACCTGGATCGGTAAATCAGGTTTGGTTACTGTAAGCACTACCAGCACGGCCATCAGTGCCACCTTCACCTCGATACAATGTACGCAACCTACCTTTATCTACCCGGTTGTGAGCGTGAGCGGAACCTTGTCCTGTTCACAATAAAACAGTACACTAACAGAATTTAAAAGCAGAGCAATCTGCTTTTTTTATTTTTAACCGCTTGAAAATTCTGCTTGCCATACAGCGTTATTACCAACTCGACCCCAGGGCTTTGGCTTTTATGCGCATTGGCATGGCCTTGCTTTGTTTGTTTGATCTCAGTTTGCGGTATTCTGATATCAGCGCATTGTATAGTGATGAAGGAATCTGGCCATCACGCATCATGTATAACCTCGGCTGGCAAACAGGCTTCTGGACCTTGCATGCCTTATCCGACAGCACCATCTGGTGTAAGTGCCTTTTTCTATTACATGGCTTGGCCGCCTTATTGCTTTTGATTGGCTACCGTACCCGGCTTGCCACATTTATTGTACTGGTTCTCTCTATTTCCTTGCACAACCGCAACCTCTTTGTACTTCAGGCAGGGGATGATTTGTTGCGACTCACTTTATTCTGGGGTTTGTTTTTGAATTGGGGCTCTTGTTATTCTTTCGATTCGATACGTTTAAAAAACAAAAATCTTTTCCCCGTGCCGGCCGGCTTTGCCTATTTATTGTTGATAGCCTCTGTGTATTTTTTTACCGCACTGCTAAAAGACGATAAGGAATGGCATAGCGATGGTTCGGCCTTGTATTATGCACTTAGTTTGGAACAGCTACGTTTGCCCTTTGGTGATTGGCTTTACCCTCATGAAAGTTTACTGAAACTCTTAACTCACGCTGTATACGTCGTAGAATTATTGCTGCCTTTTCTGATTTTATGGCCTTCTCAAAAAGGGCAAAGCAGACTAATTGCATTCATCTTAATTATTTTTCTTCATTTGAGTATAGGTATGTGTTTGTATGTGGGTTTGTTTTTTGTAATCAGCATAGTAAGTGCATTGGGCATACTTCCGGCCAGTGTTTTCGATCAACTCGAAGTCCGTATTAAACTGCTCAAACCCAAACAAAATTCACCTAAGCCCAATATCAACCAAAGTCTTAACCTTCTCCTCAAGCTGAAATACCTGTTTATCTTTTGCGTGGTGGTGCTTTGTTTGCTCCTCAATTTGAGTAGTTTGAGCTGGTTTCCTTATCAGGCAGGTAAAGAATTGCGTTTTACTACAAACGCCTTGCGTCTCAATCAATACTGGGGTATGTTTTCACCCGGTATATTAAAAAAAGATGGTTGGATGGTTTACCATGGCTATGATTCATTGGGAAGACAATGGGATTTAAGATTAAATACTGATTTTGTTGATTATGCCAAACCACAACACATCGTGCGTTTATACAAAAGCGACCGCTGGCGAAAATTGGCTGAAAACATGCAAAATGACAGATTCACTTTTCTCCGACACCTGTATGCGGCACATTATCTGAAACAATGGAACAATAAACATCCTGAAAAACCAATAAAAACCCTCTACCTTTATTTTATGGAACAGGAAACCCTGCCTGATTACAAAAAAACCCCTGTAAACAAAGTGCTATATGCCATTAGTACGGCTCCCTGATTCTCGCCGAATCGTTCAATATATTCAACACCTTCTCAAAGCCAAACAAGATGGGCACGGGGTGCACTCTCCTTTTGCCTACCGCTTGTGTGAAGAGGTGTTTTACAACCATAAGGCCTTCTATGAATTTGAAAAGTTGGAAGATTTGCGCAGCCAACTATTAAAAAACAAAACG
This sequence comes from Bacteroidota bacterium, assembly GCA_052035725.1. Classification (GTDB taxonomy): domain Bacteria; phylum Bacteroidota; class Bacteroidia; order B-17B0; family Aurantibacillaceae; genus Aurantibacillus. The sequence continues at coordinate 11,192 of JBPOHJ010000024.1, read as the reverse complement.
GTTTTAGAAATCCAGGACCTGGGTGCCGGCTCTAAAAACCTTGCGTCCAACTATCGCAAAGTTGCTCACATTGCTAAACATGGCATTAGCACCGCTAAACAATCGCAGTTGCTTTTTCGTTTGATAAACTACTTTGATTTCAAAACCACAATCGAATTTGGAACTTCACTGGGCCTTAACACCCTTTACATGTCGATGGCAAGAAAAAAAGGGCAGGTATACAGCATGGAAGGTTCAGCCAGCCTTTCCCGTTTTGCTGCTGAACTCGCGCAAGAAGCAGGTATAGCAAACATCCAATTTCTTCAGGGAGATTTCGACCACCTTTTGCCCAAACTATTGAATACCCTTTCAAGTGTTGACCTGGCCTACATCGACGGCAATCACAGCCACGATGCCACCTTGCGTTACTTTGAACTTTTGCTGGAAAAAATTAGTCCAAGCAGTGTTTTAGTATTCGATGATATCTACTGGAGCGAAGGCATGACGAAGGCCTGGGAAACGATTAAACATCACCCTCGCGTGACTTTAAGCATCGATACATTTTATTCAGGTTATGTTTTTTTTAAAGAAGAAATTCGAGAAAAACAGCATTACCGTTTTCTGATCTAAAAAAATTACTGAATCAGCTTTTCAAACTCCTCTTCAGAAATTAGTTTAACACCAAGACCCTGGGCCTTTTTTAACTTTTCAGGTCCCATGTTTTCCCCGGCTAATACAAAAGAGGTTTTGCCGGAAATGGAGCCCGAGTTTTTTCCACCATGCAATTCTATCAAATCCTTTAACTCATCGCGGCTGTGCTTGGTAAATACTCCGCTGATAACAATGCTTAAGCCTTTTAATTTATCACTGCCGGCTTTGATCTGGCTCTCGTGCAATTCAAACGTCAGGCCTTTATGTATCAACCGTTCGAGTAACACCCGGTTTTGTTCAGACGAGAAATACTCCAATAAACTCTCTGCAATCACTTCCCCCACCTCATCCGCTTCGAGCAAATCCTCGCGCGATGCCTTCATCAGAGCCGTTAAACTCCTGAATTTTTTAGCCAGTTTTTTTGCTGTGGTTTCACCTATGTGACGGATACCCAAGGCAAACAACACCCGTTCAAATGGAACCGCCTTACTGGCCTCTATGCCATCGATGAGGTTTTGCGCCGATTTTTCGGCCATACGGTCCAAAGGCAGCAAATCTTCTTTTTTGAGATCATAGAGGTCTGCCATACTTTTTATGAGACCGGCCTCATACAATTGCTCGATGGTTTCAGAACCCAGGCTATCGATGTTCATAGCCCTTCTCGACACAAAATGTTCTATTCTCCCTTTCACCTGTGGCGGGCAAAAATTTTGATTGGGGCAAAAATGCGCGGCCTCTCCTTCGCTCCTTTTCAATTCGGTACCGCATTCAGGACAATGTGTAATGTAATGCGTTTTGAGAGCATCGGGCTGACGTTTATTAAGATCAACAGCCACAATTTTAGGAATGATCTCTCCGCCTTTTTCAACAAAAACGTAATCGCCTACACGAACATCCAATTTTTCGATAATATCGGCATTGTGCAGTGAGGCGCGTTTTACGGTAGTTCCGCCAAGCGCAACCGGTTTTAAATTTGCTACGGGTGTAATGGCGCCTGTGCGACCAACCTGGTATACAATCGACAACAATTGGGTGCTTACCTGTTCGGCTTTGTATTTGTATGCAATGGCCCAGCGCGGTGATTTTGCTGTAAAACCCAAATGCCGTTGTTGTTTGTAATTGTTAACCTTTATCACAATTCCATCAATATCGAATGGAAGCTTAAACCTTTGTTGTTCCCAATGGTGAATGTAATCTAACACTTCCTCTATTCCTTTACATAACTGAAGGTGTTCACTTATTTTGAAACCCCATTTTTTGGCGGCCTCCAGACTTTCGAAATGCCCTTCATAATTGAGATTTTCTCCCAGTAAGTGGTACAAATAACAATCCAACTTACGGGACGCCACCACAGCACTGTCCTGCATTTTCATGGTGCCACTGGCCGCGTTGCGGGGATTGGCCAAAGGTGATTCACCAATATCTTCTCTCTCGCGATTAATTTCATCGAACACTTTTCTTGGCAAAAAAATCTCACCCCTAATTTCAAAGCGATCGGGAAAATTCCCGCTTAAGCGCAAGGGCACTGAACGAATGGTTTTTACGTTGGTGGTAACCTCATCGCCTTGCACCCCATCGCCGCGTGTAACCGCTTGCAAAAGTTGCCCTTTTTCGTAAGTTAAACCAATTGAAAGGCCGTCAAACTTTAATTCGCAAACATACTCAACCTTAGCGTTACCAAACAGATCTTCACCCAAGCCTAACCCTTCTCTTACTCTGCGGTCGAAGTCGCGTATATCTTCTTCGCTGTAACTGTTGGACAGCGACAACATGGGGTATTGGTGTTTTACACTTTTGAACACCTTGGTAACGGCTCCCCCCACCCGTTGTGATGGAGAATCGGCTTTTAAAAATTCGGGGTGCTCCTTTTCAAGCTGTATGAGTTCTTCGAGTAATTTATCGAAGGCAAAATCGCTGATGGTTGGTTTATCCAACACGTAGTAACGGTGGTTGTGCTCCTCAATTTCTTTTGAAAGTGTTTGAATGCGTTGTTCTATTTCCTTTTTGCTCATCGGTAGTCAAAGCAGTTGGAGTAATTGTTCGAGGTACTTGGCATCAACTTCATCAAATGCGCCGAGTTCATCACTATCTACATCCAACACCGCAATCGGCGTGGTACTGTGTGCGTAAACGGGCAGCACTATTTCGCTTTTACTTTGTGAACTGCAGGCAATGTGCCCCGGGAACGCTTCTACATCAGGAACAATAATGCTTTGCTGTTTAAGCCATGCGGTGCCACATACCCCTTTGCCTTTTGCAATTCTGGTACAAGCTACCGGCCCCTGAAAGGGTCCGAGAACCAATTCATTGTCTTTAACCAAATAAAACCCTACCCAAAAAAAACCCATGCCATATTTTAAGGCAGCGGTCATATTGGCCATGTTGGCAATTAAGTCGTTTTCACCTTCAAGCAGTGCCTTCACTTGTGGCAGTAGTTCGCGGTACCTGCCTTCTTTATCCTGAGCATTTATGAAAAGTTCTTCTGCCATGGTTTGTTTAAAGCACAAGTTGAAGGCCGTCGCAGGCTATCTCAATGTTATCTGGCAATTCTGCATTCAAGTGATCATGCAAACCAAGTTGATGAGAGATGTGGGTAAAATATGCCTTCCGGGGTTTTAGTTCTTTTACCAGCGCTTTGGCTTCATCAAAGGTAAAATGCGACACGTGACTTTCACGCCTCAACGCGTTCAACACTAGCACATTCAGGCCTTTTAGCTTGTCTTTTTCGGCATCCGGAATAAAATTAGCATCGGTGATATAGGCAAAATCCTTCACCTTAAATCCCTTTACCGGCAAACGGAAATGCATTACGTTGATCGGCTCTACACAAATATCCCCAATATAAAAGGGATCGTTATCAAATTCGTATAAGTCAATTTCAGGAATGCCTGGGTATTTTTCGTCCGAAAACACATAGGCAAACTCTCTCCTGAGTGCTTTTTGTACACGCTCGGTGGCGTAAACAGGCATACTTTTTTTCTGTATGTAATTAAACGCTCTTACTTCATCCAGTCCGGCAATGTGATCCTTATGCTCGTGGGTAAAGACAACGGCATCGAGTTTACCGGTTCTTTCGCGCAGCATTTGCTGTCTGAAATCCGGACCTGTGTCAACCACCAATCGTGTGCTTTCCGTTTCAATTACTATAGAAGAGCGCAGGCGTTTATCCTTCTCATTGGTGCTGCGGCACACTTCGCAATGACAGCCAATTAAGGGCACACCCTGTGAAGTACCAGTTCCTAAAAATGTGATTTTAATAGCCACTGCGATTCAAAAGCCTGAAGTTAGGTCGATTTTCAGCCACAACAAAACATCTGTAAAATTTTGTTTCAGTAGTTTCATACAAACCCGGCATGAGAGCCTGTGGCTTACTTCAGCAAGCCATAGGTTTGATTGCTTAAAAGAACCTTCCTATGCCAATTTTGAAGGTACAATAACCAAGGTCCATTTGTTTTGAGGAAGAAGTGGTTTGATTTTGCGTGTTTTTCACTTCAACCTCATCAAAATCGGTTGCCTTCAGAATGTTCAGGTAATCAAAATTCACCGCCATACACCAATCCTGATCAAGGTCAATTCTAAAACCCAGACCCAACAAAAAAGTAAGTGGTACATTGCTGGACTTGGAACTAAACACCGTTTCCGTTTTATAACTCACGGCCATTACACTTGGCGAAAATGTTGCATACGTACAGGATATGTCGGCTGAACTGGCAAAACTGGTCCCGAACATGACACGAGTTTCAAAACTAATTTTTTGGTTTTGCGATAAGGGCAGACTAGCGTATCCACCCAAATTCAAGCCATTCACAATCCAATTTTGATTTACGCTCACCGAACTCATTTCACCACTGATTTGCGGACTCGAGTAGGAGCTGTTGCGCTTGAACAGTTCGTCCTGATTAACATAGAACCAGGCGCGATCATAAGCTGCACAAAGACCCAACTTTTTTGATAAGGGTATTTGTATTAAAAATTGCAGGCCAATACCTTGTTTGGCGCAGCCAAATGTGGAACGGGAAGCCAGATCTTCGAGCGGTATGGCATACCCTCCCGACAGCAGCATGTGGCCGGAGTATTTTGTGATTTGGGGAAGACTGTCGGTTTGTGCGTTAAGCATTGCCGCAATTAAACAGAGAAAAACAACCCGGCTAATTTGTTTGAATGGCATTGTGAAGAATTGCAATTTCATCGTTTCGTTAGGATGAAGGGTAAATTGATAAATCGGGTTAATTACCAAAAAACTTGCCAATACCTAAGCTAAGGGTATAGTATTTCATTTCCATATCCCAGGTGGTTGTTGCCGTTTGGTTCAAACTGTTATTAATCTGTATATCGTCAAATTCGGCCTCAGCAAGTAATGTCTCGTACTCCATACGCAAAGAAAAACACCAGTTGCTTTTGGTTTGGTAATTAAGACCCAAGCCAATTAAAAAGGTACCTGCAAGATTACTCGACCTTGTACTTAGTTGGGTAGTGCTCAATAGGGGTTCTGGTTGCTGATAAACCGAATCCAAGTTCACTGTATATCCCGGACTTTTGGCCCTTGCCAAACCAAACAGAAGGCGGGGTTCGAGGAAAAAAGTGCGATTAGCATTTAAAACCAGCTGTGAATTCAAACCGAAATGTAATCCAGTAACCGACCAATTTTGTAATACTTCCACACGCACATTATACCCATAAGGCACATATTGCTGAATGAATTTTTCGAATCCTTCGGCATTCAATAAAAATGACTCCCGGTGAAAGGCCAGACAGAACCCAAAACGTTTAGAAAAAGGCTTACACAAAGCTACTTGAATCGAAAGTCCCGTTTTAGCTGCGCCGGCGTAAGATTTGGAAAAATTCTGATTAGCTAAATCACCTAAAGGTTCTGCAATACCCGCTGAAAGGCAAATGTATCCTGTATTTGGCTTTTTGTTTTGCAGGCTATCCTTTTGACCAAAACTAATACCGGCAATAAAACAAAGCGCAGTAAGTGTCCAACCTTTTACTATGATGGGTAGCTGGGAGTACATGGAGTAAATCGAAGATAGACGAAATTTTAAAACAGCACAAGCTCATTGGGTGGTTAATTTACGCCGTAAAATAAAAACTACGGCAAAGTCAATGTGTTATGCTCATTAGTATAAAGTCAATTGTTATTTTTTGTTGCTCAAATGAGAGGGTTTCTACAAAAAACCTTTCTTTCGAAGGGGCTGCTTCTGCCTTATGGTTAAGTAATGGAATTAGCTACGCTGATCCCTAAAATTACACGGGGTTCCCTCAAACAAAACTAAAATTCCCACGGGATTTTAATTAATTCATAATCTTACGAAAGCACAATTTCGACCCTTCTGAATTAAATAAAAAAACCCCGCATTACTGCGGGGTTAGTTTAGTTTTGTTTGGGTAAGTAATGGGATTCGAACCCACGACCCCCAGAACCACAATCTGGTGCTCTAACCAACTGAGCTATACCTACCGTTTAAGAGCGGCAAATGTACCACTTTTTTTAATTTTCTGCATTTTTTAAACGATTTTTTTAGCGAATTAGCGTCACGTTGCCTTTTAAAAATGCTTCTTCCCCACCCAAACATTTAGCCTCCAGGTACCAGCCAAAAACCCCTACGTCGGCAGGTTTTCCATTGTATGTACCATCCCAGCCTATTGTTCTGTCTTTTGTTTCAAACACTTTTTCACCCCAACGATTGTACACCGCAAAATAAAACTCTTCCACCTTTAACCCCCTTACAAAAAGCTTGTCGTTATTGCCATCGTTATTTGGTGTAAAAGTGTTTGGAATAAACAAGTCCTTGTCTAAACATGCAGCGCTGTATACATCTACAAAAACCGGCATGTCCTTACGGCAAGCCCCTCTGGTTGCCACTGCTGTGTATGTAGTTGGAGAGGCCGGATTGGCTGTAACCGTATACCCGGTAGCGGGCGTTGTGCTGTTTAAGGGGTACCAGGTAACCAAAGCGCCCGGACTTCCGGTATAGATCAAGGTAGACGATTCTCCTTTCTTTACAATGGCAGGATTCGCGAATGCCGACACCGGTACACTGGATAATTCGGAAACCGTAACGCTTTGTGTAAGCACAAACTTGCAATTTTCCCCGTTCACAGTTCCACTGGTGGTGATAACAACAGAATAATTGGTACTTACAGAGGGGCTTGCGATTGGGTTGGACATGTTCGGAAAATCAAGCCCTGCTATTGGCGACCAGGAATACGAGATACCGCCAAAAGCGTACAATTGCGCACTTTGTCCCACGCAAATGCGGGTGCCACCCGTTGCCGATACAGGAGGCGGTGTCGCAATCTGCACCTGTAAGTCGTTTTTACTCTGGCAACCAAAATTATTGGTGCTGACCAAACTCACAGTATATGTTCCACCCTGTGTGTAAAAATTGTAAGGATTTTGAACAGTACTCGTAACATTGGGTGCCAGAGTCCAGCTCCAACTCACGATGTTGTTTTGCGATTGATCGAAAAAGTTCACACCTCCGCCACAGGGATTAGCAGAGTAATTAAAACTAGTAGTTGGACTTGGACGCACCAACACCTGAACCGTGTGTATACCTGAACAGGTAATACCAAATCCCGAATTGAGAACCGTAACAGTATAAATGGTGTTTATCGAAGGGCTGGCGAGTGGATTGGAGCTGTTCGCGTTATTCAAACTAGCGGCAGGCGACCAGGTGTATGAGCCACCTCCGCTTGCTGACAAAGTTGCCGTTCGGCCATTGCAAATGTCTGCTCCCGGTCCTACACTCGACTGAAAGTTTAACACGCTGATGGTTTGAGTTGAGGCTACAGAACACCCATTTATATCGTTCAACAAAAGGTTAACGGTATAAATTCCACTGCTGGTGTAGGTGTGCACCGTATTGCTGGCTGTTACAGCCGCACTTCCGTCACCAAAGTTCCAACTACAGGAGTTCGGACCAAGATTACCTGTAGACGTATTAATGGTACTTACTGTGTTGTTGCATGGGGTAGCGCTTAAACTAAAGGCGTTGAGAGGCGGAGAGAAAATATTCACCACAACCTGAGTACTGGCTGTGGTAAAACAAAACTGATTCTCATACACAGTGAGTTTAACCGTGTACGTGCCAGGGGCTGTAAAGGTTTTTACAGGGTTTGTTATCTGGCTGGTGGTGTCGTTTGCACCACCTCCGAGCATCCATAAAAATGGAAGACCGGGTGAAGAATTATTCACAAATGTAAAGGTTCCGGGGCTACAGGCATTTAGTGTGGAGCTAGCAATGGCAGCGGTAACCACCGGTTCATAATCAAACTTAAATACCCCATTGTTGCAATTGTTAGAATAATTGGAATTACCCGGCGTACCTGGCCATGCACCCGATGTTACCGGAAAATCATCGTTTCCGCCGCAGCCTGCGCAAACCGATTGAAACAACACGCCTTGTTCATTAATTCTTGAGGTTCCTCCATCAACATGCTCATCTGAAGAAGCGCCGCCAAAATAAGAACCGTATTTTAAACCGGAGGCATTAGGATGCAACACCATGAGATAAAAGTCATGCCCGTTCGGTGCTGTAGTTTGAAATGCACCGGGAGTTACAGGCATATTATTCAAAGTAGAACAATTGACAAAATTTCCTCCCCAACCGGTCATGCTGATTGAGCCACTGCATTTGTCGACACTAAAGGCTGAGGGCGAAATGTCGAGCGAGGCTTGCCCGCTGCCAACCACCGTTGATAGATCGAGTGTGTTCAATTGGTTGTCGAAACGCATGATAAATTGTTTGGAGCCCGGATTAGCGTAAACACCGGGTGAAACCGGCATGCTGCCCAATGATTGCCCAAACACATAAATCTTACCTGTTCTGTCGCTTTGAACAAAATAACATTGGTCATAAGCAGCCGTTCCAATATAGGTGGCTTTTTTAATTTGATTTCCGGCTGCATGTATTTTGGCAAGAAAACCATCTGCCTTTCCTCCTCCCGCATTGGTTTGATAACAACCTGCCACGGTAGGAAAATTGCTGCTATAGGTGCCTCCGGTTACAAACACCTGCAAAGTATCATCAACAATCAGAGCATAGCCTGCATCATTACCTGCTCCTCCCAAATACGAACTCCAGATGAGATTGTTGAGTGAAGGATTTAATTTAAATACAACGGCATCCTGTTTGCCGCTTAAGGCATTTTGAAAAGCGTTGACCACAGGAAAATCAGAAGAGCGGGTTGAACTGGCAACATAAACATCACCATTTTTATCCAACTGAATCTCACCTCTGTATTGATCTCCATAATTGTATTGTAAAGAATCGGCAGGTGATTCGTTGAACAACACAAACCCACCTGGCGAAAAACACGGGAATACGGTAGAAGTTGGCGGCAGGTAATTGTTGTAATTCACCCCGTCATTGCCTGTGCCTCCTACATAAGTTGAAGCCAACAAACCAGTTCCTCCGGAGTTCAACTTCGCAACAAAAATATCAGTGCCTGAATTAAATGTGGTGCCATTGAACTGAAAACTCAGCACTTGCCCTCCGTTAAAACTCTGGTCGTAAGCCCCGGCAGTAACAGGAAAATTGGTAGAACTGGTAGCCCCGTACAAATAAAGGTTATTGCCTGAATCAGTAATTAAGCTGGTGACAATTTCAGCCTGACTCCCGCCCATGTAGGTGGAATAAATCAATCCTGTTCCGCTTGCATTGTATTTGGTAAGTACAATATCAGTGATGCCCGCGCCTGTTGGACCTGAAAACAATTGAGAATACGCACCAATTGTAGTAGGGTAACCGTTATCAAACACCGTGCCTCCGGCGTACAAATTCCCCTGAGCATCATAGGTGGCGGTCATTCCGAAATTATCGGCAGTTGAACCCGACTGCGCGGCAAAAATAAGCACGGGATCAATTACAAGTTCATAGTTTTTGTTGTAGTCGTTCGGGAATTCAAAAGTCAGCAAATTGCCATTCAGCTTGTATTTGCAAGCCACTTCAATAACACTATCTCCAATAAGCTGGTAGGCATAAGGTTGTTGCTCAATAACCCCATTCACGCTCAACTGAATATGTAACACCCCATTTTTTAAACGTATTTGTTCAACACCCTGGTATCTAAGTTGAATGTTTGCTGGGTCTGAACCCTGGTGAACATAAAAATTGTACTTCATGCCCTGTGCAGAAGCAATGGCTTCGTAGTCAATTCCCTTGTACAAGCCAATAAATTTTAATCGTTTGAAATTGGGTACTTCCGATTGCCACCTGGCCGGATTGTTGCCAATGAAAAAATTCTCAACATCATCTCCCCTTTCCGATTTTTGGATCTCAAAGGAAGGGTTATACCCAACAAAATTGAGCCGGTACGCATGGTAATTCAGTTTGCCTCTTTCTTCAGGCTTGAGATTACGCCCGCCGCTGTGCAAACTGCGGTATTTGAGTTTATCGTAAAAATTAAAGGTGATCCCTCCTTTTTCAACATACACGTCGCCTCCGTCAACTCTGGCTTTAAACAAAACCGATTCGTCCCATTGTCCTTTATTTTCGGTAAACCTTATACCGGCATGCGTTTTGGGTAAAACCACCTTTGGATTCGATTCGTTTTGCGATACAGAAAGGAAGCAGGACAAAACAAAAACGATTATAGGAACTTTTCCTAAGGACATTAACCAAATATACATTAATAAGCGCTGCCAAACAAGCCTGAATGTTCGAATTTTAGTACTTTTGCAAGCCATGCCAAATATCGTAGCCATAGTAGGACGACCGAATGTAGGAAAGTCCACCCTTTTTAACCGACTCACCGAAACCCGGCAAGCCATAGTAGATGAAGTTGCAGGCGTAACGCGCGACAGGCATTATGGAAAATCAGAATGGCAGGGTGTTGAATTCAGTTTAATTGATACTGGAGGTTACATCAAAGGCAGCGACGATATATTTGAAGGCGAAATACGCAAACAAGTGCAGATAGCCATCGACGAGTCAACCGCCTTGTTATTTGTGGTTGACGTGAATGAAGGCGTTACCCAATTTGACAGTGAAGTGGCCGCTATTATTCGCAAATCGAAAAAACCTGTGCTTACCGTGGTGAACAAATCCGACAACCATGAAAAAGCCGCTTATGCCGGAGAGTTTTACCAATTAGGACTTGGTGAATTGTATCCGGTGTCAGCTATTAGTGGCAGTGGAACCGGTGATTTACTGGATGCTTTGATTGCGCTGCTGCCAAAAGACCAAAGCTCAATTGAAGAAGCCAATATTCCCAAAATAGCCATCGTTGGTCGACCCAATGTTGGAAAATCATCCCTTACCAATGCCCTTTTGGGTGAGGACAGGAATATTGTAACACCGATAGCCGGTACTACCCGCGACACCATTAATTCTCGATACACCAAATTTGGACACGACTTTTACCTCATCGATACTGCAGGTATACGCCGTAAAGCCAAAGTGCACGAGGACCTGGAATTTTACAGTGTGATGCGCAGTATCAACGCCATCGAAAAAAGTGACATTTGCATTTTAATGGTAGATGCCGAACATGGTTTGGAATCACAGGATCTGAGTATACTAAGTTTGATTGAAAAAAACCGCAAAGGGGTTTTG
>JBPOHJ010000060.1:0-43942 GCA_052035725.1 Bacteroidota bacterium | reverse complement strand
CAAACGGGCTTTTTCTGTTTTAATGTATGTGCTCAAACGCTGGTCCTCTGTTCTGTCAAAATAGATCTGGCCGTCAATGATCGTGTATTCAGCTTTTGCATAAACACTGAGGGGGTTATCGGACCACAACACCAGGTCGGCGGATTTACCTACTTGAATGCTTCCAACTCTATCGTCGATGTGCAACATAATGGCAGGGTTGAGGGTCACCATTTTTAACGCGTCGGTTTCGCTGATACCACCGTATTTTATGGCCTTGGCTGCTTCTTGGTTCAGTCGCCTTGCCATTTCCGCATCGTCGCTGTTCATGGCTGTTACTACGCCCATTTTAGTAAGAATGGCGGCGTTGTAAGGAATGGCATCCATCACTTCGTTTTTATATGCCCACCAATCGGAAAACGTAGAGGCATGAACACCATGCGCATGCATTTTGTCAGCAACTTTATAACCCTCAAGGATATGTGTAAAGGTGTTTATTTTAAATCCCAATGAGTCTGCTACGTGCATCAGCATATTGATTTCGCTTTGTACATAACTATGGCAGGTTATAAATCGTTTGTTATCGAGTATTTCAGAAAGCGCCTCTAGTTCGAGATCAATGCGAAAAGCGGCGTTTTTAGTTTTGTTTTGCTTGAGTGTATTGTAAGCTTTTGCACGAATGAAAAAATCCATATACACCTGTTCTACTCCCATTCGGCTTTGTGGGAAACGGATTACATTATTGTCGCCCCAATTACTTTGCTTCACATTTTCTCCAAGGGCAAATTTGATAAAGGGGGCTGCTTTCTCGTATTTTAATCCATCGGCATTTTGACCCCAACGTAATTTAATAAGGACGCTTTGACCACCTATTGGATTTGCTGAGCCATGCAAAAGCTGAGATGTTGTCACACCACCTGACAATTGGCGATATATGTTTATGTCTTCAGGATTGATCACATCGCCCATTCTCACTTCTGCAGAACTTGCTTCAGTGCCTTCATTTACGCCCCCTGTTAAGGCTATGTGGCTGTGTTCATCAATAATACCGGGGGTAAGGTGTTTACCTTTTGCGTCGATAATTTTAGCGAATGCCAGTTTAGGTGCGTCGATATTGGGAGCAATACGAACAATTCTCCCATCCACTACGTACACATCATGGTCGTATAATACCGTATCGCCTTTGTTTGTCCAAACGGTGGCGTTTTTAATCAAAATGGCACCATAGCGATTTTTAAATTTATTCCAACTGTTACGAAAATTACCATCGGTTTCAGGTAAAGCTTCGCCATAGGCCGTAAACGGATAGATTACTGATCCAAGCTGGAATTCCTGATTGGTGATTTTTTTCGAGAGTTTAGTGATGCTATCTGTGGCGCCGGTATAAAACATTTCGAAATCAAACCAATCTCCATTAGCCCATTGGCCTTTACCCTCAATTTTTTTTTCAGGGTGTTTGTATAGGCCGGTTGCTCGGGCAGTTTTTTGGGAATCGTATGGAAAACTGAAATTGAACAAGGGCGGAGCAAAATTGAAAGTCAGTTTGTGTGTGCTTGTGTCAACCCTGATTTTCGACTCAGGTTGGTTTAGTGTGCCACTGATACTAACTTTGTATTCGGTTTGTCCTATTTTTAAAATGTAGTTTCCTCTCACGTCAGGTTTTTCTGGGTCATAAAAGGTTTCAGCCTCCCCGAGCACCCAGTGTTGTAACACAATGGATTCGTCTTCAAAAACAGAACCAGAACTAATAAAAAAATTAGCCTGATATCCTGCTTTTAAAGTGCCTAACTGATTCTGCACATTCATGAATACTGCCGGTTGAAAGGTGAGGGCCTTGAGAGCCATTTTTTCACTTAAGCCGTATAATACCGCCTTTCTCAAGTGCTGGAGAAATTGGTCCTTGCTTTTAAGATCGCTGCTGGTTAAACAAAATGGAATTTGGTTTTTTTCAAAGGTAGCCGGATTGCCGGGGGCCAATTCCCAATGTTTGAGTTCGCTGAGAGTTAGCAATTCGGCGTCGAAGGGGTCTTGAACATCATATGCTAAAGGAAAATTCAAGGGAAGGATAAACTTCATCCCGCTTTCTTTCATGTCGCTGATACGTTGGTATTCGTTGCCTGAACCTTTCGCGATGTAATGAATACCAAACTCTTTTTCCAAGCCGGCGATACGGGCAACATCATATTTGTCATTGGTTTCAAAAATGGCAGGTAGTTGAATCAGGCGATTGAATGCATCAAGACTAATGTTGTACTCCCGGTTTTCTTTTGCTGCTGCGTACCATTGGGCATCGTAATGGGTTTGCCTTAACAGCGCAATTGCTCCTGTTAGAGAGGAAGGATAATCCTGAGTAGAACTGCCTTTATTAAAAGAGTAAAACCCTGCTGCCCGGTCTTTCACAACGCAGCTGTTTTCCTTTTTGGCGCTCAGGTTTACAAGGGTTCCACTGCCCCTCACTATACCATCTTTGTTGTGGCAAAGCACCGTGCCAAATCCTGCTTTTTTATAGTCACTGGCTTTATCCGAGTGGTGTTGAAAAACAGCATAGGCTTCAGATTCTGCATGTATCGCCTGATTCCAGCCATAAGCACCCTTTATGTTACTTTGCATTTGGGGTCCATTACCCGTTGAACGAGCTGCGGGTATTTCGGGCATCCCGTAATCGCTGAACAAATCAATAAACGAGGGGTAAATGAATTTTCCTTTCAAATCATGCACAATGGCATCTTTTGGCACTTTGATGTTTTCACCGGCAGCCACCACAAGTTCATCTTTGATTAACAGGGTGCCATTTTTGATAAAGGTTTCGTAGTCGATATAAATGGAAGCATTGATGAAGGCGTGAACACTGTGATCCGGATGTGGTGCTCCATTTGAGGGAAATGTGGTTTGGGGCCTTAGTTGAAAGGCGGAAAAGAGCAAAATGAGGGAGAACAGGTGTTTAAGGATCATGACGTCTCAAATTTATGCACAAATAGTAAAATAGGAAGCCCGGCGGGGTTTTTATTCTTAATAGATAGTCTTATTTTTAAGCCAAAAATACAACTATGGTAAAAGGTTTATTGCATACCCACTATCTGGTGGTGACGCTTTTTTTGTTGATATATGTCATCAAAACTATATTGCTAATTAGCGACAAAATTGAATTACTTGAAAAGTTTAGCAAAAAATTCAGGCTACCTGAAATGATCATTTCGGTGCTTTTCTTACTGACTGGAATTTACCTTTCAACCCAATTGCCTTTTGGTGGCAAATACGATTATTTGTTTTGGATGAAAATTGCCATGGTGGCAGTAGCCATTCCATTAGCTGTGATTGGCTTTAAAAAGCACAATAAAATTCTGGCAGCCCTCAGTCTCTTGCTCATCACTGGCACATACGGGGTGGCGGAAGTTTATCACAAACGGAAAGGCATACCTAAACAGGGGAACGAAATGATTAGTGATGCCAAAGGCTTATATGAAAACAATTGTTCGAGTTGCCATGGAAACAATGGTAAACTAGGCATGTCGGGTTCTAAAGACCTAAGCAAAACACAACTTGATTTGGCCGGAATTAATCAAATAATTACTCAGGGCAGGGGTATGATGCCCCCAGCCTCACAGCTCAATCCTGAACAGGCTCAGGCGGTAGCAGAATACGTGCACACCAGCCTTAAGGGGCAGTAAAGTTGAATGAAAGCCAAAGCCATTTCCACCGCTATCCCGGTGCATACCTGCATTCTGGTTGGTGTGATAAACAAAACACAAGATCAGGAACAAGCCACAGAATATTTAGAGGAGCTGGCATTTCTGGCCATGACCTATGGTTTGCCCACCAAACACCGTTTTACCCAAAGACTTGAAAAACCGGATAAAGCCACTTTCATTGGTAAGGGTAAACTTCAGGAAATAAAACATTACGTAAAAGACCATCAGATTGACGTGGTAATTTTTGACGATGAACTATCGCCATCACAACAAAGAAATCTGGAGAAAGAATTGGGTAAAAAAATCCTTGACCGCACCACGCTGATTCTGGAGATATTTGAACAAAGGGCACAAACAGCTCATGCAAAAACACAGGTACAATTAGCGCAATACCAGTACATGTTACCGCGTTTAACCGGTATGTGGACCCATCTCGAGCGGCAACGGGGTGGCACCGGCACACGTGGCGGAGCGGGAGAAAAAGAAATCGAAACCGACCGCCGTATCGTTCGGGATAAAATTGCTTTGCTAAAGGAAAGGTTGCGTGAAATCGATAAACAAATGGCCACCCAACGGAAAAACAGGGGAGAGTTGATACGTGTGGCTTTAGTTGGTTACACCAATGTTGGCAAAAGTACCATCATGAATTTACTTAGTAAAAGTCAGGTGTTTGCTGAAGATAA
Organism: Bacteroidota bacterium; assembly: GCA_052035725.1. GTDB lineage: Bacteria > Bacteroidota > Bacteroidia > B-17B0 > Aurantibacillaceae > Aurantibacillus. The sequence goes on along the minus strand of JBPOHJ010000060.1, from coordinate 39,591 downwards.
GTTGTTTGCCACGCTGGATACTACCGTGCGAAAAGTAACCATTGACAATTTGTTTTTTCTTTTGAGTGACACAGTTGGTTTTATACGAAAACTCCCTACACAACTGGTAGAAAGTTTTAAATCTACCTTGGATGAGGTGCGAGAAGCCGATTTGTTGATTCATGTGGTGGATATCTCACACAAAAACTTCGAAGAACATATCAATGTAGTGAAACAAACCTTGCAAGATATAGGAGCCGGAGATAAACCCGTGATTTTAGTGTTCAATAAAACCGATGCCTTTAGTTATGTGCAAAAGCATGAACACGATTTAACACCCGTGCATAAAGAGAATATTTCTCTCGAAGAAATTAAAAGAACCTGGATGAAAGGACTTAACAAGCCCGTGTTGTTTATAAGTGCTAAAAACAAGGACAATGTGGAGGAACTAAAAAAAACCATCTACGATCTTGTAAAGGAACTTCATGTTAAACGTTATCCGTACAACAATCTTCTGTATTAATCATGGTAAGTTTCAGATTAGCGCAAGAAAGTGACCTGGAAAAGATTTTAGGCACGTATAATGCTACTATTCCTACCCGAATGGCCACCGCTGATTTGGAACCGCAAAGTATGGATGAACGAAAAAAATGGTTTCAGAAACACAAAGAAGGTATGCGCCCGGCCTGGATCATGGAGTTAGATGGGAACTATGCCGGTTGGATGAGTGTTTCTAATTTTTATGGACGTCCGGCGTATGCGGCAACTGTAGAGTTGAGTTTGTACATAGAACCGGCGTACCAAGGCAAGGGTTATGGAAAGGCAGCAATAGCCTATGCTTTGCAAGTGGCACCATCTTTAGGGATAAAAACTATTTTAGCCTACGTGTTCGGACACAATTTGCCTAGTAAGCACTTATTTATTACCATGGGGTTTCAGCAATGGGCACATTTACCAGGTGTTGCGCAGATGGATGATCAAAGAAGAGACTTGATGATATTTGGTATTTCTCTTGCTTGATAAAGCCTGCAATTTACCGGAGCCAATTCAAAGTGAAAATAGATTTTCTTGAGCAGGTTAGGCTATTTGAACTGGATAGTGTCTGCAGAAACACTTGACAGCAGACGCCATTTTTGTTATATTTGGTAAAACTGAATGGCTTGAATTTCAGTGGTCTTATATTTCTATTACGCGGGGTTGCTTTTTTGTTTTTTTTCACGGTATTTACAACACTACCATCACAGAACGAAAACAAAAAATGGTATTTCGGTAATATGGCTGGTTTGGATTTTATGAGTAATCCTCCGGCCATTCTTACAGGGGCTATGGTTTCTCCCGAAGGATGTTCAGCAATTTCTGATGGTGCCGGCAATTTACTTTTTTACACCAATGGTATAACGGTATGGAATGCCAATCATAATGCCATGCCTGGGCCAGGAGCATTATTGGGACACCCTTCTTCCTGCCAGTCGGGGGTAATTGTAAAACAACCTGGTAACAACAACATATACTTTGTGTTTTCGAATAGTGCGAACTTTGGCGGTGGAACAATTGGCTTAAGGTATTCCATTGTTGATATGTCTCTGGCGGCCGGCTTAGGGTCTATTACGGCAATAAATATCCCGCTAATAGCGCCTACAACCGAACAGGTGACTTCCGTAAAACACGCCAATGGAAATGATGTGTGGGTGCTTACCCGTCTCTACAATCAAAGCATTTACCATGCTTACCTCGTAACATCTGTTGGAGTGAATACGGTGCCGGTGGTTTCAAATATCAACTCGAGTTATGTTAACCAGGTTGGCAGCATTAAACTTTCACCAGATGGTACCAAAGTGGCTGCAGGTTGCTCCGGGCCCTTTCTCGACATTTATGATTTTAATTCTCAAACAGGGCAATTAACCAATCACATGCCTCTCGCGCTTTCGGGAGGTGGCAACGCGGTTTGGGTTGAGTTTTCACCAAATGCTTCCAAGGTGTATTGCGGACCTTGGAGCAATACCAAAATACATCAGTTCAATTTGTGTGCAGGATCAGCCACCGCAATTGCGGCATCTGAATACACATTTCATCCCGGAAATGTTTCAGCTTGCATGCAATTGGCTACCAATGGAAAAATTTATGTCGCACATTCGGGACAGAATTTTTTGGGTGTTATCGATAATCCCAACGTGGCGGGTCCGGGTTGCAATTACATAAGTAATGGTCAATCCATAGCGCCCAACCTCAGTACCCCGGGCTTGCCCAATTTTATAACCAGCGGATTTGTTGCTCCAACACCACAATTTACCACAACCATTGGAACCATGAGTAATGGCATAGGGTGTATGACCGCATCGTTTACCAGTCCACCTCCAACAACATTTGCTGCGATGGGTTGCTCGGCTTTCAGTGGTTCGCTGAGCAATATACTTTGGAATTTTGGAGATCCGGGTTCGGGCGCTTCAAACACAACAACGGTAGCGAATCCCATTCACCAGTTCTCAGGCTTAGGCACCTTTACCGTTTCACTTATCCTTTTTTATAACAATGGAGCTTACATCGACACGGTGCAAAATGCGGTCAATATAAGTTTATCTTGTATTTCTGTTAACAGCAATTCCATCACCTGTGCTAACCTGGGTTCAGCTACCGTCACCTCGCTTGGTGGAATAGGACCATTTACCTACACCTGGTTTCCCACCGCACAAACCAGTTCGGTTGCCACCGGGTTGAGTCCCGGATTATACACTATTTCAGTTTACGATGCAGGCAATAATTTTACCTATTCTGCTACTACCTTGTTTACTTCTTTGATACCGCTCACAGGAAATTTAAATTATGCTTCGAGCCTCACCTGTCATGGGGCATCCACCGGCACAGCCAATTATACCAACATTGCAGGAGGAAGTGGTAATCAGATGTATCTGTGGACAAACGGTGTGTTGAGTTATACAGCTCCCAATCCAACAAATCTAAGCGCCGGTTTATGGAACTGCACGGTAACCGATGCGCTTACCGGTTGCACCATCAATGACATGTTTATTATTACTCAGCCTTTTGCTCAAAATCCGGTAATTGTTGCGTCTTCGCCAACCACCTGTGTAGGCACTTCTATTTCGTTTACGGCTGGTAATTCCGGTGGAACTCCAGGGCCAGGGCCAGGCCCGGCTTACACCTATACCTGGGTGAGTGGTCCTTCTACCGAAACTTTTGCAGTTATTGAGAATTTAGCAGGTACATACATCTACACTGTTCATAGCAGTGATGCCAACAATTGTGTGGTGCACCAAACCATTGCAGTGGATTACATTCAAAATCCTACCCTTACAGTTGCTCATGTGTCCATTTGCCCATTTGAAACCGGTACCCTAAGTGCGGGAGGAGCGACCAGTTACACCTGGTATGCGTCCACTCCCTTTAGTGCGACAGGGCTCAGCTTTACTGATAACCCAATTGTAAGCACAGAATATACGGTAGTTGGCTCAGCATTAAGTTGCAGCACCGTGGCCACTGCTTCTATATTAATTAAACCTGTGCCAAACCCCCTATTTAGTTCCAATAGTCCGCTTTGCCAGGGAAGTACTGTGTTATTCAGCGCCTCTGCAGGCACCGCTTTTGTGTGGACAGGTGTGAATGGCTTTACTTCGGTAAGTCAAAACAACACCCTGAGTCTTGCTCAGCCTACCCAAAGTGGAGTCTATCAGGTTACAGTAACCGCGGGTAATTCTTGTACAGCAGCTACACAAGGTACCATAACCATTCATCCAACACCGAGTGTTTCTGCTTCAGGCGCTACTGTATGTGTGTCACAAACTCTGAATTTGTATTCAAATTCTGTACCTGGTGCCGGGTATTTATGGACCGGTCCCAATGGCTACGCTTCATTCTCTCAGAATCCAGCCATTGTGAACCCGGCTGTAACGGCTTCCGGGCATTATACAGTGATTGCAACCAGTCTGCATGGTTGTAGTAATACGGCGGTGGCGCATTCAACTGTAACCGCCATGCCGGTTGTTTCCTTTACCAGCAACAGTCCGCAGTGTTTCGGGAAAACCCTTGCGTTTAATTCAGGTGCCAGTTCAGGAGCGTTGAGTTACTATTGGAGTGGTCCCAATGGATTTACATCAACTGCGATCAGTCCCATTATTCCAAATGCCACCATACCGGCATCCGGTAATTACACACTTACATTAACTGCCGGACCTTGTGTGGCTGCTTTGGTACAATCAGCTACAATTCATCCATTGCCTCTTCCGGTGGCTGTTAACTCAGCACCTGTTTGTGAAGGCAAGAGCTTTCAAATTAGTGTCAACAGTTCGGGTATAACCTATACCTGGACAGGCCCAAACGGATATAGCAACACGCAACAAAATATAACTATTGCATCGGCACAATTAAATCAGGCAGGAATTTACACGGTTCTGGTAACGGATGCCAATTCCTGTGAAAATTTCAACACCACATCGGTAACCATACTTGCCAATCCTGTTGTTTTTGCAAGTGGCGACCTCGTTTGTTTTGGCGAACCCGCGCAATTGAACGCCTCAGGAGCAGACACCTATTATTGGACCGGCCCGGGATCGTACACCGCTAGCGGCGCAAATCCTTTGGTAGATCCTACCATAAATGTGCAGGTGTGGACCTACACGGTAACCGGAACAGCCGTGAATGGGTGCACTGCAATAGCCACCGCTACCATTGGTACGCGTGTATTGCCCGTGCCAACAATTACCGCAACTGCAAGGGCTTGTGTAAACTCGTACGTGTATTTAAATGGAAATAGTACAGGAATCGGCGCATTCAATTATGTCTGGACAGGACCACTAAACTTCAGTTCAACACAACAAAATACCTGGCTGGTGGCCAGCAACACGGGTTATACCGGAAATTACAGCTTGGTGGTAACAGATGCATATGGTTGCAAAGCCTACACCAGTACACCAGTGCTCATTGATCCTGAACCCGGAGGGCAAATTTTAGGAAAAACCAGTGGTTGCGTGCCTTTTTGTTCAACTTACGCTTTGGCTTCTACAAATGGCAGTCAGTTCATCAATAGCGTCTGGAGTTTTGTGGGTCAAAGTGTAAATAGCCCAACGGTGAATTATTGTTTTAACACAGTTGGAAATTTTGAAATTACCGGCCATTTTGAGGATGCGCATACTACCTGCAAAGGCATGGTAACACAGGTTGTTGAGGTGTTCCCCTTACCATTGGCAAATTTTGACTTTTATCCTGCAAAACCTGTTGAGAATCAGGATGTGGTGGTGTTCAGCAATACCAGTGAGGGCCAGCTTCAAACTAAATGGCAATGGGCTTTCAATGATGGAAAAAATGCGGTACACAACATTGAAAACACCAGTTACTTTTTTGAAAACGCGGGAAAGTATGCGGTGGTGTTAATGGTGCAAAATACCTGGGGCTGCCTTGATACGGCAATTAAAACAATTGAGGTGTTACTGGATTTTAACGTTTACATCCCCAATTCATTTACACCAAATGGGGATGGTTTAAATGATGGGTTTTTCCCCGTGTTGAGAGGTGTAAAACGCTACGAACTCCGGATTTTTGATCGTTGGGGTTCGCTCGTATTTTTATCAAATGATCCCGAACAAAGCTGGGATGGCACCCTGCAGGGTGAGCTATGCCCGGTTGCAGTTTACAATTATCAACTTGTTCTGCTGAATACCAACGGAGACGAAAAGAAATACACTGGTGTTGTGAATTTGATCCGTTGAATTGCAACAAGTGCATCGAATTCCAACCGGAGTTTTCCACTAAAATTTCTGAATAAACCCTTGCCTGCCCGTGTTTGCATTCTAAAATTGTGCTTAGATTTGTTAGTTAAACGCATTTATGGGAAAATTATCGGACAGGGTACAGCGCATTTCAGAATCGCAGACCATCGCTATGGCCCGCAAGAGTCGAGAACTGAAAGCCCAGGGCATAGACATCATAAGCCTTAGTTTGGGGGAGCCTGATTTTCCGACACCCAACATCATTAAAGACGCCGCTAAGAAAGCCATCGACGAGAATTTTTCTTATTACACCCATGTTTCAGGCTACCTTGAATTGCGGGAAGCCGTGTGTAAAAAGTTTAAGCGCGATAATGGACTGGATTATACGGCCGATGAAATTGTGGTTTCTACCGGTGCCAAACAAAGCATCGCCAACGCGGTTCTATGTTTAGTTAATCCAGGAGACGAGGTAATCATTCCTGCGCCGTTTTGGGTGAGTTACCTTGAGATCTTAAAGTTGGCTGAAGGCAAGGCTGTGTTTATTGAAACCGATGTGGAGCAGGATTTTAAAATAAACGCCAAACAACTCGAAAATGCCATCACGTCGAAAACTCGTTTGTTAATGATGAGTTCGCCTTGCAACCCAACAGGCAGTGTGTACTCCAAAGAAGAGCTGAAAGCCCTTGCAGAGGTAATTGCCAAACACCCTGAGCTCTATGTGATAAGTGATGAAATTTACGAACACATTAATTTTAGCGGAGGACACCAGAGTTTTGCGCAGTTTGATTTTATTAAAGATCGGGTAGTGACTATTAATGGCGTTTCAAAAGGTTTTTCCATGACCGGATGGAGGGGCGGCATCATGGCAGCGCCCAAATGGATTGCCCAGGCCTGTGATAAAATTCAGGGGCAGTTTACATCGGCTACCAGCAGCATCACCCAAAAAGCCATGCACAAAGCCATGGAATTGGATTATGAAACGTACATCAAACCCATGCGTGATGCGTTTTTAAATCGCAGAGACTTGGTGTTATCTATGATGAAAGACATACCCGGTTTAAAATGCAATGTGCCTCAGGGCGCTTTTTACGTGTATCCTGAAGTGAGCGCGTTTATAGGCAAATCGTATCAAGGCACTAAAATCAATAATGCTACCGATCTTAGTTTGTTTTTACTCGAACATAGCCATTTGGCCCTGGTGCCCGGTGCGGCTTTTGGAGAGGACCGGTATTTGCGGATTTCTTACGCGGCTTCGGAGGAGGTGCTTCGCAAAGCCATGATACGTTTAAAAGAAGGCTTAGCCAAACTCAGTTAATAGAATTTAATTCATGAAAAAATTTTCCATCAAAAAAGAACGCATTCGCGAACTTTTTAAATCCTTTAACCACTTGAATGTACTCATCATAGGTGATGTGATGATTGACAATTACCTTTGGGGGAGTGTGAACCGCATTTCTCCTGAAGCTCCGGTGCCCATTGTTTCGGTAAAGCGAAAAGAACAGCGTTTGGGTGGAGCAGCTAACGTGGCTCTGAACATACAGGCTATGGGTGCCAATCCTATTCTGTGTTCGGTGATTGGTGTCGACAATGAAGGGCTTTCCTTTTTGGACCTGCTTAAAAAACAAAAACTCTCACAGAAAGGTATTTTAAAAAGCCGGGAACGTATCACCACCATTAAAACCCGCATCATTGGCAACAACGCGCAATTGTTAAGGGTGGATGAAGAAGTGGACGAGGATATTAATAGTGACGAAACACAGCAATTGATTACGTTGATTTCTTATATACTACATCACGATCGAATAGACGTAATTATTTTTGAAGATTACAATAAAGGCCTGATTAATCCTAAACTCATCAGTAAAGTGGTGGAGTTGGCCAAACAAAAGAGTATACCTACCTGTGTTGACCCAAAGAATAAAAACTTCAACGCATACAAGGGTGTAAGTTTGTTTAAGCCCAATTTGAAAGAACTAAGGGAAGGAATCAAACAAGACATTAGCGGCGATAACATCAACGAGTTGCAGAGAGCGGTAAGCAGTTACAGGGTTAAACAAAAAATTGACACCGTTTTGGTGACCCTGGCGGAGAAAGGCGTGATCACCAACTCCCGCAAAGTGAAAGAACACCTGAGCGCACACATTCGCAGCATTGCCGATGTGAGTGGAGCAGGGGATACCGTTATCTCTGTGGCTTCGCTTTGCAGAGCCATGGAATGCGATGATATTTTAACGGCCGCCATCGCTAATCTTTCAGGCGGTTTGGTGTGCGAACAAATAGGCGTTGTGCCTGTTAATAAGGAACAGTTGCTCGAAGAAGCGCTGAACCTTGACTTTGTAAAATAATGCAGCACGATAAGGTAACGCCCTACCAGAATCAGGCATCGAAGAATCAGCAAGTGGCCAAAATGTTTGATGCCATTTCAGGTCGCTATGATTTTTTAAACTCCCTGCTTTCTGCGGGTATACATAAAGGTTGGAGAAAAAAGTGTGTCAAACTTCTTGAAGCACGAGAGCCCAAATACATTTTGGATGTGGCTACCGGAACCGGAGATTTTGCCATTGCCTGCGCTGCCTTGAAACCGGATAAAATCACCGGCATTGATATCAGCGAAGGTATGATGAAGGTAGGGCGGGAAAAACTCAAACAGCTTAAGCTTGATCACTTGATCAGCCTTGAGAGTGGAAATGCTGAGGATTTGCATTACGCCGAAAACAGTTTTGACGCTATTGTGGTGGGTTTTGGGGTGCGTAATTTTCAAAACTTGGAATTGGGGCTTTCCAATTTATACAGGGTCTTAAAACCCGGGGGTACACTAGTGGTGCTGGAGTTCTCTTATCCTACCAATTTTTTTGTAAAAACCTTTTACAATTTTTATTTCTCTTACATCACTCCACTCATTGGCAGAATTTTTTCCAAAGACCGCAGGGCCTATTCTTATCTCACGGAGAGTGTAAAAGCCTTCCCTCACAATCAGGATTTTGTAGATGTGCTTGTGAAACAAAAGTTCAAAAATACAGTATTTACAAGCCTGAGTTTTGGGGTGGCAGCGATTTATAGTGGAGAAAAGTAAGGGTTAACGGTTTGCAGATTTGCGATGGGTGAGCTTTTCAGTAAAAATATTAATGCAGAGAACCAATCTTTGATGAACCGCAAATGGGTCTGCGGAACACTGAACCGCCGCTTTTGCCAAACCGCTGCTATAGACTGCTTTTCTTTTGGAGTTCTGCATATGTCTTCATATACGTAGGTGTCTCTAAATTATATTTCCGTCCCTCGTTAATTACATACCCGGTCAATGATTCTAATTCGTTGGTCAGTCTGTTCGCTTGAAAGTCAGAATGCATTGAAGATGTTGCTTCAAAGGGTAATGCTTTTAATTTGGCCAAAGTTTTTTCTGTGATATTGTCAGAAATAACAATTTGTTTTGCTTTGGCTATCTGTTTAAGCTCTTCAATTAACGCAATTGTCGTTTTAAGTTTTTCGTTGTCAGCAATAAGTTCGCCAATACATGTGTCAAAATAGGAGGTTGCCGTGGCAGTCGGGGAAAGGAAAATAAACTTTTCCCAAATCACTGATGAAATATTTTCGGATAGGGAAGCTTCAATATTTGCGTCTTTCAACAAACTTTCAAGCAAACTTAATCGGTTGTTTACATAATTGTCAAGGCCAAAATAAAGTTTTTGAATGTTACCGATATTTTTTATGACACCAGCTTGTTTCAGACGGGAAACTATATAAACGCAACCATCTAAAACAATGTTGTTGGGGAGAATGTATTTAAGTCGTTCTTTATTATCTAATCCATTACTTAATGTTAATATAATGGTGTCTTGATTTATGCAAGGTTGTAATTGTTGAACAATTGTTTCAATGTCGTAACTTTTCGTGGCAACGATAATAAAGTCTGCAACGCCCATTTCGGCTGGATTATCTGTGGCCAAAGTTGGCTTGGCAACAAATTCACTATCTCCTTTGATGACTTTAAGCCCCTTGTTTTGAATTTCTTTAAGATGACTTCCACGCGCAAAAAAGTGGATTTCAATATTTTCATTTTCATAAAAATGATTCGCTAATAATCCACCAAAATAGCCACCAACTCCTCCAATTCCTGCTATAATTATTTTCGTTTTTGTCATTGTAGTTGTGTCGTCCTTAATTGGCAAACAACTAGCATATAGACGCCATAAAATGGCGCCTATACGACTACTTTTAGTTGTTTAGGAGTCACTTCTTGTCGATAATTGAAGTTATGGATTTTTTATATATAGTATTCAAAAAAGGATAAATGACGCTAATTCATTTATCATTTCAATTAAAAACATGTTTTAAGGCTTACTAAACAACAACCTTTGCCCTTTCATCGTCTCATCAAACTTCCCTTCGTTATACACCAAATGTCCGTTCACGAAGGTTCTCCGTACTGAACTTTTGAAAGTGTGACCTTCAAACGGGCTCCAGCCGCATTTGTACAGCAGGTTGGATTTTTGGACTGTGTTGGCTTTGTTCAAATCAACCAAAACCAGGTCGGCAAAATACCCTTCACGTAAGTAACCACGATTTTGGATACGGAAAAGATCCGCTACATTGTGCGCCATTTTTTCCACAATCTTTTCAAGGCTGATTTTTTTCTGGTGGTAAAAATCCAGCATGGCCACCAAACTGTGTTGCACCAATGGCCCTCCGCTGGGGGCTTTTAAATAAGTCAAGGATTTTTCTTCCCAGGTGTGCGGGGCATGATCGGTGGCAATCACATCTAAGGTTCCATCGAGCATGGCTTCAAAGAGTTTATCCCGATCGTACTGGGTTTTAACCGATGGGTTCCATTTGATTAAATTGCCCTTGGTTTTATAATCCTCATCACTGAACCATAAATGGTGAATACACACTTCGGCTGTGATGCGTTTTTCTTTTAGTGGAATTTTATTGGTGAATAAACTGAGTTCTTTAGCCGTTGAAATATGGAACACATGCAAACGGGTGTTGTGTTTTTTGGCCAGTTGAACCGCAAAGGAAGAGGATTTAAAACATGCCTCCTCACTGCGAATGATGGGATGGAAATACGCCGGTAGGTCCTCACCATATTCTGCTACCATTTGCTGCTGTTTTGCTTTTATCATGGGATCGTCTTCGCAATGCGTTACAATCAGCGCGTTCACTTCAGAAAACACCTGTTCCAAACTCTTTACGTTGTCCACCAGCATGTTTCCTGTTGAAGAACCCATAAAAATTTTAACACCCGCCACTTTGCTGTAATCTACTTTTTGCAGTTCGGTAAGATTATCATTGGTAGTACCCATTAAAAACGAATAGTTGGCTAACGAAACCTGAGCAGCCCGACTGTATTTTTTTTCGAGTTCCTCTACTGTAATGGCAGGGGGTTGGGTGTTGGGTTGCTCCATGTACGAGGTAACCCCGCCGGCTACTGCAGCTTTGGCTTCGGTGTAAATCTCACCTTTGTGTGTTAAACCCGGTTCTCTGAAATGTACCTGATCATCGATAATACCGGGTAATAAATGCATACCCGCAGCATCGATTTCGTTGTAATTACCTGGATTGTCAATGCGTCGATCAATACGGGAAATATACTGGTTTTCTATCAACACATCGGAGACAAATGATTCTCCTTCATTTACCAACGTAGCGTTTTTTATGAGGTAAGACATAGGAAATAAGAATTGAACATAAAGTTAATGAATTAAGCTTTTTATAAACCGACAAATCTTGCCGAAATCTCGCTCTAACGAAGTTCTTTTTAAAATGAATGGGTTTTGCATTTACAATAACTTCTTATAGAGAGGCATCAAGTGTATCAGTAATTTTCTAATGCAAGAAAAAAGCGCTCAATTTTTTCTTTCATTGCCGCTGCACTGCAAGTATAATTGTTAACGAGAATGGCAAAACACAGATCTTTCCCTGATTTGGTTTTTACATACCCGGCGTATGCCCTTACACGTTCCATATAACCGGTTTTGGCTCTGAGGTTGTTTTCTATCCATTTGCCTTTACCAATATTTGCCATACTTCCGCTTTTTCCTGCTACCGGCAGCGAAGGATAAAAGAGTTTGTAATTTTCGGTATCGTGGTATATTTTTTGCAGCGCATTAGCTAACAATGCGGCTGAACAGGTGTTAGCTCTTGCCAAACCACTTCCATCCTTCATGTTCAGGCTGCTGAGATCTAAACCTCTTTGACTCCAATAGTCTAATACTGCTTCCAGACCTTTTTTCGCATCTCCTTTTCCAAGTGCTCTCAGTAAACTTTCGCAAAACAGGTTGTTGCTTTTTAAGTTGGTTTGAATAACCAGATTATCAAGGTCGGGTGAAAAATGAGAGAAAAGAAACTGACGGTTTTCTCCGGTTTCCACATACGTGTACCTTGATACAGCCTGTTCTGTTTTGCATTTGACACCAAAGGAAGCCAGCGATTTACATAAGTATTCTGCGCATAGCAATGCCGGATCAGGCAAGGCCGCTTCAATTTCATATTGTTTTTTATTTGGAGGCAAGCTGCCTTTTACCTGCTTTGTGTAGGCACTTGGATCACCGTAAACCACGGCTTGATCAGTAGTGCCATCTGACACCACTTCTGAGGTAATTTCAATAGTTTTGGTTGTGTATTTTGGCGAGTAGGAGAGAAGTTTAGCTTCAGCATCCTTTGGTCCGGTTTGATAAACGATCTTGAATTTATTATCCAAAAAAGAAAGCCCATTTGGAATGGCTCCGTAATAATTACTAATGTCTGCCCAAATCCAATCTCCGGGTATGTTTCTGTCAAAATACGAAGCGTCGCCAATTACCTTGCCTTTAATTTCTTTGATGCCTTTTTCTTTGATTAGTTTCGCCCATTTATCGGTAACAAGGGAGTTGTCTTTGTTGTAAAGTTCAGATTGAAGGCTGGGGTCGCCTCCTCCCAGTATCAGTATATCGCCGTCGAGTACTCCACTTGCAGCATCCAAAGTACCCGTATAAAACAAACGGGTTTCAAAACGGAAATGTTGGCCTAATTTTGAAAGCGCAGCATAAGTAGTCAATAATTTTAAAGCGCTTGCAGGCACCAAGGCTTGTTGAGAATTCTGCTCAAGCACCAGCGTTTTGGTTTTAGCATCCAACACACAAAAGCCTATTCCGGCACTTGCCAAATCCATGTCTTTTTTCCAATCCTCCAACACCTTGTTCATCTGCCCAAAGTTGAGAAGCGGTGTAAGGGTAAATATGAGGAGTTTTCTTAGCATGTTACCAAATTTCTACACGGTCTTTTTCTTCCCGGTAAAGTTGATCTCCTGGTTGTATTCCAAATGCTTCGTAAAATTCTTTTAGGTTGGTGAGTGGAACAAAGGCTCTGATATAAGCTGGTGCATGATAGTCCATGCTTAGTAAACGTTTTAATTCTGCATCCCGAACTTTCGATTTCCAACCCTGGGCCCAGGCAATAAAAAATCGTTGTTCCCCGCTAAAACCTTCCAGAGTTTTGGATTTTGCGCTGCCAAGTGATCGAATATAAGCGTGGTATGACAAGGTGACTCCACCGAGGTCGGCAATGTTTTCTCCCAATGTGAGTTGCCCATTCACGTGCAAACTGTCTAATAACACACACGCGTTGTATTGTTTAACGAGCTGGGCTGATTTTTCTTGAAAATTCTTAAAATCAGTTTCAGTCCACCACATGTTTAAATTTCCGAATGCATCAAATTTGGCGCCTTCATCATCAAAGCCGTGGGTGAGTTCATGTCCAATGATGGAGCCCATGGTACCATAATTCGCAGCATCATCGGCTTTAGGGTCGAAAAATGGCGGTTGCAAAATGGCCGCAGGAAAAGTGATTTCGTTGGTGCTAGGATCATAGTAGGCGTTCACTGTTACCGGCGTCATTTGCCATTTGTAACGGTTCACCGGTTTTTTTAATTCGCTCAGCATGTCACTGTGTTCAAATTTTCTGGCGCTGCAAATGTTCTCCCAGTAACTTTTTTTTCCAATTGCCATGCCAGCATAGGTTTTCCATTTATCGGGGTACCCAATTTTACGAATCATGCGATCCAGCTTTTTATTTGCCATTACTTTGGTTTCTGCTCTCATCCAGGTACGTGTGGCAATACGCTGACGGTAGGAAGCCACGAGGTTGTCAATCATTTTATTCACCTTGGCTTTGGATTCAGCAGAAAAGTGTTGTTTCACGTATTCTTTCGAAAAGAGTTCACCCATGTTAGCGTCCATGGCCTTAAACACACGTTCCCATCGAGGTTTGATGCTTTTTGTTCCGCTCATGGCGGTACCTCTGAAGTTAAAGTCGATGTACTGGAATTTGTCTGATAGGTATGGAGCGGCAGCCATCAGCACTTGAGCTTTAGCATAAAGTTGCAGAATGTTCATGGGGGCGCGCGACATGAGTACGTCAACTTGTTTTAAGTAGCTAACGCTGGTAACGATTACGGTATCGGGTGTTCCAATTTTTTTTGACGCAAAATACGCTGTCCAATTAAAGGAGGGAGTAAGTTGCTGCAGTGCAGTGAGGGTGTAGGGGTGATAGGTTTTTTCGGTTTCCCTTAATTCTTGTTTGCTAAGCGCTTCGTTACTCAGGTTGGTTTCATAACTCAGAATTTCCTCTGCGGCCATTGCGGCTTGTTGCGATGAATGCCTGCTGAGAGTGAACAAACTGTTCAAATAAGTTTTGTAATCTGTGCGCAGGTTTTCTTTCCTTGGACTGTGATAATACTCTCTGTCGCCCATCCCATATCCAGCCTGTGTAATGTACAACACGTTTTTTTTGCTGTTTTTTAAATCGGGTGCCACGTAAATAGTGAAGAACAATGGAATGCCTAAGTAATCCAGTTCAGATTTCAGGGCCTGCAAATCTTCGCTTGTTTTTAGGCTGTCAATGCGATTGAACAGGGGTAATAAAGGGAAAAATTTTTGTTCGTCAAGTGAGGTTGAATCCATTCCGCTCAAATAAAAATCCCGGATGCGCTGAACATCACTTCCCTGAACAGCAGCTTTGTCGTTTGCCATTTTATCGAGGATTACCTTAATGCGTTTAAGGTTGGCATTATATATTTCATTAAAACTTCCGTAACGGGCATCGCTTTCAGGCAACTGAAACTGGTTTTGCCAATTGCCATTACAATAATTGTAAAAATCTTTACCTGGCGAAACAGAGGTATTCATGTTTTTGACTACAATGCCGGATTTGGTTTGTGCCTGAACAAACACCTGTGTGAGGATCAAAAAAAGAAAGGGGATTTTTTTCATGTTATATGATAAGGAATAATGGAAAACGAAGATACTAATTTAGCTCTACAACCTTGCATTCTTCAAGGTATACCAGCAGTTTTCGAACCGGGTGATGACCTAGCGCCTGTAAGGCTAAGGCGTAATTGTGAAGCTGTTGTGCGTGTTGTTCTAGTTGTTCTTTACCGCTCTTGTAATCGAGAACAACAGTTTCTGAAGTCATAAACACAATCCGGTCGGGTCTCAGAATAGCACCTTCTGTGGTTAACAACTCTGCTTCATTTTTGAACTTTAAGCCCGAGGCAAAACACGGTGCCACACTGGGGTGATTAAGTATTGTTTCAATCATGTGTTTCAGTTCAGGTATGTGGTTTGAACCATAATAGCCCTTAAGCTCACCTTTTTTTAGTGCAAGTTCGAGGTCAGATGCAAATCGGATATTCGACATGATCCAATGGAGTAAAATACCCCGTGTTCTGGCCTCTTCTTCTTTGGTATTTTTAAGAGCGGCCGCTTTTATGGCGAACTGTACTTTTTTATCACCAAAGCGTAAAGTTGCCAAATCGTAACTCGCAAGGCCCCTTAGTTTCTCTTTGTGTTTTTTTACTTGAAGCAAACCACTTTCAAACAAACCATTCTCCCGGGTTTGCAATGTTTTAGGTGCAGCTCCCAATAACCAGGAATTAACGGAACCTGTGTTAGAACCACTATCCTGACAAATTATATGAAGACGTTCAACCGCCCTGGTAAAGGCCACATATAACAAATTAAGGTTATCGAGCAACATGGCTTGTTTTTCTTCTTCCAATTCACGTTCAAAGCCGGCTTCAGAAGCCTTTTCGCTGAGGGTTACCACTGCAATTGGAAGCTTGATCCTGTTTTCTTTCAGTTCGACCCAGTTTTCCCTGAATTTATCAATTTTCCAATTGCAGTATGGCACAATGACAACCGGAAATTCAAGTCCTTTACTAGCGTGAATAGTCATCACACGAACTGCGTCAGTATCCTGGGGGATAACAAGCGAGGCTTTCTTATTTCTGATATCCCACCAGCTTAGAAACGCACTAAGATTAGATTTTTCTTTTTGCAGAAAGTGGTTGATCTCGTCGAGGAAAAAGCGAATTGCCAGACCAGCTTCAACATCCAAATGAAGCGCACTACTGAGCTCAACACATAGGTCAAATATATTGCTTCGGTACAATTCTGATTCGTTGAGATGGTAGCCGAGTTCTGTAAGCAAATTGAACAAGTTGGATTTTCTTGAAAGTGATTGAAGCGAGGAATGAAAAGCCTGTTCTGTTAAAATCCCTTTTTGAAACAGGTAATTCAGCACCAGGCCTCCGCTGATAGTGTCGTCAGGATTGAGCAGGTAGCGGAAAAGCGCTTCCAATACTTGGATTTCGGGAATATAGGAGAGTAACAAAGAATCGGAAGAAACTACCGGAATCTGCTCTTGCATCAAAAAATGGGCAATACTATGACCTTGCAAATTGGTTTTGCATAGCACACAGATGTCGCGGTACAAAAAACCCTGTTGTAATGCAGATTGTATTTGAGTACGAATGTGGCCGAAGTTGGCTTGATCTGTGTCCTCGTTCTTGGAGTTAAAACAATATAGACTCACGTATCCGCCCTCTTCCCCCATTGTTTGTTGTGTGCTGTTAAGATAAATCGTTCGGTTTTCCTCGTTAAGCAGCTTAGTGGAAAGTTCTGCGAAAAGGATATTGTTGAACCGCACAATAGTGTTCAAACTCCTGTAGTTTTTATCGAGTTGTTTTTCCTCAAAATTTCGAATGAGATTGGCTTCTCTTTCCTGCATCACCCGGTTGCCCTTTTGGTATTCGTAGCGGGGCAGCTGTGAAAACTGTTTTACGTTGGCGTTCCTCCATCGGTATATGCTTTGTTTGCCGTCGCCCACCAATAAATTGTACCAACCACCTGAGAGGGAATTATCGATCAAGGGCAGCATGTTTTGCCATTGTAAACTACTTGTATCCTGAAATTCGTCAAGCAAAAAGTACCTGTAACGTTCGCCCAAACGTTCATAAATAAATGGGGCAGGTTCGTTTTGTATGAGTTCAAATAATTTGCGGTTAAACTCTGAAATAAATACCACTCGCGATTCATCTTTTCTGGCCCTACTGATCTCTTCTATTTTTTTTAAGAGCATAAGTGGATACAATTGTTTTTCGATGAGTCGACAAAGCGCAAAGAGTTTGAATTCTTGTTGAATAAAAGTGATGAGCGCACTGGCCAGTTCACTAAGTTGTATCGACAGTTCTGTTTTATCAGCAGTTTGTTCAGTGAACCAGCGGTTCTTTTCAATTGCTTTGAGCAGGTTAACACCCTCCGCATCCTTTAACGTGAGCGATTTTGAAAGGGCCTTGTTAAAAAAGTGAATTGGGCCCTTCGATTTTCCTATAAATTCGTTGGAATTGTATCCGCTTTTTGTTATCAAGTCTTTTGCTTTTGCTGCAAGAGCGCTTGTGTAAGAATAAAATTTGCTAATGTGTTCCCTGATTTCTGTTTTCGCCGTTTTTAGTTGCTCGTCGTCTAATTGGCTAAGCATCTCCACATAAGGGCCTGAGTTTTCTTTGTGTAATAACTTTGAAAAATTCAGGATCATGCTTTCAGGATCCCAGGCCACGTTTTCTTCTGAGCGGAGCAGCACGTATTCCTTGAGCAGGTGGCTGATCTGGGGGTCTTCGCCTGTGCGGGAGATCAATTCTCTTACCACTTCGAAAAAAAAGCGATCCTCATCCAATTCCACTTCAAAATTAACCGGCAGTTTGAGGTCGTGTGCAAAGGTTTTAACCAGGCGGTGCGTAAAACTATCGATAGTGCTTACCGAAAAGTCAGAATAGTGGTGCAAAAGTTCTTTTAACACCAGAGCTGCTCTTGTTTTTAATTCAATTTCGGGTAGCTTTAATTCTCCGGCAAGTGATTCTCCCATACCTTTCATTTCGCCCAAGGAGATGCGGTGCAAACTTTCTATGATGCGGCTTTTCATTTCTGCCGCCGCTTTGTTAGTAAAGGTTACCGCGAGTATTCGTTTGTAATTGCTCTGAAGTTTGGAGGCATCTGTTAAACACAGACGCAGGTATTCTTTTACCAGGGTAAATGTTTTACCACTTCCTGCGCCTGATCTGTATACCACAAAATTGCCCATGCCTATTCGCTAAAATAAAAAAGACCGCCTTTCAGCGGTCTTTTTCTTATCAATTCTTTTCAGGACTATTCTTCCTCTTCTTCGTCCTCCGATTTTGGTTTTGGTTTCGGTTGAACTTTTGGTGCATTAGGATCAACATAATCGAAACTCAATACCTTGAAGGTAGTTCTTCTGTTCTTTTGGTGTAAAGCTTCCTGTTCTTCTTTGGTTTTAGCTGCTTTAATAGTGGCATCAGAAATCAACAGCTGAGTAGCACCAAACCCTTTGGCAACTAAACGAGCTGCTGCAATGCCTTTTTCGTTCACTAAAAAGTCAACACACGATTGAGCACGAGCCTGAGACAATTTCATATTATCGGCAGCGCTACCACGGCTATCTGTATGTGAGTTCAGCTCAACTACAATTGCAGGGTTATCTTTCAGAATGTTATACAAGTAATTCAAAGAGTCTTTTGATTGCGGAAGCAAAGCAGCGCTACCCAATTCGTAAAGAATCTCAGGCATACGAAGATTTGGGATAACCGGCTTCACAAAAAAGTCGGCAACAAAATCCTGAGATTTATCGAGTCCCACAGTTGTGATAACACGCTGGTCTTTGTTGGAGAGGTAACCGTCTTTAGGGAAGCTGGTCGATTTAGAGCTTTTGCTTGTTTCGGTGGAAATCGTGTAGGTGGTTTTTTCTTTAAGTTTAAAGGTATAAGAACCGTCTTTTCCGGTCATTACTTCGGAAATATCACCATTGCTACCAATGATTTTTACTTTTACTGCTTCAACAGGTTCGTTTCTGCCTTTGCCGGTATTGGGATCCCCTTCGCTGAACACAAATCCTTTTCCGGTGAAGTTCAAAGGAGGAAGGAAAAAACTCCAAATATCGTCACCACCTTTTCCGCCTTCGCGGTTACTGGTGAAATACCCCTTGTTCTTTTTGCCTTCGTAAATGATACCAAAGTCGTCGTATGAAGAGTTAATTGGTGCCTTCAGGTTCTCAACCGGTTTGGTGAATTTGCCATCAGCACCGGCTTCTGCCATAAAGATGTCTAAACCGCCCATACCCGGGTGGTAATTGGATGAAAAGTACAGGTATTTTCCGTCGTTGGAAACGGTTGGGAACATTTCATCACCTTCGGTATTTACGGTAGGGCCGGCATTCACAGGACCACCCCAACTGTTGGTTTTAATATCAAAACTGCAATACCAAATATCAATTCCTCCGTAACCGCCTGATTTGCGGCTTACGAAATACAACCTTTTTGCATCACTTGATAAACAAGGGTGGGCAAAATGAATGGAATCAATGTTGAATGGTAATAAACTTGCAGGTCCCCAGGTGCTGCCTTGTTTTTTGGCCATGTACACACCACACTTGTTGACTTTGTTTTTTTCTTCTGGGCAACGGGTAAAAAAGATCATGTCTCCTTTTTTGCTAACCCAGGCCTGACCTTCGTTTACTTCGGTACACACAGCTGGAGGTAACAATACAGGCGTTGACCATTTGCCGTTTTTATCAACTTTGGTTTCGTAAATATCCGATTTGTAATTACCGGTGGTTATATCTTGTTCGCCTAAACTTCCGGGCCTGTTGGAAGTGAAAATAACTGTTTGGTACTTTTTGTCGCTAAATGCAGGGGAATAATCTCTTTCTTTAGAGTTAATCATGGACATGTTCTCGATTTTGTAACGCAAAGGATTATCTGTCCATTGCTGACT
Source organism: Bacteroidota bacterium (assembly GCA_052035725.1). Classification (GTDB taxonomy): domain Bacteria; phylum Bacteroidota; class Bacteroidia; order B-17B0; family Aurantibacillaceae; genus Aurantibacillus. The sequence goes on along the minus strand of JBPOHJ010000060.1, from coordinate 19,796 downwards.
CAATTCGCAGGATTTAACACCCAAATCGGCCTTTTTTGCGTTTCCACCCTTGGATTTGTAATTTTTGTACTCCACAATGGCGTCATCATACCTTTTTTGGCATTTTAACACCTCAGCTAATTTAAAATACACGATAGGATCGTCGTAATTGGAGGCAATGGCCTTGTTGTAATAAGCCTCAGCCCCTTTGTAGTCGTTAATTTCCTGACTAGCGTAGCCTGAACGGTACAGAATTAGCGGTTTTTTGTCGTTTGGGGCATCCGCGTACACTTGTTTGTATAGGTTAATGGCCGTAAAATACTGATGTTGCTCGAAAGCAGCGTCGGCTTTCTGTAAAGCTTTTTGCGAAAAGCCGGAAATCGACAGAATCAATAGAGCGGCCGCTAAAAAAGTGTACTTTCTTGTGTTTTTCATACTCTGCATTAAGGTTAGACGGCTGCTAAAATAATAATTATTTTTAAATATTGTAGAATTTAAGTTTTCTTAAGGCGATTTTCCTAACCCCTTCATAATTATTGGGTTCCATCAAAGTCAAACCGGGTTGAAAAGCGTTTGCAGGATTTTGAAAAACACCCGTAATATTGAGTAATTTCATGCGGATGGCCGGACTCTATTTTCATATCCCATTTTGCCGGCAGGCATGTAATTATTGCGATTTTCATTTTAGTACCCTTTTAAGGGAGAAATCCAGGGTAATAAACGCCATGGTTAAGGAATTGGACCAGCGTAAAAACTACCTTAAAACTACAACACTCACCAGCGTTTATTTTGGTGGAGGTACACCAAGCGTTTTGGCAGCCGACGAGTTGTTTCAATTACTGGAAGCTGTACATCGCAACTTTACCTGTGGGCCACAGGCCGAATTCACCTTTGAAATCAATCCGGATGATGTTTCAGAAACCAATTTGATTCTTTGGAAAAAGGCGGGAATTAACCGATTGAGTATAGGTATACAAAGTTTTGATAATGATGAGCTCAACTGGATGAAACGCAAACACCTGGCTGAAGATGCCATAAATGCCATCGCTCTTGCACAACAAGCAGGATTTCACAACATCAGCATTGATTTGATTTATGGCAGCAAATTTCAAGACCTTGGTACGTGGATTGGCACCCTTGAAAAAGCCATTGCCCTTAACATCAGTCATATTTCGGCTTACAATTTAACCATCGAAAATAAAACTGAACTCGGACTGAAACACAAAAGAGGACTCGAGCCCGGCGTGGATGAGCAGCTCTCGGTAGCCCAATTCAGAGCAATGCGAAAGAAACTACTTGAGGCTGGTTTCCTGCATTACGAGGTCTCTAATTTTGCACGACCAGGTTTTGAAGCGCAACACAACGCTTCGTATTGGAAACAACAGCCCTATCTGGGCATTGGCCCGTCGGCCCATTCTTTTGATCTTGATTCAAGGCAATGGAATTTCGCCAACAATGCCAAGTATTGCAAAGCCATAGAAAGTGGGACACAGCATTATGAAAGGGAAACACTAGGGATAAAAGAACGCTTTAATGAATACGTACTCACCGGTTTAAGAACTTCAACAGGATGTGATGTGAAAGTGATGGAAGCGATTTTCGGCAAGAGTTACAAAAATCACTTTGAAACTTACGCCGCAACTAAGCACCATTTTTTTACAATCAACAATGGGCATTTTTCTCTCAACGAGGAAGGTCTTTTGCATGCAGATGCAATTGCTTCTGATTTATTTTTGCTTTGATATGAAGTCCTCAATTAAAGCATCGCTTTTTTGAACCGTGTTTTTCAACCATTCAAAATACACAAGGTTTTTTTCCTTTTCATCTAAAAGATGATCAGGCACCGTTTCTCGAATCCTCCGGCTGAGCTCATACATACATATGGCAGCGCTAACGCTGATGTTAAAACTCTCAGTAAACCCATACATGGGAATTTTGACAAACGCGTCGGCCGCTTCAATGACCTCAGAAGAAATGCCTTGTAATTCAGTACCAAACACCAGTGCAAATTTGTGATCAACAGGCAATTCATGTAAAGTAAAATCATCTTTATGTGGACTGGTGGCAACAATTTTAAAGCCCTCCTTTTTTAGAGTAGTGATGGCTTCATGCGTGTTGTTTTCTGCCTTGTTGTGCCGATGGATGCTCAGCCAATTGCTGCTACCAAGTGCTACATCGTCACTAATTTTCAGGTGATTGTTATTTTCAATAAAATGTACATGCTGAATCCCGAAACAATCGCAACTCCTCAAAACCGCGCTGGTGTTGTGAGCCTGGAACACATTTTCGAGCACAATACGCATGTGACCACTACGCTGAGATAATACCTGTTGCAAACGGGTTTTGCGTTGTTCGGTGATAAATCCTTCGAGATAGGGAATAAGACGCTGAATGTGGGTTTCGTTCATGAGAGAATGTAAATTAAATTAATTTTTTCCATTGAAATCGTATATTTGTCGTGCAAACGGTTCTTGAAAAAGAATAATAGGGAATGGTGTGAAATTCACCAACAGTTCCCGCTGCTGTGTGTCCTTAAGACTACCCGCGCATTCTATAGCCACTGTTCAGAAATAGAACGGGAAGGCGCCCGGGTAAGGATAAGTCAGAAGACCTGCCATTTGCAGCACGATTGAAACCTCCGGGAGTTGGGGCCAAAACACGCAACGAATTAATTGGAAGTGAGTAAGTATTTGAATAGCTGTTACAGGCACGCTTGTGTTTTTCAACCCGGCGTTGTTTTTGCCTTATTGCTGGCAGCGCCTGTGATGAATGCACAGGATACAACCACGCTTAAAGAGGTGGATGTGGTAGTAGAAAAGACGGAGAGATTGGCCTGCGGAAAAAAGCTTCAGGAACTCGATTCAAGTTTGTTGAGTTTGTACCGCTACAAATCCTTAAATGATTTGCTTAGCGAAAATAGCGGCATGTTTATCAAAAACTACGGACCCGGGGCTTTATCTTCAACAGCCTTGAGGGGAGGTAGTGCTTATCATACTGCCTTACTTTGGAATGGCTTCAATATCCAGAACCCAATGTTGGGTCAATCGGACCTGAGCAGTTTACCTGTTTTTTTGTTCGACAAAGCAGGCATAGAATATGGTGGTTCTTCCGCCTTGTGGGGAAGCGGTGCTGTAAGTGGCAGCATCTTGCTGCGAAACTCCAGTCCATTTAATGCGGGAACAAATTTTATATTGAATGTGAACACCAATAGTTTTGGTACTGCCAATGTTGGATTGGCTGCAATGTACAGTAAAAAGAACTGGGTGATCTCAACAAAAATATACGGGAATCACTCCAATAACACGTATAAATTCAAAGATGATTCAGGTATTGTATACACACAACATCAGGCTGCTTACCGTTTTTTGGGATTGTTACAAGAAATCAAATTCATCACCGGAAAAAAAAGTACTTTGGCATTGAATGCCTGGTTAAATAACAATGAGAGGCAAATTCCTTCAACTGACCCCTCTGTTGTAAGTAAAACCTACCAATTCGACAAGGCTCTTCGTGCATCACTGTCTTGGAATTACACCGGCTTGCGATTACAGTCTGTAATTAGGGGTGCCGGCTTTTTGGAACAAATTAATTATACCGACAGCAGTATAGCTTTGTTTTCAAAAAGTGAATCCAAAACCATGATTCTCGAAAACGAGAATTTTTTTAACTACCACCCTTTGCACCGTTTGCATTTTGGCTTGAACAGTACCATAAGTTCGGCTGTTGCAGATAATTATGCAGGTCAGCAGGGTGTAAACCGGTTATCGGTATTGCTTGGTCATCGATCGTTGTTATTTCACAAACGTTTGCAGGCTTCAGCTTCATTACGAATGGAATATTTCTCGGCTGCTGCGCTTCCGGTAACGGGGAATTTAGCTTTGGATTATTTTGTTTTGCCACAATTGAAATTCCAAGCGAATGCAGCGAGAGTTTACAGACAGCCAACATTAAATGAATTGTACTGGCAACCGGGAGGCAATCCGCAACTTCTGCCCGAAGAAGGGTATACCTTTGAGTTAGGCGCTGTTTACAACCATTCTATCAAACGTTACACAATTGCCATCGGAGGATCAGCTTATTCACGACACATTACAAATTGGGTAGTGTGGGTGCCTGGCCCTATGTCCGTCTCTAGTCCGCAAAACATACAGGAAGTGTGGAGCAGAGGCACTGAGACTGATTGGCAAATAAAATACAGTAACAAAGAATTTGGCTGGCAATTGACACTGCATAGTACATATGTGTTATCTACTATATTGGAAACGCAACAACCCAACAGCGACACCAAAAACAAACAACTTATTTACACACCCCGGTATTTGTTTGTTGCTTCAGCCAAAGTTTGGTATGAAAGCACCAGTTTGAGTTTTATGCAGCAATACACAGGCTACCGTTTTACCAGCAGTGATAATCTGCAATGGCTCGATCCTTACCATTTATCCTCAATAAGAATGAACTACAGTTATCCTCAGAATTCTATGAATCTTGTGATTTTTCTTGCCTGTAACAACGTGTTTAATGCAAATTACCAGGTTGTGGAAGGACGAGCCATGCCTTTGCGAAATTTTGAGGTAGGCATAAGCGTATTAACTAACTCACAGAAAAAAAATACAACCAAAAACCAGAATCCATGAAAAAAATTCATTTACTAAACGTACTCTTCCTTTTTGCATTGAATTGCGGTGCACAACTCTTTGTTTCTGACTTTGAGTCGTTCACCCTCAGTCCAAATAGTTATTATAAGGACACTACCAGCCTTCCTTTCTCTACACAAAATGCCACGTTCCAGCACCGATGTGTCAAATTTGGAACGAGTTGGTTTTGGACAGGAGGGTTCGCCTACACCAATGTGAATGATTCTGCCAATGGCACGTTCACAAATTTGTATGGTGTAAAAGCTTACAAGGGGTATAATGCTTCAGCAAAGTTTGTGGTGGGACAGGATGGTGGTGTAATACAACTGGCTTCCCAGCAAAATACGGTTGACGGATTTTATGTAACCAATACTACTTATGCCTATAAGATGATGTTGTTAGGAGATACTGCAAATGGATTTTCCCGAAAGTTTGGTGACACCACCGGCACCGGTTCAGGTACTACAATTGCCCAGGGTGCTTATCCCGATTTTTTTAAACTTACCGTCAAAGGATACCACAACGGTGTGCTGGGTAGCGACAGTGTGGTGTTTTACCTGGCTGACTTCCGTTTTCAAAACAATGCGCTGGATTATATTGTTGACACCTGGCAATGGGTGAATACCGCTTCATTAGGTGAAGTAGACAGCCTCAAATTTTGGATGTATTCATCGGATGTTGGTCAATTTGGTGTCAACACCCCTTTGTTTTTTGCCCTAGATAATTTTACCAGCAATGGTGTAATTCTAAGAATAGAACATCACAAGGCTTTTGAACAGGTAAAGGTATACCCCCTCCCTTTTCACAACGTGATCACACTCGACCTTGCTGAAGACTTCACGGCCGGTGCCAGTCTTAATGTTACGAATTTACAAGGTCAACGCATTTACACAATTCACCTGGATTCAGCCATTACAACACTTGATCTTGTTGATTTACCTAACGGTTATTACCTGCTTGAGTTAAGTACAGATAAGGGAAACAAACGTTTGAAAATTCTTAAAAATTGATTGCTATGCCCGTGTCATTTCGGTATTTATTTTCTGCTGCATGCATTGGTGTGTTTGTGCAATCTTGTGTGAAGGACCAGCCTCAACCGCAGTTGAGTGTTCGCGTAGATCCGGAACCTTCTCAGGCTGTTTATGTCGTGAATGAAGGAAATTTTACTTCAGGTAATGCATCCATTTCTTTATACAACAAGGTCACCAATACGGTTGAAGAAGATTACTTCAAAGCTGTAAATAAGCTGGCTCTAGGTGATGTTGCACAGAGTTTGAGTTTCATCAACGATAGGTTTTACGTTGTTGTGAACAATTCGGGGAAAATTGTGGTGTGTGACAAGGATTTTAAATTACTAACCACAATAACAGGTTTGCAATCACCACGTTATTTAATCCAGGTAGGCTCTAACAAAGCTTACGTTAGCGACTATAAAGCCGGTTGTATTTCGGTTGTAAATTTATCGGGGAATTCAATAAGTCATCAAATCGCCTTGCCTGGCTGGACAGAAGATATGCTCCTGCATCAGAACAAGGTGTATGTGTGTAACGTGAAGCGAGAATTTCTTTACGTCATTGATGCGCTAAAGGACAAAGTGGAAGACAGCATTTGGGTGGGAAAAAATGTTTCAGGAATTACAATTGATAAAAATGCCAGGCTCTGGGTGTTAAGTTCAGGAGACGCAGCGTCTAACCCGGCAAGACTCTCAGTAATCAGTTCATCTAACCATGAGGTGGAGAAGGTGTTCGAGTTCGCGCCATCACGCCAACCATTTAAGCTGGTTATCAATAGTCGAAAAGACAGTTTGTATTTTATTGACGCTGATATTTACCTTATGCCAGTGACAGCGGAAAATTTACCCTCAGTGCCGCATATTAAGGCTGAGCAACGTAATTTTTACGGAATAGGCATTCATCCCCGAACTTCTGAGATCTATCTGTCTGATGCTTTGGATTACGTGCAGCGATCACACATTACCGTGTATTCAGCGTCCGGAACAAAAAAGAACGAGTTTAAAGCAGGCATTAATGCCAATGGTTTTTATTTCGATTAAAAAATATCATCTTTGATGCACTGAGCCGGCATTTGCATATTGTTTCCTTTGATGTGCCTTATCCCGCCAATTATGGTGGGGTAATGGATGTGTTTTACAAAATCAAAAGTTTGCATGCCATTGGAGTTAAGATCCATTTGCATTGTTTCCATTACGGCCGTTCGCCTGCGCAACAACTCAATGATTTTTGTGAAACAGTGACGTATTATGAGCGTAAAACAGCTCTGTGGTCACACTTTTCACTTTTGCCTTACACCGTGCGATCGCGGCAATCGGAAGTGTTAAAAAACAACCTGCTAAAAGATACGTATCCAATTCTATTTGAAGTATTGCATACCACCTGGTTAATGAGAGACAAAGCGTTTAAGGACCGCTTTTGTATCTACAGGCACAGCAACATAGAGCACCACTATTACGCGGGCCTTGCGCGTTCTGAGAAAAATCTATTGAATAAGATCTATCTGAAACTCGAAGCGTTTAAATTGAAACGGTATGAGGCGGTAATTCGACATGCATCTTTAATTCTTGCAGTGAACATCAGGGATCGGGATTATTTCAAAAATAAATTTCCTACAGTGCCCTGTGAGTTTCTTCCAAGTTTTCATCCGGGCGAATTAAAATCATTGGAGGGAACTGAACCATATGTGTTATTTCATGGCAACCTTTCTGTTTCAGAAAATGAAGAGGCAGTTATTTGGCTTAGTAAAGAAGTGTTTCCGCATTTAAGGCAAAAAGTAATTGTGGCCGGCTTGGATCCGGGCATGGATTTGGTTCATCAACTTTCTGTCAATAAAAACACACAGGTTATCAAAAGCCCCGATGATAAGCTCATGCAACAGTTGATTCGACAAGCCAATGTGCATGTGTTGTATACCTCGCAAGCCACAGGCTTAAAACTCAAACTGCTGAATGTGTTAAACAGCTGCGGTTTTGTGGTGTGTAATCCCGAAATGCTCGAAGGCACAGGTTTAAGAGAAAACGATGGGCTTTTTGTTGCCCACAACGGTCCCGAGTTCGTTTCCAGAATCAACCAGTTATCTGGTGTACAAATGCGTCAGGAACAACTCAATAACCGAAGGAAATTATTGATTTTATTCGACAATACGCTCAACGCAAAAAAACTCGTGCATTTGGTTTTTGAACGCCTTACACCAGCACCATAGTAATTTTAATTTCGTGGCGTATGCTGTCAATCGTGGAGCCAAGCAGCAGGTCTTTTAAGGTACGATGACCATGAGTGCCCATAACTAAAGTGTCGCATTCCAGTTCCTTTACCAGTTTGGGAATGGCTTTTTTGGCATCACCAAAACCCAAACGAATTTCTATTTCAAATCCGGCTTGTTGTAAAAGTTTTTGGTATTCAAGAAGTTTAGCTCCGTCTTCATCCCTTTCTAAATCGTGTGTTTCTTCACCGTAAACCACAGCGCCCGTACTTTCCAGAACGTGAATCAAAATAAAGCGAGTGCCTGCATTACCCATTTGTAATGCTTTATTGATGGCTTTGTTATCACTTGAACTAAAGTCGACTGTAATTGCAATACAATTTACAGGACGCAATTCGGTTAATATCAATGGACGGAAGTTGTTATGAAAGGCTTTCTCTGTTTTTTTGAAGCGGTTCATAATCAACGGTTGCAGCAATATATAGATGAGCATGGTGACGCAGAAAATACAAATGGGCACCAAGGTAAAACTAACCAAAACCGGATGAGAGCCATTGACAAGCAAATCGGTGATTTCGTTATACACCATTTTGATGTTTAAACTAATGATGGCCAACGCGGCGATCCAGGATAAGATCTTCTGCCAGGCCGGGATTTTAAATTCACCCATTATTTTGGCATCACTCACAAAATGGATGAGTGGAATTATGGCAAATCCCAGTTGCAGACTTAATACCACTTGAGAGAAAATCAATAATTTGCCAATAGAACTGTCGCCCAGTATCCAGATAGTGATGAATGCAGGAACAATGGCAATCAATCGCGTGAGTAAACGCCTGATCCAGGGCCTTAACCGTAAATTCAAATAACCTTCCATCACCACTTGTCCGGCTAATGTTCCTGTGATGGTAGAGCTTTGGCCTGCAGCGATTAACGCTACTGCAAAAAGAATCGGAGCCAGGGTACTACCTAACATAGGTGCAAGCAATGAATGAGCATCCTGTATATCGGTTACCTCGTGCTGTCCGTTCATGTAAAAGGCAGAGGCTGCGAGGATGAGTATGGCGGCATTCACAAACAAAGCCAGGTTAAGGGCTACAGTTGAATCGACTACATTAAAACGAATGGCTTTTTTAATTTCGGCGCCAGTGCGTTTGAAAGATCGGGTTTGAACCAAAGAACTGTGAAGGTAAAGGTTGTGAGGCATTACGGTGGCCCCTATGATGCCAATGGCAATATAAAGGGCCTCATCGTTTTCGATGAATGGAATTAGCCCGGTAACCACTTCCGGTAGTGCGGGTTTGGCAATAAACAATTGCATTAAAAAGGAAAGGCCAATTAATGCTACCAGACTAATAATAAATGCTTCGAGTTTTCGAATCCCCTGGTTTAGTAAAAAAAGCAGAATAAAACTATCCAAAACAGTAATACAAACACCCGTAAGGATGCTTATGGATGGGAAAAGTAAATGCAAGCCAATTGCCATGCCAAGTACCTCTGCCAGATCACAGGCGGCAATTGCTATTTCGGCCAGCAAGTAAAGGAAAAAGTTCACCAAGCGCGGGTAATTTTCACGTGAAGCCTGAGCCAAATCTCTGCCACTAACTAAACCAAGTCTTGCACAATGGCTTTGGAGCAACAAGGCAATAAGGTTACTCATGACTAAAACCCACAATAAACTGTAACCAAATTTGCTTCCTCCCGCAATGTCTGTTGCCCAATTGCCGGGATCCATGTAGCCAACACTAATCATGTATGCAGGTCCAAAAAACGCCAACAATCGTCTGAAGCTGCTCCTTCTCTCAGTGCTGACACTGGCGTTTACTTCTTCTAGTGATTTATTCATGACTTTTGTTCGATTAACAGGTTAGAAGCCACTTTGTGACTAATGTATTGACCAGGTTGTTTGTTGATGCGGATGAGATAAGAACCATCGTAGCTATTGTGATCTTCAATCTGGATTTGATCCCCAATCTTGAGTCCAATTGAAGTGAGGTGCCTTAAAAACTCGACCTGATGTTCGCTCACTCCAACAAAAACGCAGCGGCTTTTGCTTTTTATTTTGCTAAGTGCACTGGTTTTTGGCTTGGGTAAAATACCTCTCGCGTTGGGAATAGGATCTCCATGAGGGTCGTATTGTGGTTGTCCCAAAAACACGTCGAGGCGTTCAATCAGTTCTTCGCTTTTAATGTGTTCAAGCTGTTCGGCCATTTCGTGCACTTCATCCCACTTGAAATTCAGTTTTTCCATCAGAAAAACTTCCCAAAGGCGATGCTTGCGCACAATTGACACAGCAAGCCTTTCACCTTTCCTGGTGAGGGAAACCGCCTTGTATTTTTTGTAGTGAATCAGTTTTTTATCTGAAAGCCGTTTTAACATGTCGGTTACAGAAGCCGCTTTATTATTCAGGTGCTCCGAAAGTTTACTGGTATTCACACCCGGCCTTTCACCACTTGATTGAAGGGCGTAAATGGCTTTGAGGTAATTTTCTTCCGTACTCGAAATTTCCATGACACAAAGGTAAAAATATTATAATAACCTAAAAAAATATTTAGGCTAGTCTAAAAATTGTAATTTGCCATGCCAATTCGAAATCAGGGCTGTTTGTTTGTTTACGGCACTTGGCTTTACTATAAACGGTAGTAGGAATTGTTATCTGTATGAAAATCAGTTGAATGAAATTGGTCTACATCTGATAACTAACTTGCAGCCATGAAGGATTAACTTAGTTTTGTATAAAATCCATGCCATGAAATCTATTCAACTTTTTGTTTCAGTTTGTATTCTTTTGGGTTTGGGTGCGTATGCCCAAAACAAACCGGTTGCCACGTCTAAAAAAGAAGTTGCAGGGGCAGATACCAAAAACCCCTTATTAAAGCCTGAGACGTATTCGGCCCTTGTGTTCCGCAATTTGGGGCCAGCTGTTACCTCAGGCCGCATCAGCGATATTGCAGTGAACCCAAAATACCCTTCGGTTTGGTACATTGCTGTTGCCAGCGGTGGGGTATTTAAAACAGTAAATGCCGGCACCACGTTTGAACCCATTTTTGATAAAGCGGGTGCCTATTCCATTGGTTGCCTGGCATTAGATAAAACCAATCCCAATGTTATTTGGGTAGGAACCGGTGAAAACAACAATCAACGCAGCGTGGCATATGGCGACGGAGTTTACAAAAGTGAAGACGGTGGGAAATCGTTTAAAAATATGGGGCTAACCAAATCAGAGCACATCGGTATGATTGCCATTGATCCGAAAAATTCGGAAGTGGTGTATGTAGCGGCTTACGGTCCGGTATGGAGTGCAGGAGGCGAAAGGGGCATTTACAAAACAACCGATGGAGGCAAATCATGGAAGCAGGTGTTGAATGTGAGTGAGCATACCGGCTTTAATGAAATTCACATGGATCCAAGAAACCCTGAAGTGCTTTACGCTTGCGCACACCAGCGCCGTCGTCATGAGTGGACATACATCAGTGGTGGACCTGAAAGTGCTATCTATAAAAGTACCGACGCAGGAGCCAATTGGAGCAAACTAAGCAATGGTTTGCCTGCAAATGACTTGGGACGCATTGGATTAGCTATCTCTCCTGCGAATCCCGATGTGTTGTATGCCATAGTGGAAGCTACCGAAGGCAAAGGTGTATACAAAAGTGAGGACCGAGGGGCGAGCTGGAGCAAACAAGGCGACTATTCTACCTCCGGAAATTATTACCAGGAAATTGTAGCCGATCCAAAAAACGAAAACAAAATTTATTCGCTTGATACTTATGCCATGGTGTCGGAAAATGCCGGTAAATCGCTTTCCCCTTTGGGAGAAAAAAGTAAACACGTAGACAATCATGCATTATTTGTTTTTCCAAAAGATGGCAAACACCTTTTGATTGGTTGTGATGGAGGATTATACGAAAGTTTTGATGGGGCCAAAACCTGGAATTTTAAACCGAATTTGCCTATCACGCAATTTTATAGGGTGTGTGTTGACAACAGTAAACCGTTTTATTATGTGTATGGTGGTACCCAGGATAATAACACATTGGGTGGACCGGCACGCACCATTAGCGCATCGGGTATTACCAATGCTGATTGGTTTGTAACAGTAGGCGGGGATGGTTTTCAGAGCCGTGTAGATCCTAAAGAACCCAACATAGTTTACAGTCAATGGCAATACGGAGGTTTGATTCGATTCGACAGGAAATCGGGTGAACAAGTATCCATTAAACCAATGGAAAAACAAGGGGAGACAGCCTGGCGCTGGAATTGGGATTCGCCTTTATTGATTTCAGCTTTCGATAACAAACGTTTGTATTTTGCTGCCAATCAACTTTTCAAAAGTAACGATCGCGGCGATTCATGGACTGTAATAAGTCCGGATCTAAGTCGTGGCATCGACCGCAACAAATTACCCGTAATGGGCAGGGTGTGGAGTATGGACGCCGTGGCGAAAAACCAATCAACCTCAATATTTGGCAATATTGTATCCTTATGTGAATCACCTTTGAATGAAAAACTAATATACGCCGGCACCGATGATGGTTTGATCCATGTAACAGAAAATGGAGGAGAAAACTGGACCAAATTGGATAAGTTTCCCGGCGTACCCGAGTTAAATTTGAACGGTTATACTATAGGAACTTTTGTGCAATACCTAATTGCCTCACAGCACAATGAAAACGTGGTGTATGCCGCGTTTAATAATTTACGTCAGGGTGATTTTAAGCCTTATTTATTACGTAGTGCAGATAAAGGCAGGTCATGGAGCAATATTGCGGCCAATTTACCTGAAAAAGGTTCGGTGTATTGTGTTGCAGAGGACCATAAAAATCCGAACCTATTGTTTTGCGGAACCGAATTCGGTTTTTTCTTCAGTCTTGATCAGGGAAAAAACTGGGTTAAATTTATGAACGGAATGCCGGCTGCTGTTTCTGTTCGTGATATCGCCATCCAGAAAGAGGAAAATGATTTGGTGCTTGCCACGTTTGGTCGTGGATTTTATGTACTCGATAATTATGCGTTGTTACAAAATATCAAGGAGGATGATCTGAAGAAAAACACCATTTTCCCGGTGAAAGAGGCCTTGGTGTACATCGAGTCACGACCTTATGGTCATCGAGGTAAGTCGTTTCAGGGCGAGTCGTTTTATACCGCGAAAAACCCTCCGGTTGGTGCGGTGGTGAATTTGTATCTAAATGAAGAATACACCTCAATAAAGGACAAACGCAAAGAAGCGGAAAAAGAGAAAATCAAGAAAAATCAGGATGTGTTTTACCCAAGTGCTGATAGTATTCGTCTCGAAGACAATGAAATTGCGCCTTCACTTTTTTTGGTAATAAGCGATGAAGGTGGAAGAGAAGTGCGCAAAATAAAACTGCAATACAAAAAGGGAATGCAGCAAGTTGTATGGGATGGCCGTTACGAGGTAACAGCCCCTGTTAATTTTGCCACACCTGATACAGAGAACCCGTATTACGAACCTGACCAGGGACCGGCTGCAGTGCCCGGTAACTATTTTGCACAACTAATCAAATTCTCGAACGGCCAGAAGCAAACACTAAGCGAAAAAGTAATGGTGACGATAAAGTCATTAAATTCCTATGCATTAGCTCCGCTAGAAGCGAAGAAACAAAATGAAACCAACCAGCAAATCGCTGAATTCAGACGGGTAGTGTTGGGTTCATCCGATTACCTCAGGCATCTTAAAGAGCGTGTGAAGTACCTCAAAGAGGCTGTGTTGAAAGGTGGTGCAGAAGCCGGGTCGCTTCTAAACGACATTTCAGTTTTTGAAACAAAGTACCAGATGCTGGATGTAATAATGTACGGTGACAGAAGTATGGCCAGGCGGGAGTTTGCAACTACCAACGGTTTTGTTGACGATTTGGAAACCATGGTGTATTATACCTGGGCTCAAAGTTATGGCAGCACAAAGGTTTTGGAAGAAAAGTTCAGGGAATTAAAAACAAGCTTTGGTGGACTTTATGCTCAAATCAAAATACTAAAACAGTTAACGGAAGAAATTGAAGCCAAAGCAGATAAAGCCAAACTTCCTGGAACACTGGGGCGTTTACCTGAGTATGCAGAGTAGTGGAGGGCTTATTTAAAAAATTCAACCACTGTTTGATTATCCGAACGGATACTGAATTTTTTTTCGATAGTATAAATACTCCCCCTTAGTGTTTTGGCACGCCAAACAGTAACGTATTCTCCAGGTTGTAAGTTAAAGGTTTGAACGGTTTGTGTGCTCAAATTACAAACCCATTCAAGTTTATTGCCTCGTTTTACTAATATGGCCCCGTCTCCGGCTTCAAGACATCGAATGGTCAATTGTCCGGCATTTGGTATTTCTAGTGTTTTGGTTTTGGATTGTTCAATAAGATTTTGGGAAATCAGAATTCGGGGAAGAGTTAAAATTTCTAGATCGTACACCCCGGTTATGTATTTTTCGGTGGTGTTGAGTTCCTGAATATGAACCGTGTTCATGTCTTTGCCTTTGCGGATCACGCATTTCACCTTTGCATTGTTGTTGTAAGGACCATCATTTCTGAGAATGCTCAAAAATCCCTGGGGGGCATCGAGTGGAATAATATTATGAATACCCGAAAATAATTTGGTCTCTTTGCTTTGTACTGGAGGAATAGTGTGAGCAACAACTTTATACGTAATGGTTTCATCCAATTTTAACGTATCGGGACGATTGGCGTTATTCAAAGTGTGGATGTAATTGTATTTATAGCTACCGGTGTATGTATCGTAAAACGTCAGATTGACATTGGTTTCGGTAGGTAAAGAGGCGTTATCCAGCAAATTTACTTGTGCTGAACTTTTGTTGGGATTTTGTTGTTGTTTGATTAGATTGGAAATGGTAGTAAAGGTGCTGTCGTTTTCGAAATTGAAGAAAGTGCCGACACATTCAAAGGTTTTGATTTGTTTCGGAGTTAAGCCAATTCCAATAATGAAAGGTTTAAACACAATGCCTTTATCAAGTAGTTTTTGCCTGGCTTTGCATGGGTCGCCCCCGCATTCCTCAATGCCATCGGTAATAATAATCACAATATTGAGCGCATTCCGATCTTTAAAATCATTGGCGGATTGGGTTAAGGAATGCTCAATTGGCGTAATACCGGTAGGTTGTGCGGCGCCCACTTTTTGTTTTATGCTTAGTTGGTTGTTGGGAGCGAAGGGCACCACCAATTCACTTTCTTTGCAATTGCCGGGTGGGTATTTGGTTTTGTGTCCGTACATGCGTAAGGCAAACTGGTAGTTTTTGTTTTTACTCAAACTATCGATGAACTTATACAAAAGTTGTTTTGCGCCATCCATTCTTGTAGTTCCCTCAAATCGAGCCGACATACTTTTGCTGGCGTCAAATACAAAGAGAATGCGTGTGGGTTTAGCTGTCAGGTTTTTCTGTGCGTGGAGAAATGAAACGCCAAACACGAGTGCGGATATGTAAACAAATTTGAGCAAGCCTTCAAATTTACAATTCCTTAATTAGCGTAACTAAACAAATGACAAGAGTTTTCAAGGAAAACAAATGGATTTCAACGCAGCAATGTCACATAACCTTTGGTTTCGAGGTATTCTCCTCTGGCATTTTTATAACGAATGAGGTACACATAAATACCTGAGCTCTGGTTTCCACCGTCCCATGCTTCGTTATCGCGGTTGGTTTCAAATACCTTGTGCCCCCAACGATCGTATACTTGCACCAGGTATTCGTTTTTATCCACAAAATGAGTTATGGGCAGCCATAGTCGGTTGCTGCCTTCAGGAGCAAATGCATTGGGTACAAAAATGCGGCCCTCAACATATACAGGTACAGCATTCGAAAAACTCTTTTCCCTTATGCCAAAAGGGTTATTTATGCCTTCAATGGCTTCAACACGGTAATCGATGCGTGTGCCTTCTTGCGCTTCGTCTTCCAGTTCATCGGTGAAACTGGTAGTATACACATCGGTGAAGCCTATGGGAACAGCGTTGTCAGAATTATTCACTATTCTGTAAATATAATAACCGCTCAAACCTCCGCCATAACCTTGGTAACTGTTCCATGACAGATGTTGCGTAAATATCAAATCCTTGTCTTGTTTCACCGTTAAAAAACACGAGCGGGTGACAGGACTAATTGTTCTTGGATTACCACAAGAGTCGCGAACCAAGGCTTTGTAGTAATAGGCCCCAAGATTAACCTGGGCATTGGTATCGTTGTAACTGTAGTGTTTTGTTGAATTATAAGGTATATAACCAATGGCGTCGAAATTAACCCCGTCAACTGAACGCAAAAGCTCAATGCCCTTGCTCACTACTGTGGTATCAAGTAAAAGTTCAAGATGCATCAGGGAATCCATAACGCTGGCCTTTTTTATGTATACATAGGAGGCTGCTGTTACCTGCTTACTAAAAAAACAATGGCGGTTCGAACTGGCTGTTATGTTGCCTGCGTTGTTTACCACGCGGATAAAATAACAGAGATTTTGACCGGGTTCGGCATTAAGGTGAGTGAATTTGGTTTCGGAGGTGCTACCAATTTTTTGGTAAGCGCCGTTATTCACGGCATGGTAGATCCAATATTCTTTTACTCCCGATGGCATACTTCTGTAAGCGTTCCAATAAAGCGTGGTTTTGTATCCGCAAACGTCGTACTCACTCACCACTTTGATGGTGGTTGGCTGATCGTCAAACGTGCTAATGTTGCCACAACTGTCTCTTGCAGCCACATACAGTTGAATGTTTGTGTTGGTAGCCGCTGTAGAAGTGTAGGTATATAGTGTGTTATTCCTTCCTATCATGGTATCGATATAGGTGTTAATGCCTTGCGTAAATTGCAGAATGCTGTATAAATTAATGTCCTCATCTCTCGGTATCCTCCAGGCCAACACAGTTTGCCCGTTAGGCATTACACTGATTGAATCAACATAAGGTTGGTTAGGGGGTTTTTGATCAAAAAATTTACCTCTTTGCACATTTGAAACAGAGATGCAATTGGCTGCGTCGGGTAATTCAATAAGGTAAGCTAAACTATCACCGCAAACGGAAATCGTATCCTGGTAAATCAAAGCATTACTGGTACCAAACAATGACCAGGTGCCTAAAGGATACTCTTTTTGAATGGTAAAAGTGCTGCTGCTGCTTGGCAATTTAGGTTGTTTTAATTGGTTGTAAACCAATTTTAAGTCAACTGCTCCGGGGATAAGATTGAGGAATATGGTTCTTAATGTATCCGAATTCGCGGATGTGTTGGCTCCTCCCGATCCATATTGGGTGTTCACAAAATAATACAAACTGGTGCCGCTAGCATCCCCGTTATGCACAAAAGTGTTTGTAGCTAATGCACCTACCGTTCCTGCCAGCGAAAAGGTGCCGCTTGCGCTGTTGGATGAATAAATTTTATAGGCGAAAAATTGACTATTCGGGTCCTGTGGGCTAATCCAGGTGAGTTTAACCTGTCCGTTTGCTAACACTTCAAGGCACCTCAGTTCAGGCGGATTTAATTGAGCGCTGAGTCTGCCGGTGAGAAGTAAGAGTATGAGAAAAAAGGTCTTCAAGTGCACATGGGTATAACGCCTGAAAGATGAACCATTTGAGCCGTATTATACAACGTTCAAAATTAGATTTTATTTTGCCTTTGCGCTTTGAATTAGGGTTGTTTTATGAAAGTTACGCTGTTATTAAATCACAAACTTTAACCAATACTACACCCATTTATCTCTAACTTTGTGTAGCCTTTTTTGTTTTATTACGTATAAGGTAAGTTAAAACCGTTGCGCAAAGTGTAAACAGCACCTTATCCTGCTTAAAACCACCTGTTCCATTGAAAAAATACCATTTGATAGTGTTCCTTTTGCTCAGCCTCCTGTGCTCTGCTACTGTGTATGCCCAATCGGGTGGACGAAAACGGGAGAAAAAGGCCAAAACCAAAGGTAGCGTAGTGTTGAAAAGACCCAAAAGTAAGGGCCACGCTGATGAGTTTGCTAGAGGGAACAGTGGGAGAAGAAGCCGTTTATCGAGGTTGTTCAAAAAAGACAAACCTGCCTGGACATACAAAAGTTCAGGTTCAAGGCGCAACCAATACAAAGCCAACCGGTATTTGTTTAAGCGCGATAGGTCTGAAGGCCATGTAGATAATGAAGAAACCCTGAAAAGGCAGAATAAAAAACGCGCCAAAAAGCGCGACCGGGGGAATCAGAGTTTTAAAAGCAAAAAATATTAGGTCGGGGAGCAACAACGCCTATTTTTGTACTTTCAACACCTATGAATGTATTGATATTGGGTTCAGGAGGCAGAGAGCATGCTTTTGCCTGGAAAATCGCACAGAGTAAGTTATTGCAGAATTTGTACATAGCACCCGGAAATGCGGGAACTGCACTTTGCGGCACCAACGTGAACGTTAAGGTGAACGATTTTGAAGGGATCAAAGATCTGGTGTGGGAAAAAGACATTGATCTGGTGTTGGTAGGACCTGAAGATCCATTGGTAAAAGGTTTACACGATTTTTTTCTAGCCGACGAAGTGCTGCGCACCGTACCCGTGATAGGTCCGAAACAAGATGGGGCTCAACTGGAAGGCAGCAAAGATTTTAGCAAACAATTTATGTTCAGGCATGGTGTGCCAACGGCAAGGTATGCCACTTTTCAAAAAGATAAACTGGAGGAGGGCTATCAATTTCTCGAAACCTTAAATCCGCCTTACGTGTTAAAGGCCGATGGTTTAGCTGCGGGAAAAGGGGTGTTAATATTGGATAACCTGGATGAGGCCAAACACGAACTAAAACAAATGCTGGTGGATTCAAAGTTTGGTGAGGCCAGCGCACGTGTGGTGATAGAAGAATTTTTAAAAGGCATTGAACTTTCTGTTTTTGTGTTAACCGATGGAGTTTCATATAAATTGTTACCGGCTGCAAAGGATTACAAACGTATTGGTGAAGGGGATACTGGTTTAAATACAGGGGGAATGGGAGCGGTGAGTCCGGTACCTTTTGCCGATAAAGAATTTCTAAAAAAGGTGGAAGAGCAGATTGTAAAACCCACCATTAAAGGGTTAAACAAAGAGGGAATCGATTACCGGGGTTTCATTTTTGTGGGATTGATGAATTGCGACGGGGAACCAAAAGTGATAGAATACAATTGTCGTATGGGTGATCCCGAAACAGAAGTGGTGATTCCGAGAATTAAATCCGATTTATTGGAACTTCTGCAAGGAGTAGCCACACAAACCCTTGAAAGTAAAACCTACGAAACTATTGATGAAATTGCCACTACGGTGGTGATGGTTAGCGGAGGTTACCCGGGAGAGTTTGAAAAGGGCAAGCGTGTGCAAGGTTTGGAGGATGTAAAGGAATCGTTGGTGTTTCATTCAGGTACCAAGCTGGATGAGGAAAATGTACTCACCAATGGGGGCAGGGTGTTTGCGGTAACTTCTTTTGGAAGAAGTATAGAAGACGCGGTAAAAAAGAGTTTTACCAGTGCCGATAAAATCAAATACGATGGTAAATATTACCGCAGGGATATAGGCAGGGATTTGATGGGGTAGTTTTTCTTTTGGTTTTTCTGACCATATATACAGTCAATTGAGCTAAATACTCAATTGTATGCAAACCATTTAGAAATTTCTATAGTTTTATGTATTATGAAAAAATTCACACGAATATTATTTGTTCTAGTTAACTTAATGGCTTTGAATGTGGTTTCGCAACAAGCGAACCATTGGCGTTTTGGCAATTATGCAGGATTAAATTTTAATACTAATCCTATAACAATAATATCTGGTGGTTTAACAAACAATCCAGATAACTCAAGTGCAATTTCAGACGTGAATGGGAATTTATTATTCTATACAGATGGAATGAGTGTTTGGAATGCAAATAATGTAGTAATGCCTAATGGAAGTGGTCTTGTTGGACATGGATCCGCCGGGCAATGCGCAGTAATTGTACCAATCCCGTGCAGTTCTAAATATGTTATTTTTCACGTGACA
>JBPOHJ010000006.1:0-51047 GCA_052035725.1 Bacteroidota bacterium | reverse complement strand
AGTGATGGTAAGTAATCCAATTATATCTTGCAAGTCGATTAAAGGTAAAACCACATATGACCTGGCGCCATATTCGAGCAATATTACATCGCTGCTCGATTTTTCATCATTGCTGTCCATGTCGGCTTCAATAAACATTTCGCCTGATTTAACGGTTTCAAAGCTCTTGAAACTTTTTACATGGTGTCGCTCTCGTTCTATTTTATCACCGGTAAGAAAATACCCGCTTAAGTTTTGCTTTTTTTCATCGAGTAGGAGTAAAGAAATGTGAATGCAATTTTTGATGTTTTGTTTCACAAATTTAAGCGCAACCCTGCTGATCTCTTCAATTGATGAAGCTTGCATGAGCTTTTCTTTGAGTTCATTCTGGTATTCAAGAAAAGATGAGTATTTGCGTAACATCGAACGGTGCTGAGCCAACTCGAGGTCTTTGAGCCGTTTTTGTGTGATGTCGGTTACAATCTGGATTTGTTGAACTGTTGCGCCTTCATCATCTTCAATAATGGTGTTGTTCACCTCTATCCATTTTTTATTGTCGGCATCGGTACCAGCCTCAAAAACAATGTTATAATTGGTGCCATTCACCACATCCGAATTTTTGTTCTGCACATTGCTTTTGTATGCGAAAAGATCACTTAGCCTTTTATTGAGCACCTGGGTTAAGGTTGTGTCAAAAATGTTCAGATAACTTTGGTTAGCCCAAAGCGCAAACCCATTACGATCCAAAATTACCACGCCATTGTTCGTTTTTTCGGCTACCAATGAAAGTTGTCTTACCTGATTGAGTATTTGTTTCTTCTCGCTGATATCTGAACAAATGCCTGAATTTCTTACCAATCTGCCGCTTTCGTCACGAATGGCAGATGATTTTTCACTAATCCATTTCAGCCCTCCTTCGGCTGTGCGAATCCGGTATTCTATTTCATACGAGTCGTTTGTTTGAAGCGAATTTACTGCACTTGTATAATGAAGCAGGTCTTCTTCGTAAACAAAACGCGCTCCGAAATTTTCGCCCTTGTAAAAATCTGCCTGACTCATTCCAAGCACATCTTCACATGACGGGCTGATGTACAAATAATTGTTCTTTTCGTTATCGTAAAGCCAGAATACGTCTTTAATGGTTTCGTTGATTTCCCTGAAATTATTTTCGCTATCCAGGATGGTACGCTCGTTGTTTAAACGGTTGATTGTGTGTACCACGTTGGTGATCAGGGAATACATGAGTGTAATCACATCACGGGTCCAAATCCTGTTTACATCAGAGTAATCAATTCCAAGAAATCCCATAAACTCCTTGCCCGCCTGAATTGGAAGCACCAGCATTGACTGCACACGATTGGATTCCAGTAGGGTTTTAAATTCACCTGGTTCAAGGTCTTTTGTGTGTATGCTGATGTGAACGTTTCTCTGGTGTTCATGAAAAAAGGCGTTAACATTATTCACCAGAAAATTGGATCGCCATAAGGGCACACAGGGAATTGTGTTGGTATCGCGATACCAGGCTTCTTTTAATACCAGGGTTTTTTCGGCGGTATTATTTTCGTATAGGTAAACTCTTCCGCACCTGAGGGCTTCGCCAAAAAAGTGAAGGTTCTCGGCAAGGGTTTTGAGCGCATTCTTACTTACCAAAAGCCGCTCGGTAATAGCGCCAATTGCCGATAAAATTTTACTGCGTTCTTCCAACTGGGCTTCAGCTTGCTTCCGTTTATTAGCTTCGATAGCCAATGTGATCAAACCGGCTACAGACCTTGCAAAGTTGATGTCCTCGGTATCCCATTGCCTCTTTTGTTCTTTTGATTCGTTGCAAAGGATGCCTTCCAATTTACCATCCATAAAAATGGGAACGTCAAGCAGGGATTGGGTTTGGTGTTCACTAAAATAATCATCAAATAACTCTCTTGTAGCTTCGTGTTCCATCACATCCTCAGCTGCTATGATCTCTCCTTTTTTCAACAGACCAAAGTACAGGGGGTGGTTTTCCTTTATTATGGTTAAGCTATCCTTCCAAAAATGTTTGTTTTGTCGCTCATAAAAACAATCACTAACAATGTGCTCATTCATGCAAAACCAAATACTTACCCGATCGCATTTTAGTCCTGCTGCAGTTTTTTCGATGATAGTTTGTTTAATGGCCTCAAAATCCAGTTCCTTTGAAGTAGCAATGAATGTGATTTCTCTCAGGAGTTTTGAGTGCAATTCAATTTTTAGTTGTTTGTTCAGGTTCTCCTGTTCCACTTGTTTAGGCACAGTAATGTCGCGCAGAATCGAATTATAAGAGGTGATTTCCCCATTCAAATCACGTTCAACGGTCATGTTTTGAGACAACCAAATTTCTTCACCTGATTTTTTTAATGCCGGAAATTCAATGGTTCCGTAATCCTGGTTAAGGCTCGACCTATCGTAAAATGTTTGAAGTCGCCGCACATGATCTTTCCGCACAAGACTGGTGTATGGTTTACCGAGTAATTCTTCCGCTTCATAACCCAGCAGGTTTTCCAAATGCGGGTTAAAGAAAATAAAGTTACCGTCTTTATCGGTTTTGTGTATGATGTCGGAAGCAGACTGAATAAGGTTTTGGTACTGTTCTTGTTTTTTCACGTATTCAGTTACTTCCTGGCCTATGCCAATCCATACATCATTCCCAAATTTTTTGTACTGCCATTGTACCCATTTATAGGTGTTCCAGGCGGTTCGCATTTTTCGGGAATAGATTTTGCCGGTTTTTTTAGCCGCTCGCATTTTTTCGATAATATCTTCTTCCCGATCATCAGGGCCTAAAGTTTGTTTAAACCAGTTTTCGCTGTTCAATTCCTTGCGGTCAAAACCCAGAATGTCTTTTACATTTTCACTCACAAATATCAGTTGTTCTTCAGCGTTGGTGCCTACAATCAAAGAACTGCCATGGTTGACAATTTTGTTGGTAAACAGCAAATATTTATCGGTATTGCGCCTGATTAATTGAATGCCGTAATTAAGGATACCAAGAATAAACAAGGTGGAAAAGTAAATGGCCGTTTGTTTCTCAGGAAAATAACCGCTCAACCAAAGGCTAACCAGCAAAAGGGATAAGCCAAGTTCGAAGGTCCAGAAATGGGAGAGGTTGTTGAAGATTAGAAAACTGCAAAACACCAGAAGGCAGAACAAACCAAAGGGAATAAGTTCGTTTGACCATTCGGCGGCCCTTACAATAAGCAAACCGGTAAGGATAAAATGCAGTACGCCAAGAAAAAGTGTACTTTTTGTAACAACCAATTCGCGGATGTGTAGGTTCGCAAAAAAAAGCAAACACAAGCCGGTCATGCCTATTGTGGCAGTGGTGAAAAAGGTGGACCCTTCAACAAATAAGGTAAAAATCAGATCCACAAAACTGAACAAACAACCAATGGCCAGGAAAAACCAACGGGCCTCCATCTCACTTCTTTCCTCATTCAGGCTATCCTGTTCAAGAGATTTGTTGAGCGCTGAAGTGTAGCCTTTGTAAAATGAAAAAAACACCATCAACATCAGCATTACCACGCCAATGAGCAGGAATAGTTTGGCGGAAGAGGTGCCATTGGCTGATTCAGAAGCAGGGGAGGAGGACTGGAGTTGTGTAGCCTCTGCTAAGGCCGATTGAATTGTATCCGGTGGGTTTCCGCCAATAAGCAGGGCCGATCCAGCCATTAGTTCCAGGGCACCCATGAGGAAAAGCAAAGCAAGAACACTTTGTACACGGTTCTTCATTTTGTTTTTTCTCATAATTTAATTTACGAGTGCTGGCGCAACTCAGAAAAGACAGTACAACAATAAAAATAGGGCTTATTCCCAAAAAAACAAACCACTTTAATCAGTTCGAAAAAAACCATGTTGCAACATCTAATCTTCTGTTCAGGTTTGTATGACCCCAACTTTGTATTCTTTGCTAATAGGGGCATGGTTGGCCATTTCTATTCCCATACTGATTACTTTGCGTGTTTCGAGTGGGTGAATTATTGCATCCAACCAGAGGTGGGAAGCGGCGTAATAGGGTGTGGATTGTTTATCGTAACGGTCTTTGATTTTGAGATAAAGGGCATTTTCTTTTTCGGGGGTGATTTCTTCGCCTTTGGCTTTAAGGCTGGCTATTTCTATTTGTACCAATACTTTGGCTGCCTGAGCGCCGCCCATAACGGCAATGTTGGCACTTGGCCATCCCACAATTAGCCGTGGATCATAGGCTTTTCCGCACATGGCGTAATTGGCAGCCCCATAACTATTGCCAACAATAACAGTAAACTTTGGCACCACGCTATTAGCCATTGCGTTCACGAGTTTCGCCCCATCTTTAATTATGCCTCCGTGTTCGCTGCGTGAACCAACCATAAAGCCCGTGGCATCTTGCAGAAATACAAGTGGTATTTTTTTCTGGTTACAATTCATGATAAACCTTGCAGCTTTGTCGGCACTATCGCTGTAAATCACCCCGCCAAATTGCATTTCGGTTCCGCCGCCAGATTTTTTGGCTTTAACCACCATACGTTGGTTGGCCACAATACCAACGGCCCAGCCATCAATGCGGGCGTAAGTACAAATGATGCTTTTTCCGTAATGTTCTTTGTATTCATCGTGTTTGCTTTCATCAACCAAACGTTCGATGATCTCGTACATGTTGTATTGTTTATCTCTAGAATCGGGTATTAAATGGAGGATGTCTTCCTGTTTTTTTGCAGGTAATTTCGCTTCACTCCGGTTAAATCCTGCACTTTCGCTGCTTCCGATTTTGGCCATAATGTTACGGATGCGATTCAAACAATCTTCGTCGTTCAGGCATTTATAATCGGTTACGCCACTGATTTCACAATGGGTTGTTGCACCGCCGAGGCTTTCGTTATCAATGTTTTCGCCTATTGCGGCTTTTACCAGGTAACTGCCGGCTAAAAAGATGGATCCGGTTTTATCCACTATCATGGCCTCATCGCTCATTATTGGGAGGTAAGCACCACCGGCCACACAACTACCCATCACAGCAGCGATTTGTAAAATGCCCATGCTGCTCATTACTGCGTTGTTGCGAAAGATGCGGCCAAAATGTTCCTTATCGGGGAATATTTCATCTTGCATCGGAAGATACACGCCTGCGCTGTCAACCAGGTAAATAATGGGAAGACGGTTTTCCATAGCAATTTCCTGAGCACGCAGATTTTTTTTACCGGTAATGGGGAACCAGGCTCCCGCCTTTACTGTTGCGTCGTTGGCTACTACTATACATTGTTTGCCATGTATGTACCCAATTACCACTACAACACCTCCTCCGGGGCAACCTCCGTGCTCAGCATACATGTCGTAACCGGCGAAGGCACCCATTTCAAACACAGGGGCATTGGGATCCAATAAACGTTCAATGCGCTCTCTTGCGGTTAGTTTTCCCTGCTCATGTTGTTTGGCAATTCGTTCTTTTCCTCCACCCAGGTGAATTTTTTTTAAACGCTGATCTAACTGACTCAGGAGTAGTTGCATTGCATCTTCGTTTTTGTTTTGTTCTATGTCCATGCGTGAAAAAATAGAAAGATATAACTATGGTTGTTTTGAGTTGATCAGTTTCAGGTAACGCAGCACCTCTTTTAAGTAAGTAATAAGGTTCTGTTCTTTAAGTCTACGGATGATTAGGTCGCTGTGCCCAAATTCAGCCGTTGAACTGCAGGTACAGGTGCTTTGTAAGGAGGAACACAAAGCAGCTGAATACAAAATGGCATCCGCTGCGGTATTAATGATGAGGTCGTATTTTTTTGATTTGAATCCATTCAGCAATTTTGTTTTTGGAAGGCCGATCAGGTTTTTGTCTTTTTTTGTGAGGCAATGCCAATCCGAATAACTGGGAGTGGTTGATCGTAATTCGAGGTAAAATACTTCGCAGTGTTTATTAAATTCATCCAAAAGCTGATCCATTTGTTGTTTGGAAGTCTGTTCTGAACTTTCTATCACAAGGGCGATAGAGCGCACTTCGTTCCAATTCAGAAATTTCCGGGAACTTCGTTGGTTGTTCTTTCGAACCATTGATTTAACTGTATGTCCGGCAAACAACTTCAGCATTTAGAACAGGGTGTTAAGTACGTCAAGAAATTTTTGTTCTGTTTGTTCGAGGCTTGTTTTGCTTTTGCCGCCTGCGGCATTGAGGTGACCGCCGCCTTCAAAGTAGGTTCTTGCGAACGTGTTCACATCAACTTTACCCTTGCTTCTGAATGAAATTTTGATCATGCCTTCCGATTCACTGAACAAAGCACACACTTCAATTCCTTTAATCATAAAGGGATAATTCACCAAACCTTCGGTGTCGCCTTTTTGGAATTCGAAACGTTTTAATTCTTCTGCTTTGAGACAAAAATAGGCCACCGGGTAATCCTTAACCAGACGCAACTTTTCGCTTAAGGCATAACCAAACAGGCGCAGGCGATGTGCGCTGTAATTGTCGTACACGGCACTGTGAATAGCGTGGGGCTGAATACCGGTTGTAAGCAACTCTGCCAGAATTTGGTGGGTCTTTGAGTTTACACTCGAAAATTTAAAGGAGCCGGTATCAGTCATCAAACCGGTGTAGAGGCAGGCGGCAATTTTTTTATCAATGAGCGCTTTACCTTTTAAACCTGCAATAAATTCGTACACCAGTTCACAGGTGCTGCTGGCATGGATGTCGTGAAAATAAAAATCAGGATAGTTTTCCGGTTGCCGGTGATGGTCAATCAAAACCTTTTTGGCGGCAGTAGAGGCTAGCACCTCACCCAATTTTTCAAGACGTTTTAAGGCGTTAAAATCAAGAGTAAAAATCAGATCGGCATTTTTTAGGAGCTTAAGGGCCGTGTTTTCCTGGGTTTCGAAATTGGTAATATTTCGGGTACCTGGCATCCATTGCAGGAATTCAGGAAATGAATTGGGAACTAGGCAGTTCACTTTTTTGCCCGTCTTTTTGAGGTAATGATAAAGGGCTAGGCTGCTGCCTATGGCGTCACCATCAGGGTTCCAATGGGTAACAATGACGATTTTTGAGCTTTTTTTGAGTAATTGACGAAATTTTGGAAAAGAATCTCTCATTTGCAGCGGCTGGAACGGTAAATTTAGGCTTAAAACCCTTGAGAAACACAAAAAATCTTTAAAAAAATGCTTTGAAACGGAATCTTTTTCCTATATTTGCGCCTCTTAATTCAAAACCAAAACGAAGGAATACCATGCTGATTGTTCAGATAAAAGAAGGCGATAACATTGAAAAAGCCTTAAAGAAGTACAAAAAAAAGTTTGAAAAAACCGGTGTTGTAAAAGAATTGCGTGAGCGCACCAAATTCATCAAACCTTCTATTCGCCGTCGCGAAACCATTATTAAAGCAGCCTATCGCCTTAAATTACAAAACGGACTGATTGAAAAGTAGTTAGCTAAACGGCCCTACTTTTTTCACCATTATTATTGCAATCCTAACCTGAATTGATTAATTTCGGTTAGGGTTTTTTATTTTCTATGGTTGAGGCTGAAGCAAAGGATTTTCTTAAGTACCTTCAATTTCAGAAGCGATTCAGCCCTTTGAGCGTGCAGGCTTATGCCAAGGACCTGGGTCAATTTCAAAATTTTCTCGATCAAAACTATTCCGGAGCTCATTTATCAGGGCTTAGCCATCATCACATTCGCGATTACCTCGCTTCCTTGATGGAGAATGGTCTCTCGGCCCGATCGGTGAATCGTAAACTCAGCGCTCTCAAGTCGTATTTTAAGTATCTATGCCGCAGCGGGGCCCTGGCATTCAATCCTGCGCAAAAAGTGGTTGGACCCCGGGTAAAAAAAAGCCTGCCTGATTTTGTGGATGAAGGGCAGATGCAAAGGGTGTTCTCAGAGCTTACATTTGCCAACGATTTTGAGGGGCAACGCAACCGGTTAATTCTTGATTTGTTTTACCAAACCGGGATGCGCCGTGCCGAATTGCTTCAATTAAAGACAGCTGATCTGGATTTGTATTCGTTGCAGCTAAAAGTGCTTGGAAAACGCAACAAAGAGCGAATCATTCCGTTCAATTTAGGGATGAAGAACAGTGTCAAACGCTATCTCGAACTAAAAGACCAAGAAGGCTTGGACAGTCCTTTCCTACTGGTGAGCACCAAAAATAAACCCCTTAACGCTGTAAGTCTGACCAAAATTGTAAAAGAGGTGCTGGCTCAGGTTACCACTGCTTCTAAAAAAAGTCCACACGTTTTGAGGCATAGTTTTGCCACTCATCTCTTGAACAATGGTGCCGATATTAATGCCGTTAAGGAGTTGCTGGGCCACGCAAATTTATTTACCACCCAGGTTTACACCCACAACACCATTGAAAAATTAAAAAAATCCTATTCCCAGGCCCATCCCCGGTCGGGCAATTAATTACTAACTTAAACTAAAGGAGGAAACAAATCATGACAATCAACATCCAATCCGTACACTTCACAGCCGACAAAAAGTTGTTGAACTTTGTAAATGAAAAAGTAGATAAATTGAACACCTTTTATGATGGGATCATTAACTCCGAGGTAACGCTAAGGCTTGACAAAAGCAGCACCAGCGACAACAAGATTTCAGAAATTAAATTGTTATGCAGGGGACATGAGTTTTTTGCCAAAAGGCAGTGCGAAACGTTTGAAGAAGCTACAGATTTGGTTTGCGAAGCATTAAGAAATCAGATCAAAAAACACAAGGATAAACGTGTGGTGCAGCATTAAACGCCCACAGGCCGCCTTAAAGGCGGCCTTTTTTGTGTATTTTTTGTTTGCCATTAACAACCCATCTCAAAATCATTTAACTTTAGAATCTTGTGCGTGCCCTGTTGTTTATAGCGCTTGTGTTGCCATTCTCCCCGTTTGCTCAAAACAAACAAAAGAACCTGGCCGATTTTTCCATAGCAGGTAATTTCTGCATCCCTTCCATTCTGAGTAGTGACATGTATCGTACATCTTTTGATGGCATTTATGAAATGAATTTTTCGTTCAACAAAGCTGTAGGAACTAGTCTTTATGCAGGGTTAGGTTATCAAAACGTGTTGTTTCAGAATGATGAGGGATTAAAATACGCGTATTTCAATGCCAGTATTCCTTATAATACCCGATTAATGGGTAATGGGGTATTTGCGCGTTTGAGTTACGTTAAGTTTTTTTCGGCTATTGGATACATGTCATATTCCATGCATGCGGGCTATATGATGTCGCACTATTACAACGTAAATGCCGACACGAGCCTGGCCAACCGGCCTTATGGCGATCAAAAATTCAATGCGCCTTATATTCAGCCAGAAATAGCAGTTAATTTTATTGTCGATAAAACCATCAGTTTTGGTGTGATACTCAGTTACACCACCTTATTCAGCACTTTTGATCCTAAGGCGCCTCGATTCAATCAATTTGAAGAAATTTCTTCCCAATCCAACAATTATGTCATGAGCTGGCTCAATTTTGGATTTAATTTTAATGTATTGCTTCATCGGAAAAAATAAAACAAGCTTAAAATGATTTTAGCAGAAACCCCGATTAAATTTGATCGCAAAAAACTAAAGGACCAACATTTACTTGAACTGTATGTGCGGTTGCTAAAGCCGCGCATGATAGAAGAAAAAATGCTGTTACTGCTGCGCCAAGGAAAAATTGCCAAATGGTTCAGTGGTATTGGACAGGAAGCCATTTCGGTAGGTGTGGCCTCAGCCTTAAATCCCGAAGAGTATATTTTACCAATGCACCGCAATCTTGGGGTATTTACCACACGCCAGATTCCCTTGAATCGTTTGTTTTCACAGTTTCAGGGAAAACCCGGAGGGTTCACCAAAGGCCGCGACCGTTCGTTTCATTTTGGCACAACTGAGTACAAAATAGTTGGAATGATATCTCACCTTGGACCACAAATGGGAGTAGCCGATGGCATAGCTCTGGGTAACCTCTTAAAAAAGAACAACAAGGTTACTGCAGTATTCAGTGGAGATGGTGGCGCAAGTGAGGGCGATTTTCATGAAAGTATCAATACGGCTGCAGTATGGAATTTGCCGGTTATTTTTATTGTTGAAAGTAATGGTTACGGTTTAAGCACACCTTCTAATGAACAATTCAAATGCAAATCGTTCGCCGATAAGGGTATCGGCTATGGCATCGAAGCATTAAGTATCGATGGCAACAATATTCTGAAAGTGTACGAAACGGTAAAACAAATAGCCGAAGACATTCGCGAAAACCCGCGTCCTGTTTTAATTGAATGTGTTACGTTCAGGATGCGCGGACATGAAGAGGCAAGCGGTACCAAATATGTGCCGAAACAACTTATGGATACATGGGCCAAAAAAGACCCTGTTCAGAATTATGAAACTTATTTGTTAAAAGAAGGGGTGATCAGCGAAAAACAAATTGAAACCATCAAAGCTGAAATTAAGCAGGAAATTGAAGAAGGATTAGAAATTACCTTCGCGGAAAAAAATCCGGAACCCGACACCACATTGGAATTAAAAGAAGTGTTTCAAACTTTTGAGGTGAATGACACCAGTACCACTGCAGGAAGCACTCAAACCATCCGTTTTATTGATGCTATACAACAAGGCTTGCGACAAGCCATGGAAAAACATCCAGAATTGGTGTTGATGGGGCAGGATATAGCTGAGTACGGAGGTGTTTTTAAAATCACCGAAGGGTTTGTACAACAATTCGGCAAACACAGGGTGCGCAACACACCTTTGTGTGAAAGCGCCATTTTAGGTGCCGGATTCGGCCTTTCAATCAATGGATTTAAAGCTATGGTGGAAATGCAATTCGCCGATTTTGTTAGCGAAGGCATGACACAAATTGTCAATAACCTTGCTAAAAGCCATTACCGTTGGGGGCAAAATGCCGATGTGGTGGTAAGGATGCCAACAGGTGCAGCCGTAGCGGCAGGACCTTTCCACAGTCAGAGCAACGAAGCCTGGTTTTTTAAAACTCCGGGTTTAAAAATTGCCTATCCCGCTTTTCCGGCCGATGCCAAAGGACTTTTACTAACCGCTTTCGAGGACCCTAATCCTGTGATGTTTTTTGAACACAAAGCTTTATACCGAAGTATCACTCAGGAGGTGCCGGAATCCTATTACACCATACCATTTGGTAAAGCCAATGTATTAAAAGAAGGCCATGAGTTAAGTATCATTACTTATGGATTGGGTGTGCACTGGGCTCTTGAATTGTTGGAAGAACATCCCGAAATCAAAGCCGACCTGATTGACTTGAGAACACTGGCGCCTTTGGATACAACTACCATTTTTGATTCAGTTAAAAAAACCGGACGAGCCATTGTTATGCACGAAGACACCTTAACGGGTGGCATTGCCGGTGAAATTTCGGCTTTGATCACTGAGCACTGTTTTGAATACCTTGATGCTCCTGTTATGCGCGAAGGCAGCCTAGATACACCGGTACCAATGAATGTGGATCTGGAAAATAATTTTCTTGCGAAACACAGGTTTAGGGAAAAGGTAATAAAATTAAGAGCCTATTAAAATGGATTGGATCGACCTCAGAAGTGATACCGTAACCAAACCCACTGCGGGCATGCTGGAAGCTATGATGATGGCACCACTTGGTGATGACGTGTTTGCGGAAGATCCAACGGTGAATGCATTGGAGTTGTTTGCTGCCAATTTATTTTCGAAAGAAGCGGCTTTGTTTTGCCCAAGTGGTACCATGACCAATCAAATTGCGATTAAAGTGCATACACAGCCAGGAGATGAATTGTTGTGCGATGTCAATTCACACATATACAATTATGAAGGAGGAGGCATTGCATTTAATTCTGGGGTACAAGCCAAGTTAATTCAAGGTCATGAAGGCCGCCTGAGCCCTGAGCTCATAGAAAAAAACATCAATGCTAATTACGATTGGCTAACAAAAACATCTTTGGTAAGTCTTGAAAATACCGTGAACAGGGCCGGTGGTTCGTTCTACACTTTGGAGCAAACCAAGGCCATACACCAAGTTTGCAAAGCCAAGCACCTCGCTTTGCATTTGGATGGCGCCAGAATTTTTAATGCCATAACCGAAACTGGTGAAACAACAAATGCGATTGGTAGCAGTTTTGACTCCATTTCAATTTGTTTATCAAAGGGCCTGGGTGCTCCGGTAGGATCACTTTTGTTGGGAACTACCAACTTTATACAAAAAGCACGTCGGGTTCGCAAGGTGTTCGGTGGTGGTATGCGCCAGGCCGGCATTTTGGCTGCTGCAGGATTATACGCCTTAAAAAACAATGTATCACGATTAAAGGACGACCATGCTAAAGCCCGTGCACTGGGAAAAGTATTGGAAACAAAATCCTTTGTGGTGTCCGTTCTTCCGGTTTATACCAACATTGTTATTTTTACTTTGAATCCGGCCATCTTAAGCGGTGAACAATTCGAATCGAAATTGAAGGAGCAGGGAATTCGGGTTTCGGCTTTTGGAAAAGACACCATTCGTATGGTAACCCATTTGGATTTTACTGAGAACATGCTTAACAAAACCCTGGATGTGTTAAAAGCCTTGCACTAAAAACATGTCAAAACCTCTCTCCACAAAAGGTCTGATGGGGTTGAGACCACCTGAAACATGCCATTAGGAAGAATAAGTTCTACAGAGCCTTGGACTCAAAGTTTCTTTACAAAGTAATCTTTAATTCTTGATGACCTTGATCACTTTACGTTGAGTAGTTCCGGGGCGTGTGAGAATAACAAAATAAAGGCCCGGATTCAGTTCAGAAGTGTGCACCTGCGTTTCACCTTCAAGGCGTTCTTCGTAAACCACTTGTCCGAAAACATTACAAATTCTCAACTGTCCTTCAGCCCCGGTGATGGTTAACTCATCCTTAAAAGGATTAGGATAAACACGAATGTTATCTTCCTGACTCAGCTCTTGTTCGAACCCGGCACAATACGTAACCTGTATCGTTCTTGAGCCACTACAAGTTCCGGAAACACCGGCCAGCGTGTAAACCATGCTTGCGGTAGGGGTTAAGATCACGCTCGAGTTAAAATCAAGAATCGGGTACCAGGTGTAAGAACTTGCGCCATAAGCTGAAAGCAGCACAGATGTGCCAAGGCAAACCTGACTGCAATTCACAGATAATTTATTTCCTATGGTAACGCTCACGGTTTTGATCGCGCTGCAGTTCCCGCTTGTACCCGTAACGGTATACACCGTGTTGGAACTCGGCGTAACAATTACCACTGAAGAGGTGGAACCGGTGCTCCAGCTGTAGGAATTCGCTCCTGAAACAAATAGTGTAGCAGAGGTTCCGGCACAGGTGGTAAAACTTGGTGCAAAGAGGTTAGGATCCACGGAAACACCTATGTATTTGGTTTCATTACAATTGCCGTCGAATCCCGAAACATAATACGTCGCATTTCCGGTAGGGGTAATCACAATGGATGGGCTGGTAGCACCAGTGTTCCAAGTATAGGAGAGTGCGCCGCTGGCGCCGAGAATGAAGGTTTGGTTGGGACATGCAACAGGCGATTCGTCAGATACGATTAAAAATGTATTGGTTGTTACAAAAACCTGGGCGAAATCGTTAGGGCAACCCGGTGCAGTAGAGCCTTGCACCACAAAAAAAGTAGAGGTGTTCACAGGAACCACCACCGTAGAACCTGTTGCACCGTTACTCCAGGTGTAAGTGGTGGCGCCATACGCAGTGAGGGTTGCGTTTCCACCGGGGCATGCCGTTACATTTGGCGCTGAAATATTGGGTGGAGCAACCACATATACTGTAGCGGTAGCATATCCCGGGCAGGTGCTGGCACTCGAGCCGGACAAGGTATAAACGGTGGTTGAAAAAGGAGCAACATAAAGGGAAGTGTTATGTGAACCATTGTTCCAGGTATAAGTGCTGGCGCCTCCGGCCACTAAACTCAAGCCTCCCCCCCCTGTACAAATTGTGGCCGTGTTGGGGGTAATGGTTACCGGCGCTTGTGGACATGGGCCGCCAGTAGTGTACTCAACATTATCGATGCCAATGTAATCGCTGTTGGCACCATTGGGTCCTCCATCATTAACTTCGTAGCGAAATGCAAACCGCCCGGCAACGGTTCCTGTAATTCCTGAAAGGCTCATGGTGTAAACCGTCCACACCCCTGGATAGCCTGAATTGGTCAGGTTTGGGTTAATGGTGGTGAGTAGTGCGGTAAAAGTGCCAACGGCGGAAGCGGAAACAGGAATGGAGCCGGTACCGGTTCCTATACTCATGCGCACTTCAAGACGATCGGGATAGGTGGATGGGTTGGCCGCAGTGCGCGTAGCAAACTTTAATACGCCACCATTCATTAAACTAACCGTTGGTGTGATCAAAAAATTGCTAATGTTTCCAAAGGTGCTGCCCTGGCTATTAAAGTTGGCCTGGTAATAGTCGTTTGAGGATCCTGAATAGGCCGGAAAAATGGTGCCTATTCCCTGAGCCCAGCTCATTGTGCCAATAGGGTTGGAATTGTTTTGAACAAACCAGCCGCTTGAAGCTGGACTAAAAGGTGCCGTGAAGGATTCGTTCAGTTGGGTGACCTGGGCGTTCGAGGAAAAAAAGAGACCGAGTGTCAGTGCAAGAAGTAGCAATTGTTTTTTCATGCGAAGTACATTAATTGTGTTTCGAAGATAAGAATATTTCGGCATTTATGAACTTCAAAAGGCAAGGTATTCAGATGGATTTTGAATCCCCTTTTTTAGGGTGAAAAGGACAAAAACAGAAGGCTAATTTTTCAGTAACTCCATCGCTTTTTGATTTTGATAGGCCCTGAGGTTAAAACTCGGCCATTGCCTGAAGCGGTCTTTTTTGTAAGTAACCTCACACTTTTGGTAAAACAGAGAGTCTTCATAAGCATCAAACTTAAGCGCGTTGTGTAAATCAACAAGTTCAGGAATATTCGCGTCTGAGAGGCCTAATAGGTATATTTTGTCAAGTGCTTTCTTAGGACTGCTGTGTGTAATGTTATAGCTGGTAATGAGTTTGTCCCAATTAAAAAGCGACAAAAATACAAGGGTCATGAACCAGAGCTGAACGTTTTTTGTTACCAGCCTCCAGGCACTTTGCTGTTCAGAAAGTTTAAAGTAGGTGAAAATTAATCCGGCTACACACAAAGCCAAAAACACAAATACACCAATCCGTTGTTGGCTCAGTTGGTATTCGGTTACATACCACATGTTACGTACAATGGCGTTGAAAACCACCAAAATGCTTTGTAAAATCCAGGTGTAAACCAGGTAACGGATGTTTTTCCCGGCTTGAGTAAAATTAAGATCCCCCCTGAACAACCAGAGGATTAAACCTACCGCTAAAACAATTGAACCTATGGTGTTCCAAACCGCTTCATGCACAAAATCAGAGAGGGTAATTCCCGGAGGCATCTGCTGGCTAATAAAAAGGTTGTTGATGTCCAGTACATTCAATACCAAAAGCATCAGGTTCAAAACAGTGAACAAAATATAACCCATCACCCGATTTGCTTGATTGTTTTGATTCTGGGTATTTTGGTATTCTATCTTTTTTTGTGCTTTCAAATCAAGTGTGTTGAGCGCAGCAATGTTTTTACTGAGATAAAGGCCATGAAGAACAAAAAAACCAAAAAGCGTAAAACAAACCCATCCAAAGCTTAGCCATTTTAAATTGATGAATTGTGTGAAATTGTCGAAAAGTGGGTTGGAGTTTTTATAGAGGGTAAAAAACACAACCGATATCAATACACTCACTGCGAGGCTGAGAAACAGCGTCCAATTGTTTTTTTTAGTTGATGTGGAGATGTGCTGTTCAGAAAAGGCGATAAAAAAATAAAAAACAGAAGTAAGGACCGAAAACGCGCCAAGCACCCCGCAAAGCAGGGTAGAGTTGTGTTTGTTTAGAAGTTTGCTGCTGTATACCAAAAGACTCAGAACACAGGCCAGCAGACTAAGGTCGCTGTTGATAACAAAAACGGCAAGCCCGCTAAGGTTACAAGCCATAAAGTACAACCAAAGTTTATTTTCCATAAGGGAAACAGAATTAAAAAACAAGGAAACCACAGTGACCATAACGGTAAACAACAGATAGTTGATGCCTGGGGCTTGTTGGTAGAACAAGGCGCTGAAGGCCAGTGTTGACGCAAAAAGGAGAAAATCGTTCTTTTTCATGTTATTTGGTTTTTAGTTTATAATAGAGGTGTTGGCCTAGTGGAAAACCCATGCAGGCAAAGCCAGAAAAAAACAAAGCGTGATTAAAGGATTGGGGAACATACTGTGTGAGTTCAGCAAAAAGCGCTTTGGATGAAAACACTGACCAGAAGTCCTCATGCTTTATGTTGAACAAATAATCCCAAACAAAAGAAAGAATGCAAAGAAGGATGCCCCCTGTTAGGAAAAACACCTGTATTCTGGATATATTGAATCCCGCGTCTTTTGTTGTTTCATGGATCAGTACCACTGCGCTAAAGATCATTAACAGGCAAATAAGGCAGGGCGACCAAACAGGACCAATCCAGGGAAGGGGAATCAGAAAGAGGATATCCCAGGTAAATAAGGATTCAGGCCAGCCAAGCAAAACATAAAGAAAAACGTAATAGAAAAGGTCCCAAATGGCAAAGGCCAGGGTGAAATAGGCAAATCGCTGCGTTATTGTTGTGCCCGCAAGGTAACCGGCGGCAATAAGCATTATAAGCGTTGCTGCTTCCCGAAAAATTTCCACTCGGGCCAGAGAGAGTTCCATAGGGCGCAGGGGGAATTGGAAACCGTCTTTATAATAAATGCTACGGATGTAAATCACCACCGCAGATTCAAGAAAGCCCATGGCTATGGCAAAAGCACTCAGCCAGTAAAGTTTAGGCAGGTAGGTTTTCATTTTTTTTGTGTATTTGATTGATTTTTGAAAAAATAAAATAGAGGTAGAGAAAACCAAAAACACCAAAAGAACAATCTATCAATTGGTGAAAAAAAGGAATGTTGCGCAAGGGGCCGCAAATAAAGGCTAAAGGAAAGATCAGAAGGCAAGCCAGCATCCCTATCTTAAGGTTGATTTTGTGTTTTTCAGGATCGATGTAAACCGGAATAAAAAACAAAGCGATAACGATGTGCGCAAACGCTAACCAGTCGGTACCGTACAACATCACCAAAGGGGTGGAAGAGATGTTGGTGTAAAGCTGAGTAATCCAGTTACTGAGCAAAGGAGGCAAAATTTCCCTGTATTCGTGTAAAAAGGCAATTTCAGAGCGAATTGGAAATGCCGTGATACCGCTGAGTAAAAGCAACAGGAGAAAGACAGAAAGGTGAATTCGAACGTTTTTCATGATGTTATATTTAAAAGTACTTTGTGTTACAAAGTAAAGTATCAAATTTTTTTATTTCTTCAGGTTTAATAATTTTTCAAGACCGTTTAGGTGGTCTTCAAATGCTTTAATACCCACTTTTGTGGCACTATAAGTGGTGAGGGTTTTTTTGCCGGAAAATTCCTTTTTAATATGTATAAGTCCTTCTTTTTCCAATGCAGCTGCATGGCTGGCCAGGTTGCCGTCGGTCACCTTCAACAAATCTTTGATGCTATTAAAATCGATGCTGTCGTTCACCATCAACACGCTCATTATGCCCAGTCTGACCCTGCTTTCGAAGGCTTTGTTGAGTTGGTGGATGTTAGGTGAACGCATGGGGATATTCTCTCAGTTGTTTCTGTCGTATTTGTACCACATGATGCTGCCGTAAATAATGTGCAATGCACCAAATCCGAGTGCCCAAAACAAAAGACCATGGCCCAAAAACAAACTTGCCAATAGTCCAAGCAAAAGCTCAAAGTACCCCAGGTATTTAATATCGTGTACAGTGAATTTGCTGGAAGCAATAAGTGCCAGGCCATAAAAGATGAGCATAACCGGACTTACTAAAAGTACCAAACCGTTGCTGTGATAGAGCAGGGTCAGGCAAAATACACCTCCTGCACCCAAAGGCACTATCATTTGCCAAAACAGTTTTTTGCTTGTGTGGTCAAACAGTTTTTGATTGTTTTTTCTCGCTTTTTTTCCTGAAAGTACAAGAGCAGTGCCAATAGAAGCCCCAAGAACAATTACACAGGTGACCAATAACTTAAGGACCAGAACAGAATAATGGTCTTCGTTTGTGGTTTCATTTGCACTGTAGGTGCTGAGAAAATTCCGGGCAAAGTAGGCTCCAATCAAAGCATAACAGCCGGCAAAAATGCCTGAAAGTCCGCTCAGGGAAAGGAACTTAGAGGACTCCTGCATCATTTTTCGGATGTCGTGCAGGGCTTCCAGTTGGTTTTCTTCTTTTTTCATGTAAAAGCACTTTGAGATGCAAAGTTATACCGAAAAAACACATTTGCAAATTATTTTAGGAATTTTTGGTTTTAACATTTCTGGAGGGTGAAGGTATAATTTAGTTATGTTAAGATTCTTAGTTATACCGTTATTTGGACTTTTTTATCGTCTCTTTCCATATGCTTAGGCACAAATTTCCTATCTTTATTTTTCCCAATTCTATCCATGATTCCAAGAGACACCGTTGACCGAATACTTGATGCTGCGCACGTTGAGGAAGTGGTAGGAGAATTTGTGACCTTAAAAAAAAGAGGTACCAATTTGCTGGGACTCTGTCCGTTTCACGGGGAAAAAACCCCCTCCTTTACGGTTTCTCCTGCAAAAGGCATTTACAAGTGTTTTGGTTGTGGTAAGGCAGGTAGTTCGGTGAACTTTATCATGGAGCACTTGCATCTTAGTTACCCTGAAGCATTGCGCTGGCTGGCCAAAAAATACAATGTTGAGATAGTTGAAAAAGAAATCACCCCTGAAGATCGGCAAAAACAAAGCGAACGCGAAAGTTTGTTTATTGTGATGCAATATGCCCAAAGGTATTTCACTGAGCAAATGCTCACAACTGATGAAGGCAAATCAGTAGGCCTTGGTTACTTTCAGGAGCGCGGGTTACAACCGGGCATCATAGAAAAATTTCAATTGGGCTATAGCCCCGAAAACCGCAACGCTTTTACCAAAGCAGCAATACATTCAGGTTATCAACCCAAATACCTTTCAGCCAGTGGCATGAGTATTGTTCGCAATGGCACTGATGAAAACAAAGAACTGAGCGAATCCGATCTTTTTGACCGTTTTGCGGGCCGCGTGATGTTTCCGGTTTTGGATGAAGCGGGCAGGGTAGTGGCTTTTGGTGGCCGCACCCTGAGCAGCGATAAAAAAACAGCCAAATACATCAATAGTCCCGAAACCGACATTTATCACAAAAGCCGCGTACTTTATGGACTTTGGTACGCCAAACGCGCCATACAAAATGCCGATGCCTGTTATTTGGTAGAAGGCTATATGGATGTGATTGCCATGCACCAGGCCGGTGTTGAGAATGTGGTCGCCTCAAGCGGTACATCACTAACCATCGAGCAGATCAAATCCATACATCGTTTCACAAAAAACATTGTGGTGTTGTATGATGGTGATGAAGCCGGGCAAAAAGCCAGTTCACGCGCTATTCCATTGCTTCTGGAAGAAGGCATGAATGTGCGATTGCTCATGTTTCCTGATAACGATGATCCGGATTCATTCAGCCGAAAAGTTGGGGCGGAGGAGTTTCAGAATTACCTGAAAGAGAAAAGTCAGGATTTTTTGTTTTTTAAGGCGGAGCGATTAAAACAAATTTCAAACAACGACCCTATCAAGCGGGCAGGCCTGATCAGAGAACTGGTAGAGAACATTGCGCTGATACCGGACAACATCATTCGAAGTGTGTACGTTCGCCAATGCGCGGTAATCATGGAAATGGAGGAGCAGATCCTTCAAAATGAAGTGAATAAATTGCGCAGAAACCTTGCTACAAAAGTAAAAACAAAGTCGCAGGTAATTGAACCCGATGAACCAAGTGTTAGCGCAGCAGTTCCTGAAACTGAGGAAACCACGGTTACAGAACAAGTGGCGCCTGATTATGACCACGAAGAAATTGAATTGCTTCGAATGATGATGCAGTTCGGAAACGTGTATATTGAAATTGAAGGGGAGGATGAAGAAACTTCAGAAAATCACACCATTGATATTCCGGCAGCCGATTACATTCTGTTTGAATTGTGGCGAGATGAGATGAGTTTTGAAAACCCCATGCATCAGGCTGTTCTTGACGAATACATTCACGAATACAAAAATTCGCGCTTCGCAACCGCCCGTCAGTTTTTAAATTCAAGTAATCCATTTGTGAACCAATTTGTGCTGAAGCATGTATTGAATTCGCACGAGCTAAGTAATAAATGGAAACATTTTGGTGTTGAAGTGCCGGCAGAAGTAGATAATTTAAAACGTGGTATCGAACACGTGTTGTTCAGTTATAAGGAAAAAAAACTGCGCGCGTTCATTCATGAAAAACAAGACCTTCTGAAAACAACAGGCGAACCTGAAATATGGGATCTGTTAAGGGAATTAGACGACCTGAAAAAGGTCAAAAGCCGCGTAAATAAGTTCCTTGGGCGAACCGTGGTAAAGTGATTTCTTATTTCTAATTGTTGGTTGGCGAGGTTAGAAAATACTAACTACCACCTTAATAGCCTTTAAACTTCTACCAGCGTTCCAATTTTCTGTCCTTCAATCAAACTTTTGAGATTGCCTTTTTTATTCATGTCGAACACAATGATGGGCAATTTATTTTCTTTGCAAAGTGTAAAGGCGGTCATATCCATCACTTCAAGG
Source organism: Bacteroidota bacterium (assembly GCA_052035725.1). Taxonomy (GTDB): domain Bacteria; phylum Bacteroidota; class Bacteroidia; order B-17B0; family Aurantibacillaceae; genus Aurantibacillus. Next base: position 30,405 of record JBPOHJ010000006.1, on the reverse strand, counting down.
CCTTTTTCGTAAACCTCTTCAAATGAAATGGTCTCGTATTTTTTGGCGTTTTTATCCTTCTCAGGGTCGGCGCTGTAAATACCATCCACCCGTGTGCCTTTTAAAATCACTTTGGCTTCAATCTCAATAGCTCTAAGTGTAGCAGCTGTATCGGTGGTAAAATAAGGATTGCCGGTTCCGGCTCCAAAAATTACCACGCGACCTTTTTCGAGATGGCGAACAGCTTTGCGGCGAATAAAAGGTTCACAAATTTGTTCCATTTTAATGGCGCTTTGTAAGCGGGTTTGTACACCAAGGCCCTCGAGCGCACTTTGTATGGCCATGCTGTTGATTACCGTTGCCAACATGCCCATATAATCGCCGTGCACACGATCCATGCCGCCTTTTTCGGCTTGGATACCTCTGAAAATATTGCCGCCACCAATTACAATAGCTACCTGGCAGCCTTGATCGTATATCGATTTGATTTCGCGGGCGTATTCCATTAATCGTTCCTGATCAATACCAAATCCTTTATTACCCATTAGGGCTTCTCCGCTTAATTTAAGCAGTATGCGTGTGTATTTCATGTGAATTGCCTTGCGTGAATGAACTTTTAAGTGAACGAAGATACAGTATTCCAAAAAAAATCCCGACTAAAAGTCGGGATTTAAAAATTAAGATAAAGCGTAACGCTTGAGTGCCGTAACCGTGAGGTCTTTCTCAACCCCTTGAAGGTATTGGCGAACCGTTAATTTGGTATCGATAAAATACTCCTGATTCAACAAGGTCGAATCTTTGTAAAACTTGTTCAGTTTACCCATAGCGATTTTTTCCACCATGTCTTCTGGTTTACCTTCAGCACGGGTGGTTTCTTTCGCAATTTCCAATTCGCGGTTGATGATGGTTTGGTCCACGTCCTCCTTATCAATAGCTACAGGGGCCATGGCAGCTGATTGCATGGCTACGTTCTTAGCCACTTCATCACTTACTTTTTTGTTGAAACCAACAGCCACTGCTAATCGGTTACCCGGATGGATGTATCCTACTACCTGTTCAGCTTTAACGATGTTGTAGAAACCAATATCAATCTTCTCACCAATTTTCCCTACTTGCTCCATAAATTTATCGGCAACGGTAATTTCGTTGTTGTAAGGAAGCGCTTTTAATTCGTCAATGCTGTTTGGTTTTTTGTCGAGTGCAATGTTCGCAACTGTTTCAGCGAAAGCGATAAATTCGGCGTTTTTAGCCACAAAATCGGTTTCACAGTTCACACTAATCACGATAGCAAGTGTTTTATCGGCTGAGGTTTTTGCCAAAACCACACCTTCTTTAGCATCGCGATCCTGACGGTTAGCCGCTACTTTTGCACCTTTTTTACGAAGGTAATCCACTGCGGCTTCAAAATCGCCCTTGCTTTCTTCTAATGCTTTTTTGCAGTCCATCATACCGGCGCCGGTTTGCTGGCGTAATTTGTTTACTTCTGCTGCTGTAATTGCCATTTTCTTGTTTATTTATGAGTTGTTTTTATTCGTCTTAATTTTTTCCTTGAGATTGCGGGAATTCAAAAAAAACGGCCAGTCTGTTGCCAGAATGACCGCCTGGAATTCTCCTTATCAATTTATTTTTTTGCGGCTACTCTGCGGCGTTTTTTAGCTCCGCCTTTGTCCTCAGTATCTTCTTCGCCGCTTTCAAGAACTCCTTCATTGAATTCATCAGCAGCACCTTCTTTGCCTTCACCTTCTTCAGGGTTGTTTTCCTTATCCATTTTACGATCAGAAAGTCCTTCTTTTACTGCGTTCACCATCAATTCAACAATATAAGCGATGGAAGTTGAAGCATCGTCGTTAGCCGGGATTGCAAAATCCACATCGTTAGGATTAGAATTGGTATCAACAATAGCGAAAGTAGGAATATTCAAACGTTTGGCTTCAGCGATCGCGATGTGTTCTTTGGTAATGTCAACCACAAACAGAGCGGCAGGCAAACGGGTAAGGTCGGCCACAGAACCAAATTGGATCTCCAATTTTGCACGCTCGCGGGAGAATTGCAAACGCTCACGTTTTGAAATATTGCTGAAGGTACCGTCATTGAACATTTTGTCAATTTGGGTCATCCTGCGCACCGATTTACGAATGGTAGCAAAGTTGGTTAACATACCGCCAGGCCAACGCTCGGTAACATAAGGCATGTTAACAGTTTTAACTTTTTCGGAAACGATATCTTTCGCTTGTTTTTTAGTAGCAACAAAAAGAATCTTACGACCTGAGCGCGCGATTTGTTTCAAACCGTTGGCAGCTTCGTCGATTTTTGCGATGCTTTTGTTAAGGTCAATGATGTGAATCCCGTTCTTTTCGGCGTAAATATAAGGTGCCATGGCGGGGTTCCATTTGCTTTTGAGGTGACCGAAGTGAGCACCTGATTCGAGTAATTCGTTAAATGTTGTTCTTGATGACATTTGATTCTCTCTTGCTTTAATTGGGTCTGGATTAACGTTTGCTGAACTGGAAGCGAGCACGTGCTTTCTTCTGTCCGAATTTTTTTCTTTCAACCATGCGCGGGTCGCGGGTCATTAAACCTGCAGCACGGAGATCCTTTTTAAGTTCAGGATTAACTTCAACAAGGGCTTTTGCTACAGCCAAACGAATGGCTTGCGCTTGTCCGGTGATACCACCACCATTCACTGTTACTTTCACATCGTAGTTCTCACGAACTTTTGCGATCATCAAAGATTGGGTAACGTAATAATGAAGGGTTGGAGTAGTGAAATACTGTTTATAGTCTTTTCCGTTAACTTCAATGTTGCCTGTGCCTGCTGAAACGTAAGCGCGGGCTACTGAAGTTTTTCTACGACCGGATGTTTTGGTAACTTCCATGTTTGCTGATTATCTGATTTTGTTTAAGTCTACTTTCTTAGGTTGTTGAGCTTCCTGACCGTGCTCGGCTCCTGCATACACACGTAAATTGGTGTTTAATACACGACCAAGACGCCCTTTTGGCAACATGCCGTGAATGGCATGGGTTAAAATTTCGGTTGGTTTTTTAGCCAACAATTCTTTTGGTGTGGTGAAACGCTGACCGCCCTGGTATCCGGTGTAACGGATGTATTCTTTGTCGGTGAGTTTTTTACCGGTAAAACGCACTTTATCGGCGTTTACAATAATCACATTGCTACCCATATCGCTATGCGGGGTAAAATTGGTTTTATGCTTGCCGCGAAGCAAGATGGCAACTTTTGAAGCCAAACGTCCAACTACTTCATTTTCAGCGTCAACAAGCAACCATTCTTTCTCAGAATTGGCTTTGTTGGCGAATGCTGTTTTATAACTTAATGCGTCCACTTTTTTTGATTTTAAAGTCTTTCCCCGAATAAGGGGCTGCAAATGTAAGAAGTTTTTTTAACCGTGCCAAACATTTACAAAAAAAATGCGCGGTTTATCAACAAATTACGCTTTTTTAAAGATTTCTTCCGCGTTATTACTGGTCACCCTGGCAAGCTCATCAATTTCGACAGATTTTATGCTCGCTAAATGACGGGCTACTTCCAAAATATAGGAAGGTTCATTCCGCTTTCCTCTGAAGGGAACAGGGGCCAGATAGGGGGCGTCCGTTTCAAGCACAAGATGCTTAAGATCAATATCTTGTACAACTTTGTCGAGACCAGAGTTTTTAAAAGTTAAAACACCCCCAATACCCAATTTAAAATTGCCTAGGGCGAGTATTTGATTGGCTTCCTCCAGCGACCCGCTAAAACAATGAAAGATGCCTTTTGGAAGGGTTTTAAAGGATTTCAGAAGTTCAAGGGTTTCTTTGAAGGCGTTTCTCACGTGAATCACAATTGGGTAGTGCATTTCAAGCGCCCATTCGATTTGCGTGGCAAATGCCTGTTGTTGCTCTTTAAAGTAGGTGTTATCCCAATATAAATCCAATCCAATTTCGCCTATTCCGGCAAAGGGTCTTGAATCCAGCCACTCTCTCACTGTTTTTAATTCAGCTTCTACGTTTTGGTTCACCGAGCATGGGTGAAGCCCCATCATGGGATAACAATGTTCGGGATAGGCCCTTTCGAGATCCAACATGGCTTTAATTGAGTTCGAATCAATGTTGGGAAGGTAAAAGCGACGGATGCCGTTGCTGATGGCCTTATTTATGAGAGCCGAACGGTCTCGCTCAAATTCTTCAGCATACAGGTGAATGTGGGTGTCAATAATTTGCATCTTAGTTCAGAGCAGCGAGCGTCACCTTCACCACATTATCCAACTCAGCCCTGTCGGCACCACTTTGGCTAAGCACCTTTAGGCCACACAAGGTGTTGAACAGAAACTGCCCATAAAATTCGAGTGGTTTATTTAACTTAACGAGGCCTTTTTTCTGTGCATCTTCTATCCACGAATGAAATAAGTTTTGCACTTCATCTTTGTTGTTGCAAACCACCTGCGAGGTTTTGTCGCACTGTTTGCTCATTTCAGCCGCAGCGTTAACAAGCAAACAACCATTGCTGTCAGGATTTTCAATCAGGTGTTTCACTACTTCTTTAAACACGAGTTCAATTTTTTCGAAACCATTCAACTCTTTCTGGTGAACGTTCTGATAACCCTGATTTTCGTGTTGTTTATACACTTCCAGCGCCTGCAGATACAAGCTGTGTTTGTCTTGAAACGAGTCGTATAAACTACTGCGACTTAGTCCGGTCGCCTTTAAAATATCGTCAATGGAAGTTCCGTTATAACCTTTTTGCTTAAAAATCTGGGCCGCTTCCTTGAGCACGTGTCCGCGATCGAATTGTTTAACTTTTGGCATAGTATTAAATGTTGCAACAAATATAATAAAGCGGAATGTATATTCCAAAAACAATTACATTCCTTTTCAATGAACAATTTGAAAAGCCAAAAGTTTAGAATGGGAAAAAGCGGATAAAAGCTGTTGTTCGGAAGTAATTAAATGTGTTGGTACCGCGTTGGGGATTTAAACTCACATTGTTATAATCGGTTTTTCCCTGAATAAAGGCAATTTCGGCTCCTAAAGCCACGCGGTTGGCAAACCGGTATTCAGAACCCAGTACCATTTCGATTTGGTTAATCAAATTGTTGTTTTCAGCAATTTGATGGTAGTTAAAATTGTAGTTGTATTCGAGGTATTGGTTGGCTGTTTTGCCCCAGCTGTAGCGTAAGCCTGAAAAAAGCAGCATTTCATCCAGAGGGAGAAGACCAAAAAGGCCAACCCGTATAGAACGGGAACTGGTATTCAAATCAACCGTTTGTGACTGGTAGGCAGAATTTGTCAATACTGTTTCCTTTGAAGTTTTATATTGGCCATACTTGATTTCGGTTCTGAAGTACTTGATAGGATCTACATTAATGAGAAATTCGGTGGATTGCAAAGCGCCGAAATTAAACCCAAAACCCAGGTAACGGTGTTTCTTTTCCTGTGTTTGCTGAGCGTAAACACATTGGGTGAGCAGGAGGAAAAAAATTACCGGTTTCACGATGAGCACTTATCCAGCTTGTTTATTAAAAAGGGAAAAACCTGAAAAAGGCGGAAGTTTCGATAAGATTGATCTTGGAATTGGTGTTAAGTGACAGGGCGTTTGCCGGATCGAATTCGGAGTTTATCATTAGATAACTAACCTCGGCACCAACGCTGAATCTGTTGCCAAAGCGGTATTCTGCACCCAAAACCGGAGATAGGAGCGTAGCATCTTCTGTATTGGTTTCAATAAAATAGGTGGGGCCTGAAAAGTTCACTTGATCGTATGACCCTTTGCTGAAGCCATAACGGAAACCCAGGTACATCAGCATATCATCAAAATGGTAAGTACCAAAAGCACCGAATTGCAGCACAGTGTTTTTAGTTTCCAAGGTAACTTTTTGCTGCTGTTGAAAACCGGTGTAGATGTATTGTTCGTCTTTGGAGTTTGCAGTACCCCATTGAACATCTATTCTCAGGTACTTAATGGGGTCAACATTCAAAATCACTCGATTAACCGGGGCAATGTTGTTGGAATACAAATCGCTGGTTTGAAACACACCAAGCTTATAGCCTATGCCAAGGTAACGTTGAGTTTTAACCGTGGCCTCTTGCGCCAGGACAGCATTGGCGAGAAACAACAATACAAGTATTTTTTTCATGTTTATGGGTTTGTAGGATAAATAAAAGTAACGTAACAGAAGAACGGAGAAACACCGTTAATTGTTGTGTACCGAAGATAAGGAATTTGTTCAGCAAGCAAAATCCTCGTGTTATTGTAACAGGCCATACCGTTCAGTAAATTTTGTCAAAGGGCTAAACCCTTAGTATTAAAGGTGCTGCTTACCAGATCCCGAATTGTGAATTGATCATTTGCGGAAACCACTTTTCTGTTCCGTATTGTTTTGTGAGCATGGCTTTCAATTCATTAACGGTGTATACTTTTTTCTTTTTTGGCAACACAAACTGCGCCGGTTCAGGTTTAACCACCAGTACCGATTTGGCGAAATACACCACCCCCCCGTCTTCAGTGGCCAAACCAAGAATAGTACCGGGCAAACCATTAAAACTTTCGGGACCAAAGGAAGGCACAAGATCGTAACTGAACCAGGCGTAAATGCGAACACTGTCGTTGGCTTGCCAGAAAGCTTTTCGGCAAGGGTAGCCGGCAATTTTACGGGTACTTTCTGTGATTTTCCATTCCCGTTTGAACAAAGAATCGGTGAGATGTAACTCTTCACCCCAAATGGTTTTGATCATATAACGGCTTTGGGTGTTGGCATTTTGCAAGACCGTATTTTTAGCTGTTGCCCAGGCGTAGTTTTCTCTGAGTTCACTCTCCTGTGGTTTAAACAAGGCTATGGTATCGTTCACCAATAATTCAAAATACTCTATTTTGATGCGATCTTCTTCTTTGATCCAGCGCTGTGTGCCCTGATCTTTGAATTTTTTATAAAGATTGGTTTTGCGTTCAAAGGTGATTTTAGCAGAATGGATCTGTGCCAAACCTGCTGAAAAACACATTGCAAATAACAACATCAGTAAGGTTCTAACTTTCTTCATTGTTGGCTTTTGCTTGTTGGCTGGTGAATTTGTAAAGCAGGCGAATCAGGAAGTAACGTTTGATGATTTGCGTTTTAATGTCCGAAATTTTGTTGGCTTCAATGTTCCTTTGGTTGCTGATGTTTTGATTCAGGATATCATTCATTTCAACTGAAAGGATAAGACTTTCTGATTTCAAAAAGGTTTTGCTTAAAGAGGCATTCCAAATCACATAGTTCAGATTAAATCCCGGAGAACGGTTGCCATTGTTGGTGTAAACGGCATCAGATTGCAACATAACATGTTTTGGAAATTTGCACCGCAAATTGGCATTCAATTCATAACTGTAATAGGGTTTCACAGATGCCGGGTTGATGGTTTGTTTGGGCACATTGTATTGGTAATTACCGCCTATACCAAACGTGAACTTGTCGTTTTCTCTTTCCAAATTCAAGCCCGGTGAAATAACCATGTGGGTTGTGACGTTTTTTTCGCGGTTCAGATAAGATACGTTGTTGTTGTAACTGCCATTCAAATTGTAGTACAGTTTTAAAAAGCGTTTAAAAATGGGAAATCCTCCACCCAGGTATGCGCTACCGTTATAATTGCCCTGTATGTTGAGCGGGGCTGTGATTGAGCGACCAATAGAGTCGAAATAGGTGGTTTCATTGATTTCGTTGTTCACCACCTTGAAGTATGAACCTGCGTAAAAATTAATATCGCTGATGCCTTTGTAGAAATAATAATTCATGTTAAGGCTATTGTCGAATTGCGGTTTGAGATCAGGATTTCCGGTTTTTAAGCGGTTTGGGTCGGTGTTGTCAATCACCGGCTGAAGCTGGTCAACGCTGGGTTGACGAAAACTACTGTTGTAATTGATGTTGAGGTTGGATCCCTGACTTATCCTCCAAACAAAGCCTGCATTGGGTAAAAAATTGCCAACGGTGTTGCTGAGTGTTCGGTTGGTGCTCAGGTTGAGGTTTTGCTGCTCTATGCTACGGTAATTGCCGCCTACACTAAAACGGTACTTTTTAACATCGTAGATAAATTTCACCCCTCCGTTGTGGATGTAAGTAACATTTTCAAAGTTGTTCGATTGCAAGGAATCAAAAATGGAATAATCGTTGCCGTCAAAATTATAGGTGTTTAAGGTTGAATTGTTGGTATTACAATTGAAGGTGTATTTGAATTCCAGCTTGTGCTTTTTGGTAAGCGGTTCGGTGTATTGGACTCCCGCCATTTGATCAAAACGTGAGGAATTTTGATCCCTTTTCTGAAGTAATGAAGAGTCGGCAATGGTTCCTGAAACAAATGTGTACAGGCTATTGAGCTTGGTGTTGGAAGTAGATTTAGCAAAAGAAGGCTGGTATTGGAAACTCAGGTTGCGGTCTTTCTTTTTAAAATTCCGGCTCAATCGGATGAACACATTCCCATCCATGGCTTCATTGTTATTGCTGTTGTTGATGTTGGTTTCCCTGGTTAGCACATTTTCAGAACTTAAAAAACCATCGTATTGTTGATTGTCTCTGCTGCCACCATTGTAGTTAAGTTTAGGGCGTACGGTTAATTCAGTTAAAGAATCAAACTTATGCACCAGGTTCATATTGAGACGATGGCTTTGGTTGCTGAATTTGTTATTGAGTTTTTGCGTGTTATAGAAACTGGTGTCAGTAAAAAAATACTGAGTATTGGTTTCACTTCCGGTTTCCAGAGTGTTGTTGCGGTAACTGTAATCGCCATTGAATTTGGTGTTTTTGCCAAACTTCTCGTTAAAATAGATCCCCGCTTTAGCTGTTTGCGGTATGCCGGTTTTGTCATCTCCATTGCTGTACCAGGTATTGGTTTCGGGGTCGTAGGAATATTTGTTTTCGTTGGAGAGGCCATATTTATCGTTGTCGCTCCAATCAAAACCGTTTTTTGGGGTATTACTCATCAAGCCAAACACGGAAATTTTTTGTGAACCTTTGAATCGATTGAACAATACATCACCCTCGTAAAACTGCATGAAATCGCTGGCAGCAGATGTTTTGCCGAAATAGCCTTTTTTGGAATCCTCTTTGAGTTTAAGGTTTAAAATCTTGACTGTTTCGTTACTGTTTTCAGCATTTTCATTTTTCTTTTCATACACCTGAACATTATCAACAATGTTTGCATTCAGGTTGCGGGTGGCCATTGTTGGGTCGCTGCCAAAAAACTCGTCTCCGTCAACTAATACCTGATCTACTTCTTTACCCTGAATGGTGATTTTTCCGCTGGCATCCACTTTCACACCGGGGAGTTTTTTCAGCAAGTCTTCAACTGTTGCATTGGCAGCGGTTTTAAACGAATCGGCGGTAAACACCAGGGTATCCCCTTTGTAATAACTTTTTTCGCGGTAAGCGATAATTTCCACTTCCTTGAGTTCAATAGACTTTTGTGGCAGCACCACATTTTTAAAGTTGTACAAACTGTCTTTTGGGTTAGGCACCAGCAAATATGTTTTATCGCTAAAAGAGGGATGTGATAGGATGACAATATATGTGTCGACAGGAACCCGGATGGGTGTAAAAACTCCTTGGTTATCGGTTCGGCTATGTCCTACCAAGGTCGAATCCTTAAACTTGATCGCCATCAGAAGAGCATTGGGTAAACTTTGTCCTGCACTGGTGTCAGAAATATTGCCCTTAAAAGTGATGAATTGCGCCCGATGGCCAAAAGCAGTTAGAATGAGGAGCAGTATAGCGAAGTTTTTTTTCAATACTTTGGCCAGGTTTGGCAAATATTAGAAAAGCAATCAACACTTAAACACCGCTTGAACACTTTAACCTTTTTTGTAATATTACCTGTGATCAATGATTCAAGGGTTTTTCACCTTGCTTGAATGCCGCATTGGGAAATGAATTTGCTAATTCGGGGTAGGCTGCGAATTGTATGGCGAGTGCCTGATCACCAGTATAGTTTTTACCGCGCAACGCCCCTACGGTATGATAGCTCAACAACGCGTCGGGATAAGGTACACAAAGCGCAGATAAGGTTTTGCGATCCTCATCGCTTTGGTAAGGTGCCAACCATTTGTTTTGTTCCTCTTTACGCAAAATCACAGGCATTCTGGCTTCAGGAAGTTTTGGGTTGTTGTGAATTTTTTCCATCAAACCTTTGGCCTTACAGGTTACAATACTCACGGTTGGAATGAGTTCGCCGGTTGTTTTGTTTAACCATTCTTCCCACAGTCCAGCTAAGGCCAGAGGACTGTCGTCTGCCGAATAAACATAAAATGGATAAGTTCGAGATGCCTGGTGATGGTGTTCAAAAAAAGCATCTACATACACCAAACACCGTTTGTGTTTTGCAGAATTACGGAAGGCCGGTTTTTCGAACATACTTTCACTTCTGGCATTAAGCGTTTGGTTCATGATTTTTTTGGCTGCTTCTTCATCTTTAATCCATGCCGGAATTAGGCCCCAGTAGAATGCCTGAGGTTCATTGGGTTGTTCGTTTGTGAATACCAATAATTTCGGATGGGTGAAGCCACTTGCATGATAATGTGCAGTGAGCTGTTTGATCCAGTCTTGCAGTTTTTTTTCAAGAGAAAGGATATAGTCAGGATTGTCGTGCCTGTGCTTTGCATACTTGATGAGCGCCTTCAGGCCAGAAGTCACATCATAACACATGGCATTAGTTTTTGGCGAGTTGAAATCTCGATTTATCGATTTTTCGGAAAAGGGAATTGCGTTTTTGAATCACCTTAGGTTTCAGTTTGCGCAGTTTTTTCTTTTCTTCTGCTGGGATAACCTGCAGTTTACCTGCTTTTTGCAATTCTTCTCCAAACACTTCATAATCGTGCCATTTGCCAAGTAATTCCTGAAATGCATCGAGGTGTTTGAGTTTTTTCTTTTTTAAGGGAATCAGCGTGCTAAGAAAATGAAAGCGTTTGATACGTTTTCGCAAATCATGCACCTGTGGTATCTTGAGTTTGTCTTTGGCCAGAAGTTTCAGAATTGATTCCTGTTCTCGTTCAAGCGTGGTTTCGAAGGTTCTTTCATTGATGTTGATTGGCGATAAGCGCAAAGTGCTGGACGGAGATGTTACTGAATGTAAAGCTTTGCGTTTTTTAAGTGCACCAAATCGTTTTATTTCATCTGTTGTTTGTTTTTCAATAACTTTTGTATACACCGGCATTTCCATTGCTTCGCTGTGTTTCCGAAGATAGGTTTTGTGTAATTGCAATTCTCGTATTTTTCCTGCTTGTTTAAAAAGATCCTGGTAGGGTGCCATTTTTTTCTTCCAATCAACCGATGAAGTGCAGGAGGATAATAAAGAGAGGGCTGCCCGTATTTTTTTGATCTCCACTCTCAGTTGATGAAATTTTTCAGGTGTAGTGTTTTGCTGCTTAGTACTCAGAAGTTCTGCTACACTTTCCTCCCGTTTTTTCAAGTAGGACCGAATTATTGCTATTGCTTGCATACACGCATTATTTGACCCAAGTGATGACGTGGGGGAATGGCTTTACAAAAAAACAATTCCCTTTTGGAGACATGAAGATACAGTTCTCTGTTTGTGTTTCAAAACACATTAACTTTACATTCGAGCTCAACTCACCAGTTTAAGGTTAAAACTGCCATTTTTGGTAGCCCCCCATATTCTTAACCACAAAGGCAGATACATTTCGGTGCCTCTAGCGGCACTAATATCGCCTAAATCAAGGATGTTGTGTTCTTTCCAGCCAAAGGCTTTTAACAGTTGAATTGTTTTTTCCTTAGCGTCGGCAAAGTTGCCGCATACAAACACCTGATGATCACCACCCCCAATCAATCCCGGATTCACCATGAGCCCGCACCACATGGTGTTGAGGGTTTTTACCACTTTGGTCTCCGGAAATTGTTTCTGGATTTCTTCACCCAATGAATTGGTGTTGACGATGGAAAGCGATGGAGGGTTGCCATTAGAAAAGTCGAGTGGATTAGAGAGGTCGATTAGCGTTTTACCTTTTAAGTTTTGCGCTCCGGCTAACTTTAAAGCCTCTAAAGAACCAGCCCCGGAGGTGCAGTTGAAAATCAATTCTCCAAATGTTGCGGCCTCAGAAAAGGTGCCGGCCGAGGCTTCGTTTGGGTGTTCGGCAACAAAGGCTTTCGCTTTTGGGTTATCGGCACTGCGCGATCCCATCATAACGGTGTGGCCTAACACAAGAAGTTTACTGCCAATAGTGTGGCCCACATTTCCGGTTCCTAATACTGCAATTTTCATGGTGTGATTGGTTAAAAGTTTATGAGAATTTCGACTTAATTTTCAGGAAGTACGATTCAAAAAAAGTAAAGCTGATTTGGCTGATGAAGATAGTAAGAATCACACATATCAGCGTATTAAGAAGAAAATAACCCGAATCCTGAGGAAACAGCCACAACAAAAAATACACTACCAGCATATGAAAAAGATAAAGTCCATAGCTGATTTTACCTATACTGTTAAATATTCTCCAATTCCCTATTTTGTAAAAAGAGTTGGAAGAAAAGTTTTGTTCAAGAATTACAAAACCGAAAAAAGCGAAGGTAGTGAAGCGCAGAACGTGCGCTACATAAATTGACCAATTGGACAAAGCCGGTTGAAAGAAAAGCAGTGTGATGCCCAGAAGGTAAAAAACAAGGTGCCACTTCCGGCTCAGTTTAGCGAATACAGCTTCTATCCGATGGAGATGGAAAAACGACAGCCAGGCTAAAAGACTCCCAAATGCAAGAAACCTGAAGTTGGAAATAAAATGAAAATACCTGATGCTACCACTGTTTGATTGGGGAAAAAAGAACTCAGAATAAATCAAGCCAATAACAAGAAAAAAAGGAAAAACCCTTTGTTTACCAAACAGTAAAAAAAGAAGCGGCCATATCAAATAAAATTGCTCTTCAACCGCAACACTCCATTGTACTCCTAACATACCATTGCTCGGCGGGCCGTTATAAATGTGATCGAAATTAGCGGCGAATATAAGGTAAAGAAATGTTCGCGAATTTTGGTTGGCGGGCAAAGTATGTTGGCCCGATATTAAGGGAAATACCAGCATGCCAATGATGATTGAAAGAAAATAGAGTGGCCAAATTCTGAGCAGCCTTCGAACATAAAATGGTCCAATTCTAAGAGTACCTATACGTTTTTGTTCATCAAACATCAGGTAGGTGATAAGAAAACCACTTAGAATAAAAAAAAATCTCACGCCTAATTCACCTCCCAAACCATTGAAGGATAGGATGTGTACCAAGTAAGTGTTTCCGGTGGTTAAACTGGTATTTAACCAATAGGAACAATGGTAAAAGATAACCGAAAGCGCAGCTACCGCTCTTAATCCATCTAAATTTTTAAAGTAAACACCCCCGGTGTTTTGCATAGTTTCAGCGCCTCCAGATTACGAATATACTACTGAGTTGCGAATTCTATGGCAATCAGGAAAGAAGAACTTATGGGTGTAAGGTTTTTTGAAGTCGTTTGGTGTCGAATCCTTTTTGTTTTAACCGGCTTAGTATTTCCTCGTAAACGGCTTCAGCCATTTTACTTTTGCGGCCAAGAATCCACAGGTAATTTTTTCCTGGTTCACTCACAACAGCATAACTGTAATCCTCGGCTAAATCAATAATCCAATAATTACCAATGAAAGGCCAGAAAAATTGCACTTTTAATTTAGCATTGCCCGAATGTTTTTCAACCCGGGCTTTTCCTTTGATGCTGATTTCTTTTCCATGAATGCTGTCTTTCCTGCATCTGTTTTCTACCACCACATATCCCTTCTCGCTAAGGGTATATTTAGCAGTGGTGCAGGTGCAGCCTTTCTGAAAGCGCTGGGGAAATGCGGCTATTTCGTACCATTTGCCGGAATACTTTAATAAATCAACCGATGCAACGGTTTGAAGCGTTTGCGCCATAAGCGAAAAGGAAGTCAGACTAAACCAACTGACCAACAATTTTAACGTGGAACAAAAGGCGTTCACGATACAAGTTATTCAGTATGCCGAACCACATGTTATAGAATACAACTGGTTCGGTTCCTGAATATAGATTTAGTCCTGTTTTTTTACCGGACAGGTAGACATGCCAAATAAGGCATACAATGGGCAAAAGGAAATAAGGCTAGTGGCTACAAAAACCAAAGCAAGAATCAGGAGTACGATGCCCAATGTTCCGCTCACAATTCCGCTGTAATACAATAATGCAATAACAGCTGCAATCAACAAACGGATAATTCTGTCGGCGCTTCCCATGTTTTTTTTCATAGTGATATTAATTTAGGTGTTTTACAAGATAAACAATTAATGAAATTATGCCAATACAAGTCAAACAAACGAGAACAAATTTGAGAGGTGTTGGCAGTTGTTTCATTTGTAAGCAAAACTAACTTGCTGGAGAGAAGAGATTGCTGACATTAATCAGAAAATTGAATGTTTTAACATTAATCTTTCACCTTTACGCGCGTTCCTTCACTGTGGCTGTTGAATTCAGGAGCGTACATACATTGCAGGCTGCTGATGCCATTGCTAAAATCACCTGCATGGCTTACCAACACAGGGTATTCAAACACGTAGGTGCCTTTTGGCAACCACGAAATAAAAAAATTAGTGGCTGCGTCACCGGTACTTTCATAATATCCTAATCCATCCTGGTATTTATAGGTGCTTAGCACGTTGATGGGCTCAAAGCCCGAGGCCCTCATGTCTTTTAAATGCACATATTCCATATCACGATCAACCCTGATTTCAATACGCACTGTAAGTTTATCTCCTATTCTAATCTTTGTTGTAGCATTAACAGGCACTATTACAGGGCCACTTTTGCTGTTTTGTTGGAGAAAAAGTTGTTTGCTCAGTCGCAAAGGGCTTTCATGACCGGTTACCTTGTCCAATTGTTCAAAATATTGCCAGTATACAGCGCCCCAGCTCACGCCATCGTCTTTTTTCTTTACACTAATATTGCCCATTTCGGTTGAAATTGCGCTGCCATAAAAGGTGGTTTTGAAATACCCAGTTCCGGCTTCCGATTTTAACTCAGGATTGTTGCCGGGATCAAATTTCAGCTTACCTAATTGTATTTCCACCTGGGGTTCTGTTGACAACCAATCCCCGCCCCTTAACAGCAAAGCGTAAACAGCCTCTGTTGTGGCCCGTGTAGTTTTCCAATTTTGGGTTTGTTTGTTTTTGATTAACCAGGTTTTGAGCGCATCCACCGTTACAGTATCCTGCAGTATTTCATCAAATGCTTCAATCATGAGTGCTTGCATTTCAATTGGGGCCTCGTACCAGTAATAACCATAATTTTCTTTCCAGTACATGCCCATTTCATCCGATTGAATGGCGTTTTGTTTCAAAGATTTTAGTATGTCGTTTGCGATGGCGTTTTCTTTATTACGGTGTAATGTGAGGGCAATCATGCCCTGCATGTAGCGCCCACTATTGAGCCAATAGGTTTTAGCCTGTTTGAGGTAAAAATCAAAAGCTTCTCTGTTTTTAGCGGGCAAGGGGAGTTGGGGGTAGTGGCTTCTCATAAACAGGTATTGTATGCCCATGTAATCAAGATGATTTTCTGTTGCGTACTTTTTATTGTAGCGTTTTAGGTTCTGATAATGTTGCAGTAGTTTTTCGTCGCAATACCGCATGGCGTTTTCAGTCATGTAAGCAATTTGCTGTTCCTTTTCTGTGTTTAAAATTCCAAGCTTGACGAGTTTTCCAAATCCCATGAGTATGTGCTGGGTGATGTACCAATCATCAGGCCCACCGCTAAACCAGGGCCAACCGCCGTCAGAACCCTGCATGTTTTGAAGTTTGATCAAAGCGCCTTGCAATTCGTAACCCATTTTATTAAGATCGAATAACAAAGCCACGCGTTTTTTATTCTCGCTTTCAGATTTAGCGTTCAATAACCATGGTGTTTCCTGAAGCACAAGACTCTTGAGCTCCTGGTTTTTTTCAAGATTGGAAAGGAAACTCTCCGATCCGCCATTTTTCCATGAGTCAAAAACGGCCTTGATTTTAGGTTTGGAATTGGCCACGTGCGAAGCCAGGGCATTAGCGTAATACCTGGCAAATGTTTGTTCGGCGCACTCATACGGATATTCCATTAAATAGGGTAAACTTTGTACCGCATACCAGGCCGGGTTAGCAGTAAATTCAAGCGTATAAGCATGATTGCGTACGGTTGAAGAATTGTTGTTTTGATTTAGAAATTTAGTAAAACTGAATTTTTTTTCTGTTTTCCCGCGTACCGGCAGGGGCATACTTTCGGTAATCAACATACGATTGCTTAACACTGGAACCACAGTTTCTTCAGCATCACTGAATTGTGCTGCCCTGGCAGAAAATCGCAATTTTATGGCCCCGGCACTTTCAGGAACTTTCAACTTCCAGCTCAACACACTGCTTCCTTTAGCAGGAACGGTATTGTTTTTAGTTATGTCGTTGTTTGTCCATTCTTTGGTGATTTCTTTATCGGTGAAGGCGTCGAAGAGGTGTAATTCAGATTCACAATCAAGAGTGTTGTTTGAAAGATTGCTGACCTTACAATTCAGTACTACACTGTCGCCTTCTCTGAAAAAACGGGGTAAATTAGGTACAACCATCAGATCTTTTTGTGTTATGCAGCTGTTCTCACTTAAGCCAAAGCTAAGATCCTTGCTGTGCGCAAAACTCATGAACTTCCACCGGGTAAGGCTTTCAGGTATGGTAAAGTTCAATACTACTTCTCCCTTTTCATTGGTTTGCAACTGTGGGAAAAAGAAGGCAGTTTCATTGAAATTTTTGCGGGGAGAAACCGGAAGTTGCTTTGAACCATTGTCTTTTTTTACACTTGTTTCCTGCACAGCCTGTCTGTCAAACACCTCCCCATGCTTCGCGTCGGCGTCGATGTTTGGAGCAGCCATTGCTGGCGATTCGCTTTTGCTCAATACCTCATATTGGACCTTGTTTTTTGTGCGGCTTTTTCTTTGAATGTTACGTTGGTTAGTTCCTGCAACTTGAATGTAATCAAACGCGCCCCCATAAAAGTTCATCCCAAAATAGTTCAAATGATCGTAGACCAACTCACCTGTAAACAGGTAGTCGTAACGGATATTGTTAAACACTCTGGCATAACTAAGTTCTTCCAGAGAATGGCGCCAATCGCGAACAGAATAAAAGGATTTGTAAATAGAAAAATCCCACTGGTTCGGAGCAAAGGCATCGAGTGAGGCGTCGTACATTGTTGCCAGTAATTCGGCTGCTACCTTATCGCCTTTATTGTTTTTAATGCTAAGCGTCCATTCTTCTTTCTGGCCTGGCAATAACTTGTTTCTGAAGGTTGAATAGCTGATGTCAAGTGTTTTGTTGCTAAATGGCACCACAATATAATGTGACGAGGTATAAAGGCGCCCATGTTTTATAAACCGGCTGCTAAGCATAAATCCTCCCCTGTGGTTTTCATTTACAGGAATTACTAAAGGTTGAAGTGAAGGGGTGATGGACTTGAGCGTACTGCTTTCTAACATGGATTCTTCGAAATAACAGTTCACATCCTTGTAGCCTGAGGCGATTATGAGCTCTGCGTTTTCACCGGTTTCCAGTTGTGATTTAGAAAGGTAATCCCATTGGCCGGTGTTATATGGAAGTTGGTTTGAACCGGAATCGTATACCGTAAAGTAAGTGATGGATTTGACCTCAGCGCCCTTTTTGTCCTTACAAATACCTTCTGCCAAATAAACACCCGGACTTAGAGTTTGTAATTCGCTCCAGTTGGTGTCAGATGTGTTTCCGGTTTCAAAATTTTTCACCAACATTTTTTCTGCCCTGGGCCAGGTGTATTTATTCAATTCGTCGGCATATTGGTCGTGCGGGAACAAAGTGTAGTATTGTTCCTTTTTGTATAGGTGTTTATCCGGTTGTCCCCAAAGTCGCTTCCGGAAAATTTTTTCAGGCCCCTTCAATTTGAATACGGTTACTGTGCCTTTTACCTGTTGTTCAACACCGTTCAGGTTGCTAGCGGTGAAAAACGGTTTTGGCAAAGCATTTCTGTTGATGATTTCGGGACAGTTAAAATTCAAAACAAGACTTTTGTATCCAGCATTAAAAAGTGTGGCTGTGCTGTGGGTCTCTCCATTGATGTCGGTTACATCAGCCATTATTTCGTATTGAAAAGTAGGATCGTCTTTTTTTTGTGTATTGGGATCGGGTATTGCATGGAATTTAAATGTGAATTCACCTTTTTGGTTGGTAGTAGTTGTACCATTTACAATTTCAACAGCCTGGCTTGCTCTAAAATGCGGGCGGTACCAATACCACCAATAAGGATAGTTGACTTTACGAACAACCCGGTAATTTACTTTTGCACCGTCAATCGCATTTCCTGCATAAGCACTGGCCAGTCCTGTTATGCTAACAGTGTCAAACAATTGGTATTCACCTTTAAGTGTGTCGAAAGAGGTTTCAAATTTCGGACGTTTGTATTCTTCCACCAGAATGTATTTGCTGCTAATTCCATCGCTGATACGCATTTGCCCATTCAAGGCTCCTAATGGTGTGGTGAAGGAACCGGAGATGGTGCCATAATCATTACTCACAAAATCCTGGGTAAGGATTGTTTGACCATTTGCATCATAAAATGTAACGGTTACCGGTTTGGCAGAAAGGGGACTAAACTTGTTTTTGAAACCACTTAAAAGGATAGATTTGAAATACACAGTTTGGCCCGGCCTGTATATGGCTCTGTCGGTAAAAATAAAAGAAGTGTTGGTGTTTTGTTCGTACTCCTCGGGAGCATAGTTGTAATAATTGTTTTCAGAAATCAACACATCATTTTCCAGCCTGAATTCGATAAAATAGGTTCTGCTCAATTGGAATTGTAACGGTAAATTGAAGAATCCTTTTTCATTAGTGACAAAAGTATCTCCTTTGATAAATTCACCTTCATTGGTTTTGTTGTTGTAGCCCCATGTCCAAACCTGAGCGCTTACCCCGGCAAGGGCCTTTCCGCTCTCTCTGTTCAGAACGTAAAACTCGTTATTACCGAGTTTATTTTTTCTGTTAAGAAATGTCATGTTGGAGATTGTAAACACTTGATAGGCATTGATCTGATCCTTTTGTGTGAAATTGTTTGAGGTGGAGGCCAGCACCACATAGTAGCCGGGTGGGAGCGCAGGTAGCTGCATTTCAGTGCTATGTGTATTAAAATCCTTATCGTCGGGCAAATCTTGCTCAAACTCCTTTACCTTTTCCAAACGGTGCAGACGGTTTAAAATGGCGTGGCTATAACTTCTGCCATTGATCTTACTGAACTCAAAAAAGTTCGTTCTTACAATTTTGAAATACAATTTAGGAACATTTGTATAGCGTATAAACATGCGGTTGGGAACATCAGGGGTGTTTACTGTTTCCAGTTGAAGTTCAAGCGTTTTTTGTTTGATTTGATTCATGAGGTTTTGGGCCTGGTTAGCACCTCTTGTTTTTGGATACCTGAATACAATCTCCCTGCAAATTTCATAGGCACGTTGTTTATTCCATTTACTCAAACTATCTAAAGTTTCTTCGTTTTCAACCGTCCTCGAAATTTCAAGATCAGCTTTCAAAAAATGTATCTCCGCAATTCTCTGACTATTTTTAAATTCGTTACTGAGCCATTGAATGCTTTGCAGGTAAATTGTATCTTTTTCGGGCAGGTTTGAATTGCTTCGTGCAAATTGGATACGATCCAATTCAACATCCAATAAACCCTCGGTGTTTTTCGAATCCACTTTAAATTGCTCTAATTGCTGATAAAGTGAAATGGCATAAAACCTGAAGTCCAGACTATCAGCGGGTTTAGGAATCGTGTACTTGAGAAATTCAGAATAGGGTTTAAGGTAAGTTTTATCGTTTAAGGAAAATTGATGGGCCGCCATCATCACATCGGCTTCCGAATTCTTAAAAAAGTCGAGAGCACGGTGAGCCAGAAAATCGTAAAGGGTTGGTCGCCAACTGCGGGTTGGGGTGCTACCTTTTACTATAATTTCATCAAAAACTTCGAGTTTTACTTGTTTGCTTTGGTCGGCAAAACCCAAAGCGGCTTTGTGATTAATAATCGTTGCGTTAACAAGGTCTTTTAAACTGTAAGTAGAAATGTCTGTTTTATCGAAATTCACCGTGGTGCTGCGTTGGTCAAATTTCCAACGATTAGATTGGTAATAGTGCCAATAAGCTTCCGCCAGCAAACTTTGTAAAATAGGCCGGATGGGAAATTGGGCAGACTGAACCTCTTTTTCCAGATCGGCTAGGTTGTTTTCTTGTGAAAATTCTTCTTTAAATTGCCTGAATTTAATTTTGTGAATTACGGCTTTTACAAATTGCGGCGCGTTGTTTTCGGTTTTTGCTTTTTTATAGATAAGCTCAACAACTTTAAGTGCGTCATCAGTCAACCCTTTTTTTTCACAGGAGTCCACTCTTTTCCAAAGACTAGCGTAATTGGGTGTTTTCTGTGCCTTTGGTTCCAGGTTTTGCCAATTGATGAAGATGGCCGAAAAGGTGCAGAAACTGAAAGCGATCAGAACAATTAACAGGTTTTTTTTGAAATTCATCATAGAGGTTTGACTAAGGAACGGGTTTTACGCCGTGTTCTTATCAAAAATAGGGCAATTTTTACTTAAAAGATTTTAAAATCCTTTAAAAATACCGACCTTCGGAAGGCTTTATCAACTATGGACGCATTTATTGAGATTCTCAAAATTATCCTTCCTGCTGCAGCTGTATTCGCAGCAGCTTACCTCATTGTGAAACGCTTTTTAGACAATGATCAGAAACAGCGGGAACTCGACATGAAAAAAAGCAACCAGAATTTGATTACCCCACTTAAGATACAAGCTTATGAGCGCGTCATCATATTTTTAGAACGGATACATCCCAATACGCTGGTAGTGCGTACCAATAAAAACGGGTATTCGGCTCAGCAATTGCAGCTGGAATTGATCAAAGCGATAAAAAGTGAATACGAACACAATTTATCACAACAAATTTACCTGAGTCCTGCTGCATGGGAAATGGTAAAAAACGCCAAGGAAGAAATTATGAAGCTGATCAACATTTCGGCCACCAAAGTAGCTCACGACAGAAGTTCAAACGATTTGGCGATGATGATACTGAACATTACGGCTAATCTCGATAAAAAGTTACCTAGTGATATGGCGATCGACTTTGTGAAGAAAGAAATCGCTCGTTATTTATAAAATCGGTTGTATGCAAGGTCTATTTTCAGAATTCCCCGGTTCAAGTTATGCCGAGTGGGAGAAGCAGGTACTAAAGGATCTTAAGGGCGAGTCACCAGAGCATTTGCTGTGGATGAATGAAAATGGGATCAAAGTAAAACCATATTTTAACAGCGACAGTTTGCCAGGTGCATACGAACCGGCTTTTACTCACAGTAACTGGCAGGTTGCTGTTGAGCACACTGGCACATCGAAAGAACTAAACCAAAGGTTTTTAAGAGATCTAGGTCACGGGGCTAACGCTATTGCGTTTGACTTGGGAGAACATTCCCTTGAAATCGTGCTCAAAGACATACAACTTGATTTAATTTCACTTAGCATCCGCCTGCAACCCGGTCAGGTGGCAAGACTCAAACATTACCTCGATTCACACTATGCAGGTAAGGAACTCAACATCTCCCTTTTTCCTGTTAGCATGCGCCATGAATCGGAATTGCAGGAGTGGATGGCGCTTGAACCCCAATTTACCAAACACAAAGGCATTTTGTCTACTTCGGTGCAAGCCTCTGAATTTGTTGATCAGGGTGCTCTGCCATACTATGAATTGGCACTTGCTTTTACCTTGTTGATCGAAACACTCAGTCGTTCAGACAGCGCATCCGTATTTAACCGCCCAATAGCAGTAAGAACCTGCACCGACACAGATTTTTTTGTGCAAATCGCTAAACTTAGGGCTTACAGAAGGTTGTGGAAATTGATCGCCAAGGAGTACAACTGCGCTGCTCACTTGTACATCGTTGCCGAAACTTCCATAAATAGTTTAAGCGTTACAGAAACATACACCAATTTACTCCGAACCACGCTTTCTTCTATGGCGGCTATTTTAGGTGGATGCAACGAGTTAATTGCGCAGCCTTACGATCGTTTGCTTCAACAGGATGCACCATTTTCGTCGCGATTGGCCATGAACCAACAATTTATTCTGAAACACGAATCCTATTTTGACAAATTAGGGGATGTGGCCTGCGGATCTTACTATACCGAGTATTTAACCGATGCGCTTTGCGAAAGAGCCCTGTCTGCCATCAAAGCCATAGAATCTAAAGGCGGGTATTTTACATGCCTTGCCTCAGGAGAGATTGGGCAGGAATTGGAAAAACAAAACAAGGATAAATTGGAGGCTGTTACGAGTGGTAAAAACCTGCGTGTTGGGGTGAATAAATTCAGAAATGAAAAAGAACCTCTCAAGTTAAATGCTGAACAAATGCAACTACTGAAGGTTTTGGCACCTCACCATCCTTTGTTGAATTACGAACTTTTTCAAACCACCAAAGCATGAGAAGGAGTCTTGAACATCTGAGTTACACTGCGCTTGGGGAACATTTACCAAAACACGAGGAAACGTTTTTGAGTGCTGAGAACATTGAAATTAAAACCAATTATGGACCAAATGAAACAAACAGTCTTGAACATGTAAAGTTTGCAGCAGGTATTCCGCCATTTTTGCGCGGACCCTATTCAAGCATGTATGTTAAAAACCCCTGGACCATAAGGCAGTATGCCGGTTTTAGTACTGCCGAAGACAGTAACGCCTTTTACAAACGTAACCTGGCTGCAGGACAAAAGGGTTTGTCGGTAGCGTTTGATTTGGCTACTCACCGTGGTTACGACAGTGATAATGCGAGAGTAGAGGGGGATGTTGGAAAAGCAGGTGTGGCCATCGACAGCATTCTCGACATGAAGATTTTGTTCGACAGTATTCCCCTCGATCAAATGAGTGTGAGCATGACCATGAATGGTGCGGTGTTGCCCATTATGGCGTTTTATATCGTAGCAGCTAAGGAGCAGGGTGTTGCCTTAGAACAATTATCGGGCACGATTCAGAATGATATTCTGAAGGAGTTTATGGTGCGAAACACCTACATCTATCCTCCTGCACCTAGTATGAAAATTGTGGCGGATATTTTTGAATACACGTCCAAATACATGCCGAAATTTAATTCCATTTCCATTAGCGGCTACCACATGCAGGAAGCCGGAGCCACAGCAGACATTGAGTTGGCCTACACACTTGCTGATGGATTGGAGTATTTACGAACCGGTATCAAGGCCGGATTGGACATTGATACTTTTGCTCCGCGTTTATCTTTTTTCTGGGCCATTGGCATGAACCATTTTATGGAGATTGCTAAAATGCGCGCAGGTCGTATGCTTTGGGCCAAGCTGGTGAAACAGTTTAATCCTAAAAACGCCAAATCCCTGGCATTACGCACCCATTGCCAGACCAGCGGTTGGAGTTTAACCGAGCAGGATCCGTTCAACAATGTTACCCGCACGGCGGTAGAAGCTTTGGCAGCAGCTATGGGGCACACCCAAAGTTTGCACACCAACGCACTCGATGAGGCCATTGCTTTGCCAACCGATTTCAGTGCGCGTATTGCACGCAACACACAATTGGTGCTTCAGTTAGAAAGCAATATTTGCAAGGCTGTTGATCCCTGGGGAGGCAGTTACCACGTAGAAATGCTGACAGCTGAGCTAGCCAAAAAAGCCTGGGCGCTTATTCAGGAGGTTGAAGAGTTGGGTGGTATGACTAAAGCGATAGAAACCGGCATCCCTAAAATGCGCATTGAAGAAGCGGCGGCAAGAAAACAAGCAAGAATTGACAGTGGTAAGGATATTATTGTTGGGGTGAACAATTACAAAGCTGAAGTTGAAACAGAAGTGGAAGTGTTGGAAGTAGACAACAGTAAGGTAAGGAAACAACAAGTTGAGCGTTTAAAAAAATTGAAAGCCGAACGCAATTCATCAGAGGCAGAGCAAGCATTACTTAACCTTACAGAAGCGGCTAAATCGGGAAAAGGCAATTTGTTGGAACTGGCAGTGATTGCAGCTGAAAAGCGTTGCACGCTGGGTGAAATATCCGATGCACTGGAAAAAGTTTATGGGCGTTACAAAGCTCAAATCAAATCCATTGCCGGGGTGTATAAACAGGAAATTAAAATGGACAAGGATTTTGAAATTGCGAGACAATTAGCAGATGAATTTGCTGAAAAGGAGGGACGTCGTCCGCGTATTATGGTGGCAAAAATTGGACAGGATGGACACGACCGCGGAGCCAAAGTAATAGCAAGTAGTTTTGCCGATATGGGATTTGATGTGGACATTGGTCCTTTGTTTCAAACCCCATTTGAAGCTGCAAAACAAGCGGTTGAAAGCGATGTACACATTTTGGGTGTGTCGAGCCTGGCCGCCGGGCATAAAACTTTGGTGCCTCAGGTAATTGAAGAGTTAAAAAAATTCGGAAGAGGCGATGTAATGGTAGTAGCCGGAGGGGTAATTCCACAAAAGGACTATGATTTTTTATTCAAAGCCGGAGTGAGTTGTATTTTTGGTCCTGGAACAGTGATTAGTAAAAGTGCGATAGATGTTTTGAAACTGTTGTTGGGGAAATTTTCGAAGTAAATTAGTAACTGCAAATAGTGTCTCTAAGTAGATTACTAGGTCAATTTCTAATTGGTTGAGTAACAGCCTTAAAAAAGAGGAAATTAATTATTATTCCAGTTTGAACCAAAGAATAGCGGACGTTTTAAAGCTTGGTTTAGTTAGTATTGTAGCATAGTATTTTGTTACAGGATCATAATCTGAACTGGCGAAATTGCAGTAAAAGTTGTTTTCCTGATTACTAGAGGTATTGAATAAATATTCTTTCTTTATGGAATTCTCTAATAAGGTATATTTAACGGGTATTGCCGAAGCGATGAATTTGACCAATTTAGCTTCTACTGTATCTGGGGCTTCAGTGTTTTCTCTGGTGTTGTTAAACATAACGTAACACGAATTTTCGGTTGTCACTAAATCAATGCTGAAGTGCTGTTCGTTCGACAGGCCTTTATCATCAAAACTATCAGAAGAACGGTACCCACTCCTGATTTTATTGCAGTTAAACTCCTTATGATCTCCACTTATGTATGTGTTGGCAGAAAATAATGCATAGTTGATGGTCTCACCTTCAGGAGTAACAATGAGAAGAGCTGCGTCTCCAAGTGTAGTGCCTACTAAACCATTATTCTTAAATTTAGCTTTTGTGCTTTCGCCATATTTTGGTGTAGTTCTCTGAAATAGTAAAATAAGATTTCCGTTCATATCAATTGAAGTACCTTGCACCATTCCTTTAAACTCTTCACCTCGTTTCATTTTATATTTATACTGGTCGTCAATTATTCTAAAATCTGGACTGTAAGGTAATGCAAGTTCTAAGTTGAAAGGGTCAATATTTTGAAAAATAGTATTGTATCTCACTTCATCTTTGCCGTATTCTGCTTGTGTAATAATTATCATATGGATTAGTTTTTTCACTTTATTATAAGTGAATTGGCATCTGGCGTCTTTATAGAATCCTTCAGAATGTATTTTTCTTTGAACAAAATTCGATTTGTTTTTTGAAAGTTGTGAAACATAAAAGTGGGCATCATCAAGCTTTGTTTCAATGTTATTATAATCATAAGTTCCTATTACAACATACTCATCTTTATTTACATAAGCATTTAGATATTTTGTGTATTTGTATTTATTATTTGTGCAATTGTAATTTGACTTATTAATGACCGTATGTTCCGGGTTATAATGTATAACTTCTATCCTGTCTTTAAATTCTCGTGCAAGAGTGTTGAATTTTATCACTGCATAATAATCGCTTTCAGGATCTTTTGACACCTTTATTCTCGGTACTTCCATATTTCCAATCATTACTCGTACATCGTTGTTTCTTAACCTTGGCACCTCAGCAACTTTTTCTTCCGATTTAAGTTCTCCGGTAAAGCCGTCAATTCTGATTCGGATCAATGATAAAGTACTTGCATTGATTTTTTGATAAAATATTACAATATCACCTTTAATTTCATAGATCCCCTCTATTGAGTAGTTTCCTAACTTATCGCTGATAAGTTTCAAAGGCAGTTTTTGATTGTGGACTTTATTTCGCAACTGATCGTATAAGCATATCTTTATACCTTCTTTTTTTGTGAATTCGGCATAAAATGTGTTGGCATTTTTTAGCAATACTAATTTGCACCAGCCACTGGGTTCATTAAATGCAATACTCTTTTCTACAACTTGTGAATTGGAGAAAAGAGCAATTGTACAGAAGAATGCTAAAAGATTGATTTTCATAATTGTAATTTGAAAATTTAGCTGCTGTAGTAGGAATTAAATGTACAAAGCGCCGACGGGATTTTAAAATATTTCTCTCAGGTATGTGGCGCGGGTCAGGAGAGCGCTAGTCCGCCGTCAACGAGCTTGAGTGTCGGGAGGCGGGGTCCGGGCGCAAAACAAACTTACCGAGAAATTATTGACTTAAGGTCTGTGAGCGTTATGGTGTCGGCCGAGGTTTGTTTTGTCGGCGTGTGCGGTTGCTGTGCGTGTCCTTTTTTAAATTAATGTCCGTTGGCTTGGTTTCGCGTAACATTTGGCCAAAGGCGCTCGCCGGCCGAAGGAGTAACAGTCGGATTTAAAGATAGAAATTGGTCCGAATGTTAAAACACCTGACACGGGCCCGCCACAATTCATGCGCTGAGCCTGTCAAAGCGTCTCGCCGCAGGCGGACCGCTTTAATAAACAGGGCCTGCTTACGAGATACTGCATTGTCCGCCGTAGCTTTGAAACGGAAATGGTACGAACAAAGCGAAGGCGGGTCCCGGTGGCGCCAGTTGGCTGTTACGTGCTGGTGCTTTCTACTAATGAGACCGCTTCTTTTGGTGTCAAAATTGGTAATGAACTTGATTTGAAGTCTTTAGTGTCACGAGTTACAATGAATTCTATTTTTCTTAGAGATTTTGCACAGTTGTATTGAATGGCATCTTCGAAGTCTTTGAAGTCAGATTTAATTGACTTTTTAATGATGTCTTTTGTAACGTCGACAATGTCTGTCCATTCGTTTAATTCAGCCAACATTTTAATTGTTTCTGCATGTGAACAGGATTGTCGTAAGATGTAGTAAACATTGTTATAAGAAACTGCAGATATATAAATGTTTATTTCCTTTTTAAATGAAAAATTAAAAAGCTTGGCCGCTTCTATTGAAAAGGGTTTGCGATCAGCAAAAAAGTCAATTAATACGTTAGTGTCTATAAAAATACACTTCATGATTTATACTTTTTCAGCAGACCTTTTGTTAGTTCCTTTTTATAGTCATAATCGTCAGGTAGCTCTATTACTCCCATTAGTTTCAAAATTTTAGGAGAAATACTCTCTGCTTTATTTTCTTTAGAGGTCAATGACATAAGATAGTTTTCTACTATGTCTGACAAGCTTTTGCCTTTTTGTTTGGCGTATTTTTTTGCAACTGAGATAACTGAATCGTCAATTGTCAAAGTGAGTTTTGTTGTCATTATACGTGTAAAAATATTGGTAAATATACGTGTAAAACTTAAAACTACCAAATACTTGTATGTATAGCACTTGCCGCAAACGTTTGGCCAACTGGCGCTGCCGCCTTACGGAGAGCCGGCCTGATGTTAAAGATAGAAAATTTGTCCGGATGCAAGAAGAGTAGGAGCACGCCCGCCACTCATAGTGCAGGTTAGGCTGCAAGGCTGAAGTCTTAATGGCAGCCTTACCTGCACTGAGACCCCGATGAAGAAAATGCGGCCTCAAAACTCAACTTAGCATTTTCTTCCATCGGGGACTGTCCCGCCGACATGCCCTGAGTCTACCGAAGGGAGGCACCTCAATGTTTAAAAAGCGTGCATACGAAATAGCAGGCCTCTTTTGTCCGGGTTGGCCGGCTAGCGGCTGTTATAGGTAGTGCGCCACACAAAATATTTGTCGGTGTCTGCCTGTCTGCTAGTTTTATGTCAATTGTGTCTATAACTAATAAAAATTCAGAAAAGGTTATTAGTCATGTGTCACAACTACTTTCTTAAAAAAAGTCTGCCCGCTTTTATCGGTTAAAATTAAAGTGTAGATACCAGAAGAAAAATTGAAGACGTCAATGATGAGAGAGGGTTCTCTATAGTGCCACTTCGTTGAATAAACTTTTTCACCTTGAGCATTTAACAGATAGACAAATTCTAACTCACTAGACCGTTTTTTCGCTGCTCTTTGGTACTTTAGCTTAAGTACGTCTCTAGTAGGAATCGGATAAATGACAACACTTTCATTGAGAGGTTCCTCTTTTTCAAGTCCAACATTTGGTCCTGTGCTGCATTGATAATTGCAAGTGACATTTGCTGCTGGGTAACTAATGAGATTTATATTTTGATAGCTGTAGCCGCAAACTGAACTTTGAAAATTTCCAGGACTGAAATTTGAAACAGTGTCTTTTAGGGTCCAATTAACATTTTGCGAACCACAAAAACTATTGCTTATTGTGTCAGTGACACCAAAACCTTTCATAGTCCAAAAGGAGTTGAATAGTACTTTCCCGCTGGAAAGTAAAAAAGCTCGAGTTGGTAGACTAGGAAAGGAATCTGACATAAAGTAATAACTTCTTCGAATTACTCCATTTGTATCCATAAAAATAAGATTTGAGTACTTTTCGGTTGAAAACTGGTTTTCAGGCTCTCCCATTACTAGGATATTATTGGCTGATACTCTTATAATGTCCTGGAATTCTCCGATGTTAGAGGGTAGATTG
Source organism: Bacteroidota bacterium (assembly GCA_052035725.1). Classification (GTDB taxonomy): domain Bacteria; phylum Bacteroidota; class Bacteroidia; order B-17B0; family Aurantibacillaceae; genus Aurantibacillus. Next base: position 1,630 of record JBPOHJ010000006.1, on the reverse strand, counting down.
TACTCTTTGAACCACACAATATTCAACTGATTGTCAAGTTTCATCAATGTACCATTTAATTCAGTACCACTTCTTACTCTGGCTCCGCAAACATAAAAACCATTGTCGTTATTCTTGAACCCGCTTAAAACCCACTGGGGCACATTGGGTGAGTCCAAGTCATTTGTAAGATTGCCCATAGAATCCAGCAAGGCTATGTAACTTGCCATCCCGTTATAGCCTCCCAGAAGCAAGAAAGAACCATTTTTTCCTTCAACGATGTGATTAAGATACCCAGAACCTATAGTTGATAGTCGTTTTCCCCATTTAAAATTAAAGTACTTGTCAAGCATTAAAATATAAGGAGAACCAAGAGTATCAGAAAGCACTATGATTTTGTTTTCATTACTTAGTTCTTTCACTTTCATAACTTCATAAAAGGGAATTGACCTAGTCCAAATTATATTACCGTTTTGATTTGTTAACATCAATACCCCATGATTTGGTGCCGTGAACGAATAAAAACTTGTATTTGAAACACCGCCTACTAGAATATTCTTATTCTTTAAGACATCAAAGGAAAAAAAGCGTAAGAGCCGTTTTGAGTAATGATAGCGCTTATGCCAAGTAAGAAGCCCAGTGTCGTCGTGTTGAAGTAAGTAGCTATCATAAGTTAATGTATCTTGTATAGTAGTCGCAAACCAAGTTGCAGGGCCGCCAGCAACAAATTCTGTACTAGAAATGGTGTCCAAATAAACATATGCCTCGTGGAAAGCTGCTGGTGCATTTAGGGTTTTATAGAACCCTGAATTTTGAGCCTTAGATAGAGGTGTCCAGAACAAAATCATTGCTACAAATTCGATTAATATTTTTTTGATTTTGTTCATTACTGTTTTAGTCCTTCCGTTGGCGCATTACCTATAACGTTTTGCGCACAGAAGTTGTGCCGCTGTCCGCATAACTAAATATACGAATGTCCGCCCGAAATTACAAGACCCTGATGCGCGGCATAACTTTTGTGCGCTGTTAGCACCAGTGCATTATAGTCCGTAGACTCCGATGTCATTTTTTAATTGGCTTAATTGTCTTACGATTGCCGTTTATCATTATGGCTTTAATTTCGGTATAGTCTGGACTTTTTATTTTTAAAAAATGAAAGGTCAGACCGAAACAACATTCGCAAAAACAATAAGTACCATAACCATAGTTGATGAGGTTAAGTGTGGCCGTGCTGTCAACCGAAATGTCGCACAAGAACTCATAGCAGCAGTTGTCCATGATATTGATATCAACAGTTAAAGTTGTGTCTGTATTTACGATGGAGTTGATTTTGTCGGGAACCCATTTTTCATTGGCGTCTCCCTTGCAGTTCGATTTCGTTACTTTTTTCAGGTAAAGTCCGTTTCCACTTGCCGACAATTGGTTGTGTGTTCCCGGAAGAACTGTCGTACCGATTAGGATTTGCTTTCTCATGCCACTTTCAAAAATAACGGTGTCCGTTGAATAAATTAAGGTGTCATCGTAATTGTGGTCTTGTCTTATAAAAGCTGTGTCCGGTGATTGGGCTAAACCAATTGTCGAAAACAAGGTGATATTTAAAATTAATGTAATTGACCGATGAGTCATTTGTCTGGATGCATTGGTGCTAACG
>JBPOHJ010000010.1:0-55164 GCA_052035725.1 Bacteroidota bacterium | reverse complement strand
ATCCCGGTCGTAAATGATGCTGGAATCGAGTGTGTGTGCATTCTGCATTACGATTTCATACACATCATCAGCGATGAGTGAAGCGCGTAAACCATTTTTGGGATCTATATAGTTATAGAGGGCTTCAATGGTCTTTGAAAAAGACTTGATGGTGTTTTTGTGCAGATTGCTTACTGCGATCCTTGAGGCCAGCTGGGCATAATCGGGGTGACGTACGGTTAAAGAGGCGGCAGTTTCAGCAGCGAGGTTATCGAGTTCGCTGGTGGTTACCCCATCGTACACCCCATCGATTACCTTTTTGGCAACCAAAATCGGGTCCACGTGCGTGGGCTCCAAACCATAGCTGAGTTTTTGAATACGCGCGGTGATCTTGTCGAATTTTACCGACTCGCGAGTGCCGTCTCTTTTAATTACAAACATAAGCCTGAGATTTTAAATGTTTTTGAGTTTTTGGTTATTACAAGGTACTTTTCGAAATAGGGCTATTTTTAATTTTGTTTTTTATTCTTTCAACACTGTTCGGTTAAATCTAACACGAACTTTACTTTTTAGGGGTCGGATTCCCTTGCCAGAGCGCTAATGTCTTGCGGAGCATAAAGTTACGACGTAAATAAGCGATTTCCGGGCCGGGAACTGTTAAAACTTCAGAAGTCTTCGTCCAGGTTAAAGACGTTGTTTTCTTCCTTGTTCCCCATAACACCGGCTTTTTGGTACTCGGCCACCCGTTTTTCAAAGAAATTGGTCTTGCCCTGAAGCGAGATCATTTCCATAAAATCAAAGGGGTTGCTGGCGTTGTAAAACTTGTCGCAACCCAGGGCCTGTAGTAAACGGTCGGCAACAAATTCTATGTACTGGCACATGAGGTCGGCGTTCATGCCGATGAGTTTCACCGGAATGGCGTCTACCACAAATTTTTTCTCGATGCTTACGGCATCGGTAATAATTTTGGTCACCTGCTCTTTGGGCAGCTGGTTTTTCAAATGGTTGGTGTACAGCAGGCAGGCAAAATCGCAGTGCAAACCTTCGTCGCGACTGATCAGCTCATTACTGAAGGTTAAACCCGGCATCAAGCCCCGCTTTTTGAGCCAGAAGATAGAGCAGAAAGAGCCCGAGAAAAAGATGCCTTCTACCGCGGCAAAAGCAATTAAACGTTCGGCAAAACTGCCGTTGTTGATCCATTTTAAAGCCCATTCGGCTTTTTCGCCCACACAAGGCACGGTATCAACAGCATGCAACAAACGGTCTTTTTCAACCGGATCTTTAATATAGGTATCTATTAATAAGGAATAGGTTTCGGAGTGGATGTTTTCCATCATCACCTGAAATCCGTAAAAACAGCGGGCCTCAGGGTATTGCACCTCGTTGAGGAAGTTCACGGCCAGGTTTTCGTTTACAATACCATCGCTGGCAGCAAAAAAGGCCAGCACGTGTTTTATAAAGTGTTTTTCGTTATCGTTGAGTTTGTTGTTCCAATCCGTCATGTCAGAGGCGAGGTCAATTTCCTCCGCCGTCCAAAAACTAGCTTCAGCTTTTTTATAAAATTCCCAGATGTCCTTATACTTGATCGGGAATAATACAAACCTGTCTTTGTTCTCTACTAGTATTGGTTCTGTCATATGCGGTTTAATTTTGATGGATGAATGGTTTAAAAACGAATCACGTTTACAAATAAATGCAAAAAAGTTCCCCTTGTTAGGATAAATGAATTAACACAGTGCCTAAGTTTTAAACATGAGGAAATTCACCGCTCCCGGTTGAAAACCTTGATAGGCTTGATTTACAACTTGGTAACAAATTTCAGAAAAAAAGCCCGACAAAGTGTTGTAAGAACCAAAACAAATTTTATGATGGAGCTACCGTTCAGCATGTGAATTAGGTAACGCAGCAAAAATTAATCCGCTAAAACCGGGGGTTTATAGGCACTTATAGGCCATTGGCGGTAAAATGCAACTTCGCATTGGCAGGAGGCGTTAAACCAGCCAAACCTTATCAATCATGTCTGTCGCCGAGTGGGTACAACTTTCTAAGCAGGACGAAAAACAAGCCATACGTTTTGCGTTCGACACCTATTTCCTGCAATTCTCATCACTTTCTTCGCGTTTGGCCAAAAACGCGGTGCAATCGGAAGAGATGTTTTGTTTCAGTTTTTACAAATGCATCGGCACACTACGCAGCCAGTTCAACAACCTTAACCTGGATGAGATGTTCAGGGTAGCGTTTATCAAATCCTGCGTTAGCTACGTAAAAAGTTTGGGCAAGGATTATTTTGTGAGCAGCACGGTTGACGCACTGAGAGACAGGCAAAATGAAAGTACAACAGCACTGGCCAAACATTTCACTGATTTTTCCAAACTGCAACCCGAATTGTTTTTGGAAGCCTTGCGAAGCCTGGTGCCTGCTCAGCGTTTGGTATTTAACCTGGTTTTGGTTGACGGGTATACCCTGGCGCAAGCCGCCGAGTTGCTCGAATGTAGCCAGGAAGCCGCAAAATTCAACCTGGAAAAAGCCCAAATGAACTTCAACAAACATATACTGAAGCTGAGTCCTGTTAACAACTGATGCAAGCCGGGTTCAAATATCCAATCGACGAAGAGGTACTAAGGTCCAAACTTTTGCACACTTCCTCTGCTAACAAAGAGCAGGCCTGGGAAAAATTTGAGCAGTACCTCTCGCAGCAACAACCCGTTTTTCCTGAGCCTAAAAAAAAACACCTGGCTCTGATGATTCCACCTCAACTGCTGTTACGGGGTGTTCTGGCCTGCCTCATCATTTTGCCCACTTTGCTGTTTTACCGGCATTTTAATACCAGCATTCCTGCAGCTTTACAAAAGGCCAGGCACAGCGCAAATGTTTCCAAGATCCAGCACAATTCAGTAAAACCCGCCCAACAGGTACTGAACCTAAGTTCCATCAGCCCGGTACATCCGCTTACCGAACCAGCGGAGGCCAGTTCTACAGCATTGCCCGCGCAAGCTCAGTCCACCAAGCCAGTGTCTAAAAAGGATAAACCACTCAAAACTATCAGCTCTGCCGATAGCGCACATAGTTCTGTTGCTGTACCTGTTTTACCAACTTCACCGGAAAACAAGCTTGAGGCTTCAGCAGAAAAAACGCTGTTGCCTCAACCCGAACAAACGGGTGAGTTAAACGAGCAACTCTAATTACTTCACAGCATCCGCCTGAATTGCTTAGCTTTGTTGGCGTGAGAGACATTGCAAGCAGAGCCGATATCGAAACGCTGATCAAGGCATTTTACGAAGCCTTACTGCAAATCGAAGAGATGCAACCCGCTTTTGCCGGTTTGGATTTTCAACACCACGTTCCCAATATTGTGGCGTTTTGGAGCCTGGTGCTGCTGGATGAAGAAGGCTATAAAACCAACGTATTCGACAAACACCTGCACTTGCCCATTCAGCCTCATCATTTCGATATTTGGAGAGATACATTTGTGGCTACTGTCAACCGTTTGTTTAAAGGAGAAAAAGCCGATCTGGCCATACAACGCGCCACCGTGCTTAGTTACACCTTTAAAAGCAAATGGGAGCACTTGAAAAAATAAAAGGCAAATGCTGCAGCGCATTTTATCTTCAGCGCTGAATTGCTACTTTTGAATCCCCAATGTATAGCCCCTATGCCTACCACCACCACCTTTAAAAACGAATTGGATGCTGCCCGCGAAATGGACCGTAAGGATAGTTTAAAACACTACCGCGATCAATTTCTGTTTCCCATGCACAACAACGAGCCGGTGGTGTATTTTACGGGCAATTCTTTGGGTCTTCAACCTAAAACCACGAAGGAATATCTTCAACAGGAACTCAACGATTGGGCCAGTTTTGGTGTAGAAGGGCATTTTCTGGCCAAAAACCCCTGGCTTTCTTACCACGAATTGCTCACAGATAAGATGGCAAAAATAGTAGGGGCTTTGCCCGAGGAAACGGTGATGATGAATCAGCTGACCGTGAACCTGCACTTGTTGATGGTATCGTTTTACCGCCCTACTGCCAAACGGTTTAAAATTCTGTGTGAGGCCAAAGCTTTTCCAAGCGATCAATACGCGCTGCAATCTCAGGTAAAGTTTCATGGCTACGATCCTAAAGACGCACTGATAGAAATTGCACCCCGCACTGGGGAATACCATATCCGCGAAGAAGACATTTATGCAGCCATTGAACAGCACAAGGACAGTTTAGCCCTGATCATGATTGGTGGCGTGAATTATTTTAGCGGACAGGTGTTTGATATGCAGGGCATCACCAAAGCCGGACAGGCGGTGGGAGCTGTGGTGGGCTTTGATTTGGCGCACGGTGCAGGTAACATTGAATTGAAACTGCACGATTGGAACGTGGATTTTGCGGCCTGGTGTTCGTATAAATACCTGAACAGCGGTCCGGGTTCGGTGGCCGGGGCCTTTGTGCACCAAAAGCACCACAAAAATTTGGATTTGCCTTTGTTTGCCGGCTGGTGGGGTCACGATAAATCCACCCGTTTTTTAATGGATTCAACCTTTGTACCTATACCAACTGCTGAGCGCTGGCAACTGAGCAATGCCCCGGTGTTGAGCATGGCGGCCTGCAGGGCCAGTTTAGCTATTTTTGATGAAGCCGGTATGCCGGCCTTGATTGAAAAAAGCCAATCGCTGGTGGCTTACCTTGAATTTATTATAAACGACATTAACGCAAAAAAAGGGAATTGCCTTCAAATCATTACACCTAAGGAAAGACGAGGTTGTCAGTTATCCATTGTTGCGAATGGGTATGGCAAAGCTTTGTATCAAAGTTTAATTGATAATGGCGTGGTACCCGATTGGCGGGAACCTAATGTGATTCGCTGCGCCGCAGTGCCTTTGTACACGTCGTTTGAAGACCTTTACCGCTTCGGGCAAATCCTTATAAAACTGCTTTAGAATAATTAAATCAAAAAGTAGATTTTCTTTTTTTGATAAGTCGTCTTGACTTTTTGGTTCTTTGAAGCTTGTGCTGAGCTTGTCGAAGCATCAAGGCAAAAGAACATAAAAAAATACCTCCCCACTAGCCGGCTCAAACACCCACCGGGTGTTTGCCCTGTATCAAGAGAAAAGAACGGACGAAATTTTTTTGCCACTTTGTCTTGAAACAAAGTGGCGCAAAATTCAAGGCGTTTCGATCCTTCCGCGCGCTCTTAATTTTCTAGGAAAAACTAATTCACTCTCTCGCCAGCCCGGCGAAACGCCTTTGCCTTCGCTCCCCCAAATAAACCTTCGCTGAGCCCTTTCGATGTTTTCAAAAATATAAGTCCCTTGTTATACTCTTATAATCCACCGCTAGCACTTCCTGAAAAGCGACCTTCGAAAAATGGCTTAGGAAAGGGAAAATGAGTTCCACACTCTCGATGGTTTGAGAACGCTCAGGGAGTTTGGTTTGTTTTAAAACTAAGGGGCAAAATGTATATCGTTCTTTCTGCCTTGATGCAGAAAGAACCAAAGAAATCAAGGCTTCTGAAAAATTTGCAGAAACCAGCGGAGGGCTTGAGCCGAAGGTTTGATCATGTCCTGAAGCCCTACCGGGCTCAGGACAGCAAACCTTCTACGCACCAGCTGCTCGAAAGCAAACCTTTACCACCATTGTGTGCTAAGCTTGTGCTTTCATCGCAAGGCCTTCAAGCCCTCCTTGTTTTCTAGGCAAATTTTTCAAAGGCCGCTTTTAATAACAATGTCCTGCATTGATTGAACATTACCTTACTATAAAACTGAAAATAGACTTTCTGTGTATTCTTGGTGCAAAACTTCCGAATTCTGGCCCAGCGCGCAAGCTCAGACGCAGCGCGGAGCAGAGTAGGGTGAATTGTTTTTTCGTTAGTAAGACGGCAGGGGCGCTTGCCTTGCCGGTCAGGCAGGCTTGCGTTTAATTTCTGTGCCTTTCCCTATTTCCTAATGGGCACAGAAATTTTACCCTGCCTGTCTTCCTCGAAAAAACAAGAGCGCGAGGACCGATCGCTGCGTCTTGATTTTTTGATTCTTTGAAGCTTGTGCTGAGCTTGTCGATGCATCAAGGCAAAAGAACATAAAAAAAATACCTCCCCACTAGCCGGCTCAAACACCCACCGGGTGTTTGCCCCTTTCAAGAGAAATGAACGGACGAAATTTTTTTGCCACTTTGTCTTGAAACAAAGTGGCGTAAAATTCAAGGCGTTTCGATCCTTCCACGCGCTCTTAATTTTACCTGAAAATTCAAGCGAGGTAAAATTTTGCGCAATCGGAAACACAAATAGGCGCAAAAATAAACGCAAGCCTGCTGACCGGCCAGGCAGACGCGATCCCGATAGTTATCGGGAGGCGCCCAAATTATTGAAGAGAAGCTTGTAAGGGAACTTAGTTTGCCATCCTCAAGGGATTCACCAGGTTTTTGCAAGCGCTGAGATCCATCTTTACACTCCCAATCAGGATTTTGGCTTCTACCCGTAAAGGAATGTGGTTGTTGTCGTCGCTGATCCACACACTCAGGTCATCGTTCTGTTTAAACACCCGCCCTTTTTGCACAATGGGTCTGAACAACAAACTGTGCACTTTTCCCAGATCGGTGTTAATGACTTCGCGGCGAATAAATTGTATTTTTAAAGGCCAGAGTTCTTTGTCCATAAAACAGGTTAAGCTAAACACATCCCCTTCTTTGGCTTTGCCCAAATCGAGGTTTCTGGCGGCATAAAAGGCGCTCACCATGTCCTGAACACCCGGAGGTACATCTACTTTTTGGTTATTACCCACGTTCACCTTGTTGCTAAAATGGTCGAAAACGTAATCCTGGCTGAATTTAAAGCCTCCTTCGTCAACCCGGCGAACAAAGTACCAGGGCAAGAGAGCATCTTTGTCTAAATAGGTTTCGTAACGGTCGCGCACTTTAAAAAACCAATCGGTGGTTCCGGTGGTGTAGCCATTACCAACAATATGGTACACTTTTCTTTCACCAAAGGTTTTTAAATCCGGTTTTACTTCGAGTACAGCTTCTCCGGCGTCGAGCAAACCGTAATGCATGCGGTAAGTCAATACCTCGCCTGCTTTGAAGGCGGTATTGTGTTGAAGGGGTAACATTTCTTCGGCATGTGAAACAAGAAGTTGCCCGGTTTCAAACACACCGAAATGGGGTAGCTTGAAAGAAAAAAGCGCAAGCAGCAAAAGCAGGAGGCCTTTGCTTTTAAGGGAAGGTATTTTCGAATGGCTCATGCCTCTTTTAAAACAAATAACGTACCGAATCGGGATATCGTATGAACCTAAAGTTTGTTAAACTGTGTTTTTAGTTGATGGCGAAGGCTGCTGAGTTGTTGGTATAGTTCCGGGTTTTGTAGCACTCTGAAAATACCCAAGGTTTTAAAAGCAAATGGAATGTACATAAAATTGAACCTGGCGCTGAGCATGGCCATTGCTATCAGAGAAAAGGCCAACCAAATGTTATCGACAAACCACCAGGCCAGCAGAAAAAACAAGAGGTAATACAGGGTAAACAGCACGGCGGCCACTACCGTAATGATGGAAGCGAAAAATTCCCGGTGTTTCACAATTTTATGGGTAAGAGAAAAACTCAAAGTATGTGGCACGATGTTGCAGAGGTAACCAAAAGCGAACACAGGAAAACCTATGGCCAATAAAATAATTCTGAAAAACAACACAGGGAGTGTGAGCCATTTTTGGGTTTTAGGACGGATTAGCCAATCTCTGAGCCGGTGCTTTTGCAGCAGTTGAAAATACTGTGTAGAAGCCTCGCGGTAGGTTTCGAGGGCTTGAGGATGTTTGGAAGCAGCGTAGTTGATTTTTTCGGTTATTTCCTGAAGCACTTGCAAATCTTGAGCAAGGTCGTTCACATCCATGCCCCGGGCTTCCATGAGTTCACGTTTGTTTAATTCTTCTGCCTGCAACACCAGGGTATCGTTTTCGGGTTGTTCGATGTGGGTGATGAGGGCCTTGAGTTTTGGTTCCAGCATCTCAAGGAAAGCTTTCTGCGTTTTAGCCGATTGTTTGTCCTTGTCCTTGAGAAATTCTTTTACTGAAATGGGTTCACCCACATTGTAAAACAAATCGCTGCGAAATTTATCGGGCTGGCTGTAATTCACACCAACAGGAATTACCAGCAAGTCTTTTTCTCCTAAACTTTCTAAAGCGCCAAATACCATGCGTGAAACGCCTTTTTTAATGGGGCGCAAACGCCGTTCCATAATACATAGTCCTTCGGCAAATACAATCACCTTCAGGTTGTTTTTTAAATGTTCGTTTACTCTTTGGTATGTGGCATCGTTTTTCATGAGACCTTCCTTGCCGCCTTCCGAAATTCTGTAAATGGGAATGATGCCAATTTTGTCGAGTATCCAGCTCATAAAACCTGGTTTAAACACATCGCCCCGGGCCAGGTACCAAAAACGGGTGGGGTACATGATAAAACCCAGACCCACAGGGTCGGCAAAAGCGTTGGGATGATTGATGGCGATAATGGCCGGCGTTTTTTGTGTCAGCCAATGCGCATTGCGAATTTGCATGCGCTTGTAAAACACCGGAAAAATAAAGGAAATCCAGGTAGCCAGAAAGGAGTAAACCATAGGAAATTTCTGCTAAAATAGCTTTTTTTTCGGGAGCGTTTTTTAACAGATTGTTAGTAACATTTGCATCGGTTTTTTGACCTTCAACCGAGATTATTTACGTACATTTAAAGGATAAATAGAAATAACAGGAGAACGCATTTTATGTCAGAAATTTCAGCAGAAAAAAAGAACTACGGAGCAGATAACATTCAGGTATTAGAAGGGCTGGAAGCGGTACGCAAAAGGCCTGCCATGTATATTGGCGATATTGGATTCAAAGGATTACACCATCTGGTGTACGAAGTGGTTGACAATTCAATTGACGAAGCACTTGCCGGCTATTGTAAAAACATCACCGTTACCATACTCGAGAACAATTCCATTCGTGTAAAAGACGATGGAAGGGGAATTCCTACAGACATTCATCCCAAGTTGGGTGTGAGTGCTCTGGAAGTGGTAATGACCGTGTTGCACGCCGGTGGTAAATTTGATAAAGACACCTACAAAGTTTCAGGTGGTTTGCACGGTGTGGGGGTGAGTTGTGTGAATGCCCTTTCCTCTCACATGAAAACCGAAGTGCATCGCGATGGCAAAATTATGGAGCAGGAATTCAGCTGCGGTAAACCTTTGTACTCGGCTCGTGAAGCCGGTAAAAGCGAATACAGAGGCACCATACAAACTTTTACGCCCGATCTGAGTATTTTTATTACCGGCGAATACAATTACACCACACTGGCTAACCGCATGCGCGAATTGGCCTATCTGAATAAACGTATTCGTATTGTACTGGAAGATGATCGCAACAAAGATGAAAACGGCCAGTCGTATACCGAAGTGTTTTACAGTGAAGGGGGATTGAAAGAATTTGTGGAGTACCTTGATGATGGTAAAGAACGTATCATCGAAGAAGCTATTTACATTGAGAACGATAAAGGCGCCATTCCGGTTGAAGTGGCTATGTTGTACAACAATGCTTACAGCGAATGCATTCAAAGTTATGTGAACAACATCAACACGCATGAAGGCGGCACCCACCTTTCGGGTTTCAGAAGAGGACTTACCAGAACTTTAAAAAATTACGCCGATAAAACCGGATTGCTTTCCAAAGTAAAATTTGAAATCAGCGGCGACGACTTCAGAGAAGGGCTTACCGCAGTGATTTCGGTGAAGGTACAGGAACCACAGTTTGAAGGCCAAACCAAAACCAAATTGGGCAATAACGAAGCCATTGGTGCAGTTGATCAGGCAGTGAGCGAAGCCTTACAGAATTACCTCGAAGAACATCCCAAACAAGCCCGTGCCATTATTGATAAAGTAATTCTGGCTGCCACAGCAAGGCATGCTGCGCGCAAAGCCCGTGAGCTGGTTCAACGCAAAAGTGTGATGAGTGGTTCAGGTTTACCCGGTAAACTGGCCGATTGTGCGAGTGGAGATCCTCATGCCTGCGAATTGTTTTTGGTGGAAGGGGATTCGGCAGGAGGGACAGCCAAACAAGGTCGCAACCGCGATTACCAGGCGATTTTACCTTTGAGAGGAAAAATTCTCAACGTTGAAAAAGCCCTGGAGTACAAAATTTACGACAACGAGGAGATCAAAAATATTTTTACAGCACTGGGTGTGTTTCGTGGTACCAAAGAAGACGAACGCGCACTTAACCTCGAAAAATTACGTTACCATAAAATTGTGATCATGTGCGACGCCGATGTCGACGGTTCACATATCACCACCCTGATACTCACCTTCTTTTTCCGTCACATGCGTGAGTTGATTGAAAAAGGGCACGTTTACATTGCCTCACCACCTTTGTATTTGGTGAAAAAAGGCAAGGATCAGGTGTATTGCTGGAATGAGCAGGAGCGCGACGAACAAATCAAATTGCTGGGAGGCGATAAAGCCGACAGCGTGAATGTTCAGCGTTACAAAGGTTTGGGAGAAATGAACGCCATACAACTTTGGGAAACTACCTTAAATCCTGAAACCAGAACCTTGCGTCAGGTAAACATCGACAGTGCCGCGGAAGCCGATCGGGTGTTCAGCATGCTCATGGGAGATGAAGTGCCTCCACGCAGGGATTTTATCGAAAAGAACGCCAAATACGCCAAGATCGACGCTTAAGCAGTTTCTCCTTACTTCGGGTTGTTGAAGCAAGTTGTGGTATTGTTTAACCGCTTTAAACAGCTGGTGCTTGAATTACTGAGGCATAACTTCAGGTGATGGAAGTAGCACATCTGAATTAGCCGGATAATGCGGTGAAATTGATCTCTCATCTAAACAACATAAGAGGCAGGGTTATTTTAGTTGCCCCGCTCGATTGGGGCATGGGTCACGCAAGCCGCTGTGTGCCGATCATTGAACAACTTTGCGAACACAACAAGGTTATCTTGGGTACCACTGAGTTAAATGCCGCCTTTTTTGAATGGCATTTTCCTCAACTGCAACAAGTGCAGTTACCCTCTTACGGCATTCAGTATTCAAAACACGTGCCGGTGTATTTAAAACTTCTCTTACAACTCCCGCGATTGTTTGGTATTGTAAAAAAAGAAAAGGCCTTACTCGAGAGATTGATTCAACAACATGGGATTGATTTGGTAGTTAGTGACTCGCGTTATGGGTGTTATTCAAATGCCGTACCTTCTGTTTTTATCACCCACCAGTTAAAACTGCAAGTGCCTTTTTTTTCAAAATGGGCAAATGCGCTGAACAAGAAGCGGATCAGGCGTTTTACAGAGGTTTGGGTGCCGGATCATGAACAAGCTGAACAACGTTTATCCGGAACATTAAGTGATGCATCTGATTTAGATCTACCGGTTTTTTTCATCGGTCCACAAAGTGCTTTGCAGAAATATACAAGCTTAGATAAGACAAAACCGATTGCTACCTTGATTTTGCTTTCAGGTGTTGAACCGCAAAGAAGTATATTGGAAGAAAAGCTGTTGAAAGCCCTTGAGATGGATTCAAAAAAGATGGTGTTGGTGCGTGGCGCTGAAAAAAAATCCAGCGTATCAATCAAAGGGATGGAGGTGTATCCTGTGGCTTATGGCAAAACCCTGGCCGAACTGATTGCCAACTCAGAGCGGGTGATTTGCAGAAGTGGTTACAGCACCCTAATGGATCTGTATGGGCTAAACAAAAACAACCTGGTGTTAATTCCCACGCCGGGACAAAGTGAACAGGAATACCTGGCTACTTATTGGGCACAGCGGTTTCAGGCAAAACTGCTCAGGCAGGAAGACATCAAAAAGGGAGCGCTTTAGAATTCGTTGACACCTTGCACCGTGGTGTATTTCATGGTGTATTTAACTCCGGGATGCATGTATTTGTAGGCGCTGTGGCTCATCAAAGCCGCTTCATGAAATCCGCACAAAATCAATTTTAATTTGTTTTTGTAGGTGTTGATATCACCAATGGCGTAAATACCCGGGATGTTGGTACTGTAATCTTCGGTATTCACTTCTATGGCGTTTTTATCGAGATTGAGCCCCCAGTTTTCGATGGGCCCGAGTTTCGGACTTAAACCAAACAGCGGAATGAGGTGATCGGTTTTGATTTGGGATTTTTCCTGTGTTTTGGCATGAATGAGTTCTACGTCTTCCAATTTATCCTTGCCATTCACAGCAAGAATATTGGTATTGAGTAACAGTTGTATTTTGCCTTGTTCGGCCAGCTTCATTACTTTGTTTACGCTGTCGGGAGCCCCTCTGAACGATTCGCTGCGGTGCACCAGGGTGAGTTCGCTGCACACGTCGCTGAGAAAAATGGCCCAGTCGAGCGCGCTGTCACCTCCTCCGGCAATCACCATTTTTTGGTTACGGTATTTTTCAGGATCGAGTATCATGTAATTAACCCCTTTGCCGTTTTCAAATTTTTCGAGTCCGGCTACTTCCGGTTTCCGGGGTTCAAAACAACCCAATCCTCCGGCAATCACCACCACTTTCGACGTGATTTTTTTGCCCATGTTGGTGGTGGCAACAAATTCGCATTCCTTAATTTTTTCGAGCTGCTCAATGCGTTCGCCCAGGGTAAATTCGGGCTTGAAGGGTTCGGCTTGTTTCAGCAGATTATCAATCAGCTCCTGAGCCAGCACCGAAGGGTAGCCGGGGATATCGTAAATGGGTTTTTTAGGATAAATCTCTGAAAGTTGTCCGCCCACTTGTGGTAAATAATCCACCAGGTGACAACGCATTTTTAGTAATCCGGCTTCGAAAATGGCAAACAAACCAACAGGACCGGCACCAATAATCAAAATATCCGTTTGAACCATTTAAAAAATTTTTTGGCAAATGTAGAACATTTTTGGCAGCGGTATTGTTCAGAATCTTGTGAAACTTACTGAAAAAAGCTTATCTTTAGCCAATTAAAAAACGAAAGAACAATGAAAAAACAATTACTCACACTTTTTGCTGCCATTACAGTAAGTGCTGCTGTGGCGCAACAAAACCCCAGTCCGAGTTGGTCAATTACCCAAAACGCGGCTTTTACCAATACTTCTGTTGGTATCCGTTTTATGGATGCAGTTGATCAAAACGTAATGTGGGTTGTAGGATATGATGGTTTTGCACCAAGCCGTAACTACAACTGGTTCTCAAGAACCATCAATGGTGGAACCACGTTTACTGCCGGCAACATCCTTCCTGATACCAACACGTATGTGCTTGCAAGTTTAGAAGGTGTTGACGCTAATACAGCCTGGGTAGCTTGTTACACCAAGTCCATTCAATCTCAAGGCACCGTTTTCAAAACCACAAACGGTGGAACCACCTGGTCGAACATGAACAATGGTAACATGTTCACCAACGCGTCTTCCTTCTGTAATTTCGCCACTTTTGTAACACCTTTGATTGGTATTGCTCAGGGTGACCCAATTAACGGGGAATACGAAATCTGGAGAACTACCAATGGTGGAGCTACCTGGACCCAAGTTCCTGGCGCCAACATCCCAAATCCTTTAACAGCTAACGAATACGGTATCGTTAACGTTTATACTAAACACGGTACCTCCAATATCTGGTGGGGAACCAACCAAGGCCGTATTTATTATTCCAACGACGGTGGTATCAGCTGGAACGTGGCTGCAGTGTCTGGAAACGCCGCATTTATCCTTGAAATTGCCTTCTCCTCTCCGCTCAACGGGGTGGCGTATGTGAACAACAATGGTACCTTTGAAATGTACAATACTACCAATGGTGGGGTGAGCTGGTCAGCTATCAACCCTGTACCTGCGAATGTTGGATTCAACGACATTTGTTCAGTACCGGGTAGCAACGCTTTCGTTTCTGTTGGTGCGGGTCAAACCAACCAAATCATTTCTTTCTCTAACAACAATGGCGCTACCTGGACCGATTATGGCAGCACCGGTATTCAGTATTTAACTGTGGATTTCGTTGACCCTTCAACCGGTTGGTCAGGTTCATTCAGCGACAACGCAGTGCCTTCTATCGGTGGTATCTGGAAATACAGTGGTGCCGCTTTCAGCGGAACTTTGAGCCCAACTGCCAACTTCACCCTTCCTGCCGACTTGTGTTTGGTAGGTGCTGGTCCGGCTACAGTTTCTCCTAACAACAGCTCAACCGGTTCGGCCACACTTTCATACCTTTGGTCTTCAAGTCCGAACACTGCCGCATTCTCGAGCTTAACTGCCAGTGTGCCGGTGATCAGCTTCACTGCCAATGGTACCTATACCATTACCTTGTTGGCAACCAACTCAAATGGCACCAACAGTTCATCTCAGGTAATTAACGTTCAGGCTTGCAATGCTCCAGTAGCTACTTTTACTACGGCTGCCAATCCTTGTAACAACATCACTTTTACAACATCCAACACCAGCACAGGTGCTCCGGCTCCATTGTATTCTTGGAGTGCCAATCCTGCAGCAGGAGTGAATTTCCTTCCTAGTCCAAACGCTACCAATCCATCTATCAACATCAGCACGCCTGGCACTTACACCATTACATTGGTGGCCAGCAACGCTTCGGGTTCTGCTCAGGCAACGCAGGTGGTGAATGTGGCTAACTGTGTACCTTCTGTATCTTTCAATATTGCTTCACAAGCTTGTATTACCACTGAATCTGTTACCACTACCAACACGCTTACCGGTGCAACAAGTTACACCTGGTCTAACGTACCAAACAGTGGTGTGTTCTCTATGAATGCCCCAGGCGGTAATAAATTGTACGTGTTCTCCAATCCTGGCACTTACACCATTACCTTAAAAGCAACCAATGCTTCAGGTACCAATCAGGCTGTGCAAACCATTACAGTAGACGCTTGTGTTGGTTTGGTTGAGAACAGTGCTTCTTCTAATGCATTGGAAGTGTTCCCGAACCCTGCTAACGAAGAATTCAGTGTGATGTTACCAAACACCAAAGAAAGTTACAACGTAACATTGGTGAATGTATTGGGTGCTGTGGTGTATGAAACCACCACCTCAAAAAATGCTCCTGAAAAATTAACTGTTCGTGTAGCAAATCAGCCTAGCGGTGTTTATTTCCTCAACGTACAATCGAAGAGTGAAAAATTCACCAGGAAGATTGTGATCGAATAAATTATTCCTGCTATTCAGAAAGCCGTCCCGCCAATCGGGACGGCTTTTTTTATGTAATATTGAAAGATGAAAATTGTTTTTATGGGCACACCTGAGTTTGCGGTGCCCAGTTTGCGAATCTTGCTGGAACACGGTTATACCATAGTGGCCGTGGTTACTGCGCCCGACAAACCGGCCGGCCGGGGTAAAAAAATTCAGGAGTCGGCAGTTAAAAAGTTCGCTTTGGAAAAAGGTTTGAGGGTGTTACAACCCACCAACTTGAAAGACCCTGAGTTTTTAACGACTTTAACCGCACTCCAACCTGATTTACAAGTAGTGGTGGCCTTTCGTATGTTACCTGAGCAGGTATGGAATTTGCCACCATTGGGTACGTATAATTTACATGCTTCTTTGTTACCCCGTTACAGAGGTGCAGCACCTATTAACCGCGCTATCATGAATGGAGAAAGTAAAACCGGGTTAACCACTTTTAAATTACAACATGCTATTGACTCGGGGGCAATTGTGTTACAGGAGGAAGTTGCGATTGGTGCCACTACCACAGCAGGGGAATTGCACGATGAGATGATGGAACAAGGTGCCAGGCTGCTTCTCAAAACAGTTCAGTTAATTGCAGCTCACCAAGCCAGTGGAGACGCTATGCCCTTTCAGTTGCAGCGTGAAGAAGACGTGAGTCATGCACCAAAGATCCATAAAGACACTTGCAGGATCAACTGGCAAACAAATGCCACTGAGATACACAATTTGATCAGAGGCTTAAGCCCGTATCCGGCAGCGTTTACCGAATACGACGATGGAGAAGGACACAGTACGGTGATCAAGATTTACAAAGCTGTTCCCAGGCAGGGACATTATACAGCAACTAACGGTACTCTAATTGACGAAAACGGATCTGCACTGCTGGTAGTGTGTGAGGGAGGAGCGATAGAAATTCTCGAACTGCAGCAGGAAGGAAAAAACCGCATGCCGGTGGCGGCATTTTTAAAAGGATTTAAACGCAGCGCGAAAGGAAAATTTGTTTAGGGTATCCTTTAGCTGGCAGGCCATCCCAAAGACCGGAAGCCTTCAGGCCTTGTATAGTGTTAAATACAAGCCGAAAGCAGCTCGGAACCCTTAATAACAGGGTGTTTTGGGGCTCAGTTATTAACAAATCGCCGATTTATCAACAATCTAAGCACTTTTTTCACTGAAACACTTGACAATTGGGGTTTTTCGTATATATATTTGTGTTGTAATTAATTGTTTAACCCTAAAACTAAAAAACAAATGAACAAAGCAGAATTAGTTGACGCTATCGCTTCAAACGCAAAATTAACAAAAGCTGATGCAGGTCGTGCATTGGATGCAACTATCGAAAGCATTCACAAAGCATTAAAAAAAGGTGATCGTATTGGTCTGGTAGGTTTTGGTTCTTTCTCAGTATCAAAGCGTGCTGCACGTATCGGACGTAACCCACAAACCGGCAAAGAAATTAAAATCGCTGCTAAAAAAGTAGTGAAATTCAAAGCTGGTGCTGACCTTTCTGGTTCAGTTAACAAAGGAAAATAATTCATTTCCAATGAAAAGAAGCCTTCTCTTAACCGGGAAGGCTTTTTTTTTGATTGTATGTAAAATATTTGCGCGGTTTTAATTGAAAAATCGTAAATTAGCTGACATAGCGCACAACAGGAATTGTTTGGTTCACTTGCCACTGGCATGGAAAAAGACAATTGCTTTCCGCATTTAATATAAACCAAAAAATAAAAAAAATGAAAAGACAATTATTACTAGGTGCTGCTCTTTTTGGAGTAATGGGTGCCTTTGCACAAGCGCCGGTCAACCAGATCAGGCCTGATGGTTTCAGGAACATGAAGCTCGAAAAAGAGAAGTACCTGAAAATGACTGAGGCAGAAGCTGTACAAACGTTGAAAAAGCTGGTTGGTCCTGAAAACAACCCGGCACAAAACACCAACAGCGCGCAAAAAACATCCAACACCAGTGCTTCCAGCATCAACTGGAATTTGCTTTGTGGTTCGATGAACGTGTATGGACAATTGGTGAGCCAAACCCGTCCGCTTCAGTACAACGATAATGTGAATGCTGTTTCAGTAATTCACCGTAAAAGTGCTACTTATACAGCCAGCCCGCTTTCTGATAGTAACTCAGGAACTATTGTAGCGGAAATTACAACCAACTGGGGAACCAATTGGGACAGTACCTGCTTGTACGCCAATGTAGAAGCCGGTCGTTACCCTCAGGGTGCAATTTATGCAGGACCAGGCAACAACAACATTGCAAACGCTTATGTTGTAGGTAGCGGACCAACTGTATCCAACAATGCCTTCACCGGTAACTGGTACGCCAGCAAAAAATTGGCAGCAGCAGGTTCTACCTTATATAATACTACAGCTGATGCAACTCCCGGCGCTCAGCAGTTTATTTCTTTTGGTGCGCCTAACATTGCCAACCATGGTTGGTCACGTTATGGCTTCACTTCAACCGACGATGGTATCGTGCGTTCACTTGCACTCATGGAAGATGATCCTACCACGCTTGGTGCCACACGCGGTTTAGCCGTTATTAAAGGCACTTTCAATGCAGGTACTTTCACCTGGACCAGCGATACCTTGATTCCGAATTTTGTATTGGACGGAGCTGGCGGAAAACAATCCTTTTCTGCTGTGCAAATGGCCTGGAACGAATCAGGAACAGTTGGTTACGCTGTTATGACCGGAGCCTTGAACAGCGCTACCGGATCTAACCGTGGATTTCAACCGGTAATTTTCAAAACTACCAATTCAGGTGCCAGCTGGGCTTTAGCCAATGGCATCGATTTTAATGCTCCTACCATGACAGTTGTGCTTCAGCACATTGCCACCACTGCTTCTAATCCAACTTTGGCTATTCCTGCGGTATTCGGTGACTACGATATCGTGGTTGACGCAAATAACAAACTACACATTGGTACCACCCTGATGAGCACCTTCAGTTCAAATGATGACTCACTTGGCTTTATTGGTCAATTTACCAATGGCGGAGAAAGCTACAACTGGGGTCACACACCTGGCAACCGTCCTTATCTGTATGATTTTATTGGCGATGGTGCAGCAGCCTGGAATGTAGTAATTGTTGACTCTATGTCAAGCGAAGGGCCTAGCTCACAACCTACAGGTGATGGTTACAACGATAACCCATGGGATCCAACAGGCACAGGCAGCGCCAAAGTTGAAATCGATTCACGTATTCAAATGGGTCGCACACCTGATGGACAATACATCACCTTTTCCTGGGTGGAATCAGACACCAACTTCACCAGCTCTGCTAAAAAATGGAACAACCTTCCGGATATCAAATCCCGTTTGATGAGCATCGGATCTGGAACCAATATGTACCAGGTTGCTTCAACCGAGCAAAACGTTACGCAATATCCTGCATCAGTTGGTGCACCTAATACCGAAGTTATTACCAGAGCAACTTTGCACTACATGTCTCCAACCACAGGTACTGCTGCAGTGGTGACTTGTACCAATGGAGCAAAGAATGTGACAGTTAAAACACCTTTTACAGTTACCAACAGTAACCCGTATTCGCAATTAACCAATAATACCACCTGGTACACCACTGCCAGTTTGGTGTATGAATTTGGCGATTGTGCATCTACTGTAACTAACTCTATTGGTGAAAACAGCGCGAACCAACTTGATAGAAGCGTGATTTTCCCTAATCCTGCCAAAAACGCAGCTGTGCTTACAGTTGAGTTGAGCAACAAAGAAAATGTTGTGGTTGAAATTTTCAACATCGTTGGTCAATCAGTAAAAACTATTACTGCTGAAGCCAATGTAGGAGAAAACACAATTGCACTTGACCTTAACGGTATCACTGCCGGTGTTTACATGGTAAACATTAAATCAGGTAATTTACACAGCACAAAAAAGCTGATTATCGAATAACCAGTTTTTCTGCAATACTAAAAGCCGCCCCATCCCGAAGCCTCGGGATTTGGGGCGGTTTTTTTATTTTCGACAAAGGCTGTTTTTTAACACACAGGTACAATAAAACAGAATGCCAACTGCTTAAAATGTGTACCTCAATCTACTCTAATGCAATTAGGCTGAAGGGAAATTAGCGGTTTTAAGCGGTTTTTTTTCAATTCAAATGGCAAAGTAGAAAGGGATTCAGAAAATAATTCCTTAACTTTAGCATTAAGAATTAATAACTCACAAACATGAAAAGAGAATTACTATTAACATCTGCCATTTGTGCAGCGCTGAGTGTTTTTCCTCAAAGTGCCCAGGTTAAACCCCAGGCAACCGGAAAAGAGAACACCAAGCAACTTCTAAAAATTAAAATGGATGAGGGAACAGTGGCTCCGAGCAATCAAGCCAAACCTCAAACCAATGTCAATCCCGCTTCAAAAACGGCTCTGATCAATGGTTGGAGTAATTTCTCAACCTCACCAAACATTTACGGTGTGTTGATTAGCTATTGCAAACCCTTGCATTACAACAACGAGCTGAATGCGGTTTCGTTTATTCACCGCAAGCCAACTTCGTATGTTGCCAGCCCGGCTCCGGCCGCCTCTGCAGCAAGTGGGTTGATGATTGCATCTATCAGCAGCGACTGGGGCAATACCTGGGATAGTACTTTGATCTGGAACGACGACAACAATTGGGGTCGTTACCCGGGTGGTGGTATTTATAATCCTCCTGGCAATGGTTCCTTATCAGCCGCCTATGTGGTAGGACATGGTCCAACCACTGCAGCAGCCGGTGGATGGCCAGGCAACTTTTTTGCCAGCAAACAACTGAACAGCTTTAACAACGTGGCCAGCACGGCACCAAATGCTCAGCAATGGATGGACATCACAGCTCCGAATCCTAACGTTGGGCGTGTGGATTTTGCGGCTTACGCTTTTAGCTCTACCGACGATGGTAAAGTACGTGCCTTGGGTGGAGTTACCGATGACAATGCCGGAGCAGATTCTGCTATTGTAATGGTAACCGGAACTTTTAACTCTGGTGTATTTTCCTATTCCGGAACCAATTTCAATCCTCCTTCTACTATCGCTTCTGACGGTACCGACAACTGGGTATCGCGCCCGGTAATGGCCTGGAACGAAGCCGGTACTGTAGGTTACGTAGCGGTAATGGGTCAAAAAACCGGTGCAACAGGTTCCAATCAGGGTTTACAACCAATGGTATGGAAAACCACTAACAGCGGTGCTTCTTGGGCTTTAATTCCAAGCATCGACTTTAACAGTGCTACTTTTAGCAAGGTTAGACACAACATTACTTCTGTGAATACCTCCACTTTGGAAGTACCTAATTTTACCTGGTTAGAAGGTATTGATATGGCTGTGGATGCTAACAATAAACTGCACTTGTTCTCAGTTCCTATCGGCCACTACAGCGAACATCCCGATTCACTTAACTATTACGGACAGTATGGAGCAGATGGATACAGGTGGTTACACATACCAGGGTTAAGACCGTATTTGTATGACTTTATGACCGATGGTACCAGCGGATGGTCTTACCTAACTGTTGACTCTATGTCAACCGAAGGCGCTGCAGGCCTGTCAACCGGTAATGGTTTCAACGAAAACCCTTGGGACTTGAATGGTGCTGATAAACCACGCCTTGATGCCCGTTTGCAATTGAGCCGCACACCAGATGGTAAATTCATTTACTATTCATGGACCGAATCAGACACCAACTTTACCAGTGGTGCTAAAAAATGGAATGTATTGCCTAACATTAAAGTAAGGGCTTACTCTGTTGACCTCGACACCATTTACCCTCAGGAGCACAATGTGAGCAGCCCTGGCGCCAATGTGAATCCTAATGTGGCGAGCAAAGCGTTTTTCCACTATATGGCTCCACGCACCGGTGCTCAAACAACCGTTGCTGCTGCAACTTATACCGCAGTTGTAACTAAATTACCTTTTACTATTACCAACAGCCCGGGTTATACCCAATTGGTGACCAATAGCCACTGGTTTAACACAGCTGAGCTTTCATTCTATTTAGGCAACTTTGTTGACGGAATAAGTGAGTCTTCAGTTTCCAGCCTCAACAACAGCATGTTGTATCCTAACCCGACAAATGCCGGTGGAGCAACACTCGCCATTGAATTAAAAAACAACAACGCAATGGGAATTGTGGTGTATAATTTAATGGGCCAGGCAGTGAAAGCCTTTAACGCCGAGGGTGTGATTGGAGAAAATCAAATTTACCTTGATTTGAATGGAATTGAGAAAGGTGTTTACATGGTGAAAATTACTATTGATGGTGTAAGCAGCACCAAAAAACTCATCATCGAGTAAGTTGTTTTATAAAACTAAAAAGGCCGTTAACTAGTTAACGGCCTTTTTTATTGTCTTCTAACGGAGTTGAAGCAATGCTTCCCGGAGTTGCTGAAACACTTCAGGAATTTCCTTCAATGAACAAGTGCCAACCGAAAGCCGATACCAGGTAGATTCTTCCGAAGTGCCAAATGCATAAAAGGGAACAATGGCCAGCTTAGCTTCATTTAACAAAAAGGCTGTGACTTCTTTGGTGTTGTTCAGGGTTTTTCCATCCGCTGTTTTTTTACCCTGCAAATTAAAACACACCGTGAGGTAAATGGCAGCCTGCGGACTTACCGCATCCACAGCAAAACCCTCTTGTTTTAACTTCATGAACCCTTCGTAAAAACCTTGCAAACGCAATTTTATTTTTTCGTTTTGCTGTGCAACAAAACGATCGTAAGCCTGCAGGTTATTGAGGTAGCGTGCAGTTGCCAGTTGTTCGGCTTTTGGGGCCCAGGCTCCCACGTGTGAGAGTATGGATTTCATTTTGTCGATGATGGGTTTGGGACCCATGCTCCAGCCCACGCGAACCCCTGTGGCCGAAAGTGATTTGGAAATTCCGTCCACGTAGATAGTATACGCTTTCATTTCAGGGAAGAGCGAAACTGGATCGTAATGCTGTATGCCTTCTTGCGTTAAAGCCCAGTAAATTTGATCGTACATCAGATACAGGGGTTTTTGATTAGCGCCACGTTTGTTGTTTTCTTCCAGTACCAATTGACAAATTTCGCTCAGGTCTTTTTTGGTAAAGGCAGTGCCCGTAGGATTTTGCGGAGAACACAAAGCCAACAAACTTGCCACTGAAACAAATGGACGAATATCTTCAGCTCTTGGCATAAAATTGGTTTCAGGATGTGTTTCAATTACCAGGGCCTTACCTGAATGCAAATAGGTGTAATGGTTGTTGTTCCAGGAGGGCGTGGCAAAGATGACGCTGTCCTCAGGATCGACAAGGGTTCTGAAAATGCTGTAAATAATGGGCCTGGCACCCCCGGCAATCAGAATTTCATCGGGGGTATAGCTTAAACCGCCACGTTCCTTGAGCAATTGACTTACAGCTTGCCGCAATTCGGGCATGCCATCGGCAGATGGATAATTGGTTTGGTTATTTTGATACGCTTCGAGTATATACTGTTTCAGTTCTTCAGGAATAGGAAATTCCTTTGGATTAAAATCACCAATGGTGAAATTGTAAATCTTCTCACCACGCTTGATTTTTTCATTGACTTCACCCGCAAGTTTTATAATTTCTGAACCAATAATGTTTTCAGCCAGTTTGGAAACTTTCATGCCCTTGATTTTACTGCAAGTTATGCCATAGGGGGCGAATGAGAAAGTTTTTCTGAAAAAAAATTGTGGCAAAGGGCCACATGTGTTCAGGCCATTTCTTCCTCAAACAGCAGCACTTCGGTTACCGGGTGAAACAGGTAAATCCTTCCGGTTTTTACCTCGATGCATTTGAACCGCTTGCGAATTTGTTCGCCCTTTTTAAAGAGCCTCGATCCATTGTATAAAAACACGGTGTTAATTGGCAGGTATTCCAATAGTACCGTATCGTTGGCCTCATCATGTAATTTCAGTGTTTTGAGTAAGGCATGATCAGAGCAACTTGAAGCCGCCGGATTTTGGAGATAGCTTCTAAGCGCTGCAAACACTTCGAGTGGAAAAATATCGGTGCTTAAAAAAGGCTGCATGAGTTGCTTAAAGTTAGCCTTCCATTCTGCACCATGCGGATTCACCCGGTTTTTGTGTTGATTAAAGGTGACCAGGTGTGCGATTTCATGCACAAGGGTGATTAAAAAGGAGTATTTGTTGAGGTTGTGATTGATGGTGATGAGGTGGTTCATGCCTGCACGTGGAGAGGTATAATCGCCAAGCCGGGTGCTTCTTTCTTTTTTTATCTTGAGTTTAAAGTCGTAGGTAATTATCCATTCGGCAATCAGTGGCACCGCTGCTTCAGGAAGGTATTTGGCCAGAATTTGCGAGTTTCTCTGAAACTGTAGTTCGCGGGGACTCATGTTCAAAAATAGCGAAGCCCCAGCAAATTCATGCCTGCATTTATTAACTTTACCAACACGCTAAAGTGAAAATGAAGACGGAACACGTGATAGAACACATAGTAGACTGGTTGCGCAGGTACTCCGAAACCTCGGGCACACAAGGCTTTGTGATTGGTATTTCTGGTGGCATCGACAGCGCGGTAACCTCTACCCTCTGCGCAAAAACCGGTAAAAAGGTAGTGGTGCTGAACCTGCCCATACACCAATTTCGCAGCCAAATTGATCTCAGTAACCAACACATCGCCTGGCTAAAAACGCAGTTTACCAATGTAGCATCTGACACGGTTGATTTGAGTGCTGCATTGGATGTACTTTCCAAACAATTTCCCAACGATATACAGGATCAGCTCACCATGGCCAACACAAGGGCCAGGCTGCGCATGCTCACCTTGTATGCCTTTGCCACTCACCACAAACTACTGGTAGCCGGCACCGGGAATAAAATCGAAGATTTTGGCATTGGTTTTTTTACCAAATACGGAGATGGTGGCGTAGACCTGAGCCCTATCGCCGACCTAACAAAAACCGAAGTTTTTGAATTGGCAAAAAAACTCAACATTGTAAGCGGTATTCAAAACGCCAAGCCTACAGATGGTTTGTTTGAGGATGGGAGGAGTGATGAAGATGAGATAGGGGCGTCTTATCCTGAACTGGAATGGGCTATGGAGTATACCAATTCAGGCAGTAAAGAGGAATTAAATGGCCGGCAAAAACAGGTGCTTGAGATTTATACCAGGCGACACAAGGCTAACCGGCATAAGATGGAAGCCATTCCTGTTTGTTTAATACCTAATGAACTAAAACGATGAATAAAAAACTTGTACTTACGTGTTTGTTGTTTGGCCTGATGGCTTGTAAAAAGGAGGAAGAACCAGCCCCTAACCCAGCCCCGGCGCCTGCCCCAACGGTACCCGACATTTCTTTAAAGTTGGATTCGGTGCTTTCGAGTTGCAACAATTGTTCCTATGCCTACAGAAGCGGCATCCTCAGGGGTATCACTTTTAATCTGCCCAGCTCAAGCGATCCCATACTTCTTAATTTTTCGATGCGGCCATTGCCTGGTACCTATCCGTTTGTTAAACCGTCGTGGTCGGCGAATGAGGTCACCTTTCAGTTCAGCAGGCAGGGCACTTATTATACAGCAGTTACAGGCAGCCTCCATGTTACTGAATCGGATACCAATGGTTATGGGGAAATAAAAAAAATGAAAGCAACATTCAGTTTTAGAACCGATACAATTAGCAATAAATTTTACCAAGTTACAGAAGGGGTCATAAATTTTAACGAGTAGCTGTTCCCAAGGCATGAAAAGGAAACCATTCAACCTCACAACAGAAAAACGGAAATACAAAGGCATTGCAAATGCGCTTTCAAACGGACATAACTTACAAGTTGTTGTTCTGTTTAGTTTATGTCTTCTGCTCACTTCTTGCAAGAAAGAGGAGGAAGCGGCACCAAGTCCGGCCCCGAGTCCAACACCTGCAAAGGTTCAACTTAAGGTGAAGATTAACGGTTCCGACTACACTTGCAACACCTGTTATTCTTCATATTTGTCGGGTGGACTTTATGGTGTAAACTTTGCCATTGGCACTAACGGAGATCGGTTTATATTTAATTTTAATGCCTTTCCACCACCTGGTACGTATAGCTTGATAAAGTTTGGCGACCCCTCGTTCAATTACCAAAAAAACAACACCTATTTCAGGGGCAGGGGCAGTCTCACCATTACAAACATTGATACCTCAGCTAACGGAAGCATCAACAAACTGGCCGCCAGTTTTTCCTGTACAACCGACACTACAGGTCAGGAGTTTTTTCAAATCACCGAGGGACAAATTAATGTAAACACACCATAAGTATGTTTGGAAAATTAGGCGACATGATGGCCCGCATCAAAGAGATGAAAGAAAAGGCCGAAGAAGTAAAACAGGTTTTGGAGCATACCCGCATTAACAGCGAAGGCGCAGGAGGCGACATTAAACTGGAAATGAATGGCAATCGCAAACTTTTGAATTTGCAAATTGCCCCGGGCTTACAACACGGCGACACCAGGGTGTTGGAGGAACAATTGCTGCTTACCTTTAACAAAGCTGTAGCTCAGGCCGACAAAGTTTTTGAAGAAGAAATGAAAAAAGCCGCTGGCGGGATTCTTCCGGGATTATAATTGAACAAACGAAAGTAAATATGGCACTGATTTTACCGGTGAAAGGTGTTTCACCAAAAATGGGAAACAATTGTTTTTTAGCACCCAATGCCACGGTGGTGGGTGATGTGGAAATGGGCGATGAGTGCAGCGTGTGGTTTAATGCCGTGGTTCGCGGTGATGTGAACAGCATTCGTATAGGTAACAAAGTGAATATTCAGGATGGGGCGGTGCTGCATTGCACTTATCAGAAAACTAAAGTGGTATTGGGCAATAATGTGTCTGTTGGTCATAATGCCATTGTGCATGGCTGCACGGTGCACGACAATGTGTTAATTGGCATGGGTGCTATTGTGATGGACAATTGTGAGATAGGCAGCAACACCATTATTGCGGCGGGGGCAGTGCTTACCGAAGGCACCAAGGTACCCAGCGGTTGTATTTATGCCGGTGTGCCTGCCAAAAAGGTGAAGGACATTTCAGAGGAATTGATTCACGGGGAGATTGACCGCATTGCCAATAACTACCTCATGTATAGTTCCTGGTTTAAGTGAGGTCTGGAATATTTTTTGGGCGCCTTTTCGGGCTGCTACAGGCTCCGCTTCGCTTCGGCTTTTTGCACCAAGACTCCTAAAGTCGCTTGGTGCAAAAGAGCTAAACCTTTCGCATCCCGGGCGCGGTATCACGAAGTTGAGCCACAGTTTACACATTAATTTTTAGCTATAGTGTGAAGCAGAATTCAATTCAGCAAGATTAGAGGAGGATTAAAATTCTTTTTATTTGAAAGAAGTTATTTGTGGCGAATTGCGCCCGCGATTGAAACGTAAAGCCCTGTGCAGTAGATTGCGTATTGTTTGAGGGAGCGAGGAGGCTTTTGCAATACAAGCAAAAGACACCGGAGCCCGACAAACAAAGCAAGGTACAAGCAGGCTTGAAGTGGAAAGCGCGACTAGGCGCCAAAAAAAACCACAGTTGACAACCGTGGATGGTAAAGCAATTACTCCCCCTTAAATTGGGCTTTTCGTTTTTCGAGGAAAGCGTTTACCCCTTCTTTGTAATCGAATGAGTTCGCTGATTCTACCTGCATACGGCTTTCCATTTCCAGTTGCTGAGGCAGGGTATTTTTAAAACTATCGTTCAGCAATTGTTTGGTAAGCGCAATGGCTTTGGTAGGCATTTGTGCAATGCCCAGGGCAAACTCCTTGCTCTTCGCCTGAAATTCTGCATCCTCAAACACCTTGTATACCAAACCAAATCGCTGGGCTTCTTCAGCACCTAATTTATCGCCGGTAATCATCAAAGCGGAGGCTAATTGTAAACCAATCATGCGGGGAAGCGTATAGGTGCCTCCACTATCAGGTATCAATCCAATTTTACTGAAGGCTTGAATAAAAGAAGCGGACTTTGCAGCCAGCACAATGTCGCAAGCCAAGGCGATGTTGGCGCCTGCTCCGGCGGCCACACCATTGAGTGCTGCAATCACCGGCTTATTCAAAGCGCGCAATTTTAAAATAATGGGATTGTAATGTTCGTCCACAATACGTTTTAAGCCCACCCCATTGGGGTCGATGGCTTCGGCCAAATCTTGCCCGGCGCAAAATGCCTTGCCTTCACCGGTGAGTAAAACAGCGCGCATGTTTTTGTCGGATGCCGCTCTGTCGAGTTCCGCTTGAAGTTCCAGGGCCATCTCCCGGTTAAAGGAATTGAATTTGTCGGGGCGGTTGAGTTTTAGGATGAGAAGTGGTTGATCTTGTTCAGAGTGTATAAACGCCATAGTTGTGTTTTAAAAATCGTGACTTAATTGATTGGTCGCTTTTTGTAAGATTTCAAAAGCGTTCTCGGCCATTAAATTTTCTTTATCGAGTGTTGGGTTAATTTCTACCATTTCGAAACACACAATTTTTTTGCTGCGCATGAGGTAATAAATCAGGTTACCGGCCTCTTTTTCTGACACGCCATTAGGCACAGGGGTACCGGTGCCGCTGGAGATGCGGGAATCCATGCTGTCCACATCAAAACTCACGTACACCAAATCGCATTGTTCTAAGTAGTTCAAAGCTTCAATGGCCACGCGCTCCACGGCTTTTTTGCGGATCTCCTGCAAATTAAAGACTCTTACCTTGTTTTTTTTGATGAGGTATTCTTCGGGGGCTTCAAAATCACGCAGGGCAATAAACACCAAATCGCTGTAATTGATTTTAGGGCAAATGCCACCCAGGTTTTTTAATTTTTCCCAATATTCCACCGTTTCATCATCGGGTTTGTTTTGCTGCCTTTCGCGGTTATCTTCCCCCAACACACAACAAAGCGTCATGCCGTGCATGTTACCACTAGGGGTAGTGTAGGGACTGTGGAGGTCGGCATGCGCATCAATCCAAATTACCCCGAGGCGCTTTTCAGGGTAGGCCATACGTATACCGCTTATGGTACCCAGGGCTGAACTGTGATCCCCGGCTAGAACAATGGGAATGTTATCGGCCTTCAGGGTTTTTTGAATTTCCTTGCTAAGGCGGTCGTTCAAATTAAATATGCCTTTGATACGTTTAGCGTAATCGTGCACAACAGGCTCAAGCAGCAGGTTGTTTTCGTTGGGTACCTCTACAGATTTAAAGCGTTTGAAAAAGGGACTTCCAAAATCCAGGGCAGCAATCTTAATAGCGTCGACCCCCATACTTGCCCCACGGGTACCTGCACCTATTTCGCTTTTAACTTCAACTATTTTAATGGGTTTTATCATAAGACTTAGCTGTATACTTAATAATTTGTTCTACTTTTGTTTAATCCAACGCACTTACTTAACTAAAAAACTGATAAAGTAACTCACTTACATTAGGCCAATGGACATTAGCTATTCAAATCTGATCAATCAAACTTTCAGTTTCCCCATCGAGGGCTTCGATGTGAAGGATAACGAGCTGTATTTCAACGAAATACCTTTAATGGACGTCATTAAACAATACGGTACTCCATTAAGAATCAGCTACTTACCTAAAATTTCCTCTCAAATTCAAAAAGCCAAACGTTTGTTTCATGTGGCCATGGCAAAGGTGGATTATCAGGGCAAGTATGTGTATTGTTATTGTACCAAAAGCTCACACTTCAGTTTTGTATTGGATGAAGTGCTTAAAAATGAGGTACATATAGAAACATCCTCAGCGTTTGATATTCAGATTCTCAAAGAGCAGTACCAAAAAAAGGCCTTGAGCAAAGATACTTATATTATTTGTAACGGGTACAAACGTAACCTTTACAAACAAAACATCTGCGAGTTAATTAATGACGGGTTCAATGTAATACCGGTTTTGGATCACCTTGAAGAAATTGAGTATTACAAAAAACACGCTAAGGCCGAGACCGTAAATTTAGGTATACGCATCAGTACAGAGGAGGAGCCTTCGTTTGCGTTTTACACTTCGCGATTGGGTATTCGCAACAGCGAAATCATGAATTTGTATAATGATAAAATCAAACCCAATCCCAAGTTCAAACTCAAGTTGCTGCACTTTTTTATCAATACCGGTATTAAGGACACGATTTACTATTGGACGGAGCTCAACAAATGTCTGAACATTTACAAGGAGTTAAAGGCTGTTTGTCCTGAATTGGATTCTCTGAACATTGGCGGGGGCATGCCTATTCGCACTTCATTGGGCTTTGATTATGATTATGAATACATGATAGAAGAAATTGTGGCGCAAATCAAAATGTTTTGTATTCAGAATGAGATTGCGGAGCCCAATATTTTTACCGAGTTTGGTTCGTTTACTGTAGGTGAAAGCGGGGCTACCCTGTATTCGGTTATTGACCAAAAACAACAAAACGACCGTGAAACCTGGTACATGATTGATAGTTCTTTTATCACCACCTTACCCGATACCTGGGGCATCAATCAGCGGTTTATATTGCTGGCCATTAACCAATGGGATCAACCTTACATCCCTGTTAACTTAGGGGGTTTAACCTGCGACAGCATGGATTATTATAACACAGAGGCCCATACCAATCAGGTATTTTTGCCCAAGGTGGAAAAGAACCAGAAGGAACCCTTGTACATCGGTTTTTTCCACACCGGCGCTTACCAGGAGGCTTTGAGCGGTTACGGCGGCACCCAGCATTGCCTGATTCCCGCGCCTAAACACGTGTTGATAGATAGAAACGAAGACGGAGAATTTACCACACGATTGTTTGCGAAGGAACAGAGCTACAAAAGCATGCTCAAGATACTCGGTTATTGAGTGTTGAAATATTTTAAAATCTTTGTCCTGCCAGCCCTTCAACTAGTGCCCTCCAATGGCCTATTTTTCTAACTTTACCATCTTATTCCCTTATTAGCGTATGGCATTATTTGATTTTTTAACTCAGGATATAGCGATTGACCTTGGTACTGCGAACACTATCATTATTCACAATGACAAAGTGGTGGTAGATGAACCAAGCATAGTGGCGATGGATCGCACGAATGGAAAAATAATTGCTGTGGGTCGTATGGCACAAATGATGCATGGGAAAACTCACGAGAACATTAAAACCATACGTCCGCTGAAAGACGGTGTGATCGCCGACTTCCAGGCCGCTGAGGAGATGATCAAAGGCATGATCAAAATGATCAATTCCGGCAGTCGTTTTTTTAAACCCTCCCTGAGAATGGTAATATGTATTCCCAGTGGCATCACAGAGGTGGAAAAGCGCGCGGTACGCGACAGTGCTGAACACGCCGGCGCCAAAGAAGTGTATATGATTCACGAACCTATGGCTGCAGCAATTGGTATGGGTATTGATGTAGAAGAGCCTATGGGTAACATGATCATTGACATTGGTGGTGGGACTTCTGAAATTGCGGTAATTGCTTTGGGAGGCATTGTGTGTGATAAATCCATACGTATAGCAGGCGACGACTTTAATGCCAACATCGAAGAGTACATGCGCCGTCAACACAACATTTTAATTGGAGAGCGAAGTGCCGAGAAAGTAAAAATTGAAGTGGGCGCTGCCATGACAGAGATTGACAACCCTCCGCCAGACTTTGCTGTTCAGGGCCGCGATTTAATGAGCGGTATTCCAAAAGAGGTGTACATTTCTTATGTTGAGATAGCACATTGTTTGGATAAATCGATTTCGAAAATAGAAGAGGCCATACTCAACGCTTTGGAAATGACACCTCCCGAATTGGCTGCGGATATTTACCGTAAGGGAATATACATGGCGGGTGGAGGTTCTTTGTTGCGGGGTCTTGATAAAAGGATCTCATCAAAAACCAAACTACCTGTGCATGTGTGCGAAGACCCTTTGCGTGCGGTAGCTAGAGGCACGGGCATTGCATTGAAAAACGTACACAAATTCCCATTCCTGATCAAATAAGGAAACTCATCAACACAATCGGTGAGTGGAGAACCGTCAATGTTAACTTTTGCGCGAATAAAAGAAGATGCACCAAGGCAATAGATTCAAAGCATGAGGAACTTATTCACCTTTATTGTTCGCCATAATTTTATCTTCTTCTTTTTATTCCTTCAACTCATTGCATTCTGGCTGATGGTGCAGAAAGGCGGGTATCAGGGGTCCAACATTCTCAATTCGTCAAACAAAATGATTGCCGGCATATATCAGGTATCGGCAAACGCGAAAGAATATTTTAATCTGAGAGAAGAAAACGAAAGGCTGGCGAATGAAAACGTGGTACTCAGGAATTCCTTAAAATCCAACCTCTACGTTTTGCCTTTGAAAGTATACAAGATACGCGACACCCTTTACCGCCAGCAATACTCTTATATCGCATCCAAAGTAGTGAACTCCTCAGTTAACAAACGCAGAAATTACCTGACCTTAAATGTGGGTGAAGACATGGGTGTTAAACGCGACATGGGCGTGGTGAGCAGCAATGGTGTAGTGGGAATTGTAACCGATGTGTCGGGCAACTTTGCCAGTGTAATGAGTTTATTGCACAAAGACCTCAGGGTGAACTGCCAGCTGAAACGCGATGGTAGTTTTGGTCCTTTGGTTTGGGATGGGGAAGATTACCGGCACTGTAACTTAACCGATATTCCAACACATGCCAGAATAAGGGCGGGCGATACCGTTATGACCAGTGAGTTGTCGGGCATTTTTCCCGAAGGCATCATAGTAGGAACCGTAGTGAGTTTTGAACGACGAAAAAACGAAGCCTTTTATACCGTAAGGGTAAAACTAAACGCCGACCTGAAAAAAGTAAATCATGTGTATGTTATTCGAAATAAATTCAAGCAGGAACGCGACTCACTTGAATTAAAAACCCAACAGCCAGGTGACAATTGATATCATTCGAAATAGTGTAAGATTTGTCTTACTGATCTTGCTGCAGGTTATTATTGTGCAAAACATCAACCTGGGCGCATACATTATTTTATTTCCCTATGTGTTGTTTGTGCTGATGCTTCCTTTCGAAACCAATAAACACCTGGTGTTGTTTGCCTCATTTTTGTTAGGGGTAGTGGTTGATTTTTTCTACGATTCTTCAGGCATTCACACTTCAGCCTGCACCTTGATTGGATTTGTACGGCCATACGTGTTGAAGTACATTGCCCCCCGCGATGGGTATGATATTGGTGTGGGACCGGTGGTACAGGACATGGGCATGGAATGGTTCATCAGGTATGCAGGCACCTTGATTCTTCTTCATCATCTGGCCGTATTTTATCTGGAGATTTTTCGATTCAGCGAATTTTTTGCCACCTTGTTCAGAGTTATCCTGAGTAGTTTAGGCACGTTTGGTATCTGTTATGCCTTACAAGTTATATTTATCTCTAACGCTTCTCGCAAATGAGTAACAATGCCTCATTAAGCGGACGTAAGTATTTTATCGGGGGCTTTTTTATTCTCATTGCCTTTATCTATGTACTCAGGTTATTTTACATTCAGGTAATCAACGATAAGTACAAACTCGATGCGCAAAACAACGCGTTTCGTTACCAAACAGAATACCCAATGAGGGGGTATATCTACGACCGCAATGGCAAAATACTGGTGTACAATGAACCTTCTTATGACCTGTTGGTGATCCCTCGTGAGGCTAAGGGTTGTGATACTTTATCGTTGTGTGAAACCTTGCAAATTACCAAAGAAGAGTACCTGAAACGCATGAAAAAGGCTTGTCAGGCACCTAACTCCCCCCGAAAACAAAGTGTATTTGAAAAACAAATGTCGGCAGAAACATACGCTGCCCTTCAAGAGAAAATGTACCGATTCAAAGGGTTTTTTGTACAAAAACGCGCCGTTAGAAAATACCCAAAACCTGTGGCTGCCCATTTGTTGGGTTATGTGAGCGAGGTGAGCAAAGCCAAAACCGAAAAGGACCCTTATTACAAAGAGGGAGATTACATTGGAATGAGCGGCATTGAGAGAAGTTATGAAGAGGCGCTGAGAGGAAAAAAGGGCGTACAGATTGCCATCACGGATGTGCACAACAAAATTATTGGCAAATACATGGATGGCAAATATGATACCATGGCCATTCAGGGTAAACCCTTGTATTGCACCATCGACAGGGATTTGCAGGAGTATGGAGAAAAACTAATGCGAGGCAAAAAAGGAGCACTCGTTGCCATAGAACCATCAACTGGAGAAATTTTGTGCATTATTTCAGCTCCAACTTACGACCCTAATTTACTTGTTGGAGGAAAAGAACGGGCCAGAAATTTTTCGCGCTTGTATGCCGATACCAACTCACCTCTTTTTAACCGCGCACTTCAAGCCATGTACCCACCGGGCTCTACGTTCAAACTCATAGATGCGCTCATAGGCCAAAATGACGGGGTAATAAAACGCTCCACAAGTTTTCCCTGCGCGCAAGGGTATCCTCCTATGGGCGGTAAGCCCAAATGCCACCCACACGGACCTGTTGATTTGGTTGGCTCTGTTGCTCAATCGTGCAATTCCTATTACAGTTATGTTTTCAGAGAAATTGTTGATCAAAAAAAATACCCGGTGTTTGTTGATGGCTATAACCATTGGCGGAATACTGTGATGACTTTTGGTCCGGGTACTCACCTTGGAACCGATTTGCCCTATGATAAACCCGGTAATGTACCATCTGTACCGTATTACAATAAAATATTCGGCAAAAACGGCTGGAGGAGTAACACCATAGTTTCTTTAGGAATTGGACAAGCCGAGTTACTGTTGGTGCCCCTGCAAATGGCAAATGTGGTAGCCACTATCGCCAACAGAGGCTTTTACTATATTCCACATTGTGTAAAAGGCGTTGGAACTGAAAAATCGATTGATAAAAAGTTCACGGAAAAGAAATACGTGGCAGTACAAAATCAGGAAGCCTACACCAACGTGATTGATGGCATGCAAATGTGTTTTGATGCCGGTACGGCCTATTACTCGAGAGTGCCTGGTGTTGTGGCATGTGGAAAAACCGGTACTGCAGAAAACCCACATGGTAAGTCACACGCGGTTTTTATGGCCTTCGCGCCTCGCGAAAATCCCAAGATTGTGATTGCCTGTCTGGTTGAAAACGCCGGGTTTGGAGGCGTATGGTCAGCCCCTATTGTAAGTTTGATGATTGAAAAATACATCACGGGTAAAATTACACGCCCTGAGTTGGAGAAGAGAATGATGGAAGTGGATCTAATTCGTGGCAAAAACCTCATTACAACCGAATACCATTGATGGTTCAAAGAAGAAACCAAAACAGTTTGTTTTACGGAGTAGATCGTCTGCTGGTGATGATCTACGTATTGCTTGTGATCATGGGTTGGCTGAACATTTATGCAGCGGTATACGACGAAGAGCATCAAAGTATTTTTGATACTACACAAAAATACGGGAAACAACTTCTTTGGATATTTAGTGCAGCCATTATCGCCTTTTCCATACTATTAATCGATGCCAATTTTTACACAGCATTTGCCTACGGCTTTTACGGAGTCCTTCTTCTATCGAACGTTTTGGTAGTGTTTTTTGGTCGGGAGATAAAAGGCAGTAAATCCTGGTTTGGTGTAGGTGGATTCGGAATTCAACCAGCCGAGTTTATGAAGTTTGCCGCCAACCTCGCGCTGGCAAAGTTCTTAAGTAACCAAAACATCAGCATCACCCATCGAATAGGCTTTAAACTGAAACAGATCATTAAATATTACCGTAACACGTTTTGGGCCTTGTGCATCATAGTTGCTCCACTTATTATCATAAAACTTCTTCAGAATGAAACCGGTCTTGCCATCGTGTTTTTGGCTTTTATTATCGTGTTGTACAGAGAAGGCTTGAATGTTGGGTTTATTATTTTTGGTATCATGGTCACCATATTGTTTGTGTTGTCTCTTGCCTTTAGTCAAATCTATGGTTTGCTTATTGTTTTGGCTGCAATGGCTGCATCGGTGCTGTTGTTTGTGAAACGCACGCGTGGCAATGTGATCGCTGTTATAGCCGTGTATTTATTAGCTGCTTCTGTTGTATTGGGTACCAATTACGCATACAACAACCTGGAAGCACATCAAAAAGTAAGGATAGACGTGCTTCTTGGACGGGGTGAAGTGAACATGAAAAAAGAAGGTTACAATGTTAATCAGGCCATGATTGCAATTGGGAGTGGGGGATTTAGTGGTAAAGGGTATTTACAAGGCACTCAAACCAAGTACGATTTTGTGCCTGAACAGGATACGGATTTTATTTTTTGTACGGTTGGTGAAGAATGGGGTTTTGTAGGCAGTACAGTGGTTGTGTTCCTTGAGTTGTTGCTCATACTTCGTTTAATTTTGCTTGCCGAACGACAACGTTCCGACTTCAGCCGGATTTACGGTTATGGCGTTTCAGCCATACTGTTTTTTCATGTGGCTGTTAACATTGGCATGACTATTGGCTTGATGCCCGTGATTGGCATCCCGCTACCGTTTTTTAGTTATGGTGGTTCTTCCCTTTGGTCGTTCACCATCCTGTTGTTCATATTTATTAAACTTGATGCGAATCGTTTGCTGGTTTTGCGTTAGGGGAGTGATGAGCGATAAACTCAAGCAAATGTTGTGCCATGGCAGCGTGGTTGATGGTTTCAAAACCATGTGAACTTTCAGCAAGCTCAAAATACGAAGCGTTTGTTAGTGTTTGTAGTATCCAGAAACATTCTTCTTTTGTTACCATTTTGTCAAGTGCTGCTCTGCCAATGTTTATTGGTAAGCTAAGTTGAGGCAGTTTAGCAATAAACTCACGGTGTGTTAGTTGAATTGTGTGGAGCATTTCGGAGGTAAGGCTTAATAATTGCGGCCATCCGCGGCCATGTTTTTGCAGCAGAGAGGCAACAAAGGCAGGTGCTTTCTCAAGCAAAACGTCCTGCTTTAGTTTAGCGGTTTCCCTCGTGGTAAAGTCATTTGACCAGTCAAATTTTGTTCCCAAGGTGATGATTCCCGAAAAAAGATGTGTGTGTTTCAGCGCCGCATTCAGCGCCACATAGCCGCCCATGCTGTAGCCGAACACAAAAGGTTGGGTAAGCTGCTTTGCTGATACAAATGCGATTAGTTCATCGCTGAAGGCCTCAATACCGAAAGCGCCGTTGCAATCCCTTTGTCCATGACCACTAAAGGTAAGTGAATGTAAGTTGAGGTGGGGATATTGCAAATGTGGCGTGAGCATTTGCATATCTTCGGCCGAACCTAATGCTCCATGCAACAGTATAAGATCATTCATGTGCAAGAATACAAAATTGACTTCAACTTGTGTAGGAGTTTTTCTTAAGTTTTGACAGGGGTTTCGCGGATTTTATTATTTTTAAGCCTTTAATCGTGTGAAGAATAAAAATTCCAACTACCTCATCTGGCTCTGGCTTATTTTACTGGGGCCGGTTCTTTGTATTTTTCTTGTACTTGCATTGGTTGGCCTGGAAGCCTTTGGTCCACTGCCCGATGTGCATGAATTGGTAAACCCTAAAAACAATTTGGCCACTATTGTTTACAGTGGTGACATGAAAATTATAGGCAAGTACTATAGTGAGAATCGGGTAAACGTTGATTTTAAGGACCTGGATAAAGATATTGTTGAGGCCCTCATTGCCACTGAGGACGCCCGATTTTATGAACACAGCGGCGTGGATGTAAAAGCTTTAGGCCGATCGTTTTTTGGTGTGTTCACCGGCGGAAAGGGTGGAGGAAGCACCATCACCCAGCAATTAGCCAAAATGATGTTTCCGCGTGAAAAGCTAAGTAAACCTGCATTAATCGTTAGGAAGTTCAAAGAGTGGATTATTGCAACCCGTTTAGAAAAGTACTATACCAAGGAAGAGATTCTGGCATTGTATCTCAACAAGTTTGATTTTTTGAATTTAGCGGTTGGCATTAAATCAGCGTCGCAAATTTATTTTAACCGTAATCAGGATAGTTTGAAAATTGAACAGGCGGCCATGCTTGTAGGAATGGCGAAAAACCCGTCTTTTTTTAATCCCATTCGTTTTGAAGAACGCACGCAACAAAGGCGCAACGTGGTGTTGAGTCAAATGGTAAAGTACGGGTATCTCGAAAAAAGCAAATACGATAGTTTAAAAACACTTCCCTTGGGGCTTAACTTTCATCCTGAAGATCATAACGAAGGCCTTGCCACCTATTTCAGAGAATACCTGAGAGATAATTTTTTGAACAATTGGTGTAAAAACCACATTAATCCCAACACCGGAAAACCATACAATATTTATAAAGACGGACTGAAGATTTATACTACCATCGATTCCCGTATGCAATTGTATGCCGAAGAAGCGGTGAGTGAACACATGAGCGATCTGCAAAAACTATTCAGTAAAGAATGTTTAAATAAACGCAATGCGCCATTTGCCTGGAATGTGAGTAAACAGGAAATTGAAAACATGATGTACGCTTCAATGAAACGCAGCGATCGTTATCGCTTATTGAAAGAAGCGGGCATGAACGAATTTCAAATCCTGGGAACCTTCAAAAAGCCGGCAAAAATGAAAGTGTACAGCTTGAGAGGAGAGATAGATACGGTATTAACGCCATATGACAGCATCAAGTATTATAAGAGTTTTTTACAAACCGGCTTTATGGCAATGGAGCCGCAAACAGGATACATCAAAGCCTGGGTAGGTGGTATCAACCATAAACATTTTAAATACGATCATGTAAAGGTGAGCAAACGTCAGGTGGGTTCAACTTTTAAACCATTTGTTTATGCATTAGCAATACAAGAAGGCCTTTCGCCTTGTCATCAGGTGCCAAATGTCAAAACCTGTATTACCGGGGAAGATGGAAAGGACTGGTGTCCTGAAAATTCGGATGGCCCCAACGATAAAAACGTGGGTAAAATGATTACCTTAAAAAGAGCCCTTGCGCTTTCCATCAATTACATTACGGCCTGGGTAATCAAACAATACGGCCCCAGAGCTGTGGTGGATTTATGTCACCGGCTTGGTATCACCTCCGATATTCCCGAGGTGCCGTCAATTTGTTTAGGCACTCCTGATATCAGTGTATTTGAAATGGTAGGTGCAACAGCAACTTTTGTTAATAAGGGCACCTATATTCAACCTACGTTTATCACACGTATTGAAGATCAGAATGGTAAAGTTCTGGAGGAGTTTATTCCCAACACCGATGAGGTGTTTAGTGAAGAAAAAGCCTATGCCATGGTGCAACTCATGCGAGGTGTGGTTGATGGAGGAACCGGAACACGCTTAAGAACACGCTACAAATTATACAACCAAATTGCAGGCAAAACAGGAACCACACAAAAAAATGCCGATGGCTGGTTTATGGGTCTTACGCCCGAATTGGTGGCCGGGGTTTGGGTTGGTGGAGAAGACCGTAGCATCCATTTTAATTCTATGGTAGAGGGACAAGGAGCCAGTATGGCATTACCTATTTGGGGGAAGTTTTTTAATAAGGTGTATGCCGATAAAAGTCTGAAGGTAAGTCAGGGAGAATTTCCTAAACCAGCCGTGTATGACCCGAACCTTGACATGGATTGTTCTAAACTGGATGACAACATCATGGAGGAGCCTGTGGAGGAAAACGAATTTGATTAATACTCCAATTATAATGCACTTAACAAACAAATGCTTTGAAGATATTTTAAGCTAGTTGAATGTTCAGTAAACACTATCAAACGAAATGACTTGGTTTTGTTTAGGCGTGAGGAAAAGGGATGAAGCGGTTAATGGTATTTTACGAAACAAGATAAGGCCTGTCAATCCAAAGGTGAACATGAAAAGAAAAAGCATGGATGCAGAAGT
This sequence comes from Bacteroidota bacterium, assembly GCA_052035725.1. GTDB lineage: Bacteria > Bacteroidota > Bacteroidia > B-17B0 > Aurantibacillaceae > Aurantibacillus. The sequence goes on along the minus strand of JBPOHJ010000010.1, from coordinate 16,344 downwards.
TAAACCATTACTTTCTCAGGTGGATGGGCAATTGATCACATCATCACGTCTGGAATTTTTGCCCCCTCTACCATTCAAAATAGGAGTTGTGAAACAGGCAGTAAACAAAGGCGGTTCTTTAGTTCTATTAATATTTGCAATTCTTTGAAAAATAAACCGCTGTATATTTCTTACCTTTCACTGTTTGCCTTTATAGTGCTGCTTTATTTTGTGTATGCCTACAATCTAACCATTAATACAAGGCCAAGTGCAATTCATCAGTGGCGACAAAGTGATTGTTTGTCAATAGCAACTAATTACTTACACGATGGTATGGTTTTTTCGGAACCCAAAACACACTGGCAGGGTGAGGGAGATGGAGGCGCTGTAAGTGAATTGCCAATAATCAACTATACTGTGGCCTTTCTATGGAAGCAATTTGGTAAAAGTGAGGGTTTGTACAGGTGTTTTAATTATGCCATTTTTATTCTTGGAATCTTTGTGTTATTTAAGACTTTAGTCCAGAAAACACATTACACCTGGCTTTCTTTCTTTTGGGTAAGTTGTTTACTCACTTCACCATTACTTGTGTATTATTCCTTTAATTTTCTTGCCGATGTTCCGGCATTAATAATGGCCATAATGTCTTTTTGTTTATTATTAAAAGCTCACGATGGAGGGGGAAAACCTACACTTTACCTATCCCTAATTACCGGCACCTTAGCCGCCTTGTTAAAAGCTTCTGATGCGGTTATTATTTTGCTAATATCATTGTTGTTCATTCTTGAAATTACCGGGCTTACCAAAAAGCTGGGTATCAAAACCATCTTTGGAGGTGTTTGGTGGCCATTCCTTGCACTCGCGCTTTCTATTACAGCAATAGTAACTTGGTATTCTTTTGCGAAAGACTATAATACCTTACATAAAAGCGCCTTGTTTCTGGTTGGTATTTTGCCAATCTGGGAAATGGATACGCCTGCTGTCATGTTAAATTTATCCGCCTTATTGGCAGATAAATTTGCCATTTTTTTGAATCGCCCAATGTTGTTATTGTTTGTTTTAATGAACGTCTACATTTGGTTTAACTTCAGGTTGCTTGAACCGATATTGAAACTATCTTATTGTATAGTTGGTGTTTTTTTTATCATCTATATTCTGCTTTTTTTCAAGGTTTTTGACAATCATGATTATTATCTCACCAATCTGATGATTTTTCCCGTGGTGAATTTCTTTTGCCTTGGCATGATATTACGATCAAAAAACTGGAGCATTAGCTTAAATAAGTGGGTAATGACAGCAATAATTTTGTTAGTTGTTTTTAATGGTTTATATGCCGCGGCTTTTTACCGTTCACGCACCATTAAAGGAGATAAATTATGTTATTGGTACCCTTTCCTCACTCCCATAGAAAAGGATATTGCCGAATATCAAGCATGGACATATGAACAAAACATGAATATTCTTGAGATGGTTGGCCCTAAGTTAAGGGAATTAGGAGTTGGACGCGATGAACTGGTTATTAGCATTCCAGATTTTAGCCCAAACAACAGTTTGTATATTTTTGATCAAAAGGGTTACACAGTATCTTCCGGTGACTTTATGAATGGAACTAATTGGATGACCTATGCGCGTTATAAACGTTGTAAATACCTTATTATCAGCGACACCATTGTTAAAAAATCCGGTAGTTTTGATTTAATCAAAAAGGATATGGATCTCCTCTTTAAGCAAACACAACTGGAAATCTATAAATTGAAACAAGTGCCGTAATACCTTTACAGCTTTTGATGATACAAGTATAGCCCCATTAGGGTTGATTTACGATTTGTTGTTATTCAGGCAACCTGGCATCTTATTTAGGTTGGATGATACATGTAATGCGGCCTTATACCATATGTATAAACTTGTATTGTCGAGCTCAAACGCTTCCCAAAGTAGAAAGGTGAATATAAACTAATGGTTGTTTTGCCAGAGAAAGCAAGTATCGGCCAACATGGTGCTTCTCACTTCTTTCATAAAATTTAGTTTTTGAACCAATGCCTGCTGCCTTACTTTCTCCTTACAGGTAAACCAAGCCGCCCAATTAGTCTTAGTGTATTTTTCTATAAATAAACGGTTACAAGCTTTTCAAACCAAATTACACTTTAGCGGTATGCCTGGGTAATCAAAAGACTCGAGGTGTTGGGTGTTTTGTTACTTACGTTGCGATTTAACTTGCTGTAGTGTTGTCATTGCACTATTGCCCACCAATGAAAGACGCTCATTTCTGCACTCACCGCATCTGCCGAAATCTCATTCAGTGAAGCCTACGCATCTGATGTGTTGTGTTCATCATTCAGTAGCAGCAGTTGAACCGGTTGCTTTGCTGATTGTGGCGTTTATAAAGGCCTGAAGGCCTATCTTTTTCAACACTACTTTCCTTATTAAGAGGATAAAATCTCTATATTTGTTCAGTACAGATTACATGGAAAAAATATGATCAAACGAGTAGTAAAAAACGCTGAAGAAGCTTTAAGAGACGTGAAGGATGGGATGACCCTGATGGTTGGTGGATTTGGACTTTGTGGAATACCTGAGAATGCGATTGCTCAGTTGGTAAAGATGGGAGTTAAAAACCTTACTTGTATCAGCAACAATGCTGGGGTGGATGATTTTGGTTTGGGACTTTTGCTTCAAACCAAACAAATTCGCAAAATGATTTCGAGTTATGTTGGAGAGAACGATGAGTTTGAGCGGCAAATGCTTAGCGGAGAATTGGAGGTTGAGTTAGTGCCTCAGGGAACCCTTGCCACACGGTGTTTAGCCGCTGGGTATGGTATGCCTGTGATATATACTCCTGCAGGAGTTGGTACGGAAGTGGCCATTGGAAAGGAGGTCAGAAAATTTACATTTAATGGAGAGGAAAAAGAGTATCTGATGGAGAAAGCGTTTGAGGCAGATTTTGCGCTTGTTAAAGCCTGGAAAGGAGATGAGGCCGGTAACTTAATTTTCAGAAGCACGGCTAGAAATTTTAATCCCATGATGGCTATGGCCGGAAAAATAACAGTGGCTGAAGTAGAACAGTTAGTTCCTGCTGGCGAATTAGATCCCGATCACATACATACCCCGGGTATTTATGTTCATCGTATCTTTCAGGGCAAGTCTTACGAAAAACGAATAGAACAGCGAACCACTAGGAAACGTTGAAAATGGGCGGACCATTAGGGTTTAGTGGAGCTTTTCGAAGAAAGCTAAGTTTGGCAGTGTTTTCCAAGGCCGAACCCATTCTATTTATCCTATTTGTTGTAGCTGGTTTGGTCAATATTTGGTCCTCAGAGTTTTTTTTGAGCCTAGATGGACCAGCTCATATTCACAATGCTAAATTATTTGATCAAATTGATCACAATCCTTTTCTCCAACAGTATTATTTTCATTCTTCTTTTTATCTGCCAAATTATTTTTCGACAATAGCACTAAATGGTTTAATGCATTTTTTTGATGCAATCGTTTCTGAGAAACTACTCATTAGTTTTATTGTCACCTTCATTCCGATCACATTCAGGGCAATGGTATTTACCATTCAGCCAGAAAAGACAGTTTATACGTCATTGATCTTCTTTTTACCATTCAGCAAATTGCTTTATGTGGGCTTTTACAATTTTATGGTGGCTTTTGTGTTTCTAAATGTCTCGATAATTTTGTTCTATCACCTATTACGAAATGGCTGGAGTGTGGCACTTTTTTTACTCACCACCATCAATGCCATAGTATTGTATTATTCACACGCTTTGATTTTTGCACTTTCGGGACTAACCATTTTATTGTTGTTGGTATTCGAAAACAGTAAAACTCCCAAACGTATTTTTTCAATGGCGCTTAAATTGTTTCTAATGTATGGCATTCCTTTACTAATGTATGTGCTGTTTGTTACTAATTTTTCAATACCCGATTACGATTACGACAGCCAAAAGCACGAAAAAGTGGAAGCTTTACTTACTTACCATAGTGGCATAACTTTTCTCAAAGAACAAGAAATGGTAAATACAGCGTGGGTGCCTGTTTTGCTTGTTTTTTTGGCTGGGGTTTGTATTGGTACAAGAAAAAGAGAAAATGGCTTAAGGACTTATTTCCGTGTTTCAGACGTGTTTGTATTAATAAGTCTGACCATGATTTGTTTGATATTTAACGTGAAGGATGGGCAGTTTGGTGGAATGTTCATACAACGCCTGGTTTACATATGTTTTTATTTCGTGATAATATGGTTACTCTGCAATCTTAAGAATTCAAATTCCCTTTTCCTGCTCTGTTTAAGCATTGTGATTTATGTATATGTTCGTTTGTCTCTTGACAGACACCAATACACATCTCAGTTCAATGAGTATATAAATGGAGTTAGATCTGTTGAAACCTATATTCAAAATAATTCATTGGTATTTGCCTTGGTATTGTCTGATATCTGGCATTTTAAGCACATATCAGGTTATCTTGGTCTCAATAAAGCATTGGTGCTCAATGATAATTATGAAGCCATTTTGGATTGGTTCCCCATAAGGTTTAATAAAGATGTAATCTATCCTTATCAGGGGGCATTGGATTTTAAAACGAAGGAAATACACTACCCTGATTATGTTTATATATTCGGAGATACAGCATTACTCCGTCAAGATAAATACCTTTCCAGTTGGTTATTTTTAGAGAAAAATGCCAAACACATTTTTAGTTCAAGTGACAAAAATTCACATTTGTATAAGGTGATTGAGAATTGATAAAACAATTTAGGAAACGATTAAAAAGGACAACTACACACACATCAAAAACCCATGTTATTTAACTCACTCCATTTTCTGTTTTTTTTGCCGGTAGTGGTTATTCTGTACTACCTTTTGGCAGCGAAATACCGATGGGTGTTGATTTTTATAGCCAGTTGTTATTTTTATATGGCCTTTGTGCCAAAATACATCCTCATTTTATTTCTGATAATTTTAATCGATTATGTGTCCGCATTAACCATCGAACAGGTTAAAGGCAAGCTAAAATTATTCTACCTGATTGGCAGTTTAACTGCTAATATCGCACTTCTGGCATTTTTTAAATACTTTGGTTTTTTGAACGACAACCTTGCGTTGGTGTTTCGTTTATTTGGCGAGGAATATCATCGAATAGACCTTTCTATCATTCTACCCATAGGCTTATCTTTCCATACTTTCCAATCCATGTCATACACCATTGAAGTGTATCGTGGTAATCAAAAAGCTGAAACACATCTTGGCTATTTTGCCAATTACGTTTTGTTTTTTCCGCAAATGGTTGCGGGCCCAATTGAGCGTTACGCAACTTTGGGAAGAGAACTAAAAGAAACCCACCATCCCCTCTACAAGAACTTTGCCGATGGTTTTAAGCTAATACTGTTTGGTCTTTTTGTGAAGATGACGGTTGCGGATAACCTGGCGCCTGTGGTGAATGAAGTGTATAAAGATCCCTTGAGTTATGATCCGTTGCAGGCATTAACAGCAATGTTAGCTTTCTCATTCCAAATTTACGCTGACTTTTACGGCTACTCTACTATTGCTGTTGGTGCAGCTCGTATGCTTGGTGTAACTATCATGGATAATTTTAAAACCCCCTATTTATCCAAAAGTGTTACGGAATTTTGGAACCGATGGCACATATCACTCAGTTCCTGGTTCAGAGAGTACCTCTATATCTCGTTAGGGGGTAATCGGGTGAGTTTACCCCGTTGGTCAATCAATATCATGATTGTTTTTATGGTAAGCGGACTATGGCATGGAGCCAGTTGGACTTTTGTCGTATGGGGAGGCTTACATGGGTTGATGTTATTAAGTGAAAAGTACTTTTCGAAACTTTTTAAGTACGAAATCAAAGAAGGTTGGTCCTTGTTGAATGTGTTGCTTTGTATAAAAACGTTTCTGATTACTTCGTTTATCTGGATTTTCTTTCGGGCAGAGAATTTTGATAAGGCAGAACAAATGATTCGTGCAATCGCTTCAGTGCCACATAATTTTAATTTAACCCACAACATGAAAGTTACGGCAGTGCTTATTGTGCTAATGGGTTTGCTCGACGTATTTTTATACAATAGCCGTTTTGATTTGAAGATCAACCGTTCACCGGTTTACCTAAGGTGGGGATTCTATGCTTTTTTAATTTTTGGTTTAATGGCATTATCTGGTACGCAGAAATATGCTTTCATTTATTTTCAGTTTTAAATGATAAAATACATAAGCATAAGAGTTTTGGCTTTGATGGTACTTCTGGTGCTTTTAAATTATCTCTATGTGCTGTTTTTTTACCAACGCGACCTTAAGGAAAAAAGCGATAAGATTCTTGAGCTGAGAGAGAGTCAGAAACACGCGGATATTTTGTATTTCGCAGAATCTTCGAATGTTAATTACCGGGAAAACGATTCTATCAAACACAGCATATCAGAACTAACCAATTTATTTTTTCCAGATTTAAAAGTGGTTGCTGTTAATAATGTAGCTTCCCATGCCGGAATTTTTAAACACTGGTTCAAGGAGATTGATCTTAACAAACAGGCACCCAAAGCCATTGTTGTTACCCTGAATTTACGTTCATTTGATGCCGCCTGGCGCCACTCCAAACTTGAAACCCCTTTGCGTGAATCGCTTGTTTTGGTGCAGCCTTATCCCAAATTACTCAACCGATTTTTGCTGTCACTTCAGGCCTTTGATAGTAAAGATGAAAAAGAACGGGAAAAAGAGATGTTGGCCGAGTGGGCAGAAACGCCACTTCAATTTCCGTTTGAATTTAAATACAAAACTGTGAAGGAATGGGATGGCGCAATGGCAAACGGCGGGCATTTAAATGCAGACGGTAGTTGGAACTTAAAAAAGTCAGAGTTGGCTTGTCATTATATCAAAGCCTATGCATTTAATCTGAATGAGCAAAATCCAAGAATTAAAGATTTTGACGACATAGCGGCATGGGCCAACCAAAATAAGGTACATGTGTATTTTAATTTGCTGGCTGAAAATGTTCAGTACGCTGATAGTTTGGTTGGCAAGGAATTGGTATTTTTAATGAAAGAAAATAGGAACTTTCTGCTTAAGCGGTACAATACCACCATGTATTGCAAGGTGGTTGACAATCTTGAATTGGTGCCCGGTACAGAATTTACTGACCAGGATTGGACAACAGAACATTATGGCTATAGAGGAAGAATGTATATAGCAAGAAATCTGGCCAAACAGCTAAAAGTACAATTTGAAAACCAATACCAAAAAGTGTATTAACTATGTTAGATAAAAATGGAATAGCAAAACGAATTGCTAAGGAAGTGAAAGACGGGATGTTTGTGAATTTAGGAATCGGCATTCCTACATTGGTTGCCAACTATATTCCTGAAGGGTATAATGTGGTACTTCAGTCAGAAAACGGCATTTTGGGCATGGGGCCATTTCCTTTTGAAGGAGAAGAAGACCCCGACTTGATTAATGCGGGTAAACAAACCATTACGCTTTTAAAAGGAAGCAGCATCTTTGACAGCGCAATGAGTTTTGGCATGATACGATCTCAGAAAGTTGATCTCACCATATTGGGCGCTATGGAAGTAAGCGAAAACGGGGATATTGCCAATTGGAAAATTCCGGGCAAAATGGTGAAAGGCATGGGTGGAGCCATGGATCTTGTGGCCAGTGCAAAGAACATTATTGTGGCTATGCAACAGGTAAACAAAGCCGGACAATCCAAACTCCTGCCTGAATGTGAACTACCGCTAACCGGCGTGAAGTGTGTTAAAAAAATTGTAACAGAACTAGGGGTTTATGATGTTGTAGCAGGCGGTGGATTTAAACTTATTGAACGTGCACCCGGAATAAGCGTAGAAGCGATTCGCAATGCCACAAAAGGCAAACTAATAGTGGAGGGAGAAATTCCTGAAATGCAAATCTAATTTAAAAGATGCTGCACAGGGTGTTGTTGTTTCTTATCTTGTTTTCTCTCTGTTCATGCAAGCAGGACGGTAAGGTTATTAATCAGAAGTTGATTTTAGCAAAGGACAGTGGTGTACATCAAAACGACACGTCAGTGTTAGAAAGGCAGTCGAATTCATTCTTTTCGCGTTTAAATAAATCTGAAAGCGGGGGGCTTGTTTACACCTTTCGTATACCTGATCCTTATCTTGAAAAAGAACTATATGTAATATTCAAAGGGAAAGCAAGATCTAATTATGCAGTTTCGCAGGGAGCCATGGTTTTCACAGCCTTTGATGAGTGGGGGCAACAATTATGCTGGTGGGCAATTACCCTTCGACCACATTTGCAATACCAAAATCAATGGAACACGTTTATTGATTCGATGCATATTCCGTCACTAATAGAAAATAGAAAATTCACAAATGTAAAGGCGTATACTTTTTTAGGGAATTCACCAGGAGAGGTGCTTGATATTGATTCTTTCGAAATTACACTTAAAACAAGACCAGATTATTAATGAGAAAGGTGCTTGAGAGCATAAAGTCTTTTGACAATTGGTACACCGGGGTCAATAATAGACTGTTCAATCAACAGGACTCAGTCAAAAATGTGGTATCTGTACTTGTATTTCTGATCTTTTTGTTTTGGTTTTATTATTACGTAGGTATCTACGATTTTATCCATGTGAGACCATCTTCCATACATTCTTCGGCACAATGCCAGAGAGCCTCTATCGCGTTGAATTATTATGAGGTAGACATGAATTTTTTTCAACCACGGTTGCAAAAGTTTACCGATGGAGGGGGAGTAACCGGAGTGGAATTTCCAATAATTTATTACCTCGACGCAATGGCGTATAAATTGTTTGGGTTTAATGAAGCGATTGCCAGAAGTATAAGTTTAACCATAGTTTCATTAGGGTTATTTTTCTTTTTTCTACTTGCACGGAAACAACTGCAAAGCACGGCTATGGCCATTGCAATGGTTGGTTCAGCCGCATTTAGTCCGGTTTTGTTGTTTTACTCACCTAACTTTATGCCCGATGCACCTAGCATGGCCTTAGTTTTAATGGCATGGTACCATTTTTTTCAATTCCTCCAAAAACAGAAAAAAAAGTACCTGGTGTATTTTTATCTATGCTCTGGCTTGGCTACATTAATCAAAGTAGTGGCATTAATTAGTCCAATTGCCCTTTTGTGCGTTGTAATTGTTGACAAATTGGGATTTTTTAAAGGCTCAGCGTCACGGCCCCAATTCCCACGATTGTTGCACTTGATTTTAGGTACGGTTGTAGTGATAGCCATTGTGATGGCCTGGTATCTTTATGCTGAATATTTAGTTTGGGTACATCAAAACGAAACATTTTCTATGAGGCCAATTCCCGGAGAGCCAGGCACCTTTAAACAACTTGTTGAATATTTGAAAGGCGTTTGGCTGTTTCAGTACTATGCTTACGAATCATACATGCTAATGATAAGCGCTATTTTAGTGATGGTGATATTTTATAGATATGTCAGCAGACTATTATTTGCTATTACATTGTTTTTGTTTCTCGGGAATGTGTGTTTTGTTTATTTATTCTTGAATCAGTTTATTCATCACGATTACTATATTATCTCAATTCTTCCCCTTATCTTTTTTCTGTTCCTTATTCTGGCTGATACCCTCATTCGTTTTGCCAACACACACCTTAAGGTTTTAAAATTAGTATTTCTGATCGTGCTTTTTTTTAATATGAAGGAAGCGGTATTGAATTGTAGACTCAATTATGAATACCGCTACAGTAATAAGATCTACTACGGCACTGCCGACCACAGACCATACTTTGATTTAGAAAAGCGATTGAGGGAGGTTGGAATTAAACGCAGCGAACTTACCATTAGTGGATTTGATGATACGTTTTGCAGCACCCTCTATCTGATGAATCAAATTGGATGGCCAATACACACCTGGGAGAATACAAGAGAAATACTGGATATGCTGGAACATCCTAAAAGTAAATATCTGGTGATGAATGATAGCGCCCGATTCAATAAATTGATTCCGAATGAACTAGAAAAACATCATGTGGTATTAACGCACAGAGGATTAATCGTGTACAGGTTAAAAGGCAAATAGCATGAATAAGGACATCGATATTATCTTACCGTGTTATAATCCACATGCCAATTGGTACACCGAGTTACTCAAATTCAACAAATATGTTGAAGGCAAGTACAAACTAAACTACATTCTTGTTAATGATGGTTCTTCTAATGCTGAGTTAAGTAATGCATTACCCCATTTGGGTTCAGAGCATATTAACTTTCGTGTAATTTCATATGAGGTGAATAAGGGAAAAGGATACGCACTTAGGCAAGGCGTGTTAGCTAGTAACAGTAATTACATAGTGTATACTGATATTGATTTTCCGTTTACGAATGAAAGTGTGGTAAAAATCATTGAAATGATTTTGAATAACGAGGCAGATGTAGTTGCGGGTAGCCGAGATGCCCAATATTACCGTAATAAAATGAGTTTTTTCAGAAAAATTCTTTCTCAGTCCTTTCGTTTTATCTTAAAACGAATGCTACGAATGAAGATTACTGACACGCAGTGTGGATTAAAGGCTTTTAACTCAAAAGGCAAAACGGAATTTTTAAACACCAAGATCAACAGGTACCTTTTTGATTTCGAATTTATTTACCGTTGCGGTAAAAACACTGCCATTAAGATAGTTCCCTTGCCGGTAGAATTAAAACCAAATGTGATTTTTAGTAAAATGAAGTTTAAGATTCTCGTGCAGGAGACCTGGAACCTTGTCAAAGTAGTTGTTTTTTCTTGATTTACCTTGTCGGAAAATTGTTATAAAGCGTGTCGTGTTGTGCAGTGATAACTCGTACACTAAGGTTTTCAGGACGAAGCAAAAAGTTTGAAACACGGAATCCGAGATCATAAGTGCCGTGAGCAAAAAACTCATACCGGCAGTTTTTTTCCAGATCAATTTTGAATTCCACAATACTGTAATGATTTCCAAAACCTGACGCTAGCTTGAGTGGAAGTGCATACTTCCAATTGTAGTCTTTTCCTTTGGCCTCAGCTACAATCAGTGAGTTGGCCATATCACGGAAGGTTCTGGCGTTTGTGAAATAATGCAGACTTAGAATGTAGCTACCTTGTGGCAACAAATTGCTATCGGCTACAAAGATGCCATCGTAATTTTGCTGGTTGGATTCTAGAAACGGTTTTCTGGCCTCTTGTTTTATGTACACTACCGATGCTGTATCATTGACATAAGAGTTTTTTCCTTCTATTTCAAGGATTTTTTTATCAAGTATTGGTTGCCTCATTTGTGATGGGGATACGCATCCAAATTCCGTGCTGTCATTTTTAGAGATAAACTGAGTTATAGACCAAAGCCGTTTTTCGTCTTCAAGCAACGGTTCATTTGTTTTAATAACAAAAAAGTCATTGGTATTGATCAGCGAATCAAGTTCTCTTTTTTGTTTGTAGGAATTTAAAATTTCAATTCCCATTTCTGTCTCCTTAACTGATGTTCGCGAGAGGTAGGCACTTTGAATGGGTAAACCGCTGTGATACGAATAAATTGTTGAGAAATACATTGGCAGCGTGCATGAGCTCCTGTCGTATACTTCTGAACCGAGATAATAGATTGGCAGAGGAAGTATGGCTTGTACTTTTTTTTCCTTTATTGTTTTCAACATCTCTCGTTCGTGGTGGGTTAATAGTTCTGGGTTAAACAGGTTTCGTTCTTCCCACATCAAACCATCATAAATTTTAAAGTACGCGTCGCCTTCATAAAGGTTAAATGAAAGGTAACCGAAAGCAAACAAAACAATAAGCAAGGTTTGTAGGTGTTTTTTTAATTTAAGTTTAAAAAGTTCGTACATGCCATGAAAGAGCAACAGGGGTAATACGTAATACATAAACCAACTAAATCTGCCCATGGCTCTAAATTGGTTGAGCGCATGAAGTTTAATTCCAAACATCTCCTGAATTTTGTACTGAAGCCCGAAAGAAAAGAGCAAAAAACACGATGCGGCAAAAAATAAACTCAATAGCCCTTTGTTCAGTTGAAGCTGCCTTGCAAATAACACGATAAACGGAATGATAAGTATGGCCACCAACAGCATTCCTATACCTAAGTAAGCACTGCCTTCAAAATGCTGTGGACTCGAGCCTATTAATTGAGCGAGTAGATTTTTAAACGGTCCAAATTCAGGAACGGTGAAACTGGATAAATCGCTGATAAAAGCAGTATTACCATAAGGTTCAGGGCTACGGTCTGTATGGCGGTCACTTATCAGCATAAAAAGCCTGAAGGCAAGGATGGGTAAAATACCTGCTATGCAGGCTTGAAACAAATGGGCTAGTCGTTTTCCGTTTTTAAACAGGGCAGTAAACAAGAGGCTGAAAAAACAAAACAACGATATTCCTAAACCATAATAAGGGTGTATTAAAAACAACAAACTATTGATTGCAAAAAAAAGGACTACCTTTTTCCATGTGGGTTGGTCGTGGTAACTAAGCAATAATACGCAGGAGAATGGAATAATGCAGGCATAGGCCAGAGCGTAGTGTCCACAATAGATTCTGAAATACTGCGGTGAAAGAATAGTGACTGCTAGTGCCACAGCAAAAGATGCCGGAGCAGGGAGGCCCAGCTTTCGGAAAATAGTTAGGTAGGCAAGAGGGCACAACAGAATAGAAGTGAACATAAGAAAATGCAAAATGCCAATTGAATAGTCATGAGCAAAAGAAAACGGTCTAAGTAAAAAGGTGAGTAAGGGTTGGCAATCCGTATAAACCACATGCTCTCCAAAAGGGTAATTAAAACCATCAAAGTGTAAAAGCGTAGGAGAGTTTTTAATCTGGTAAACAAAGGTATAGTAGTTTTTTAAGGAATCATCCACAGAACTTGAAAGCAGTGAGTTGAGGTTGAGAAAAACGGAATGGAAATAGAAGCTGTAATAAGCAATACTGATCAAAAAAAGCAATACATAATGATTTGTCAGAATTTGTCGAAGCTGTTTGACTAACATTGGAAAGAAGCAGTTTTCAATTGGTTCAAGTGATTAGAGTTTAATTTTTGGCGATAGATAAATCGAAACCTTAAATTTAAGAAAACATCAGTTTAGAATAAGCAATGAATCTTTATTCAAATGCATTTGTTTGCACCACATGGTTAAACTAAGCATGTTGTGTTTTTCCCAAAAGGGGCCGTAATACCTATGGCATGAACTCGAATAACCATTCACTGTTTTTTTTCCGGTTTTTAAGGCACAAAGCATGGCATCGAGATGTTTGTGATGAGGGTTTAAACTGTCGGTAAAAAGGTAAGCAAAAGCCTGATGTGAACCCGACCATTCAGCCTTGAGCATTTTATTTTCCAGGGAATCAATCCTAGAGCGGCATTCTTGTAACCCAAACGTTTTGTAATGGCTTGCAACACTGTAATTATCGAGAAAAAGCAAAAACGGAAACAACATCATGACAAACCTTACTCCTTTTGATTTGTTTTTAGAAAGTAGATCAAGTTCTAAACACAAAAGCCATCCCGCAAACAAAACCAGTAAAGCTACGATGCGGCTTACAACACGGGCTGCTTTAATACCCGGTATTTTCATCAGGTAACCGTAAAGGGTATGGCCTTCGTAATAGGTAGTGAATGAAAGGATTAAAGTCAAACATAGCATTAAGGTTAAAATCGGTTTGTTCTTTTTAAAAGATAAAATGATTCCTCCCGCTATACTCAACAGTACTAGTATTCCCGGAAACAACTGGTGCAACCAGGAATATTCTGAATACACTTCCGTTTTGTTTAAGGAAGACCAAAGAAAAGCTCCCTCAAAGGCCTTGAAATATGAGCCCAATCGGGGTATGGTTTGCATGTAATAATTGTAATCGTTGTAATATTCCGAATGCCAACTGCGTTTGAGATAGGAATAGAAGAGTGGAAATAAAAGCAACAGAATCGCGGGAAGCACCTTAAGGAAATCGAACAAAACTTGCTTGAGTGGAGGCAGGGTTTTGAAGTTGATCAAACCATAACTGAAGAGATAAAATGTGGCACAAACCATCAGAAAGTACCCCAGGTAGATGCCTAAGTAGAACTGGAGCAGTAAAGCCAGTCCGGCGAACATGAGGTGTTTGAGTCTGCCAGAATGAAGATAGGATTGAAAGGCAAGAAAAAACAAGGGTATTGCGAATCTAAAACAGAATTGAGGGTGATTATAAAGACTGGCTAAACTTAAGCTAAATGCAAACACAAAGGCACCGCATGCCGAGGCTATAGGGTGTGAGGTAAATTTATAAAAGCAGATGTAAGCTAAAATAAAATTCATTGCGTGCGCAAATACTATCAGGAATTGAAAAGCATACAGGTAATCCATTCCAAATAATCTGAACAAGGCGTAAATGGGTAAACTGCCCAAAAGATTGTCAGAATAGGAAATCACCTCCTGATCGGGGTACATAAAAAAGCCGTCCCAATAAGAAGCATAGGTGCCAATTAGCCATTGGTAATTGTATTCTACAATGGCCATAATAAACCGGGCATCACCAAGATCACCGGCAATGTGTTGAAATAAAAAACCGGTGATTTGAAAAACACTCGAGTATAAGCCAAGAAACAAAAGCAGAACTGCTGACCAGTGTTTTACAAAGTATTTTTGAATAAACCCCACAACCTCCGAGTTAGAACCAGGATTTTTTCCTTCGCGAACCAATACCCAGCACTCCTAATAAGCCTCGCGTTACTTCTCTTGCCACTGTTCTGCCAATTTGTTTCACCAAAGGGTTAGATCCGGCCTTGTCAAGCAACGATTTTTCAGATTTCTTTTTTTCCGTTGTTTTAGTCTTTGGTGGCACAGTACCTGCTACGTCCTGAATTTTTCCCCGCAATATTTCATAAGCACTTTCGCGGTCAATGTTTTGGTTGTACTTGTTAAACAAAGGGCTTGCAGTGGTGTTTGTGTGTACATCTTCTTTACTGATAACACCTATTCGGCTGCCAGGAGCTTTCAGATGGACAGCCGCTAATGGAGTAGGAATGCCCTTTTCGTTCAGTGCTGTTACCAAGGCCTGACCAATGCCTAAACTCGTAAGCAACTCATCTGTTTTATAATAGGCTGAAATGGGGTAGTTCTCTGCTGTTTTGCGTATGGCTTTGCGGTCTTTTTCTGTAAATGCCCTTAAAGCATGTTGAACTTTTAGTCCTAATTGAGATAAAACAGCTTCTGGCACATCGTAAGGGTTTTGTGTAATAAAAAACACACCAACTCCTTTTGAACGTATGAGTTTGATAATACTTTCTATTTGGTCCAGCAAAACGTTTGATGCTTCCTTAAAAATCAAATGCGCCTCTTCAATAAAAATACAAAGTTTCGGTTGCTCCAGATCACCTTCCTCGGGAAAACTCGCGTAGATCTCGGCCAATAAACACAGCATAAAACTGGAAAATAGTTTAGGTCGGTCCTGAATATCACTTAGCCGCAAAATGGAGGCAAGGCCTTTACCATTTGCGTCTGAACGAAGCAAGTCTTTCACTTCAAAACTAGGTTCTCCAAAAAACAAATCGGCGCCTTGCCCTTCTAATTCTATTACTTTTCTCAGAATAGTCGAAATAGATGCCGGGCTTATCCCGCCATATTCTTTTTGTATTTCAGCCTTGCCTTCACTGCTTGCAAATTGTAATAATTGTTTGATGTCCTTTAAATCCAATAAAGGCAATTCGTGTTCATCGGCGTATTTAAAAAGTATGGCCACTATGCCGGCCTGTGTGTCGTTCAATTCAAGTATTTTAGAAAACAACACTGGACCAAACTCTGAAACTGTTGCTTTTAAACGAATTCCCGGTTCTTTCGAAATAGAGTAAAATTCAACCGGGCAGGCTTGAGCTTTGTAGGCAATTCCGATTGCGGCATGGCGTTCTTCTATTTTCGCATTTAAACTTCCGGCTGCTGCCAGCCCACTCAAATCGCCTTTAAGGTCCATAAGTAATACAGGAACGCCTTCAGCACAAAGACTTTCAGCTATTACTTGAAGAGTCACCGTTTTGCCGGTTCCGGTAGCACCCGAAATCAGACCATGACGGTTGAGCGTTTTCAGCGGAATTTTCACCTGCGCATCCCGAAGTATTTGCTCACCTAAAATTGCTGCACCCAAAGAAATATGTTTACCCTGTGGGGCATATCCTGAAACAATAGATTGAATAAAGGAACTGGTGTTTGACATAAATAAAAAAGCCTTAACAAATTAAGGCTTTTCTAAAAGAGGATACAAAACTATTTCAGCAAACTCACATGACCCATTTTGTTGTAGATGTTGCCGTCCAGATCTTTGTACTTGATTTTGTACACGTACACATCTTCTTTAAGGTCTTGGCTGCCTTGGTTGCCCACCGTGCCGTTCCAGCCGGTATTCACGTCTT
>JBPOHJ010000055.1:0-12632 GCA_052035725.1 Bacteroidota bacterium | reverse complement strand
CATTCACGCAAATGGTTGCGCTTCCCCCATAACAGGAAATACTGCCATTGGTAGCTGAAACAACGAGTTGATTGACCTGATTGATTGTTTTTGTAATCACTGCAGAACAGCCATTTGCATCAGTAACAGTAAATGAGTGCACGCCGGCTGTCCTGGTAAATGTGCCGGTTCCGGTATAAGGAGCAGTTCCACCCGAAGCGTTTACGCAAATGGTTGCGCTTCCCCCATAACAGGAAATACTGCCATTGGAAGCAGTAGCTATCAATTGCGAAGGTTGTGTAAGTGTTATTGATTTAACAGCCTGGCAGGCAGAATTATCGCTTACTGTAAATGTATGAACTCCTGCCGGACGACTGAATATGCCAGTTCCGCTATAGGGTGATGTACCTCCGGTAGCTGTAATCGTAACTGAGGTGCTACCAGAATAACAAGAAATGCTGCCAGAAACTGCAGTTACAACTATACTACAAGAAGGTGGACAAACGAGAAAACCATTGCTTGAACCGCTGTTGTAATTCTCGTTGATGGCAGTTGCAGCAGTATTTAGTTGGCTATAACTGTATTGAGCACTGCAACCTCCAATGATGGAGTTAGCCAGACTAAGAAAAGCATTTACACTCATGCCTGAAAAGGTACCTGAGGTAATACTATAATTGCCCAATGAGCCTGCCGCCGGAGAAAACCCCGCGTTATTCGCATCAAACACCGTATTCAACGTCAATGCCACTAATTGTCCCGCCAACACATTGGAATAAGCGCCACCTGGATTTGTTAATGTGCCTGTAGGAAGAATGGATGGGGTGCTGCCTGAAGGTAAAAAAGCAAAAACTGCAGCGGCATTTGTAAGTTTTAATTGTCGACTGCCACAACCAATGGTTAATCCGTTTGGAAAATACGTTGAAAAATACGTGTTCACATAAGTGCTAGCAGGATTACCGTTTCCAGCTCCCCATCCGCCCTGTGTATATGTGTTCCCGTCGCAGGGATCGGGTACTGGTTCATCGCATCCCTCTACCGGAGTTTCAGTCACCACTTGAGGAGCAGGCGAACCCGCCTTATTTCCGTTAACCGCAGCATTCACAGGCTTTTTGGCGAGGTTCTGGGAATAGACAAGTGGCACAAAGCCAAACAGCAATACAATAAAAAGGAGAACCGATTTTTTAAAATACATGTCTTTCAATAAAAGCAAATTATATGTTTTTGTAGACCAAAATACCTAAATCTTAGATAAAGATACGTATTCTTTAGACGAAAGCAGGCAGTAAGGGGTTGCGTTTGTTTAAAACTTTCAGTAAACGCAATTAACTACATGATAATCAGTTGTTTAAATTTAACCAAAAAACAAACAACTTTAGCTAAACAATTTGTTTTGAGTTGATTGTATTGAATGGCAGAAATCTACCCTCATGTGGAATAAAAGTGAGATGCCGAAATTCAATCAGGTTTTCCGTAATGGAGAGATTTGATCTTATGCAATAGTTCCTCCAAGCCATTTAATTTTATTTCGTAAAGCGTGGATAAGAGTTTACCGGTGTGGCCCGGAGGAAATCCCTTTCGGTTAAACCATTCCAGGTAAGCAACCGGTAATTGGTAGTACAAGGTGCCTTTGTATTTTCCAAAAGGCATGGGTTTTGATACAAGTTCAACCAATATGTGCGGGTTTAAGCCTTCCATATAGTTATGCAAGTTTCAAATCTTCTATATCTCTTGCATAATCTGCTCTTAGGTCCTCATGCAAACTTGCCACAAGCTGGTGAATTTTCTTTAGTTCCCTATTATAAAGATTCAGGATCATTTGACTTTTTTTAAATGGTATTCCTGAGTCGAGCAGTTTTTTACAGTAATAAATATGCACTTCCAGAACCAGGGGTTTATCTCCCAAAAATTTACAGAACTTATTTAGTAAACGTAAAATTTTCCTCAGACTTTTTTTTACATAATATAAATTGGATGCGCTGTCGATTTCAGAAAATTGGTGATCAATTTCGGTTTTTACCTCCTCAATAAAAAGAGGTTTAGACTTCGCGTAATACAACAAATAATCAAGGTACTCTTTGTTGTCCTTTTTATATTTGGCCAATGCTGTACATAAACTAACCAATTCCTCAGTAGGTAATTGGTTCAGTTCTTTTTTCAGTTCGCTTAAGCCGGTGACCTTCAAAATTGTAGCTTTCCAGATTGTGAGTTACTCCTTTTTCCAGGCTTTGCTTAGGGCTTGTAAGAATGTTTCGGGCGACTGTGCCCCGGAAACTGCAAATTGCCGGTTGAACACAAAAAATGGCACTCCGCTCACCCCAATATCCTCAGCTGATTTCAGATCATCGAGCACTTCTTTAGCATAAGCTTTCCCTTCTAACATACTGCCTACCTCATCTCCATTGAGACCAATTTGTATAGCAAGCATTTTTAATACATTCAGATCTGACAAATCTTTCCCATCGGTAAAATACGCCTTAAAAAGTGTTTCCTCCATATCGTTGCCCTTGTTTTGCGCTTTTGCCAGCTGTATCAAACGATGCGCGTTAAAGGTGTTAGCTACCTTCACTTCATCCATGTGGTAGTTCAATCCTACTTCTTCTGCCATTTTGCTTACGTAGTCACCCATTTCTCTGGCGTATTCAATCGACCAACCTTTGGTACTTGCCAGATGTTGGTGAATGTTTTTTGTGGAATCAGAAACTAAACCGGGATCAAGCAGGTAACTTTTCCAGATAACGTTTACTTTATCCTTGTGCTCAAACGTTTCAAGCGCAGCTTCAAATTTACGTTTGCCGATGTAACAGAAAGGGCACATAACATCTGACCAGATTTCGATTTCAATCATATTTGTGTGTTTAGTTTGAGTTTTCAGACTGTCTTGTGCTACGGCAAATTGCACTCCGGCGAATACACACAAGCTCAGTCCATAAAGAATACCTTTGAATGTCATTTGGTTTTGCCCCGAAGGTAAGGTGCATTTTTTGGAATACCTTGAGAATAAGTTTAAACTATCTTGAAAAATCCTTCTTACTTGTGTCTTAAAATTCCACAATTTTAAGTGCTATGGAACCACTCAAGGAAATGTTCAATACTGCTTTTGCAGTTCACTTCTCTTCACAAATCAAATCGGTTTACCCGGCTTTTGAGGAAAAGCTGTTTTTGCGTTCAATTCAACGACAACTCGGGCCCCTTGAACTTAACCAAAGGATGCGCTTATTTACCACTGAATTAAAAAAGCACTTACCCGATCCATACATTCAGGCTTTGGCAATACTTCGAAAAACTGCGCCCCTTACAAAAAAAGGTTATACCAATCTTATTTACCCCGATTTTGTTGGACTTTATGGGAAAAACCACATTGAATTGTCGCTCGATGCGTTAAAGTATTTTACCGTGTTTGGGTCATCTGAATTTGCCATTCGCGAATTTCTAAAGTTGGATTTTAAGGCCACATTAAACACCATGATGCTTTGGACCGAGGATAAAAACGAGCATGTCAGGCGTTTGGCTTCCGAGGGATGCCGACCACGTTTACCATGGTCGTTTAAATTGGTGGAAGTTATCCAACACCCTGGACACACGCTTCCACTTTTGAGTAAATTGAAAGAGGATGAAAGTTTGTATGTGAGAAAATCGGTGGCAAATCATTTGAATGATATTTCCAAAGACCATCCTGCACAACTTTTGAGCCACGTCAAAGGCTGGAATCTTAAACATCCGCACACAGCCTGGATAGTGAAACGGGCCTGCCGAACCTTAATTAAAAAAGGAGACACTGAGAGTCTGGGTTTGTTTGCGTTCGAAAAAAAGCCGGGTGTGGAAATTCATCACCTGAAATTAAGCGCCAGAAAAATCAAAATAGGGGAGAAGCTGGTGTTTTCATTCGATTTATGTTCTCAAAAAAGTAAAACACAAAAACTGGCTATCGATTACAAAATTCACTACCATAAGCCAAGCGGCAATTTGTTACCAAAAGTGTTTAAGCTCAAGGAGGTTGAGCTTCTGCCAAAACAAACACTCAACATTCAAAAGCAACACCCTTTTCAACATTTCAGTACCAGGCAACAACATCCCGGTAAACATGTCATCGAAATACAGATCAATGGGGTCATCTATGCTTCAGCTGCATTTACCCTCGTCGAGTAAAAGCCCTCTTATACCCTTGAATGTTAGCGTTTGAAATGTAAGAACAAGGCTCCTGTCGAATAAGGTGTATTCTGTTGGCGAATTTTATATATTTGTTTACATGCTAAACAAAACAAAAGGCCAACTCCTCTCTGTTTTAATTTGTCTTTCCTCCGGGCTTGTGTTAGCTCAGGATTTTTTAGGATTGCATAATAATAACTATTCTGGCGTTGTTACGGTATTCAGCAATCCAGCCAATATTGCCGATAGTCGGATGCAATTTGATCTAATTTTAGGCGGGGTCAATACCAGCGTTGAAAACAATTACGTAGGCATTAAACGTTCGGCACTCGAATTTTCAGGCAGCGTATTTAATCCTAAAACCATCCGTTTTCCTTTTCAGGATGTGAATTCAGATACCAGCGACGCCAAAAATTACTACAAAAACAATCTGGTGCTTTATCCTGGCGATAATACGGTTTCTGCCTATTCAAGTACCCGTTTTGTAGTGGGGTCGTTTATGTTCAATCTGAATCGCAAAAGCGCCATTGCCTTAACCATGAGTGTACGAAACCATCTAAATCTAGATGGCATGTCGCGTGATCTCGCTAATGCTGCTTACAATGAATTTAAAGATCCTAGCCTGTTTTTAAAGAACTTTAAAAGCGACGACATTCATTCTGCTCAAATGGCATGGGCCGATTATGGTATTACTTATGCCAGTGTAATTAAAGACAAAGAGAAACACTTTTTAAAAGCCGGTGTTACAGCGAAATTGCTTCAGGGCGGTGCCGCAGCTTACTATTCGATTAAAAACCTCGAATACGTGATTGACACCGTAAACGTGTATTCCTTCATCTCATCAGATCTCAGTTATGGTTTTTCACAAAGTTATGATGAAGCCTTGAGAGGAGGATCGGTTGATCTGAATCAAATCAAATACAGTTTCGGCTTTGGCTTCGACCTTGGTGCCGTGTACGAATGGCGTCCCGATTTTCATGAATACAAGTACAACATGGACGGCGAAACCAACCTATGGAGGAGAGACCAGAATAAATACAAACTTAAAGCTGCTTTTTCAATCAACGACATTGGTGGCATCAAGTACAAAAAAAGCCAGTATTCCAACGATGTTTCCGCAAAATTTGATTATTGGGATTTTACTGAACTGAACGTGGATAGTTTCGCGGGTTTTGATAAACTCATGAAAGATTCCTTTCCTTCAACATCTACCAGTTCTACTTTTAAAATGAGTTTGCCAACCACCATCAATACGCAGGTAGATTACCATTTGGGTAAATGTTATTACGTGAATTTTACTGCCAATCTTCCCAACCCAATCAAAACCAAGTCTATTCAACTTTATGAATACACCAGTTTAAGTCTTGGCCCACGTATTGATTTGCCCTGGTTTGGTTTATCTGTGCCTTTTACCTACAATTCGCTTATTGCTCAGCATGGTAAACCTGTTATGATGGGACTCGGGCTCAGGCTTGGCCCTTTGAGCATAGGCACAAATGATATCTTGAACTATTTTACCGGTGATTTTTATGGCATGAATGCCTATATGTTATTGCGCCTGCCAATACCTTATATGCAGGTGAAAGACTTTGATAAGGATAACATCAGCGATCGCTTGGATAAATGTAAAGAAGTGCCGGGAATTTGGGAATTTATTGGCTGTCCTGATAAGGATGGTGACCATGTGCAAGATTCAGAAGATTTATGTCCAGAAGTAGCGGGATTGAAAGAATTGCAAGGCTGTCCTGATAAAGATGGTGACGGAATTACCGATGCCAAAGATGCCTGTCCGGATTCGGCTGGTACGGTAGAGTTTCAGGGTTGTCCTGATCGTGATGGCGATAAGGTGATCGATCGTATTGACAGTTGTCCGGATGTTGCAGGCCTGTTGGAGTTTCATGGTTGTCCTGATAAAGATGGGGATGGTACCATGGATAAAGATGATCAATGTCCTGATATTTTTGGACCGAAAGAATACAAGGGATGTCCTGATCGGGATGCTGACAAGATTCTGGATCTTGATGACCAATGCCCTGATGTGGCCGGACCTCTGGAGAATAAAGGCTGTCCTTGGCCAGACACCGATAAGGACGGTATTTTGGACAAAGATGATTCCTGCAAAACAGTGGTTGGTTTGCCACAGTTCAACGGTTGCCCACCACCGCCACCTCCACAAATGAAGGCCGCTGAAAAACGCATTCTTGAAAAGGCATTTGCCAGCCTTGAATTTGCTACCGGTAAGGATGTAATTCTTGCCAAATCCTTCCCGTCGCTGAACGCCTTGGCTAAACTTTTAATCGAGCATAAGGACGATTGGACACTCAAATTGTCAGGTCATACCGATGATCAGGGAGATCCTGAGAAAAACATGTTGCTTTCTGAAAAGCGTGCCAAAGCTGTTGAAAAATACCTAGTGAAGAAAGGTGCCTTTGATGAAAAGATAGATGTTGAGTGGTTTGGACAAACTCAACCTATTGCAGATAACAAAACAGCCAAAGGTCGTCAGAAGAACAGAAGGGTGGAAATGAAGATCAGTTATTTGGAGACTGTTGAACCCTGATAGGTTATTTTGTTCCAATTGGCATTAAGGCTTTGTTCACTCTAAGCACAAGCGTTTGTGCCAATTTGCTGAAGTGACGCTCTATGATCTTTTTAGGCGTGTTTAAATCTTCCGCAAACTCATCTTCTAAAGTACCTGAATTAATTTCTTTGCCTTCTTTGGTATACACGGTGTAGTGCACCACAATCTTTCGTTTGGTGCTTGGGGTTTTGTATGGTTGCGCAGGGGCATTGGTGCCTCCAGCTTTGATATCAAGTTGATTGATAAAAATAAACACATCGGTTTTGTATTTACCAGAAAGCTGAGTGACAAGTTTATGATTGGAAAACTTGGCGTTCATAAAACGCTGATCACTGTTGGTTTCTACATTCAACTGACCATTTTCAATGGGTTTAGCGCTTTTTTCTTTTTTTGGCGGCTGATAGTTGTTTTGATCAGGCACTTTCACGTATTCGTATTGCAAGATCCCGTATAGCGCTTCCGTATCTTTTTTGTATTTCAAAGTGTCTTCCATCAGATCCACCACACCATATTTGGAGGATTTGAGTGCCTTGCTTATCTGTTCATTCAATCCATCCCTGAATTGGTATTTGATTTGTTTCGCACTGAGTTTGGTTTCAGCGTTGATGGCATAGTCGATTTCACCCAGGTATAATTTTGGCTCAAATGGAACAAGTAAAATGTTATGCTGATGCGCAGGACCCCGATCGGTTTTCTCTTTTTCGCTAATGGTTTTGGTTTGTGCAACGAGTCCTGAACCCATCACCGTACAACAGGCAAGCGCAACTATTCCATAGTGTTTTAATTGGCGCATCGTGTTTAATCTCTTAACCAATCCGTATTTGCATATATCATCAGCGCCAACACAATAAACAAGCCCACATTATTGGCATAGTAAACAAATTTGTCGCTCACTTTTTTACCTGTAATCATTTCCCATAAAATAAACATGATATAACCTCCATCCAACATTGGTATGGGGAGGAAATTCATAAAAGCCAGGGCCAATGATAAAAACCCGGTGAACATCCAAAAATTCTGCCAGTCCCAGCTAGCGTCCATCTGCTGCACCATGGTGTAAAATCCACCCACTTGTTGATGTGCATCTTTCACGGTGAAAATAACAACAAATTGTTTGGCTTGCATAATGAGTAGTTCCATCCCGTCAGACACCCCTTGTGTAAAGGAACTGAACAATGAGTATTCCTGTTTGCTGATTTTGGGTTCGGTAAGTACTTTTTTGTAGAAGCCAATGGTTCCCGCTTCGCTTACATTGCAGGAGGTAAGCACCGTGTCTTGTCCGCGCAGCAAGGTGAGTTTTACTTTTTTACCGCTGTTGAGCCGAAGGTTGCCGGTTATCTCATCAAAATACCTCACAGGTTTGTCGTTCACCGCAATAATCATATCTCCGCTTCGTAAAGCGGAGTTAGCTGCAAAACTGGTTTTATCTATACTGTCAACACCAACTACAATTCGGGGCGCTATAAAATTTGATTTTTTCAATCGTTTTAAGATGAGCGCTCGGTCAAGGTCAGTAACCGGTACCGTGAATTTTTCTCCGTTTTCATGAACACCTTCAATACTAGTGGCCTTATTCATGATGATCTCAATCGGGATGCGTCGAATGGATGGCACGGGCTTTCTGTCAATGGAAGTAATGTAATCTCCGTTTCTGAGGCCCATGTTATATGCAGTGCTATCTACTGCTATGCCATGCGGTAATCCGGTCATAGGCAGAGTTTCCTTTCCCCAGGCAAATAAACACATCCAAAAAATCAGCAAACCCAACACAAAGTTCACCAGTATTCCTCCCATCATAACCAACAGACGTTGCCAGGCCGGCTTACTTCTAAGTTCCCATGGTTGAGGTGGCGAATCAATCAAACTTTTGTCCATTTGTTCATCAACCATGCCAGCAATTTGTACGTAACCTCCAAACGGAAACCAGCCAATGCCGTACTCTGTTTCACCTATCTTTTTTTTGAAGAGTGCGAAATTCATCACTGAGGCAAAGGGGAACAAAAAATCGAAAAAGAGGTAAAATTTATCGACCCTGCATTTAAAACGTTTAGCAAACCAAAAGTGGCCGAATTCGTGCAGTGAAACTAAAATAGTAAGACTAAGGAAAAGTTGAGCGATCTTAATGAACATAGGTTCTGTTTAGTGGTGTGTGCGTTAATTTTGAGAATCGTAAATGTACGTGAAAATCATGTAATTTTCCCCGCAAATAAACGCATTTAGACTTAATTAAGAATCATAGCTGAGAGGCTGCAATCTGCCGCGCTTCAGCATCACTTTCAATATAATCCTGGTAATTCGGGTTGGGTAAAAATTTGGCCCTGGCCATGGTGGTTGAAATGACCTCACTCATTTGTAAAAAACCAATCTTGTCTCGCAAAAAGGCCTCAACCACAACTTCATTTGCCGCATTTAAAACACAGGGCATGTTGCCACCTTTAGCCAAAGCCTCATACGCCAACTGCAGGTTTTGAAACACCTCGGGTTGGGGCGATTCAAAGCTAAGTTGAGGGTATTTGTGGAATTCAAAACGGGGAAATTTATTCTGAATACGTTCAGGATAAGCCATAGCGTATTGAATTGGCAACTTCATGTCGGGCAAACCCAATTGCGCCTTAATGCTTCCATCCTCAAATTGCACAAGGCTGTGAACAATGCTTTGTGGATGCACCACCACTTCAATTTGTGAGGGCTGCAAGTGAAATAACCACTTGGCTTCAATTACCTCTAAGCCTTTGTTCATCAAACTGGCTGAATCAATGGTAATTTTGGCACCCATAGTCCAATTCGGGTGTTTTAAAGCTTGTTCTTTTTTTACACCGGCCAAAAAATTCCGGTCTTTTCCTCTGAATGGGCCGCCGCTGGCAGTAAGGATGATTTTTTCGATCGGATTTTCCCATTCACCTGCCAAACACTGAAAGATGGCTGAATGTTCACTGTCAACCGGGTAGAGGTTCACGGCATTTTCACGAGCCAATCGGCTGACCAGTTCACCGGCAACCACCAACGTTTCTTTATTGGCGAGAGCAATGGGTTTTTTATGACGAATAGCATTCAAAGTGCTCGAAAGGCCGGCGTAACCAACAATGGCAGCTAAAACCATATCGATACTTTCCATTTCCACAATTTGTTCAACCGAACGAGCCCCTGCAAAAACTTTAATATCATGCGGCATTAAGGCCAACCGAACTTCCTGGTACTTGTTTTCATCAGCAATGACTACAGCGTTGGGTTTAAATTCAAGAGCTTGTTGAATGAGTAAGCTGGCGTTTGAATTGCCCACCAGCACTTCAGCTTCAAACAAGTGGGGGTTTTCACGAATCACTTCCAGTGCCTGGGTTCCAATGCTGCCTGTACTCCCCAGAATTGCTATGCGTTTTTTTGTTTTCAAGTCATGCAAAACTCCATAATATTTTCACAATTCAAAATTATTTTTTGTGTTGCGAACAAAGAGTTATACTTTTACAACATCTTAAGGGGTGCTTTGTTGTACCTTAAACCATTCAGGATATCGCCGGTTGGTTTAAAAACAAGGCTGAGATCAAACCCATTAACAGCGCGGTGACCAACATTGGCTGTTAAGCACCTGAACAGGGTAATGCCTGCGTAGGGAGAATAGTTAAAATAACACCACCCCTTGTGTTGTTATGTTTAATTATTAAAAAGTAAAAATGAAACAAAAATGGTTTTTAACGGGGCTGTTGTGCTCTGTTGTGGGCTCAGTATCCATGTATGCCCAATGCGATTTAAGCGGATCAGTAAAAAACATGGAAGGCAGCAGCGTGGCTTTTGCATTTGTGCAACTCAAAAATGCCGCTTTTACAACCCAAAGTGATGAGAATGGCAACTTTAAATTTCCCGACCTGCGTTGTGGAACTTACATTGTGGAAGTGCGTTGCCTTGGTTACGAAAACAGCATCGATACCATCGTATTGCCGGTGAAAGATGGCTTTCAAAAAGTACTAAAACCAAGCAATAAAAATTTAGAGGAAGTGTTGGTTCAGGTGGGACGGGTTGAAAGTGATCAGGCTATTGCTCACAGCAACGTGGATGTTGAAACCATTAAAAGGCTTAACCTTGGGCAGGATGCGCCAATGCTGCTGAATCAACTCACTGGCGTGGTTGCCAGTTCAGACGCAGGAAATGGCATTGGTTACACCGGATTAAGAATACGAGGCAGCGATGGCACCCGAGTAAATGTGACCATTAATGGTGTACCTGTTAACGATGCCGAATCGCAGGGTACGTTTTTTGTAAACATGCCCGATTTACTCTCCAGCGTTAATAGTATACAGGTGCAACGAGGAGTAGGTACTTCGGTAAACGGGGCCGGGGCTTTTGGGGCCAGCATTAATTTTGGGACACAGGCCTTGAAAGAAAAGGCCAACGCCGGCATCATTACAACGGCGGGATCGTTCAACACCCTGAGAAATACCCTTGTTGCAGGTACGGGGTTAATCGACAATAAATTTGTAATGGATGTAAGAGCCTCCTTAATCAAAAGCGACGGCTATATCGACCGAGCTTCTTCTGATTTGCGTTCGTACTTCCTCTCAGCTGCGTATTACCAGGGTAAATCTGTTGTGAAGTTTATTAATTTTTATGGCAAAGAAACAACGTATCAGGCCTGGTATTATGTACCTGAAGATTCAGTAAAAAGGGGAAACCGAACCTATAACATGGCCGGTCAGTACACCGATGAATTTGGAAACATACATTACTACGACAACGAAACCGATAACTACAAACAAAATAATTTTCAATTGCACTTTGTGCACCAATTCTCGCAACGATTGCACGCCAATATTACAGCCCATTATACCAAAGGCGAAGGGTATTACGAGCAGTACAAGGAAGATCAAACCCTATCAGATTACGGATTATCAGATGTGATAACCACGAAGGGTGATACAATAACCCAAACTGATCTGGTACGGCGTTTATGGCTCGACAATGACTTTGTAGGTGTGTTATTCAATTTCAATTACAAATACAATTCCGGTTTTCAAACAGTGTTGGGTGGTGGTGCCAACACCTATAAAGGAGCGCATTTTGGAAAGATCATCTGGACACAATACGCGTCTAACAGCAGCCCGAATCAGGACTATTACCGCAACAACGCCAACAAAAGCGAGGCAAATCTTTACCTGAAATCGAGTTACAAACCTTTCGCCAACACCTCTGTTTTTTTAGATCTTCAAGTGCGAGGGGTTAACTACTCCTTTTTGGGTTTCAACAACAATTTCGAGCGCGAAATGCAGGAAGTGAATTATACCTTTTTTAATCCTAAAATAGGACTTAACATTCAACTGAAGAGAGGGTTGGATGCTTATGTTTCATTAGGTATGGGCAACAAAGAGCCTAACCGGGATGATTTTGTGCAGAGCACGCCCGAGAGCCGTCCTAGCCCCGAGCAGTTAAGTGATTTGGAAACAGGCTTGCTGTTCAGTAATAAAAAGCTGAGTTTCGGGCTGAATGGATACTATATGCAGTACAAAAATCAATTGGTGTTGAATGGAGAAATTAATGATGTGGGCGCTTACAACCGGGTGAACGTGCCTGAAAGTCACCGATTGGGAATTGAATTGGATTTGCATTACAACGTATTTACCTGGTTTGAGATCAGTGGAAATTTAGCTTTGTCTGAAAACAAGATCGCTCAGTTTACCGAATACCTGGATAGCAGTAATGCCGATTATTCTATCTACAAACAAATTTCACGGGGGTACAAAAACACCGACATCTCATTTTCGCCATCATCCGTATCGTCAGTTGTATTTACCTTTTTGCCTGTAAAGAACTTTAGAGTGAGTTTGATCAATAAAAATGTTGGGCGTCAGTACCTTGATAACACGGGCAATTTAAACAGAAGCATCGATCCTTATTCTGTATTTGATTTGAATTTGAATTACACTTTTAAAACCAAGGT
>JBPOHJ010000018.1:0-27617 GCA_052035725.1 Bacteroidota bacterium | reverse complement strand
CCTTCCATGTATCGGCAAATCAAGCCATGCATTTGATCCTGGTGAACGAGTTAGGACAATTGATCAGCGAGTTGGAATTAGGTGCTGAGAACAATTACAGTGCAGAAATACAAAACCTCGCAAAAGGCGTGTATTTTATCACTTCAACCAACAGTGATGTACAATTACATAAAAAGGTGGTGATACAATAAACAGCCTGCATCAAGGCATGTAAAATCCCGCTGCTAAGAACAGCGGGATTTTTTGCTTCAAACGGTTTGTAAGTGGTACCTTAAAGAATAGCAAAGTTATATACCAAAAAATAAAATGCGATTGCATTGTAATGCAACGAGAACCTGCGCAAGGGATTGAGCCTTTGTTTGAGCTCGGGCGAGGAAAGCGGAGCGGAACCTCGCCCAGCGAGTGGCGAAAGCCCGACCCCTGAAGTGAGATGCCTGTGTTTTCCCTTTTGCATCTCTGCTTCAGGGGGTGCGCCCAAAAATTAATGGTAATATTAAACCTTCAACTATTTTACTGCCCCCATTAATTTCCTAATAAACGGAGAAACCACCACCACAACAACACCTATTATTAGAGAATAGAGACCCAACTGTTTAAATCCTTCGGTGTAGGTGAGCATTTTATCATAACTCTGCATGTCCTGCGAGGCACTGGCAATGCCGGCTCCAAACAGCCCCGCAAAATACTGTCCATATGCACTGGCTAAAAACCACATGCCCATAACAACGGCCTGTAATTTTTTTGGCGCCAGTTTAGTCATGGTGCTCATGCCGATAGGCGATAAACACAATTCACCAAAGGTAATTACCAGCCAACCCGTGGTAAACACGTTCAAAGAACTTACACCTTCGGGATTGCTGAAAAAACGGGTATAATAAAAAATGTAAAAGCCTATGCCTAAGAACAAAAAAGCCAATCCGAATTTTACAACCGTGTTGGGTTCTATTTTTTTCTTACTCATCCACAACCACAGCATACCCAATACTGAAGCAAAACTGATCACAAAAAGGGAATTCGCCGAATTGTTCACACCATTGGGATCCAAATGCATGCCCACCAAATTACTATCGAGATGAAAAGCCGCAAACAAACTCAAAGATCCCCCACTCTGCTCAAAAAAGGCCCAGAAAAAAATGGAAAGGAACATAAAGATGATGGCCGCAATCAGTTTTTTATTTTCTGCCCAGTTGTAGTTGCGCATTTCGTATACCATGTATACCAAGGTAGCCGGACCAATAATATACATAAACCGATCGGTGTATTCTGTTTTTGACACCATCATTATCACCAATGGTACGGCCAGCAATGATCCTGCGAAGGTGGCGTATTCCATGAGTTGCCGTTTTTTCTTGGGGATGTCGAGCAAAGGCGAAACACCAATGTTGCCTAAACTTTTTTGGGTTTGTGTGAAGGTGAGCAAACTAATGATCATCACCACAGCAGCCAATCCAAAAGCCACGTTCCAATGCAGGGCTTCTGGTATAAATGAATCAAACAATTCTCCTTTGCCAATTGCCACACACAAATACCCTCCCAGCAAAGCGCCCAAATTCACACCCGCGTAAAACAAAGAAAATCCGGCGTCAATTCTATGGTCGCCCTCTTTGTACAGGTTGCCAACTATGGTTGAAATATTAGGTTTAAAAAAGCCGGTGCCAATAATGATAAAGCCAATGCCGGCAAATAAAAATTTGTGCGGGTCGGCAGCCATCACGCAGCTGCCAATAATCATCAAGATGCCTCCCCAAAACAAGGAGCGCCTGAACCCTAAAATTTTATCAGCAAATAAACCACCAACAAAAGTAAAAGCGTACACAAAAGCCTGTATGGCCCCGTATTGCAGGTTGGCAATGGTTTCATCAAGCATCAGCTCGGTTACCATAAAATAAATCAACATGCCCCGCATGCCGTAGAAACTAAAGCGCTCCCACATTTCGCTGAAAAACAAATACCAGAGTTGTTTTGGGTATTTGCCCTTAAAGTTTTGAATCTCTTCAGTGCTTTGTGTTGTAGTCATGTTTTGTTTTCTTTCTATTTTTTGGGCGCCACCTCTGAAGCGAGATGTTTTTATTTTTTCTCCTGATCTCTGCTTCAGAGGTCGGGCTCTTCACTTCAGTCTGCTTGTAAAATGTAACAGCCGCCGTTCTTATTTTGCCCGTGCGGGGTCTGTCGGCTTCAGCCTCCAGCCTCCACCGGGCTGCGGCTGTAACATTTTACCGCACAGTACTTTCGTTACGATCCCTGGCGCAAGTTCAGTTTGTACATTATAATAAAAAGCCCCTGAAATTATCAGAGGCTTCTTATTAT
The DNA here is from genome assembly GCA_052035725.1 of Bacteroidota bacterium. Classification (GTDB taxonomy): domain Bacteria; phylum Bacteroidota; class Bacteroidia; order B-17B0; family Aurantibacillaceae; genus Aurantibacillus. The sequence goes on along the minus strand of JBPOHJ010000018.1, from coordinate 25,310 downwards.
GAATAAAACTTACTTTACATTGTTTTCTCTCATTACCGTGTTCAGCCATTTCAGCATCGCTATCATAACAATAGCCGCTGCCAGCACCAAACCAAAGTTCAGGTAAAAGAAATTCTGCTTTTGCTCAATGTCTTCCCACAAGCCGGATAACATGCCTGAAAGTTTGTTACCCACCGAAATCGCAAGGAAAAAGCCACCCATCATTAAAGCGGTAATACGCGGCGGGGATAATTTAGACACCAAAGACAAACCCATGGGCGACAAACACAATTCTCCCACTGTTATTACCATATATGAGGCAAATAACCAGAATGAACCTGCTTTTAAAGTAAGATCATTGGTAGCAAACACTGCCCCAACCATTACCAGCGCAGAAAGTGCGGTAATTACCAAACCAATGGCAATTTTTGATGGTGTGCTCGGTTCACGGTTACGGCGACGCATAAATCCAAAAATACCCACCACCACAGGGGTTAACACCACCACCCAAAAGGGATTGATGGATTGGTACAATTCAGTAGAATACAATTTCAAATCCTTGCCTTTTTCCGGAATCTGATCGCCGGGCAAAGTGGCAAAGTATTTCCTTGATTTTTCCAACTGCCCAACCTTGTTCGCAAAATCGGCTTTGGCCTGAAGTTCTTTTAAGGTCGATTTAGGCATGGCCTCTTCTTGTTCTCTTAATTTGGCAATTTCAGCATTAAATACCGAGTCGGGTGCCGAAACCAAATCGTTGTTCACCACCACCTGAGCCATACCCATTTTATCGGCCACACCGGCCACACTTTCCGACATTTTGCGGTCGGTATGGTCTTCGGCCCAAACGGTTAACGCATCGCCGTTTTGGTGAAAGATGGCGAAAAATAAAATCACACAGGTAAACACAGCCAATAAAGCCTTAATGGCCCGACTTTCAGCAGCCTCGGCTTTGAAAGCCAGAAACACAAAAAAGCCAATCACCGGTAAACACCCAATAATAAAGGCATCATTGGTATCCGATCCTAAGAAGTTACCGGGAATTAAATAACCCAGAATACCAAAAATAAACATCGGCAATACGGTTAATCCCAAAATTCTACCGGTGGTCATGTCACCTGGTTTCAAAGGTTTCACCACATCTACATGTTTTATGTGTTTGGTGCCGATTAAAAAAATCACCACTCCAATCAACATACCAACCCCAGCAGCCGCAAAAGCAGAACCCCAGCCATAATTAATGCGCATGTAAGCCGCCACAAAGTTGCAAATGAAGGCCCCAATGTTAATGCCCATGTAAAAAATATTGTAACCCGCATCTTTTTTATCCTTCATGTCATCTGCACTGTACAGATTACCAACCAGGGTTGAAATATTGGGTTTAAAAAAGCCATTGCCAAGTATGATCAAAAACAGGGCAACATAAAACGAGGTGTTACTGTGCACCGAAAGCAAAAAATAGCCCGATGCCATCATCAAACCACCCATTACAATTGAGCGTCGGTAACCCAATATCCGGTCGGCCAGCAAACCGCCAATAAACGGGGTCAAATACACCAAACCCAGGTAAGTACCATAGATGTCGGATTTCTTTTTGGCATCAAAGCCCATGCCCCCGTTGTTCCAGTTGTCGAGCATGTAAAGGGAAAAAATTCCCAGCATTAAATAATACCCAAAACGTTCCCACATTTCCGTACTGAATAAGTACCATAGGCCCTTGGGATGACCCGAATTTGCTTTTGTTTGCTCCATAATTTTTTTACTTGAACGGCTAAAGTATAAACTTAATTGGAATTAGTCAAACCATATAAAGTGTTCTTTACTATTGTTTTGGGCGCCTTGTCGCGCTTTCACTTCAAGCTTGCCTCAACTTTGCTATGTTTGTCGCGCTGCGGTGTCTACGCCCTGTTGGCGTAGCCTCCTCGCTGCGCAAATAGCACGCAAAGTTGTAAGCAAGGCTTTTCGTTCAATCGCGGGCGCGGCAATGCAATGCCTTAAGGCTACAAAAAATCGCTGTAGTGGAATTAGCTCAAAAAACTTTTAATTTCTACCTGTCAAAAGGAGTTGCAGTGATTTGACAGTTAACTCAATACACGTGTTGACCGCCATTGATACTGTAATTGGCACCGGTAACAAAACTGGTGGCTTCGCTTGCCAAAAAACTCACCAAGTGCGCCACCTCATGCGTGCCTCCCAAACGCCCCATGGGCACTTGGGCCACAATTTGATCCAATACTTTTTGAGGAACCGCCATTACCATATCGGTACCAATATAACCCGGTGAAATGGTGTTTACCGTGATGCCGTATTTGGCAACTTCCATGGCCAATGATTTGGTAAAACCATGCATGCCCGCTTTTGCTGCGCTGTAATTAGTTTGACCAAATTGCCCGCGCTGCCCGTTAACAGAAGAAATGTTGATGATACGTCCGAATTTCCGGTCCACCATACCTTGCAAAACATGTTTGGTGCAATTAAACACCGAATTTAAATTGGTATTAATAACCGCATGCCAATCTTCGGGTTTCATGTTCAATAAACGTCCGTCGCGGGTAATACCGGCATTGTTTACCAAAGTGTCGATGGGCCCTACTTCACTTTCAATTTGTTTGATCATTTCACCGGTGCTGGTAAAATCACTCACATCACCGTAAAACAATTGTATATCATACCCCTCAGCTTTCATGGCACTCATCCATTTTTCGGCCTTTTCTTTGGTGTGGTAATTCCCCACTACTCTGTAGCCATCTTTGTGCAACTCCTTGCACATGGCGGTTCCCAGACCACCGGTAGCTCCGGTGACCAAAACAATGCGTTTGTTTAACTTGTCCATAAGCGTTGGTTAGAATTTGGTTTAGTTTTTATTTTTTGATTTTGTCAACATTCATTACTGTAGCTTCTCCGCTGGTACACACGTTGCCTTCCATGTTCTTTATTACAGTTTCAACAATGGCCCTGTTTTTTTCGTAATTGATCTCTTTCACAGTAAACACCGCCTCATATGGTGTATCAGGATACATGGGTTTTAAAAAGTTGAGTGATTGTTTTAAATAAATAGTGCCTTCGCCCGGAAACAAGGTGCCAAACACCTTACTTAGCAAGGAGGCGCCCAACATCCCGTGCATGATGGGGCGTTTAAACATGGTTTTCGCAGCATACGCAGCATCGGTGTGCACAGGATTTCTGTCGCCCGTTACTTCGGCAAAACGACTAACTTCTTCCTGAGAATACTGAAAAGCGTGTTTGTATTCCTGATTCACTGTAATCATACCTTATAAGTTTATTCTGAACTAAAGTAAACACTTAAACGGCATTTTCAAAAAAATGAAGTAAAATGCCAAGCCTGACAGTATTAATTACCGTGATTTCATGCATAAACTGTAATTTCAAACCTTTAATTATGGAATCGAATTATCCCCGCGTTATACTGCACAAAGGCAAGGAAATCTCCTTGCAACGCCACCACCCCTGGATTTTTTCAGGAGCCATCGCCTCAAAAGAGCAAGTTCAGGATGGAGATTGGGTTGAAGTGTATTCCAACAAAATGGTGTATTTGGCCACAGGCTATTATGCCGGCGGCAGCATTGCCGTGCGTGTGGTATCATTCAAACAAAGAGCCATAGATGCCGCTTTTTGGGAAGAACAAATCAAAAAGGCCTACGCCTATCGCATGCAACTGAATTTGTTGAACGCCAACACCACTACCTTTCGTTTGTTTTTTGGCGAGGGAGATGGCGTGCCGGGCTTAATTATGGATTATTACGATGGGCATGTGGTAATACAGGCCCATTCCTGGGGCATTTACCGCGAAATCAACCACATCGCTAAAGCCCTTCAAAACGTGCTTGGCACCTCCTTAAAAAGCATTTACAACAAAAGCGCCGAGAGCCTTTCCAAACACCATGGTCAAGAGGTACAAAACGGGTTTTTATTTGGTGAGGGCGCTGAAATCATAGTAAAGGAGCACGGTCAGCAATTTTATGTTGACTTTGTAAAAGGGCAAAAAACCGGTTTTTTTATCGACCAAAGAGAAAATCGCCAGTTACTGGCAACGTATGCAAAAGGCAAACAGGTACTCAACACTTTTTGTTACACCGGAGGCTTTTCGGTTTATGCCGCTAAAGCCGGCGCTGCCCTCATGCATTCGGTTGATGCCAGCCAATCAGCCATTGATCTCTGTAACAAAAACATGGCCTTAAACGGCATCAGCGATCAACAAAGTTTTGCCGTTGACACCTTCGAATTTTTAAAGGAGAAAAAAAACGTGTACGATTTAATTGTGCTCGACCCCCCCGCTTTTGCCAAAAGCCGCGACAGTAAACACAAAGCCATCATTGGCTACAAAAACCTCAACAGTTTGGCCATCAAAAACATCAGGTCCAACGGCATAGTGTTTACCTTCAGTTGTAGTGGCGTTATTGATAAGTACTTATTCTACAACACCATTACGGCGGCTGCAATTGAGGCCAATCGTAACATTCGTATATTGCATTACCTTACGCAGCCTGCCGATCACCCGGTGTCGCCCTTTTTTCCTGAAGGCGAATACCTAAAAGGCATGGTACTGTGGGTAGAATAATCTGGTGTGAATCAAAACTTTTATGTCAATTTGTTGTAAGTAAAAGGCATAGTTTAAATTTGTAAAATGATCGCAAGCACTCCTTCTTCCCTCGCACTTTTACTCGATTCTGGAACCCTCACCCCAGCCTTACAAGCTATTGCCGAAAAGGTATACAACAAACAACGCATTAGCCCTGAAGAAGGCATTTTGTTGTATAAGGAAGCCGAACTTGGTTATTTAGGCATTCTGTCCAATCACATCAGAGAGGAAAAAAACGGCAACAAGGTGTATTTTAACCACAACTTTCATGTTGAACCTACCAATGTGTGTGTGTATTCCTGCGCCTTTTGTTCGTATTCACGCTTAATCAAAAACCGTGAAGACGGCTGGGAACTGTCGGTTGATCAAATCATGAACACCATCAAGGCCTACGACAATCAGCCGGTCACCGAAGTACACATTACCGGAGGTGTAGTACCAAAACAAGACCTGGCCTTTTACAAAGAATTGTTTGAACGCATCAAAGCGCATCGTCCCGATTTGCATATCAAAGCCCTCACTCCGGTTGAGTTTCATTATATATTCAAAAAAGCGAAAGTGAGTTACGAGGAGGGCTTACACATTCTAAAGCAGGCGGGTCTCAATAGTTTGCCCGGTGGTGGAGCCGAAATTTTCGACGAGGGCATACGTGATCAGATAGCCGGCGGAAAATGCACAAGTGAAGAATGGCTGAGTTTGCATGAAATATGGCATAAGATGGGCGGGCATTCAAACGCCACCATGTTGTACGGCCATATCGAAACCTTTGAACACCGCATAGATCACATGGAGCGCCTGAGAAAGCTGCAAGATAAAACTAAGGGCTTTAACGCATTCATTCCGCTTAAATTCAGAAACAAGGACAATCAAATGTCGCATGTGCCCGAAGTGAGTGTGGTGGAAGATTTGAGAAATTACGCCATTGCCAGAATTTACCTCGATAATTTTGAGCATATCAAAGCCTATTGGGCCATGATAGGAAGAAGCACTGCGCAACTCTCACTGCAGTTTGGCACCGATGATTTGGATGGCACTATCGACGATACCACCAAAATATACAGCATGGCCGGTTCAGAAGAGCAGCACCCAAAAATGAGTACCGCCGAATTGGTGGAACTTATCCAAACTGCCGGAAGAACACCTGTAGAGCGTGACACGCTTTACAATGTTGTAAAACACTACACAAATTCACAAACCCAATCCATATGAAAAACGTTTACACTCTCGTCTTTTTATTTTTAACAGGTCTGGTTTTTTCTCAGGATGCCAAGCCGGCTGCAGTAGATACCACCTGGAGAACAAATGGTTTGTTTGGTCTTAATTTCAGCCAAACACAATTAAGTAACTGGGCCGGTGGAGGCCAAAATAACATAGCCATCAACGGTTTGGTTAATTACCAGGTGATTTATGCCAAGGGTGTTCATCGCTGGGAGTCGAAACTCGACGCGCAATTTGGTATTATCCGTACCGGTGAATCCTCCATTTTTAAAAAGAACCTTGACCAATTGTTGTTTCTCACCAAATACAACGTTTACGCTTTCAAAAAGTACTGGTTTTACACGGCCCAGGCTGATTACCGTACACAATTTGCGCCGGGCTATGTTTATAACAACGACAGTATTGTGGGGCGCGCAACCTCCGACATCAATTCACCCGGCTACATTCAACTGTCATTGGGTTTGGATTACAAACCAAAAGATTATTTCTCTGTAACACTGGCTCCCCTGGCAGGAAAAATTACCATTGTGAATCGGCAGTACCTTGCCGACCAGGGAGCTTACGGAGTTCAAAAAGCGGAGTTTGATACTGCGGGCAATGTAGTGAAAGCCGGTCAAAGAGTGCGGTATGAGTTTGGTGGTAAACTTATCGTGCGCTTTAAAAGGGAGATCATTAAAAACGTTACCCTGGATTCTTACCTAGATTTGTTTTCCAACTACCTTAATAACCCTCAAAACATCGACGTGGTGTTCAACAACTTGTTAAACATCAAACTCAACAAGTATTTTTCCTTCACCATCTTGTCGCAAATGATTTACGACAACGATATTGTTACGCTTAAAGACAACAACAAAAACGGCAAGTTCGATGATCCGGGTGATATCAATGGCCCGCGTTTGCAAATGATGAACACCTTTGCGTTTGGATTAACCTATAAATTCTAACCGAGTTCAAAATTGACGTCTGACTAGTGAACCTCACAACAACATTGCGCTTTCCTGTTATCCACCTGTTTTTGTTGTTGTGTATAAATGCCAATGCGCAAACGCCTTCCATCTTCACACTGAAGTTCAATTTAGGAATCAATGGCTGTCAGGTGCATGGCGACACTTACGATGGGTACAATAAAGGCGGTTTGTACGCGGGATTAGGGCTCAACATCGCCTTTAGCACCGTGCATCAGGGAGAGATAGGTTTTGTGTTTTCACAAAAAGGCGCACGAAAAAATGCCAATCCCAGTAAGGGGGATTACGACTCGTATTACCTGAACCTGAATTATCTTGATATGCCCCTGCTCTACCGTTTGAACTTAAACAAACGTTGGTTCATCACGCTGGGCCCATCGGTGGCCTACCTCATCAATTACCGGGAAATAGACGATGGAGGCGACGTTACAGGAACCCCCATGGGCAATGATTTTGAAAAATTTGAGCTCGCTGTGAATGCAGGCTTGGGTGCAAAAATCAGAAGCGGGTTTGAAATTGAACTGAGAAGCACCAATTCCCTACTTCCTGTTCACAATTATGGTGTAGGCAGCAGCAACGTGTATTACCAAAATCCCATTGCCCAATTGTTTAACGAAGGATTCTACAACAATATCCTTACCTTGTTTGTTAGTTATACCATAAAAAAGAAAGCGTGAATGCCAGACCTAAAATAGCAGTAGCTGTGAGTGGAGCAAGCGGAAGCATTTATGCCAAAGTTTTGCTGGATAAATTATTGTTATTGAAAGATCAAACAGAAATTGTAGACCTGGTATTTAGCAAAAATGCGCTTGAGGTATGGCAATACGAATTGGGAACTAACTCCTATAAAAACTACCCCTTCAGAACCTTTGAAAAACACGATTTTTCAGCACCTTTTGCTTCTGGCTCGGCTAAATACGCGGCACTAATTGTTTGCCCCTGCAGCATGGGCACCTTGGGACGCATAGCCAATGGCATCAGCGACGATTTGGTGACTCGTGCGGCTGATGTGATGCTTAAAGAAAGAAAACAACTCATCTTAGTAACCAGGGAAACGCCTTTGAACCTGATTCACATTAACAACATGAAATTAGTTACTGAAGCCGGTGGTATTATTTGTCCGGCCAGCCCATCGTTTTATTCACAACCTAAAACACCTGAAGAAATAGCTGCGACGGTGATTGACCGGGTGATTGATCTGGTCGGCTTACAGAATGAAAGTTATCGTTGGGGAAAATAAACAACTCAGCTAATCAACAATCAATACACGAGCTCCCACCTGCGATTTTGCTTTATGTGCCATTGAATCGTCTCCAACAACATACACTGAATCCTTATTGAGTGTGTGAATCGTGTTATCTTTATGCTCTAAGCTGAGTTGACCTGAAAGAACAAAAACAAGGTGTCCTTTTTCGCACCAGTGGTCTGCCTCATAATTTGCGGAGTAATCCACATGTCTGATTTTTATAGACCCAAACTCCTGTGTTTTGATGTTGGCGTAACCGCTTAATCCATTAACTTTCTCAACGGCAACCTGATTCCATTGTAAGGAATTTGGGAGAAGGTGTTCTATACTCATGGAAGCGAAATTTAAAAGTGGATAAATAAGCGATGAATCATTATAAAATATTTATTTATTCCATAGTTAAATGCTTAGCCTTCAAGCTTGCGCGCACTTCCAAATTCGAACATACCATTCAGGTCCCAAGCTGCTTATTCAATAACTAGTTTAAAGTTTCGAATGTATTTTTTGTTAGAAATGTTAAGAATGTAGAGGCCCTGAGCAAGATCTTTCAATGACATTTGAACTTCGCCACCGGTTGTTTTAAATTCCATGATAGTTTTTCCATTAAGGCTAGTGAGAATCACGTCACAAGCCTCTCTCGTACGGAGCATTACATATCCACTGGCGGGATTAGGATACAGATGAATGCCATAATGAATCGTCAGTTCATCCATTCCTACAGCCAGCTTACTTATTTTCAGTACAAACGCATCGTGAAAGCCCTGAGGCAATGATTGCAAAGTGTAAGTCCCCGCAGTTCCGGTTCCGAAATACGCCGTGCTGGAAAAATATCCACTGACATGAATGTCCCCGTCTGGACCCACGGCAACTCCAGTTGCAAAATCCTGATGGTTGCCGCCGAATCTTCGGGCACTAAAAAAATCACCATCTTCGTTCAGTATAACCAAAAATCCATTAAAGCTCCCCTGACAGGTCAGGCTATAACTTGCTGGACCAGGATCAAAATCCGCGCTGAGCTGAAAAGCTCCGGATATATAAATGTAACCATCTTTACTCACATCGAGGCCGTAAACCCAATCAGCATCTGCACCTCCGAAATTGCGAAGCCACAATCGGCTTCCGTTTGAGCTTATTTTTTGTACATAAACATCGGCATTGCCCGCGGTAGCAATGGTTTGTGTTCCTGCGCCAGCACCAAAAGAAGTCGAGGAATAAAAGGAGCCGGTGGCATAAACATTACCTGAAGCATCAAGGGCAATGGCATTGGCTTTCGGCGCCTGAGTCCATAAGATATTACCCATCGAATCGAATTTCGAAATTCCGTAACTGCTGTTTGTATAAATAAAGCCCTGAGCATCCACTTTAATATCATTGCTTCCAAACTTAAAACAATTCATAAAATTCCCATTGTTGTCAAGCTTTACCAGCATGGGTTCATTATAAGCGAATCCCACAGTATGGGTAGCAGGACCAGGGTCCATATCCACTGTGTCCATAGAAATATAGCCTAACACATAAACATTTCCGGAAACGTCAAGGGCTATTTCCGTCGCTCCATCCCAATTTTTTCCACCAAAATTTTTCAGCCAGAGTAAATTACCATTCGCGTTAAGTTTTGCAACGAAGACATCAAATAAACCGTTACTTGTAAGTGTAGCAATGTTGTTACTGACTTGTAAAGAGTTTGCATATGTTCCAACTATATAGACATTACCATTATCGTCGGCAAATATCCCTCTCCCATCGGAAGTTCCCGCACCATCAAATCCAACAACCCACTTAAAGTTACCCGAAGAGTCGAGCTTGCTTACAAATGCGCTTTCTAATTGTGCTAATTTAAAAATGCCCGGGCCGGGATCAAAATCTGTAGAATCGCCAGATCGGCCAGTGGTATATACATTACCCTGTTTATCTACGTGAAGATCATGTACAAATTCGTCGTGACTGCTCTTGAATGATTTAACCCAATCTACATCCTGCGCTGCGATTGGCACACGGTATAAAAAGAGGAGACCAATAAAGGTGTTTAATAAAAGTCTGGATTTCATAAATATATCTTACTTGAAATAAATATACGAATTCTAAGCACATAATTCAACAAGAAATGGAAAAAGGCGCCTAAGCGGGGATGATATTACGTTTGCGCGTTTCCAGCAATATGGTATGCAAAGTTTACTATCTTCACTTACCCGCCTTGCCAGTCAATCTAAAATACAATTGCTTTTAAAAACGCAGCACCTTAGCTTTTTCCAATAACTGTTTGGCTGTTTTCCAATCAGGCAAACTGTCTGCATCTATGGTAATGGTTCTGATTTCTTTGGCTATTGCCTTGCTGCGTTTCATGGCCTCCAAATGGGCTCCGCTGCGCACAAAAGCTTTCATGCTTTCTTCATCCGGCCACAAACTCATGGTGTAGTGTGTGGTCCAAATACCACGTTTTTTAAATGCTAAATGCCCGGTCGTACGCATTTGTTTCATGATCTTAAAGGCCGCCGCCGATAAGGCAAAAAATTTCATGGGACCTTTTAATTTCAGAGAGGTGATGCTTACTTTCATGCAGAGCCAAAAGAGAGGTATCGTACAAGGTACAATTTTTTGATACACAATTTATCATTGTTACAATTCCTTTGCGCCCACTTTAGAAATGATAAGCTAGTGGTGATTAGTACAAAAAGTGGCTGCCCTTTAGGCACTAAGAAGAAACAATCAGCAACCGGAAATTCCTCATCCTTAAAATTACCAACTCCCGCCTGAACCTCCACCGCCGGCACTGCCTCCGCCAAAACCGCCAAAACCTCCTCCTCCCCCACCAAATCCCCCGCCACCTCCGCCAAAACCTCTGCCAAATCCTCCACCCATCATGTTCCCCCAAAATATACCGCGGCCCACATCCCTGCCAATTGTTCTTCCGCCTTTGGCAAATATGGCTCTCAGCAAAAAAATAACAGCCAATACTATGATGATAATCGTAATAGCCGAGTTATTTTCCTTGTGTTTAGAGCGGGTATAATTTTTTACATTAATTTCTCCCCTGGCCAATTGCATCAAGCGTTCGGTGCTGGCATCCAAAGCCGCAAAATTTTTGCCGGCTTTTAAATTGGGGTATAATTCTTCTTCACGAACCCTTTTGGTAGCTAAATCGGGTATAGCGCCTTCTAATCCGTAACCAATGGCAATAAAATCTCTTCCACCTCCCTCAGGCTTTAATTGAAGTAAAATAACAACACCATTATTTTTATCCTTTTGTCCTATGCCCCACTCGTTAATGAGGCCTGTGGCAAACTCCATGGGTTCATAATTGCCCAAATCGTCCAAAATCACTACACAAATCTGATTAGACGTTTCATTACTGAAAACTTCCAGCTTTTCTTCCAATTGCTGTGCTTCCTGTGCAGTTAAAAAATCAGGGAAGTTCTTGGAAAGGTTATTGTACAATTTGGCCGGAACCGGACGGGGTGGCAATTGTGCGCTTAGTCCTAAAGTGAAAAAACACAAAAGTATAACAAGGTATTTTTTCATTTAAAGGAGATTTTATTGCTGAGTTCGTCAGTATCGTTATGCTGCCTCGGAAAAAATTCAGCCAGCTTCTTACCTAAGTCCAATATACTGGCCGAAAGCGCCGCCGCTTTATGGTTGGCTCTGAATTCGTTAATTAATTGCCCCACCACGTTTTTCCAATAATCAGGTTCCAGCTTAGAATTAATGCCCGCGTCACCTACCACCGCAATTTTTTTGTTTAGGGTGGCAATGTATATCAACACCCCGTTTCTCTCGGCTGTTTTGTGCATGCCCAATTGCACAAATACTTTTTCAGCCGCCTTAATTGGATTGGTAAAACACAGGTTATCAAGATGAACCACTATCTCAGCTGAAGTTTTGGTTTCTGCTGTTCGTATGGCTTCTTCTATCAGGCTTTGCTCCTGCTTGCTAAAAAAATTGCGCGCGAAAGGCATGTGAATTAAAACTCCACTTGGGGTGCATTTTCAGAACCTGCACTTTCTTTGAATCCTTCTTTTTTAGGAAACGTGTCTTTGTTCAAAAACATGCTGTTAAAAAAGCCACGGATGTGTTTGTTGTAATCCTTCACAGCTTTGTTATACTCCTGGCGGGCAACAGAGATTCTGTTCTCGGTACCTTCCAACTGGGTTTGCAAATCCTGAAAGTTTTCGGTTGAACGAATCTGAGGATAGGCTTCAAATGCCAGATTAATGGCCGTGTTGATTTTTTTACCCATGATGTCCATGTCTTCAGGTGTTTTAGCAGCAACTATGCCCGCTCTCGCCTCTGTAACCTGAGTTAAGATGCCTTTTTCATTGGCGGCAGCTCCTTTAACTGTAGCAACCAGTTGCGGAACAAGGTCGGCACGACGCTGATAGGTTGCGCCAACATTCGACCATTTTTCATCCACGTTCTCCTGTAAGCTGATGGCGCTGTTATAGGTACTTCTGTACATCAAAAAAATCAGCAGTACAAGTCCTAAAATACTACCAAGTATAATCCATGTTTTTTTCATTGTTGTTGTTTGTTTTTATGGTGTAAAATTAGATTTAATTTGAGGGAACAAAAGGTAAATTGGGTTAAACGGTTACAGGACTAGTCAAACGACTGAGAAGACTTGTTGGACAGCTCAACCAGAAACTGATACTGTTCGGGAGAAAGGTCGTTGTAATAATAATTGATGGGATTGACCTTGGCGCCGTTTTTAATTACTTCGTAATGGATGTGTGGTGCTGTACTTAAGCCTGTGCTGCCCACATAACCTATCAATTGCCCGCGTTTGATGCTGGCTCCTACTTTTACGGCAATGCGACTCATGTGCCCGTATAGACTGCGGTAACCAAAATCGTGGTTAATAACTACGTGGTTACCATAGCCTTGAGCCAAATTATCAGCGCGTTCAACATAACCATCGCCGGTGGCGTAAATGGGTGTGCCTTGTTCTGCCGAAAAATCCATGCCAGGATGAAATTCAAGCGTTTTGTAAATAGGGTGTGTTCTCCAGCCAAATCCCGAAGTGACTGCATGGGCCAGATCACTTTGGTTCAATGGCATGATGGCCGGTATAGAGGCCACCATTTTTTCTTTGTTTTTGGCCAGTTTCACCACTTCGTCGAAAGATTTGGATTGAATGTAGAGTTGTTTGGTTAAACGATCGAGGCGCTCCGATGCAGAAGCAATTAACTCCCCGTTTTCGAGAGACTCAAACTCTTTGTATTGTTCACTGCCTCCATACCCCCCGTAGCGTATTGATTTTGGTAATGGCTCGGCTTCAAAAATGGTTCTGTAAATGTTGTCATCCCGATCCTGAAGGTCAGCCAACACTTGTTCTACTTTAACCATTTTGCTTTGAAGCACCTCGTACTGCAATTGCAATGCCTGAATTTCCCTGATTTTTCGCTTTTCATTTGGCGATGGCAGAAATTTTTGTGCCAACAGAATTGTTACGGTAGCAAATACAATGCCTGTTGCCAGATAACCCATAAAATGCCAAAACCTTTCCCTAAAGGTCACTCTCACCTTTTCGTAAGTGAGCGATTTGGTATTAAAACGGTATTTAACCTTTGACATAAAGCAGGCTAAATTTACTCAAGTTTTTCATAAAATGCCAAAAACCAAGGCATTAAGATTTCTTAAAAACAAGGCTTTTCGTAAATTCGCGCATCATTTTTAAGCCCCTATGGAATCGAACAAAGTGCGTCAGACCTTCCTTGATTTTTTTAAAAGTAAAGGCCATCATATTGTGCCCAGTGCACCAATGGTGGTGAAGGGAGATCCAACTTTAATGTTCAACAACAGTGGCATGGCGCCATTCAAAGAAATTTTTCTTGGCAACGCACCAATCAAACACCCGCGTGTTGCCGATACCCAAAAATGTTTACGCGTGAGCGGTAAACACAACGATCTGGAAGAGGTTGGTGTAGACACGTACCATCACACCATGTTTGAAATGCTGGGCAATTGGAGTTTTGGGGATTATTTTAAAAAAGAAGCAATCTCCTGGGCCTGGGAATTACTTACCGAAGTATATAAAATTGACAAAAGCCGCTTGTACGTTACCGTGTTTGAAGGTTATGCGCCAGAAGGTTTGGCTTTTGATCAGGAGGCTTATGATACTTGGAAAAGTTTTGTGAGTGAGGACAGAATTTTAAACGGCAACAAAAAGGACAATTTTTGGGAGATGGGCGATATGGGCCCCTGCGGTCCCTGCAGTGAAATCCATTACGATGGCAGAAGTGATGAAGAAAGGGCAAAAGTACCGGGAGCCACTTTGGTTAATAGCGATAACCCCCAGGTGATAGAAATCTGGAACAATGTGTTTATGGAGTTTGAACGCAAAGCCGATGGTTCTTTGGTGAAATTACCGAAACAACATGTTGATACCGGCATGGGGTTTGAACGTTTGGTGCGAGTATTGCAAGGCAAACAAAGCAATTACGACACCGATGTGTTTATGCCCTTAATTGCTAAAATTGAAGAACTCAGCGGATTGCGTTACAACGTGAACGATGAAGACCGACACAAAAAACAACAACTAATTAACATTGCCATGCGGGTGATTGCCGATCATATCCGCACAATTTCTTTTAGCATAGCCGACGGGCAATTGCCGGGCAATGTGGGGGCCGGGTATGTCATTCGCAGGATTCTGCGCAGAGCCATTCGTTACGGGTACCAAAGTTTGAATTTGAAAGAACCCTTCATGTACCGCATTGTTCCTACTCTGGCTCATCAAATGGGTGCGGCATTCCCTGAATTGCAAACCCAAAAAATGCTGATAGAGAAAGTGATTCGTGAAGAAGAACTTTCTTTTTACAAAACCCTGGAGTTGGGTTTAAAACGTATCGACCAGGTGTGTATCGAAACCAGGGCTGCCGACAAGAAAATAATCGATGGTCGGGTTGTATTTGAGTTATACGACACCTTTGGTTTTCCACTTGACCTCACCTCATTGATTGCACGCTCCTATGAGTTGAGTATAGATGAAAAGGAATTTGAAATCGCGCTCGAAGAACAAAAGAACCGCTCCCGTGCCGCTACACAAGTGGATACGGATGATTGGATTTACATAGAAGAAAACAAATCACTTAGCGAACGTCAGGAAAAAGAAACGGAATTTGTTGGATACCAGGACCTGGAATGTGAAGCCAGTATTTTACGGTATCGCAAAGTGAAAACCAAAAATAAGGAGTTGTTTCAACTGGTGTTAAACAAAACCCCGTTTTATGCTGAAAGTGGCGGACAAGTGGGCGATCAGGGTGTGCTGGAAAATGTCAACGAAACCATTTTTGTACTTGATACCATAAAAGAAAATGGTGTACACATTCACAGCTGCGAAAAATTGCCCACCAGGTTATCGGCGGTGTTTAACGCAAAGGTGAATAAAGACAAGCGGGTGAATACCACCAACAATCACTCGGCTACTCACCTGCTCCATGCAGCCTTGCGACAGGTTTTGGGTACGCATGTGGAACAAAAAGGCAGTCTGGTGAACGATGCTTATTTGCGTTTTGACTTTTCCCATTTTAGTAAGGTAACGGATGAGGAAATTGCCCGCATTGAAAAAATAGTGAATGCAAAAATCAGAGAGAACATTGCCTCACAAATTGACATAATGGGCATTGATGACGCGAAAAAAACCGGCGCAATGGCCCTATTTGGCGAGAAATATGGGGATGTGGTTCGGGTGGTGACCTTTGATAAAAATTATTCCATTGAATTATGCGGGGGCTGTCACGTGCCTGCTACCGGACAAATTGGTTTGTTTAAAATAAGCAGCGAAGGTGCTGTGGCTGCCGGAATCAGAAGGATTGAAGCCATCACCGCTTCAAAAGCCGAGACTTATTTTGAAGAGCAAGCCAAGCTGTTGGAAGAAATTAAAGAGCTCTTAAAACAACCCAAAGATCCACTAAAGAGTTTGAACAACTTGTTAGAACAAAATGCCGAATTGCAAAAGCAGGTGGCTGTTTTCTATAAAGAAAAAGCAGCCCTGTTAAAGAAAGATTTAGTGGCTAGTATAGAAAAGCGCGGGGAATTAAATTGTATTGTCAGATCGGTTGTGTTTGATAACGCCGATGAAATTAAAAACCTGTTATTTGAATTAAAGAACGAAGTACCATCATTGGTGTGTGTGCTTGCAGTTGAAATTTCGCAGAAACCAAGCGTTTCGGTGATTATTTCAGATAATGTAGTGAATGAGAAAAAACTAAATGCCGGCGCAATGGTAAAAGAACTTGCCAAAGAAATCAAAGGTGGTGGTGGCGGGCAACCATTCTATGCACAGGCTGGTGGTAGTGATTTGTCGGGTCTTCCCAAAGTTATCGAAAAAGCGCGAGGGATCATTTCAGCGCTTTGATCTCTCTACAAAACTTTTGTTGATAATGAAAGGTAGATACCAAATCTTCTGGTACTTCATGTACCAAACACAAGTTCGCTCTTAATACAGTTGGGCTTTAGCGGTGTTCAGGATAATAACTAACCTGATTAATTGTAAAGAAATATCCTGCTTTTGGTTTTCTTTTTGTATTTCCATTCCGCTTTCCAGCCGTAGGCACAGGTGTTTGGCGCCACGCTAACCTCGTCTCCACTCGCGTTCACGGCAAAAATACAACGGATCTCAAAACTTTTATCTTCCACTTTAATTACGATTTCTCCATCGGTTGGTGCTCCGCCACCGCAGGTGGTGTTCCAAACAATTGGAGAGGTAACCTGTGAGGTAAAGGCATCACCGTTGCGCGTGGTACCCCAATTTTCAAGATTGCTAATACCATCATTGGTGCCAATTCCTTCGCCTTTACACGTAAATACCAGGTTATTATAAGTGTAGGTGTATCTGCGGTGAACATTGTATTCAGCGGTGCCGGTGCTGTTTTCGTATTTCACTTTGATTGCTGAGCCTTTCACTTCATGCACAATTTTCTCTTTGCCAAAAAACGCAATGTCAACCCATGTGCCGCCTTCCACGTTGGTAACCTCCAGGCTACCGTTCAATAAAATAAATTTGCCATCGGAGGCTCTGGTGACTTTGTAATCGTTATACTCCAGTTTTAACACCGTACCTGCCTGTTTCCATTTCTTTGTCGGGTATCCCACTATGCTCAGCTTGATCTTACCTTCACGTTTACGGTTATTGCATACCGTGCCATCAAAATTCAGGTAAAGTATACCAGAAGTAACCTGAGTTGTATCTACTGTCATACCACAAATGCTGGTAGCTGTTACCTTACTGAGTTTTTCACCAGCAGGGCGCCCGCTCAAAAGCGCTTGATCGCTTAGTACGGTGTTGGCATCGCCAATGGCGGCATCGTTCTCACCCTGCACGGTGCGGGTGTCAACGCTATCCTGGGCATCTTCACCTTTGAACTCGTTTTTCTTTTTGCAGGATTGTATAACAAAAAGCCAACTTATAAGTATAAGCAGCGTGGTTTTGGAGGTTAAAATCTGTTTCATAACTGTGTGTCAAGTAAAAGTACAAAAAATAGGTTGTATTTCAATTGCCCATAAACTAAAAAAACCACGGCAGAACCGTGGTTTTTACTGGTAAGAATAGTACTAAATTATTCAGCAACCACTTCAAAGTTCACTGTAGCAGCGATTTCTTTGAATAAACGAACTTTAGCGGTATAAGCACCGAGTTGTTTGATGTGTTCGGCATTGATCTCGATGTTTTTACGTTCAACAGGATAACCTGCTTGTTGCAAAGCATCAGCGATTTGAATGCTGGTTACGGATCCGAAGATTTTGCCGCTTTCGCCGGCTTTCGCACCAACTTTGATGCTTACGGTAGAAAGTTTTTCAGCATTAGCTGTAGCTTCCTTGCGCAATTTATCTTCTTTAAAAGCACGTTGTTTCAATAATTCGGTGTGCATTTTTTTAGCGCTGTCTGTTGCCAGAATAGCCATGCCTTTTGGTAACAAAAAGTTACGACCGTAACCGTTTGCTACTTTCACCTTATCATCTTTGTAGCCGAGGCCCTTGATATCTGTTTTTAAAATAACTTCCATTGTTCTGTCCTCCTAGTCTTATTTTAATAAATCGGCCACGTATGGCATTAAAGCAAGGTGACGTGAGCGTTTAACGGCTTGGGCCACTTTGCGCTGGAATTTTAATGAGGTTCCGGTTAAACGACGTGGTAACAATTTACCTTGCTCGTTAACGAATTTCAATAAAAAATCAGGGTCTTTGTAATCAATGTATTTGATTCCGCTTTTTTGAAAACGGCAGTACTTTTTTTTCTTAGCCTCTAAGGTTGGAGGGTTCAGATAACGTATGTCTTTTGATGTGCTCATTTTGAATTCGTCTTTGATTAAGAATTAACAGCTTCTTTTTCTTTTTTCTTCAACTTTCCGTCAACCATCAAACCTTTGCGCTTATCAGCATACGCAGCAGCGTGTTTATCAAGCGCTACGGTAAGGAAACGCAAAATACGCTCATCACGTTTAAAGGTTACTTCAAGGTTACTCACGATGTCTTCACCGCTACCGGCGAATTCAAGCAGGTGGTAAAACCCTGTGGTTTTCTTTTGAATTGGGTAAGCCAGCTTTCTCAAGCCCCAGTGCTCTTCGTTCACGATCTTGCCTCCCAGATCAGTGATGGTTTTTTTGAATTTCTTCGCGGCCTCCTTTGCCTGATCATCAGACAAAACGGGAGTTAAAATGAAGACCGTCTCATAACGTTTTTCCATTGGTTGTTTTTAATTTGGGCTGCAAATATACACAATTAAGGGAATGAACCAAAATTGTGCCCCTAAATTGCTAAAAATAAGGCTATTGGACGCCTGGCTCAAAATGCGGAATTTTTTCACTAATAAACCCCTATCATTTTGATTATTAACAGGTTGCAATTAACACTTATTGTTTTGAGCAGAAACTCGGTACCTGTGTTGCTTCAGGCCAGTATCAGTCCCGGTGAATCAGCAGTTTTTTGACCATTTTTTTGGTATCATCCCCATGCAACACCAAATAATACGTTCCATTGGCCAATCCTTTACAATTCAAAGTGGCCTTGTTCTGCTGAATTTCAAGGTATTCTTCGCGCATCAATTGTCCGTAAGAATTATAAATACTTGATTTCAGCTTTTTACTCTTTGGCAGGTTGTGGAATGTGAGGTTCAGGTTGTCTTTTGCGGGGTTTGGGAAAAAGGACCAGTTAGTGCCTGCAACGGCGTTTTCGTTTAAGCTCACCCAATCTACTGTGCAGGTTTTCACTGCATCAAACATGCGTTGCAATGAATCTATGGGCTCAATGCCTGCATTACTCTGTGTTTTTAAGGAAAGCAGAAACGAAGGGTTACCAAAAACATCACCGGGTAAGGTTACTTTGATAAAAGCGAACAAGGAAGAGCTGCCATTTGAAGCACAACGTGTGTCGGCACCTATCACATTGGCGCCCTGCATTGCCGCCATGAGTTTACAGGCAAGATCTCCCGGCTCGCGTAAAAAACGCGCCTCCATTGAATCTAACACATGTTGTCCGAGTAAAATATTGCCATGTATGGTGTAATTGGGCCCTACAATGTGGTTTTTGTAAGCCAGGCAGTTGCTGCCGGTAAAAGCGGCAGTTTGAACCGAATCTTGCATCATGCGTACCACCCCGTATTGTCGCACCGATGGATTGGATTGCACATCGTTGTTTTGTAACCAACTGATAATCTGATTTGGGGAATCTCCTAAATTCATCCGATTTCGCGCATTCACCTGGTTAGTGGAAATATAACTCGCCTGTGTGGCGATGGCACCTACACCGGGAAATAATTCACAAATAAAATGATTGGAAAAGCCCGGGAAATTAAACAGGTCAACACAGGAAGCCCCAGCCGCCCCTACTTCACCGGTTAGTGAATCAAAGGCAAGAATGGAAAAGGTGTCTTGCGCCCGGTGATTTGAAAAGGAAAAAAACAGTACCAAAACAGGAAGCCATCTATTTTTCATGCGTTTTTGTGTTTATTCAAATGTACGAATTCCTTGTATCAGTCGTTAGTGGGCAGATAGGTGGTAAACCACTTACACACAAAGGCCACAAAGGTTCTCAAAGCAACTTGCAACAATTGGTTTCAGCCTCCTGCATAGTTGAACTCTTCAATCGGATTTCTCATTATTAATTTCTAACCGAGAACCTTCTAAACCTTCAAAACCTTCAAACCATTCAGTATATTTATCCCTGATAATATGAGATCATTAGTTGTTTTAGTGCTTCTGGGCGCCTATAGTTTATCAAATAAAGCCCAAACCGAATACATCGATTACCGATCAAAAACCAATCCTTATTACTGGAAAAACCGCAAACCGCATGAAGGCTATTGGCAGCAGGATGTGCATTATACTATCAAAGCTGTGATTAATGACAGCTCTGATATTCTGCGTGGTTCAGAAGAACTGATTTACTGGAACAATTCTCCCTATACCCTTTCTCACGTGTACTTTCACCTATACAACAATGCCCAAACCAAAGATTCCTACGCTGCGGATCTTTATAAAAACAACGGGTACCACTTAAAATTCGGGAAGTACCGCTCTGAAAATTTGGGAACTGTGGTCGAAAAAATGCAGTCAGAAGGCAAAGATCTGATTACCGAACTCGACAACACGGTATTAAAAGTGAAACTGGCCAAACCACTTGCCCCCGGCGAATCCATGACCTTTAATATTCAATTCACAACCTATTTTGACAAAGAGGCCATACGCAACCGCATGAAAATGTTCAATTCATTTGGAAGTAAACATTATGATGTGGTGCATTGGTATCCGCGCATCACAGTAATTGATCAAAAGATGGCCTGGAATACAGACCAACACATGGACCATGAATTTTACGGGGATTTTGGCTCCTATCATGTTGAAATGACCCTGCCTTCGCATTATGTAGCAGAAGGAACAGGCCGGTTGATGAATGAAAAAGACGTGTTACCGGATACCCTGAGAAAAAAACTCGACATCAAAAATTTTCTGAATAAACCCTTCAATTCTCCACCTTCGGTTATTTTACAAGCAGAGGGGAAAACAAAAACCTGGAAGTATTCTGCCATTAACGTGCATGATTTTGCCTTTACTGCCGATCCAAATTACCGCATTGGTGAAGTTAACTGGAAGGGAGTGCGTTGCATTGCCTTGGTTCAGGAGCCTCACGCCGCAGGTTGGCACAATGCTGCAGGTTATATAGCTAAAGTGCTGGAGGTGAATTCCTACAACATCGGAGAATACCCACATCCGAAATTGGTGGTCGCCGATGCCCAGGATGGTATGGAATACCCTATGATAACTCTCTGCGGAGGATTTGATCCCGATTACCGCATGCTGCTGATTCATGAAATGACCCACAACTGGTTTCAAGGCATGTTGGGCACCAACGAAAATTACAGAGCTTATATGGATGAAGGTTTCACGCAATTTTACACGGCCGACACTTACCAATACATTGATGGGCCTATAAGTATCGAACGTCAGGATAAAAGCAAATACATTAACCGTTATACCAACCCGCAGAGGATAATTGATGACCAAATTTACAACTCGTTTTATGCCAATGCCGTAATCAAAAAAGAGGAAACTCCTTTAAACACGCATGCCGATGATTTTAACGGAGGCATCAGGCACGGTGGTGGCTACAGCCAATCCTATACCAAGATGGCTGCCATGCTAAAAAATCTGGAATACGTATTGGGCAGGGCTTTGTTTGATAAAAGCATGCAACACTATTTTAATCAATGGAAATTCTGTCATCCATATCCTGAAGATTTTCGAAATTCCATCATTCAATTCACCGGCATAGATTTAAATTGGTTTTTTGATCAATGGCTTGAAACATCGAAAACAATTGACTATTCGATTGGAAAAATAAAGCGCCGTAAAGGCGGCACTTATGAGATCACCTTTCACCGCAAAGGCAGCATGCAGATGCCCATTGATTTTTCGGTGATTGATAAAAACGATTCGGCACGGCATTTTTATATACCTAACACCTGGTTTGTGAAACCAACTCAGGCTACCACCCTGCCCCGTTGGATTGGCTGGGGACCAAAATTAAAACCGTCCTATACCGCTACTATACAGGTTGACAGCAAAATTAAAAACGTGATCATTGATCCCTCTTATCGTTTGGCAGATGTTGACATGACCAACAACGTTAAACACCAGAAACTCAACGTTCGTTTCGATTCTAAGGTGTACAACCCACCTAACTGGAAACAGTACGACATGCGTGTGCGCCCCGGCATTTGGTACAATGGTTACGACGGATTAAAGTTCGGCGCTGTGCTGAGTGGCGATTACCTGAAAACCAAACACGTGTTTGAAGGTGGTTTGTTTTTAAGTTCTGGTTTGGGGCAAGCGTATCTCGACAGCACTGTAGCTATAAACAAGTTTAACCGCATTTCATTTTGGTTAGATTATAAAACGTCAACCCACAAATTCATTAAAAAGTCGAACCTGTATGTACAGGTAAAATCACTGGACGGTCTGGATGGAGGTACCCTGGGCTTTGAGAAAAAAAGTAACAACGACAAAACCCGAATTTATACACACCTCAAAGCCATGTGGCGCGATCTGCCTCAGGATATGGTGTATCTGATAAACGATCAGGAATGGGGCTATCAAAAACTCAATTCTGCCTTGCACCTGGGCTTGGATTACAAATACACTTCTTTCAGAGGTAACGGTTTGTTCACTGCCGATATTCGTGCAACAGTGTTTACTGAAGATTACGATTTTAACGCACTTACATTAACCAATGTCAATAAAACCGACCTGGGTTTGTTCAATTTAAACAGCAGGTTGTTTGCGCAGTTTGGTTTTGGCGCAAAGTTACCTTCTGAATCCATGCTCTACGTTGCCGGGGCTAATAATGAGGAGTTAATGGACAACAAATACACCCGCTCCATGGGTTTTATTCCACCCGACTGGGGTAATTACGGTGAAACTACCAACCACTTTACAGCCGGTGGAGGTTTAGGATTAAGAGGTTATTCAGGTTATTTGCTGGCCCAGAAAAATCCCGATGGTTCTACCATCTATACCTACAAAGGTAGTAGTGGCGCCTCTATAAGTTTGGAACTGGAATTTGGCGAGGTATTTAAATTCATGAAACCCCTGTCGATGCACAACACTTTTCGTTTGGTGCCTTATTTGTTTGCCGATGCCGGCATAATCAATACCAATCCTGCCGGACAGGTAAAAGTTATGAGTGAACCCATGATGGACGCCGGAGCCGGCTTTACTTTCAGCATCTTACGCTGGTGGAAATTGAGTGATCTTAAACCATTGAACATTCGCTTTGATATGCCTATTTTTATTTCGCGTTTGCCTTATGCTGAAAAAGATTATGTGCAGTTCCGCTGGATGATCGGGATCAATCGGGCATTTTAGTTTTATTATTTTATTCCCGGGACTACTTTTGGTAGTGCACCCTGATTTAGAGGCATACATTAAAACACAGGCCTCGTTTAAGGAGTCGGGCCTTCCCCGCCCAAACAGCTGAAGGTAAATATCACAAAGCCGATCAGTCGGCCGGGCGCTGTAATCTTTTGTTCTTGCCCGCTCAAGCAGCTACCGCACTTGCTCCCTCAAACATCCACTGAACGTTTGCTGTCCCACAAAGAATAGTTGCACCAAATTGTGGTTTAAAAAAGACAAATAAGGTAATCCATGAATTTAAGATTTTCCTTTCAATAACTTAATTAGTCCCGGAAGCTGGTTGTACTTAACTACCGGATAACACAGAGGCTCACCGCCAAGGCCTTTAAAAAACCTTGCAATACTTGGAATAGCACCCCCACTAAAATCAAAAACATCCACCTTGTGTTTAAAATCTTCTATGGCCCTGCTCATCAGTAAATGCATGCTGCCCGAATTTGTGTGCTTATCAAAATTTGTGCCTTTTAAATACACCACCTGGTGTTTGTTGTAAATAAAATGGGCTATGGCCAATACTTCTCCATTTTTGTTTTTGGTGCAATACGTTTTAATTTGTTGGTGCTGTAAGGCTGCTTTCAACAGTTCATGAAAACGCTTGAGACCATAACTGTCAATCTTAAGCGTTCCGGTTATAAAAGTGTCCAGGTACTTTTTTGAAAGGCTCAACAAGGTTTTATCTTCAATTACTTCAACCTGCAAACCTAATTTAAGGGCACGATTAATGTTGCGCCGGGTGTTTTCATTGTAATTAAATGCTTTGGAATAATGAATCACATGGGTGCATTTTACCGGACTATTGTCAGTTTTTAAGGTGTGCCGGCAATTCAGTTCTATTTCAATCAATCGAAACTGCGATTGTAAATAGGTAAGCAACTCCTTCTCGGTTTCTTTGTTGAATTTTCCGAACAAACCCAATTGACCGGTAAATGGGGGGTGTGGTAAATAGGCATACCCGAATTTTCGTTTCCGGGTAAGCGGAAATACCGTTTCATAATCTCCTATTACTAGAGCTTCCCAACCCGGTGTTACCGCGTTCAAGTAAAAGGACTGCGCGAACAGAGAAGGCCAGGAACTATGATTAATACAGCGATCCCACTTTTTAAAATCAATGAGTGTATTGGGTATGAGTTTAAAGTGATTCGGCACTTAGTTGTTTTTATTTTCCTTTTTTACCTTTTTAGCTAAACCTTTTTGTTCATGTGCCAATTTAATCTCTTTGTAGAGCTGTATCATGTCTTTTAAATTGTTCTCCCAGTTGTACTTTTCCGACACATGTTTTTTGGCATTCTCGCTGATTGAAGTGTACAATTCTGCATCTGTCATCAATCGTTCAATTGCCTGAGCCGTTTCCTCCACAGCATTCACCGGTACTTTTAATCCAAGTGTATCATTCTCTACTATTTCCATTAGACCTCCAACATTGCTTACCACCACTGGTTTTCCGCAGGCCATGGCTTCTATAACGGATACGCCAAAACTTTCGTATTCACTTATGTTCACCAAAACATCCAGCATATTATAATAATCGGCCACTTCGCTGTAAGGAATTCGTCCGGTAAACACCACTTTTTCTTGCAATCTCAGCTCCTTAACAAGTTGTTGCAATTTATCAGCCTGGGCGCCATGACCTATGAGCATCAGGCGCAATTGCGGGTAGTTGGGCTCTAAAGAGGCAAAGGCCCGGATTAAGACATCGATCCTATAAATAGTTTCAAGCGATTTAATACAACCTATTACAAAGTGGCCTTCTCCAAAAGGCGACAAGCGCTTGTAAGGCTTGAATACGCTTGTGTTAATTCCAAAGGGAATGACTGATACCGGTTTTATGCTGATTTTGCTGATATAGTCCTTAATCACGTAGGATGTAGCACACAACACATCGGCACTTCTGAAATTGTACT
>JBPOHJ010000022.1:0-1828 GCA_052035725.1 Bacteroidota bacterium | reverse complement strand
GTAAGCTAAAAATAGCGTTAAACAGTGAAATTGCTATGGAAGCACCTTAGAATGGATAACCAAAACCAATTACCGCTCCCCATAAAGGCAGTTTATTTTGCCATATCCATTTGCTTCCATCAACAAAAATTGGGGCATACAACAGAAAACCATAATCGAGTCTTAAGATAAGATAATTCAAATCCAAACGAAGACCAGTTCCGGCCGTCAAATAACTATCCTCGATTATTTTGCCCCAACGTATACCAGAATAAGGTCGTTCGGGGTCTTCTTTAAGCAACCAGATATTTCCTGCATCTGTCCAAAAAGCGCCTTTTAAAAGCACACCCAAACTGAAACGGTATTCAAGATTCATTTCTAATTTGATGTCGCCTACTTGATTTACTTCACCTTGATTAAACTCAAGATACCTCCCGGGTCCAACACTTCTGGCATTGATGGGCCTCAAGCTGTTTGTGCCTCCAATAAAATACTGTTTGATATAAGGCATTTGCGTACTGTTGCCATAGGCCACACCAAATCCGCCAATGTGCCTGAACACCAATGAACTTAAGCGACCGGTTTTAAGATAGTACCTGTAATCATAACTCAGCTGAACAAATTGAGAAATGGGTAAATTCAGTACAGTTAAGTTGCCATTGGTTTGATCAGAGTACAGACTTTTAATGAGTACTAAACTGTTTCCTGCCGTTTCCAAACGGCCCTGGAAAAACGCACCTTCCGGATTTTTACCGCTACTTCTTTTATCCAACAAGTAGGTATAGGCACTTCCAACAATAAACTGATTCACTAAACTCGTTCGCAACGAAGGATTTTCCATAACCAGTGTGTCGAATCGAGAAGTAGTTTCAAGTAAATCAGAGAAGGTGATATTAACTAAATCAAAGCGGTGCCTGCTGAACCTGTTTTTATTCCATTCAAAACCATAAGAAGCATTCCAGCTAAACATTCTGAAATACTCTTTTCTGTCGTTGTATTCTAAATTAAGACTTGCAAATTGAGAAGGCAGAGAATTAGATGACCTGGGTAATTTTACCACACGATTGGAAAACGGCGCTTTTAGAATACTTCTTACTGAAACGCCTGAAGATCGCGAAATTCGTTCTTTGAAAATCCCAATCGGAAAATCATAGTAATAATCGGCTTCTACAAAAAGATTTTCTGCTCCACCAAACAAATTCAATTGCGTTAATTTTACCCCTAATGCGGGACCAATATAGCCTGCTGTTTTGTAGCTTCCTTTTACATCAAAGGAAAGTAGGGTGGCATCGGCCGGTATTAAACGCAAAGTAGCACTTAGGTTTGAAGAGTCGCCGACAATTGAATCGTAGGTGAGCGCATTCGATTTGAATATACCAAGCGAAGAAAGCAAATTCACCGTCTCAACATACTTTGCAAGAGAATACCCTTCCCCTGCTTTGACACTTATTATGCTATCCAGAAACTTCTTTCTTAATTTCCCATAAATGAACTGATAATACCGTTCTGTATTGAGTGGTTGTGCCACTGAATCGATGGTTAAGGTAAACCTATTGATTCTTACACGCGTGAGTTTAGCTTGAGACAAGTCGTTCGAGATCCGGATTCGTATATCCACCACTTTTTGCGCTCCAATGGTATCGGCCTCAATGATCACATCCGCCGGTTGGATGTAAAAAAACCCGTCATTTCTCAGCTGCTTAAACAGCTCCATGCGTTCGATTTTTATCGAATCAAGATTGTATTCAAGACCTGGTCTGATCAGGGTACGTTTTTTTCTCGCAGCGATAGAATTTTCGAGGGCCGACTGCGAGGGCTCAAGCAAATACTCCACATTCCGGTACTTAAA
>JBPOHJ010000014.1:0-12266 GCA_052035725.1 Bacteroidota bacterium | reverse complement strand
AGCGCAGATGGTACTTGGTCTAAAGCCCGGGAGAGTATGTCGATGCCAATTTTTTTATCCACCGAAGCTTCAGCGAAGGTGGAAAAACCCTCAACTCAAAAGGTTGGGGGTTTTTTGTTTTGTATCTCCTCCTTAAGTAATTAGAAGTTAGTTGGAGGAGATAAGCACAAACACCTCTAAAGAAAGCACAACTTGGGGGTTCAAAAAAATAAATTAAATTTGGTAGAAAAGCCATCTCATGTTCAAGTTTATTTCATTCTGTACTCTCAACCTTTTAGCTGCAAACTTTTCCTTGTTTGGAGGTAATCCTTCGCAACCTGAAACGTTACAAAATAAAGAGAAACCTAAAATCTCCTTTACAGAAAACAAAGGCCAGGTGTACGATCAGTACTACAAACCCCGCCCTGATGTGCTTTACGGGGCTATGACGGGCAATATGGCTGTACATATTAAAAACAACGGCGTTAGCTACCAGTTGTATCGTGTAGATAAATATAAAGAAGTTGAGGACATAAAGACAAAAGAAAAAAGACAAGAAATAGACCAGCAAACCATTTATCGCGTGGACCTATATTGGCTAAACGCGAATAAAAACCTTACAACATCAGAAGACGAAGCCCTGCCTGGATACAACAATTATTATCTGGAAAGTTGTCCTAATGGAGCACTCAATGTAAAAAGCTACAAGGGTATTACCCTAAACAATCTCTACCCAGGTATTAACTTGCACTACTACGAAAAAAACGGTGAACTCAAACACGATTACATAGTAGCTGCACATGCCGATTACAAACAAATACAAATTAAGGTTGAAGGCGCTGAAATAAGAGTAAACGAGGATGGGTCACTTCTACTTACCACTCCACTTGGTAAAATTCAAGAAGAAGCACCTAAGGTTTATCAGAATGGAAAGCAATTGAAAGCTAAATGGCTTGTAAAAAATAACACCCTAAGTTTTGAAATTGAAAATTACAATCTTAATTATGAATTGATTATTGACCCGGTCACCCGTATTTGGGGCACGTATTATGGTGGAATAGGGCAGGATTGGGGTTATGGTACCTCTGTTGATGGTTCGGGGAATGTTTATTTATCGGGATATGCCGAATCCAACTCAGGCAATGTAATTGCTACCACAGGCGCTCATCAGATAATGCATGGAGGAAGTGTTTATGATGCTTTTATTGTGAAGTTTAATGGAAACGGAATTCGCCAATGGGGAACCTATTATGGAGGATCAGGATCAGATTACGGCGGTTCATGTTGCGCTGATAATCTAGGCAATATTTATTTAACGGGGACGACATCTTCTAACTTAGGAAGCGCCATCAGTACATTTGGATCTCATCAATCTGCATTTGGAGGCGGTAATACTGACGCATATATTGTAAAATTTGATGGAAATGGCATTAGGCAATGGGGAACCTACTATGGAGGAAGCGGAGAAGATGAATCAACTTCGGTTAAGGCAGATGCCAATGGAAATGTTTATTTGGCAGGTTACACCACTTCCAGCAATGGTAATTCAATAGCTACAGCAAGTGCGCACCAAGCCATATACGGTGGAGGGACTTATGACGCATATGTGGTAAAATTTAACAGTAGTGGTCTAAGACAATGGGCGACCTACTACGGAGATGCGGGATTAGAATTCGGAAATGAGGTTGGAGTAGATGGCTCAGGCAATGTAATTCTAGTAGGTGTCACACAATCATACACTGGAACAGCAATTGCCACTGTAAACGCACATCAAATAACTTACGGTGGTGGAAGCAAAGATGCTTTTATTGTAAAATTTGATGGATCCGGTTCCAGACTTTGGGGAAGCTATTATGGCGGTGCAGGGGAAGATGGTGGAAATGGAGTTTGCACGGACGTTTTTGGAAATGTTTATTTAACAGGTTTTACAGAATCTAATACAGGTACTACTATCGCAACAAACAATGCTCATCAACCAAACTACGGAGGAGGATTACTTGATGCCTACTTAGTAAAATTTAATACGAACGGAATTCGCCAATGGGGTACATACTATGGTGGACAGGGTAGAGATAATGCTATTAAAGCTTGCATAGATGTTTTGAATAATGTTTATGTAGGTGGACAAACCACTACATTAACCGGCTCGGTTATTGCAACGGCCGGAGCCCACCAAACTACTTATGGTGGGGGCACCTTTGGTGATGTCTTTCTTGTGAAGTTGAATACCAGTGGTAACAGGCAATGGGGGACCTACTATGGTGGCACAGTTGATGACTATGGATATTCAATCGAAGTAGACCCTTCGGGATTTATTTATTTGGCCGGGATGACAAGTTCAAATACAGGAACTGCGATTGCTTCTGCTGGAGGATTTCAATCGACTCATGGTGGAGGCTTACGGGATGCATTTCTGGTAAAATTTGGAAGTTGCACCAGCTCCCTTCCACAACCTGGTCCGATATTAGGCACAACCTTGACATGTGCTGGTACTATTGCAACCATTTACAGTGTGACCCCAGTTTCGGGAGCCACTTTTTATTTATGGGTTCTTCCTGCTGGTTGGATAGGTTCTAGCACAAGCAACACTATATCCGTTATACCCAACTCAACAGGCAGCATTTCGGTTGCAGCCGGAGACACATGCGGGACTTCTCCAACTCAAAACCTTTTTGTCACAGTTCTACCTCAACCGAATGTAAGTATTTCACCCTCCCATTCTATACTTTGCACTGGGGAAAGCACAACGCTTAGTGCGACTGGAGCCAATTCTTACACGTGGAATAATGGGAGCAATGCAATTTTTATTGTTGAAACCCCAACCATAAGTACTACCTATACACTAATTGGAATTAACAGCCAAGGATGTATTAATACTTCCACTTTCACACAAAATGTGGTTGCCTGTGTTGGAATTTCAGAAAATCCTGGCATCAATGGCCCTTGCATAGTGATATACCCTAATCCAAACAATGGGCTAATAAATGTGGAGTCTGACAGCAAAGCACAGGTACAGGTGATTGACCTTCAAGGGCGAATTGTAGGCCATCAGAGCCTTATTTCCGGCAAAAACCAAATTTCCATTGAGCACCTCGAAAACGGGCTTTATTTTTTAGAACTCAGTCTTCCTCAAGGCAAAGAGGTTTTTAGAATAATTAAACAATAGGAGAGAAATTTAAAAGCTTGCCCAGAGCGAAGCCGAAGGGTCAAAAGTTTGCGAAGTCCAGGTTCTGCGCCCGGGACACGAAGGGCTTGGTTCTTTTGCCTCGTGCGACATTAGGAGCAGAGAGGCAAAAAACCGGAGCGTAGCGGAGCCCGGAGTGGCCCGCCAGCCCGCTGCCGGATAAGTTTGTGGGAGGCGGGCAGGGGCGCCCATAATAACAAAGAAATAATACCATCCACCAATCATCAACACATTTCACAACCCAATTTCCCCAAGTAAAACAATCCATCCCGCCGAAATTTCCCATCTCAGTCCCTTCCCTTGTCAATTTGTCACAAAACCCTGTTTGGTACTGTTTTTGAACCCTAAGGGCCAAACCGAATTAACTATGAACGCCACAGGAAAAATTAATGTTCAAACCGAAAACATCTTTCCCATCATTAAAAAATTCCTCTACAGCGATAACGAGATTTTCCTGAGAGAATTGGTAAGCAACGCCGTTGACGCCACCCAAAAGCTAAAAGCCCTTAACAGCATGGGCGAAGCCAAAGGAGAGCTGGGCGAGCTTAAAATTGAAGTGGAAGTAGACAAAGCTTCCAAAACCATTACCATTAAAGACAAGGGTATTGGAATGACCAAGGAGGAAATTGAGAAATACATCACCCAAATTGCCTTTAGCGGAGCCGAAGAATTCGTTAACAAATACAAGGATAAGGTTGACAAAAACGTTGTCATCGGTCATTTTGGCTTAGGGTTTTACTCGGCTTTTATGGTGGCCAAAAAAGTGGAGATTTTCTCCCTTTCCTACAAAGAAGGCGCCAAGGCCGTGCGCTGGGAATGCGATGGCAGCCCCGAATACCAAATTGAAGAAATTGGCAACCGCACACAACGCGGTACCAACATTGTGCTGCACATTGCCGACGATTGTGAGGAATACCTCGAGCAAAACAAAATTGAAGGTCTGCTTAAAAAATACTGCAAGTTTTTACCGGTTGAAATAAAATTCGGTACCCGCAAAACCTGGGTGAATTCAGGGGAAAAAGACGATAAGGGGGAAGACAAACAAGTAGAAAAAGAAGTTGACAACATCATCAACAACCCTGTACCGGCCTGGACCAAAAAACCAACCGAGCTGAAGGACGAGGACTATACCAACTTCTACAGGGAACTGTACCCCATGCAGTTTGAAGAGCCCTTGTTTCACATTCATTTGAATGTGGATTATCCGTTTAACCTTACGGGTATTTTATACTTCCCAAAACTGAGCAACAAACTCGAATTGCCTAAAGACAGAATTCAACTGTACAGCAATCAGGTATTTGTAACGGATAACGTAGAAAACATCGTTCCCGATTTTCTGACCCTGTTACGCGGGGTTATCGACTCTCCGGACATTCCGCTGAACGTGAGCCGCAGCTACCTGCAGGCCGATTCCAATGTGAAAAAAATCTCTTCTCACATCACTAAAAAAGTAGCGGACAAACTGGAAGATATGTTCAAGAATGAACGCGCCGATTTTGAGAAAAAATGGGACGATATCAAAATTTTTGTTCAGTATGGCATGATCAGCGATGAAAAATTCTACGAGCGTGCCGCAAAGTTTGCCTTGCTGAAAAACACCGACGGTAAAGCCTACACCTTTGAGGAATTCAACGAACAGGTAAAAGCCCTGCAAACCAATAAGGATAAAAAAGTGGTGTACTTGTATGCGACCAATATTAACGAACAACACGCTTATATCGATGCCGCTAAGAGCAGGGGCTACGAGGTGTTGTTGATGGAAACCATGTTGGACCCGCATTACATCAATCACCTGGAAGGCAAATTGAAGGACGTGTCCTTTGTGCGTGTGGACGCCGATACCATTGACAAATTGATCTCCAAAGAAGAAAACACCATCAGTAAGTTGAGCGAGGAGGAACAAAAACAAATTCAGCCCATTATTGAAGGCACTGTGAGCAAGGAGCAATTCACTGTGGTGTTCGAAAACCTGAGCGAAACTGATGCGCCCATGATCATTACCCGTCCGGAATTTATGCGCCGTATGAAAGACATGCAGCAAATGGGTGGTGGTATGAGTTTTTATGGCAATATGCCCGATATGTACAATTTGGTAGTGAATTCTAATCATCCTTTGATTGGTCGTATTTTGAAAGAAGAAAACGCCGAACGCAAAACCGAATTGGCCAAACAGGCCAGCGATTTGGCTCTGCTTTCACAAGGATTGTTGAAAGGGGAAAGCCTTACCAAGTTTATTAAACGCAGCGTAGAGTTGATTTAATAGGATTTAAAGCAGATTTAAATGCCGGGACTTTTGAGCCCCGGCATTTATTATTGGCGGAGTTTAAATGGTCGACTCTCAAAAAGTTGTTATTATTTTATTTGCCACTTTGTCTTGACACAAAGTGGCGCAAAAGTCAAGGCGTTTCGATCCTTCCACGCACTCTTGCCCACGCACTTTCTGGCTCTTCACTCAAATACGCAAAGCGTATTCTCATTCAGCCCTCCTGAAAATTCAAGCGACGTAAATATTTTGCGCCAGCGCAGCTAAAAAGAAGCGCAAAATATAAACGCAAGCCTGCCTGCTGACGCGCAAGCCTTTGCTACGGCAGGCAGGCGCCCTCGCTGAATTTTCAAGGAAAAATTAATTCACCCTTCGCTTGCATGGCGAAACGCCTTTGCCAGCGCTATTCAAACCATGGTTCTTTTTCAGAAGTACTCAAGTTTTTGTTATTCAAACCTCCCTGTTTTCATAAAGAATCCTAAGCAAATCATTTATGCAGAGCATTTGAGGATTAACCAAACAGAATCAACGGGATAGCAGGGTAGAAGCCTCGGCACCGTAGATCTTTCTGCCATCGCGGTAAACCACCACAAAAGCATCGCTTATGCCCAATTGCACCAACTCGTTTTTAAGGGTTTTAGCTGCCGCAGCGTTGCTGAAATTTCCCACATTGTAAATAAACAGTCCATTAATCTGTTTGTACTCTACCGGCCAGGTTTGGATCTTCATAAAATTGGCGGCCACCTCATTGGGTACTTGTTTGCTAAAAGCACCAATTTGCACTTTAAAACTTACCCCGGCTTCATCAGCCTTTACACCATTGGTTTCAGTAGCTTCAGGATACGTGCTGACATTATTTTTGAAAGGCTGAACATTCGGATCGGCAGTTTGCGTTACAGTTACTTCCGGTGTTACAACAGGGGGCGTAACCGGTCCTTCAGGAAAAACAACAGGATTTTGGTTTTCCATGCGAACATCGGGGTCAAGATTTTGACGTTTTTTTCCATCGGTGAAAGAAATACCATTTCCATTCAAATAGGCACCTACAAACGCGTCACTGATGCCCAGCTCCACAATGCGATTGCGGTCGGCTACCACTTTCACTGTATCGTTGTAAATGCCGGCAGTATAGCGGTACAAACCATTGGGCAATTGTTTGGTGTAAATGGGTTGTAGGTTCAATAAACCTTGTTTGGTGGCTTGTTTGGTATAAACGCCAATTTGTATGGTATACAACAAACCATTGATTTGCTCAATTTCTTTGGTGACCTGAACAAGGTCGGCAGGGTTCACCTGAGGTTCATTTTCAGTAAGTATGGCTTTGGGAATGTTCAAGTTTGCCGTAATACCCGC
Organism: Bacteroidota bacterium; assembly: GCA_052035725.1. Lineage (GTDB taxonomy): Bacteria > Bacteroidota > Bacteroidia > B-17B0 > Aurantibacillaceae > Aurantibacillus. The sequence continues at coordinate 5,487 of JBPOHJ010000014.1, read as the reverse complement.
GCTTTGAGGAGAATTCACATCCACAAACTTTCCTTCCTTAGCCATGTAAGCAATGGCTTCGCTTGCTGAAATGCGTTTGCCGTTCAGGTAGGCTACTACAAATGCGTCGCGGTACCCCAACTTTCGTAAATCGTTTTTCACGGCATTGGCCGCTTCAATTTTTTCGAAATCTCCGGCAGTATAACGGTAGTAGCCGTTTCGGGTAGTTTCGCCATACAAGGGGCTTAAGCCCTTAAAGGTGTTGTTTGGTAACTGGTTTCTGAATGCGCCAATTTGAACCCTGAACGAAAGCCCTTCTTCCTTGAATTTGTTGAATGGGATGGGTTTATTTTCATTGTATGCATTTCCTTTAACTACCTCAAGGCCTTCAATTTTGAGGGCCACTTCTTTAGATTCTTCATTGCCTCCGTTTACCTGCTCACCAATGCTGGTCAATTGATCCATATCACTGCCATTCATGTTGTATTGTTTGGCGCCTGCCGGTAATACCTGAGAAAGCTGATCAACAGCCGCAGCACCCAGCATCGCAGCCCTGTTCATCTTTTTTACTTTTTGTTCCTGATCTGTTTCTCCCGATGCCTCCAATAAAAGTTGTTTCGAATTTTCATTTAGTTTATTCGCATTACTAACCAGGTCTTGCTGTTCGGTGCTCAGGCTGCCAGGCAAGGAAGTTTTGGAACTTTCGAATTCGAGAGTTAAGGCGTTAGTTAAATTTGTTAAACCAGTTATTTGTTCTGCCTGAAGTTCAGTGCTCTTTGCGCTTTGATCTGATAGTGGCTCTATCATGGCCTTTACAGTATCTGGTGATAGGGCCTGTACCTGATAATCAGGGTATTTTTTTCTTAAACTCTCAATTAATTCCGTTTGTTTTCTGGTTAGCTCTCTTTCTTTCTCCTCTACGTTGCTCATAGCGCCTAACTGAGCCGAACGGTTAGGTAAACCTGCCGCTTCTTCCTTCAATTTTCTGATTTGTGAATTTAAATTTTGAATATCCACGTTCAATTGGTCTTGTTCGGCCGAATAAGATTCCCCGTCAGTGTTTAATTTATTTCGAAGATCTGTAATGGCTGCATCGTTTGTTTTGTATTCAATATCAAATGCTTTTTGGTTGACCAGCGAAGCTAAAAAGCGTTGGTTGAGCGCTTCGTTTTCGAGTGTTTTCACCTCCTGCATCAACGTTGATTTGGCAGTGGCTGTTGCTGCGTTGGCTTCTTTTCGTTTTTCGAATGCTCTGGCTGAAAGCTGTTCCGATTCGGTTTCAAATCCTTCAGCAGAACTTCTGAGTTCATTCGGGTTCTGAGTTTGGTTTAGCAAGGCAGCCAACGCGTCTGCGTTCTTTTTGTTATCGTTAATGGCGTTTTGTTGTGTTTCAATCCGGTTGAGTTCATTAACGGCATCTTTAGCGCTTTTAAATGCCTGTTCGTTGCGTAAGCTGTTGTTAGGTCGTTCTAAAAAACCTAAGAGCTCGGCGGTATTTGTTTCTTTTTGAATAAGCGAATCGGCATTGAGCTTCACCAGTGGTTTTGATGATTCAGTGGTAGTTGGTGTAGGTGTAGATTCTGTTGCTTGCGTAGGCGTGTTAACCTGCGTTACAGGAGCCAATTCGTTGGCAAGCAAAATGGAATTCATAAGGTTGTTCAATTGCGGGATCAAGCTGTTTTGTTTTCTTGTGGCATTGACAATTGCACTCAGTTTTTCAGCGTTATTACTGGCTTCATCGCCTTGTTTCTTAAATGTTACAGCCTCGTCTCTTTTTTTGTTAACTGAACTGTATTCCGTTTTTAAACTTGCGGTATTCTCGATTAAACCCGGGTACTTATTGATGTCAGCGAATAACTGCGCGATTTCGGCTTCATTGGCTTCGTATAATTTTTGGTACGAATTGATTTTTGCTTCCAGCACTTCGTCTAACTGCTGGTTAATGAGGTTCAATTTTTCAGCAGAAGCAGCTGTGTTAACCGAATCTTTATTGGCATTGCTTGAAGTTTGGGCTTGTTTAAGTTCAAATCCCGGATTGGAATTCAATAATAATTCCAACGCTTCTTTTTGTTTATTGAGTGATTCCAATTCTTTTTCTTCGGCATTGCTTATGCTGCCTAGTTTGGCTCCTGCAGAGCTGAATGCATTGGCTTCTTCACGCATCGCCGCGCCTTGTTTGTTGGCGATATTGGCCTCTTCTAACATGTTTCTGGCCTTGGCCAAATCCTCTGGCGGAGCCTGCTTAGCTGCCATCAAAGCCGTAATGTTCTCCAGGTTGGTTTGATAGATACTAGCATTGTCTTTTCTTATGATTTCTGATGCCTGCAACAGTTTTTCTGACGAAGCGGTTTCCAATTGTTTGGCTTCATTCAACAACTTGGTTTTGGCAGCGCCGTTACTTAAATTGGCTTGTTGCCTTTTTTCACCGGCCAATGATATCAGTGAATCGGATTGTGTTTCGAGTTGTTCAGGACTTAGGGGCTTGGTTTGTGCAAAAGTTTGTTTGGCAGCCAAACTCTCCTCCAACAATTTGTTTTGTTTTTCTTTGGCGGCTTTTAACGATTCATCAGCTTCGGTTTTATACGTCTTTGCCATTTCGTTGGTATACGTATCGTATTTAAAATTACCGGCATCGTTAAATTCCAGCTGTTTATTAAGGTTGTCAAGCTGTGCGGCAACATCCTGATTGCCTTCTGTGCTGATAGGTGCAAAAGCAAATTTCACCGGCTCTTCGAGTTTCGCTTGTTTTTTCAGGTTCTCGATTAGGTACTCATTTTTGTTGAGAGCTTGAGCGTTTGCGGCTTTTACGGTTTCTAGCTGTTTGATGTCTCTGTTTAGATCCTGCTTGGCTTTGGCTGATTTTGTTTTGCTCAGTTCTTTTCGTTTTAAGTCCTGGAGTGCGTTCGCTTCTTCATTGTATGCCCTGAGCTGGGTGTTGTTTTGCTCAAGAACAGCTATATCGTTTGAGTTGGCGCTTAAAGCAAGGTCGCGGTATTTTTCCTTAAGCACAGCCGGACTGGTGCCTGCGCTGAGCGGAGCAGATTCGGGGATAGGCTGAGCAATGTTTTCTGATTTTACGCGATTGATCAGTTCTTGTTCTTTTTTCAGAACAGTTAATTCGCTTTCAGATGTTGTGTATTGTTCAAGGTAGGTAACACGTTGTTTTTCGTTTTGCGCCAGTTCGGTTTTTAGGTCTTCTATTTGGTTGTTGATGGTTTCTTTGGCTGATTTTTTTCTTGTTTTTTCGAGTTCAGTTTCCAACTTACTTACCTCGCCTTGAAGTTCTGTGTTGGTTTTTTCCACTTCCATCAGTGAGGTATTAATGTCAGTGACCTCCTTCTCTTTTTCAATGATCTTTTTCTGCAAAGCTTCAGAGTAGGCCAGCGCAGCCTGTGGTGTTTTTGAATCCAATACCTGACGCTGTTTGTTTTGCAGAGCAGGATCATTGTCGATGGTCGTGCTCTTTGATTTGCTTAAGGCATTTGAAAATTCACTATTCAGGTCAGAGAATTTTTTGGTTGTTGTTGCGTCCTCATCTAAACTCTTGCCATAATCAAGCATTTTACCGGCTAGCACTTTTTCAACTTCCGACTCCTTTTTTAGCGCATTGGCCGCTTCAATGGCTTGGGTTTTTTCAGGTCCCTCTTCCATGCCCTCAGCTTTGCTCAAAGCTTTTTGAGCTTGATCCCACTTGTCATTGGCAGATGTGTTGTACTGATCAGCTAATTTGTAGGCATCTCGCGTGTCCTGGCTCAATGCTTTAGATTCGCTGGCTGCTTTCTGCGCTTCAGACTTAACTTCTGTAGCAAGCGCCTTGTTATTGAGTTGCTTTGGATTTGCTGCAGCGACACCTGAATCTTCAATAATTTGAGGCCCTGTGGTATTTTGTGTTTTGTCTTTTTTGGTTACCGACTGAACAACAGGCGCCGCAGCCTGGTTGTCATCGGTATTTACTTCAAGCCTGGCTTTTTCTTCTATTACTTTCAAGTATTGCAGGTACTTGGAGTTTGGGTCCAATTGATCAAAAGTGGTGATGATGTTTAACTTGGAATTCTCATAGGTTATTCTTTGGTTCGCTGCCAATGCCTCTTCTGAATTTGGGATGTTAAGGGTTTGGGATTGTGTAGCGAAACCAGGTGTTTCTACGGTGAAAACCAGATCTTCTCCTTTAGGGATTTGAATGGCATAAACGCCGTTTTCGTCAGCTTCAAATTCTCCCACCATTTTTACAGAATTCATCAACTTCACCATGATTTTGCTTGCAGGAGATTGATCGGGACTATTTGTTTCTACCTTACCATTAATGGCAAGTACAGTGATAATTTTTCGTTCAATGTTAATTTTCAGTACATCGATCTTACCCGGAGGGCTTTGGCGCCCGGTACTGAAATAGGCTGTTTGTTCAAGTGAGTCGGTTACAAACAAATAATCATCGTCGGGAGAATTGATGGGAAATTCGAGGTTCACGGGCGCCGACCAGGAGTTGGTGCTTTCGTTGTAAACCGATTTAAAAATATCGTACCCACCCATGCTGTTGTGGCCCTTGCTGGCAAAGTACAAACTCCGTCCGTCGGGATGCAGGAAAGGATAGTCTTCATCGTAAGGCGTGTTGATGCCATTTACCAGACTTGGTTTGCTGAATGTACCATCGGCTTGTTTAAAGCAGGTATAAATGTCTTTTCCATTATCTGGATTGTCGCCGTAACTACTAAAATACACCACGTTGCTGTTTTTAGGAAGAAACATTACGGAGTTTTCTTTTTTCTTTTTATCAGTGGCGGTTTTAAACTCCTCAGGTTTCACCAATAATTTACCACCTATGGTTTTTAAGTCATAGGTTCTGAAATAGTCGGCTTCATTCAATTGTTTTTTTGACCGAACGGCTACATCACTGAGGTTACTCAAAAGAAATTTACCATTGTTGCAGGCAACAATTTCTCTTTCTACCTGCTTTTTTTTCTGAAGGGCAGGTGAGGCTTTGGATTTAAATTCATTGTAATACTTTAAGGCTTCATCAAATAAATAATTGATGTGATAGGCTTTGCCGAGGTAGAAAGGCAATTCTTTAGGTGGCGATTCGAAATTTTTTGCTGCGGTATTGAGATAAGTCAGGCATTTTTTCTTATCAGACTCACTATATATCATACACACCCCAAGGCGGTAATTAAACTCAGGGTCTTTTGAATAGTTGGATACCAGTTGGGCATAAAGGGGATAAGCTTTGGTGTAGTTTTCGTCTTCAAAGAGGGCATTGGCTTCCTTCTTCAGCGCATTGATTTCCTTTTCATTTTGCGCCTGAATAGAAAAACAGGCAAGAAGCAGCAAAAATAGCAGGTTTCTTTTGTGAAGGGAGAAGTCTGGAAATAATGAGATGGCCAACACCCGTAAACGCATAAAGCTTTGCCGTAAATTTAATAATATTCTTCAATGCTAGTCCTTTTTAGCTGAAAATGAGGGCTTAGTGGAACATACTTTTGCACAGGAGCTTGTTGCTTTTAGAACTGTTTG
>JBPOHJ010000058.1:0-10633 GCA_052035725.1 Bacteroidota bacterium | reverse complement strand
TTCTGCAGTGAACGGCAACATCAACTGCAATGGTGGAACTACCACTATCAGTATTTCAGCTAACGGTGGTACTGCTCCTTATTCCGGCATTGGAACTTTCACTGTTAATGCCGGTCCTTATTCTTATACCGTGACAGATGCCAATGGCTGTACTGCTCTTGTAAGCGGTAATATTACCCAACCATCTGCCCTCAGTGCTTCTGCAGTGAACGGCAACATCAACTGCAATGGTGGAACTACCACTATCAGTATTTCAGCCAATGGCGGAACTGCTCCTTATTCCGGCATCGGAACTTTCACTGTTAATGCAGGACCATATTCATACACTGTGACAGATGCCAATGGCTGTACTGCTCTTGTAAGCGGTAACATTACTCAACCTTCTGTCCTCAGTGCTTCTGCAGTAAACGGCAACATTAACTGCAATGGTGGAACTACCACTATCAGTATTTCAGCTAACGGTGGTACTGCTCCTTATTCCGGCATTGGAACTTTCACTGTTAATGCCGGTCCTTATTCTTACACTGTGACAGATGCCAATGGCTGTACTGCTCTTGTAAGCGGTAACATTACCCAACCTTCTGCCCTCAGCGCTTCTGCAGTGAACGGCAACATTAACTGTAATGGTGGAACTACCACTATCAGTATTTCAGCTAACGGCGGTACTGCACCTTATACCGGCATTGGAACTTTCACTGTTAACGCAGGACCATATTCTTACACTGTGACAGATGCCAATGGCTGCACTGCTCTTGTAAGCGGTAATATTACCCAACCTTCTGCCCTCAGTGCTTCTGCCATTAATGGCACCATTGCCTGTGGAGGAACCACAACTGTAATTATCTCTGCCAACGGCGGTACTGCACCTTATTCCGGCATTGGAACTTTCACTGTTAATGCCGGTCCATATTCTTACACTGTGACAGATGCCAATGGCTGTACTGCTCTTGTAAGTGGTAACATTACTCAACCATCTGCCCTCAGCGCTACTGCAATGAACGGCAACATCAACTGCAATGGTGGAACTACCACTATCAGTATTTCAGCTAACGGTGGTACTGCTCCTTATTCCGGCATAGGAACTTTCACTGTTAATGCAGGTCCTTATTCTTACACTGTGACAGATGCTAATGGTTGTACTGTTCTTGTAAGCGGTAATATTACTCAACCTTCTGCCCTCAGCGCTTCTGCAGTGAACGGCAACATTAACTGCAATGGCGGAACTACCACTATCAGTATTTCAGCCAATGGCGGAACTGCTCCTTATTCCGGCATAGGAACTTTCACTGTTAATGCCGGTCCATATTCTTACACTGTGACAGATGCCAATGGCTGTACTGCTCTTGTAAGCGGTAATATTACTCAACCTTCTGCCCTCAGTGCTTCTGCAGTGAACGGCAACATTAACTGCAATGGTGGAACTACCACTGTAACTATTAGTGCGACTGGTGGAACATCACCGTATGGAGGCACGGGAGTATATGTTGTGGGCGCAGGGGTTCAAACCCTTATGGTGATTGATGCTTTGGGATGTACTGCTTCTTCAATCATCACTATTACCCAACCCCTACCATTAACTATTAGTTTTACGCATGATAGCATCACATGTTATGGTGGCTCTGCCAATGCTACTGTTTCTGCTTCAGGAGGAACCTCGCCATATGGCGGAGTTGGCGTGTTCAATGTAAGTGCAGGCACACAAACCTTGACTGTGATTGACGCACAAGGTTGCACATCTTCTCAAGTAGTAAACATCAGTCAACCACTACCCCTTTCCATCAATTTTGTTAGTGACAGTATACTTTGCCATGGAGGCAGCGCAAGCGCTACCATTACTGCATCAGGAGGAACTGCGCCGTATGGAGGTACAGGAACCTTTACTTTGTCGGCAGGTGCGCAAACCATAGTAGTAATCGACGCTCAGGGCTGTACAACTTCAAGTGCGATTTCGTTAACCGAACCTTCACCGATTAACATCAGCATACAGGTTGATAGCATTTTATGCCACGGAGGAACAGCCAATGTAACCGTAAGTGCCACTGGCGGAATGGCTCCATATATAGGCACAGGGCTTTTCCTTGTTTCTGCAGGCAATCACACATACACCGTAAGTGACGCTAATGCCTGTTCGAGCGCAAGCGTGCTGAATTTAAGCGAACCTAACCCACTTATTGGTGTATTTCTGGCCGACAGTGTTCTGTGTAATGGCGGTACAGCTACAGCTACCATAACAGCTTCAGGCGGAACAGCGCCCTATTCGGGCACCGGTGTTTTTTCTCTCTCACCAGGATTTTATTCATACCAGTTGGCAGACAATAATGGATGCACTGTCAATGTTTCGAGGTACATCACTGAACCTTCAGCTTTAGTCGCTAGCTTTTTCGAAGACAGCATACGTTGTTATGGTGGAACCGCAACCATTGTAATAGGAGCATCAGGTGGCACATCTCCTTATTCAGGAGTAGGCACCTTTACAGCTAGCGCAGGAAATCACAGTTATACTGTTAGCGACGCAAATGGATGTACAACATCTACCATCCTTACAATTACACAACCTCCGCCACTGGTAGCCACTTCTATTGTTAACAGTTCTATTTTGTGTCATGGTGATTCTGCCTCAGTAACGGTTATTGCAATAGGCGGAAGTGGTTCTTATTTGAATATGGTAACCGACAGCATGCCATGCATGAACGATTCCTTAAGAGCGATGCTTGCAGCCAATGGAGGCACAGTTCCTTATTGGGGCCCTGATACCTACAAGGTTCCTGCCGGCACTTACACCTATGGTGTTGTTGACTCCCGTTGTTGCTGGGATACGGCCCAAATTACTATTTCTGAACCGCCTCCGCTTATAGCAGGTTCTATTTTGGGCGATATAGGATGTAATGAAAACCCAACAAGTTTCACAATTACAGCCAGCGGTGGCGTTAGTCCGTATTCCGGTACCGGAGTGCAATCAATGCCGGCTGGTTCGTATACCTATCAGGTATTCGACGCCAATGGTTGTCAGGACACCACAGTAATCAATATTGACACCACCTTATGTACAGGATTCAGTGAAAACCTACTTGCTGAACACAGTATTCTTGTTTACCCTAATCCGAATAACGGAAGTTTCAGGATTGTTGGTTTATACAAGGGTACCGGACGCATTTTAAGTCAATCTGGGCAATTGGTTAGGGAATTCGAATTCAGAGAAAATGAGGAAGTTTCAATTGAACACCTTGCTAAAGGACTTTACTTCCTGGTAACGCCTGAAATTAAAATGAAAATCGTAGTACTTTCTGATTAATTCGTCCTTTGCCTTATTTCTGGTCATGCTAAGCCAGTTATAGCGCCAGACTATTCTGTAAGCATTTTGCGCTCGTATGGTTTTCTGTTTTGATAAAAAAAGCTGTTTCTATTGACACCTTTTGTGTTAATTGCCAGAGAATTGGGGATTATAGACTACATGCATGCTTTCCGGATTTTTTAACCAGGAGAGAATACAAAAGGGACCCCACTTCCACCTATTTTTGTTTCCGTTTGCCATTCCGTAAATGGATCCTCTTCACACAGTGAAAAATAAGGGTTTAGCGTGGCTGATCCCCGGCATTCTGGCAGCGTCTTCACGTAAAAACACTCCGCTTTGCGGAATATTTCTTGTTTTATGCGTCCGCATACTAGAGTTATCTGGCATTTAGGCGATCGCATAAAACAAAAAAGGTTTGAGCTGTTACTCAAACCTTTTCGCAATTTTAAGCGGAGAAAGAGGGATTCGAACCCCCGGAACCTCGCGGTTCAACAGTTTTCAAGACTGCCGCAATCGACCACTCTGCCATTTCTCCGGCGCAAAAGTAATAATTTCTTTGATTTTGTATGCATCGTAAACAAAATTTACTTTCTACCCTTGCTTGCGCCTTTCCACTGAAATACGTGTATTTCTGTTTTTTTGTATTTGGGCATTTGCAAAGTGCCTTAAATTAGCCTAACACCCGGGAAAGTGCGGTATTTGCTGACTTTACCAATTCCAAAGTGTGGCATTCTACCCCTTTCTTCTAAATGCTCAGCACAGAAAAAACAAGGTGATTTTTACACTAATTCCACTTTGTACCAGATAACATAGTCTTGGTTTCACAGTTTTTAGCAACGAAATTTCACCCCTGGCCTCAGGAGGATCAACAATTACCGGAATGCACTTTTTCATAAAAATTGTTGGTCGCATGTGTTGTGTTACATTTTACCACTAAGAAGGCTTTCTTCCTAAAATTATGGCTAACTTTAGCAGAGGCAATTGAGATCATTTAAGAATACATTAAAGGCTCTGATATGGGTACTTCTTTATGGTGTTCCAACCATAACAGCCCAAAACTTTGCCTATGTAAGCATGAGTTGCTTCAATATTCCTGAAGAACAACCATTTATAGAATCGTACATTACTATTGTTGGCAACCTTTTGTCATCAAAAGAAATCAACGGCACCTTTCAAAGTTCGGTGAAGGTCAATTTGAGTATAGTGGGCGATTCGGGACTTGCTGTTAAACAAGAATACAACATTCTCAGCCCTGTTTACAGCCATTCTCTTAATGCCCCTTCATTTATTGATGTACAGCGTTATTCGCTCAAAAACGGAAATTATACCTTGTACCTTAAACTTTACGACAACAACAACCCATTTAAAAAACCATTTGAGTACAGAAAATCTTTTGCAATCAATTACATCAAAAACACCTTACAACCCTCGGGAATTGAGCTGCTTGAGCGTTACCAAAAAACCAGCGTGCAAAACAGTCTGAGCAAAAGCGGACTTGAAATGATACCCTACACCGTAACCTATTATCCTGAATCTCAATCACAACTGCTATTTTATTTTGAAACGTATTACTCAGACACTGTTTTGGGCAGGGACAAAAATTTGGTATATACCTATTACCTGCAAAATGCTTATAATTCGGCTAAACTCAATGAATACGGCGCATTTAAAAAACAAAAAGCAGCCAAAGTCAACCCCTTATTAGGTAAATTAGACATTACAAACCTCCCTACAGGATTGTATAATCTTGTAATAGAACTGAAAGATGAAAACAACACCTTGCACGTAAGTGAAAAACTACAGATTCAGCGAATGAATGCTAAACCTGTTGAAGTTGCGACAGGTGCCAGCGTTGAGAAAAACTCCTTTATCCAGTTTTTTGAAAACCGAAACAACCCTGATTCGTTAAAGATGTTCGTTGAATGTTTATGGCCAATAGCTGACGGACTTGATAAAGAACGCATTATTAACACGGCTGTTAAAAAAGACCCGGTATTAATGAAAAATTTCGTTACGGACTTTTGGCAACGCCGCGCGGCTGACTCTGCAAATCCCTATAAAATGTGGACAGCGTATTACAAAAGCGTGCAAGAAACCATGGTATTATTTAAATGCGGTAAACAACCCGGATACAGTGGCGACAGAGGGCGGGTGTATTTGCAATATGGAAAGCCTAATCAGCGTACTGTGGAAAACTATGAACCTAATACCTTTCCTTATGAGATTTGGCAATATTACCGTACCACAGATGCGAGCACAGGGCGGTTTTATAGTAACCGTAAATTTGTTTTCGTAAACAGAGCGTTGGGAGACGACTGCCACCAGTTAATACACAGCGATATGCCCGGTGAAATCAACAATCCCCGTTGGCAATTTGATATTACCAGAAGAAACAATGAGGGCAAGGCAGACCTTGAGAATCAAACGCCCAATGGCACTCAGTACAATCAGTTCAACGAAATTTACAGCAACCCCCGGTAGCCTCTTACTATGCCTGAAACAACAGTTGCGGTCGTTATACTCAATTACAACGGCCTACACCATCTCAAACAATTTCTGCCTTCGGTTGTGGAACACAGCAAAGGGCATGCTATTTATCTGGCTGACAATAATAGCAACGATGATTCGGTAACTTACGTTAAATCGCAGTTTCCTCAAATCAGAATTGTTACCAACAGCAAAAACCTCGGGTATGCAGATGGTTATAATCAAGCTTTAAGACAGATTGATTCTGACTATTATGTTTTATTAAACTCCGATGTTGAAGTCAGTCAGGGCTGGATAGACCCGCTTTTGCAGGCAATGGAAAACAACCCATTGGCCGCTGCCTGTCAACCTAAACTATTGGATTATACAAATCGCAACTTTTTTGAATACGCCGGTGCCAGTGGTGGGTTTATTGACACTTTAGGTTATCCGTTTTGCCGAGGCAGGGTTTTTGATCATTTAGAAAAAGACAATTTGCAATACGACACTCCATGCGAAGTGTTTTGGGCTTCAGGGGCATGTTTGTTTGTTCGCTCCCGTCTATTTCACAAATCAGGTGGTTTGGATGCCGATTTTTTTGCGCACATGGAAGAAATTGACCTTTGTTGGCGTCTCAAAAATCTTGGTTATTCTATTTTGGTTATTCCACAATCAACCGTTTTCCATCTTGGAGGAGGCACTCTCGAGAAACAATCCACAAAAAAAACCTATCTGAATTTTCGCAATAACATCAGCACCTTGTTTAAAAATGAACAAGCCCTAAAACTAGTTTACAAAATGCCCTTACGACTTTTGTTAGATGGAATTGCCGGAATAAAATTCTTATTCAATGGTCAATTTCTGCACACCCTTGCTGTTCTCAAGGCACACCTCAGTTTTTATTCACGTCTTCCCGCATTAATTAAAAAAAGAAAAGCCATTCAGGCCCAAACAGGATTTAGGTTTTCAAGGTCATGTGTTTACAGCGGTAGTATTGTATATGAACGATATGTTTTAGGAATTAAAACATTCTCAGAATTAAAGCGCCGCTTTTTTTCTGAAAACCAATAAACACAACATGGTAATAAATCCGTTTACAACAATTAATTCATTGCCAATTTGATACCCATCGGGTCGACTCAATGTGAATTGTTTTAACCCATAACACAACAAGGGTCCAACCAGGCAAGCCAAAGGCACCAATGTATCGTTCAGGCGAATCTTTGTAAACAAACCAATAAAAAAGAGGGCCAAAAGAGGGCCGTAAGTATATCCTGCCACCATGAGTATGGTAGTGATAATGGCCTGCCCATTAAGTTGATTAAAAAGTAGAATAACCAACCAGAGCAAAATGGCATAAGCCACATGTATCACTATTCTGAACTTGGATTTCACTTGTGAAGACACCGGCTTTTTCTCAATTTCCAGAATATCAATGTAGGTTGAAGTGGTGAGCGTGGTAAGCACACTGTCAGCGCTGCTAAAAGTAGCGGCAGTAAGACCGATAATAAACACCATACCGGCAAAGGCGCCCAGATGATTCAAAGCCAGATTGGGAAAAACCTTATCGGTGATCACTTTACCACTTTGTTCATCCGTTGGAAGTGCAATGCCGGCAAAATCATAGTATTGGTATAACAATGCCCCAAGTGAAAGAAAACAAAGTGTCACCACAACCATCACCAAACTGAACCAGAAGATGTTTCTTTGAGCTTCTTTCAGGTTACGGCAGCTTAGATTCTTTTGCATCATGTTCTGATCAAGTCCGGTCATACAAGCTGCAATAAACACACCCCCAACAAACTCCTTAAGAACAAAATTGCTTTTGTTGAGATCGAAAAAAAAGGTTTCAGAATATTCGGAATTGCAAATGCCTTTAATTGCTTCAAAAAAACTGAGGTGCATACCTTGAATGATGGCAACTATGGATAAAATAACACCCAAAAGCAAAAATAAGGATTGAAATGTATCAGTGAACACCAGTGTTTTAATCCCACCTTTATACGTATACAACAGCATCAAAATCAAAATAACCGACACACTCCATTCAAACGAAATGTTGTACTCGCCCAATCGATCAAACACAAAAAACTGGATCACACCAGCGGCTAGATATAGCCTGCCTGCTGCCCCCAATAAACGAGAAATAATAAAAAACGCAGACCCTGTTTTTTGGCTCACTCGTCCGAAACGTTTTTCGAGGTATTCGTAAACTGAAACCAGATTCATTTTGTAATAAATCGGCAACAACACGTGGGAAATAATAAAATACCCTACAAAATATCCGAGTACTAACTGAAGGTAAGAGAAATGGGCGGTACCAACAGTGCCGGGTACTGAAATAAAAGTAACACCGCTCAAAGAATCACCAATCATACCAAATGCCACCAGATACCATGGCGATTGTTTGTTACCGATAAAATACGAATTCGCTGTGCTGTTGCGGGAAGTAATCCATCCAATACCCAAAAGGGCCGCAAAATAAAGCAATATAAATAGCAGTATGGAAAAGGGGCTCAACACCATCAACAAAATTTTAAAATTTCGGCTTCCGTTAAGGGCTTACTGTAGAATAGTTCTAAACACCAGGCCTTGAATAAACTATCGCTTGTTGCTTGTTAATTACCCTAAATACTGGACCAGATTCCTGAGCCAAACAAATTGTGGTTGAATGTACCTCTTTCCTTTCCATTTAACTGGGCTATTGATTACCTTTGGGCACTTTGGAATTTAGCTCTAAAATCATAGAACAAGCAGTTGATGCCTTTGCACAACTACCCGGTGTTGGAAAAAAAACGGCCCTGCGTTTTGTACTGCATGTCATTAAACAAGAACGGGCAGATAGCGATCAACTCAGCGATATCATCAAAAAACTCAAAACTGACCTGCGATTTTGTGCGAATTGCCACAACATAGCGGAAACCGAAATTTGCAGCATTTGTTCCAACCCAAGCAGAGACGGAAGCACCATCTGTGTAGTGCAGGACTATCGGGATGTTATGGCCATAGAAAACACCGGTCTTTACAAAGGGCAGTACCATGTGCTCGGTGGACTTATCTCCCCTATCGATGGGGTAAGCCCGTCGGGCTTAAACATTGAAAGTTTGATCCATAAACTTCAATCGGGTAAAATTCAAGAAATCATCCTTGCACTCAATGCCACCATGGAGGGTGAAACTACCTCCTTTTATATCTTCCGAAAAATTGCGCCTTTCCAGGTAAAACTGAGTGCCATTGCCAGAGGCCTTGCTGTTGGAGACGAGTTGGAATACGCAGATGAAGTTACATTAGGTCGATCCATTCTCAACCGGATACCTTTTGACACTTTACTCCGAAAATAACTGAATTCAAAAACCCATGCCATTTAGGATAGAAATTTGTAAACCACATTACTTTTCGGAAGTTCAGCAACACATTCAACAATTTAGTCTAGACGATCGTTTTCTTTTAAGGGAGGAATTCTTAACCCTAAGCGCTCATTCCAAACTTCTGGGCTTCGGACGGATACGGGAACACCGCCAAGTTTCAGAAATGTGTACCCTTGGTGTAATCGAAAACGAACGAAAAAAAGGGTTTGGAAAAACATTGGTTTCGGCACTCATACAAAAAGCTACACAACCGCTTTATCTAGTATGCATCATGCCTTCGTATTTTGAGTCGTTTGGTTTCTCGGTTTGTCACAACTATCCCGAAGTGATGCAAGAAAAACTAAGGTATTGTAATCAAAGTCTGAGCGTGAAAGAAGAGTATGTGGTAATGGCGCTTCACACCTAACTTTAACTACCCTGATCTTAGGGATTGCTCCTGCAAAATCGTCATAAATATAAGTCAATTCAGCCAAGTAGGCAGGCAAAACGCCCAATTTCAGCCGTATTAGCAGTGTTTTGGATTTGGAACAGGATGTGTGGTTCTAGAAGAAATTTTGTGTTATGAACTTGAATAATTATACCATTAAATCACAGGAAGCCATTCAACAAGCCCTGCAAATTGCTTCGTCTAACGGACAGCAGGCAATAGAACCTGCCCATCTGCTGAAAGGCATTTTGGAGGTAGATGAAAATGTGACGCCTTTCCTGCTTAAAAAACTCAACATTAATCCTGCTTCTTTCACAAAAACCGTGGATAGCATGATTCAAGCCTTACCCAAAGTAAGCGGGGGGCAACCGTATTTGTCGGGTGCATCCAATACAGTAATGGGCAAAGCAGGCGCTTACCTGAAGGAATACAAAGACGATTATATTTCCATTGAACATTTACTTTTGGGTCTCTTACATTCGGGAGATGCAGTGGCTTCCCTGATGAAAGATTCGGGATTAAAGGAGAAAGAACTCAAATCGGCAATTGCCGAGTTGAGAAAAGGCGAGCGTGTAACCAGCCAATCACAGGAAGACACCTACAATTCACTTAATAAGTTTGCCATTAATCTCAACAAACAAGCTCAGAGTGGCAAATTAGACCCGGTTATTGGCCGTGATGAAGAAATTCGTCGTGTGCTTCAGATACTTTCTCGTAGAACAAAAAACAACCCCATATTGGTGGGCGAGCCCGGCGTGGGTAAAACCGCTATTGCCGAAGGTCTTGCTCATCGGATCATCAGCGGAGATGTTCCTGAGAATTTAAAAAGTAAACAAGTATTTTCTTTAGACATGGGTGCTTTGATTGCAGGTGCGAAGTACAAGGGCGAATTCGAAGAGCGTTTGAAATCTGTTATCAAAGAAGTTGTAGGCAGTAATGGTGAAATCATCCTGTTTATTGATGAAATTCACACACTTGTTGGAGCAGGTGGCGGCGGTGAAGGCGCCATGGATGCGGCTAACATACTAAAACCAGCACTGGCCAGGGGCGAATTACGTTCGATAGGCGCAACCACTTTGA
>JBPOHJ010000025.1:0-89763 GCA_052035725.1 Bacteroidota bacterium | reverse complement strand
AGAAAGAAACTTTATTGTCAATTTCCAAAAAATTATATTCTAATTTTTCACCAGTTTTTCGGGCAATGTCAATCATCCCAAGTCCTCCTCCACCCTTCAAAGACATTTCTCCGTTATTGAGAACTTTTTTGTAATACTCTTTCAATTGTTCTTTATCCAGAGAGTTGACTTCATCCAATCTTCTTTTCAATCCACCGATGTTCTCATTCAAAATATAATTCCCTGTAATGATGTTGTATTTCTCTCCTGTTTTGCCGATGGTGAAGATGGCTGAACGGGCTTTTTCATTCTCTTCTTTCTCAGCCACTTCGTCCATATGATGATAAAGGTTTTGCAGGCATTCCACTAACACGTTGTACACCTTTTTTCTCATTTTAGGTTCTTCCTGCAGGTTCTCCATTTTGTTTTCCATGATTTGCAATATGGAAGTGAGGAGCTCGGAAGTGATTTCGCCCTTAAACGACAGCAGAATGTTATTCCGCTCCATTTTGTCGTATATATCGTATATGTCCAACAGTTTTATGAGCCTGAAATTTTGGGGTAAATATATAGTATTTAATTGAGTTGCAAATCTGGAAACTGGGATTTTTACCTACTTATTTGACCGGGAGAAAACCATGCATTTGCTTAAATCTCTATGCCTGCTATCAGTACATCATCCACTTGTTCGTGGTTGGCTTTCCATTCGTCGAAACTGCGCTTCAAAGCGCTGCGTTGCTCATCAGGCGGCAAATGGTGAATGGTCATGAGCAGGTCGTGAAAGCGTTTGACCATGAATTTTTTGCCTCTTTCGCCCCCAAACTGGTCCGCATACCCATCAGAAAACATGTAGGCCATGGATGCAGCCTGGGTTTTGATGTGTTGGGTCACAAACACCCGGTTATTATCGAGCTGGGCTCCGCCAACTGGAAATTTATTGCCATCAAACTTCTCCATTTCGTTTGATTTGGTAATAACCACCAATGGCCGATTGGCGCCTGCCCATCGGATGTCTGAATTATCGTTTTTGATCGCAATTATAGACACGTCCATACCATCGTTGGTGTTAATTTCATTGGTGCCTTGCCTCAAAGCTTCCTGTACACCTTTATGCAGGTTATTTAAAATCTCGCCTGGGTCGGTAATTCCCTTTTCAAGAACAATCTGGTGCAAAAGGTTATGCCCTATCATACTCATAAAGGCCCCCGGAACACCATGGCCGGTACAATCAACCACTGCAAAGATTTTGAATCCGTTCTCTTCGGCAAACCAATAAAAATCACCACTTACTATATCCTTAGGCTGATAGAGAATAAATACTTTTTTCAGTTTGTTGTATATGTGTTCTTTTGATGGAAGGATGGCTTCTTGTATTCGCCTGGCGTATTCAATACTGCTTGTTATGTCCTTGTTCTTTTCTTCAAGCTGTTTAGTTCTAAGTGCCACTTTACTTTCAAGAATTCTGTTCTCTTTTTTCATGGCTCGGGTACGGTATTGGGTGTAACCATAAACCAAAGCCAAACCTGCCAGAAGAACTATTACGTAAAAGGTTTTTGTTCTCCAGAATGGCGGCACCACTGTGATGCGAATTTCAAATGGTTTTTCGTTCCAGATACCATCGTTGTTACTTGATTTGACCTTAAACACATAATCACCCCCGGGCAGCGATGTGTAAGAAACATAACGAACACTGCTGGGCGCCGACCAATCTTTATCGTAACCTTCGAGTTTGTACCTGAATTTGTTTTTTTCAGGGTCGGTAAAATCCAAGGCTGCCAGCTCAAACTGAAAATAATTTTCACTCCAGCTCAACACCAGCTGTTTTTTGTAGGTGATCATTGAATCCATCTCCACATCGTTACCTCCCCTTTGGTAGCCGATCACATACGACTCGGGCACATGCAGGTTATCCTTAATGGCGCTCGGCCTGAAAGCGTTAAATCCTTTGGCCCCACCAAAATACATCATGCCCGTTTTAGATGCAAAGGCCGCCCCATTGCTGAACTCGGTGTTGATGAGGCCGTCCTTTATGTTGTAATTTTTAAACGTGATCTCTTTTTCGGCATATTTAGGATCGAATTTAATTATGCCCGAATTGGAGCTCATCCAAAAACAGTCAGAACTGTCTTTTAAAATAGAATACAAATAGGTGTTAGCCAAGCCATCCCTTTCGTAGAAATTGTAAAAGCTGTTGTTTGCCAACAATTTGCTCAATCCGGTTGAGGTTGCCACCCAAATGTTGCCACGTTTGTCTTCATTAACTCCCAACACCATGTTTGAAGCAATTTGTCCTAGTTTGCCCTTGTTGTCAAAGACTTTTTCAATTGGCAATTTTCCGTTTTGGTCGAAGGCACTCATTTTCACCAGACCGCCATCGTTTGTGCCAATCCACACCTTACCTTTTGCATCCTTAAAAATAGTATTGATGTTGTTGCTCGGTAAACCTTCGTTTTTGGTGAAATTGCGAATTTCAAAACTGCGGAGATCGATTTTAAATAAACCATCACCAATACTGCCAGCATAGAGATAATTTCCATCGAGTTTCAGGCAAACAATGGTGCCACCTTTATTGCTATCAAGCACTTTCTTTCCTTTTTTGGTGCTTTTATCATAACGGTACAAACCATTCCCATATGTACCTACCCAATACACATTATCACTTTCTTTTTCCAGGGCAATGGCAGATCCTGTTTGCAGTAATTGCCTGTGCGATTCGGTGTTTCCTGTTTTTAGGTTGATTTCATCCAATACGTTCACTCCGCCTACCATCACCACGCCGTTTTTGTCTTCATAAAAACAGTGAATGTTTTCGAATTTCGATTCGTAATTGTGTGTAGAAGTGGGGAATTTCAGCGACCTGAAGAAAGAAATATTGATCCCACCTGCCTCCGTTCCAATCCAAAAGTTGTTTTGATTATCGAGAAATATCACATTACAATTGTTGGCATTCAGTGAAAGGGGGTTGTCTTGCTTCTGGTATAAGTCAAGTTCTTCGGTAAGCAAATTGTACACCACCAATCCGTAAACCGTTGCCGCATACACTTTGTTGTTTCTTATCTTAAAATCTTTCACAAAGTTGGCGTTGTTCACTTGCCCTCCAAAACGGATATTTTGTTCAACTTCAAAGTACTTATCAATTTTGAACATGCCTTTCCCGTACGTTGAAATGTAAATTTTCTCACCATACTGATCTATGCTGGTGATGCTAATGATGTCTTCTGATTTAAATTCGGAATAGTCGGGTATTACAAGTTCAACACGTTCGGCACTTGGTCCCTTCAATCGGTAGAGCCCTTCTGTGTAAGTACCAGCAAGCACTTGTTTATTCACCAAGGCGAGACATTTGACATTTACTTCACGAGTGCCGAAATAACTTTTTGTGATCTTTCCTGTGCTGATATTGAGTTGAAACAGTCCTTTTTCTGTTGCAACCAAAGCGTTTTTCTCGTCCTGTTGAATTACCGCGTTGATTCTACAGTCGAACTTAGGTTCGCCTGAAACCACGTGCCGAAATTTTTCGGTAACCGGATTAAAAAATGTAAGCCCTTCGAGGGTACCAATGAGGATAACATCTTCTCTCAGTTGTTTTAATGTGGTAATATCTGAGCAAAAGATCGAAGCACTGTCAGTGGGGTCATTTTTGAATACTTTCACCTGATAACCATCGTACTTGTTGAGCCCATCCTGGGTCCCAAACCACATAAATCCGCGATCGTCCTGCATTATGCACTTTACAAAATTTGTGCTCAGGCCTTCTTCACTGGTTATATGTTTAAACCTTAGTTGCTGAGAAAACAGTGAATGAAAAAAAAGCCAAAACAGGATGATACCAAGAGGTCTTTTTTGTTTCATAATTAATCACCTAAGATAATTAATTTTTTAACAGGATAAACAGGTATATTTACGGGTCAATGTGTGGCATTGCGGGTATATTTTATTTCCATTCAAATCACAAGAAGCCGAATCTACAACACAACAGCGTTCTTGAAGCCATCCAGCACCGTGGGCCCGACTTTCAAAAGCATTCGTCTTATCCTTCAGCTGAATTATATCATAGCAGATTAAGTATACTTGACCTAAGTGAAGCCAGTCATCAACCGTATGAGGATAGTGATAAACGTCACGCCCTTGTATATAACGGTGAGATCTTTAACTACAAAACGCTTGCTGAAGCTCTCACGCCGATTAAGCCCAATGGAGACGTTGAAGTGTTATTTGATTTGCTCAAAAGGGAAAAGGAAAAAGGCCTGAGCAAATTAAACGGTTTTTTTGCCTTTGGTTTTTTAGATCAAACTAAACAGGAATTGTTGCTTGCCCGTGATCGCTTTGGTGTAAAGCCGCTTTATTATTATCAGGACAATGAAAAGCTGGTGTTTGCTTCTGAACTGAAAGCCTTGCTAAGGCTTACCGGTCCACTTGAACTCAACACTGAACAACTCTACACTTATTTGCGACTCAATTATTGCGCAGGAAAAGAGAGAATTTTCAAAGGCGTTTACAGCCTTCCGCCGGGCACCTTTTTAAAAGCCGGCAGCAATGGGGTAAGTAGTGGTCAGTGGTACCAGGTAACAAAACCTGAACAGAACACCAGTTTACTTGCCTTATTAAGCGATTCGGTTAACCTGCGTTTGCAGGCTGATGTGCCGGTAGGCAGCTTTTTAAGTGGTGGATTAGATTCTTCTATCATCAGTGCGCTGGCTAAACAACAAACAAGTTCCCTGCAAACCTTTAGTATTGGCTTTAAAGAACATAAATACCTTGACGAAAGTAGGTATGCTGAACTGGTGGCTGAACATTTAACAACCAATCACCATTCGTATCAGTTAACAGAAGAAGATTTTATTCATCACCTGCCCGAATTTTTAAACAGCATTGATGAGCCCTTTGCTGATTCTTCAGCCTTTAATTTGTACCTGCTCTCGAAGCTTAGTCGCAAAGAAATAAAAGTGGCTCTAAGTGGCGATGGTGCCGATGAATTGTTTAAAGGGTATATCAAACACAAAGCGCTCCATTTCAGCACTAATCCATTAGTTAGGACGGCATCCGGTGTATTCAATTTATTTGGGGGGGTGTTGCAGGGTTCAAGAGAAGGTGCTGTTCAGAACACTATTCGAAAACTTAAAAAACTTGGACAATTGCAAAAGCTCAACGCAGTTGAAAAACAAGAATTGCTTGCCAGCATCAGTACCCATGAGGAATGCCATGGTATACTCAGATCAAATGCCTCCCCGCTTGCATTTTCTTCTCTTTTTAAACAGGCAGGACCATATGCCGAGTTTTTGATGGAAGACCGATTTGATTTACAAGTTGTGTTGGCTGAAGATATGTTGGTAAAAACCGACCGTTTTAGTATGCGGCATGGTTTGGAGATTCGCAATCCATTTCTCGATTACCGCATCGTGAACTATGCTTTGCATCTCGATCGCGAACAAAAAATTAATTTCCATCAACAGAAAATTGTTTTGAGAAAAGAACTCGGACACCTGCTGCCCCGCGACATTTTACGTCGCTCAAAAAAAGGCTTTGAGCTCCCGCTCAAAAGTTGGTTGTGCGGGCAGCTCAGAGATACTTTAGAAAATAATTGGCTCAATGAAGACAAGATCGCGGAAGAGGGGCTAATGAACACCAATGCAATAGCAGCACTAAAAAGCAAGTTATACTCATCCCAACCTGGTGACAGCGCAGCAAAAATCTGGGCTTTGGTGGTGTTCGAAAACTGGTTAAAGAACTATCAACCTTACATTCAAAGGTATGCCTAAGGTACTACGCATCATTAACCGGTTTAATCTCGGGGGTATCACTTATAATGTGTCGTACCTCAGTCGCTATCTGGCAGAACCATACACCACCTTGCTCATAGGAGGCCCTGAAGAAAAGGATGAAGAAAGTTCGCTTTACATTCCCCAATCGCTGGGGCTACATCCTATGGTATTGCCGGAATTAAAACGCAGTATCAACCCGTTTCAGGATTATTTGGCTTATCGAAAAATCAAAAAAATCATACGTGAGTTCCAACCCGATGTGGTTCACACACATGCCAGTAAAGCCGGATTTATTGGCCGGATCGCGGCAAAACACTGTGGAGTTCCGGTTATAGTTCACACCTTTCATGGCCATGTATTTGAAGGGTATTTCCCGAACCTCATCACGCAGTTCATAAAAGTACTGGAACGCCGGCTTGCCGGTTTTAGCGCGGCCATTGTAGCCATTAGCCCGGAACAGAAGCGGCAACTAAGCCAGGTACATAAAATCTGCTCTCCACAAAAAATTGAAGTGATTCCACTTGGATTTGACCTTCACCGTTTTACAGAAAACCAAGTTCAAAAAAGAAGTGCATTTCGCCGGCGTTTTGCGATTGCCGACGACGAATTAGCAATTGGTATCATAGGTCGCTTAGCGCCAATTAAAAACCATCGGTTGTTTATTGATGCCGTGCTGTTTGCAGCCAATAACAGTTCAAAAAAGATAAGGGCTTTTATTATTGGTGATGGAAAAACCCGCGATGAGCTTGAGGCATACATCAAAGAGGTGACTGATACGCTAGAGGCAGAAAAAGCGCAGAAACTATTTCACTTTACTGGTTGGATCAAAGAAGCTGATGTTGCGCTGGCCGGAATTGACCTTGTTTGCCTCAGCTCAAAAAATGAAGGTACTCCTGTAAGTTTAATTGAAGCCCAGGCAGCAGGCCGGTTTATTGTGAGCACAAACGTAGGGGGGATTGCTGACATTTTACATCCCGATTGCGGACTCTTATCTGAACCCGGTGATGCAGTAGCTTTTCACAACAACGTGTTAATGGCCGTTCAGAATTTCGAAGAATTTCAACTCAAGGCAGGGAAAGCGCAGAGTATAGTATTAGAGAAATTTGCCTTTACCAGACTTTGCTCTGATATGCTGAAATTGTATAACAAGTTGCTTGCTGAAGCAAAAGGCCACTAGTTAATGTCTAATTCAAAAGGCAAACGTGTTTGCAGACCGTTCAGCTTCGACAAGTTTTGAAGTTGTTTCAGGTATTTATAGCTGGAGCCCAGATTTTTTTGCATCAGGCGTGTCTCCATTTCACTTTCCTTTTTACCCATCAACGCATCCAGCGGATTGGATTGTTTAGGCAGTTCTTGGATTTTGTAATCTTTTGCATTGGCCTTTTTTGCAGCATAAGCAATGGCTTCGTCGAGACCACCCAATTCATCCACTAACTTAATTTTTAAGGCTTCTGCTCCACTCCATACACGTCCTTGCCCCACGCTGTCAACATCGGCCTGACTCATTCCGCGGCCTTCTGCCACTCTAAGTGTAAAAGTATCATACACTTTTTCAACTCCGGTTTGAATGTAGTTTATTTCCTTATCGGTCAGTGGACGTAAACCTGAAGCCACATCACTATATGCGTTAGTGTTAACCGTGTCAAGTGTAATGCCCAATTTATTCTCAAGCATGCGTTTGAAACTAGGCAGCAAACCAAAAACACCAATTGAACCGGTTATGGTATTCGGTTGGGCAAAAATACGATCGGCAGCGCAACTGATGTAATAACCGCCGCTGGCCGCCACATTGCCCATACTGACTACTGTAGGTTTTACTTTTTTGCAGAGGTTCATTTCGCGCCATATGACTTCACTGGCCAATGCGCTTCCTCCGGGAGAATTGACGCGTAATACCACCGCTTTAATTGTACTATCGAGGCGGGCTTCGCGAATAGCTTTGGACAAACGTTCACTTCCGATTTCTTCGTCGTCACCTTCGCCACTGCCAATGCCCCCAATTGCATAAATCACGGCAATTTTTGGTTGTTTAGTTCCGGAAGCTTTTTTCTTTAATGATTTGTAATCCAGTACGTTTACAAAAGCCACCTTATCTTTAGGTTTCAACCCTGTTTTGGTTTTCAGTGCATCCAGCACTTCATCTTCGTATGCCAATACATCCACAAATTTACCTAAGGCATCAGTTGGCTGTAGAATGCTCAGGTTATTCGCCATTTGGTTGAGTTCTTCAACGGTTAACTTTCTTTCTTTTGCAATGTTGATAAGCATGTTGCCCCAAATGCTGTTCAAAAAACTTTCTGATTGGGCACGATTGGCTTCACTCATTTTATCAAGTACAAAAGGTTCAACGGCACTTTTGTATTTGCCATGGCGGAATACCTGAACATCAATATCCAGTTTATTAAATGTTTGACGGAAGAACATCAGGCTCATGTGCAAGCCTTTCCAATCAAACATGCCCTGTGGGTTCAAATACACTTTATCGCTTACGGAAGCGAGGTAGTAGTGTTTTTGGGTGAAGTACTCGGCATAGGCGTAAATGAATTTTCCTGTTTTCTTAAATTCGATCAGCGCATTTCGTAATTCTTCGAGTGATGCAAATCCTACCTCAGGTTCTTCGAACTCAAGGTAAATGCCGGCAATATTTTCGTCTGTTTTGGCTTGATGGATCTTTTGCAGAAGAAGGTTCAGGCCCATGCCTTTGTCTTCTCCCAGTGAAGCCAATTCGCCCAATTCTTCAAATGGATTCAGAGCCTGACGATCCGTGATCGGGCCATCCAATCTGAGCCGCAGTACTGTGCCTTTTTTAATTTCCTTTTCCTTCTCTTCAGCCGTTAATTCGCTGAAACTCGATTTTACCACTGCAATGACAATTAGCACTGCCACAATGGTTGCAATTACAATACCGACGATTGAACCAAAAAACGCTCCAAAAAACTGCTTCATACTGTATAATCAACTAATTTTAATACACCTTCGCTACATCCAAAACCACTGGCTGTCGAAAAAATGTACTTTTGGCAAAATTAAGCATTATCGCTCTCTGCAACAGAAAGAAAGTATGAACAAGGTGTTTTTAGGTTTGGGTGGCAATTTATACGAGCCTGCGGAAATGCTCGAAAAAGCAAGGAAGCTTGTTGAACTCAGGTGTGGCTCCATTCAGTCGACCTCGAGCCTCTATGAAACCGAAGCCTGGGGTATGGCATCCGAACACCGTTTCCTGAATCAGGTGATTGAACTGCACACGAACTTGGGTGCCGAAGCGCTAATGGATCATCTTTTGAAAATTGAAAATGAACTGGGCCGAACAAGAAACTTTGAAGGGTACGCTGACAGGACGATAGACCTTGATGTGTTATTTTTTAACGAAGAAGTAATACAAAAGGAAAAAATCACAGTGCCCCATCCGCGCATCGCTTTTCGCAAATTTGTGCTGGTGCCCCTTTGTGAAATTGCCTCAGAATTTGTGCACCCAATAACAGGTAAAACCTTAGGGCAAATGCTGGAGGATTGTAATGATGAGCTTGAGATAAAAATTCTGACTTCAGATTAATGAATCCGAATGCCTGAATGCCCTGGTTTGTATGTGTTTTACTGAAAATCTGAATTTATTACGCTACGGTATTTAATCTCAGGGATTTAAAAACCCTATACAAGGAACAAACCGCGAGTTGGCAAAAGCACCTTGTGTGTGAATTGTGTGTTGAAGACTTTAGCATTGGTTAAAGGTGGTTTTTATACAGCTGCAACCATCCAATTTCAGCAGGTAAACTCCCTTGCAACGTTGAAATACAGCGTTCCTTAAAATTTTGCAAGAACACCTTAAAAGCCCTACATTTAAGTTTTCCCATCCGGATGAAAAGAGCCGTCTCTTTGTTATTGGTATTTTTTGTGAGCCTGACAGGCTTGGCACAAATTACCATCATCGGCAAAAATGTTCTGAATGGTAATCCTATAACCAACAGTAAACTATCTGTTTACGAAGACGGGAAATTAACCTACACACTTAATACACTAAAACAAGCAGAATTTATGATTCCTCTCGACTTCGGGAAGGACTATAAAGTATACATACAACATCCCGGCTCTCCTTTGATGCACTTTGAAGTAAACGCCAAAACCATCCCGGCCGATAAGTACATGTACCGGATGACCTATGAATTTCAGGCCGAACTGGCCGATAAATATGATGAAGACCTCGACACTAACGTATTTAAACATCCTTTTCACCGGGTTGTGTTTAACGGTGTCAACCGTTTGGTTGGTGACACTTCATATAATGTGCAGTTCCACAAACGTAAGCTTAAAAAAAACGCACCCGGGTATTTAGCAAGTCGGGCCGATGACAGCAATATTCTGGTTGGAAAAATCACGTCACCTGACCTTCCGGAACTCAGTTTGTATCCGGTTCAAATTGCGTGTTTATCGGCAAAACGTGAGCTGGTAAGAACATTAAGCAGTGACCGTTTGGGCACTTTTGCTTTTTGCTGCAAAAAAAATCCCGGGATCACCAGTTTCAAATTTTTATTTAATGATAGCACCTTATCCGGCAAGGTCATCAGGGTAGTAAACACCAAAACCGAATTATTATTTGAAGGAAAAGTAAACGGCACCACGGTTGATTGGGAATTAGGCCCCAAAGGCGTTGATCCCATGATTGACAATACGTACCAAGCGCATGTGGGTGCCAAAATTGTGATTTCCTCGCTGAGAGAAAAACGCTTTTTTGCCGAAAAAACGGTGTATCTGCTCAATAAACGTTACACTGTAATTGATAAAACCACAACCAATTTAACCGGCGCTTTTGTTTTCAGCGATATACAGCCCGATAACACGTATTACATTGCTATCAATCGCACGGAGGTGACACGGGTGGAAAAAGCAGATATCTTGAATAAAGACGACAAATACGTCGGCACTTTGGATACCATAATGGGCGACAAGTTGATCTATAAAATCTCATCGCGCTATCCTGTGAGTTATAACCGTTTGCTGGTTGCTGAAAACGAGCTGCAGATGGACATAAAAGCCACCATTTTTGGCGACAACATCAACAATCCAATTGGTCATCTTAAAATCATTTTATTGAACGACGCCTATGAACCTATTGATAGTGTTATTACCGACGACTTTGGTAGCTTTAAATTCAAATACCTGCCCTTCTTAAAACGGTTTTATCTCGATGCCGACAATTCAGACAATATGCTGGATGTGTTCAGGAATATCCTCATCTACAGCAACGATGAAAATCTCATAAAAATCATGACGCACCAAAAAGGAAAAAAATTCACCTATCGTCCGGTGAGTACCGAAATACTGTTGATGCGTGAAGTTGAAATTGATGACCCCTGGCTCAAGCTAATGGATGAAAAGGAAAACCAACTTGTTGGAATTGATTCAGTAGACAATAAGTTGATTGTAGAAAATATCCATTTTGAAAACAACAAATTCGATTTAAGTGAGCAAGCCAAAGAAACCCTGAACAAAATTATTCTTGTTCTCAATTCACAACAGCAACTTCGAATTGAAATTGGTGCACATACCGACAGTAAAGGAAGTGAAGAAGAGAATTTGAGACTCAGTCAGCAAAGAGCCAAGGCCGTGTATAATTATATCCTCACTTCAGGCATTGAAGCTTCTCGTTTGGTGTCGAAAGGGTATGGCGAGAGTAAACCGCTTATCGTATGCAATGAAAAAAAACCCTGCAACGAAAGTGATCATGCCAAAAACAGAAGAATAGAATTTAAGATCATAAACAATACAAAAGCAAAATGAAAACCAGTGAAATAACCTTTAAGGTGAGTGTGGATGAAAACAATCTTCCGGTAAAAATTGAATGGGAAGCTCCGGGTAGCGGAGAAAAAAGCGAGTGCAGCAGTTTGATGGTGGCGCTGTGGGACACAAAAGAAAATAACACCCTTAGAATCGATCTATGGACCAAAACCATGAGCATTGATGAGATGAAAAAGTTCTTCCATCAAAACGTGATAACTTTGTCTGAAACCTATCTCAGAGCCACCGGCGACGAAGCGACCAGCAATAAAGTGAAAAGTTTTTTCAGGGATTTGGGTAAAGAAACCGGTGTATTAAAATAGCTTAGAGTTGTGCCTCGGTGTTAATAGCAAAAATACTAAAGTTCACACCACCATAACGTCGCTGTTCCTTAAAGTGCTGAAGTTGTGTTAAACTGGTTTTTTCTCCGTGTTCAATTATTAACCAGGCACCGGCTTTTAGCAAACTGTTTGTCATTACCAGATGATGAATTTCCTCAATATTCTTAAGATCATAGGGTGGATCGGCAAATATTACATCGTAGCTGGACTTGTGGTGTTTTAAAAAATCAAACACATCATCGCGCACCAGCGACAATTGAAATCCAAAAGCTTCTGCTGTGGATTTTATAAATGAGAGGCATTTGCTGCTTTTGTCAACACACACGACACCTTGAGCCCCTCTTGAGGCGAATTCAAACGATATGTGTCCTGTTCCCGAAAACAGGTCGAGTACGGTGCAATTTGCTAAATCGAACCGGTTTTGAAGAATATTGAACAAGGCTTCTTTTGCGAAATCGGTGGTTGGTCGAACCGGCAGATCGCGAGGAGTTTTGATCACTCTTCCTTTGTGAGTTCCGCCTATAATTCGCATGTGTGTTGATTAAAAAGCGAAAAATAAAAATGGCCCGGCAATTGAGCTAAGTCTTTGTGCAATTTTAAAGGATGGCCTGTTACCACAGGATGAACGTGTTTCAGAAATTTCTTCAGCAATTTAACAAGTTCGCCATCCCATGGGAATTCACCGGCGAAAACCAAGGGGTTGGTCATGGGATCTAATCCGTATTGTTCATAGGCAAACATGAGGTAATACAACACATCTTCGGGCACCGACCAGTTGAGTACATTGTAGTAGATCAGTTGTTCATTCTGTTTGAAAGCAATTTCCATCACTTTTTCGCCTACAAAAAGCGCCGCTGAAGCTCCGGTAAAAGAACGGTGATTAAAAAACAAACTAAGGTGAACAGCACCTGAATGCCTGATAAAAACACTGGTAAAACTCCGCTCGAGCACTTGCCTAAGCTCAGCATCGATCGCATACGAAAACCGAAAGTCGCCAATTAAATGAGAAAACACGTGTTTACCAGAAAGATCCCCGTTTGAAAAAACAAGAAAATCCTTTGCTTCATTTTCGTTGGCAAAGGCAAGAGGTAGCAAAGTAAAATCCCTGGATTGTACCGACACCAATACCCGTTCAAAACTGCGTTTGTGCAGTTGAAAATTACGAAAGAACACGCCCAATTTCTCTTCCTGACTAAAATCGAACGAAGACGTAAAATCCATGTGTCCCAATTCAAAAACCTCATGGTAGCCTGAAAGTGAAACAGCATACAACATGGTATGAGGCGTCAGGAACAGAGAAAGGTTGCATTTGTCGGATGGTTGAAACTGGTGACCGGTAAAATGCCTGATCTGAAAGGATTCGCTTAACATTGCGGCAAAGCTAATAAAACTTGCGTTGAAGGAGCGAATTTGCACAGCCCAGTGAGCGGTTCCAAAAACAACATCAAGGGGGAACGACTCAATTCAGCGCAACAAAAGTAGCGGTAGAATTGTCGGGATTTTGAGCAGTTTTTGGCTAAAACAGACCCAGAATTGGACTAATTAACCATTTCATGTTAGGTTATTTGTTAAAATCACTTTAGTGTTTTTGATTTATGTCGTATTTTTATGGGATTTAAACCCCTAATGAAGAGACTTCGTCTTTCGTTTTTTTGTGTGCTTATAACGTATGCCTCTGTGGCTCAAACGTTTATGCGCCCAAACGAATGGAAAAAATACAAACGCGAGGTTTTTGTCACAACTGGGGTCTCCAACTTTCTAGGTGATTTGGGTGGTGGAAACCAGGAAGGCGTGAATTTTGGTCCCGGAGATTTGGATTGGAATCAAACTCGTGTTGCACTTGGGTTTGGCGGGCGTTACAAACTTAGCAGATTCATCAATGTGGCCGGAAAATTCAGTTATTTGGCTATTCGGGGTGACGATGCTGCTACACAGGATATTTACAGACAAAACCGGAATCTTAATTTTCGTTCCAATGTGTTTGAATTGAGCGGTAGGTTTGAAATTGGTTATCAAAGCACGAGACGAGGAGGCAACCGCTACGGTATTCGTAAAAACTATGGCCGGGGAAAAAATTTCACGCACAACGTGTTTGCTTTCGCCGGCATAGGCGGGTTTTATTTTAATCCTAAGGGTGTTGATGCTTCAGGAAAAATCCACAAGCTCAGACCGCTGCACACCGAAGGCCAAGGTTTGCCCAATGGACCCAAACAATATTCCAACTTCAACGTTTGCGTACCACTTGGCTTTTATTACAAACTTACCATCAACAAAGTTTGGTCAGTTGGTCTTGAATTTGCTCATCGCATTACTTTCACCGATTATATCGACGATGTGAGTACAGTGTACTACGATCCCGCTGCACTCACAGCCGCTTATGGCCCGCTTTCGGCAACCATGGCTGATCCCAGTCTTGGATTAATTCCCGGTGCTTCCAGCCCAGCGGCTGATGGCACTCCTGCGCAGCGTGGCGACCTACGCAAAGATTCGTACATGAGTCTGGAGATTTCGGTAAGTTACATCTTCAAAAAACAACGCAAATCGGCCCGACTCAGAAGTAAATTCTAATCATTGCCGTTGTTTTGTTCATTTCCGGTTAATAAGTGGTTAAAGCTTGGTTTATGGCCTGTTATTAACCTAAAACTGTTGTTTTGCCGATTTTGCAGGGGAGCTGGAATTACCTTTTATTGGCTGAAATGTGCCATTTACGAGTTAAAACCTACCATTGGCTAAGTGTTCACATCTTGTTGGTTAAGGCACCCAACGATTGGTGATTGTGCGACGTGATGTAGTTGAATTCGTTCGCAATTCTTAAAAGATGTAAATGCGATGCAATTCAGCAGGGTTTTTGTAAAACACAAGCATTATGAAAACAAATCAAATCACCTTACCCATGTTTCCACTCAACCTGGTGTTATTACCAGGGGAAACCACCAAGTTGTACATTTTTGAACAACGCTATCGTCAGATGGTTGAAGACTGTATCAGAAATGATGCATCTTTTGGAGTTCCCTACATTGAACGTGGGGAATTAAAAGACCACGGCTGCGAATTAAAGATCAAGCGTATCTTAAAAACCTATGATAATGGCAGCATGGACATACTGGTAGAAGGAATACGTTTGTTTAAGTTGTGTTCATTCAAGGAAGTATTAAGTCCTAAACTCTATGGCGCGGGGACCATTGACCCAATTGATTCAGTGCCTCGAGTGATGTTGAATAATTTGCAGGATGCTGTGGTGAATTATTACAATACAGTAGAAGAAAAACTGGTAGACTATGAAACGGTATCCAAGCTTAATATTTACACGGTAGCAGCCAGTTTGCAATTAAGCGCACCTGAAAAGTACAGGCTCATAACATCGGGCTTTCAACAACAGTATTTGTTGAACCTTCTCAATTTTCATCTCCATGTATTGCGGTGTGAACAACAATTAAAAGGAAGATTTGCTGAAAACTGAATTATTCAATCTTCGATTCTTCAATAAGCTCGGCATCCAACACACCAATAATTTTAAAGTCGGTTCTCCTGTTTTTAGCCCGGCCTGCTGCATTATCGCTTCCATCGGGGTTTTCATTAGGCGCTACAGGCGTAGTTTCGCCATAGCCTTTAGCTTTTAGCCGCTTAGGATCAATACCTTTACTTATCAGGTATTTCACCACACTTTCCGATCGTTTCTGAGACAGCTTCATGTTGTAACTGTCAGACCCTTTGTTATCTGTATGCGATTGAATTTCGACAATGATTT
Organism: Bacteroidota bacterium; assembly: GCA_052035725.1. Lineage (GTDB taxonomy): Bacteria > Bacteroidota > Bacteroidia > B-17B0 > Aurantibacillaceae > Aurantibacillus. Next base: position 74,161 of record JBPOHJ010000025.1, on the reverse strand, counting down.
CAGGATTTTCCATCATCAATCTGTAAACAGTTGTATCCAGCACCACTTTGCTTTCCGACAGTAATTCCCATTTATCGGTTTGGTACCTGATATTTGGAATCCGAACCGCTGCCTTGGGTTTTTTAATTAGTTGAAGATCCTCATGCAATACCCGAGAATTGGTGATGTTTTTGGTGCTCAATTCAGAACTGCTTCCCAGATAATTTTCTTTCTTGGTTAGCAAATAATAATCATTGCCGGCTTCGAGTTCGGTGGTGTATTTTCCGTTCTTATCGGTAAGAATGGTTTTAATAAGGTATTTATCGCCGCTGGCTTTGTCGATTATGTATACTTCAATTGTAGCCCCTTGAATAAACTCAAAGGGATCAGTCATTTCATGCACCCGCCCATCGAGTGTAATTTTAATATAGTCGGTTTTTTTATAGGTGTATATATCGTCACAACAAGTACTGTTCTTTAAAGCGTAAGCTCCCTTGCGATTGCTCACAAAAAAACCTTCCTTACGGTTAGGGGAAATGGTAAAATACATGTCGTCGGCTCCTGAATTGTAGGGTGTCCCAATGTTTTCAGGTAATTCCCACTTTGTGCCATTGCCTTTGGATCTATATATGTCATACCCTCCTAAGCCACCCATACCATCAGAACTGAAATACAAGGTGCGGGTGTCGTTGTCAAAGTAGGGACTGATTTCATTCTGAGCAGAGTTGATTTTTACACCTGCATTGCGTGGAGCTTTATACGTGCCCTTTTTTACATTGTATATGGTGTACCATATGTCAAGTTTGCCTTTTCCTTTGCGATTGCTGACAAAAAAAATAATTTCGTTGCCCTTTGCCGGATCACTAGCCAGAGCTGGCATGGTAGATGTGTATTTAGGGTTATTGATCTCTTTTGGAAGTTTCACAGGTTCTGACCATTGTTCTCCGTTTTTTTCAGAAACAAAAATGGCACACACCATTTCGCCTTTGTAGTTTTCTTTGCATCGGGCAAAATACATGCGCTTTTTATCGGCACTCAGGCAGGCGTTGGTGGTGTGCATGTCGTCCACATTAAACGGTCCTTCAAAGTCGCCAACAAATTTCCATTGGTTGTTTTTTCTTGACGCCTTATACAATTTTCTAACCTTGGTATCAGAAGCATTGTTTTCTTCTATGAATTCTCTTTTGTTGGTTCTGAAAGAAGAAAACAGTAAAGTGTTGTCATCAACAGGTAAAGGTGAAGCTTCCACATTAATTTTATTGATGCTGGAGTCGAGATGTTGTATAATGATCTTGTTTTTAATAGCAACAATTTTTTTTACTGAATCGCAATACAGCATTTCTTTACCGGCTTGTTTTTTAAGTGCTTTATTTTTGCCCTTGTATACTTTTTTAAAGGTTTTGAAATTGTAGCCTGCACTATCGTAAAGGCCGTTACATTTTTGCATCTGTGCGTGGTAATAAAGCGCTTCGGGCACTTTTTTATTATCAAGGTTGTAGGCGTTGAGGTACATGTGTTGGGATTTCTCATAATCCCGTAATTCCATGTAGGCCTGAGCGAGCAAATACTTGGCCACCGCATCTTTCTTGTTTTTTTTCACCGCACCTTCGAGATAATACGCAGCAGAGGCGGGATCGTGTTGTTTAAGGGCGTTTTGACCGAGTTTTTTGAGCGCCTTGGTGCCGGCTGTTTTCATAAAGCTGCTGTCCTGTTGTCCAAAACACGACAGCTGCCAAATGACCAGTACAATAAAAACACGCTTAAAACCGATCACAATTCACCTCTCTTTTTTGCATGCGGTTATTAAAGGCTTTGTAGATAATGGCAATTTCAAAAGCCCCTTTCATATCAACCGACGTTTTTAACTGTGAAAGCGTTACATCGTAGCTGAACCCAAACGTGTATTTTTCATAATGCATTCCAGCTGTTAATATACCAGCATCGGGATTGCGCTCCAAGCCGCTGCGCCACATGGCTCCGAAAAAAATTGAATTTTTGTATAAGGGATTTTGGCGGATGACAATTTCCACATTCAATCCACTCACCCAATCGGTAACCTCTGAGGTAAATCCATACATGCTGTGTCCTTCAAAAATAAGGTGTTTGCCTGCATAAAGTCTGAGCATTAGGTTCGCGGCCTGACGGATAGGTAAACGACTAGAATTGTTCTGCAAAAAACTCTCATTTGGTTGGTTCAAATGAAACCAGGCGAAACCCAATTCAGGTTCAATTTTTCCGAAACGTTTGGTTACTGCTAAACCAGCATTTATATCAAGAAATGAAAAACGCTGCGACACGTTGCTTTCCATGTTTGGCAGTGAGTTATCGAATTGCCCTGTGTTCCAATTCAATTGGTTAGGATAAGTGTTTTTATAAAAGTCAAAGGTCTTTATCACAATGCCAGGTTGCAGGCCACCGTGAAAGGTAAACCCGGCAAAACTGTGATGGATTGCGAAAGAAGGCAGGATTTTTGTAACGTTCAGGTTACCGCCTGACCGATCATTCAGAATTAAGCCTCCCGCACTGCAATTGATGCCTGAAGGGAAAAAATTACAATCGCCTCCGGCAGAATAGGTATCGTAAGCTTCACCTATCTCTTTCCACTGCGAACGGTAATTGGCAAAAAAACGGTAATCCCCGTCGTAATTACCGGTGTTAGCCGGATTTAAGCTCAAAGGCGAAAAATAATATTGAGAAAAATGTACATCCTGGGCTTTTGTAGAAAAAAACCAAATGGCAAAAAACAACCCTATCAAGTGCCTGTATGTTCTCAAAGTACTAGCGGATTAATTTGAAGGAGCCGGATTTTGTTAGCGTTTCATCCGTGTAGGTATCAACTGACGCCTGATAAATATAGGTTTCCATGTTTTGTGGAACGCCATTGAAACTGCCATCCCATCCTATGTCAATATCGTTGCTTTCGAAAATTAACTGGCCCCATCGGTTGAATACTTTAAAATAATTGAGTTTACGTATGCCCCAACCATCAGGTTTTATATAATCATTAATTCCATCGTTATTGGGTGTGAATGCCGTTGGCACATCTATGCTGGCCACTAAACGTACCACAATGGTGTGTGTACTTAATACTTCAAAACACTGCAATGGCTGATCGACGATGCTTACGGTATAAACCATGTTGGTAGTGGTGGTTGAAACTGGGTTAGAGCAAGTGCTGCAACTGAGATAAGACGTGTCGTTTACCCATACATAGGTATAGGAACTGCCAACCGAACCATTCAGGGTCACTGTTTGTCCTACAATAATTGTTGTGCTGGTATTCACAATAGGCGGGGGCTGCAGAATGCGAATACTGTCTGAAACAGCCGTGTTTTTACACCCATTATCGTCGTTCACTTCCAAGGTATAGGCAGAGCTGGCCTGTGCACTGGTTTGTAAGGTAAAGGTGTTGTTAGCAGTAAATGCAACCGATTGGGTAGAAGCTGGTCCGAAAAGTGTGCCGCTTAACATACCACTTATTCCAGGCGAACCACTGCCGATAAGTGTAAATAATGAGTCGGGGCAAGACAGGGTATCGATTTGTAAACTGGCGTTAGGTAAGGGAAATATCGTCATGGTTTTACTGATATTATCCTTACAACCAACATTGGGATCGCTCACCTGCATGTTCACTACATAATTTCCGGGCGAAGAGTAAGTATGATTGGGTGTAATGGCGTTCGAAGAGTTCATATCGCCAAAACTCCAGGTATAGGTTAGCATACTTGCATTCGAACTGGTGGTGCTACTGAAGGTGTCGGCAATGCCTATACAATGTGCATAATCCGATAAACTCAATTCATTATTGCGTTTAAAATCGGGAACAATTCGTATCATCTTCACCCGAATGGTGTCGATGTTTTTACACACATCGTTGGGAGAGGCAAAACTTAAAATCACTAATAAACTACCGTTGGTGGTGGTAGGAAAAAAAGAAGGTTGGTAATTATAACTAATGGTTTTTGGACTAATTTGTGTGTATACCTGGGTAGGTTGATTATCGCCAAAATCCCACTGCCAGTGATGAACAGCCGTATCATTGGCCAGGGTGAATTGAATTGGGTCACCCTTGCAAAATATGGTTTTATCGGCAACAGCTTCGGCCCTTGGCTCATCGTACAAATTCACGGTTATGGATTTTGAAATAACGCAAGGTGCCGTTGCAGGTACCAATGTTAATACTAACACATAGGTGCCCGGATTGGTATACGAGCGTGTTGCTCCACTGTTGGTGCTAGCTGGTTGCAAAGGTGGCAAGCCCATGTTCCATTGGTAATAGGTTGGATAAGCAGTAGCTGAAGTGCTGGTTAAGGTGAGTGTTACTGCCGAACCTCGTGGAATACAAAATTCAGTGCCTAACAACCCCGTGGATGTTTGCAAAGTAAAATCAGGCACCGGGTAAGTTTGCACTTCGAAAGGTGTGTTAAGCGTGTAGGAATCGCTGCAACCGGAATTATCGCTAACCGTTAAAGTTGGGGTAAAACTGCCCGGTTGAGTAAACACAATGGTTGCCGACGGACCGGAAGTACTAGCGGAATAAGAACCTACACCGAAATTTAAAAAATAATTGGTATAGGTGGGTTGGGATGCAAAATAAAAATTAGCTGAACCCGAAGGTATACAGGCATTTGGAGGTTGATAGATAAATGCTTCGGGATTACTTACCGTAATTTTATGTCGGATGGAATCAATACAACCAATTACGTCTTGCGCTATTAGCTTGATGTCGAATGTGCGGGATGGACTTGAACCCATAGCAAATGTGTGGTTTTGCGTTGCAAGACCGGTAACCGTTTGTGTAAACTGAGGGAAGGGAGCTGAATTCAACGGCGGACCATAAGCCCAGGTAAAACTGTTCACCGCATCGGGTGTTTGCGGTGTAAGATTAATCAATTGCACCGGGTATTGTGAAACACAAATGGGATTGTGATTGAAGGTAAAGGTGGGGATCGGATTGGTGACCCTAAAGGTGTCGGTTTGCCAATCTTCACAACCGTTTTGGTCTTTTACCCGCAAGGTGATCGTATGAGTGCCTACCGTGCTGAAAAATGTCATCAGGGTGTTGGTTGAATAAACGTAAGGCGCCAGGGTATCTACAAACCAGGCGTAACCCATACCACAACCGGTTAAATTATCGGTGAAGGTTTGAGCAATAAAATTCACGTAATTGTCCTTACATACTACTGGCGAAAAATTAATCACCGCACTTGGTTGCCTAACTGTTACCGCCATGGTTTGTGTATAAGGTCCGCAGCCATTGGAATTACTTCCTGTGAGCGTAGCGATGTAATTTCCGGCCGAAGGATAAATAAAATTAGTGGTACCAGTAACGGTGTTGCCGGGGCTCCCTGCAATAACTATATTGGAACCGGGATTGACACCGAAATTCAAAGTGGCCGACTGTACATCCCTGAGTGCATAATTGAAGTTTACACTCAGTTTGTTCGTACAATTGGTTTGGTATCGCAAGGCCACGGCAGGACCGGTGACTTGTATAGTTTGCGCAGGCACTGCAGTAGCTGAACAGGAATGCAGGTAAGCACTTACAGTAAAACCATATACCCCCGGTGTATGATAAGCCCATACAGGATTTGGATCAGTGACACAACCCGAGAAATAATTAGGCCCACTTTCAACATGCCAGTGCTGCGGGGCAGGCACATTGGTGCTGGTCATGTTCACCATCATGGTTTGACCGGCACATACGGTGAGATTGGGGGTGAGAGTCAAGGCTATGTCAGGAGGATTCACCACAATGACCGTATCAACAAAAGAGGTATCGGTACAGCCCCCTAATGTTTGTATTCGTAAGCGGGGGTAATACACTCCGGGATTGACATAGGTATAGGTAAAATTGGGTACGGGGGCAATTACATTTGGTGTCAATGTTATCACCCCCGTTTGTATCACAGGGGGAGAGGCCCCATTGTTCCAGGTGTAACTGGTAATGGGAAAGACATTGTAATTGGTGAAACTACTATCAGAAAAGACCACCGTTAGAGGGGCGCAACCTTCTCGTTTGTTTTTATTAAAAAAGGCCGTCGGTCGCCTTATGGAATCAAATTTTTCGTGTGTAAGTGCTTCACAACCTACCTGTGATTTCACCAATAAATACACATCGGGTCTATAGGTATCGTAAATCTGATGGGGATTAGCAGAGCCTTGGGTAAAAGTAAATGTAGGGTTAACGGCAGTTGTAGTGTAGGTGTTCAAAGGATTCCATTCTTGCACCATCCAGGTATAACTCAGCGGTGAAGTGTAATTAGTGACCGTTAAATTGGTGTAATTGGCAACGATGGTTGGGCTACACACAAACTGATGAGGGGCAGTGACAAAACTCGGTGTGATTTGCTCAACAAAAATGGCAAAAGTAGTGGTAGCCACACAGGTGCCGGCAAATACACTCACGGTACCAATTTTTAAACCGGGCGTATAATAAGCATGAAGCGTACCCATTGAAGGAACATTAGGTGTTAAACTAAATGGCGGGTTTGGAAATTGTTTCACCGGTGTGCCGTCTCCCATGTTCCAAAAGGTGGTGGTTTGCGAACTGGCAGCCGTTACAAAAAAAGTTGGTGTATAGGGACCGAATGGGTTATTAGGTGGCAGGCCTTGCGGCATTTGTGAAGCCACACAAACAGCCGGAGGAACTGTTACCTGCACAGTTGGCATCACTGCCGATACCGGCTGTGTTATGACGTGCGTGCAATTATTATTGTCGGTACCTGTGAGTGTAACGGTGAAATAACCGGTTGCATAGGTCACCGGCGACGGGTTGGTGCCGGTAGCCGTTTGTGTATTACCAAAGTTCCAATTATAGGTTAAGCCACCGCCCGCGATAGGTGAACCGCTCACCGAGTTGCTGGCGCTAAAGGCTGTGGTAAAAGGCGCCGTGCAGCTAAACGTGCCGGGATTAGCAGAGATAATTAAATTGGGCAGAGCCGACACATTGATGGCAGAGTTGGTCCACGTGTAGGCAATTGAACAACCCGTTTGGTTATCGGTTATGGTGAGAGTAGGATAATACGAACCCGGAACCGCGTAAGGGTGCACCACGAGTGTGCCCGAACCTCCTGCATTGTCGCCAAACGCCCAGGAGTAACCAAAATTGGTATTTGAACCAATAGCACTCAAAGTGGTGGCCCTTGGGGCGCAACCGCTAGCCGGCAACTGTGGCGGGGCAATACCACCCGAAGGCAAAGGATACACTTGTACCAAAAAAGTAAAGGTTTGTGGCGAGCCACCAACTATAGCTGTGCACACCACTGTTTTCGGCCCAACGGTTAAATAACTGTGCTGTGGGGAAACCAGATTACTTGTTGGACTTCCGTCACCGAAATTCCATGTGAGGCTACTTGCCGGTGGACCCAAATAGGTGAAATTAGCGTTTGTTAATCCCGGCATACACCCTGCTGAAGGAGTAACCACAATCTGGGCACGGACTTTGCATGGCGTACCTAACAAAAATAGAAGGAAGGAATAAATAAAGAGATAGCGCATGAACCAGAAAAAATTCTATTTTTGTTTATCAAATATAATGAATTACTTCATTTTACAAAGTCCCAATTGAAAAAGTTTGTCCTCATAGTCCTCTTATTTTCTTTCCTTGTTCCTCTGGCTCAAAACACGCAGAAAAAAACCGGCGCTAAAAAACCAAATGCCACAAACACCACTTCTCAATCCAAACAGATTAACAATAATCATACCCAAAATTTAGTCACAACTTTAACACACGACACCTGTTTGAACCGGAAGTTTTCGGTTGTGTTTTATGTGATTCTCGACAGTGCTGGCAGCCCGGGACAAGCCACCAACGGTGCCATCAATCAGTTTATCGACACCCTCAATAACAGGTTCAGGAGGATTTGTGTAAAATTTGAGAATTGCAGCACGGTTTACATCCCTAATCATAGTTATGCTGAATGGAACCGGCTTACAACAGACACCATTGTTACATCCCAATGGCATACCGACAAAACCATCAACATTTATCTTGTAGATTCTATTTATCAGAATTTTCCCTATGAAACTCAAGGTTACACCTACCTTCCCCCATCAAGCCCAACCGTGGTACCTAGAGATAATATTGTTCTTGAAAAATGGCAACTGCTGGTTAACAATTGTGTGATTTCGCTGCATCACATCGGGCATTTTTTTGGTTTACTTCATACCCACCACGAAATCAACCCCAGCTTGCCTACTAACCCTCCCCCACCGCCCGGGGTTGCTTCTAAAGAATTTGTTGACGGAAGTAATTGTCTGATTCATGGGGATGGGCTTTGCGACACAGAAGCCGATCCGCTTTCGGGCTCAGCAGCCGACGGAAAAGGCGATTTTTATCTCAAACCTGTTGACAATTACATGTCGTTTTCAAGCAACTCTTGCCGATTTACGCAACAACAATACAACCGCATGGCCTATATTATGATCACGGCTCGCCGGTATCTCCATTAGGCCAAACTATGGCTGTTCTGTAATCCGCTGATTATCGCTATTTTTATGCTCTCAAGTTTCGCTTATGCCACACCTGGTTGCACCTTCTGTACTATCTGCCAACTTCGCCAATTTAGAGGCAGACATTGAACTCATCAATTCCAGTGAAGCCGACTGGTTTCATGTTGACGTGATGGATGGGGTATTTGTGCCTAACATTTCATTCGGATTTCCGCTAATCAAGGCCATTAAAAAACTGGCCAAAAAACCCCTGGATGTGCATTTGATGATAGTAGACCCCGACCGTTATGCTCAGGCTTTTAAAGACGCAGGGGCCGATGTACTCACGGTGCATTTCGAAGCCTGCACTCACTTACATCGCAGCATACAAAACATTAAATCACTCGGCATGAAAGCCGGCGTTGCCATTAACCCTCACACATCGGTGAATGTGTTGGAAGATATTATCAACGACATTGACCTAGTGTGTATGATGAGCGTGAATCCAGGTTTTGGTGGGCAAAAATTCATTGAAAACACGTATGCCAAAACCAGCGCATTAAAACAGCTCATTCAGAGAAAAAAGTTAAACGCTTTGATTGAAATAGATGGAGGGGTTGACCTAAACAATTACAAACAACTTTTAGAATGTGGTGCCAATGTGTTGGTCGCCGGAAACACGGTCTTCTCTTCACAAAACCCAAGGTCTACCATCAGTGCCCTGAAACACTAAGTTCATATCCTTTCTTTGGTGAAGGTTAAGTTGTATATTTTTCTGTTCTCGCTGGTGATGGTGTTTTCGTGTAAAAAGGAAAAACCCACGCCAGAGCCTGAACCCGAACCTACTCCTCCGGTGGGTCAAAACCCTTTGCCAGCTTGTCAAACGATTGGACAGGGACCTCAACCGTTCGGATGGAAAGATTCTTGTATTACGGAAGACGAAAACGTCAATTTCTTTAAAGCCCAGGCTTACAAGCTGGGTGACTTTATTTACTGCGTGAACGGGGAAGTTTTTCCTCAAAACAGGATGTACTTATATACTTACAGCACTCAGCAGAGAAGGTATTTGGGCGAACGCGATGAGTATTTGCCCGACCTGCACGCCAATGGGTGGATGGTATTTAGCAAACCTGATAAAAACATTTATAAAATCAAACTAAACGGCGACAGTTTAACGCAACTTACCTTGGGTGGTCATTACGTTAATCCTCAATGGGACAATAGCGGGCAGTACATTTATTGCTTCCAGCAAACCACCAGTCTAACGGTTTCCTGTTTACTTCAATTGAATGCACAGGGGCAATACCAAACAAGTTATTTAACCCCTTACCCTAATACAGTAGTTTCTAAAGATCCTGACAAAGTGTACCTGTTAAATGTACTTAACAACAGGCTGGCTGTGATATCCAAACAACTCAGCACCAATTCTGAAACACTTATCACCAGTAGTGGCATCCCGCTAATTGGTGACCAAAATGATTTTTTTCACCTAGCCCTCGACAACAAGGAGAATTACCTTTATTGGAGCAATGCGCTTGGATTATTTCGATGCAATATTGCCAGCAAACAAGTGGACACCTTATTCAAAAATTGTGAGAGTATTACTTATCTTAACCCAAGTATCTCTGAAAATTCGGAGGAACTCACCTTTTGCTGCAAAATTTTAAAACCATTAAACAGTTTAGTGCTGTACCGGCAATACCGAAGCTTTGAATACAACCTCATTAGCAAACAGTGGAGAGAATTGGACTTTTTTCCGAATTAAGGCTTGTCGTTCAACGCCAGCAGCTTTTTCTTTTCAAGCACTTCACCTTCGTCAATCATTTCATTTAAAGCGCTCAACCAAATCTCATCCCTTTTTGTTCTGAACTGGTAACGCAATGATTCTAAACTCATGGGGCCATTGGAAAGCAGCGTTGTTATCTTCTTTTTTAATTTACCAAGATCGGGTGTTTTTTTACCTATGCACACATCGCAATGCCCGCAATCCTCGAACTGCGTTTCATTAAAATACAGGAGCAATTGCACCTGACGGCAAACTTTGTTGTTGGTGGTATATTCCACAACAGCTTGCATTTTTTCGCGGGCTTTTTCTTTGAGCAACTTGTAATTATCGGGACTCAACTGCAGGTATTTGGCATGTACGCGGTTTTGTAAAAAAACAAGTTTAGGGATGGAAGATTGGGGGAAATAAGAAATTATTTCATGTTTGTTTAGTATTTCCAATTGCTCCTTTATAACAGCAGCACTCATTTTGCAGCGGTAGGCGAGGTCTTTCTCAAACACATGCACATAGTTATCGTAGAGCCCGCCATAACTTCTAAGTAAAGTTTTGATCAACAATTCAAACTTTGGGTTTCGGATCTGAAAATCGTAAACGGTTTCTTTGGAAGCTAAAAACATGAGTCGAGTTGGCTCATAACCAAGATCCAGGAGTCCAAGGTAATCTTCCCGCTCCAGAAACTTAACGCTGTTAAACACCTGCAACGCTGTTAAATTATAAGACCTGCAGATTTTATCTATCTCAAAATCCACAGTTAATCCCAAACCTGAATTTACAGCCACCTGATAATAATTGCAGATGGCCTGGTAGGTTTGTTTAATCACATCCATTGGAGGAAAAGTTTGCTCGAACTGGTCTTCTAATTTTTGTTGATCGGCCTTTGTATAAAACACGGCGGCATAAGCAATTTTTCCATCGCGTCCGGCCCTACCCGCTTCCTGAAAATAGGCTTCCAGACTATCGGGCAAATCCAAATGCACAACAAACCTCACATCAGGTTTATCGATACCCATACCAAAAGCATTGGTGGCACATATCACTTGTGTTTGGTTTTTGGTCCAGGCTTCCTGCACCGCTTGCCGTTGTTCGTATTTCAACCCCGCATGGTAAGCCAGACTGCTGATTTTATTCGCATTTAAAAACGCTGCGGTACTTTCGGTTAGTTTGCGATTTCGCACATATACCAAACCCGAACCACCTAAACTGTGTATTAACTTCAACAGTCGTTGGGCTTTGTTTTCCTCAAGTTGCACCACATAACGCAGGTTTTTACGCTCAAACGACTGGCGAAAAAGGTTGGGTTTTTTGAATTCCAGTTTTTCCTGAATGTCTTCTACTACCTCAGCGGTAGCACTGGCAGTAAGTGCTATTACCTGCACTTTGTTCAGGTAAGAACGCAGGCTGGCAATTTTCAGAAAACTGGGACGAAAATCATAACCCCATTGAGAGATACAATGCGCTTCATCAACTGCCAGTAATGTGATTGGGAGATGAGAGAGTTGCACCCGAAAATCCTCGCTTTCCAAACGCTCGGGTGAAACATATAAAAACTGCACATGGCCCATAGCCGCATTGTTCATGGCAATGGCTATCTCTTTATAGGTCATGGCCGCTGAAATTGCTATTGCTGAGAGGCCGCGTTTTTTCAAGTTTTGTACCTGATCGTTCATTAGCGATACCAGCGGTGAAATAACCAGCGTGGTGCCGCCAAGTTTTAAACCGGCCACCTGAAAACAAATGGATTTGCCTCCCCCGGTTGGTAATAAGGCCAGTGTGTCTTTTCCTTCCACAACTGAAAGAATGATTTCTTCCTGCAGAGGTCGGAACGATTCAAAGCCCCAATGCTTTTTGAGTAAAGCCTGTATGTCTTTCTTTTGATTTTCGGGCACGGTTCCCTGATTTACTTACCTAAATTACTGCAATTTTTGCTCACATGCTGGATATACTATTATCTGATTATCTTCGTTATCTTTTTTACCGTTCTGAAACGCCTGACCACATATCTTTTCTTTTTGTTCCTCATTGCTTACGGGCCTTATCAATCGCAAACCCATAGCATTTACGGCGTTGTTCAGGATGCTGAGGGACAACCGATAGAAGGCGTTACCTTTGGTATTAAGGAAGACGCCAAACAAGGCGGTTACACTAACGCCTTAGGACAATACAGCCTTACGGTGGAAAGCGGAAAACCCTTCACTCTGGTGTTTTATCATATCAGTTATGTGTCGGTGACCTATACATTTAGCGGAAAACCCGGAAAAACCACCACGTATTCACCTGTGCTTCAATTCAAAAACGAGCTTGCTGAAGTGGATGTAACCGACACCCGCACACGGGCAACTGAATCGATTAAAATTGACCCCAAGAATTTTTCACGTCTACCCACGCCAACAGGCAACATTGAAGACCTTATTAAAACACAAATTGGTGTAAGCAGTCGCAACGAATTGAGTAGCGCTTATAGTGTGCGGGGAGGCAATTTTGATGAGAACCTGGTATACGTGAATGATATTGAAGTGTATCGTCCCTTTTTGGTACGCAGCGGTCAGCAGGAAGGCCTGAGTTTTGCCAACCCTTACATGGTGCAAAACATGAACTTTTCAGCCGGAGGCTTTGAAGCCAGGTATGGCGACAAAATGAGTTCTGTGCTCGATATCACCTATCGCAAGCCAACGCAATTTGCAGGCAACGCTTCTGCCAGTTTTTTAGGTGGAAATGCACAATTCGAAGGCATTAGCAACAACCGTCTTGTGTCGTGGAATGTAGGTGCCCGTTACCGATCCAACATCTATTTGTTGAATTCTCTCGACACCAAAGGTGAATACCGCCCCACTTCAATGGACTTGCAGAGTTTAATCACTTTTGATTTTAACCCAAAAATCCGAATGGAGTTTTTAGGAAGTTTGTCTCAAAGCAAATATTTGGTGGTGCCTACCAACCGAGAAACCGATTTTGGAACTGTGAACAATGCCCTTAGGTTCACAATTTATTTCGATGGACAGGAGGTGATGCAGTATTTTACGGCAACCGGTGGCCTCTCGTTCACATACAAACCCAATTCTAAAACCCGTTTAAAATTTATCACTTCAGCCTACACTACAAAAGAAGAAGAAATCTATACCGTGCAGGGACAATATTGGATTGACCAATTGGAGGCTGATTTGGGGCAACCCAATTTCGGGCAAGTGGCCTTTAACCGAGGTGTTGGTACCTTCATCAATAATGGTCGGAATTATTTAAAAGCCGGAGTGTTTAACCTTGAGCACAAAGGCGTTCATACCTTGAACAAAGACCATGAATTTTTATGGGGTGCCAGATTGCAGGGCGAAATAATTCACGACAAACTCAGCGAGTGGAGAATGATTGACTCAGCAGGATACATTGTACCATACAACCCTAACCGCATTGATTTAATTGACCCATATAAAAGTTCGGCAAATCTCAATTCTTTGCGTCCCCAGGCTTACGTTCAGTATAATTACGGCACCATGCTAAAGGATTCAGCCACAATAAGAATTACCGCTGGTGTGCGAGCTAATTACTGGACATTGAACCAGCAAATAGTATTTTCTCCCCGATTCACCTTAGCCTACAAACCCAACTGGAAACACAACTGGTTGTTTAAATTCAGCACAGGATTGTATTATCAGCCTCCTTTTTACCGCGAGCTTAGAGGCATTGATGGCAGCTTGAATTTAAATGTAAAAGCGCAACAATCCCTGCACTTTGTTTTGTCAGGTGATTACCTTTTCAGAATGTGGAACCGACCATTTAAATTGATTGCCGCAGCTTATTACAAAGACCTCAAATACGTTAACCCTTATGAAATTGACAATGTGCGCATCCGGTATTTTGCCAATAACAATACCAGGGCTTACGCAACGGGATTGGACCTGCGGTTAAACGGAGATATTGTACCGGGTGTTGAAAGCTGGGCCAGTGTAGGATTTTTACGTACTTACGAATATTCCAAAGACAATATCCATTACATCTATTATAATAAAGATGGAGAACAGATCATCAAAGGCTACACCTTTGATCAGGTAAAAACCGACAGCGAATTGGTTGATCCGGGCTACATCCCGCGACCAACAGACCAGTTATTTACATTCGGTATGTTTTTTCAGGATTACCTGCCGCGGTACCCCAATTTTAAATTTAACCTTAACATGATATTTGGTACCGGCCTCCCCTTTGGTCCGCCCACACATCAGCGTTGGCAACAAACCTTGCGAATGCCGGCTTACAGAAGAGTAGACGTTGGTTTTGCTTACAATGCACTCAAGCAGAACCGAGAATTCAGGAGCAAAAACATGTTCAACCACCTGAAAGAACTCTGGTTTTATGTTGAGATTTTTAATTTCCTACAAATTCAAAACACCGTGTCGTATGTTTGGGTGCAAGATGTAACCGGCAACCGGTATGCTGTACCGAATTACCTCACCAACCGGCAATTGAACCTGAGAGTGCAGGTGATGTTTTAGAAATACGCTTGATTTCATCAGGCCCAGCTAGTCAAGCAATTTTACAATTTTGCAGTTGTGGTATTTATTTAATGTGTGGGTGTATTATGCTGAACCTGGAATCTTTGATGTCTTTGTGTTGAATCTTGATTACTGATTCGTACCTTCACCGCATGTTTAGTATCAATCCCAAAGACCTTACGGTACCTGTGCTGCAAAAATACCTGCAGAATGCCATTGCCCCGCGTCCCATTTGTTTTGCCAGCACTATCAGCAAAAGTGGAGAACCGAACCTTTCCCCTTTTAGTTTTTTTAATTTGTTTTCTTCCAACCCACCTATAGCGGTTTTTTCCCCTGCTTATAGCGGACGAACCGGAGCTCCCAAAGACACCTTGTTGAATGTACAAGAGGTTCCCGAAGTGGTGATCAATGTGGTGACCTATGCAATGGTTCATCAAACCAGTTTATCCAGCTCCCCATTTCCAAAAGGCGTAAACGAATTTGTTAAATCGGGTTTCACACCTTTGGCATCAGAATTGGTTCAGCCTTTTCGGGTAAAGGAAAGTCCGGTTCAACTGGAATGTAAGGTAGTAGAAGTGAAAGAACTGGGTAAATCAGGGGGTGCAGGTAATCTGGTAATTTGTGAAATTATCCGCATCCACATCAGTGAAGAAATATTAACTGCTGAAAACCAAATTGACACGCGCAAAATTGATTTGGTGGCGCGTATGGGCGATAATTGGTATTGCAGAGCACATGGAGCAGCGTTGTTTGAAGTGCAAAAACCCATTACCAGCATTGGTATTGGAATTGATCAATTACCTCAACACATTCGCAACAGCAAAGTACTTACGGGCAATAATTTGGGTTTGTTGGCCAGTGTTGAACAGCTGCCCGGCCCCGATGATGTTAATGCTCACAAAAAAAACCTGCCTGAATTTCAAGATGAAAACGAGCGCCACCGTTTTGCTCAAACACTGCTTGAAAACAACCGGGTAATTGAAGCCCTGATGGTTTTGTTATAAGTTTTGGAAGTTTTAGCATTGTTTTTTATTTTCACACGTTTTCATTATTCATCACTTAAAACTACACCCATGATATCCAATCGATTTTTACTTGTGCTGTTGGGCCTAATCCTGCTTTCCTTTAATGCGTTTGCGCAAAGTGACACGCTTCATATTTATTACAGAGGCCTAGAGACAAAAATATTGGACTCTACCGAAGCCAAAATTGCCAAATGGGCCAAAAGTCTGAATGGTAAAAAAGTAGACATAGAAGTGATTGCGTATTACAATGACGCCCAATTTAAAAAATACTCCCAGGAACGTTGCGATGAGTTGTTTATTATCGTAAACCGAAAAGCCAGAGAGTTAATCAACATCACGTTCATTGGCCCGAAAAAAGGCGCCAAATCCCAACGCTCCATGGCGGACATTGTTTATACTTATAAGGACGCTGCAACTTCAAAAGAAGTTTCTCCCGCTGTACCTGCTGTAGTTCCTGCCGCTGCTGCCGGAGCAGCTGCTACTGCCGTTCCTGCAAAGGAGAAAAAAAACAAAGATAAACCGGCACCTGCTGCTGAATCAACAAGCAGTGTAACAGCAGAGAGCGCTCCAGCTCCTGAAACCACCGAAACTAAACCCAAAGAAGACAAGACTGCAAATCCTGAAAAATCCAACAGTAAATACGATGTGGTGATGGACACAAGCTATGTGAACGGGGTGATGAAGGTGACTAAACGAAAAGTGAAAAAACAAAAATAAACCATAACTACTGGAGTCCAGAAACCAGTTAAAAACGGGGCGTAACTGAAAAGCCACACGAGTAAGACCAAACAAATTACTATTATGATCAAAAAAATGAAAACCCTGGCCGTTGTTTGTTCGGCGCTACTTATTGTAAGTTCATGCAGTGTTACCCAGCCTCTTATGGCACCCACCACAAACACCGTAGGTAAAAAAGTTGGTGAAGCCAAAGCGAAATGGGTGTTAGGTTTGTGTTTTGGAGGAGATCACAGCGTTTTAACTGCCGCTAAAAACGGTGGTATTACTAAAATCTCCACCATTGATGAAAAAACCTTTGCTGTTTATCCCTTCTTTTGGTCAAAAAAAACAATAGTTTCAGGAGAATAATTTAGTTACATGATAAACAGAAACCGTCTCGAAAGGACGGTTTTTGTATTTTTAAGCCTAAGGTGTAGTTGTCACTTCTACATGGGCTTTCCTTCATTGGCTGATTAAACGTAAAAAGTCAGCTCCCTTAACAATTACAAAAACAACTGAAAACCAAGTAGGTAGTGAGGATTTATGCCCTGTTACTTTCATTTGAAAACTAAATAGTTCAGGCAAAAATTAGTTCTTAATTTAGTAGGACAAAGCGCAAATTATAAAATCAATATATCATGGAAGTAATCGGTCTACTAAAAGTAAAGTTCGACACGCAGCGCGTGAGCGATCGGTTTCAAAAACGCGAATTCGTTTTAAGTACAGAAACCAATACACCTTATCCTCAACATGTCAGTTTTCAGGTCACTCAAGATAAATGTGGCATGCTTGATAATTACCGCGAAGGTGATGAACTGCGTGTTCAGTTTAATCTTCGTGGCAGAGAGTGGAACGGCCCTCAGGGTGTAAAATATTTTAACACACTCGAAGCCTGGAGAATTGAAAAGGTGCAATCGGGTGCCCCAAGTTCTGCTTCCTCCCAATCGGCTCCGCGCCAAAACGCTGAAAGCACTTCAGCCAGTCCGGTATTTAATTCTGACATTAACGACAACGACGATCTGCCATTTTAAACCAAACCGGTAATTTCTGGATGCAAGGACCCCAAAAGGCCTTGCATCTTTTTTTAAATTACATTTGTAGCGAACACATGAGTAAAGCAGCATCGGTTTTATTGATCTACACAGGAGGCACCATAGGCATGATGCAAGATGCGCGCAGCCGTGAACTCAAACCTTTTGATTTTAAATCGCTAAGCCGACAAATACCTGAGCTTGGTAAGTTTGACATTGAACTTTCTGCCATTGCCTTTAGCGAACCTATTGATTCTTCGAACATGCATCCCCGGGTTTGGCAAGAGCTGGCTCAACTCATCGAAAAAAACTATGCCAGCTATGATGGCTTTGTGATTTTACACGGCAGCGATACCATGAGTTTTACGGCTTCGGCCCTGAGTTTTATGCTTGAGAATTTAGCCAAGCCTGTGGTGCTTACTGGTTCTCAATTGCCCATTGGCGTGATTCGTACCGACGGGAAAGAAAACCTGATTACAGCTATTGAAATTGCCGGTGCTAAGGAAAAAGGTAAGCCAATAATTACCGAAGTGTGTATTTATTTTGAATACAAATTGTACCGGGGTAACCGCACTTTTAAATACAACAGCGCGCATTTCGACGCGTTTAAATCGCCCAACTACCCTGCCCTTGCCGAAGCCGGTGTGAACATACAATACAACTACGCTGCACTGGCAAAACCAAACGGTAAACAACTTAAGGTGCATTACGAACTGGACAATGATATTGCGGTTCTCAAGTTATTTCCGGGCATCAGCAAAAAAATAACTGCAGCAATACTACACACCCCCGGTATCAAAGCCCTGATCATTGAAACATTCGGTGCGGGAAATGCGAGTACAGAAGACTGGTTTTTGAGTGAAATAAGAACGGTTATTAAAAAAGGCATTGTGGTTTTGAACATCACTCAATGCCGCGAAGGAAGGGTGATTCAAGGCATGTACGAAACATCTTCTCAACTCAAAAAAATGGGTGTGATCAGCGGGGCCGACCTCACCTTTGAAAGCGCCGTTACTAAACTGATGTTTTTACTTGGACAAAAACTTAAACCAAATCAGATTCAGGATAAACTGATCAAAAACTTAAGAGGAGAATTAACTTCGGAAGTATCTCTTCAATTACACCAATAATTAACATGAAAGCCTGCAACAACATCCTCGAAACCATTGGCAACACGCCTCTGGTGCGCATAAATAACATCACCAAACATCTGCCTTGTGAAGTATACGCCAAGGTAGAAACCTTTAACCCCGGAAATTCCATAAAGGATCGCATGGCCCTTAAAATGATTGAGGATGCCGAAAAAGATGGTCGTTTGAAACCGGGCGGCACCATCATCGAAGGTACAAGCGGCAACACCGGCATGGGTTTGGCCATCGCTGCTGTGATCAAAGGCTACAAGTGTATTTTTACCACTACCGATAAACAAAGCAAAGAAAAAGTGGATGCTTTGCGTGCCTTTGGAGCCGAAGTAATTGTTTGCCCAACCGACGTAGAGCCCGAAGATCCCCGCTCGTATTATTCCGTATCCTCCCGATTGGTCGACGAAATTCCCAATTCATGGAAACCCAACCAATACGATAACCTCAGCAACTCCCTCGCCCATTATGAACAAACGGGTCCTGAAATTTGGGAACAAACCGATGGCAAAATTACCCATTTGGTTGTGGGCGTAGGTACAGGCGGTACCATCTGCGGCACAGGAAAATTCCTAAAAGAAAAAAATCCCAACATTAAAGTGCTGGGCATCGATACCTATGGCTCTGTTTTTAAAAAATACAAGGAAACAGGGATCATGGACAAAAACGAAATCTACCCCTACATCACCGAAGGCATTGGAGAAGATTTTTTACCGGCTAATGTGGACTTTAACATCATTGATCATTTTGAAAAAGTAACAGATAAAGATGCTGCTGTGATGACTCGCCGCATTCCGAGGGAAGAAGGTATTTTTGCCGGAAACAGCGCCGGATCGGCCATGGCCGGACTCCTGCAAATGAAAGACCAATTTAAAAAAGGCGATGTGGTGGTGGTCATTTTTCACGATCATGGCACCCGTTACCTCGGTAAAATGTTCAACGACGATTGGATGCGCGACCGGAACTTTTTACAAGCCAGCAAACCCAAAGCCATTGATTTAATTGCCAATCACAAAAACCAAAAATTACTCACCATTGAACCTGAGGCCGAAGTGAGTGAGGCATTAAGTTTGATGAACAAATACAA
Organism: Bacteroidota bacterium; assembly: GCA_052035725.1. Lineage (GTDB taxonomy): Bacteria > Bacteroidota > Bacteroidia > B-17B0 > Aurantibacillaceae > Aurantibacillus. Next base: position 54,483 of record JBPOHJ010000025.1, on the reverse strand, counting down.
CATTTCGCAATTGCCTGTAAGTGAAAAAGGAAAAATCATTGGTTCCTTAAATGATTCTCACCTTTTTGCGCGCCTCATGGAAAACAACGACATCCGTCATAAAAAAGTAAAACAAGTGATGCAACCAGCCTTTCCGGTGGTAGGTGAAAAAGCCAGCATAGAAGAGGTGAGCAGACTTATTACAAAAGATAACAACGCAGTTATCGTGCGCGATATGGGAGGTAATCAGCACATCATCACCAAACACGATATTATCGAGGCAGTGGCAAAAATGAGTTAGTTCTAATTCTATCCCGTTACTTTTAACTTTTATTTTGTGGGCGTGCCCCTAACCAATCAAAAAACCAAATTTATTTACCCTGTGTTTTTGGTTGTCGGGGTCGGGCTTTCCCCGCCCAAATGGCAGAAGATATAAATTACAAGGCCGTTCAGCAGGGCGGGCTTCAAACATGTTCTCGAAATCAACAGCCTTATTTCCCTATAGAGTTTGATTTTCTTATTCCATAGTTTAAATTGCTTCGGCAAAACAATGGAAGTAGAACAATCCAAGCGCATTTTTGGTCTCGATCTGTTAAGGTCAATTGCCATTCTTATTGTTGTTGTGGAACATAGTCTGCCACTGGTTTCAACACATTTTGAAGTTCTGAATCATTTAGCCCTACCCGATGGGGTGGACTTGTTTTTTGTACTTAGCGGATTTTTAATAGGAGGGAAATTGCTCACGCTTATAACCCACCATAACAATTTCGAATTCAAACAACTTCTTGCTTTTCTTAAGCGGCGTTGGTTGCGTACACTCCCTAATTATTTTCTGTTTCTGCTCCTTAACATCGTGCTTGTATATTTCTCTTTAATAAAAGGCACACTTAATTCTTACCTGTTCAGTTATTTCTGTTTTTTGCAAAATGTATTTTTACCACTTGATTTTCTGTTTTGGGAATCCTGGAGTTTAGCCGTGGAAGAATGGTATTACCTGCTGTTTCCTCTTTTGCTTTTCGTTTTGTTGCAACTCAAACTACTTCACCTGAGCATAAAAAATACGGTGCTGTGCAGTATCCTGTTGTTAATGATTTTTCCTTTGCTCTACCGTTTGTATTCACTCAGCTGTTTGCCCTCGCATCACGACTGGGACTTGTATTACCGCAAATTAGTGGCAACACGCCTGGATGCCATGGGGTATGGATTATTTGCCGCGTACATAAAACACCAGGCACCACGAATGTGGAAGTTTGGGAAAACAGGATGGTTTTTCGCAGGCTGCCTAGGGCTCTTTCTGCTCACCTATTTTTCTTCAGCTATTCACGAACAGTATGTGTTTTCAAGATCCTTGTACTTCAGTCTCTCGGCTTTTTTAGTGCTCCTGCTGCTTCCTCAACTTGACGCTCTTCAACACGAGCCCTTTACCTTTCAACCCTTTGCATTTATCAGTCGTGTTTCTTACGCCATGTACTTGTTGCACCTGCCTTTGTACCAGCTAATGTTCAGTAACTTTCAAAATCACAGTCCTGCCGTTTCGCTTCTATGGTATTGTGCGTACCTGGCCCTTACCATTTACCTCTCCTACTTGGTATACAGGTTTTTTGAGACCCGCTTTTTGATAAATAAAAGCTAACGCAGAATAAGCACGCTGCCGTTGAGTTTGTGTTTGTCTCCAAGTTTATCCACAATTTCAACAGTCCATAAATAGGCATCTTCTTTATCCGCCTTTGGCAGTTTGGCGTTAGACGGATTAATTCTCCAATTTGCGTCCCAACCCAAATTCACATCCTTGGTACTAAACTCCAATCCACCCCATTGGTTATACACGTTGAATTGATAGCCCTGACTGCTCCAACCTGTTCCCTGAGGTTTGAGTACGTCATTCAGCCCATCGTTATTTGGCGTAAACACATTGGGCATGTAAAAATTAAAATCCTCGTAAACACAAATTTGTTTAGTGGTAGAATCTACACAGGCTTTGCTGCTTTGCGCCACCAATTTTACCTCGTAACACAAGGTATCCGCAAAATTGTAATACAGTTCTTTTGAATTCCCTATCAACACCCCATCCAAGTACCAATTAAACTGCACCGCGTCGTTTGATGCATCTTTCAGCAACACCTGCTGTGATTCGGAGCGTGTGATCTTTTCTGGATCGCTGATAAAATCAACCTTGGGTTGCGCAAACACTTCAATGGCTTTGCTGAACCAGGCTGCGGCTGTGCAGGAATGCTGATCAAGCACAGTCAACAATACATTATAATTACCGGGTGAGTTGTAACAGTTAACGGTTGTGTCTCCAATTTGTTCATTGGCATCATCACCATAGTTCCAGTAGGCCTTGAGTGTGTTTTGAGAGGTATTGATAAAGGTGGGACAAAACGGCGCACACCCTTTGGCTTCACTCACCGTGTAGGTTGGCGGTACAACTTCGAACAATTGTAAATCAATCACCTGAACGGCAGTTGGTGAACCACAATTGTCGTTAACAACAAAAGTGTATGAGGATACCGTGATGTTTTCAATAAACAAGGTGGCACCGTTGCTGTTGCCCGGCAGCCAAAGGTAGGTATACAGCCCGTCGCCGCCACTTACAGTTGGGCTAATTTGAGCTGTTGTGCCCGGACAGATGCCCGTGTTGTTGGGGTTCACCGAAATGCTCAAGGCTGCGTTAACGTTCACTGTCACCTGATAAGGTAATCTGGTGCAAGCATTGGCATCGTAAACATTTAAACTATACACGGTGCTCACCGAGGGAGTCACCACAATTTGTTGACCGTTTAAATTGCCCGGATGCCATACATAAGTATACGCCCCGGTACCTCCCTGAGCCTGGGCCGTTAATGTGCTGGGTTTGCCTACACAAATGTTTGGGGGTTGTGCAAGCGAATACGTCAGGGCTGGCGGATTGCTTAAAAACAAGGTAGTAGTTGCCGGACACAGGTTAGCATCAAGTGCTTTGATAAAATACATTCCCGGGCACATACTCTGTATAACATTATTAGTGGTAGAAGGCAGTCCGCTTGCGCTAAAGGTGTATGGTGCTGTACCGTTAATAGCGTTTAACACAACGGCGCCGTTGCAAGCGTTATAACAATTAACCGTAGTGGTATTTACAATACTTATACTCACGGTACTTAAATTACCAACCACCGTAATCAGGGTATCAATGCAATGTTTAAAATCGCTGATGTAAGTGGTATATGTGCCGCTACTAAGGTTACTAAAACTTGAATTGTTGCTTCCCAGAGGTATGGTGGTGTAAGAATAAGGACCCGTTCCACCTGTTACCTGTAAGGTAAATCCTCCATCAGTAGCCGAACAGTTTTCGGGTGTGGTAGTAGCTGATGAACTGATCGCAATTGGTGGCTGAACCGTAGTAACAGAGGTAGTCACACAAGCGCTGGCATCAGTTACCGAAACCGTATAGGTTCCTGCCGGTATGTTGTTTAGGTTGGAAGATGTGGAACCCACCGGCTGCCAGTTGTAGACAAATGGGGCTGGGCCATTTAAAACAATGGCGTTCAAATACCCGTCGGATTTACCCGGGCAAGAAGGTGAATTGGCTGTGAAGGTGATATTGACCTGCGGAGCCTGGGAAATTACTACTGTGTTGGATTTTATACAGGACTTTGTGTCTACCGCTTGTATGGTGTGAATACCGGCACTTAAAAAAAAGCTGGACCCCGCAGCAACACCATTAACAGAATAGGTGTAGGGTGATACCCCGCCTGTGCTTGTTGGAACAGTAAAAAGTGTGCCCCCAAAACAAGGCACAAAAGTATTGCTGATGGTGGTGTTAATTTCAGGAGGCTGGGTCAACAGCACCGTATTTGTCACCTGGCAGCCCACCGAACTGGAAGTTACCACCGTATACACAATACCCGCCGAAAGTGTGCTCACACCTTGGGTTGAATAATTACCCGGGGTCCAGGTGAAGCCAAAAGGCCCGTTGTTGAACGACAGTGGCGGGGTAACAAAAGCGCTGCCGTTACTTGCGGCATAACAGGTCACATTGGTTGAAGATATGGTACCTGCCACCAATGCCACCGTAAAAGCGGGGGTAAGCAAAGCAGTATTCATGGTTGTGCACCCATTGGAAGCCAAAACAAACACATTGTAATTAAAAAGGCCATTGTAAGGTGCCGTACCGGTGTTAGTGGCAGTTGTGCCGGTGTTGGTGCCTCCGGGAGAAGTTACTGTAAACTGATAGGGCCCGGGCGCTGTGCCGTTAATGGAAAATTCGATATAGGAAAGATTGAGAACACAATTGTGGGTTACCGTTGGTATGGTGCTCAGGTTGCACTGCGCGTTGAGTGTATTCAGAAAACTACCTGAACCAAGGAAGAAAAAGAGACTGAGAACGAATAAATGTTTCCCTGAATGCACAAGCTAAATTACCTAATACAAAGATAGTTAAGCTTTGCTTATAACAAGTGGTAAAGAGTGTTGTACAATTGGTCGTCTCCCGGTAAAAGTTGTTTTTTTTATGAAATGGGCGCCTAAGCGGGCTATCCGCTTGCAGCTTGTTTGCTTTGGCTAACATGCGCTATACTTTGCGTGGTCTGCAAGAAAAGGCTTGCAGTCTCCGCCCGTCAAGCGCATGTAAGCCCAAGCGTCACAAGGCTATCGCTGCTATCCCGGGCGCAAAACAACCAAATTTTGCTTGAATTTATTCGTTTATCCAATAGGCTCTACCACCCTAATTACTGCTATCACGAATGTGGAAAACCGGTTACACCGGCCAATACGAAAAGCCACGTCAATTTAAAAACCTCACCCACTTTGGTGTTTACAATTGTAAGGTTAGGCCGAACACACTCGAATTGCCGGGAAAAGCCATCTTCGTGAAGGCGTAGGAAAAACCCAGACGTTTGACTCTAAAACCAAAACCAAAGCTAAGTCCGTTCACACCTCTCCGTTCTGGCAGGGTCATTTCTTTTTGCCGGCGGTAATTATAGGCAATTCTCAAATGAAAATTTTTGCTCACAATAATTTCTGTTCCAATAACCATATGGCGCATGGCATTATCTAAAAAATTGCCGGTCTTATAGGTAAAATTTTGCCAGGCAGTAGTATCCTGTGTCGATTGGTCGAGAGAACTGTATTGCCCTGCGGTATCAATCGGCGATACGTAATCAAGGTTCCATCTTTGCAACTGATCATACACAAAAAACAGTCTGAATGGGGCTTTCGCAACCTTATAGCTAGCCCCAAACTGCAGTGAAAAAGGCAGCTTGTAATTCTGATCAGGGGTTTCGGTATAGGTTTTCCATACAAAGCCTATGTTACGGGCTAAAATACTTAGTACCACCCGGTTTTTGGTACGGTATGTTATACCAAAGTCGATAGCATTGCCAAAAGATTGGTAAACATCATACTGAGAAATGATGGTTTTTAAACTTACCCCTATGTTAAACATAGAATCGGCCATGGCTTTGGCATAATGCAGGTTGATGGAATAATCGGAAGCCCTGAAGGTGTTTTGGCTCTGGCCCAATTCGTCGTAACCCTGAAACTTACCATAATCAAAAAACTGTACCGAACCGGCCAGGGTAGCCTGGTTTTTTAAGGTATGGGCATAAGCGGCAAATCCATATTTCAGATCGCCAACAAAGTTGCAGAAATCGAGGGCTACCTGTTTAGACATGGAGGGGTTCAACAAAGCCGGATTACTGTAAATCAATTGCACATCGTCGCCCCATATGCTCATGTTACTCCCACCCAAAGCAGCCGCCCGCGCAGTCATAGGCAGATCGAGAAATCGGTAAACTTTGTCACCGCCCACCTGAGCCTTAAATTGGCAGTAAACACCGAGTAAAAGTATGAAAGCTATGTGTTTCAACCTGATTATAACGAAGCGGGATGTGATTTATTGTAGGAGTAAAAGGATTATAAACTCATCATGTCTTTGAGCCTAACAGCTTGCCTTCTGGAGATTTCAATTTCTTTTCCATCTTTCATTTTAACATTCAATCCCCCATTGAACCAGGTTTCAACCCCGGCTATGTAACTCATGTTGATAATGTGTTTTCGGCTGGCTCTGAAAAACTGCTTTTCATTCAGTCGCAATTCCAAGCTATTCAAACTCCGCAAAATGAGCGGACGAAACGTTTCAAAATACACACGAACATAATTGCCTTCCGATTCAAACAAGCGGATGTCGGAAAGGCGAACAAACCAGCATTTTTCCCCATCCTTTATAAACACCATGTCCTTTTCGCTTAGCGGACTGTTGTTATCAGGTCGTGCCGCGCTTTCCTTAACCGAAAGTTTTTTGATGGTTTCGCCCAAACGTTCGGGGTGCACCGGCTTTAACAGGTAATCGAATGCATTCACTTCAAACGCTTTGATGGCATGTTCATCGTAAGCGGTAACAAACACCACATCCACCACACCCGAAATTTCCTCCACCAATTCCAGCCCCGATTTTCCCGGCATGTTGATGTCGCAAAAAATCACATCGGGTTTTAATTCTTTTATTTTTGCCAGGGCTTCTGTGGCATCGGCACATTCTGCCATCACTTCTACCTCTTTATGGGCAGAGAGGAGATTTTTAAGTTCCTGGCGCGCTAAACGCTCATCATCAATTATAATTGCTTTCATACGTTATGAAGTAAAAACTGCACTGTGTTTCAAAGGTAAATGAATATCCACAACCACCAAATCGCCTTCTTCACGAATGAGGATGTTGCTTTGATTGCCGTACAATAAGTCAAGGCGTTGAATAGAATTGCGAAAACCCACACCGGTCAGGGGTTCCTTGTTACTGAGTTTTCCGGTATTGGAAACAACAATCCGCAATCGCTCGGCTTCCTGAAAAACTTCTACCCGAATAAACCCTTTGCCGGGTATGGAAGAAATGCCATGCTTAATGGCATTTTCAACCTGCGACTGAATAATAAATGGAGGCAACAGGCAATCGTTTACTTCTGAATCGGCATCAATGGTATAGTTTAAACGGTCTTCGTAACGGATGTGTTCAAGATCCAAAAAATTACTAACGAGTTCCAGTTCTTCTTTTACACTTATTTCCTTTCTTTTATTTAGCAGCAGGGTGCTGCGGAGTATGGTTGACAGGCGTGTGACAGAGTCCTTGGCTTTAACTGGATTCTCATCAATTAACGCGCGAATACTGTTCATGCAGTTAAAAATAAAATGGGGATTGAGTTGGGCTTTAAGGCTCATCAATTGTGTTTCTTTACTGGCTGCCAGGTAACGCAAGGAATCGATTTCGCTGCGTTTGTAATTCTGAAAATAGTGGAAACCAAAGTAGATGATGTTCCATATACAGAAGATAACCGTGAAATTAATTACCGACTCAAAAATAAACACCAGGCTGAGTTCGGTGGTATTAAGGCGAAACACCTGCCAAAGGAGCCACGACATTACAAAAAAGAGCATGGCTTTTACCAGGCTAAAAAAAATGATGGCAGAAATTTGAGTTGGAAGTGAACGCTCGAGTAGTTTAGTTCGCACCAACAGGTTGCGGTAGAGGTGAGAAATACCAATACCCACCGGCAGGGTAAAAAAGTACATGAGGTAGTCTTTGTAAGTGGAGCTATAGCTCAATCCAAAAAAGATGGAGTTCACCACCACAAAAAACGACCAGCCGGTAAATTGGCAATACCAGTATATTTTGGTTTTTCTGCTCAAGAATCAGTAGTTGTTCCCAAAAATACACAAAGCTTGAGAAATTTTGGGGCAATTCCGACACCGAACAATTTCCATTGGTCAGGGATTTTTTCCGTTCACAAGAAATGACTTCCATTGATTGTGAATTTGGGGCATCGCAGTATCAATAACATAAAAATTAAAGATACATGAACTCAAAAGCATATTTAAAATAATGGGGTTTGATCAAGAATGTTTATTTTTAGTTTGGTTCTAACAAGAGTGAAAGTGAACTCAAGCCAAACGAATATTGAAAATTGGAGTGTCAAAATCACTCATATAAACTAGTTAGTGGCAAGCATAATATGACAGACAATTCTAAAAAATGGAAACCGAGACTACTCTCCTCTAGCCTACCGCTAGAGTTTGACGTGTCAAAAACACTAGCAAAACACAAATTCTCAATTGAACACGACTATTCATACTTAAGAAAAGAAGAAAATAGCTACAAAGAGTTTTCAGTTGACCTTAAAGCAACCAACTTTGTTAAAATTAAAAAGGTACATGCTGACATCACTGTATTAGCCGAATGCAAATATAGAGAGGAAGGTAAAAGGTGGGCGTTTCTTCCGGAAATAAATTCAGATTACTCTACTTTCACCGCAGGTTATACTCTCCGACATGAAAGCGCATTTTCAACTGATAAAATTGATTCTGCAAAAATCAGTGGTTTAGAATATCTATTCGATTACTCCACTAAAGGAACTGAAATTAGTTTGGCAACGGGCGATGTATTTGATAAAGATATTCGACATGGGATTTCACAAATAAAATATGCCTTACCATACATAATAAAACATAATATTGAATTTAACACCTTTGGGCATCTGGAAGATGCTTCTCCATTTTTTATTGTACCTGTCTTAATCACAAATGCAGACTTATTCATTTTTAATGAAAACGTCTCAATCGACGTTATAAAACAGACGGACGATATTGATATTCTAATGAGAAAAGTTCCTTACTTGATATTGCACAATAGCATAGGCCCAGACTTCAATGAACATCATAAAAATATTTTTAAATCCTTCTCAACTGAATTAGACCATCCAAACATTGATGAGTTTGAGAAAAAACAGAAAACATTTATCAACGAACACGATATATACGAATCACCAGTTGAAGAGCGTCAAGATTTGGAGGAAGCTGACTTATTTACTATGAACAAATATTATTCTCAATATTTTATATGCTCCTTGTCAAATTTTGACAACTTCACGAAACAAATATTAAATACGATTCGAGAATCACTCAAAACTTAATGCCAGCCACTAACAGCCACCGCGGACAAGAACAGCTTCTCGTAAGCGCCGCCTGTTTTAAATTAAAGTCGCTTCGCGGGACAATTGTAGCGGCGGCGCATCAACTCTTTTAACATCCGGACGAATTTTCTATCTTTAACATCAGGCCAGCTCTCCGTAAGGCGGCGGACGCCAGTTGGCCGAACGTTAGAGGCAATGCACAAATGAAAGTTGGAATTTGTTTGAAATTTATCTATAAACCAGGGCTTATTTTGTTCTTCTTGTTTATTGAACACGCTGTTACCGCACAGATAAAAGGACATGAAATAAAGGCAAAAAATCAGGATGTTAAAATTTCACTGACTAAAATTATTGGAGATTGGTATACTACTGATACTTCAGCATATAAGATGAGCTTTATTAATAGTAATAACTACTTTATTGATATCATTGGTATAAACCATAGAGTTGGAAACTATAGTTTTCGAATTTACGGAGATAGTATATCCGTAAATGGTACCGCTCCAAATTGGCCACCCTATGATTGCACCTTAAAATTGTTAAATAATAAATGTTTAGAAATAGCGTTCTACCAATTTTTTTCAACTGAAACAACAAAGGTTATTTACAGACGATGAACGACTAAGTTAAATTAAACAACAAGTAGAATTAAAAACAGCAATGCCATCTTCCTTTATAAAAATACTGCTTTAGGCAGTGGCTATACAAGCAAATTGACAATATGCCGGGTTTGAACTCCACTAATTTGTTTAGAGGTAGATAAAAGTTTAGTTCACCCAACCACTATTTCTGCTGAAATGCCCGACAATCGACAATTTGCCAAGCATCAGCGGCCAGCCTAAAAAAGCAAAACAAGTCAAAAAGAAACAACTGACAAATGAGAATTTTAATAGAAACAAAACGGCTAATTTTAAGAGAAATAGAATACGCAGACGAAAAAGACTTATTTGAAATGGACTCTGACCCAGAAGTTCATTTGTATATTGAAAATAATCCGGTAAAATCAATTGAAGAAATAACACAAGTGGTTGAAATACTCAAAAAACAATACCAAGAAAATGGCATTGCTCGATGGGCGGTAATTGAAAAATCAACCAATGAATGTATTGGTTGGTCAGGACTAAAATATTTTAGGCAAGCATTAAATAAACACAACAATTTTTACGAACTAGGTTATAGGTTTAAGAAAAAACATTGGGGGAAAGGTTTTGCCACTGAATCTTCCATTGCAATTTTGGACTATGGATTTGCCAACTTAAATGTTGATAGCATTTTTGCCATAACTGATCCGAAAAATGTAAATTCTAAAAAGGTATTGTTTAAATTGGGCTTCGACTTTAAAGAAACTTTTGATTATGAAGGCGATCCAACTGATTGGTTTGAATTGAAAAAAACAACTTGGGAAAATACAAAACCGAAGCGCGAATAAAACTTTGGTAAAAAAGCAGGGCCAGTATTTAAGTGAATCATTGTTCTTCGTATCAAGTTTAGTGCCGGCAAACTGTTTTGAGCTTCTAAATCTGTTTCTTTGCCAAACCGAAAAACCCTTAACGGCAATTTTTAGGACGATGAAACGTATCAAAACAACATTACATCTGCACATTATCCTTCTTGTGGTAAGCGTTGTTCAAAGTTGCTACTGCGAGACTAACATGCTTGTTTCTGACCAGCCCGGACACATGCAAGCCTGGGTTTTGAACACATCAAACGGACGAAGTGAGATTAACACTGTACACGGGGACTTTCTTCTTGAAACGTCTTTTGTACTGACTTACAGTACCAATCGTAGTTCACTCATCAGTTCTACATACGCTCGTTCTTGCACTAACATCTATCATAACAAAATTGACGAAGCAAGTTTTAATCTGACATTAAATCAATCATTTGTCTTCCGTGGCGACACCGTGCAAATTGGTGAAAATCTTCTTTCTCTAGCCAATTCAGGTATTACAATAAACAGCAGCGGACCCTATTACATCGAATATCATTTTACAGATGCCTTCTTCTCACACGCCCATTTTTCAGATGGTGATTACCTATTTCATCTTACCGGACGAACCGACAATGGGGTAAATTTAAAAGCTGAAACAACCTTGACATTGGAGTTATAAAAAACCTTTCAGCTATCCACAGGCATTTTCACACACCTCCAGAGATTTGTAAAGAGCCTTGCAACTTCAAGCGAACTTGTGTAATTTTAATTGTGATTGTTCGCGGTGAATTCATGCACGTCAATCACATTTATCTACATGAAAACCAAAGGCATCAAATACGTTTTTAGCTCAAAACTATGGAAATACCAGGGGCCAGCCGGTTGGCACTTTGTTTCCTTACCCAAAGCGCTTTCAAAAGAAATAAGAACCCATCTAAAATGGCAGGAAGAAGGCTGGGGACGGTTGAAAGCACTGGCGAAAGCCGGCCAAAGCGAATGGGAAACAGCCATCTGGTTTGATAGCAAACAAAACACCTATTTGCTTCCCTTGAAGGCAGACATTCGAAAAAAAGAACACCTTAAAACCGGAGACACTCAACGTATTGAAATTTGGATTTAATCCCCTTATTTATTCCCTTAATTTAAAATCTCATGAAGGCCGTAGGAAAAACAGTAAACGAGATCCTGATGAACGTTCCAAAGGAAAGACTTGAAGCGTTTAATAAATTGCATGAAGTAATCATTAAAAACCTGCCCAAAGGTTTTGAAGCCGGCATAAGTTATGGGGGCTTGGGTTATGTTATCCCGCATTCCTTGTACCCAGACGGTTACCATTGCAAACCTGTTGAACCCCTGCCTTTCGCCGGAATTGCCTCCCAAAAAGATTCCATCAATTTTTATCACATGGGTATGTATGCTGACCCTCAATTGTTAAAATGGTTTGAGAAAGAATATCCTAAACATGCCAAACACAAACTCGATATGGGAAAAAGTTGTGTGCGTTTTAAAAAGATAGAGGAGATTCCTTATCAACTCATTGGAGAACTCATGAAAAAAATGAGTGCCAAGGATTGGATCGCGAAATACGAATCCATGTACAAACCAAAAACCAAAACGGTGAAAAGTAAGATGGCTAAAACAGCATCGGTGAAAAAACCGGTTACTTGAAGTGCGATGGCAAAGGCGTTTCGCAGAGCAAGCGAGGAGTGAATTAATTGTTCCTTGAAAATTCAGCGAGGGCGCCTGCCTGCCTTAGCAAAGGCTTGCGCGTCAGCAGGCAGGCTTGCGTTTATTTTGCGCTTATTCTTATTTCCACTGGCGCAAAATTTTACGTCGCTTGAATTTTCAGGAAAAATTAAGGGAGCGTGGAAGGATCGAAACGCCTTAACTTTTGCGCCACTTTTTGTCAAGAAAAAGTGGTAAAAAAATTGAGTTTTGTTTTTGAAGATGTAGTAGTCAAAAATTTACCAAGGATTTCAACTCTTCGAACTAAAATAATCTCTTGGAGTACTTATGCCAAAATCAATTCGCTATCCTCCACTCGTTCTCAAAATTGCATTCAAAACCGGTATCGAGCTTTATGTACATGCCAGCTGAACGTTTTTTGATCCACTCTTTTATGAGCTTTCGGTTTTTTTCAGCCGTAGCCATGCCGGCAAGTTTTTGGTAATCGTCTTTTAAATTGGTGCGATGCGGGTCAATGCGATTTTTTAGTTTAATAATACGATAGGCGCGTTTTCCATCCATATCCGTAAACTCCATAGGTTTGGAGATTTGTCCGATTTCCATGCCGGCCAGTGTAACAATCAGGTTTTGGTCTAATTGACTCAAAATCTCATTGTCAAATTTAGTGGAGGCCGTCTTGGGATTAATCATCAGTCCCGCGTTTTGTCTGGTGTCTTTATCATCGCTGTACTTATTTACCGCCTCTTCGAAAGTAAGTTGGCCCTTGTTAATCTCGGTGTAAAGGGAATCCAATTCCCGTTTGCAATTAAAAAAATCGGAAGCTGTCATTTTTGGAATAATCAATATGTGGCGTAGGTCCACCACCTCACCTTTGCGCTGTACCAATTCAATAAAATGGTAACCATAAGAGGTTTCAAAAATTTCAGAGATTTCTCCATTTTTTAAACGAAAGGCGGTAGCGTCAAATGCCGGTTCCATGGTACCGCGCGATACGTTTCGGTAAATCCCTCCTTCTCTCGCCGAGCCAGGATCTTCGCTGTACAAGCGCGCCAGGGTGCTCATCGAGGTTTGGCCTTTTAATACCCGTTGGCGGTATGATTCGAGCAGTTCTTTGGCTTCGGCCTTGGCTTCTTTGCTCCACATGGGTTTGCGCACCAATTGTTGCAATTCAACTTCCGATTCAACAAGTGGTAAACTATCTTCAGGCATTGAATTGTAATATTCTTTTATTTCGGCCGGGCTCACTTTGGTATCTCCGCTTATTCTGCCGGCCATACGTTCGGCCAGCATTTGTTCCTGAACATCAGAGCGCAGTTCGTCCTTTATTACATTGGTGCGTTTGCCATAAAAGGCCTCCAGTTTTTCTTCGCTGCCAAACTGTTGTATAAAAAAGGCCATACGGCGGGAGAGTTCCTGATCCACTTCAGCATCACTTACCGTAATGCTATCGCGGTCGGCCTGGGCCACCAGCAATTTTTGGTACAGGAGCATTTCAAAAGCCCGGCATTTATCGGGGGCCAGCCCCTGGTTTTCGCGTTGTAGCATACTGCTTTGCAGGTCGCTGAGCAAAATGGGGTATTTGCCCACCACGGCAATCACCCGGTCGATAACCTCGGGCTGAGCCATTCCGTTAAGGAAGGAGAGAAAAAAGAGGGAAAAAAGCAGTTTTTTTAGCACGGGGCAAAAATACAGAAAATTAGGGTGTATAGGGCTGAAAGTTTACCAACGGGAAATAGGGCAGATTAGTGCCTGTTTTAAACAAAAAAGCGCAGAAGGGGTTTCTGCGCTTTTAAGTATACAGTTTAGTTTTAAACTCGTTTTCAAGGAAATGGCTACCAAGAATTGTACGTCTTGAGAATTGGCCAAAATGACTCTTATCAATCCTGCTTTACGAACTTATTCCTATAAATAATTTCATAATTCTCAGTTTCCAAAACAACAATATATACTCCATTTGCTATTTCTCCTAGAGGTATATAATAACTATTAGACTTAGGCCTGTAATCTTCAAATACAATTCGGCCGAATAAATCAGTAATCTCAATTTTAATCATCCCTTCCTCCACATTGGAGTTTACAATATTAACACCTTCTTTTGCTGGTATAGGAAAAAGTTTAATATTAGTGTTTTGAATTAGTGAGTTTTCAGAATTCAGATTACTACTCTTTGAATTGTTTATTGAAGAAGGAAACACAACAGGATAAAAATGCTCAGTTCCAAAAACAAATTTAAGCATTGCCTGGGCACAGGCTTGCCCATCTCGACCTTCATTATTTGCAAAAGCTTTCAAAAACTCAACATTACTTTGATTTTCTAATAAGCTATATATACCCATTGGCTCTTGTTCTATTTCAACTACTTTACTTAGTAACATCTTCCAATCAGCTAAACCATCTGGCAGGGCCTTAATCCTTTCATTTGCCTCAATAAACTGCCCATTTCGAATTAGTGTGAATACTAGTTGCAAATCCGAATCGTTCATGTTTCCCGGATTACTTGAAAGGAGTCTAAAAATACTATCATTACTTCCAGTCATATCACCTGTTAAAAATAAATTCATTTTTGATGCATTAGTAACTTGAATTTCAAAATGGTTTTTATCTTCATAATTATCCGCATAAAGAGTGCTAAGATAACTGTTCATATTCGCTAACCTTTCTGGCAGGACATCTGTTTCATCATCACCACTTCCGCCACCAGATTGGGGATATGGTAAACAATGTGTTGCATAATTAAAGTTAATTGCGTATTGTCCTACTAATACCTGAGGGCTTGCTTGAACCATGGGCGAATTAGGATTGTCAGATCCACTAGGTGTTCCTGAATGAATTATGACTTGATTGTTGCTAGGATCCACATTCCATTTACTTTGGTACCATGACCCAACATATGTCGCTCCATACAAATTCCTTACTAAATCAAAACCAGTCAATGCCGTATTTGAACTTTGTTCAGCCATTACAACTGGCATCGTCAGATACGCTGACATAGATATATCAGTTGTGTTTGGTGCTCCCGCGGTAAAATCATTACAATTCATTTTCAAACCATTTGTTCCAAAGGAATAACCTCCATTGTTATCCTCACAAAGGATACCTACATTAAAATCTGAAAAAGTGTTTCTATAAATCTGATGCGCCCCATCTTTACTATCATAGACAATAATTCCAGCGCCTTGTTGCCATAAGCTGCTAAAGTTGTTATTTCTAACATTATAATATTTACACTTATACAGATATACACCAATTAAACCCGTTGTCATTGTAATGTTGTTTTCAAAAAACGATAAATAGTTTGAATTCTCGATTACAGCACCACGGTCATTCTCATTAAAATCACTATGTTGAATATTACCGATATACAAAGGATTAAAATTATCTATCCAGACTCCATTTGTCAAATTATTAAACTTGCAACGAATTCCTGAGATGCAGGGAGAAGTATTGCAATACCAATCAATATTAAAATGGGAATCTGTGGCATAAACACCAGCACCTCTATTCCCTTGAGGGTAGATGGTTCCAGCAGCATATTCAAATCGGCACCCTTCGATTTTCAAACCCCAATTTTGGTATAGTTTTAAATGTTCTGCTGGTGTAATTTGATTGTTATTGGCATCCCTGCCAATTTCTCCTGTTGTTTCAAAATTGCTATTAATGATTTTGCTAGTCACATTTCCTTGTTGATATTTATAGAAAATAATATCAAATACATTATTAATAAAATTTGCATTATCCGCTAAAACTATACCTCCAGACGTATTATTAATCCAAGTTCCATTGATTGTTCTACTCGTAATTATTCCTTTAAATGCATAGCTAATAATACCATTGTTTTTGATTTCAACAATACCTTGATTTGGACAGTAACCTGTAAGACCGTTAATTAGTTGATTTACGAAAGGACTCCCATCAATTTCAATACCAGACCAAAGTGGCATGTTATTTAAAGATCCAGCTGGGGTCTTTTTACACCACCCCGTGATTTCTCCCCCATCAACAATTAGTTTAGCGCCTTTTTCCACGGTTATCTTTCCATCCGTTGCCATTGCGACCCGACATTTAATTGTGAGAGTGTTTCCTGATTTAACAACAATATCTCTATACATTTGTATATCAAAATCCCATGTTTCATTAGATGTGATTAGCCATGGAAATTGATGGTCAGATATCATTTCTTTTGCAAAACTTCTTACATTATTAAATGGAAGATGTAGGTTCCTTATTCTTCTACCCATCTGTAATGGTGACATCCAAGTAGTACCTACCGGACTATTCGATGACAGTACATTATTGCTCCAATTCACTGCATCTTCAGGACAAGTATTACAATTAGCATTAGGTGAGCAATGAGAATTATTTATAGGAAACACATCACTCAAAAAATCAGGTGAAGAACATGGATTTATTGAAAGTTCTCCACCAGCATATGTGTGATGCCACCCAAAAGTATGTCCCATTTCATGTCTTAAATGTTCAAAAACAAACCAATCCCCAGCTGCAGGTGTTTGAAAAGTGTGAATCAGCGGGGCGCCTCCAACTGAAGTTGCATAACCTCCAGCACCAAGATAATAACCATTATTAAATATAATAGGGAGTCCCTCGGTAACTCTATCAGGGTCTATTCCTGCTATATAGTTATAAATCGCATTATCATTTATACTAGTAAATAATACATTGTCATTATAAAAGTAAATGTGTGTAACATTATACTTTACTCTTGAATCAGCAATGTGGTTAGAAACAAATCCAGGCACCACAAGGTTTGCTTGCCTTGGATCAGATATTCTGTCGTACCCATTTTGCATCCAACCAGCAATTGTATTTATTTGAGTGTTAGTAGGTCCTGTTGGTTGATAATTACCATTACCAGCAGAGTTATTAAAGATGTGAAATGTAATATTTATCGTTATTACAGGGTCGTTTACTGTAGGCACGTAAAATGATTGTAAACTATATTTATTTACGTAATCGATTGAATTATTTTGACAATTTGCCGGCGCAGGTGCTTGCCCTGGAGGAGGAGCTAGATATCCTCCACAAATGATTGATTGAGAATAACTGTAAAAATTTAGAGTAATTGAAAGAGTAATCAATCCTATTATTCTCTTAATTTTTGATTCTAAGCCGATATTGCTATCGCTTAGTATTTGTTTTCCAATAATTAGTCTGGTAATTTTCATAATTTCTACGTTTTGTTAATTTCTTCAAACATACATCAACTCATTTCGAAATTATTTTGCACCCATCCACAAACCCCATCTCAACTTTTATCTGGTTGGTTTTTTTAAACGGAAGTTTTTTGTTCTTTAAATTCATCATGAAAAGATTTTTTAAACCAAAAAATCAGGCAAAACTATTTTACGGCGTAAAATAATTGGTATTAAATACTAGTACTAATGATGATACAAATTCGCTTAAACCCGAACTTTTACCGTTAAAACCCTTATATAACCCAATAAGTATTGTCTGTTAATCCATCTTAGCCTTCTTTGTGTTTCAATATCAAGTGTTTGTTAATTGACAATTCAGCCTCATTTATTATATTTAAAACATGGTACACAGCTGTAAGCCTTTTCCTAAGGCCCACCTACTTGAAAAACCCCTTTCTCTTCCTTATGCAGCTTAATTTTCATTGTTCCAAACCTTTCCTGCTCTCCTTGCTTCTGTTTTACCTCTGCTTTTTTCAGGGTATTCAGGCCCAATCAGAGCTAAAGCCCATCGCCAAATTCAGCTTCGATGCAAAAAGCGACCTCGACCATGTGAATAACACCAGAGTAAAAATGCACGGGTATAACTACTGTGAGGACCGTTTTGGCAATGCTAATCACGCCATATACCTCTTTGGAAATGAATACTCTTACCTGAACCTTGGAAATTACAAAGCCCTAAAACCTCAGGAAGGTAGCATTTCGCTTTGGGTTAAAATACAGGTGCCCGTAGCCACCGGCAGTGGTTACGATGCCAATCCCATACTACTGACTAAACGCACCAACGAAAACGACTTTTTTGAGGCCTATGGCATATACCTGGATCTTGAAAATAAAATGATTGTGGCCAGCAGCGCTAAAGATTCCATGGAACAGGTAAGGCTCTTCAGCAAAAACAAACTAAGCCTCTCAGAATGGCATCATGTGGTATTGGTTTACAACAATAATTTTATGACCCTTTACCTCGATGGGGATTTACAAACCAGAATGGTAAAAGCCTTCCCGACCACATTTTTAGAAACAGATTCAGTTTTGGTAGGAGTAAGTGCCAACAAAAAAAACAACCGCTTTATGGAAGGAGCCGTTGACGACATCGCCATTTTTGACATTGCCTTAAGCGATAAACAAGTGAATGCGCTTTATAATGCCCCTAATCCTAACAGGGTTAGGCTCTATCTGGATTGGGCCTTAAAAATTCTGGCGCTTGTGGCGCTGATTAGTGGGCTGGTATGGCTCATCACCAAACGCTACAGGGCTACATTAAAGAAAGAACGGGAAAGGAATCAATTGAACGCCCACATGAACGCGCTTGAAACCAAGGCCATTCGTACTCAAATGAACCCCCACTTTATGTTCAACTCCCTGAACACCCTGCAGCGTTTTATTTTAGAAAAAGACTTCGACAATGCGCACGTTTACCTCACCAAGTTTTCGAGGCTACTTAGAAAAATGCTGGAGAGCAGTACAGCCGAGGTGATTTCTCTTAGCGAGGAAATTAATCTCCTGGACCAATATATTGAACTGGAAAACCTGCGTTCGAACAATTCATTTGAATACACCATCAACAATACAATACCTAATCCGGAAAACATCTACATCCCCATCATGTTGATACAGCCTTTTGTTGAAAATGCCATCTGGCATGGCATTATGGCTAAACAAAACAATCGAAAATTGAGCATCAGCTTCTCTGAACTCGACGCGCTACGCATTCAATGCACCGTAGATGACAATGGGGTTGGAAGAGAGGAAAGCCTGAAACACAAGGACCCCTTCAAGAAAAAATCTCTGGCTACCGAATTTATTAAACAGCGACTTGAACTCATCCAAAAATCAGGAGGTATCCCCTGCTCATTTGAAATCATTGATAAAAAAGATGAGAACTCACAAAGTCTCGGCACAACAGTTGTAATCATCATTCCAAAAAACAACCCTTTATGATACGCGCCCTCATTATCGACGATGAAGAACATGGTATAAAGAGTCTTGAGCTATTGATTGACCAATTTTGTCCGGATGTTAAAGTTGTTGCCAGTTGTTCAAGCCCCCGCCAAAGTATTGAGCTCATCAATAATTATCGGCCCGATATTGTGTTTCTTGATATTTACATGCCAGAAATGAATGGGTTTGATGTATTAGAACAACTCAACTACAAAGAATTTTACCTGATTTTCACAACGGCTTACCGAGAATATGCTTTAAAGGCCTTAAAAGCCAATGCCTTCGATTACCTTTTAAAACCCATCGACTACGAAGAGTTGCAGAAGGCAGTAGAAAAAGTAAAACTAAAAAAGAGTAAAAACAACAATATCCTCGAGCTCTTAAGCATCATGAATGATTCAGTGGAGTCGAAACAACTGAAAGTGATGCTGCCTACCAAAACCAGTATTGAAAGTGTACTCACAAACGAAATTGTTTATATCGAAGCCCAATCTAACCACAGTTTAGTGTGTCTGACTTCAAAACAACAACATCTTACTTTAAAATCCCTGAAAGACTATGAAGAATTGCTTTGCAAAGGCGAGTCCCGATTCTTCAGGTTACAAAATTCCTTTATCATTAATTTGAATGAAGTGGTGCGTTATACCAAAGAAGATGGGGGCTTTGTTACCATGAGCGATGGAAAAGACATACCGGTTTCCAAACTTTTGAAAAAAGATTTTCTCAGCAAATTCGGACTTGATCCGAGTTGAGTTTTTCCTCAAGTACCAGCGTTTGACTTACTAGATTCTCATCGTTTGCTTTTGTTTGCAGAAGTCAGGGTTTTTTATATCTTTATATAACAATATTCCTTTCCATGAAAACACTTGTGTATTTTTTCAGTGCACTGTTTTTTGTAAGCCTACTTCCTGCTCAGCAGCAAAACAGCGATCTCCACTCAGTGCTTTCCGCACCCAGCAACTCTGCAGTAAGCACACCTACCGTGGTGAGCGACACTTTGCACTATTTCTACAATAAAGAGTATTTCAAAAATCCCAATGCTCCTTTTTCCGGACTTTCTTACTACAAGTCAACAGCAGTAACTTCTGTAACCAACATAAGTCACGTGGGCTCTGTATTCCTGAATTCCGACCCCAACCTGATCGTTTATGGTTTAGAAGGTTTACTTAACGCTTCGATTAACGGTGCTTCTACTGTGCCAATGACCCTGTATTTGTACAATGTGAATACAATGCTTCTGCCCAGCACAATGATCGATTCTGTTAACATTTTTGTTGGCTCTGTCCCACCTAATCCCCAGGGTGTAAAATATGGTGGTGTATTCGGAACAACGCTGAATCCTGTTTCTCATGTGGTTCCCGGAAATTTTGCCATTCTAATCAAAAACAAAAGCACTCTTTCGGGGGATACAGTTAACATCCTCCGGACTTCTTGTATTACTCCTACAAATGCAGCAGCAAGCAATACCAACTTACCGCGAGGCGAAAATTTAGGTGTTTATCGTCGATTTGGAATGTTTTTTAAAACAACAAACAATCCAGATCCACAATTTGGTTTTGGTACCGACTACGAATTTTGTTTGGCCCCAATGGTCACTTATACCTTGCAGTCCGGGCATATTGCTCCTCCTGAAGTTAACAGTTCGCCAGCTCAATCGGCATATAATTGGCAAGCGCTTACTTTTACTAACATCTCCAGTCCAGAGTTTATGTCTCGCTTTTTTAACTTAAATGTGTTCTATAACCGTTTTAAGCCATTTAGTAATCAGCCTCCCGGAGGGTTTACGAATGACAGTGCAATATACTGGCATTTTAGTGATTATAACCCAAATTATCCGTTTTTACGCCCTCCTATTTATTTAAAAGACGGAATGAGTACAGCGACAAAATACTTTGATTCCATTGGTTGTTTTACAAGCTGCAGCATGTTTGCCAATCTTTGCAAAATGAAGGCCGGGGGATCCTCAGTGTCTTATAGAGCAGCTATTCCGTTTAGTGTATGTGTGCAAGATGAAAACGTGGGGCTGATTCAATATATTCCGCTTGAACCCATTTTATTAGCTGAAAACCCAGTCAAAAATGGCATTCTAAAAGTACAAAGCTTATCAGGTGCCAATGAATTTTTTATATACAATTCCTATGGGGCACTGTGCCTCAGAGAGGAACAATTAGATGGATCATGCGAATTAGACGTAAGTTCACTAAAAAAAGGTTGTTATTACTTAAGAATACAAAACCGTGAGGAGCTTCACCATTATCGACCCATCAAATTTATTATTGAATAGTGATAAATTACTTTACATAAGTTTCACTTCCTCACCTCAAAGGTCTTAAAACCCTCGGGTTGCATTTCCTCGGCGTTGAGTTCACTTACCTCTGCCAAACGGGGACCGGTATTGCACCAGTCGATAAATTTCTGTAGCCCTTCTTCAACACCTTCTGCGTGAATCAGCACAGAGCCATCGTGCTGGTTACGCACGTAACCGGTTAAATTGTGTTTATGCGCGGCCGCCTGTGCATTGTAACGATAACCAACACCCTGCACTCTTCCCTTAACCACAATTTTATAATGTCTGATCATCTTAACGTGTGTTGTTAATCAAATTTAAACTGGTTTCTCCAATCACCCTGAATGCTGTTCTTCGGTTTTTCTGATGCGCAGCTTCAAACTCCGGTCCGTCCACCACCATTTCATCAATCACTTCCTGAGGTACTATGGGTTTGGTTTCCCCGTATCCTATCGCTATCATACGGTTTTTGGCAATGCCCTTGGATATTAAATAGGTTACGCAACTCTGCGCTCTGGCCTGCGACAAACGTAAGTTATACGCATCGCTACCCCTGGAGTCGGTGTGCGAACTCAGCTCAATACTCAGGTTGTCGTTCAACTTCAGCAGATCCACAATCTTATCCAGAATTTCCATGGATTTGGGGCGCAAGGTGGCCTTGTCGTAATCGTATTCTATGCCTTCAATTTCTATATCGCCTTCAGGTATTTTGGTGAGGTAAAAATCCTGTTCAAAGTGTTTACTGTCGGTAAGCCCTTTGGTAGCAAGGCTGGCAGCGTTCCCAAAATACTTGGTTTTTTGTGCTTTTAAAAAGTACTCGAAATTGGCTTTCAGGTCAGTTTTGTAATACCCCTCTTCATCTGTTACAATAAAAAAGGGCTCATCACCGTCGTGAACATCTTTTATTGTTACCAAAGCCGAAGGAATTGGAGCGTTGGTTTCGTTATCGTATACATGGCCTTCAAGGTCAAACTTGAGAGCCTCACTCACATAGGAATAAATATTGTAACAGTGTCCATCAGGACAATCCAAGCGGTCGCTTGAGAAAAAACCTTTGGTACCTAAACGATCACTCACATAGTACGCATCGTCCTTTGAGGAATTAATGGGCCTGTTGACATTAAAGGGTACCGAATAAAGCGAATCATCTACATTCAGAGATGATTTAAACACGTCGAACCCGCCCATGCCCACATGACCGTTGGAACTAAAATACAGGGTGTTGCTTATATCATGAAAAAACGGGGTAATTTCATCCGATTCTGTATTTACCGGCTCTCCAAGGTTAACAGCCTCCCCAACAAAACCATCTTCGTCAATGGCGGCCATCCAAATATCAAAGCCGCCTTTCCCACCAGGTCGGTTGGATGAAAAAAACAGCTTTCGGCCATCAGCAGTAACATAAGGTTGATGCGATTTGTACCCCGGCAGATTGATGTTGGTGCCAAGTTTCATGGCTTCGTAAAATTTACCGCCATTCGTTCTGGCCATGTAAATAAATGCTTCTTTACGGTTGTTATCGCTCCAGCGGGTAAAGAGCATAACCTCCTCAGGCGTAAATACCCCAGAACCCTCATGCAGGGAGGTATTTACCGGACGCCCAAAATTCACCGGCCGTTGCCAAATGGTATCTTCCAGTTGAGAGAAATACAAATCACAGTAATAACGCGAATCTTGTTTCTCGGGATCTGTAACCACACCGCCTCTTCGCGCCGAACTAAAAATCACCTTTTGGTCATCGAGGTAATACATTGCACCAAAATTGCTGGTACCACGGTTAAAGACCAAAGTGTCCATCAAACGAATTTCCGTTTTTTTCGGCACCAAGGAATCCAAAGCAAAATAACACCAGGCTTCTTTTTTAGCAGCCAAACCAACCAATGAATCGTTGCCCTTTTTGGCGGTAACAAAATCATCAAAAGCCTTCATGGCTTCTTCGTATTTTCTGACGTTCATCAGCGATAGACCATAATAATAACCGGCATCGGGATACACTCCACGGTCAACACAAATCTTAAATTGCTCAGCAGCGTGAGGATAATCGTAATTGAGACGGTAACTCTGAGCCAAACGGTAGAGAATAAAATCGTACTTACTCGAATTTTCCAAACTTTCCTTTACCTGATTGGTGCTGTCTTTTCTTTTCGTGACCTGTAATTCAGGCACCTCAAAAAGTGATTTCATTTTGAGGTTCACCAATTGCGGCTCATAGGGAATAACATAGGAACGTAACACCGTTGTGTCGTCAAGCACTTTGGCATAATACACCGCAGCCGATGCGTAATCACGCTTTGCGTAGGCATCATCGGCCATTTCAATCCAAACTTTTTTGGATTGTGAAAAGGAAGTAAAATTGCAAAGCGCAAACAAACACCCGATCAGTATGCTTCTCAAAACCCTCATCACCTTGCTATAATCTCGGACAGTGTTTAATCTCGTTGGTTTTATCTTTTTTACCGTACCAGGTCAACCCAATCTCATAAGCACCGCGGGTTTTGCTAATTCCCCTGAGTGTAGACACGTTAAAGTCGTAGGCAAATTTGACCATGATGTTGTCTTTTTTGATCCCAATATGGATGACGCTGGCATCGGCGTTACGGTACATAAAACCGGCTAAGGCATAAAATTTTTCACCTTTAAAATAATACCCGGCATCCATAGCATAAGTTTCCTGCACGGTTTTAGCCTGTGCGTATATGAGCACTTTAGGAATAAAATACAATAGTTCGCTCACGTTCACACGCACACCCGGATGAAAATAGAACCGCATTGGCAATTGGTTATTGCTTCCAAAAAAACTCTCCTTGGGTTTGGTAAGATTAAATATGCTAAAGCCAAAGAAAGGGTTGAATCGGTTTTGGTGCTGACCGTAGTTATATAGGGCTCCAAAATTCACCGCTTCCTGAAATTGCGAACGGCCTTGAAAATTTTCATTGTTATTGATGGAATTATCAAACCCGCCTCCATTGGCAGTGGTGTATTGGGCATCAAAAGTCAATATTTGGTATTCTACCCGCTTTTGGGTAAAACCCGCCTGAAGTCCTAAGGAAAAGCTGTGCTTTTTGTCTTTATCAATGTAAGAAGAGTAAGATGCTGAACCAAGCAATTGCAACACGTTGTAATTGGCCAAACCGGCTCTCATATTGGTGATCTGCCCACCGAATCCCCACTTGCCTTTTGGTACATCAAAACTTGCCAAAGCCGTGGTGAATGGTTTATAGGCAAGGGCATTCCATTGATTTCTAAAGTGAAGGTGCGCCCGCATTTTGGTTTCAATTAAACCGGTCATTGCGGGATTAAGGAACAGTGGCGCTGTTTCGTACATACTCAGATGAAAATCCTGCGCATGCAGCAAACGCCCTGTAAACAGGAACACCATCAACACATATGTTTTCAGTTGTTTCATTATCGTAATAGCGTCACATCTCCATTCTTTTTCACCTGGCGGTTGTTGTACATATCAACTACAAAGGTCCACAAGTAAACGCCAACAGGTTGGTCAACCCCATTTTTCTTACCGTCCCAACCCTGGCTGGCATCGGTTGTTTCGAATAACAATTCTCCCCAATTGTTGTACACTCTGAACAGGATACGTTCGAATGGTCCTCCTCTTACATAGAGTACATCGTTGTTACCATCGTTATTGGGCGTAAATCCGGTAGGAATTTGCGGCAGCATGGTCACATCAAGTACTTTGCTTAATACGTCGATACAACCTTTATCATCTGTGATAGTAAGCGTTACGTTATACACCCCCGGATAATTGTAGGTGTGAACAGGAGCGCTAGCGGTGGAAGTTCCCAGATCGCCGAATTCCCAGTACCAAGAAGTGATAGCACCTGTTGGACTTGAAAAATCAGAAAAATAAACAGGTTCCAGCACCACCGATGGGTTGTTGGTTAAACCAAATTCTGCTTCGGGTTGAGGTGATACAACGATAGGTAGTATACGAGGATCCGATACACAACCTGCTGTTGTGGTAACTGTTAAAATAACATTGTACGAGGCAGAATTGGTGTAGGTGTGTGGTACACTGGTTGTAGGAATTGTGGTGAGTGTGTCTTTACCATCACCAAAAGACCAATGCCAGAATTGTATGGCCTCAGTGAGTGGCGGAGTATAGGATAAATTGATGAACTGGGTCGCGAAATTGGCACAAGTACTGGCTACCGAAAAATCAGCCACCGGCAAAGCTTTTATTGTCAGCAAGGTGTCTTTCACATCTGGACATTGAACCGGCGTATTGAGGCCAATGGTACTGGTACCGGTAACCGTTAAAGTAACAAGGTATTGGCCGGTATTGGTAAAAGTGTACACAGGATTTACTGCTGTTGAAATGCCTCCATCGCCAAAATTCCAGTTGTATTGTAAATTGGATGTTCCATTAGGTGAAGTGATGTCGCTGAATATGATCGGTGATTTTAAACACCTCGCCGACGACATGGAAAAATCAGCTTCCGGAGCATCCACAAACAAAGATGTAAAGGACTTGCTGCTTCCACAGTTTTGAAAGCCCGGCAAGGTATAAGAGGTTAAGGTGAGTACCACACTACCATTCACGTAATCGGCCGGGCTTGGAAAATACGTGCCGTTTAGCACTGAATTGGTGGGTGAAAACACGCCGCTTCCGCTGGAGGTCCAGTAGCCCTGATTGGTGTAACCCGAAACGGTGCCGGTAAGTGTGATTGGCACGTTCTCGCAGGTAGGCGAATTATCCGGATTCACTGTAATAAGCGGCAATTTGAGAACCGTTACTCGCATGGTGTCGGTTTCGGAGGCGCAAAATCCACCGTAACTATTCAACACAAAATCAATTGTGCCGTTGATGGTGTCGGCTTGGCTCATGGTATAGGTTGCGCCTACAGGAGGTAATTGCTGAAAGATCCCGCTGCCGTTATACGTCGTCCATGAGCCGGTTACTGCTGAACCTAACACTGTTCCGGTTAAGGCAATGGCTCCGGCGCTTGCACAAACGGTAAAATCAGGCTGTGCCACCACTACCGGTTTGGGCAGAATAAAAATATTCATCACATCACTCACAAGCGCACAATTAGCCGGATTATTGGTAGCATTATAGACGGAGGTAAGTGTTAAGCTCAGTTGTGTTTGCAACAGATCAGATTGGCTGAAAGCATAGGTGGCTGTAGGAGCGGAGGAACCAGGAAAAAACAGACCCGTTCCGCTATTGGTCCAATTACCAAATGTGGTGCCGCCACTAACGGTGCCATTCAGGTCGAGTGTGGAGGCGTTTGTACAAACTGTTCTGTCACTGCCGGCTGAAACAACCGGGGGATCGGCAAAAGCGATAGTAAGACTTTGCACTGAATTGTTGCATCCCGGCAATGGGCCCTGAGAAGTTAAACTCAGCGTGATGGAATTCGCTGCTAAATCGGCAAGTGAAGGCGTGTAGGATGTAATAGGTCCTGGAGGTCCGAAAATACCGCCATTGCCTCCACTCCACGAACCCGAGATGGCATTCACCACCGTACCACTCAGCACTATTGGCATGAGGTTATTTTTACACATGATGGTTCCGCTGCTCACAGTTACAACAGGTT
Organism: Bacteroidota bacterium; assembly: GCA_052035725.1. Classification (GTDB taxonomy): domain Bacteria; phylum Bacteroidota; class Bacteroidia; order B-17B0; family Aurantibacillaceae; genus Aurantibacillus. The sequence goes on along the minus strand of JBPOHJ010000025.1, from coordinate 27,454 downwards.
TTTGATTAATGAGGAGATAGCTTGTGTCGGTTACCGGATCGCATTCACCGGTTGATGTGAGATAAAACTGCAGTGTGCTGCTTGCTCCAACAAAATTGGTATCGCTGGCCGAAAGTGAATACGTTGTACTCACCACGTTACTGGTGGAAGTATAAGGACCAAAGGTGCCACTACCGTTAGTGGTCCATATGCCGGATATGGCCCCACCTGAAACCGTTCCGGTTAAACTTACTACTGTATTTTGCCCGACACAAATGGTAGCAAGGGTTTGTGTAGTGACTGTTGTTTTCCTTAAGAACGACGACATGTAATGGTATAATCCTCCTGTTACCCCATCACCATTAAACACGCCTAGAGCAAACACGTCAGCTGAATTGGAAATGGTATACGAGCCTACCGGTAAACTAATGGTGTCTAAAATAACCTGAGCTCCAACGTACAAGGTATTGCCTGGCACAACAGTAAATGCACCGGCTGGAACCAACACCGGCGAACCATTCAACACAAAATTATTCTGTACCCCATTTTTACACAAGATGTTCAAACGGAAAGACTGTTTGTTGTTTCGCGAAAACGCAACCAGGCTAGACCCCGCACAGGTTAATGGAGGCAGAAGCGCTTCACCCAATTCACAACCATAGCCAGTGGCGTGCAACACATACACATCTTTATTAGCCATTACAGATGTTAAGCTATTGCTGGTTTTGTAATGGTAGGTGTCGCCCTTATTGATAAGTGTGTTGGTGATCACCCCGTCGTTGATGGTGATTTGTGTGAAATTTTCGGTACCTACAATATAAGCTCCTTCATGTTCCGGCCCATTCATGGCACCTTTCACCACAATGTATTCCTTGCCAATAATATCCACCGGTACTATCTGATCACCCATAAGGTCAAAACAACCTGTTACTCCCGCAACAGAATCGTCTGCCACAGTAACGGCTATATCCTTATCGGCAACAATAATGGTTCCGCTGAGATTATTTCCTGACACTGAAGTGAGTTGCGTTGAATTCTCAATGGTATACGCGCTGCCGGGTGCCGGCAATAAAACACTGTATGTTACACCCGCCGGATGACCGATGACATTACAACGCGGCGTAATCCACACCACGGTATTTGGTTTCGTGGCAACAATGTTGATCTGTTGTTTGGGTTGAGTTACCTGGTTGTCGCAATTCAAATCCTGTGCGTTTGCGTTGCAGGTATTGCCGGTAAATGTTCTGTTGTTCCATTTTGTTTGAAACGGACAAACGAACTCTTTACCTAGGCCGTTTTGCCCTTTCAGGGAAAACGTTTCAGGGTTCAGAAAAGACGTTGGGCGGGTAATGACCGCATACACAACGGTGATGTTGGAAGAAGCAGAAATATACAAGCCATAAGGCAGCACAGTATTGGCCGGACGAGTTTCCAACGAGTCATAGCCCAGGTTAGTTGGTGAGGCGATTTTATCTCTCCAGAAGGTGTAATTGAAATTACTGTTCGCACTAATGATAATGGTGGTGTCGTATTTATTTGGAGCGATGGCGCCCGGTTGACGAATCCTTACAGTTGTGGTAGGAGCCGAAAAAGAAGAAATGTGTAACACCACATTGTCTTTCCACCAATGATCGGGTGTGACCCAGGGTGCTGCGAACCAAAAGGCTGTGTCAATTTGTGCCTGCACCCTTGTAAAAGTCAGACTGAACAATACGCTCAGCAAAAATAGGCTATGTTTCACTTGTTTATTCACGGTCCGGTTTCTCCTCTCCTTCTTTATTCTCCTGATCCTTACTTTCCGGATTTTCCACTTTTGGTTCTTCCGGCTTTATATCTTTTTCTGTTGTTTCTTTTTCTTTGGCCTCATCATTTGGCTTTTCTTTATCCTTCTTTTTTGCCTCTTTCTCTGCTTTCTTTTTGTTTTTGAGGTTGGTCTTTAGCGAATTGTCTATGGTATTCAATTCGGTTTCGTCAGCTTCTTTGGCTAATTCAGACGCCGACTTTTTACGTTTGAAAGGGAAGAGATAAGACAGGCAGATCTCCTGGCTCCCACTGGAATAATTGCTGAGGTCGGTAGTGGTAAAATCGTAAGCATACGACAAACTCAGCGCTTTGAACAGGTTACATCCAAACAGGATGCTGGCAGAAGATTTTTCACGATAGCTACTGCCAATCCAGATCATGTCGTTATAAATAACACGCAAATGAAATTCGAACTGGTGAGGAACCGGTGCGCTCATACGCACCAAAATAGAAGGTTGTACTACCCAATCGCTGTCTTTACTGACTCTGAAGTTATAACCTGTGTAAGCGTAATAGTGAGGGGTTAAACGACCATTGGTATTCGACCAGCGGATTTTTGAATTCAGCATTTGCTGGTTACTTAAACCCAGAAAAAACTCCTTGCTGTAAAAATGAACGCCCGCGTTCGCGTCGAAGGCAAATGCTCTCAGTACTTCGCTACTTAAGAATTCATCATCCTGATCGTAGGGTTTGGCATCGTATACTTTTACGTTGTATTGAACACCACCAAAAGCCAATCCAAAACTCATGGTGTATTTTTTATTGAATTTTAATTGGTAAGCATACGATCCCTGAAAGGCCGTTTTTTGTATTAATCCTCCCCGGTCGCTTTGCACCATGCCGCCAATAGCCATGTGAGGCTTTTTCTTGAAATTGCCCCAGCCGCTTAACATTGAAACACGCGGTGCGCCATCAAAACCAACCCATTGGTTGCGGTGTCCCAGTGTAAATTGTGTTCCTGGCACTACTCCGGCATATGCAGGGTTATAGAGATAGGGATTCTGCAGAAAATTGGTGTACAGGGTTTGTTGCTGTGCTTGTAAGGTAAACACCAGTAACATCATCAAACTAAGTATAGCAGTTCTCTTTCTCATTTTAAAAGAGTAACCGTGCCTTTAATAACAGGCGTATCGTTACTATCATTTAGTTGAATGGTATAAAAATACACCCCTACCGGCAATGGATCGCCTTTGTAGGTTCCGTCCCATGCATTGTCGTACCCTTCACTTCTGTATATTTTCACACCCCAGCGGTTAAATATTTCAATTTCGGCCTTAGGATAAAAAACCTGAATAAAATCAAGACGCCATAAATCATTTTTTCCATCAAAATTTGGCGTGATCATGTTAGGGATTAACTCGGTGATATCGGACACAATGTTCAAAATGGTAATAGGCGCGGTGTATGTGCTCGGGCAGCCGAATTCATCAGTAACGGTGAGTGTTACCGTGTATGTACCGTTTTGGCTGTAAAACACCGATGGGTTTTCGATGTTGCTGGTATCGCCATTACCAAATTGCCAATGCCAGCTGAAGGCGTATTTTGATGTGTCGGTAAATTCAACAAAGGCTCCTAAACTTTCAGAGTTGTTGTAGGTGTATATAAAACGGGCCTCAGGCCGTGGTGTTATGGTGATGGATTTTACTGAAATGGCGTTGCAGTTATTGTTTGAAGTTACAATGTGGGTGATGTTGTATATACCTTCTGAAGGAAAAACAATGGTGGTATCTTTTGCTTTCGAAACACCGAAGCCACCAAAATCCCAATAGTAACCGCTGGACGGTATCACATCGGGTGCAGGAATGGTAGACTGATCTTTGAAAATAATTTGTTGTGCAGAACCAGAACATGCTCTGTCAATACTAAAACTAGAACTTGGTAAAGCGAAAATCTGAACCGGCTTCTGTATGGTGTCATAACAGTTAAAGGAATTTCTCACGATGAGTTGAACCGTGTAATCTCCTGTACTTGGGTAGGTGTATACAGGATTCACGCTGGTACTAACCGGACTGCCATCTCCGAAGTTCCAGAACCAGCCATTCACAAGCCCGAGAGCTGAGGCGTTATAAGAGGCATCTTTAAAAATGGTGTTTTCATTGAGGCAAACCGAACTCACCTGAAAACTGGCTGTTGGTTTGGCTTGAAAGGTGATTACCAATTGATCAGAAACGCCGGTGCACAAGCCATTGTTAGTGGTGCTGAATGTCAGCGCTACAGTGCCTGCGCTTACTTCCGAAGGGCTTGCCAAATACACAGCGTTGTTTGAGGTGTTACTAGGCGAAAAGGTGCCAGTGCCACCATACCAGATGCCCGTATTAGTAGTACTGCCTGTTATAGAAGCCACAAGATTTACACTGGGATTATTCACACAACTGTTCAAATCGAGACCTGCGCTAACCTGAGGAGCCTGCGCAAATGTCACTTCAACGCTATCCGAAACAGGATAACATTGTTGATTATTGGTGCTGGTTAATTTTAACCAAACATGACCCGAAAGAATATCCTGTGCGCTTGGAAAGTAATTATTAATTAGTGATAAATTATTCGGCACAAACTGCCCGTTGCCACTGCTGCTCCACACACCACTCGAAGTTAGCGTACCACTCACCACACCATTCAAAAATACCGATGCGTTATTGGCGCACTTGGGAATGGGTGAAGTTGGACTGGCTGTAACAGTAGGTGCATGATTCATCAGAATTTTCACTGTATCGGTAACCGCATTACAGCCAGCATTATTGGTACTGCTGAGCACAAATTGCAGTTGGCTTAGCAATTTATCGGTATTGGAAAGCGCGTACACGGGAGAAAAACTACTGGTGTTAGGTGAAAAAGTTCCGTTGGCCGGTGCTAAAACCTGCCAGTATCCCTGGTTGGTGATACCGTATACATTGCCGTTCAATTGCAGGGTAGGATTGTTTGAACACGTAATAAAATCTGAACCTGCCTCCACCAAAGGAGCCTGCTTTACAGTGAGTTTCAAGGTATCGCTGGTATTAGGACAAGTACCGCTCGAACTCAGCACAATTTTCACCGGACTGGTGTTTGTATCCAAAGGATGCGGTGTGTAGATGTTGTTGGATATTTGCGAAAACGGACCGGATAAAGTTCCAAAACCATTCAGCACATTCCAGCTGCCGCTTAGCGGCCCTCCTCCAATGGTACCATTGAGCGTAAATTGGGTGTTGGTGCAAACAGTAGCCGTTGGAATGATGTTGGCCTTCACAAAAGGTTTCACGGCAAATTCGGAAGCCGACACATAATCGCTGCCTGACACCGAATTTCCATTTTGCACAGTTAAACCAAAAAGATCCATGCTGTTTTTTAATTGCACGTTAGCCCCAACAGGAATGCTGACAGTTGAAAAATAGAGGCGCGCTGCCACCAAGGCGCCTCCACTACCCGGTACTGTTGTAAAACTTGAACCAGAAATCGGCAAGGTGTTTGAATTGCTGGTTAAGGTAAAGGTGTTTTGAAAACCACTGCGCGTGAATAAGTTCAAATGCAAAGAGTCGGCCCTTAATCGGGTAAAGGCGGTTGTATAAGAACCAGCACAAAACGCAGGCGGAAGCTGCGTAGCGCTGAGCTTGCATCCATATCCTGAAGCATGCACCAAATAAATGGGTTTGTCGCTTTTGATAAACGTTATTGTATCGGTTATGTTGAGCGAATACGTTTCTCCTGAATTAATCAACCAATTCAAATTGGTGTTGCTGCTGGTCACAGTAAAACTACTGGCGTTGAATGGTGCAAGCAAATAGGCTATGTCAACGCTGCTTTTTCCTTTCAGTACCACGTACTCTTTCCCAATATTGTTGCTGGATGTAATTTGTTCGGCAAAATAGGATGCACAGGAACTTGTTGTGCGAACCGGACCGTTGATGGTTACGGCAATTGGCTTATCGGAAGAGATAATTGAACCCGACAGTTCGCTGGGATTCACTGCATTGTTATCGCGTAGCGAAAAAGTCTGCCCGTAATTAAGCGTTCTCACAAAGGTCACATTCTTTGGCCTTCCTATACAATTAGCTCTGGGTGTGATCAAAATGGTGGTTACCCCGGTTTGTGTTGCCACCACATCCAGACCAATACCTCCATCGGCCAGGGTTTGTGTGAGCACTGCAGTGGATGTTGGGATGGGAGCATAAAAGTCAGTACCTAGGGCCCTGCTGCCTTTCAGCGATATCATTTCACGGTTGTTGGCCGCACCCAAAGAGTAATAGGCCGAGATGTATTCTTTGGAACTGATGTAAATACCTTTGTTGCTAACCGAATTGGTTGGACTGGATTCAACTGCTGTAAGCGAAGCCGATAAGTTCAAATGCAAAATGCTGTTCGCGCCTAAAGCCAAAGACATGCTGATTCCGGCAGGATTGGCAGGTTGATTGATGTAAATTACAGTTGGCTGATCGTAAGATTGGAAGTGCAGCTTAATGGCAGTATCACCCATTATCGCTGAAACATCCGGAGCAACAAACCAAAAACTGGTATCCACCTGGGCACCTGAACGAAACGAAAAAACAATTAAAAATAGATAGTACAACTTGTATTTCATCGTTCAAAAACAGTCCTTCGTCGACATATTTGCTTGTTTGTACGAATTTACTCAAAAAAAGTTCAGCTTTTGTGCCTGTTTTCCGCCAATAATGGCATATTTACACCCTAAGAATGTTAATAAACCCCAAGCACAATAAAACCTTATCTAAATTGGAACTACTTGCTAAACAGGTAGTTGAAGGTTTTATGACAGGACTTCATAAAAGTCCGATGCATGGATTTTCGGTGGAGTTTGCCGAACACCGCCTTTACAACAGCGGTGAAAGTACCCGGCACATTGATTGGAAGTTGTTTGCCCGTTCTGAAAAACTCTTCGTGAAACGCTACGAAGAAGAGACCAATTTGCGTTGCCAATTGGTGATTGATTGTTCGGCGAGTATGCAATTCCCTAAAGATCAGGAAAATAACAAACTTAAATTTGCCGTTGAAGCCTCGGCCGCTCTTATTGAATTGCTTAAAAACCAAAGAGATGCCCCAGGCTTAAGTACTTTCGATCAAAACCTCATCAAACACATCCCTGCAAAAGGAAGTCCCATTCAAAAAAAACTACTTTTCAATGAATTGGAGTACTTGTTGGGTTATAACAGTGTTGCCAATCAAACCTCAGCTGCTTCGGCCCTGAATCAATTGGCTGAAATTTTGCACCGTCGTTCAATGCTGGTTATTTTCAGTGATATGTTTGACAGCACCGAAACCAGCGAAGCCTTGTTTTCGGCTTTGCAACATTTGCGCTACAGAAAACACGAGGTGCTGTTATTTCATGTAACCGACAAATCCAAAGAGCTGGATTTTGAATTCGAGAACAAACCCCATCATTTTATTGATCTAGAAAGCGGGCTTGAAGTAAAACTCAATCCTTCACAGGTAAAGGAAGCTTACACAAAAAACCTTCAACAGTTTAAAGAGGACCTTAAACTAAAATGTTCGCAGTTTAAAATTGATTTTGTTGAAGCAGATATCAACCAAGGCTTCGACAAAGTGCTGCACACTTATCTTGTGAAACGAAGCAAAATGGTTTAATTGATTTTGATTAATTGCCCTTTTACCGTTGCCGTACCGCTATTCACAGCCTGAGCTGGGAGTCCCGAATAATAGATATTGCCACTGTTTGTAATGGTATATTCAAACAAGTTGGTATTAGAGAGATCAACATAACAATCTCCCAAACAATTTGTGTTGATGTAAACGTATTGACTTTTTAGTTCCTGGGCTTTCAAATAATTGGTGCCAGCAACATAAGCATAAAACCGATTGGCTACTCCCTTCACATACACATCACCATGAGACCCGGTGTTCACCACCAATTCATCAAATGTTCCGTTCACATGGATATCCCCTACACTCTCGGCATACACTTCCAGGCTATCTTGCGAAAATCCATTTGGCATGCTGATATTGCCCACGCCTTTGTTTCTGATACTTCGGATTGACGGGCAATACACGGTTAATTTTGGTTTGCGTTTGTATCCTCTTACAAAATTGCAGTTGTTCTTGTTGTCAAGTTCAAGTAAACCATTTTCAACCGTGGTACTGATTTTTGGAAACAGGTTTTTACCGCCTGTGAATACAACACGCACATCCTGACTTTGCACCAACTCCACATCCATATCGCTTAGCAAGCTGATGCCATTGAATACCTCTGTATAGCGCGTAATACTGCTTTCTTCACCATTACGTTTAAAACAATCGGGTGCCGTTTCTTTGTCACACGAGGCAAAAAGAATGGCAAAACCAACCACTATCCAGGTATTACTTTTTAGCATGTAAACAAAATCGGTATCCTACACCAAATTCAAAATTATAAGCAACTGCATAATGCGTTCGCAAACCCCAATGAGCCACCAAACCATTGGCAAAATAATAACGCAAACCAATGCGGCTCACAAGCATGGCATCAGGGTTGGTTTTTTGAAAAATATAATACCCTACTTCAATGGGAAAACTCAAACGACCTACATTATAAGAGTATCCCACTCTGGCGCTGATTCTCCATCGGTTAATGCCTTCAGCGTATTCCCCAAACGCGTTGTAATAATCAGTCTGATAATTTTCGTCATAAAAAAAATCGGTTCCCAGACTGAATTTGTGCGTATTGCGAATGTTGCGTTGCAAGGCAGTTGAAAACACAAAGGTGCCTTGTTGGGGTCCATTGATGGTTCTTTCGTTCATGCCAACCGCGCTAAAAATCAGGATTTCATATTTTGAGCGGGATCGGGTTGAAGAATCTATTTTTGCAATTTGCACCGGCGATTTACCGGGTATCCTGAAATTGAGCGCAGCACTGATTCCCATTAAATTCAAACCCAGGTTGGGATTTTGAATTTTACCGTTGCTGGCGTGGTTGAAAGTAAATCCGGGTTCAAAGAGCAGGGTTTTACCAATGGGGATTTGCCAGAACCATTTAAACTGAACATAAGCATTCCACTTACTGCCAATGGCCACATTTTTGTGATTGTCGGCCATGTTAAAATCTTTTGAGAGATAGGAAACACCCCAGCATAACCGCATGTACAATCGCGATGGTTTTGCGATTTTATTCAGCGGAATTTCAAGATACGGGGCAAATGCCAAGGCACTGCCCAATTCATCTGGATTTTTAAAAGCTATGTATTGAAAAGACAAACCCAGATTGGGCAGGTTGTTCTCAATTTGCCAAAGTTTATTGCCCAATGTTGGTTTGGCTATATTGAGTTCAAAAATCGAAGGGTAGCCTTGCACCAAATGGGCCACATTGGCCCTGTGCACCATAATAAAACATTGGTCATATCCCGGTTTTATGATCCAGTCGGGATGACCTGTAATGCCGTTTTGGGCCTGTGTTGTGAATGGCAAAACGCCCGTGAACATCAAGTATGCAAGAACCTTTTTCAAAACAGTTGGCTAATTTAACCAAAATTAATGTCCGTTCTTTCACCTCAACTGTACGGCTGTTTTTAAATCTTTATATTTGCCGCATATGGACCCCAGAGCCGAATCCTTTTTAAAATTGCTACGCATTATGGATGAACTCAGGGAGCAATGTCCCTGGGATAAAAAACAAACCATCGACAGTATCCGTCACCTTACCATAGAAGAAACCTATGAACTAAGTGATGCCATACTTGCCCAAAACATGCAGGACATTAAAAAGGAATTGGGTGACATTTTGCTTCACATTGTTTTTTATTCCAGAATTGCCAGTGAAACCAAAGACTTTGGTATAAAGGAAGTGATGGATAGCCTTTGTGAAAAATTAATCTTCAGGCACCCTCATATTTACGGCGATGTTAAAGTAAAGAACGAAGAGGACGTAAAACAAAATTGGGAACAACTCAAACAAAAAGAAAAAGGAGGCAATACTTCTGTGCTCTCGGGTGTACCCAATTCAATGCCTGCTTTACTCAAGGCCTACCGTATTCAGGAGAAAGCCAAAGCAGTTGGGTTTGATTGGGAAGAACCTAAACAGGTATTTGAAAAAGTGAAGGAAGAACTTGAGGAGTTTCAACAGGAAGTGAATGCTAAAAATCAAACAGAGGCCGAAAAAGAATTCGGCGACATTTTGTTCTCTCTCATCAACTATGCCCGTTTTCTGAATATCAATCCCGAAGATGCCCTCGAACAAACCAACCGCAAATTCATCAAACGCTTTGGGTACATGGAAGAAAAAGTAAAAGCAAGTGGAAAGGCCATTTCTGAATGTAAACTCGAAGAATTGGATATTTACTGGAATGAAGCCAAAAACCTCTGAACGAATCAAAAATTTTCTAGTCGACAATGCCATGGTTCTGCTGCTTTATCTGGCTTTGCTTCTTCCCTCTTTGTACCTTATTTATACTTACGATAAACTTCAGGTTCACCTGGTGTTTAACCAATTGGTGGGCTCGGTTTACGTGAACGCTTTCTTTTTTTACATTACTTACCTGGGCGACGGATTTGTAGCCATCCTGATATTACTGGTGTTATGCGCTCTTAACCTTCGCAAAGGGTTATACACTAGCTTGAGTTTTTTGCTGGCTTCACTGTTCTCTCAATTTCTTAAGCGTTATGTTTTTGAAGACATTGACCGTCCCTGGATGATTTTCCAGAACAAAAAAGAACTGGGTTTGCAATTGGTGGAAGGAGTTGACAATCACATTCACAACAGTTTTCCAAGTGGTCACGCCACGCAGGCCTTCGCTATATTTATCTGTTTAGCCTTTATTAGCAAGAATCACTTGCTAAAACTCATTTTCTTTTTTATCGCAAGTTTAACAGCCTTTAGTCGCGTTTACATTTCTCAGCATTGGTTAAACGATATTGTGGCAGGAAGCTTTATCGGTATGACATTCAGTACCATTCTTTACCTTTGGTTTTATCAGCACCCCAGGTTAACTTACCTCAACCGGCCCTTGTTTGCCAAAAAGCAAAAAAATGAAAGCGCTTAGTAATTCCCGCTACACCTGGCTTTGGCTGATCATCGCATCTGCAATACTGTTCATTCCATTTATCGGGAACTGCAATTTGTTTGACTGGGATGAGGTGAACTTTGCCGAATGTGCCAGAGAGATGTTGGTAACCGGAAACTATGCTCAGGTACAAATAGCCTATCAGCCTTTTTGGGAGAAACCTCCGCTTTTTATTTGGATGCAGGCAGGAAGCATGAAACTTTTTGGCGTGTCAGAATTTTCAGCGAGGTTCCCAAACGCCTTGTGCGGCGTATTCACACTGTTTACTTTATTTGTTATTGGTAAACGTATAGGTTCTCAACAACTCGGTGTACTATGGGCCCTGATGATGGCCTCGGCTTTACTGCCCCATTTTTATTTTAAATCGGGCATCATCGATCCCTGGTTCAATTTATTCATTTTGCTTTCGCTTTACCTCAGTCATGATTTTATAACAACTACCGAAACAAAAAAATTGGGATCGGCTTTATTGGGCGGTGTTGTGCTTGGTTTAGCTGTGCTTACAAAAGGGCCGGTGGCGCTGCTGGTATCGGGACTTACCATAGTTATCTTTTTACTATGGACCTCTCGTCTTAAAGCACTTTGGTCATGGCCTATGCTGGTGTTTATGTTCACTACACTTTTTGTATCTGCTTCCTGGTTTGTGATCGAATGGATGTCAGGACACAAAGAAGTAGTAGAAGAATTTATTCATTACCAAATCAGGTTATTTAACACCGAAGACAGCGGACACAGCGGCCCCCTGCTTTATCATGCCATCGTATTGTTGGTGGGCTGTTTTCCGGTTTCGTTTTTGTTTTTATTGGTCTATCGCAAATCCAATGCCGGTAGCGGAAAAGACATGGCATTCAGAAAAATTCTGCTCGCTCTGTTCTGGGTGGTACTTATCCTTTTCAGTTTGGTAAAAACAAAAATCATCCACTATTCTTCTCTTTGCTATTTTCCGTTGACCTACATTGCCGCTTTAGGATTGAAGAATAATCTGAGCACTTTAAATTTTCGTCCGTTGATGCGTTTGGGGTATGCTACGTTGAGTCTGTTGATTGGCAGTGCTTTTATTTTGCTTAGTTTGGTAGAGCAGTTTAAACAACAACTCATCAATAGCGATTGGATCAAAGACCCTTTTGCCAAACACTGTTTAGGCGCAAATGTTCAGTGGTCGGGTTTTGAATTTTTGTTAGGGCTTTTATTTTTACTGGGAAGTGTTTATGTGTATTTAGGTATACAAAAACGTACCCTTTCACAAATAATTACCGGCAGCGTAATGCATGTTGTTTTTATTAATTTGTCTATTCTGGTGCTGGTACCCAAAATTGAAGCTTATACACAAAAGTCTTCCATTGATTTTTACCGCTCCTGCTCATTGCACCCAAACTATATTGAAACCCGCGGATTCAAAAGTTATGCTTACCTGTTTTATTCTGATCGTCAACCCGAAGATTACAGGAATGCTGATCAGATGCAATTTGTAAAAAACCAACTGGACGACATGGAAAAACGGGGGTACCAAAGGTTAACAAGTCACGCTTTGGCTAATTTGATTTGGCTTGAAAACGGAAAAATCGATCGTCCGGCCTTTATTGTGGCGAAAACCATTGATGAGCCAACTGTGGAGGAAAACAAAAATCTAAGTAAATTGTACAACAAAAACGGGTATTCCTTTTATGTAAGGATGCCTGAACAGTCTGCCAAATAGTCCTTTTTTCAGGCTTGGCACAATATGTGAACCTTAAGTGCAACTATTAGAATTAAGTGTATGGATTTCAAGGATTTGAAAGAATTAAGGATAGGAGGAGTGATTGATGATGATTCGGATTTTATTCCTCTGCTGTCTCAGGAAGACGAAGACAACATGAAAAATCAGATTATTCCTGATGTTCTGCCAATATTGCCGTTACGCAACACCGTGCTTTTTCCGGGTGTAGTGATTCCTATCACTGTAGGCCGGGATAAATCGATACAACTCATTAAAGACGCCAACAAGGGAGATAAAACCATTGGTGTTGTGGCCCAAACCCGCGACAGCATTGAAGACCCTAAGTGGGACGATTTGTTTTATACCGGCACAGTAGCCCAAATTATCAAAACACTTCGTATGCCGGATGGCAATACCACCATTATTATTCAGGGTAAAAAAAGGTTCAATATTGATAAACCACTTCAATCCAATCCCTATCATAAAGCAAGGGTGGTGCCTGTGGAAGAGATCATTCCCGATAAAAACGACAAGGAATTTCAGGCCATCATTTCCAATCTCAAGGAAACGGCAACACAAATTGTGAAGCTTTCTCCCAACATGCCAAGTGAAGCCGGGTTTGCTATCAACAACATTGACAGTCCTGCATTTCTGGTAAATTTTATTTCTTCCAATATGAATGCCAATACCATTGGCAAACAGGCAATTTTGGAAAAAAACAACTTAAAAGAGCGGAGTTTACTGGTACTCGAGCATCTCAACAACGAGTTTCAGATGCTTGAACTTCGCAGCCAGATCCAGAGCAAAACCAAAATGGATCTGGACAAACAGCAACGGGAGTATTTCCTTAACCAACAAATTAAAACCATTCAGGAGGAACTGGGTGGAAACAATTTTGAACAGGAGATCAACGGTTACATCGAAAAAGCCAAAAACAAAAAATGGAGCGCTGAGGTAAAAGAAGTGTTCGATAAACACATTGCCAAATTGCAGCGCATGAATCCCAATGCAGCTGAATATGGCATCCAAACCAATTATGTAGAGCTTTTACTCGAGCTGCCATGGAACGAGATTACCAAGGACAATTTTAACCTGAAGCACGCCCAAACCGTTTTGGATCAGGATCATTTTGGTTTGGAAAAAGTGAAAGAGCGCATCATTGAACATTTAGCTGTATTAAAACTAAAGGGTGACATGAAGTCGCCTATTCTTTGTTTGTACGGTCCTCCGGGTGTAGGGAAAACCTCGCTTGGCAAAAGTATCGCCAAAGCACTTTCGCGAAAATACGTGCGCATGAGTTTGGGTGGGCTGAAAGACGAGAGTGAAATTCGTGGTCACCGCAAAACTTACATTGGAGCAATGCCCGGTCGTATATTGCAGAACATTAAAAAAGTTCAATCCTCCAATCCGGTATTTATTTTGGATGAGATCGACAAGGTAGGCAACGATTACCATGGCGATCCCTCATCAGCGCTTTTGGAAGTATTGGATCCTGAACAAAACTCCACGTTTTACGATAATTTCCTTGAATTGGATTACGATCTCAGCAAGGTAATGTTCATCGCAACCTGCAACAACCTCTCCACAATTCAACCTGCCTTGCGCGACCGTATGGAAATTATTGAAGTAAACGGTTACACGGTGGAAGAAAAAATTGAAATAGCCAAACGCCATTTAGTACCCAAACAAACCGAGGACAGCGGTTTAAAAAAATCGCAGTTAAAACTGAGTGATAAGGTGCTGGAGTTTGTGATCGACAATTACACTTCCGAGAGTGGCGTGAGAAATCTTGAGAAAAAAATATCAAAAATTGCCCGTCACGTAGCTGTTCACATTGCTAAAGGCCGTGTTATTCCCAAAATCACCGAAGAAAGTGTGGTGAAAATACTTGGTCCTTCACATACCAAAGACAAATACCAAGGCAATGATATTGCCGGTGTGGTTACCGGACTAGCGTGGACGCAAGTAGGCGGCGATATTTTATTCATCGAAACCAGTTTAAGTAAAAGCAAGGCCGGAAAACTGAGCCTCACAGGTAATCTTGGAGAAGTGATGAAAGAAAGTGCCACCATTGCACTCGAATATTTGAAAGCACACCCGCATTTGATTGACGCCGATGCTGAAACTTTTGAATCTCATAACATACACATCCATGTGCCTGAGGGTGCCACACCAAAGGACGGTCCAAGCGCAGGCATAGCCATGTTAAGCTCAATTGCTTCGGCGTTTACTCGCCGCAAAGTGAAAAAAGCCCTGGCTATGACCGGAGAGATAACGCTGAGAGGGCGTGTGTTACCGGTTGGAGGGATCAAAGAAAAATTATTGGCTGCCAAACGCGCCGGTATCAAAGAGGTAATTCTTTGCGTTGAAAATAAAAAAGATGTTGACGATATTAAACCCGATTACCTGAAGGGTTTAAGTTTTCACTACGTGAAACAGATGGAGGAAGTGCTTGAGTATGCTTTACTGAAAGAGAAGGCCAGATAAGGTTATTGTTTCTCGTAGATCACCCAAACCATCTCTTTGTTTTGTACCGGGCCGCTGCATTCATACTGTTTGATCAGCAGCGGGTGCCTATCGAGCCGGTAACGGCTGAGACCTGAAATTTTCTCCGCGTATAAACTCTCCCATACTATCTTGGTACCTGAGGGCAATACCGGAAAAACCGTTGAATCCATTTCAACTCTTAAAGCAGGATCAAAATGATCAATGTCGAGCAAGGCACTTAGGTAAAAGTGACTGTAAAGCACCGGCATGTTCAGTTTGTTTTCCTTTAACTTATTAGTAATTTCTATTGCCAGTTCCTGCTCCCTGGTTAACATCAAATCCCTTTTCACATCAAGTGCTGCAGGATTGGGAAGTAAGGGGAAAATCACTACATACACCAGCAAAGCACCTGATACAATTCTCGAGAAGCCTGGTATTTTGGAGAACAGCTGCTCTTTTACAAAATTGAACCCAATCACACCCAAAAGTGCAATGTATGGCATTACACCTAATAGCACCCGTTTTAGTCCCATAGAATTAAAAATGCCCAGGTACCAGAACAAGGTATGTGCAATAAAATACGCCAGAAACCCAAGGAACACCAGAATAGTGATTTCGGATGAAAGCTGTTTTGTGAAAAAATACCGCGTTACATACAACAACCCGACTCCTAGCAGAATATAAACCGGTACGCCAACCACATAATACAATTGGTAAACAAAGTTCATCAAATCACCATGTCCATAAACGCTACTCATGGTAGCATATGGAATTTTGGTGAACACCCAAAAAATACTGCCATAAACAAAATAACCAGCAATACCATAAACTATTGAACCGGCGATGAGAAATGGCATAGTTTTCCATTTCTGATGCCAAATAAAATAAATAAGGTACACCCCGCTAATAATCAAACCTTCTGAACGAACATACGGCAGAAATGAAACCACAACAGCGGCCGCCATCGGGTGTTGTCGAACAATAAAATACAAGGCAAGAGCAAGCAGCATAGCAAATAATGGCTCTGTGAGTCCCGAAAAAGTGTGAGCGTAATACAATGGAGAGAACATGGCCAGCAACACCGCTACTATTGGGTATTTTAGCTTCAGTCCTTCTGCACATTGGTAAATCAACCACAATGTAAAGAGGGTGTTGATCAAATTAAACACTTTTATTCCATTGAAACCAAATTGGGCAAATGGAGAAGCCAATAACACATACAAGGGCTTGGCCCAATGGTCGAAGTACAAGGTAATGTGAAGGGGGGCACTTTTGGCAAACAAATAATGTGTAATGCTATCACCCACATCGCCTGTGCCTTTAAAAAACAACACAGTGAAAACACCAAGCAGAGCATAAAAACTCAGCAGAAGTTTAAGAGCGGTAGGTTTGAACATAAGGGTTTTAGGCCCCTAAATTAAGAAACCAATGAAATTACTCCTCTTCCTCCTTTTTCTCTTCCAGTAATTGAGAAATTTTGATCTTGTCTTCCTTTTTTAAGCCTTTCAGAACTTCAATGTTTATGCCATCCGAAAGTCCGGTTTCGATAAACCGTTTTTCAAACACCTGAGGACGCGTTTCCACTTCAACAAATGTTTTGTCTTTCTCAAATTGCAATACACTTTCAGGAATTGCCAATACACTGTCTCTGCGATCGAGAATAATATCGGCATTGGCACTGTATCCTGCTCTTAAAAACGAACTGTTTTCCTTACCTATTGACGCCCTGATGAGAAACTGCATGGCGCCGTTTTCGCTGGTGCCTTTAGGGGCAATGTACTCAAGTTTGGCTTTAAAACTCTCCTTATCAATAGCGCCAATTGTAAGTACTATATCCATACCTCCCTTTACTTTTCCTACTTCGCTTTCGTCTAATTTCCCCTCAAAGATCATTTCTCCCATATTGGCAACAGAACAAATGGTAGTGCCTTCGTTAAAGGTGTTGCTTTCAATCACCTGTCCTCCTTCTTTTACGGGCACATCCAGAACCATTCCTGTAATGGTAGATTTTACGAGGGTATTGGATGTGGCCTGTCCAGATTTTGACACCCCGTCTTTCACAATCTGTAATTGGTTCTCAGCCGCCTGCAATTCTTCCAGTGAGGTTTTTAAACGCAATTCAAACACCTGCATTTCTGATTTGGATATCACGTTTTGATCCATTAACGTTGCGTTTCTGTCGAAATCGAGTTTGGCATTATCGTAATTGAGTTTTGCGGTGTTCAAGCGGTTTTCTGCATTCGCCATGTTTAGCATATCCGGAATTATTTTAATCCTTGCTATCACATCCCCTTCTTTAATTTCCTGACCTGCCACCACAAACAATTTATCAATAATGCCGCTTACTCTCGATTTCATGTTCACCTCCTTACGGGGCGTAACTGAACCTGTAGCCACCGTTTTTTTGATAATGCTGGTGTCAAAAGCTGATAAGGTTTCAAACACCTGTGGAGGTTGATTGGATTTTTCATAGAGAAAATAAAAGGTCCATACCAATCCACCCAATAACAAACTAATGATGATGTAGTTTCTGATCTTTTTTAGCATACTGTTTTTATTCATGTAGGTTACTGTTATTCACTTCTTAACGCTTCAACAGGTTTGATCGAAACGGCTTTCTTTGCAGGCATAAATCCCGCGAAGGCACCGCTCACAATTAGCAAACAAAGCGCTTTTAAAGCCGTACTTAAGTCAACGGTAGGGTTAAGGAACATTTCACCTGAATTCCCGATAGCTGAATTCAGGAGTTCAAGCAATGCGATGCCGATAAGCAAGCCAAAATAACCTGCAAGGGTAGTGAGAAAAACCGCTTCCATCATTACCTGGCCAATAATTTGTGAAGGGATGGCACCCAAAGCCCGTTTTACACCAATTTCCCTGGTACGTTCTTTTACCACAATTAACATGATGTTGCTGATGCCGATCACACCGGCAAAAAGCGTACCGATACCAACTATCCAGATTAAGATGGTTATGCCGAGAAACAACCCCTGTAACTTGTTGTACTCGATTTCCATGTTCCAGTGTCCGATGGCTTTTACATCATCGGGAGCAATTTTGTGGCGTTCGCGTAAAACGCTCAGCACTTTCTCTTCGGCACGTTCAGCCGGCACATCGTCTTTTGATTTTATGGCAAACCAGCCAATAACATCGCCATAATTAAACGCGTTGGCAAAAGTGGTAAATGGTATGTTGATTTTCTGAGATTCTTCTCTGCCCCTTTCACCACCATCAAGCGGCGTTGCAATACCAATTACTTTAAAATACACGCCATTCACACGAATGTAATCACCAAGCGGTTCTTCTTCCTTTTTGAATAACATTTCTACTACCCGCTCACCTATTACACACACTTTCCGCTTTTCTTTGATATCGAGATCGTTGATGTAGCGGCCTTTTGCAATTTTCACCTGTGCTATTTTAATTGTATTCGGGTAGTTGGCGTTGATCTCACATGCAGCCGTTTTAAGACCCCGCATTACGTTATTCGCTTCATCGTAACCACCCAGTTGATTCATCGGACAAACATAATCCAGCTCCTTGATCTGTTTGAGTGCTTCAGCATCCGACAAATTGAAATTAAAATCCCGGCCGGGTTTCATACCCTTGTATGCTTTGGTGGTTTGTTGGGTCCAAACAAAAAAACTATTGGTAGCTGTACCTTCAAATCCCTGCATGATACCGTTACGAAGGCCATTGCCTGAGCCCATCATGATTACCAGCATAAAGATCCCCCAAAAAACACCCAACATGGTGAGAAAGGTGCGTAGTTTGTTTTTACGCATGGTTGCAAAAATCTCTTGCCAGTTATCTCGTTCAAACAGCATTTATTGTTCTTTTAAAGCATCAACGGGCTGTACTCGGGCTGCTTTTAAGGCTGGAAAAAAACCGGCCAGCGCACCTGCCACTACAATCAATACCACAGCGCCCAGTGCAATACTCAAATCAATCTCAGGATCTTTAAAAAAGGCTCCTTCAAGCCCCATGGCTTTTAAGGCTTCCACTAAACCAAAACCCGCCATAAAACCAATGTATCCGGCGAGGGAAGTAATAAATACCGATTCCTGTATAATCAGTGCGATAATAGAAAAAGGGGTTGCTCCCAGAGCTTTTCTTACACCAATTTCCATGGTGCGTTCTTTCACCACTATCATCATGATATTGCTCACACCAACGATGCCGGCTATAAGGGTAAAAATTCCTATAATAAGCACAAACAACTTAATGCCGTCCAACATACCCATCACGCGTTTGTACTCCACGTTGTTGTTGTACAAACCTATGGCGCTTTGGTCGTCGGGATGAAAATGGTATTTGCGTGCCAGGTCGTTCCTGATTTTAGTAGACAGCGCTTCACTTTGCGCCACACTTAAGGTGCCGGTGCTGACCCACATCACATTCACGTGATTTTGCCCGTTGTTCACCCGTTGCGCGGTTGAAAGCGGAACATAAATCCTTTCGTTATCACCTCTTCCGGTATCCGTAAACACGCCTATTACTTTGTATGTGGTACCTGCCACATCTATCAGCTTTCCAATGGGATCTTCGTCTTTAAACAAAGCCTCCTGAACCGGCACACCGATTACACATACTTTTCTGTATTCCTTAAAATCGTTTTCGTTGATAAATCGGCCTGAACGGATTTTTGCTCTTTCCAGAAAGTTATGATCAGGGGCGCATGACCTTACCGTAAAACCGGCGTGTTCTTTTTTGTAAGAGAGCATTTTGGTTTCCCATCCGCGGTAAACGGCAGTGGCACGATCGATACCCGGGGTTCGGTTTTTTAAGATTTGGTAATCATCGTTGGTAAGTTGTATGGTTCTGCCGGGCTTGTAACCCTCATGCGCCATACTGGTTTGCCCGCCGTCTATCCAGATACTGTTCACCGCATCGTTACCAAATTCAGCTCCTGCCCCATTTTTTAATCCCTGTCCGGCTGCCAAAAGTATGATCAGAATAAAGATTCCCCAGGCTACACTAAAAGCCGTTAGAAAAGTCCTGAGTCGGTTCTTTTTAATTGTTGCGAATATTTCCTGCCATTTATCGCTATCGAACATGCCTTGCGTAGTGATTATTCAGACTTAGAGTTGCTATTTTAACTCTCCGATCCTGAAGTTATACTATAATGCCATCTTTTAATCGTATTGTTCTTTCGGTGAGTGCTGCTATATCATTTTCGTGTGTAACAAGTACAATGGTTTTGCCTTGCTGGTGAATTTCTTTAAAGAGTTCCATCACTTCAAGAGATGTTTGTGAATCGAGCGCACCGGTTGGTTCGTCGGCAAAAATAACTTTAGGATTGGTGATAAGTGCTCTGGCAATTGCCACCCGTTGTTTTTGACCACCACTAAGTTCTGAAGGCAAATGGTTGCCCCAATCTTTCAAGCCCATACGGTCGAGTAAATCCAAAGCACGTTTATTTCTTTCTTTGCGTGCTACTTTTTGGTAATACAGCGGCAAGGCCACATTTTCAACCGCGTTTTTAAAGGAGAGAAGATTAAAGGATTGAAAAACAAAACCCAGAAGCTGGTTGCGGAAATACGCGGCTTTCTTTTGACTGAGGTCTTTTATAGGAGTGCCATTGAGATGGTAATCGCCCGAATCATAATTATCGAGTATTCCCAATACATTCAAAAGCGTTGATTTTCCTGAGCCCGATGAGCCCATAATGGACACAAATTCACCTTCCCGGATATGCAAATCGATTCCTTTGAGCACTTCAAAAGAAGTATCGGCCAGGTGATAAGATTTGCGGATTTGTTGGAGACGGATCACAGTCAAAAATAGAGAAACTGTGTATCATAGTATTACCGCTTGTACTCCAAAACAGCCCTTCGAATAATCTCCCGGGTGCATTCGTTTGTTAAATTATTCAGGCTGGCATAAAATCAGGCGGTAAGGAATTTCCTCATCTGGTTATTTACTCTTCAAATTCATCTTCACCCCACTTCTTCTCCTTCATTTTTTTATTCATTTCCTTTTTTTTGTTGTTTTTCCAGGTGACATATTTAGTTAGTTGTTCGGGTGTAAGCATGGCACTTACGGTTTGATCAAAAGTCTTCCCGTTGGTTCTGATTTCTGATTTGAGTTGTTTTCTTTCCTCAGGCGTTGTTGAGCCTTGCATCTTTTCAATCAGGGGTTTGTTGGTATGCAGGCGTTTTAGCGCAGCAGCCTGCCATTTTGATTTTTGATCAGCGCTAAGGCCCAGTTCTTTTTCGGCTTTATTGGCCTCTTTTGCTGCTTTTTCTTCGGCACTTAGCGGTGGTTTTTGTCCTTGCACCGAACTTTTATCTTTCGCAGCAGACACCGCTACTGGTGATTGAGAAACTGCTGTAGCTGGCATTAGACAGCAAAGCACAAATAGCCTTACAAGTTGTTTTATCATTGTTCTAAGGTGTTATAAGCGAAAGTTACCAGGTAATTGATTACGACAAACCACGAGCTTGTTATTAATCGTTAATCTGATAAATTTTCATTCGAATGTCCTGTAAGGGGCGATCGCGTTTATCGGTTTTTACTGCCGCCAATTTATCGATCAATTCCTCACCCTCTATCACTTCTCCAAATACCGTATAGGTGCCATCCAGATGCGGGGTACCTCCAATGGTGGTGTAAACCTCTGTTTGGTAGGCCGAGAATTTGTATTCGCCTTGTTTAAGGTAATCTGCCATAACGCGGGCTTCAATTTCTCCGTTTACTATGGCGGCGCTATCGGTTTGGGTGCGGTTTTTATAGGTGTTGTATTTGTTTTTAAGTTCCATGCCTTCCGGCGTATTCAGAAAAGCTCTGGCACAGCGCAGGTAACGGGCCTTGTTGATTCTATCTTCGTACTTTTTGAGTTCCTCAGGTGTACGTTTTCGCCCCATCACCAGATAAAACTGGCTGGCACTTGATGCCATGAGAGGATTGAGTTCATCGCCCTCTCGGGCAGCACACAAACGTCCCTTTTTGTGAATGAGTTTGTCGTTGAATTCAGCCGGAATTGTGTAGCCGAGATCGCCATGCCCGAGCGAGTCGCCGGGTTTGGCCCTTTTGCTGAGAGGATCTCCGCCCTGTATCATAAACTGGTTGATAACCCTGTGAAACAGCAGTGAATCAAATGTGCCTTCTTTTACCAATTTCAAAAAATTGGCCTTGTGTTGAGGGGTTTCTTCAAATAATTTGATTTTTAAGTTCCCATAAAGCGTTTCAATTACCAGTGTTTCCTTAGAGTGGGTTTGCGAGCTGAACATCAATGGACACAGGACAAAGAGAGCAAAAGAAATAAAATTTCGCTTCATGTTTCTTTTTTCTATATTTGTTAAATTAAGTCGACTTCGGAGGCCTAAGTGCTTAGATTCGTTTTCTAAACGGGCTTCCATCGAAATTAATTGAAAACATCGAGAATATGAAATTGAAATTACCGGCTCTGCTTCTCTGCCTCCTGCTTGTTTTGATTATCTCTCCTTCCTGTCAGAAAGAAACCGATTGTGTGGCAGTAGTTAAATGTCAAGATTCGCTTGGAAATGCGGTATCAGCCGCTGACGTGGTGTTGTATGCCAAAGTGAAAAATTCGGCTGGTGTAACTTATACCGCCGACATCACGGCCACCTCGCCAAGCGACGAAGCCGGTGAAGTCCATTTTACATTCAAATTACCTGCCATCTACGATATCCTTGCCACTAAGGCGGTTGGTACCAAAACCATTAGCGGTATTGGCATCATTAAGCTGGAAGAAGGCACCAGTGTGGAAAAATCTGTTACACTTCGTTAGTCAACCAGTTTGTAATTTGCATCGCAGGTCAATGGCTGCCCTAATACATACAATTGAATAATTACTTACCTTTAATTACCTGCAACAAACGCCTTTGAAAGCAAAACGCATATCCTACTTTCTTCTGGGTTCTGCCCTTTTTGTAATTACACTCATTCATTTCTCTTCTTGTCAATCAGAAGACGAGGCTGGAGAGGAAGAAGGCATCATTGAGTTCAATACCTTTGCACTTGATGAAACTCATCCTTTGTATGGCTTCGCCCCGGCATCGGCCACTCTAAAATTCAAGAAAGAAAAGTTTGTGATTGAAATGAGTACCATGGGCATGTTTAACACCTCTATTATTGGCGACAACAAAAGCAAAACCCTGGCACAAACCATTAAGTTCATGAACATACGGCAGGCCTGTGTCGAAAATGAAAACGACCTCATACTTGAAAATCGCGATTACGAGTTGAAAATCGAAGAAACCAAAGAAAGCAAAGAAATTATTGGGCTAAAATGTCACAAATTAAAAGTGAGCAAAGTAAATGAACCCAATGTGGTATTTGATGTTTGGTATACCAAAGAACTTGGTATGGAAAATTGCAACGCGTTAACGCCTTATGCCAAGGTAAAGGGTGTATTGATTGATTACCGAATTAAAAAAATGGGAATGGAGATGCACTTCGAAGGCAAGTCGTACCACAAAACCAAAGTACCTGATCATGCCTTCGACATCCCTGCCTCAATGAAAATTGTGAGTAAAGAAGAGATGGAAAAATTTTTCCTGGATCTTCAATAAGGCATTAACCTTTAAACCCCCGACACCATGAAACACCTGCTATTAGTTTTGGGTCTGCTGATGCTGAACCTTAACACCGGCCTTGCACAGGACAGTTACACAATAAAAATGACCTTAAAAATTGAAGGTCTGCCACCCGAATACGCCGGTTTTGGCGAACAGGAGATGGTAAACTACATGAAAGGAGATCTTTACAAAAACGAAACCAGCAGTATGATGGGGAGTTCTAGCACCTGTTTCGATGGCAAATTGATCACTTCCATTACCGACCAAATGGGTAACAAAACCGGTTATACGGCTACCAAGGAAGAAGTGGAGGCTGCCAGCCCTAAAGATGGACAGGAAAAACCTAAGATCGAATACACCAACGAAACCAAAAAAATTGCAGGCTACGATTGTACAAAGGCCATCATGACCAGTGTGAGTGCTGATGGTAAAGAAAACAAGGTGACGGTGTGGGTGACCGAAAAGATCAAAGCTTCTGCTGCCAAAGGCAGAAGAACAGGAGGCAGAGGAATGCAAATGGATTTTGGTGAATTAAAAGGGTACCCTCTGATGATAGAAGCCACTCAAAACCAGAATGGCAATGAAATGAAAGTAATAATCACGGCAACTGAAGTAAGCACAGCCCCATTGGATGACAGCGTATTCAAAATTGCTACCGAAGGTTATACCATGATGAGCTACCAGCAAATGCTCGAAAACATGAAAAAAATGCGCAAGGGCGGAGAATAACTCACGCTAATGCCTATAGAAACAATCTCCCTTAATTTTCCACTTCCGTAAAATCGATGCCAAGGCTGGTAAGTTCAGCCAATATGGGTTGATAAAGTTCAGGTTGTGTTGGTATTTGTACCCCGCTTAATTTCACCTTGCCTGTTAATACCTGTTTAACGGCTATGGCCAAAGGCAAACCCACTGTTAATGCCATCGCTGTGTGTTTTTGGTCTTTGCCTTTAACAACCAAAGAGGATACTAATTTTTTGGATTGGGAACTGCCAGGTAAGGTGTATTCAAATTGGTGTTGAAGAAGGATCATGTCTTTGTCATCAGCTTTAAGTTTCCACTTTTCTTCCAGTAAATGTTGAAGCAATTGCGCAGGACTGCCTTCACTCAACCTGATTGGTTTATCAGAAAACAACTCAAGGTAATCCATTTGAGTTGCAATCTCATGATCCCAATCTGGTCCCATAAATTCCATCAATTTGTGTTTTACCTTTCCTTTGCCAGCTGGCAAAAAAAAGTCAATTAATTGCGTGTAAGTATAATGGTTAGCACCTTTGATAAGGCTGCTGTCATCGGTAAGTCCTAATTTCACAAACACATTCCAGGCTTTGCAAAATCCTTTTTGACGCAAGGTGCCGCGTAGCATGGTTTGAATGTTGTTGAGTTCATAAACATCGATGTAACTGATACTGTCGCGATTCGCGTATGCATCAAAATCTCCGTATTCGCCCATGTTTATTGTTTCGCTTTCCTTAAATAAGCGGTTGTAAGGCAAACATTTTAAGCTGCCATTTTCCAAATATTGTGCGGTCCCTTGCCCCGCCAGTACTACATTTCTCGGGTTCCAGCTGAATTTGTACCCCCAGGGGTTGTTGTTACTTTCTGGTGCAACCAAACCGCCACAATACGATTTAAAAGATGTGATGTGCGCCCCTTGTTTCCTTAAACCATGAATGATCTTCATGGCACTCGCATGGTCAATTCCCGGATCCAGACCGCATTCATTCAGTAGGATGATCTGTTTATTTTTTGCTTCCTGATGCAAAGCGTTCATCTCCTTCGACACGTAGCTGGCTGTGGCCATATGCACGCCAAACTCTACACAATCGCGCGCTACATCACCATGCATAAATGCCGGGAGCATGGATATCACCAGTTGGTGCTGTTTAATCAGCTCTCTTCTATTGTTTTCATCCTTACTATCGAACCTGATAGCGGTGGCTCTGCTATGACCATCACATTTTTCCTTAGCCAAAGCTTCATCCATATCCGCAATTGTAATCAACCATTGGTACTTTTCTGAATGGTTCAACAAATAGTCAATCAGGGAAGTGGAAGAGCGTCCGGCACCAATAATGAGAATCTTTTGCATAATTATACCCTTCTTAAAAATCAATTTTTACATAAAACAACGGGAGAAATCCCAATTGGTAATTTAGTACAAGCGGGCTGGCATTGTAATTGGCGGGATCGGGAGAATAACTGTAATTCAACACGTTTTTGGTATTGAAGATGTTCACCAGATCCAGCGCGATCTCTGTTCCCATGTGTTTTCCGTTGATTTTATAGGATACACGAAGGTCCACCCTGTTGTAAGCCGCAAATTGCAGGGTGTTCACTTCTTCATCTATTGGTACTATATCCATCACGGCGTTACTGGCGTTCAGATCAATAGGCGAGTAACGTTTACCGCCTCCGTAGGTTATTTTACCTCCGAAGTTGATGCTGTTTTTTTTCTGCTTGCCTACCTGGTATTCCATGCCCCCAAGTAAGTTGGCCATGTAGTTGCCGTTAAAGTCGGTATTGGCCCATTGTCCATTGCTTTCGTTTTTGTATTTGCTTTCAAAAACACTGCCACTGAACATAAAAAAATAATGGTTATGGAATAACTTCTCTAAACTGAGCTCCAAACCATAGTTGTAGCCGGTGCCTGTATTCTGCATATCATAGTACGGATAAAACCGATTAAAAATTGCACCCCGGTTAAGTGCAGAAACACTCGAGGGCACTTTATAAACCGGTACATTCCATAAATATTGGTAATACGTTTCGGTTCGTATTTTAAAAAACCTACCCATAAAATAATCGTAGCCTAACACCAGGTGTTGTGCCTTGCTAAAGCCAAGTGAGCGGTTGCTTAATTTACGTTCGGCATTAAACACCGGAACGCCATTTATTACCTGACTGTCAGGAATGGCAAAATACATATAAGTAGCCTGCATCTGGCTGTGCAACCCATAAGATAAACTTAGCACCTGATTAGTCTTTATCTGATAACGAAGCGAGGCTCTTGGTTCAACACTCACCTCACCGGTGATGTTGAGGTATTGCGAAAACACACCCAAATTGGAACTTAATCGATCGGTGAACTTATGGGTCCACATGATGTAAGGTTGTGCCAGATAAAACTGGCCTTTGTAATTCTCCCGTATTTTAAAAGGTTTATTTTGAATGTTCACCGCAATAGTATCATAAATAGAGTTGATTTTAATACTGTCGAAAAAACTCACATGACTTTGTTGAAGGAAAAAACCGGCCTTCAAACTGTTGCGTGAATTCAATTTACTTTTCACATACCAGGCAAGGGTGTATTTATCTTCCACAAATTTATAATCCAACACCTTGGGCAAGGTATCGTTTGGTGTAAAATCATCTGCCCTCAATACAAGGTAATGTTGCGAACTCACTTCCTGCCGGCTGAAAGCCAGACTGGTTTTCATCACGGTTTTTGGGTTCAGGGCATACAGATGCGATAAAATTGCTGAGCCCATTTTGGAACCAAAATACTGGTCCTTATTCAGGTCCCCGTATAGATCGGTTGGTCTTTCACTTTTAGTGCTGTTGATTATTGCAATGTCGCTTATCCCGCCAAGGCCACTGATACTAAATACACCTGCCTTTTTTGTTGGTAAGTTGAACCTGAAACCAATGTCTTGATAAGCAGGCACTGCATCGGTTCCAAGATTAAAATCCACCTTGTCGAATAAATCGAGTGTTGAATACCGATAAGTCATGAGGTAGGTTGCGCCGCTTTTTTTACTAATTGGCCCTTCCAATGCCAATTCGGTACCTAATACACCCAATTGAAAGGTGCGCTCGTGTTTTTCGTTGTTGCCGTTTCGCATTTTCAGATCGAATACCCCACCCAGCGCGTTGCCATAATTTGCAGGAAATGCGCCGGTAAAAAATTCTGAATTAGCAAGGTATTTGTTATTGATGATACTTTGTGGACCACCGGCTGAACC
>JBPOHJ010000011.1:0-89228 GCA_052035725.1 Bacteroidota bacterium | reverse complement strand
AATTCAAAGTTGGCAGTGATAAATGCTTTACTTAATAAGTTGGCATTTGTGCTGATGTAATCGTATTTGAGTTTGGTTTTCCAGGCAGCAATAGGCTGCGACAGCAATAGTTTACTCAAACTTTCGTAATAGGCCGGTTGACCTACATTCAAGCTGTCGGTGGAAATGCCGATTGTACTAAACAATTCGTTCCAGTTGATGTTTGGACTGCGCTTTTGAAGATCTGCAACTGACATTTTATTATAGTTGAGTTGCGGGTTGCGCAATTCAACAGGGCTGCGATGGCTTTTCGCCATTTCGGTTTCTAAGGCGAGTATAGTTGCCGCATTTTTTTCGGCACTGCCTTTTTCTTCACCGCATAATACAAAAAGGTCAATGATGTGTTTTTTCATTGCCATTCTTGAGGCCTCAGTAGCGCTGTCGGTTCGGGTATAATAGTCTTTTTCGGGCAGCGTTAATCCACTTTGGTACATGGTTAAAATATTCATCGCGCTGTTTTTGTCGTCAGCTCCAACCCAATAGCCTATTAGGTAATCTTCGCCACTGGCAGCAAATTTACCAACGAGTTTCATCAGGCTAGTGTGATCCTTTACCGCTTCAATTTCTGCAAGGCCCGGTTTTAATGGATCAGCCCCAAGTTTCTCAATGGTAAGCGTATCCATTCCACTGGCGTAATAATCTCCAACTTTTTGTTCAAGGCTGCCCTTTTCTGATTTTGAAGCCGCGGCAGCTTCAAGTATACCTTTTAGTTTGTTGAGGTTTTCTTCATACAAAGTATAAAAACTGCCCCAGGCACTTTGATCGTCGGGGATTTTGCTGTTTTTTATCCAGGTACCATTTGCGTATTCGTAAAAGTTATCACCGGGCTTTACACTGGTGTCCATTCCGCTTACATCAAAATACGATTTTTGCGTAGCATCAGAGTCGGATTTGTTTTTGCAGGATTGGCTGAAAATTAGCGCAAGAGCTGCCATTGGGAGTAAACTATATTTCATAACTGTTGGTTGGTTTGACTTTCAAATGTAACAATTCGCTGGGGTAAATGCGAAGCCGCTTGGGAGATTTACATGAGCGGTGAAATTAAGGGAATACCGTAAATATTCAGGCACAAGGGTTAAGCCTTATTTTCTTAACCAATGGTAAAAGCGCTTTTGAATAAATGGAATATAGAACCAAACCATCAGCGGCACCAAAATTAAGCTGATACTGAAGGTGCGAAGTGGCCCCGGTAAATGTTGCAGATGCGGTAGCAGAAAAAGGGAAATCAAGGTAATCATTGGGTAAATAAAACACCAAACCAAAAGGGCGAATTTCCATTTCTTGAAAGGGGTAGGGGGGGTCATATGGTAATGAGAAGAGGGTTAATTAAAACGTACTAAGGAGTTTTATTTCATTTCGGTAAAGCAAGAGTTTTTTGTCGTTTTCCAATTGTTTTAATAGACGTGAAATAACTACACGACTCGTTCCCATTTCTTCAGCAATTTGATTATGGGAGAGTAAGATGGATGATTTGCCTGTAACCTTTGACTTGTTTTTGAGGTACTTGATCAGGCGTTCGTCGAGTTTGTGAAATGCAATACTCTCAAGGGATTTAAGTAACTCATTGAACCTTTGAGTAAAACTGTTGAAAATGTAACTTTTCCAACTGGGGTATTTCACTAACCACTCGTCGAGCTTTTCATGTGGAATGGAAATAAGTTCAACATTGTCTTCGGCAATGGCTTTGATTTCACTTTTTCTGGCTTCCATACAACAAGTGTAAGCCATGGCACAGCTTTCGTTAGAGCTGAGGTAATACAACAACAGTTCGTGCCCTTCCTCATCTTTTCGCATCACCCTGATGGTTCCGCTGATAATTAAGGGCATGAATTTTATTTGTTTATTGTAGTCAATGATTACATCCCCTTCTTTAAAGGACATCACTTTACATCCCTTAACGATTTCGTCAATGAGTTTAAGCTCTAAAAAATGTTTCAGTTTCTCTTTAAGTTCGGTCATACATTACATGGAAATTAAATGTATCCAAAAAATAGGCAAATTTCATCGGAATTCATAGGTGGTTCCTTTTAATTGGGTTAGCAGCGTCTTTGGCTCATCTGTTGCCACAGCCCTGTCTTCCAACACCGGTGCTACCGGAGAGTGAATCTTTAAGTATTCAGTAACAATATCGTGCAATAAAATAGAACTTATCTTGGCATTTTTTACATGTTCTATTCTGCATAAAGTATCCAAGGGGTCGCCTTCACGTTCACAAGCAGCAAGTCGGTATTCTTTTTCTAAGTCAATGGCTTGCCCGGCAATCTTCACTGAATTGACTCTTTTACCCAGTTCGTTTCCAATAGTAAAATTTACCTGCATACCACTAAAGCGCACAAACCAGCCTCCAAAACGTTTGGATGGGTCTTTTGCAAACGCGTTCTGAAGTTCTTTTTCAAGCCAGTCCCAAATTTGTTTTCCAGTAGCCACACCGGTTTTAACTTCACTGTTTACGGGTAACATGTTCCACAAAAATTCCTTCGTGATGCTGGCCATTCCGGTTTTAGGATCCAAACCGAGGGGTTGGCAAAACCGAAATCCGTTTGATAAAGCAACATCAGGACCAAACTTCCATTTGATGGCATCAGTGATAAGATTATCCATTGGTGTTTCCATTACAAAATACCTCACCAATGGCGTGGAACTTGTGCCAATTACCGTTTGAAGTTCTTTTTTAAAGGGTTCAAAGGCCTTTTCTATCAATTGTTGAACGCGTTTATCAGGCGAGTATTTGGCGGGATCAACATCAAGTAACTGGTAGTCGATGCCGGTTAATTTTCCGTTTTCAACTGACAGGTCGAGTTTGCCCAAGAAAGAGCCAAAGGCCCCGCATTCAATAACTTTGGCATATTTT
Source organism: Bacteroidota bacterium (assembly GCA_052035725.1). Classification (GTDB taxonomy): domain Bacteria; phylum Bacteroidota; class Bacteroidia; order B-17B0; family Aurantibacillaceae; genus Aurantibacillus. The sequence continues at coordinate 86,338 of JBPOHJ010000011.1, read as the reverse complement.
CCCTGAATTGGCACTCGCACGCGCTCATGTGTATCAGCGCCAATTATCACGTCAACACCTTCGCATGCCGGATTATTGGCCAAACCAACTTGTTGGGCTAAACCCATGTGAGTGGCGACAATCACAACCGAACAACCCTCTACCTCTCTTAAAAGGGTAACATATTTGGGTAAGTTTTTTTCGGCGTGCTCAAATTTTAAGCCTTCGCTGTAGGCAGGGCTCTGACGTTTAGGAATTAAATGATCAGTATAACCTATAAAACCAATTTTTGTGCCGGCTATGTATTTGATCCAGTAGGGGGGATAAACCAATTCCCCGTTTGTTTCGTCTTTTGTGTTATGGTACATGTTTGCGCAAATCTTTGCGGCATTAGCATGGCCCATGTCGTAGAGCATTTTCTTTTTTTTGTAAACTACTTCCCAGTTACCCGGTAACATGAGGTCGTACCCCAACTCATTAAAAATGGGAATGAGTGCTTCTCCTTCGGTTAATGACGCCACAGCATGACCGTGAAAATAATCCCCGCCATCATATAAAAGCGTGGTTTCGGGATTTTTTTTCCTAAAGGAATCGATCATGGTTTTCAAAACGGCAAGGCCTCCGCGTTTTTTATAAACAGCTTGCTTGTTTTCCCAAAAAAACTCATCGTGTGTAAACAGCTGTGCGTGTATATCAGTTGTAATTAAAATGCTGATGGTTTTGTTCTTAGAACCTTCTGATAACCTTACATTCACCAGTTCATTGCTTTCTCCGGCCTCAGCGCCTATCAGGTCAGAAACAGGACTTAACACACCGGCCAGGCCGGCCAGGGTGGTTTTTTTTAAAAACTCTCTTCTGTTATCTCCACCTTTAGAGTTGTTGTAATTTTTCATGCTTGCTGAGATTAAATCCTAAAGTCAATAATTAAATTGAAATTCAACAGGTTCACTTTATTGTAAATGTACTTTAAATCGTCATAGGTTTCACCTTGATTTATTTTCGATATCACAAGCATACGCACCTCCATTCCCTTTAAAAAGTGCTGAAAGCGATAACCGGCATCCAGGGTGAGGTGATGATAAGAAGGCATTCCATATTTGTTAAGCCGGTAATTTTTTACGTCGGGCAATTGGTAATATCCGTATCCCATTCCCGCAGTAAAACTATTTTTGAAGAAGTTAAAACTGCTTTTAATGCTGATGGCGTGTACATTACCAAAACCTTCATTTCGTTCGCGGGGTAAAAATGTGTAAAACGGGTCTCGTCCCCACTCTCTTGGCATCAGATATCTTCCATCGCCGGTAATATGCGTGTAATTCAACGAGGTGTTGGCCCGTTTGTTTTTTATTCCCACCTGAGCACTGATGATGTTGGATTGAGCACTTTTCTCAATATAGGATTTGTTGGGATCTTCATTTCCTCCTGAACGCATGGCATCTTGATGCATAAACATCAGTCCCTGGTAGAAAGTGTGGTTATTCTTTAAGTAGTTATTTGAATTGATTTCAATCAATGCAGTGTTCATGATGTTCTCAAGAAAACCATTCCAAAGATTAATTTTTAGTTTTTCATTGGGCCGGTAATACACATTAGCCATGAACATCCCGGCACTACTGAGGTTGTGATAATAATCTGATTTGCTACCCGAAGTGTTCACGCCTGAAGGATTAATGCCGATGGATTGGGCGATTGGAAACCATTGCACAGTAGAGCGTGGCGATATTTCCCAAATCCAACCTCCATTAAAACCGAATGTTTTGGATTCGTTGATGTTGATCCAAATACCTTCCTCCAAAGTAGGACGCATTCTTCCGTCCTGGGGATTGAGAAAAGGGGTATTGATGTTGATTTTTCCAAAAGTAATGGAGCTTTTTGACAAGGTATATTTTAAATAGAGTTCTTCAAGCCGATCTAAATCGTTTTTATTACTCGGATTCAGAATATCAAACAAACCAAGCTCATAGCGGTTGGAAGTTTTGGTTTGGGGATCGGGCTGATCGATTTCGGAGGAAAGCAGGTTGTAAATAAAAAATCCGCTGAGTCCCACTTGAAAGCCGTAAAGGGGTTTAGTTAGCACGCCAATTCCGGCACCGGCGGCCAAAGCATAATCGTCTTTTAATTCACCTTCATTGGTTGTGCTCATTAAAAAGGTGCGGATATGTGCGTGCCATTGCGCATTTAAAATAGTATTTTTCAAATACAGACTGTCTCCCTTAGTATTCAATGGAACATGGTGAACATCCACCCCATCTTTATTTGACACTTCATCCTGGGCTTTCAACAAGCAACCAAGAAAGAAAAGAGCAGAAAGTAGAAAATGTTTCACGTACAGATGACTTTAGGGAACCTACTTAATTTCCCGCTTTAATATAAGTCCAGCCTTGTTCCTGCTTAGAAACTATTTCAATAATGCCCGCCGGAACATAACCAGCTGTTTTTAAAATGGTGTTGCGGTCAATTTTGCGTTCTTTAATCGAAAACTCACAGGCATAAAATACCACGCCGCGTTTTGCAAGCGCTTCAATTTTATCTTCAACAACCGTTTTGCCTGAGATCAGAAAGTCCATACCGGCCCCATGGCACACCAATTCAATTTGAGTGCCTGGCGATACAGTTAAAATGTTGTTGAACTGTTTCACCAGTTGTTTGTGGGCCGTGGTGTCACCGCTGGTGAGTTGAAAAACAATTTTATGTTCGGGAAGTTTAACTTCCGTGCTTTGTGCAACTAAACCGGTGTTTATGCAGAACGCAATGGCCATCAGATATAAAATATGCTTCATTGAATTAGAATTTAAGAGGGTTTATTTTTTTTGTTGAGTTGCTTTTGCTTCTCAATAATAAGTTTAAAGGGGCCGTATTTGTGTTGGATTTCGCCGAAACCGTCGGCATAAGGACCAAAAGGATGATCGAAGGGTTTTTCTTCAAGCTTTGGCCAATCATTTTTGATGTTCATCATGGGCCGGGATTGAGAGTTTACAAAGGCAGCTACATCCCAGGCTTCTTCATCGCTTAGTTGACTTGAACCATGAGATGCACCCAGTGGCATGTTGTACTTTACAAATTTTGCAAAATTGGATAAACGGAAAAGACCGGCTCCCGCATTGTAGCTTTTTGGTCCCCAAAGCGGGGGGTAGGTGTAAGCCGTTTTATCTCCATTCATTAAACCTAATCCATCTTTCTGATGGCAGCTTTGGCATTTTTCCTTGTATACCACAAGGCCTTTCTCAGGGTCGGCAGAACGATCAAGAAAGTTCATGTCTTTAAATCCTGAACCGGCAGTTTTTTTTCCTTTTTCGGTGTTTTTACCCAACCAGTGCATGTAGGCTATAATTGCTTGCATTTCGGTTGAATTGCTGTCGAGTGTTTTGCCATTCAAACTTCTTTCAAAACAATCGTTCACTCGTTTGGTGATATGCTCTAAAGTACCTGAACGTGCGCGGTATTTAGGATAAGTTGAAACCACGGAACTGTAATTATTACCAAAAACCTTTGTACCCGCTTCGAGATGACAGTTTTGGCAATTCATCCCGTTAGTAGCGCCTGCTTTCACAAGGCCTTTATCTCCAAAATAAAGTGCGGTATTCACAATCAAATCTTTGCCGTAAAGAATTTGGGCTTTGTTTTTTTCACTTGCCAGTTCTGATTCATCCGGTGCCTGCCAGAATAAGGCCTTCATTAATTTTTGCCTGAATTCTTCCCTCGCCGCGTCAGTAAACAAACCGTTGCTATCGGCTTGTGGTGGTTTTACGTTGAGGGTTTTTCGTTCCGGCAACTGAATATAAAAAATCAAAATCAGGAAAGTAACTAGAAGAAGCACCAGTGAAATAGCAATGGTGTTGCTTAACTTAAGCACTACCGAAGCGGTTCTTTCTATTTCTTCCTGCTCTTTCATGTTAACCTAATGCGGCAGTTTTTCTCTGAATTTTCCGTAGGTCCAGGTTCCAACAATAGCGCTCAGCAAGGTGATGATCACCACGGTAGAACCGGAGCCGATTTGCGCAAAAAGCGGACCGGGACACGCCCCGGTGATAGCCCAACCTATACCAAATAATAAGCCGCCATAAACGTTGCCTTTGTTGAAGGTTTTGGGATGGATTTCTACTTCTTCTCCATAAATGGTTTTGATGTTGAATTTTCTGATCAGAAAAACGCTGATTAATCCTACGACTACGGCTGAACCAATAATTCCGTACATGTGGAAAGATTGAAATCGAAACATCTCCTGAATGCGGAACCAGGAAATAATCTCGGCTTTTATAAAAATCAGACCGAATACAATACCCACTGCAGCATATTTAAAATTATACCACCAGGGGTGATTAAGTTCAGACTCGTTGACACACATGGTGTCGGTAGCCCTTATTTTAAACTCTTCCGATTCTTTTGTAATATCCTCTATTTTCATACAACTACAGACTTAAAATGAATGGTAACACATAATTGGCAAAGAGTATGCCTCCGGCCATAAAACAACATGTGGCAATCAGCGATGGCCATTGTAAGGTAGACAATCCCATGATGGCATGTCCGCTTGTACATCCACCTGCGTAGCGGGTTCCAAATCCTACCAGAAAGCCACCCACCACCATCATCAGCACTCCTTTTAAGGTGAACAAGGTGGTCCAGTTAAAAAGATCAGCCGGTACCAATCCCGAAAAATCAGCAATACCATAGCTGTTTAATTCTGTGGCCAATTCCGGGTTTAGTTCTACAGGACCGGCATTAGGTATAAACGTGCTGGTGAGAATGCCACCCAATAAGATCCCTCCCACAAAAAACAAATTCCAGGTTTCTTTTTTCCAATCGTATTTGAAAAACGGAATGTTGGCGGGTAAACAGGCAGCACAAATATGTCTTAAGGAAGAGCTGATACCAAACGATTTATTGCCAATCAATAGCAGGATCGGAACTATTAGTCCAATCAGAGGGCCTGCGATATACCAGGGCCAGGGTTCAAAAAGCCAATTCATAGTGTTGAGTTTATACAAAGGTATGACCTAAGTCATGTTTTTAGTGTCACATTTGTAACACTTCAGGGCAATGAAACTATTATTTAATAACAGGATTTGAAAGAAAAAATACCCAAAGATTACTCCGTGATGTGTATTTTCTTAAACAGGCTTTGTTTGGCCTCATTTGTAATTCGAACAAAATACATACCTGCAGGCAGTTTGCAATTTCCTGCCACATCCAGTTTTAGTGGTTTTTGCGATGGAGCGATCATATCAACTGTGTATATCAGTTGGCCTTGTAAATCATACCATTCTATATTCAGGTTTTGTGAGTTTGCTAATTTATTTAGAACATATACCTGTCCTTGATTGGGATTCGGAAACAGCACCAAGTTTAATTCCTCATCCTTTTCTTCAGTAAGCTGTGTTGCCGGAGATGTAACAAGAAATTGACCCATCATACCTTCGTCCTCGTGAACCAGCATATGGCAATGGTACATGTAGGGATAGTGCTCATCGGCGAAGTCATTAAACTGAGCAATAAATCGCACGGTTTGTTGAGATTTAACCAGCACCACATCTTTTTTTCCTGCAAGCGAAGGAGGAGGAGGCAAACCGTTGATGTCGAGAATATAAAAATGCACATCGTGGATATGAAACGGGTGGGCGATAGGCGAATTATTGGTCAGGCTCCAGATTTCAATATTGTTCAGTGGGATGGTATAGTTGATGGTCATCATATCAAACGGCGTTCCGTTAATCACAAAAGGGCCATTTAATCCGCCGCCGCCACCCATCATCATTGGTGTGAATACGAGGTTTCGGGTAGTATTGGCATTAGCGGGATTCAAAGGGTTCAGTTGAACCAAGTTCGCCGGAATTCCGGTAATGGCATTGGTAGTTTGTGCAACAACATCTAAACGGATCAAATGTGTTGTGCTGCCGTTCAGGTTGTTATTTGCATAATTAGGAATGCTGCCCATGCCCATTGCTGCAGGATTGGCTGCCCCATATATTCCATTCGCAATTTCATTACCATAGTTTGTTAGAAATAGGCTTTGGCCTTGCAAACCACTTAAATCAACCAGCAGCTCCGCACGCTCACCGGGTGCAAGGAGTATACGTGTAAGAGGTACCGGTGAAGTCATGAGACCACCGTCTGATCCAATTTGAAAAAACTGGGCATTGGTGCTCAATCCAAAATTATAAGCTCTCATGGTGGAACCGTTGAGTAAACGCAAACGAACTACCTGAGCCGGCAATTGAACGTAAGGGTTTTTGGTGCCGTTTATCAGCATTACACTGTCTATAGCTGAGAGAGCATCGAATTGTTTGGAAGCCGTGAAGGCTCTTGATTGAAACACCATAGGCACATCGTCAACCCCATAGGTACGGGGTAAATTGAGCGTTGCTTCAACCGGATCTTTAACGATGATGAGCCCGGCCATGCCTTTTGTTACTTGTTCGGCAGTACGCATGTGCAAGTGCGAATGGTACCAATGTGTAGAGGCATCATCAAGTACTTTAAATCGCGGGGTCCATGTGGCTTGTGGGGCAATTGTCACATGCGGGCCACCATCGTTTTGGGGTGACACATGCATGCCATGCCAGTGCACAGTAGTGGTGTCGGCAAGGGTATTGATGACCTGAATGTTTACCGAATCCCCTTTGTTCATTAGCAAGGTAGGCCCCAGATAATTTCCATTGAATCCAATGGAGTTGGTAATAAAGCCGGGGTACACACTCATGGTGCCATTTTGAACGCTTAGCACAATGTTGCTTGAACTGATGGTGGAGGGTATGTTCAGTGGGTTAATAAACGACTGAGCGCCCAGATTTACCTGAACGCTCAATGCTGTTGCGATCCCAATGGCCTTGATGGTCATGCCTATTGATACTATGGTTAGCTTAGTGTTTTATGTGTTATGCCTTAATTGGCACAGGATACATTTTGCCAGGGCCCAAGATTTTCTACATTCTTGATGCCTGCTGCTTCCAGCATACGTTTGGCGCTACTTGCACGACCACCACTTCTGCATACCAGCACCACGTGATCGTAGGCTTTCAGTTCATTGATTTTATCCTGTAACTGATCGAGTGGGTAGTTTACCGAACATTCAGCATGCCCATCGTACTGCCATTCTTCAGGTGTGCGTACATCCACTATGATTTCTTTACTCGTTTTCATTTCTTTTGTATTTGATGTTGTAGGTTTTTGCGTTTGAGAGTTGCAAGCCCAGGTCATCGTTACGATGGTCAGAAGCAAAGCAAGCTTTAATCCTTTTTTTTGCATGTTATGATTTCTGAAGTTTGCTTTGACAAACGAAATTGGTTTTTGGCACTTCGGTTGCCGAGATGGCTTTAAAGCCTCCGTCAACTTCTTTAAAGTTATGGATACCTCTGGCTTTAAGAATACTCGCGGCAATCATACTACGGTAACCTCCTGCACAATGTAAGTAGAAGGTACTGTCGGAAGGCAATTCGGCAAACCAGTTATTGATGACATCAAGGGGTTTGTTGTAAGCTTCATCAACATGTTCAGCCAGGTATTCGCTTTCTTTACGCACGTCAACAACATAATCTTTTTTTACATCCACTTCTTTTGAAAATTGTTCAGCGCTGATTCGGTTTACGCTGTCGCTTTCCTTCCCTGCTTTCACCCAGTTTGGATAACCACCTTTGAGATGACCGAGCACATTATCAAAACCTACTCTGCTTAAACGGGTTACCGCTTCTTCTTCCTTACCGGCTTCAGCTATCAACAAAATGGGTTGTTTAACGTCTCTGATCATAGCGCCCACCCATGGTGCAAAATCACCATTAATGCCAATGTTAATTGAAGCGGGAACAAAACCTTTCGAAAATTCTGCTGCTGAACGTGTGTCGAGTACAAGTGCATCGGTGCTTTCGGCCAGCATTTCAAATTCATTGATTTCGAGTGCACGCATGCCCTTGTTGAGTACCTGCTCAAAACTTTCGTACCCTTTTTTATTCATGGCCACATTGTGCGGGAAATAAGCAGGTGGAGGGAGCAAACCATCGGTAACGGCAGCCACAAAACTGGATTTATTGGGTTGATTTAAAGCGTAATTCATTTTTTTCTGGTTACCCAGACTATCCACTGTTTCCTTCATCATGTTTTTGCCACATGCCGATCCGGCACCGTGTGCAGGGTATACAGTGATGTCATCTGAAAGTGGAAGAATTTTGGTGTACAAAGAATCATAAAGCATGCCGGCCAGTTCCTCCTGTGTCATGGAGGCGGCTTTTTGAGCCAGGTCGGGCCGACCTACATCGCCTAAAAACAAGGTGTCGCCACTGAACAAGGCGTGATCTTTGCCATTCTCATCTTTTAAAAGATAACACGAGCTTTCCATGGTGTGCCCTGGGGTATGCAACACTTTAATGGTGATCTTACCAATTTTAAATTCTTCTCCGTCTTTGGCAATGGTGGCGGTAAATTCAGGATTAGCCGTTGGTCCGTAAACGATGGGTGCGCCGGTTTTTTTGCTGAGGTCGAGATGGCCAGATACAAAGTCGGCGTGAAAGTGAGTTTCAAAGATATACTTGATTTTAACGCCATCCTTTTGAGCACGCTCTATATAAGGTTGTACTTCACGCAGCGGATCAATAATGGCTGCTTCTCCGTTAGAGGTAATGTAATAAGCACCTTGTGCCAAACACCCGGTATATATTTGCTCTATTTTCATATGCGGTTTTTTTATTTTTAATTATTCAAAATTACGTATTTCAACTTCCCTTCTTGGTAACATTTATTACACGCGTAAACCTATTAATGCTGGGTGTAATCAAAGTTACAAAACTCATTTAAACATGGTTTCTTTTGCAATGATATATATGCCCATTACCAAAACGAACCAACCAAAGGCCGGTTTTAGTTTTGCCCCGTCGATGCGTTTTGAAAGTATCATCCCAATAAAAATACCAACAGAAGCAAACGCGGTAACGATAGCCAGTAAGCGCCAGTCGATTAGTGTTTCACTGCTTTCTCCAAAGAAACCAATCAGTGATTTGGAGGCGATGATCACAAGCGAAGTGCCAACAGCTTCTTTCATCGGTAGTTTCGATAATAGTACCAAAGCCGGAATAATCAAAAACCCACCACCAGCGCCCACCAACCCAGTTACAAAACCCACCAAGGCGCCTTCCAGTAAAATCATTGGGTAATTAAATACCTGAGGACCCATCTCTGCCTTGTCATCCTTATTGTTCTTTTTTATCATGCTGTATGACGCTGCAATCATTAACATGGCGAACAACACCATCAGCAGCAAAGCCTTACTCACACTAAAATTGCCCAATGCAAATACTTCATTGGGAATTGCCGGAACAATATATGCCCTTGTTAAAAATACGGCCGCAATTGATGGAATACCAAACACCAAAGCAGTTTTGATGTTCACCAAACCTTTGCGGAAGTAAGCAACAGAACCAATGGCAGCCGTGAATCCCACTATGAATAATGAATAGGCAGTGGCAGACACAGCATCTACCGAAAACAAATAAACCAAAACAGGCACAGTTAATATACTGCCCCCGCTGCCTATGAGGCCGAGAGAAATGCCAATAAGAACAGAAGCCAGGTACCCAATTAGTTCCATTTTATTAAAAGATTAAAGTACAAAGTTCGACAATAGCGGCCTATACTCTGGTCACAAATGTTACATTCAGGAGACCATAAAACTAAGACTATAAACACAACACAATTCCCAATTCTTGCAAAATTAAAAGGGCTTAATACACCCGGTAGATATTTTCAGTAGGATGGTATGGCACAAGCCGGTTCTGGGGGTGAGATTTGAGTATACTTTCATTATGACCTAATGCCAAAAATCCGCCGGGATGCAAACAATCGCATAGTTTTTGCAATACCCTTGATTGGAGCTCGGCATTAAAATAGATCATGACATTTCGACAAAGGATGAGATCGAATTTTGCAGTTGAATGATCCTGAACCAAATCAAAAACAGAATAGGAAGTTTGTTTCAGGAATTTAGATTTGAATCGGAATAGTTTATTCTCGTCAATTTCAAAATAAGCGCCAAAATCTCCTTCTTTAAATAATTTAGAATAGCTGTTTTTATAGGGCTGTAATTTCCGTTCGGGAAACACGGCTTTTTCAGCCCTTTGCAATTGGTGGTAGCTGATGTCGCTGCCCAGAACGCTGGTTTTGTGATGCAGCCCAGATTCCTGCAATAGTATGTTCATGCTGATTACTTCCTCTCCGCTGGAACAAGCCAGATGCCAAACCGAAATTTCCTTTTTTACAGCCAGTTTTTTAAGCACATCGTCTTTGAGTACTAGCCAAAATCCCGGATCTCTGAATAATTCTGTTGTACTGACAGTAATTTTTTCAACGAGACTGTTTTTGGAAGTTTGTTTTTGGATGAAATCAAAGAGTTGGGAGGAGTTTGAGAGGCCGTTGAGTACTGATAAATGTTGAAAACGTCGTTGCAGAGATGATTTGGCATAATCGCTCAAATCAATACCAAATTGTTGTTGAATCAGCAGAATCAGCTCACTGAGTTCCTGAGGGTCAAGTAGCATGGGGTTTTGAATATATGAAAAGATATTCAAAGTAATTATATTTGTGTTTTAAACGTCAATCTACCTGGATGTTGAAATTGGTAGACAAGCACGACTCAGAATCGTGTGCTGCGAGGCGTGTGGGTTCGAATCCCATTCCAGGTACCAATAAATAAAAAAGGCTCCGCGTAGCGGAGTTTTTTTGTTTCGATGCACTGCCCAGGCTTGCTTGAGGCAGGACAGAGAAACAAAAAAACAAGACCCCAATGGGGGATTGACTTTTTTATTTTGACTTTGACAAGAATGGGATCATGAAAGCGAAGCCGAAATAATCCCATTCCAGGTACCAATAAATAAAAAAGGCTCCGCACAACGGGGCTTTTCTTGTTTAAATGAACAGCCCTTGCCTGCATGATTGAGTTAAGAGAAACGAAAAATAAGTTCCTGTTAGGAGCGTTTTTTTATTTTGACCTTAATGGGATCAAGAGATTAAACCCCAACTACTCTTTCCAGAATTTAATTGGCTAGTATAGCAATCAGCCACTTGGTTACATTAAATTACATAATGGTTTTACTGACTTGAAGAAAGGATTAGTTGGTTCATCTTACACAGCAAACCAAAAGTTCTAATTATGAATTAGATCGAAACAGATTTTTTTCTTTTTGTGGTGCTTCCAGGATTCGGCTGCGCCAGTTCCTTTGGCAAACCGCTTCTGCAAATGCAAAAATCCTCACTCTCGCTAGGTTTTAGTATTGTTTGCTTTTCTTAAAAAGAGAGCTTTTTTCGTCACGCTCCAAAACAAAAAAGCCTTTTACTTTGTGAAAGGCTTTTTGTGCTTGATGTGGTGCCTCCAGGAAGATTTAACATTTCTTGTGAGTGAGTCAGGTTCACCAATTCCAGCAAAATAGGGGCTTCCAGACTTTATGCAATTTTAAGAGTGAACCAGGTTCACACATGAAAATGGGAAAAAGTTCACCCAGGGGTTCACCCAGAAAAGGGTGCAAGTTCACATTTTTAAAGCCCAGGGTTATATTTCCCTGGGATTTTATTCAAAAATGTTTTGTCTTTCTCTTTTGTAAAATCTACCAAATAATTTTTGTCTCTTCTTTTCTTTTAATCTTTTTCTTCTCCTTTTCTTCAATTGTAAATTTAAAAACACATCAATTACTGTTAGTTCATGAAGTAATTCACCCATTTTAATTTTTATTTGTGAATATGATGGTTCTGTGTTTTTATTTAGAGCAATATAAAACTTATGATACTTATCTCTCATGTTCTTGTCAAAGTAATCTTTTATTTTAACAAAGAAGTGCTCTTTGTGTTGGTTGTTCTTGTCACCAATTAGATATAAAAAATCTCTCATTTCATCTGTAATGACTTCAAATTCTTTTAATGCATGAGTTACTTCAGAACTGTTTTTTTGCATTTTATAAATCATGTTAGCACCAGGTTCATTTTCTTTTGACATTTCAACTTTTGTTGGGTACATAATAAGACTGTCAAAAATAGAAAGTGTTTTAAGCAACTTTTCAAATTGCCTCTGGTTGTTCTCAAACTGCCACTGGTATGTCAGAATCTTATTTGCTTGAACTTGTTCCTGGAAGCTCCAAAATAGTACAGCAGCAGATATTAGTGCAATTACAGGTGCTGTCATTCCATTAATTGCATCACCAAGTGTTCCTTTATTTGTAAGATTAAAGTGTTTGTTTATTGCTGGATGATCAAAACACCAAACCATAATAATTTGCAAAAGCACAACACCTGCAATTGCTCCAATTGTAATAAATACCCTTTTTTTCATGCATGATAAATTTAACACTTTGTTATGGCACTTTTTGCCCAAAAATTACTGGCACATCTCAGTTTTTTTTCTATGTTCGCTTTAATGTCTGCCACCAGCAGCACAAGTAAGAAATTGCTTGAGCTGGCTGCAAATTTTAAAAAGACATTTATGCACCTGGAAGACCAAATTAAACTGATTGATCAGAAAATAAATCTGCTCAGCCAAAACCAACAAATTTTGATTAATAAACTTGATCTTGTTTTAAAAGGAAAAGTGACCAAAGAAGAATTTAGCCTGGAAGAAAAAGATTATGCAACAATAAAAGAACTGGCATATCACAAAAAGAAATCAATAAGAACCATCTTTAATTACCTAGCACTTTATAAGAACAGTATAAAGAGAAAAAAAGTTGAAGGTGTCAGAGATCATCTGGTTAACATAATTGACTTCAATAATGCCTGGGAAAAAGGGAACACAAGCCTTACCAGGGAAGTGTTCAACTTAAAAGCACACACAAAAACACGAGTTATCAACACCCCAAAAGCCTGGAATTTGCCAGGCTTTTTTTATTGGCTGCACACTTGTTACTTCAAGGTTGCACTTTTGAAACCCCAGCAAAACCTGGGTTTTTAAAAAGGTTCACCCAAAGGTTCACCCAGACATGAAAAAACCCCGCATTTAGCGGGGTTTTGGTGGTGCCTCCAGGAATCGAACCAGGGACACAAGGATTTTCAGTCCTTTGCTCTACCGACTGAGCTAAGGCACCGGACAAATGTCCTATCGACATTTGGGCCTGCAAGAGGGTGGGCATTTTTGCCCAATTCCACAAACAAGGCTGCAAAAATACAACTTTTATCAGTCCTGCAAAATTTTGGTAAAAAAACTGTCATTTTTAAAGTAAGACTTTTATTGTCCTAACTTTATCGGAATGAACCTGGTACTCGATTTTGGCAATACTCGTATCAAGACGGCTTTTTTTGAAGGCACACAACTTTTACACACGTCTGTTTTTGATACTATGGATGAACTGCTTGCTTCAGGCTGCCTTCAGGAAAATTTTCAACATGGACTTCTGGCTTCCGTAACTCAGGAACACCTTAAGTTACCTGGATTGGTGAACGGTTCTTCAAAGCTGAGGCTCTTCGGTCCTCATACCCCCACTCCTCTCAAAAACCTGTACACTTCGCCTCAAACCCTGGGTGCCGATCGTCTTTTGTCAGCTGTGGCTTCTTATGCCCTTTTCCCCGGTCAAAATGTACTCACCATTGATGTAGGTACTTGCATTAAATACAACTTCGTTAATGAGAAAAATGCGTTTTTGGGTGGGGCAATAAGTCCCGGACTACCAATGCGACTCAAAGCCATGCACAATTTTACCTCGGCTTTACCGTTGCTTGAACCAAAGAAAATGTTCAATCAATTGATTGGTGATGATACCACAACGTCTATGATAAGCGGAGCTCAGTTGGGCGCAGCTTTTGAAGTGGATGAAACCATCAACCGCTACAAAGTTCTTTACTCAGATTTGAAAGTTGTGCTGTTGGGAGGAGACAGTCATTATTTGTCGGGCCAGCTTAAAAATCCTTTCTTTGCCAACCCAAACGGACTGCTTTTGGGATTAAACACCGTACTGCTATACAATCTTGAAAACTAAATCCATACTTTTTGTAAGCTTTTACTTGTGTTTGTTACTTGATCACCAGGCACAAAACACATTCAATCCTTACTCGCGTTACGCAATTGGTGAATTGGCGCAACCCACTTTTGCCCACAACACGGCAATGGGTGGAGCCTTTGTTGCGCTTAAACCAGATTCAACAATGCCAAACTTTATCAACGTGGGCAACCCTGCTTCCTATGCTTTGATTCGTTTGGCTACACTCGAACTGGGGCTGAACATGACCTTCTCTGAGTTTAAAGGCAAAACCGCCTCCAGTTTTGAGAAAACGGCCAATTTTGCATATGGTTCTTTGGGTTTTCCGATAGGTCGACGAGGCGGAGGGTGTTTTGGAATTATGCCATACACCTATGTGGGTTCAAGCACATCCAGCATAGTGGATGAGGTTGGCATAGGAGAAGTAGAATACCAATACCAGGGCTCAGGCGGACTGAATAAAATATTTCTGGGGTATGGGCTCATGCCATTTAATCGACGTTTGGTAAAATTTCGCCGAAAACATCTGCATCCGGCAGACACAGCAAAAATGCTTTCCAAAGGTAAATACCGCTTGATGGAAACCTTTGCCAAGTTAGCAAGTGATTTTGCCCTTGGCGCTAATGGAAATTTTATCAAGGGAAACATTACGAACAATGCCCGTGTGATTTATCCCGATAACTCACTTTATTATAATACCTACCGCGATCGTATTTTTTCAGTGAGCGACGTCACCGCCAATTTTGGGTTGCAGACAGCTCTTACCATCGATAGCATCAAAACCTCATCGGGCAAAAGAAGAGCACTTAACGAAAAGGTAAAATTCACCTTTGGTTATACTTTTAACCTCAGCAATTCCTTGAATACGGTATATAGCGCAATGGCTTACAATTATCGCATTTCTGGGGGAAATGAATTTATAGTGGATACCGTATTTTATAAGGAGGATGAGCCGGCATCGGTTACCCTGCCTTTTGAACAGGGATTTGGGATTGGATTTAAAAAAGGTGAGAAGCTGAACATTGTTGCTGACTACGCCATCACCAAATGGCAGAATTTTCAATACCTGGATAATGTTTCCACTTTAAAACAAAATCAACGTTTCGCAATTGGCGCGTATTTTGTGCCTGAAAAATACGCCGTGGGATCTGGTTCATTTTTTAAGCGGGTGAATTACAGGATGGGAGCAAATTACCAAACTGGCTATGTGCAAGTGAACAATACACTAATAAAAAGTTACAGTGTGTCAGCCGGATTGGGTTTGCCTGTTGGTGTTGGGCGACTTTCTTCTATGGTACACCTGGGAGCTACTTTTGGCAAAATGGGCACCACAGAAAATGGCCTTATCATGGAAAATTTCTGGAGATTAAACATTGGTTTCACCTTCTCCGATAAGTGGTTCCAAAAATACCGATACGATTAAGTTGTTGCTGTTGCGTTGCATATTGGCCTTGCTGTTGTGTATGACATTCACTTCCTGCACAAACGACCTGCGGGATGTGATGGCTTTGCCAAAAACCCAACTGAGCCCCAACCAGGTTGGCGATACGGTAACCATGCTTTATACCGATAGCGCCAAACTTAAAATCATGGTGTCGGCCAACCGAATGCTTGTGTTTACCGATAATGTAAGCGAACCTTTTACCATTTTGCCTAAAGGGGTGTTTGTGACGTTTTTTGATGAAGCCGAAAAAGTGAGTGCTACATTAAAAGCAAATTATGGCGTACGCTACGAAAACAGCAAACGCATGGAAGTAAAATACGCGGTAGAAGTGGTAAATGCCGAGGGTACGAAACTTGAAACTGAGCGTTTGGTTTGGGATGAAACTACCAGGCGCATATACACCGATGCATTTGTAAGAATTACTACCGCTACCGAAATTATTATGGGCAAAGGCATGGAAAGCAATCAGGATTTTTCTAAATACGAGTTAAAACAGGTTACAGGTCAAATTCAATTGAAGAATGATGGATAGAGCAACACAACTTAAAATATTTACATTTCTTGAACGCCTATGGCTGGTTGCAGCACTGCTTGGGATGGCTTGCGTGGTTTTTTTTCTGCTTATCAAAGACAATGACAGTGCTTTGTTTTTCTTTGCATTTTTTCTTTTGTCATCGGTGCTTTACCTCTTACGGAAACGTCAAAAAAAACGGTTCATCGAATCCGAAAACAAACCCGTTCAACCCATAGAGAAAAAATAAATCCCTGTCATTCGCCGTCTATCCCAATTAAAACAGAAGCCTGCAAACAATTGGTAACTTTAAGCCATGCTTTGGTTGTTGTTCAAAGAAAGTGTGTTGTTTGCCTGGCAATCTCTTGCTTCCAATAAATTACGGTCTACCCTCAGTTTATTAGGCATTACCATAGGTATTTTTGCCATTATCCTTGTGTTTACCATTGTTGACAGTTTGGAGGGCAACATTCGCGGCAGTCTTCAGTCGCTTGGCAACAATGTGGTATACATTCAAAAATGGCCCTGGTCATTTGGCCCCGATTACCCTTGGTGGAAATACATCAATCGGCCAACACCACAATACTACGAATTGGATGAGATTGCGAAACGCAGCAAAAGTACAGAAGCACTTGCCTATCGACTTGGTGGCCGGAGAACGCTTAAATACAAATCTAATGCAATTGAAAACGCCGTGGTTGCAGGAGTGTCGTATGACTATTACAGGATCAAATCATTTGATTTGAGTGAGGGGCGGTATTTTACACGAAATGAAACGGATGCCGGTTACCATGTGGCGATTATTGGTAGCGAAATTGCCAAAGGCTTATTTCCAAATGAAGATCCCATTGGAAAGGAAATAAAAATTGCCGGTCAAAAGGCAGAGGTAATTGGAGTGATTAAAAAAGAAGGTGAAAGTATGCTTGGTGTGAGTTTTGATTATCAGGTCAACATTCCATTTAATTTTGCGCGTTACATCCTCGATCCCCGCTCCATGAACGCCGATCCGGTGATTTATGCCAAAGCCAAACCCCGGGTTTCAAATGCCGAAATGATTGATGAACTAACAGGCATACTCAGAAGTATAAGAAAGTTAAAACCTCTTGCTGAACCTAACTTCGCTTTAAATGAAATTTCACTGCTTAGCCAGGGGTTTGATGCCCTGTTCACCGTAATTGGGGTGGCGGGCTGGATCATAGGTGGGTTTTCTATTCTGGTAGGGGGGTTTGGCATTGCCAACATTATGTTTGTTTCGGTGCGTGAACGCATCAACATCATTGGCATTCAAAAAAGTTTAGGTGCACGAAACAGCTTTATCCTGTTTCAGTTTTTGTGCGAAAGTATTATGCTTAGCCTGATTGGAGGGGGTTTTGGTTTAATGCTAACGTATTTAATGACCCTGTTGGCGAATAGTGCCATAGAAATGGAAATTGTACTGAGTGGCGCCAACATCATCTTGGGTTTGAGTATATCGGTGTTGATAGGCATCATCAGTGGGTTTGTTCCTGCATACACAGCCTCTCAACTCGATCCTGTTGAAGCCATCCGTAGCAATTGATGAAACGTCCTAAACTCATAGCCGTTTTGTGTGTGTTGGGATATAGTTCCATAGTGATCTCATTCCCTCAGGTGTTTTCTCCACAGGTAAAAAAGCTGGGCTTGTTTATGCCTGCCATTTCGGGCTTACTGGTTGCTGCCAATTTTATGGCCTATGTAGGTATTTGGTACTTGAAACGTTGGGGGACAGAACTTTTTTTGTGCAGTTATTTTTTACGTACAGTTTTGGATTTGCTTCTCGATCAAAAGGGTTTGATGTTCTATTCAGGTCAGATTTTCTCGCTTTTTTTTATTGTGGTATTGCTCCGCCACTACAAACGATTCGACCTGAACCTCTAAACGCTATACGAGTGGTAATAGCCCTGAATTTAAGGGGGATTAAAACTAAATTTTGAAAAATACTTGTCGGTTTCCTGATTTATTTTATATCTTTAAAAGGGATTAGGTTTTTGAGTAGAAATACGGTTCACTCATCCAAACCCATCATTTAATCAGTCAAAAGTATGATTGCAGAGGTAGATAAAGCAGAATTGTTAAGCGCATTAAAAAATTTCTTTGGTTTTGATGGTTTTAAAGGCAGCCAGGAAAAGATCATCAAAAACTTGCTTAAAGGGGAGGATACCTTTGTGATCATGCCAACAGGCGGTGGTAAAAGTTTGTGTTACCAATTGCCGGCAATTATGAGTGAAGGAACGGCTATTGTGGTTTCCCCGCTCATTGCACTCATGAAAAATCAGGTCGATGCCATTCGGGGGTTTAGTAATGAAAATGGCATCGCTCACTTTCTCAACTCTTCGCTTAATAAAAGTGATATTACACAAGTAAAAAAGGATGTGCTTTCAGGAAAAACCAAGTTGCTTTATATCGCACCTGAAACACTCACCAAAGAAGAAAACATTCTATTTTTTAAGGAGTTTAAAATTTCATTTTTTGCCATCGACGAAGCGCATTGTATCTCAGAATGGGGGCATGATTTTCGCCCTGAATACAGGCGATTGAGGCCCATCATCGATGCCGTGGGTGGAGTACCGGTTATAGCGCTTACTGCTACCGCCACACCTAAAGTGCAACAGGATATTCAGAAAAATCTGGGTATGATGGAAGCTCAGGTATTCAAATCTTCATTTAACCGCGATAACCTGTATTATGAGATTCGCCCCAAACAAAACGTTTTTAAGGAAATAGTAAAGTTCATCAAACAAAACCCAAACAAAAGCGGCATCGTGTATTGCCTCAGCCGTAAAAAGGTAGAAGAACTTGCTGAGGCGCTGAAAGTCAATGGCGTGAAAGCCGCTCCATACCATGCAGGCCTGGATGCAAAAGAAAGAGCCAAAACTCAGGACATGTTTTTGATGGAAGAACTGCAGGTTATTGTTGCTACCATTGCTTTTGGGATGGGAATTGATAAACCCGATGTACGATTTGTAATTCACCACGATATCCCAAAATCACTTGAAGGGTATTATCAGGAAACCGGACGCGCGGGCAGAGATGGTGGTGAAGGTAATTGTTTAACTTTCTACAGCTACGACGATATCCTGAAACTCGAAAAGTTCATGAAAGACAAACCGGTTGCCGAGCAGGAGATCGGTAAACAAATGCTGGCAGAAACCGCTTCTTTCGCTGAAACCAGCAGTTGCAGACGCAAGTTTTTATTGCATTATTTTGGTGAAGAGTTTGAAGAAGCAAAATGCAACGCCATGTGCGATAACTGCCGTCACCCCAAACAACGGTTTGAAGCGAAGGAAGATCTTGAACTGGCCTTGGAATGTGTGCTGGAAATAAAAGAAAAACACAAGATTAAAGATGTGTTGAATGTTCTCATGGGTAACCTTACAGCAACTTCTAAATCTTATAAGCATAATAAAACGGAATCATGGAGCCGAGGTTTGGAAGATGATAAAGACGATCGTCACTGGCAATCGGTTTTAAGGCAGGCTGTGGTGAATGGTTATTTATCCAAAGACATTGAAAATTACGGTCTCATAAAAGTAACCGATAAGGGCAAAGCGTTTCTGAAAAAACCGCACAGCATAAAGTTCACCAGAGACAGCGATTATAGTAATCTTGATAAAGACAGTTCAGATGATGATATTGCCTATGGTGGAAAAGGCGGAAGCGAGGCAACAGATGAGGTACTGTACGGTATGCTGAAAGAGTTGGTGAAAAAAACCGCAAAAGCCAAAAACCTGCCGCCTTACGTTATTTTTCAGGAACCATCCTTGCAGGAAATGGCCATCCAGTATCCTGTGAAAATCGATGAATTGACAAAAATAGGTGGTGTAGGGGCTGGTAAAGCTTCAAAATATGGTAAGCCGTTTGTTGAGCTCATAAAAAAATACGTTGAAGAGAATGAAATAGAGCGGCCTGTAGATATGGTCATCAAATCGGTAGTCAACAAATCCGGTTTAAAAGTGTATATCATTCAAAATATCGACCGTAAGATTAACCTGCGTGATATGGCAAGAAGTAAAAACCTGAGCATGCAGGACCTGTTGACGGAAATTGAAACCATTGTTGAGTCAGGCACCAGAGTAAACATTGATTATTTTATTCAGAACGAGATTGACGAAGAAAAGCAAGAAGAAATTATCGCGTATTTTAGGGAAAGCGATACAGATAGTGTTAGTGCGGCTTTAAAAGAACTGGGTGAAAACGATTACGAGGAAGAAGAAATTCGAATCATGCGTATTAAGTTTTTGTCTGATTTTGGAAATTAATCTCACGCCATTCAAATGCCCGGTTATTCTCTCAGGATTTTCCACCTGTGTATTGTTCCACCTTATTTAATTCTCTGAGAGATGTTTTTTCCAGCAGGAGCACACCGTTTCTTTTTTCTTTTCGGAATGGTGTCAATGGGTTTTGGAATCATGCTGGGTGCTGTACCTACCTCGGTACCACAATTTATCTTACTCATTAATTGGTTGCTCGAAGGCGGTTTTGCAGAAAAATGGCGGCGCCTTAGGTACAACAAAGTGTTTTGGGCTCTCGAGTTGGTGTTCGCCATTCATCTTCTAGGATTAATGTACAGCGCCGATTTTGCGATGGGTATAAAAGACCTTCAGATCAAATTGCCGCTTTTAATACTTCCCTTGGTGCTGTTCAGTTCAAACCCGCTCAACAACAAAGAAAATGTGCTGGTTCTACAGGCTTTTCTTGTTGGATGCCTGGTTAACACGGTGTGGTGTTTGTTTTACAGTTTTGGTTTACACGAAAATGAAATCGGCCGTAACACGTCTCGTTTTATGAGTCACATCCGTTTAGGTTTGTATCTCAACCTTGGAATTCTGGTTTGCACCCGTTTGTTTTTCGGTGAAATAACCAATAGGATAAAATGGCTGTATGTTGCCATCGCTCTGTATTTTGTTATGGTGCTTTTTCTACTGGGTTTGGCTACCGGGGTAGTGATTTTAGCTTTGCTATTGATGATGACCTGTGTTTATGCCGTTAGCAAATTGCAACTGGTTTATAAGGCGCTGGTGTTAGTGATGGCAATTACTGTGATTTACCTGGGTTCGAATTTTGTGGAAGATGTGTATACACAACAACTTGAACCGCGCAAAGTACCGAATAATGAGGTATTGAAACAATCAGTGGCAGGTAATATTTATATTCACTTTGATTCCACCGGTCAAAAAGAAAACGGTCATTATATATACATCAATATCCAAATTGATGAATTGCAACGAACATGGAAATTACGTTGTCCTGAGGATTCGTTTTCGCATCATACGATGTATAATATGAAACGTTACGAAGCTCTTATCAGGTATATGGCCGGCCTGGGTTTGAATAAGGACTCTGTTGGTGTGATGGCATTGAGTGAAGAAGACATCAACAACATCCAACACAATGTGCCCAATCACCAATACAATCAATGGTCGTTTATGCACCAAAGAGTGTATGAACTGGTAAATGAATACGATGATTTTAAGTCGAATCGAAACATTAACGGCAATTCGGTTACCATGCGTTATTATTTTTGGAAGGCCGCCCTGTTTACCATCCATCACCACCTTTGGTTTGGGGTTGGCACCGGAGATGTGCAACACGAGATGGAACAAAGTTACCGTAATTCACATTCTCCCCTGGATAAGGATTGGCACAAACGCCCACACAACCAATTTTTAACCATCACAGTAGCACTCGGCTTAATTGGTTTGTTGGTGTTTTTTTACAGCTTATTTTATCCTCCTTTCAAATTAAAGCGCCGCTTATCGAAAGTGTATTTTGGGTTTATGTTGGTGTATTTGGTATCTTTTCTTGCTGAAGATACTGTTGAAACGCAGGCAGGAGTTACTTTTTTTGCCTTTTTTAATACCTTTCTTTTGGCTGAAGCGTATTTTAAAAGGTCACAAAATCCTGAGCATTAACTGCAATTCCATTGAACCAAAGTTCAAAATGCAAATGCGCTCCTTTGCTGTTTTCACCTGTATTTCCTACAACTGCAATCGCTTCTCCTGATTTCACTTTTTCTCCGGTTGTTTTTAAAACAGTTGAACAGTGTTTGTAGAGACTTACCACATTGTTGCTATGCTGAATTTGAATAATGTTGCCGTCTTCGGCTGTAAATCCTCTGTAAATAATTGTGCCATCTAATGTGGCCTTGATGAGTTCGTCTTCTTTGGTTGATATATCAGTGCCGAAGTGTGAGTTACTGGGGTCAAAAGAGCGGGTCACAATACCTTTTACCGGGGAGAAAAACAACTGATTTTGCAATTGGGAGCTGAAGTTTGGGCTTTGAGTTAGGGTATTGTCTTGCTTGGTTAATTCAAATTCTTTACGAAACTCCATATCAGCTTTGGATGGTTCGGTATTTAATTTCACATATTTACCGCTGCTGTCTCTTGCAGGCCGTTTACTGGTTTCCGTTCCTGATTCGGTAAGAACGGTCAATAGACCTTGCAAATACGCATCACGGGCCTGTACCTTTTTTTCAAGCGAATCGGCTTTATGACTTAAGATCAACATTTGGCGACGTTCTTCGGTGGTGCCGTAGCCGGGAATGTATTCGCGCAAGCCTGTGAAAGCGATCAAACTTATTACCAGGCTTGTCATAATAATTGTTAAGGCCAAAATCCCAATCAAAATATGTAAAGGGGATAGCCGAAGCGAGAATTTTTCATCTAATGATGTGTCATTCAGCAATATAAGACGGTATTTGCGCCTTAATAAAACACCAAGCCGCTTCAATTTTCCCTGCTTTGCCTGCACCATTATGTAAAGATGCAAAATATTTTTTTGGCATGGAAACTTGTAAGCCATTTTAAGTTTCCATAGTTTTGCGCCGGAAATATGGAAGCGAACGAAAAAATATTGCAAACGTCATTACACATGTTTTTCAGGTTTGGCATTAAACATGTCACGATGGATGACATTGCAAAGGAATTGGGCATGTCGAAAAAAACCATTTACCAGTATTTCAAAGAAAAAGACGATCTGGTTAATCAGCTGTGTTTGTGTGAGGTGAAACAGCACGAGAAGGATTTCGATGAACTTAGCAGAAGAGCCAAAGATCCCATTCATGAGATCATGCTTTTATCTGACAAGTTGAGGGAAATGATGCAACACATCAACCCCATATTTTTTATGGATCTTCAGAAACACTACCCTGTGGCGTACAACGAATTCCAAAGGTTTAAAGAAACCTGTGCATTTAGAAATGTGGTTGATAACATCAACAAAGGTATCACACTTGGTCTTTACAGGGATGATTTGGATGTGGAATTTATTGCCAAATACCGCCTTTCGCAAATAGAAATGCTCATGTTTGGCAACTACTTCACCTTTGAAAAAATTTCGCTGGTGCAATCGAGCCAGAACCTTCTCGAACTGTTTGTGTATGGTATTTCAACACAAAAAGGGCACAAGCTATTGGACCATTACAAAAAACTCAACGAAAAAGAATAACTGTATAATAACTATTCTATGAAAAATACCAACCCTGCACTCAAACAACTCTTCCTGATGGCTGCTTTCTTAATGACTGCCGGCATGTATGCACAGGAAAAAGAACAAAAAACGGCTTTTACGCTCCAGGAAGCCATTGATTATGCTTTGGAGCACAACCAAAATTACATCAATTCAACACTCGATGTTGAAGCGGCCAAATACCGTAACAAAGAATATACCGGCATTGGTCTTCCACAGATCAACGCAAGTGCTGATGTAAAGGATTATCTTACTATTCCAACTTCTGTAATACCTGCAAAAGCGTTTAACCCAGCTGCCCCCGACGATCAATTTGTTGCTGTGCAGTTTGGCGTAAAGTACAATGCTTCATTTGGACTTTCAATCTCACAAATACTATTTAACACCGATTACCTGGTGGGCTTGCAGGCGGCAAAAGAATTTGTAGCACTTTCAGAAAAAAATGTGCGCCGCACCAAAGTTGAAACACATGCCACCATTACCAAAGCCTATTTCGGTGCAAAAATTGTAAAAGAACGCTTAAAGATTATTGAGGCGAACATCGAACGTATTAAAAAATTGCTCGACGACACCAAAGCTTTGAATGGCGCAGGTTTTGCCGAAAAGCTGGATGTAGACCGCGTGGAATTAACCTACAATAACCTATTGGCAGAAAAAGAAAAGCTCGATCGGTATGTTGGTATCAGCGAAACTCTGTTGAAATACCAGATGGGGTATGATTTGGCGATGCCCATTACCCTCACTGATAACATTGATGCCGATTTAATAATTGACATGAGTTCTCAGGAGCAACAAAAAGTGAATTACGAATCTCGTCCTGAATTTTCCATTCTGCAATCCCAAATGAACATCAATGGATTGGAATTAAAGCGCAATAAATACCAGTATTTACCTAGTTTGGCTGCCTATGCTTCATTGCAACAGCAAGCCATGCGCACGAAATTTAATGTATTTGATATCGATCAGCCTTGGTACCCCATCCGCATGATAGGGGCAACGTTGAATGTGCCGATTTTCAGTGGCGGACAAAAACACTATAAAATCCAGCAATCCAAACTTGAAGTTCAAAAAACCACCAATTCCCTCGATTTTCTTCAAAGGTCAATCGACGTGGAAGTCGCCAACACCAACATGCAATTCAAAAATGCCTTAATAACACTTGAAACACAAAGAAAAAACAAAGACCTGGCCAAAGACATTTACGAAACCTCAAAGGTGAAATACGATACCGGCGTGGGTTCCAACCTCGATGTAATATACGCTCAGGCAGCATACCGTGAGGCTGAGATCAACTTTTTAAGTGCCGTTTACGATTTGATTGTTGCCCAGGTTGATTATTTGAAGGCAAAAGGAACTCTTGTAAAATAAACCCGTTAACTAATATCCGAATATCCAAAACCAATCCTAATATGAAAACAGTTTTCAATCTTTTAAAAACGAACACCTTAATCCTGCTTACAATTTTTATGGTGTCGTGCGCTGGCACAGACCCAAAAGCGGAACTTGAACAACTCAAAAGCGAGCGAACAGCCCTGGATGCTAAAATAGCTGCACTGGAAGGTGAATTGGCTAAAACCGATACCACTGCTTCGGCACTTCGGGCCACAGAAGTGGCAGTAAGCACTATTCAACCGCGTATTTTTAAAACATACATTGAAGTTCAGGCTCATGTTGACGCCGACCAAAATGTGTTTTTATCGAGCGGCATGCCGGGCACAGTAACACGAATCAATGTAAAGGTAGGAGACAAAGTTGCTCAGGGCCAGGTATTAGCAGAAACAGATTCACGCATGATACAACAGCAAATTTCTGACCTGCAAACCAATTACGAACTGGTGAAACAGGTGTACGAAAAGCAGGATGAATTATGGAAACAGAAAATTGGCACTGAACTCCAATACTTGCAGGCCAAAAGCAATAAAGAAAGCCTGGAGAAAAAAATGGCAACACTCGAAGAACAACTTCGCATGAGCAAAATTGTTTCTCCCATAGATGGTACAGTTGACGGGGTGAACATCAAGATCGGGCAAACTGTTGCGCCCGGTATGAACGCCATCACTGTAGTGAATTTTTCGAACCTTAAAGTTAAGGCCGATGTGGCTGAAAGTTATTCGTCACGAATTAAAACCGGTGATGAGGTGTTGATTTATTTCCCCGACAAGAATGATTCAATTGTATCGAAAATTAACTACGCCTCTCGTACCATCAATTTGCTTAACAGAACATTCGCAGTTGAAGCCATGTTAAACACCAGCGAGGAACTTCACCCGAACATGGTGGCCAAAATGAAAATAAACGATTACAGTTCTCCTAAACCATGTGTGGTGTTACCGGTTAAGTTTATTCAAAAATCTTCAACAGGTAATTATGTGTTGGTAGCAGAAAAAGGCAAAGCTGTAAAAAGAACCGTTACCATAGGCAGAGAGTACAGTGGCCACGCTGAACTACTTTCAGGATTGAATGAGGGTGACCAATTAATTGTGAAAGGGTACGACCTGGTAATTGATGGGGATAACATTACCGTACAAAAATAAATTCAGTCAATAGCACTAAATCAAAAGCTATGTTAGAAAAATTCAAAGAATTTAAGCCCTCCAGTTGGGCGATCGAAAACAAAATTACGGTTTACCTGCTCACAATTTTTATTACCATAGCAGGTATCATGGCCTATAATTCTCTTCCAAAGGAGAATTTTCCAGATATCACTGTGCCTACCATTTTTATCAGTACAGTGAATGGGGGCAACTCGCCAACCAACATTGAAAATACAATTACTAGGCCAATTGAAAAAAGACTGAAGTCGATTTCGGGTGTGAAAAAATTCACCAGCAATTCGTTACAGGACGTATCGGTAATCGTGGTTGAATTTCACACCGATGTGAAAGTAGATGTGGCTAAGCAAAAAGTGAGAGATGCAGTGGATGAAGCCCGCACCGATATGCCTCAGGTACTTACTAGTGAACCTGTAATCAAAGAGATTGCTTTTTCTGAGATACCAATCATGTACATCAATGTGGCAGGCAATTTTGAATTGAAGGAGCTGAAAAAATACGCTGAAGATCTTCAGGATAGAATAGAAGGCTTAAAAGAGATCAATGAAGCCAAAATGGTAGGAGCCTTGGATCGCGAAATACAAGTGAATCTCGACGCGTATAAAATGCAGGCGGCTCAGCTTACATTAGGTGATATACAGCGGGCAATTGGTCAGGAGAATTTGTCTATTACCGGAGGTAATGTTCCATTAAACGGAATGAAGCCTACGCTAAGCATAAAAAGTGAATTTAAAACACCTCTCGAAATTGAGAACATCATGGTTACCTCTGCCTCAGGAGCTAAATTATTCTTAAAGGATTTTGCGGAGGTGAAAGATGGATTTAAGGAGAAAGAAAGTTATTCGAGTTCCAAAGGAAAAAACGTAATCACCCTTAACGTAATCAAACGATCGGGAGAGAACCTAATTGATGCTGCTGATAAAATTAAGGATGTAATAGCCGACATGAAGGAAAATAATTTTCCTGAAGGTCTTGAAGTTACGATCAGCGGCGATCAGAGTGATCAAACAAAAACTACGCTTCACGAATTAATCAATACCATCATTATCGGATTTGTACTTGTTACCTTGGTATTGATGTTTTTTATGGGCGTAACAAACGCATTGTTTGTTGCCCTTTCAGTGCCTCTGTCTATGTTCATTGCGTTTTTGCTGATGCCAAGCATAGGATTCAGCTTTAACATGATTGTGTTGTTTGCCTTTTTATTGGCGCTGGGTATCGTGGTAGACGATGCTATTGTTGTAATTGAAAACACCCATCGCTTATTTGCTAATGGGAAACGGGATATTAAAACCGCAGCAAAAATGGCGGCGGGAGAAGTGTTTATGCCCGTACTTTCAGGCACAATTACCACACTTGCGCCATTTATACCACTTGCATTTTGGACAGGAATCATTGGAAAATTTATGTACTTCCTTCCAATTACTTTAATCATTTCCCTGCTTGCTTCACTTGCTGTAGCCTATATAATCAATCCGGTTTTTGCAGTGGATTTTATGAAAACCCACGAAGAAGAAGCCAAAGGCTATGGTAAACTCACCAAAAAAACAAAAATGCAATTGGTGCTGTATGCTCTGGTAGCTTTGATTGCATACATTAGCGGCCATGTGGGTGTTGGCAATTTTATCGTGTTTCTGGCCTTGTTTTTAGTACTTAACCGTCTTTGGCTGTATAAAGTAATTGAAGCCTGGCAATTCAGAGTTTGGCCTGCTTTTGTGAACGTTTATGTGAAAGCCCTGGAGTGGTGTTTAAGAAAACCATGGAAAGTACTGCTGTATGTTTTATTATTGTTTATTGGTTCGTTGGTGTTTTTTGCCATACGTTCGCCTAAGGTGGTGTTTTTCCCACAGGGCGACCCCAATAACATTTATGTGTACCTCAAACTTCCCGAAGGAACCGATCCTGTTGTAACCGATAGCGTTATGCGTTTGGTGGAAAAGAAAGTATACACTGTCATTGGAGAAAATAACCCCATTGTTGAATCCATGATCAGCAATGTTACCATTGGTGTAACCGATCCCGCCGACGGTGACCAGAATTCCTATCCGAATAAAGGAAAGATTGCTATCAATTTTGTGAAGTTTGAATCCAGAAAGGGAGAATCTACATCAGCCTATTTGAGCAAATTACAATCACTTAAATGGGATCTTCCGGGAGCAGAAATTAATGTGAACAAAGAGCAAAATGGCCCTCCTCAGGCCAAGCCAATCAGTATTGAAATTAGTGGAGATGATTTTGACGAATTGGTAACTACCGCTGCGGAACTAAAAAAATTCCTGAATGAGGCCAATGTTGAAGGGGTGGATAACCTGAAATCGGATTTTGTGAGCAACAAACCGGAGATAGTGTTTGATATCGATAGACAAAGAGCACTCATGGAAGGCATCTCTACCTATCAACTGGCTATGGAAATCAGAGGCGCTGTGTATGGAGTGGAAGCCACTAAATTCAGGGATGTAGATGATGAATACCCTGTGCAGTTGCGTTATCTGTACGACCAGCGAGTTGACATTGAGACCATCAGAAATTTACGTATTACCTATCGCGACATGAACATGGGCGGAATGGTAAGAAGTGTACCGCTTTCGGCTGTGTGTAACATCCGTTACGATTATACTTATGCAGGGATCAAGCGCAAAAACAACGAAAGGGTCATCACACTGTCTTCTGATGTAAAAGAAGGGTATAACCCCAATGAAGTAGTGGCGAAGCTGCAAAAAGTAATGGAGCAATACAAAGCCAGTGGTAATGTTAAGGTGAAGTTTGCAGGGCAGGAAGAAGAGCAACAGGAAACCATGGCGTTTTTGGGCAGAGCCATGTTAATCGCCATTGCGTTAATGATGATTGTGCTCTTAGGCTTGTTTAATTCTTTAGGTAAAACTGTAATTATCCTGTCTGAGATTTTGCTAAGTGTTGTCGGTGTTTTAATTGGCGTAGCCACGTTCAAAATGGACATGAGTATTGTTATGACAGGTGTGGGTATTATTGCGCTTGGAGGGATCGTGGTGAGGAATGGTATTTTGCTGGTTGAATTTGCCGAATACGCAAGAGCAGGAGGAATGAGCTTATATAAAGCCACGGTAGAAGCCGGGCGAACACGCATGACGCCTGTTATCCTAACGGCCACGGCTGCCATACTTGGATTAATCCCATTGGCTGTAGGCTTAAATATTAATTTCGAAACGTTATTTACTGAGTTAAATCCACACCTTTTCTTTGGTGGTGACAATGTAGTGTTCTGGGGGCCGTTGAGTTGGACAATGATTTTTGGTTTATTGTTTGGTACAATTTTGACCTTATTGGTAGTTCCTGCGATGTATCTCATTGCTGAACGTTTAAAACGAAAAGGAGAGGTAATTTTGGTACATTTCGATTTACCAAAGGTGCTTATGTACATTCCATTTTTGATCCTGATTCTTCGAATCGTGCTTTCGATCAAAAAAACCAAACTTGATTACGGCGACCTCGACCGCTAAAAAAAGAAAGCCTTTCTGAAATTTCAGAAAGGCTTTTTTATTGTTTAGGCCTTGTACTTTTTGGTTTTCGCTTCAAAAGAGCCAGCTCTTTCTTCGATCAAAACAAAAAAGTCCTTCACTTTTGTGAAAGGCTTTTGGTGTTCGTCGGGGTGGCCAGATTAGCTGCGCTGATCTGGGTAAGGGGGTGTAGCGATTACCAAAAGCCTTTTTTTGCTTTGCAAAAAATGGGCCTTTTTGTTTTTTCACTACGAAAGAGAAAGCTCTTTCTTCGTTCAAAACAAAAAAGCCCTTCACTTTTGTGAAAGGCTTTTGGTGTTCGTCGGGGTGGCCAGATTCGAACTGACGACCTCCACATCCCAAATGTGGCGCGATACCGGGCTACGCTACACCCCGAACTCCTCAATTTTTGAGAGTGCAAATATACATATTTTTCCTACCCAACAAAAAAATGGGAATCTTAAAATTGCCTAAGCCGGCAGGTGGTCGGGTCTGAAGCGAAATTTAATCGTATTTTTGTGCCCTATGCAGGAGCAAATCTTAATTCTGGACTTTGGTTCCCAGTATACTCAGTTGATTGCGCGGAGGTTAAGAGAACTGAATGTTTATTGCGAAATCCATCCTTACAATAAAGTACCGGAGATAAGCCCCGAAATCAAGGGCGTGATTTTATCGGGTAGTCCACACAGCGTTAGGGAAGAAAATCCACCAAAACCTGACTTAAACCAAATTAAAGGCAAATTACCCCTGCTTGGCGTATGTTATGGCGCCCAATTTCTATCGCATTTTTATGGGGGAGAAGTGGGAAAATCAAACTCAAGAGAATATGGTAGGGCACATCTGGAAATCAAAGATTATGCCTGCCCCTTATTTAAAGATGTGGTCAATGATTCTCAGGTGTGGATGAGCCATGCCGATACCATCCTTAGCATTCCTGCCAATTATACCATCACAGCCAGCACCCATGATGTAAAAGTAGCGGCGTATAGCATAACTGGTGAGGAAAGTTATGGCATTCAATTTCACCCTGAGGTGTTTCACAGCACTGAAGGCAGCAAAATATTACGAAATTTTGTTTACGATGTGTGTAAATGCACAGGCAACTGGACGCCGTCTTCCTTCATTGAAACAACAGTTAACGAGTTAAAGGCAAAACTAGGGAATGATCGCGTAATTCTGGGATTAAGCGGAGGAGTTGACAGTACGGTGGCTGCCATGCTGCTTCACAAAGCCATTGGAAAAAATCTGTATTGCATTTTTGTTGACAATGGCCTTTTGCGTAAAAACGAATTTCAAACAGTACTCGATTCCTACCAGCATCTTGGACTTAACGTGAAAGGGGTTGATGCAAGTACAAAGTTTTACAAAGAATTAAAGGGGCTTACCGATCCCGAGAAAAAACGAAAAGCTATCGGTAAAGTGTTTATTGATGTTTTTGACGAAGAATCAAAACAAGTAAAAGATGCAAAATGGTTGGCACAAGGTACAATTTACCCTGATGTGATAGAAAGCGTGAGTGTGAAAGGGCCATCTGCTACGATTAAATCGCATCACAATGTTGGAGGACTGCCGGACTACATGAAACTTAAGGTAGTAGAACCGCTTAGAAGTTTATTTAAAGATGAGGTAAGAAGAGTTGGAGCTGCATTGGGGCTCGAGCCTTCCTTGCTCAACCGCCACCCTTTTCCAGGACCCGGTTTGGCAATTCGCATTCTTGGAGAAGTTACAGCCGAAAAAGTGCGTATTATTCAGGAAGTGGATGCCATCTTTATCAACGGACTTAAATCACATGATCTATACAATAGTGTGTGGCAAGCCGGTGCCATTTTTTTACCAATTCAAAGTGTAGGCGTGATGGGCGATGAAAGAACGTATGAATATGTGGTTGCTTTGAGGGCCGTTAGCAGTACCGATGGCATGACAGCAGATTGGTGCCATTTACCTTATGAATTTCTTGCCAAGATCAGTAACGAAATTATCAATAAAGTGAAAGGAGTTAATCGCGTGGTATACGATATCAGTTCCAAGCCTCCTGCAACTATTGAGTGGGAATAATCTTCTCCACACTTATACTTAAAGAATGCCAAATACAAAACACCATACCTGCTTTTTTCTTTTTTTGGTTTTGTTTCAGCTGAACTGTGCTATTGGGCAAAATAAGTCCACAACAATTCAGGTGCAGGAAAACCGAAAATTTTACATTCACAAAATCGAAAAAGGACAAAGTTTGTACGCCATTTCAAAATTGTATGGGATCAGCGTTGAAGAACTTTACAACTACAATCCTGAATTAAAACAAGGAGCCAAGGCAGGTCAGGAGATTCGTATACCTGTGAATGCGCCGGTTGCTGAAAAAACACCCAGTATTACAGCATCGTCTGACACCTCAAAATACCTCACACACAAATTGGTGAAAGGCGAAACCATTTATTCCATTTGCCGAAAGTACAACATCACCGAAAGGCAGCTGGCTGCTTATAACCCGGCTTTATCCCAGGGTTTAAAAGAAGGTCAGGTGATTGTTGTTGGGGAAAAAGTGAAACCCAAAACAATGGTAAAGCCAGGTACAGCTCCAAAAGCGGCTCCGGCTCCAAAAAGTAGCTTGGTTGACTCTTCTTTATTCAAACCTCAGTCTAAGGACCGGAAAGAAAATTACAATGTGGCACTGGCCTTGCCATTTAAACTTGATCAAACTTTGGGTTTAGACTTAAATGCCATTCTACGTTCAGGTTCAGCTTTCCCTTCTGTTCCGGCACTGGCAACTGACTTCTATCTTGGTTTTCGTTTGGCTATCGATTCTTTATCCGCTAAAAATTTCAGCATTAATCTTGAACTATATGATATTGACGACAAAGATTCCCTCGGTTTATTAAAGTTTACCAATGAGGCAAAATTCAAGGATCATGATTTTATTTTCGGTCCCTTGTATGCCAACGGTTTTAAGGCCATTGCCAAAAAAGCCAAAGAATTTCACATCCCCATTGTTTCGCCTATCACACAGCAAAATAAAATCTTATACAACAATATGTACATATCGAAAACAAACCCATCACAGTTCACCCTGCTTGAAGGTTTGGCCGACTATTGTATCGATTCTCTCATGAAAGAAAAGTGCAATGTTATGTTGGTGAATTCTACTGACAAGGACAAGAAGGATGCGAACTTTGTCAGCGCTTTTAAGAAATACTTCATGGAGAGAGTGAAGTTAGCTGATCGCGCAAACAAGGATTCCCTGCGCCTGGTAAAAGGTATTGAAGGTGTGAAGTCAGCTTTTGTGCCGAATGTAAAAAATATCATTATTAACTTGAGCACAAATCAGGTTTTGATCTCTGACTTTATCACGCAACTGGCCATGTTCAAAAAAGACAAGGACATTGTTTTTTGCGGTTGGGAAAACAACAGCAGTAACGACAACATTGATCAGGAATACCTCAACGATCTGAATTATACCTTTCCTTATCAATTTAATCTTATTGATAGTGCCTACACGGAGTCGCTGACAAAAAGGTATGTAAATATGCAGGCAACCAGCCCAGGCGAGTATTTTTTTATGGGGTTTGAGGTGGGGTATTATTACCTTTTGAATTTAAAATTGCATGGCCCGGAGTACATTCATAAGTTGGATCTTTACCCTATGGAGATGACACACATGCGGTTTAAATTCTCCCGCCCCGATTTAAGTACCGGCTTCGATAACAGAGGACTGTATATATACAGGTACCAAGATTACAAATTGCATAAAACAGGATGGAAATAAGCAAGGAGAATATTTCTTCCTGGCTTATGAGTTTGCAGGATAGCATTTGTTCTGCCCTTGAAACTGCCGACGGACAATCGCGTTTTATCGAAGAGGTTTGGACCCGAGAAGAAGGAGGTGGTGGAAGAACGCGGGTAATTAAGGATGGCGCAGTGCTTGAAAAGGGGGGCGTTAATTACAGTGCCGTATTTGGAGAAGCTCCGGAATTTTTATTCAGGGAGAAGGAGCACAGCAGTCAAAGCAATATTAGCGCAAGTTCTAGACCTCAGTTTTATGCTAGTGGCGTTTCCATAGTTCTGCATCCTCAAAATCCCTTTGTACCAATTATTCATATGAATGTGCGGTATTTTGAAATGGACAATGGCACCCGTTGGTTAGGCGGTGGCATTGACCTGAGCCCGCATTACATTTTTGAAGAGGATGCGCGTTTATTTCACAAAGCACTGAAGTCGGTTTGTGATAAACATCATCCCGACTACTATCTAAAATTTAAACGCTGGGCCGATGATTACTTTTATATTTCACATCGGAACGAAACGCGTGGTATTGGTGGCATTTTTTTTGATAGATTAAATGAAAACAACGGTATGCGTTTCGCTGACAACCTGGCTTTTTGGAAAGAGGTTGGTCTTGCGTTTGCCCCACTGTATACCGAACTTATCCAACGAAACCAAGGTAAAACGTTCAACGAAAAAAATAAACAATGGCAATTGCTGCGCAGGGGTCGTTACGTGGAATTTAATCTGGTGTATGATAAAGGAACCAAATTTGGGCTTGAAACGAATGGAAGAGTAGAGTCAATTTTGATGAGTTTGCCCAAAACGGCTGGTTGGGACTACAATTTTGTGCCTGAAAAAAATTCGGCGGAGGAAGCCACGCTGAACCTGCTTCGCAAAGACATTAACTGGGTTTAAATTTAAAGATCATTAGCATCAGGAAAATTACTGGCAGGGAACTAAGAAACATGCCCAAATAGCCTTTTGCGAATTTACCCGGTTCAAAATCGTGTTTGGTTTGAAGAAAGATGTTAATGCTCGAAAACACAAAGCCAACCATGGCAATAGGAATACCATAATACAAGAGTGTCATTTTGTAAACACTGGCTGAAGCCATTACACCAAATAATAAGGAAAGGTAGCCACTGATTTGGTACCAGCGTTCAGGATTCATTTTCGGCATAATAGGTCATCAAACGCCTTCTGAGTTTGCTGGCGTATGTTTGGGCCTGCCAATCGGTATGGTTCGAACTGGCGTTAATACACTTACCCAACTGTTTCATGCGGTATTTCATCTCTTCACCCAACAATTCAAATAATTCTATGGCTTCATCAAAATCTGAGGCATTGTCTTTGATGCGGGCAAAATGGTCTTCTAAACTTTCTTCAACCACGGTTTGGGGTTTTTTGCCTTTTCGTAATGCCATCAGATAACGGTCACGAACAATGAATGCTTCTGCACTAGAATTCAGAAAACGTTCCTTGATGTCAGGAGGCATTTCGTAATCGTTTACCAATTCGTAATCCCACTCATCTTTATAACGTTGTTCGAGGTAAAGATGTGGTGAGGCAAACACATGGTTCCAGTCAATTGGATATTGCCACAAATTAAAGCGGCGGGAATTGTTGCCCAGATCAACAATATTGAAGGTGCGTTTTTCAGGCAATACACGGCTGCCACGACCTATCATTTGATGATAAAGTGTAAGCGATTTTGTTGCGCGGTTGAGGATGATGTTTTCAACTTCGGGTTCATCAAATCCTGTGGTAAGGATACTTACAGAAGTTAAAATACCATCTTTGGTGTTTCTGAACCATTCCAGAGTTTCAACCCTGTCGCGATCGCTAAAAGTGGAGTCGAGGTGACGAATTGGATATCCTTTGCTTTTGAAAGTTTCATAAACAGCACGGCTGGTTAATATGCCCGCGTTGAAAATGAGGGTCTTTTTGCGATTAGCTACTTCATCGTAGGCTTCCACCAGCTTACTTTGCATGATGGCCTGTGTGTATAACAATTCATGTGAACCAACGGTAAACTCACCATTGTTGCCCACTCGCAGTGAACTCAGGTTAACATCATAAGAAAAGGTCTGACCCTCGCAAAGGTAACCTTGTTCAATAAGGTTTGATATGCTTTCGCCAACAATCAATTTTTGGTAAGTCTGGTATAGCGGCAGTTTTTTATTACTGCTCAATGGGGTGGCTGTTACGCCAAGAATGTTTACATCCTGAAAATAGTGAAATATTTTTCTGAAGGAGTTGTTGTGCGCCTCGTCAACAATTACCAATCCAATATCTTCAACAAATTGGTCGTTTTCCTGCAAACGGTTGTTGAGTGTTTCTACCAAAGCAATAAAACTTTGGTAGTGACTTTGGTGAGGAAGTTGTTTGACTTCACTGGTAATGACTTTGTTTACGATACCGGCTTCAGAAAGCACGGCAGAGGTTTGTTTTCCCAATTCAATACGGTGTGTTAAAATAAGCACCTTGCGTCCGAATTTTTCAATGTAGCGCTTAGCGATTTCACTGAAAATAATGGTCTTTCCTCCACCGGTAGGCAACTGAAACAGCAGGTTGGCATTCGGAGGGAGTTCAAGCAACTCCTTAAAGATGTTGTTTACTGCACCCTCCTGATAAGGGTATAATTTTCGGGATTCGAGAGTTACAGAAGGTTCTTCCATAAAAAAAGGCAATTTGCAAATATACGCCTAAAGCCACAGAAACGCTCAGTATTTCTTCAATATTTCGCCAAGATTTAAACAATATTGGGGTTTTTCAACTAAAAATCCATAATATTAAGGTTCTTCCAATGTATTCCTATGCGTAAACTCCTTTTGAGTATAACATCCGGATTGTTACTGGCTGCTTCCTGGTACTGGCATCTTGGTTTTTTGATCTTTTTAGCCTGGCTTCCCTTACTCATTCTTGAACAAAAAACCAATGAAGAAGGAAAGGCCCCATATGCCAAACTCAAACTTTGGGCATTCAGCTACCTTACTTTTTTCATTTGGAACCTCCTGGTTACCTGGTGGATTGTTTATGCTTCATTTGGCGGGGCTTGTATGGCCATACTTGCAAACGCTTTGTTGATGAGCTGGGTATTTATGTTGTATTCGGCACTCAGGAAACGATTCCACGGCTTATGGTCGCATTGGCTGTTGTTGCCGCTATGGTTGGCATGGGAACATGCGCATAGTTTATGGGATCTGAGTTGGACCTGGCTTAACCTTGGTAATGTGTTTGCGTTTCACCACCGTTGGATCCAATGGTACGAATTTACGGGTAGCTCAGGGGGTACGGCCTGGGTACTTATTGTAAACCTCTTGTTTTTTCAGGCCATGCGCCACACCAAACCAATTGTGGTGTTCAGAAATGCCATGTTTAAAATCGGACTTGCAATTGTTTTACCCATTCTTTTGTCCTATGTTTTGATGGTGTCCAGAACGCCTCTGTCTAAAAGCGCCAAACCTCTGAACTGTGTTGCAGTACAACCCAATGTTGATCCTTACAACTTCAAATTTGTAATGGAATACCAACAACAGTTTTTCAAAGCACTTGAACTGGCAGTACCCAAATTAACTTCCCAAACCCACTACATGGTGTTGCCGGAAACCTTTATTACTAATAACATTAACGAAATTCACCTCAATACAAGTGAAGAATTGCGCTGGTTCAGGGATAGCCTGACCATGAAGTTCCCCAATTTAAAGGTTATTACCGGAGGCAACACCTACGAGTTTTATGAAGATCCGTCCAAACTAACTTCAACAGCACGTTTCGATAAGAGTTCAGGTTTACATTACGACGTTTACAACAGCGCAATATATATCGATGCAAGTTCATCGCAAGTGTATCACAAATCCAAATTGGTTCCGGGAGTAGAAAAAATGCCATTTCCGGCTCTGTTTAAACCATTAGAACATCTCGCTCTCGACCTTGGCGGTACAGTTGGTAGTCTTGGCTTACAGAAAGAAAGAACCGTGTTTAGGGATAAAACCAATCAAACAGCCATTGCTCCGGTAATCTGTTATGAGAGTGTTTACTCGGATTATGTTTCGGAATACGTTCGAAACGGAGCTTCTTTGATTTTTATTATTACCAATGATGGGTGGTGGGATGATACCCCGGGGTACAAACAACACCTGAATTATGCCCGATTACGCGCTATAGAGAACCGGAGACAAATTGCCCGCTCGGCCAATACAGGCATCAGTTGTTTTTTGGATGAATTCGGCAATGTGTTCTTACCAACCAACTGGTGGCAAGAGGCAGTGATTGAGCAAACCATTTACGCAAACACAGAGCTCACTTTCTTTAGTCGTTTTGGCGATGTAATCTCTTACTCTGCTCTATTGTTTTCATGTTTGTTGCTACTGTTATATTTTGCAAGGCGATTTTTTTCAAAGGCCGGCAACTAAAAGCCATTGCAAAATAAAGCGTAAATTAGGGCTTGATTTTTTTATTGAAAAATACCTGCGATTATGGAGAAATTTGATGTAACAGTTATTGGTTCAGGACCCGGAGGCTATGTTGCTGCGATTCGCTGCGCGCAATTGGGCATGAGAACCGCCTTGATTGAAAAATACCCTACATTGGGTGGCACCTGTCTGAATGTGGGATGTATTCCATCTAAAGCCTTGCTCGATTCAAGTGAGCATTTTTTTAATGCAGTGCATACATTTGAAGAACACGGAATTGAAATCAAAACGCCAAAAGTGAATTTAAAACAGATGATAGAACGGAAGCGTGGCGTTGTGAAAATGACCTGTGACGGCATCAACTTTTTAATGAAAAAAAATAAAATCACGGTTTTTCAGGGTCACGGTTCATTTCTGGAAAAAAATAAAATACAAATAACAAAAGCCGATGGCAGTCAAGAAGTGATTGAATCAGCAAAAAGCATTATTGCCACTGGATCCAAACCGGCCAGTTTGCCCGGAATCGAAATTGACAAAAAACGCATCATCACTTCAACCGAAGCGCTTGAAATGACGGAGATTCCTAAGCATCTGATCATCATTGGGGGAGGCGTGATTGGTTTGGAACTCGGCAGCGTTTACGGTCGTTTGGGTAGTAAAGTCAGTGTAATTGAGTTTATGGACCGAATCATTCCGGGTATGGATGGCGCACTGAGTAAAGAATTGCAGCGTGTATTAAAGAAAAATCTGGGTTTCGAATTTTACCTCAAACATAAGGTTACAGGAGTTAAAAGCAGCGGAAAAGAAGTCACAGTGTCTGTATTGAATGCAAAGGATGAAAAGGTGGAGTTCAAGGGCGATTATTGTTTGATGTCAGTAGGTCGTAAACCTTACACTGAAAACCTTGGCCTGGAAAAAATTGGAGTGAAAGTTGACAATCGCGGAAGAATAGAAACCGATGATCACCTGCGAACTAATGTTGATGGCATCTACGCTATTGGAGATGTGGTAAAGGGCGCTATGCTGGCACACAAAGCCGAAGAAGAGGGCGTGTATGTTGCCGAAATCATGGCGGGACAACAACCACATATTAATTACAATTTAATACCCGGGGTGGTTTACACCTGGCCTGAGGTAGCCGCTGTTGGTTACACCGAAGAACAATTGAAGGAACAAGGGAAAAAATACAAAGTTGGGAATTTCCCCTTCAAAGCGAGCGGACGCGCCAGAGCGAGTATGGATACCGATGGTTTTGTGAAAGTACTGGCCGATGAAGCAACCGATGAAATTCTGGGGGTTCACATGATAGGTCCGCGCACTGCCGACATGATAGCAGAAGCAGTGGTGGCCATGGAATACAGGGCCAGTGCCGAAGATATTTCGCGCATGAGTCACGCGCACCCCACATTTACCGAAAGTATGAAAGAAGCATGTTTAGACGCTACCGCTAAACGCGCTTTACACATTTAAAACCAAAAGTATGGCAGCACCTAAAATAGGCATCATTATGGGAAGCGCTTCTGATCTGCAGGTCATGCAGGCAGCCGCAGAAATTGTGAAAGAATTTGGAATTCCCTATGAGATGGACATTGTATCGGCTCACCGCACACCTGAAAAGATGATGGAGTATGCCAAATCGGCCCACGAACGAGGTTTGCAGGTAATTATTGCCGGAGCCGGCGGGGCAGCCCATTTGCCTGGTATGGTGGCCTCCATGACCCCGCTGCCGGTAATTGGTGTTCCGGTAAAAAGCAGCAACAGCATCGATGGCTGGGATAGTTTGCTAAGTATTGTTCAAATGCCCAATGGTGTTCCTGTTGCTACTGTAGCTGTTAATGCCGCGCAAAACGCGGGTATTTTGGCCGCTCAAATTATAGGGGCATCTGATACCGAGGTGATGAAAAAAATGCTTGTGTTCAAAGCCGGGTTAAAAAATAAAGTAATCGATGCCTCTGAGAATTTAAAAAACCCTGGTCCAAAAAAGTACTTATAAAGGTTTGGCAAAAAAATCAAATCTCATCAAGTTGGGTGATGCCATCACGCAAATTCTCAGGGAGGAGCACCTGGATGTAAAAATTTCGCGATTTACTGTGCGAAACAGTTGGAAAGATATTGCTGGAGAAATGATCGCAAAAAACACCAGCGAAATTTCCTTCAGGGAAAAAACCATTTTTATCACCCTGTCATCTCCGGCCCTAAAACAAGAGTTGCTATACCGCAAAGAGGAACTGATGGGCAACATCAACAGATTTTGCGGATACCAACTCATAGACACCTTAGTGATCAAATAAATAATTTCAGGTTATGATTAAGACTTTTTGCAGAAATCAAATTCTATTTGCTTTTCTCTTACCGGTATGCATTTCCGGTAAGGCCCAAACCAACGATACCCTGCAACTCAGAAAACTTTACGATTATTATCTGAGCCAAAGCAAGTGTTACAGCAATTTAGAGTACCTGTGCAAAAAAATTGGTGGTCGCATCAGTGGCAGTGCTCAGGCAGAAAAGGCTGTTCAATGGGCCAAAACAGCCATGTATGCAGCCGGTGCTGATACGGTGATTCTTCAACCTTGCATGGTGCCACATTGGGTAAGAGGAAAAAAGGAAGTGTGCAATTACGTGGTTAGCGGAAAACACAAAACTTTGTCATGCGTGGCTTTAGGCAGCTCTGTGGGTACAGGCGCAAAAGGAATTAAAGCAAAGGTAATTGAAGTGAAAAGTTTTGAAGATTTGCAACGATTGGGCGAGGCGGAAGTGAAGGGAAAAATTGTGTTTTATAATGTGTTTTTTGAGCAGAAGCACGTTAAAACCGGTCAGGCTTATGGTGAGGCCGTAAAATACAGGGGGCGTGGGGCTTCATATGCTGCGAAATATGGGGCAATAGCCGTTTTGGTAAGAAGTATGACGTCTGTTGCCGACGATGAACCGCATACCGGAAACATGAACTACGATACCAGCGTTTCAAAAACAAAAATCCCGGCTTTAGCTATTGGCTATACCTCTGCCAACAATTTGCTTAACGATATGTCTCGGGATAAAAACCTGGAAGTATACTTGGAAACCCATTGCGAAACTTTGCCCGATGTGCTTTCATACAATGTGATAGGTCAAATAACCGGAAGTGAACAACCCAACGAGTTTATCCTGGCCGGTGGCCACCTTGATAGCTGGGATAATGGCGAAGGGGCACACGACGATGGAGCAGGAGTGGTGCAAAGCATAGAAGTTCTGGCGGCATTTAAAGCGCTTGGAATACAACCCAAACACAGCATCAGGGCAGTGGCCTTTATGAATGAAGAAAACGGCCTGGCTGGAGGAAAAGCTTACGCCAAAGCAGCCAAAGAGAAAGGGGAGAAACACCTCGCTGCACTTGAAACCGACGCCGGTGGATACACACCCAGAGGATTTGGCGTGGATACCACAAATGGTCTGTACACAAAAGTGCTCAATTGGAAACCCCTGTTTACACCCTATTATGTCGACAGAATTTCAGAAGGTGGGGGAGGAGCAGATATATCGGAACTGGATAAAGCCGGGGTACCTTGCATAGGCTTTGAACCCGATACCCAAAGGTATTTTGACATTCACCATACAGCGGCCGACACCTTTGATAAAATAAACAAACGTGAACTGGAACTCGGCGCTGGCGGCATTGGCGCGCTTTTGTATTTGATAGATAAGTATTATTAATTGAAAGCGCTCTTTAGTGCCTTATAAGCGTAAAGTTAAATAACAAGGCCAACTTTTGAGGCTTTCAACCCAAAGGCGCTCTCGGCTTTTTCCCGTATATTTACTGCATCAAAGCCCATTGCCATGACCGAAACTACCACACGCAGCCAACACTTAATTGAACTGGAAGACCAATACGGTGCGCACAATTACCATCCTATTCCCGTTGTACTCGAAAAAGGAGAAGGCGTTTACGTTTGGGATGTGGAGGGTAAACGGTATTATGATTTCCTCGCAGCCTATAGCGCCGTAAATCAGGGGCATTGCCATCCACGTATCATCA
Organism: Bacteroidota bacterium; assembly: GCA_052035725.1. GTDB lineage: Bacteria > Bacteroidota > Bacteroidia > B-17B0 > Aurantibacillaceae > Aurantibacillus. Next base: position 44,771 of record JBPOHJ010000011.1, on the reverse strand, counting down.
AAGCCTTAACCGAACAGGCAAAAAAATTAACGCTCACCTCACGCGCATTTTACAATGCCATTTTAGGAGAATATGAAAAGTACATTACTTCCTATTTTGGATACGACAAGGTTTTACCAATGAATACCGGAGTGGAAGGCGGAGAAACAGCGCTTAAACTTGCCCGTCGCTGGGCCTATGATGTAAAAGGCGTACCTGAAAACAAAGCCAAAATTGTGTTTGCAAAGGGCAATTTCTGGGGAAGAACCTTGGCGGCAATTTCTTCCAGCAACGATCCCAGTTCATACAAAGGTTTTGGTCCTTTTATGACCGGGTACGAATTGGTGGAATACAATAATTTAAATGCCCTGGAAGCAGCACTGCAGGATCCTAATACAGCAGCTTTTATGGTAGAGCCCATCCAGGGAGAAGCAGGTGTGGTGGTGCCTGATGAAGGGTATTTAAAAGGTGTACGCGAGCTGTGCACAAAATACCGGGTGTTGTTTATTGCCGATGAGGTACAAACCGGATTGGCCCGTACAGGAAAAATGCTGGCCTGTGATCACGAAAACGTAAAGCCTGATGTTTTAATTTTAGGGAAAGCTTTGAGCGGTGGCACGATGCCGGTAAGTGCCGTGTTAGCCAACGATGAAATTATGTTGACAATCCAACCCGGCGAACATGGTAGTACCTATGGTGGAAATCCACTGGCATGCGCTGTGGCGATTGAAGCGTTAAAAGTATTGAACGATGAAAAACTCGCCGACAAGGCTGAAGAATTGGGCCATATTTTCAGAGCAGAAATGAAAAAGCTGCAAAACGAATGTGATGTTATTTCCGCAGTTCGTGGTAAGGGATTATTAAATGCCATTGTGATTAAAGAAAAAAATGGCAAAAGCGCCTGGGATGTGTGTTTGCAATTTGCAGAACAGGGTTTGCTGGCTAAACCAACTCACGGCGACATTATACGCTTTGCCCCACCATTGGTGATTACAAAGGAGCAGTTATATGCATGTATAGCCATTATCAGAAAGGTTATTTTAGCGTTTTAACCAAGCTCATTAGTGAAGTACAATTTCTCCAAAGGTAAATGGTAACCTATAATCCCAAGGACTGGATAAAACTCATTCTGCATTTCCATAAATCGGATACGATGCGGATTTTGTTTCCTGCCATGTTTTTACTGGGAGGCATCACCTTTGTGGTATCGTATGTTGAGCAACACTACCTCAGCAACTTTTTGCCTCCCAACTTAAGTGTGTTCCATCAAATTTCCGGATTTATCATCTCACTGGTTTTAGTGTTTCGTATCAACTCTGCGTATGACCGCTGGTGGGAAGGAAGAAAATTGTGGGGAGCATTGATCAACAATTCCAGAAACCTGGCCCTTAAACTGAATGCCTTGTTTCCAAAGGAGGACGTGTATTCGCGCAAGAAGGCGCAATTACTCATTAGCAACTATGCCCTTTGTTTAAAGGAACACTTGCGTGGCAACACGTCTGAACACTTATTGCAGTTTGATGACGACTTTACCCGAGAAGCTTTTTTGAATGCCGATCACAAACCCAACTACATTGCCCGTGAACTTACCGCTTTTATAATGAAGTACTTTGGCTCACGCAGTCAACACGCGATAGATTATTTGGTGTACAACCAAAACATAAATGAACTCACCGATATTTGCGGGGCGTGTGAGCGTATCCGCAGCACACCTATTCCCTATTCTTACAGTATTTTTATTAAAAAGATCATTTTTATTTACGTGATCACCATGCCATTTACTTTTGGCTTAAGCGTTGGATATTGGTCTATTTTTATTGTGATGTTGATGTTTTATGCTTTTGCCTCCATGGAACTGATTTCTGAGGAAATTGAAGATCCTTTCGGTAGCGATGATAACGATTTGCCAACCGATGACATTGCCGAAAAAATACGGATCAACACCAACGAAATTTTATTCTCTTGAAATTTTTATACACCTATACTCAGAAAGAAGACTTTGAAATCAAGTTCACCACTTTTTTTGGTTTGGAAGAAGTGCTGGCGAACGAGCTCAAAAAGCTGGGTGGTAAGGATGTGACCCCATTCAAGCGGGGAGTTGCTGCTGTGGGAGACATGGGTTTTTTGTACAAATGCAATTTGAATCTGCACACTGCTCTCAAGGTATTGATTCCAATTGCCAAATTCAGGGCTGAAAATGAACAGGAGTTGTACGATGCCATAAAAAGTTTAGCGTGGGAACAGTTTCTAACCCCGGATGACACATTGATGATAGAAAGCGTAGCTAACTCAGAGGTGTTTACTCACAGTTTATTCATTTCACAGAAAGTGAAAGATGCGCTGGTGGATCGGTTCCGAGAAAAATTTGGTAAACGCCCAAGTGTGGATTTGGTTCATCCAGGTTTGAGGCTCTACGTTCACATTTTTAAAAATGAGGTCACTGTTAATTTGGATAGCAGTGGAGAGCCTTTATACAAAAGAGGGTACAGAGCGCACATCGGAGAAGCGCCCATGAAAGAAGTACTGGCCTCGGGCCTTGTGAAACTCAGCGGCTGGGAACCTCATCAGCTATTGATTGATGGCATGACGGGTTCGGGTACCATTGCAATTGAGGCTGCCATTTGGGCTGCAAACATTCCACCCGGGTATTACCGTGACGAATTTGGGTTCAAACGCTGGAAAAACTTTGATGAAACATTGTACGATACCATTTTCGACAGCAGCATAGGAAAGATTAGCGACAAGGCGGTGGAAATTTTAGCTACAGACTCCGACTCACAAATGACCCAAAAGGCTCTTACCAATGTAAGAAAGGCGAAAGTAGAAGATTCAGTCAAAGTGCTTAACCAATCGTTTTTTGATATTCAGCCTTCTCGGAGCAGCGGCGTGCTAATTTTAAATCCACCCTATGGCGAACGTTTGCCGGTGAAGGAAATCGAGGGTATGGCCAAAGAAATAGGCAGCAAATTAAAGAAAGACTTTAAAGGGTTCACTGCCTGGATTATCACAAGTAGTCCCGAATTTATAAAAAACATTGGGTTGCGACCAACACGCAAAATTCAAATTTACAATGGTTCATTGGAATGCCGTTACCTCAAATACGAAATGTATGAAGGCAGCAAAAAGGCCGTAAAAAACAACAAAGAAAATTCAGGTGATTGAGAAATCGCTGGTTCTCTGCATGAGGGATTGCCTGGGAAAGTCCAACCGCGAGCGAAGCTTCAGAAAAATGTCATGGCTGAACCTCGCCTACACGCCCAAATAACAGGGATAAACTTCAAAAACTTAGCCCTTCACAATAAACTTACCCTCTAACACCGGAACAACCGGGCATTGGTTAGGGGTGAGGCAGTATTTCACATCCCTTTCCAAATCGAGTTTAGCCAAACGTTTGCGGTGGGAGGAATTGGCTAAGAAACCTTCCAGATCGTGTTTGGCGAGTTTATATAGTTCGATGGCGGCTATGGTAGAATCACAGATAGTAGTAAAATCGTGTTTGTTCACTAGGTCGTTTGCAACTGCACCAGCAAACAGACTATCTTCCAGGTTGAATTTGTTTTTCCATCCGGCACACAAAAACAGCACGTCTTTTTTCTCCTTTTTGAGATAATCCACTACGGCATCCATGTTTAAAAAGCTGCCAATGATAATACGTTTAGCTTTGCGTGCCACTTCAATGGCATGAGTGCCGTTGGTGGTTGTGATGGCGATGGTTTTACCTTTCACTTTTTTATTCATGTAACCAAATGGGCTGTTGCCCAGGTCGAATCCGTCAACAATTTCCCCATTACGCTCGGCAGCCACCATAAAACCGTTTTTTTTGTACTCGTCGGCCTCTATCATGGTAGCTATTGGAATCATTTTAGATACGCCATGAAAAATGGCGGTGGTGATGGCGGAGGTGGCCCTGAGGATGTCAATAACCACCACAATGGCTTCGGGTTTATGAAAAAGATGATAACTTTGGGGGCTATAACACACTTCAATATTCATCGGCTACACGGTATTGATTTGAACAAACATAATATTTTAAATCAAATTCAAAAAATCCCAGAGAATTAAGTAAATCCTTCAATCACCTATAATACCATCATGATAAACCTTATACAAGCCAGGCTAAAAGCATCCATCGATCTGAAAACCATGGTGATGAACAATGCTGAACTCATGAATACCATGAAGCTCATCACCGAATCTATTGTGCAAGCTTACAAACATGACAGAAAGGTGTTGTGGTGCGGCAATGGAGGCAGCGCTGCTGATGCCCAACATTTAGCAGCCGAATTAAGTGGCCGGTTCTATTATGATCGTCCGCCTTTGTTTTCAGAGGCTTTGCATGTGAACACAAGTTACACCACCGCCGTGGCCAATGATTACAGTTACGATGTAATATACTCACGATTAATTGAAGCCATGGGGCGCAAAGGTGATGTGTTAATTGGTTTGAGCACAAGCGGGAACAGCAAAAATGTGGTGAATGCATTGTTGAAGGCAAAAGAAATGGGCTTGGTAACCGTAGGTTTCACCGGCGAAAGTGGTGGAGCGATGAAATCCATTTGTGATTACCTGATAGGCATCCCAAGCAAGGATACACCAAGAATTCAGGAATGCCACATGAATTTGGGTCATTCTATTTGTGAGTTGGTTGAAATGCAACTATTTCCTCAAAAATAGTGCTGAATTCTGCTATTATACTTGCAGGTGGATTCGGTACACGCTTGAAATCGGTTGTGTATGATTTACCAAAACCCATGGCGCCGGTGAATGGGCGACCGTTTTTGGACTATCAGCTCGATTACCTTAATTGCTCCGGAATAAAGGAGGTGTGTTTTTCGCTGGGGCACATGGCAGAAAAAATCAGCTCCCATTACGGCAAACAATACAAAAATCTGCATCTTTCTTACGTAGTGGAACAAAAAGCTCTGGGAACCGGTGGCGGCATTCGTTTGGGGCTTGAACAAACGAAACATGAGCAGGTGCTGGTATTAAATGGGGATTCCTTTTTTGAAATTGACCTTGAACACTTTTACACACAACACCTGCAGCAACACGCTCAGTTTTCTCTGGCATTACGGCGAGTAGAAAATGCTTCGAGGTATGGAGCCATTGCAATAAATGAACACAACCGAGTAACCGAATTCAGAGAAAAAAGCGCTAACAATGCTCCGGGTTTAATTAATGGTGGCGTGTATGTGCTGAACCGTGACTTGTATTTAAGTGTTACAGAAGCAGAAAAAAATTTTTCTATCGAAAAAGAGGTTTTCGAAAAACAGATCAACGACCTGCACATTTTTGGTTTTGTTTTTGACAAGTATTTTATAGACATCGGTATACCCGAGGATTACACAAAGGCACAGCATGATTTTAAGAGATTTGGCAATCAATAAAGAATGGACCTTATTTCTCGACAGGGACGGCGTGATCAATAAACGTTTGGTGGATGAGTATGTAAAAAATTGGGTAGAGTTTGAGTTCATTGAAGGGGTGTTGGAGGCTTTAAAATATTTTTCAGGTGTGTTCGGAAGAATTGTTGTTGTTACCAACCAACAGGGCATAGGCAAAGGTTTGTACCGGGTAGAAGATCTTGAATTGATTCATGGCAATATGTTGTATGAAGTAAAATACCATGGAGGACGAATTGACAAAGTGTATTTTTCACCCTACCTGGCGGCTGAACAACATCCCACACGAAAACCGGGCATAGGAATGGCTTTGCAAGCTAAGCAGGAATTTCCCGACATTGATTTTTCTAAAAGCCTGATGATTGGTGATAGCATGAGCGACATGCAATTTGGCAAGACCGCAGGAATGAAAACGGCCTACATCAGTGATACCCCAAAACACGATGTGTTGATAGATTTTAATTTTGTTTCACTGGCAGAAGTTGCAGAACACTTACAAAATTCCTGATGAAAATTTCCATCATAACGGTCACCTACAATGCAATTGCCAGTATCGAAGCTTGCGTGAAATCTGTGTTAGAGCAGGATTACCAGGATGTGGAATACATTGTGGTAGATGGAGCGTCAACTGACGGAACTGTTGCTGTATTAGAAAAATACAAACAGCGTTTTGCCAGGTTCATCTCAGAACAGGATGATGGATTGTATCACGCACTGAATAAAGGTTTGGCTTTGGCAACCGGTGATGTGATTGGCATTTTGCATTCTGACGATTTTTACACTACCTCTACGGTTCTTTCGCACTACGCAAAACAATTTGAACAAGATAGTTGCGAGGCGGTATACAGCGATTTGTATTATGTGGATGCGCTAAACACAAATACAATTGTTCGCAAATGGAAAAGTGGCACCTACACACCGGGCGCGTTTTTGAATGGCTGGATGCCGCCTCATCCGACATTTTTTGTGAAACGCGAAGTGTATCAACGTTTGGGAAATTTTAATCTGGAATTTAAAACCGCTGCCGATTACGAGCTCATGCTGCGATTCATTCATAAAAACGCAATTAAGCTCAGTTATTTGCCCGAGTATACCGTGAAAATGCGAACAGGAGGCCAAAGCAATTCGAGTTTAAAAAACAGGATGAAGGCAAATCGCGAAGACAGAAAAGCCTGGAAAGTTAACGGATTAACACCCAGGTGGTACACCTTATACCTCAAGCCACTGCGAAAACTCCTGCAGTTTTTCTGAACTAGTCTTTGATGAGTTTGATTACCTTTTCATTTTTTCCCGCTTCATCTTTCAAAGAAACGAGATAAACACCATTAGAAAGTTGACTCAGGTCAATTATTTCTTCAGTTGCTTCAAGCTGAACGCTAAGTAAAATCCTTCCACTGGCATCGCTAAGGCTAAATGTTACCACTTCAGGCGATGATTTGTGAACAGTTAGTGATTGGTGAGCAGGGTTAGGGTAAAAATTGATTCCAAAAACGGCATTCGAAACAGGGTTGAGTCCAACACATTCACTTATGCTAAAATTGATGCTGTCGGTTCCCACACAAGCATTGGCGTCGCTGTAGGTATAATACACAGCATAGGATCCAGTACCGGTTGGAGGTATAAAACTGTTGCCACTCACCCCGTTACCACTGAAGGTGCCACCTGCAGGAGAAGCCGTAAGGAGAACTTCGTCATTCATACAAATTACAGTAGTGGTGTTTGTGATAGCCACTTGCGGCGCAGGCAGCACACTGGCCGTAACAGCCACCATAGGACTCATACAATCGGCTTCGGTAACCTGCCAGTTATAAAACCAATAATAATAAGCGCTGCCAGCACTCGAGCTTTTTATGTTCACAAGTCCACCAATGTTATAGGGGTAGGTGACACCGGAATTACTTCTATACAAATTAGATGTTGAGCCGTTTGCCAAGCCTAGCTGGTAATTGGTGCCGGGCGACAGGTAAAAGTTCAGCTGTACAGTGTTGGCACCAATACTTAAACTCGAAGTTTGTGTATAGATAACTGCATTGGAAGAATTTCTCATTTCGATAATGCGGTTGCCGGCCGTTTGAGCATAAACCACAACAGAATTCAAAGTGCAATTGGTGTTGACATCAAATACCAGCCATTGGGCGGCATTGTTCAAATTGCCACCGCCTACATTGGAAAGAATACCTCCAAACACCGGAGGGTTAGTAATGGTGTTGGCCGCATAATAGGTGGTGGTGGTGTTAAGGTTTGGCGTAATAAAAGTGGTTCCGCTTGCTATAGGTACGGTAGAATTGGAACCCGGATACCAACTGATAACATTATTACCAGTGGCATTCAGCTGGGCAGTACCGTACATGCAGGTTGTAGCACCTGTAGCGGTAGGTGCTGAAGGGGCATTTACAACAATGTAAGCCAATTTAACAATGCTGTCGCTACCATTGTTACAACCGGTAGCTTTGAGTTTTACATTAAAACTTCCATTGCTGGTGTAGGTGTGGGCTACATTGGTGCCACTTACACTAGCTGAACCGTCTCCAAATTCCCAGGTGTAAGTAATGCCGTTAACCGTTGTGTTGTTGAAAGTTACATTGGCCGGAATACTGCAATAATTGGTTTTGCTGGCTATGAAGTTTGCGCCTATTAGGCCAGGCACATAAGCTGCACCAACACCAACAGCGTGCCAGGCGTTGGTGGTTTGAATCACCTGGTTGCTGCAATTGCCGAACAGGTCTTTGGCCGCCTGTATGGAAAGGATCCTTGCATTGGCGTAATTGGTGTTTGGTGTGTAGTACAAAGTAAGGGCACGAAACGCAATTTGAGCAGCTTGTGTAAGGCCAAGGCCATTCACTGTGTAAGCTTGTGCAAGGTCGTTGGTACCGCTGCCACCCATGCTCAACAAATAAAACCAGAAATTGCTGACACCACTGTTGGTATGAACGCCACCATTATCTGCAGTGCCGGTGTACCAGAATTGGCCGCCATACGTGTCAGGGTCGGTAAATTGCGCCGGATTTTGCATGTTGCGAATACCATTGCCGTTGGCCGTCATGTCTTCTCCTACTTTCCAGTTCCAGTTGTTTGGTCTTCCGTAGTTTTCTATAAGTGTACCAAAAATGTCGGAGTAACTTTCGTTGAGTGCACCCGACTCGCCATTGTAAACCAAATTGGAAGAATTGGATGTAAGGCCATGGGTGATTTCATGACCACAAATGTCGATGGTGGTGAAAATATAGGTGCTGGTACCATTGCCATCACCATAGGTCATTTTTGTACCGTCCCAAAAAGCATTGGCGTAATTGGAATTGTAGTGCACGTAGCTCATGAGTTTAAAGCCATTGCCGTCGATGCTGTTGCGGTTGTGTTGGTTAAAATAATAGTCGTAGGTTTTTTCAGCGCCCCAATGCGCATCTCTTGCCCCCTGATCGGCCCCTGTGCCGGTCCAGGTTGCACTGGCATTGGTGAAATTGGTGGCCGAACCGTAGTTGGCCGTATAATTGAGGTTGTATGTTTCAATGCCGTTTCCTCTTTGTGTTTCTTTTAAGGAATACACCGCTCCACTTTGATCGCAGGTTATGCTTTGTGTGCCGCTGTATTTGGTTTGGGCCGTGCCTGGTACATCTGCTGTGCATATCAGGTTTTCCTCACTTAATATGGCTCCTGTTGAAGCATGCACAACCACATTGGCTTTGTAGAGAGGCTCTTCTGCATAAATTGTAAATACATAAGCCGGCGCGTTGGTTTTGCCGGTTTCAACTAGAATTTTTTTGCCTTTTGGTGCATAACTGAAGTCAGGTTGGTTCAGTGCCCGGCGCAGGTGAGCTTCCTCTTCCTTGTTCTCCCATTTGTACTTGCGGGCATTGATTTTGTTGAGTGCATAACCAAGGGCTTGTTTTTCACTCAGGGCAAAGGTACCATCGGCTTTGGTGATTGGGCTAAGATCGCCATTAATTGAGATCAGCTTGCCGTGCAGGGCATGACTTACTATTACTTTATTATATAGCTCTACCTCATTTGAATAAACTTTAAACCTGCGGTGGGTGTAGCCCAATGCGTCGTTTTCTTTGCGGAACTCTTCTACCCGCACATTCTCACCCTGAGCAAAGTAGGTGTGGATAAATTCTGCCACCTTATTTTCTGAAAGACTGGCACTTGGTTTAAACGTAATGAACACAGGCTGGTTTTCGGTGTTGTAAATCACCTCTTCACAGAGGGATAAAAGCTGAGGACTCACCTGTGCTTTTAGTAACAGGATTTGAGCGACGAACAGTACAGTAAGGATGCTTCTCATGAGGGTATTTTTTTACAGCATACAATATACTTATTTCAAGATGGTTTTTTAGTTTCAGGCGGTATTCTGCCTAAAAATTTAACAACATTCTTTTAATAAATTGGACTTGGAAATAACTACAAATAATAGTAATTTTAGACTATAAATTATAGCAATGAGTAAAATCGCATCCAACATCCGTTTTCTCAGGCAGCTGAAAGGCCTTTCGCAGGAGCAGCTGGCCGATGAGTTAAAAATCACCCGCTCCCGAATTGGTGGGTATGAAGAAGCCAGAAATGAGCCGCCCATTGACTTGCTTATTCGGCTATCCGAATTTTTTCACATTGCCATTGATGCTTTGGTTCGTGGTGATATGCGAAAAACAAACATTGATGGTTTGATGAAGATTGGGAAGAACCGGATTTTATTCCCCATTCTTCTCGATAACGACGGTAACGATATGGTAGAACTGGTTCCGGTAAAAGCATCGGCCGGTTACACCCGTGGTTATGCCGACCCCGATTACATTGAAAAGTTACCACAAATGAAACTGCCGTTTTTACCAACCGGCAAACACCGTGCCTTCCCTATTAAGGGCGATAGTATGCCGCCAATTAAGGAAGGTTCGTTTGTGATCGCAAAATTTATCGAACGTTTGGAAGACATTCGTCTGGGGCACACTTACATTGTAGTTACCAAAGAGGATGGACTCACCTACAAACGCGTGATGGCTTACCACAAAAAGGAAGGCACTTACGAGTTGCACTCAGATAATAAGATTTACCAACCCTTTAAAGTGAAGGTATCTGATATACTTGAAATTTGGGAATACACCTGCAGCATAAACATGAATGAATACCAGCAGGACGAACTGAATCTCGACAGTATCATGAACATGTTGCGCGGTTTAAAAGTTGAAATCGCGGAGATCAAAAAGCGCTAAGTTGATAGTGAATAAGCAGGGAAGCTAACAAGTGTAATGGTGCAAAAACCATAGAAAAACACGGCATAATATTACTTGGTCGATACTATAAGGGCTTTGGTCTAATAGGGCTTAATTACTTGTATCTAAGTTAATTGTGCGTTTGCACCGGTCAAAATTTGGAATAACTTTGGTGGGGCAAAAATTTTCAGAACCAAAAATACCCTAATCGGGGGAATGAAAATCTGGCTCAAACAACAAAGAATACAAAATGGCATTAAAGTTAAAACTACAAGCGGTTCTGCTGCTTGTGTTGTGTGTGTTAAAACTACAATCCCAATCCTGTGCCAACTATACTGTTACAAGAACCACTGGCATTACTTATACAACCATATCGGGTGCCGGTGCCAATAGCTTTGTTTGGAGAAGCTTAACAGGGGGAGCAACTTACGACGACAACCGTTCGATTTTTACTCCAATAGGATTTGATTTCTGGTATTTAGGAATACGGTACACCACGTTTTGCGCAAGTACCAATGGCTTTATCGATTTTTCAACTTCAACCAATGTGGGTACAGCCGGTGGGGCGTATGGTCCGGCGAATGGGAACGAATTTTCGGTTGGAGGCACAGGTGGTACCATGCTGGCATTGGCTCCGATTTACGATGATCTCTGGCCATCGGGTCAGGGTGTATCACCACTGGCAACTTCCTATATCTACAACACATCAGGAACCGCACCCAACCGCGTACTCACTGTTGAATGGATAGGCATGGAAAAATGGAAAGCCGCGCCATATTGGGCAACACCACCCTCGTTAAATTTTCAGGTAAAAATTTATGAAACATCGGGTCGCATTGAGTTTGTGTATGGTACCATGACTCAGGGTTCGGCTACCTTTGATTATGCTTGCGGCATTAATAATTTCTGGACACCGGCGGCGGCGCCAACCGCAAGTCAATTATCGAGCCAGCAAACAGCCAACACCACCACATTCAATAACACACCTCAAAACGCATTGAACACAGTTCCTGCTTCAAGCACCATGATACAGTTTACGCCACCAGCACCCAGTGCAGCTCCTTCTGCTCTGTCGTTTAGCAACGTGGCTAAAACCAGTATGGACCTGTTTTGGAGCGACAATGCCAGTAATGAACTGGGTTATGTGATCTTGAACTCCACCGATAATATCAACTTCACGTTTGTGAATCAATTGGCGGCAGGCTCTACTTCTGCAGCGGTTAGCAATTTATTGTCGGGAACAACCTATTACTGGCGAGTGCACGCAGTTACCGAAGGCGACCTAGGTTCAGCAGCTACAGGAACTCAGGCCACTGCAGCCACCGGAACAATTGTGTCGGTAGCTACCGGTAACTGGAACACTCCGGCCACATGGAATTGCACCTGCGTGCCAACAGCCGGGGATAACGTTACCATTGCCAATACTCATGTGGTTACACTGGATGTGAATGGCAATTGTTTTAACTTAACCGTTGGACAGGGCGCCAGTGGCCAACTCACTTTAGGAAACAATGCTACTGCCAGGAATCTGGTGATTGGAGGTAATCTCACTATTCAAAATGGTGCCACGGTTATTAATGGCGCTGCCAATGCTACCCATCAAATGACCGTTACCGGTAACATAGTGAACAATGGCACCTTAAATTTGTCTATCACTGCAAACAGGTTGTGTAACCTAACCATGAATAGAAATGGAAATCAAACTATTTCTGGATCGGGCGCCACAAGTTTCTTTAATCGAATAATCATGAACATGGGCACCAGCAGTGCTAATGTACTCGAAATTAGTACCAGCACTTTTGCAGTTAGACCAACCAACTTTTTAACCTTAACCAATGGTACTTTTAAACTTTCGGCACCATCGGGCAGCATCACACCTTTTACGGGAGCAACCACTTTGTCTACTTCAACCGCCATTTGGTTAAACCACGCTGCTTCAACACTTTTGTTCGGCAATTCAATTACACTTATCAGCTATTTGCGTGTGAGTGCAGGCACCATGAATATTGGTGATGCAGCAAACGAAAACCTGATTGTGAATGGCGGAACCGTAACCATAGATGGCGGTAACATGAATGTTGCCGGTCGTTTGTCAAGAAACGGATTAACTTCTTGCGTGGATCTGGAATTCAGTTCAGGCAATCTGGTGTTAGGTACTTCAGGTTCAACAACCGGGGGCGAAGCGCTGTTTCGTGTTGACGAGCAGGGATCGGTATTTAACATGACAGGCGGCAGTTTTACACTCAGACGATCGGGAGCAAGCAACCTGGGATTTGTAAACACCAGTACAACAAACGTCACTGTGAGTGGAGGAACAGTTTTTCTTGGTGATGCATCGAGCCCGGCTTCTCAAACCATTACCATCAATTCAAGTGCTCCAATGCACAACCTCTCAATTGGAACAGGCGTGGCGGTTACTGCTTCTTTGCTAACCAATTCTTTAACTGTAAACAACCATCTCAGCATTGTTTCAGGTTCATTGATCTCCAACAACCTCTCAACTTCACTCGGAGGGGATTGGTTGAATAACGGTGGTTATACTGCAGGAACAGCATCAGTGGTTTTTAATGGTAGTTCGGCACAAAGCATTTCAGGAACATCTTCAACAACATTTAATCATTTGACCATTTCAAACACAAGTACAAGCGGAGTAACCTGTTCCAATTCAATTACGGTTACAGGTTCTTTGACCCTCAATTCAGGGCGCTTGAATACAAGCCCGTCGAATATACTATCACTAACATCAACGGCTGGCTCAACTCAGGGGAATGCGACTTCTTTTGTAAATGGGCCCATGCTTAAAACCGGTAACACGGCGTTTATTTTTCCAACCGGATGCAATGCCAAGTGGGCCAGAATTGGCATCAGCGCTCCAACCAGCGTGAACACCTTTTATGCTGAGTACCACGATACCCCATTTATGAGTACCACCATGATGGCTGCTACACCAACACCGGTTTTAAATAATGTAAGTAAGATAGAATACTGGAATCTCGACAGGTGGGTGGGTACAGGTAACTGCCAGGTTACTTTGTATTGGGAAGATGCGGCTTTTAGTGACATCAATGATTGTACGGGAACCGATCTTCGTATTGCGCATTGGAGTACACCATTATCCAGATGGGAGAATAACAACAATTCAGTTACCACAGCCGGCACCTGCACCGGGAGTTCAGCCGGATCCATTACCACAAATGCGGTCGTAACAGCTTTCAGTCCATTCACATTTGGTTCACTTTCTTCCCTCGTTAATCCGCTGCCAATCGAATTAATCAGGTTTAATGGCGTACTGAATGAAGCGGGTGAAACCGAATTGGAATGGGAAACAGCAACGGAAAGGAACAACGATTATTTTACACTAGAGCGCTCCCAAAACGGCAGAGATTTTGAGCAACTTGCCATTATTGACGCCGCAGGGAATAGCAATCAAAATAGATCTTACGCACATAAAGACCCATCGCCCTTTACCGGTACCAATTATTACCGTTTGAAACAAACCGATTTTGACGGCTCATTCACCTATGCCAAATTGATTAGTGTTGTTAAGGAGCAAGGGAGGGAATTTAAAGTGTTTCCAAATCCCTCCTCAGAGCAAACGGTTTTGTTAACCTTAAGCGGAGACCTGAGTGCAGAAATTCTCATCCAGATGTATGACGCTTCGGGGCGAGCAGTGTATAATCAAACTGTAAAAAATACCAACTCAGAGTCTTACCTATCGGTTCCCTTAACGCTGCAGAATGAACTATTGCCGGGTGTTTACCAAATAAGGGCCCTGAGTGGGAATTACACAAGCACCACAAAACTGCTTATCCTTGCAAAACAATAAGGCCTGTTGGTGTTGTAGTTGCTTCTAGCAAATTTTGCTCATCGAGCGAAGTATTTCTACACTAAACCTGCTCGGATGGTGTATTTATAATCCTCACAGAGGCTACGGCAGCCAATGCTAACCCTACCCGCAAACAACATGCACCTGATACAGTATGTTATAAGACCAAAAAATACAGGGGTAATTTGGCCTGATTGATAGAAAAGTTGGTTAAAAGCAAGGTGCTTTTTGGTAGTGCAAAATGCCTTATCAACGTCAAATTCTGATAGCTTTTAATGAACAGTGTTTCAGATTACAAAACGTGTTTCACCTGACTGTGCTGCTTGTTTTTAGTTTTCGTTTTATAAGTTCAGATTTTATATATTGCATTCGCTTTTGCATCCGGATGTACAAATTAAAGTGTAGTATTTTTCTTTTTTGTTTTTTCTACTTGGTTTATCCTAACACGAGCATTGCTCAAGTAGATATTAGCGCACAATTGGCCTATGCCGTAGTAGGTCCACCCAAAAAGGCACCATCAAAACGGGGGATACTTAAGGTGAATGGATCAGCATCGCGTTTCAATCCGTTTGTGTACGTTGGAGCAGCATTACTGTTTGTATATCAGAATGTTTTGTCAGAGCAAATTCAAGCCCGGTGTATGTATCAAGTAAGTTGCTCTCAATACACC
Organism: Bacteroidota bacterium; assembly: GCA_052035725.1. GTDB lineage: Bacteria > Bacteroidota > Bacteroidia > B-17B0 > Aurantibacillaceae > Aurantibacillus. The sequence goes on along the minus strand of JBPOHJ010000011.1, from coordinate 29,690 downwards.
AAATTGTCAATTCAAAAAAAAGGATTTTTTAAAGGAACACTTCTTGGGTTTAATCAAATCAGCGAGTGTTTTCCGGGAGTGCTGAAAGAACACAGTGATTATTGCATTGATCAGGACGACAAAATCAACAATACCGGCATTGATTAAACAGTTTACTTGTATTTCTGTTTTTTTTATCCCATTGTTAATTCAGGCTCAGCTGGATGAAAGTTTTATTTCTCACCTGCGTAACCATGGTTTAAGAACCGAGTTGGAAATTTATTTGAATAAAAGTTCAGAAGAAGATTCGATTGCCAACTTTCAAAAAGCACGATTTTATCTGGCACCTTTTAATGACAGTTTGTTTATGGTGTCATTTCTGCGATGTGCACCCATGGCAAGACGCGATTCCTTGTTCTTGCGAACAGCAGATCTTGCCGTACTGGAAAAGAACAACAAACAACTTTCCTTTTCATGGTTTGAATTAAACAAAGGCCTTACACATATTCAGTCGAATACCGATCTTTTACACATTTACCGGGCTATGGAAAATCCGGCAGAATATGAAGCAACGCAATTTCCTGAACCTTTGCGTAACGCATTTACAAAACATCAATCCTATCAGCGAAAGAAGGGGAGTACGGCAGCAGTTTTATCGTGTTTGGTACCCGGACTTGGAAAATGGTACGCAGGCAAACCCGGATCTTTTTTGATGAATTTTGCATTGTGTTCGGCCTATTTTATTCAAACGCTTGAAAGCAGCAAAAAATTGGGTAATACACATCCTTTTACCATTATCAATTTAAGTGGTTTTGGCATATTTTATCTGAGCGGAATTTATGGAAGCCCAAAGGCTGTGAAGGACAAAAAGCGGGAATTAAAAAAACAATTTTTACTGGATGCGGTACACTACTATCATTAATTTGTTGTTGTTTGTTTGCTTTTTTCAGCAGGCAAGGTCACAGTCATTTGCTGTTGATTCACTGGTGGAATTGGAGTACAGGTACTTTAAATGCAACAATGAGCAGGATAAACAACAAATTTTAATTCAAAAGGTCAATCATTATCTTTTGCAAAATTACACCGGAACTGAAGTGTTGAACGAAATCAAAAGGATTGAACCGCAATTCTTAACAGATTCCCTGCAGCGGGCTGAATTTTACTGGAACGCAGCCATACTGGCTTACCTAAATGGATCTTACAACTTTGCCGAATTCAATGTGAATCAATACTGCAAAGACAGAACTGACCTGAATTTTGAAGAACGTCTTTTAAAACTCATTATCGTGTTATACAAGGATACCCTTGCAGCGAAGCAGGAAATTGGTTCCTTATCAGTTTTAGACAGCAGTGTGTGGAATTTGAATGCTTGTATAGAGAAAGAAACCTATACAAGAAAACATAAAAATCTCTACCTGCTGAGTTCTGCAATTCTGCCGGGCTCAGGTACTGCAATGAACGGAGCAGTGCTAAAAGGGCTCACCTCGCTTTTGCTGGTTTCTTCTGCGGCATTTGGTGTTGCCGCATTGGTGCACCATCAACTGTACTTTAATGCCTTGATGTGGGGAACAGGGATAGGTATCAAGTTTTACGTTGGCAATCTGCAACTTACCGAACAGCAGTTTAAGCAAAAGCAAGAGTTGACGCGCAGCCAACTATCGAATACGTGCAGTGATTGCCTGAGCAAAGTTCTTAAAAGTCGTCCGCTTAGTTTAAAGATTTTATAACTCCTACATTTCCGCTGCCCTTATATGAATTGCCGCCGTTCATCAAGAATACAAATGCGGGTGGGCATAAACAACTGATGTAAGTGCTGCCTTTTAATTTCACCCTGTGACTATGGGTGTAAATTTGGTTGTCAAACACCCAGAGGTTAGTTGGTACGATCTTTTTCTCTTTTTCTTTAGGCGTATTTATCTGATTAATTTTGAATTCTTGTTTTTTATAACTTCCATTTGACTTTGAAATGGTGGCATATTCAAAGTAGTCGGTTTTTTGTTTTTTTTGTTTACGATTTTTTTTGCTCTTTTTGGTAGAATTCACATGATAGTCAGAGCCATATATTACATTGTAATTCTCTTTCCCTTGTATCACATGCAGATCGAGTACATTCCAATATCCTCGGTAGGTTGCAGATCGGTCGATGTTTTTCGCCCAAACAATTTCACCTTCGGGACTGATTTTAAATGCCGTGACGTTACTTTTTTCACAATAAGGGATAGTATAACAGGTTGTGCCTCCGTTCGAATTGCTCTGGCATTCCTGAACCAGGTAGTTGTATATTTTAGAACAGAATAACACCAGGTTGCCTTTATCTTCCTGTACTTTTTCAATGAAATAAAACCCACTGAGTTCGCTACTCAGGTCATTTTTTTTATCTGACTTGTTTCGACGTTTTTCGAGTTCTTCCTGATCTTTAGCGAACAGATCGGATATGAATCGTTTGTCGAAGGAGGTAAACTTCAGATCTTTGGGTTCAAGATCTTTGTTGAATTTGCTTCTGAAAATTCCATTGATGCCGCTTGATTTATCATTTTTGGTACTGTATAAACCTATGATGGTGAGTTCATCTTCAGATTCAAGTAAACGGTAGGTGTCAATATCTTTGTTCTCAAATTCAAGGTTTCGTGTGTTGATATCGCCGGTAAGTGTACTAATACGAAACATTTTGGTGTAATTTTCACTGTTTTTTTTGCTGTTTTTAGCGCTTTCATCCTTTTTTCTGGTAACGTCGGCAAACACCAATAAATCGCCGTTGTTTGCAAGAACATACCAGCAAATGGCACCTCTTTTCTGACTGTAATTATAACGGTAGTTGTTGTACCAATAGCTGTTGTTAAAATTTCTTTTCATCGATTCAACTATTAATGGTAAGGTAATTTGCTTAGAATTTACCACACTCAGGTCGGAGTTTAGAATCCTGTAATCGAGTTTTAATTCTTTATTGTCTTTGTCAATAATTTCGGCACCTAAAAGGATGTTGTTTGATTTGTTCATGAGTATCAGAAGTCCTCCATCGGATAATTTGCTATTTGGATTATTTACTTCGTATACTTTTTTTAGATCACCTTTTGACTTCAGTTTGGCATCGTACACATGAACATACACTTCAATTACTTTGTTCTTTTTCTTGGTGAAGTATACCTGAACGCTATTCTCAAAAACATAAACTGAGTGGTAATCCAGATCCCCGCTTTTTGATTGATCGCTTTTAATTACAGCTTCGTGCATTTTTTTTGAGCTGTTTTTGTCCATGGCAAAAAGTTTGATGTATTTTTCTTTATTATCAGGGATATCTGCATCCGGGTGCCTTTGTGAGCGATGGTATTTGGCATAAACAAATTGCGAATTACTGCCAACAAACTCGTCAAAAAAACCATCTGCTTTGTTGTTGCAAACAAAATCATCACTCCACACCAGATCAAGATGTTGAGAGTACAAAAGGTTCAGACTAAGGCTGAAAAGAATACTAAGGATTGTTTTTTTCATGTTGCGGTGCTTAGGGTTGTGATAGATTAGATTTAACTGATTAAAAGATGAATATAGTGGTAAAAGTGAATTCCAAAATGCCTGTATTATTTGGATTTGCAGCCGATACGTACTGGGTTTTATTTGTATTCATGAATGCATTTGTTTGTTAGTAATTGAATATCACTCCATTTGAATTGGCAGTTAAAAACCAAATCCGATATAGTAGGTGATGTTCATCACAAACACGTTTTTATTCACATATTGGTTTGTTTTTTGATAGGCATACACATAAGAGTAATAGGATGTAGAACTAGACGGAACTTCAATTCTGTCGTAACGGTTGTATTTTGCAAAACGCAAACCAAAGCTCATCTCAAGTTCATTGATGATGTTGTTTTTCTTTCCGGCCAGCCATGTTGCACCATATCCAATAAGAAATCCATTGGTAACAAGTTCCATGTTTCGATCGGAATTGATAATAGGTATATCGCCAATGTCGGAATTTAATTTGTACTCCATCTTTTCGAACCTGTAATTGGACATCAGATAATAACCCTGGTAAGCCTCGTCATCAAAATAATACCTGAAACCCAGAGATACCAAGGGTGTGCTACCTGTATAAGTCGAATTACTCATCCATTCATCGGCAGAAAGATAGGCATCAGTATAATCCATACTGCCAAATGTTGACAAACCCAAATCAGAAATAGGGTCAGAATTGAAGGCTTTTGCAAGCCCCAAATCAAGAACCAGACCGTTTACCAATTTAAGATTGTAGAAAAAAGCCACTTTTCTGCGGAACAAAAACGTTGGTGAGAATTTGATAAAACTCGAAGGCACATCCTGTTCTTTATTGAATTCGTTTTTTCGGTTCTCTTTGCTAATATTGAAAGTAGAACTACTGTTTGGTTCGTATTTGTCGTCAAGGAGTGAAGGATTTCTTTCAGAGAGGTTTTGAGCACGCAAGTGAAATTGCTTACCTGTAAGTGTGAAAACACAAATTGTCAGTAACAAGTATTTCATAGTCTTATCTGATCTTAACCAATACCACATATTTACTGAGCAGTTTGATTGTTTGTTCAAGCGTTTGGCCCGTAAGGTTTTTGCCGGCGGGCAGATCAACATTGGTAGGTAACATATCAATAAGACCTGTTACATAGTTCATTTTTATGGCATAAGAAACGTTGTCGGTATTGCTGATGGAAGCGTTAATGACACCTATCAATTGCCCCTGGGTATTAAATACCGGTCCACCGCTATTACCCGGTTGAACAGGTATAGTGGTTTGAATGGAATTGATTGCGCCATCATAGCCTGTTTTAGCACTGATTTTTCCATCTGTGAACTTAACTTCTTTACCCATCCCACTTAATGCCAGAGGATATCCCAAAGTAAAAACAGACGTACCTACCTCCAACTGCCCACTGAGTTTGAATGTGTATTCTAATTCCTGTAATGATTCAAATGCAGGATCATCAATTTGTAATATGGCAAGGTCGTTTGTTTCGTCTATTTGTAAAACCTTTGCGTTGTAACTTTTTCTTGAAATGCCATCCCCAAGTTCTACCTCCACTTTTTGAGACGATTTTACCACATGGTGATTGGTGACAATATGGCCTTGTTTGCTAAACACCAATCCACTGCCTGTGCTTTTCACTCCGGATTCTGTGGTTGATTGGCCTGATGAGCCAAGTGATTTGCCCAGCATGTCTTTCACCTGCAGTTTGTCTGCGCTGAGCCGGCTGTTGCCACTCACAACAAACCCAAAATTATTACCATAGAGCCGGCGGGCTGTGTTGGAATATTGTACTTCACCATTCACCGAAAAATAGATTTTCTCACCATTGCAGAGTACTTTAATTTCGTTATCACTTTTTTCTTGGATGGAAGAACAAAACATGGCATCCGCATCAATTGAGTTAATGCCTTCATACACACTCCCGATATAGATACCGCGGCGGGAAAGAGCGATGTAATGGTAGTTTTCCCAATTTTTGAATCCGTAAATTATACCGGCTTTGTCATTCTCTTTTAAACTCTGAAGTGAGATTTTTCCTTCAATCACGTAACTGTCAGATTCGACCGGAATGTTGATGTAACGAGAAGTGCCGCGCGCATTCAAAGCTTCCAGTTCCAGGCGCCCATTTAAAATTTGCGCCAGACTTTTATCACTTGAGTAAAGATCCCAGTCGTTGTTGTTGTTTTCAAATTCTTCAACAAAGATCTTAAACATGTTTCCATTCTCCTCAAACTCTGTAATAAATGCGTTTTTATTACGGCCCGATTCAAATTCTATTTCCTTTTGGAGTTTTCCTGATTCGTAATAGTATTTTGAAAAGCCATGCTCCTGGCCTTTTTGATTAAATTGCCTTAGGGTTTTTACGTTGCCGTTTTTGTAGTACCAGTAACAAACATCAGCGTACACGTTATCATTTTCATTCTGTTCGGCGGCTTTTATCAATTTGCCTTTAAAATACAGTTTGTTATTAGAAACGTAATAGCTTCTGTAGTATCCGCTGGTATCTGTTTCAATCCTGAAATAATAGGCTTGTTGCTCTTCAGTTTTTTCACCGGCCTTATTAAAAAAGAGGGGTTCCTTTTTGGCCGTGTTTTGGGCCAGTAGAGTCATCCCCAAAACAGAGTGGAGCACAAAACAAAGTAGTAGATGTATGCGATTCATAATTGATCTTAACAAGGATAACAAAAAAAGTGAGAAAAACACGTGCCAGATAAAAAAATATCCAATATAAATGCAGGGGAGAATGCTCTCATTGTAACGGCATCCCAAAATAAAGAGGAAAACAAAGAAGTCAGAAGTTAAATAGAACGGGAATGGTTCAAAAGCAAAATTTAAGCTTGTTTGCTCAATTTCTGTTTCAGGTAAGAAAAGAGTATGGGTAATACCGAAAGAAAGATAATACCTAAACACACCAAATCAATGTGTTTGCGTATGAATTCCACTTCACCAAGCAGATAACCAGCAATGGTTAAGGAACCAATCCATAAGGCGCCTCCTAAAAGATCAAAACTCAAAAACTTCCGATAGGTCATTTCACCTACACCGGCTGCAAAGGGAGCGAAAGTGCGAACAAAGGGAACAAACCGGGCCATAATAATAGCCTTGGTGCCATGCTTTTCGTAAAATTCGTGGGTTTTGTCGAGGTATTCTTTTTTAACCAGGGGTTTACCTCTGAATTGCAGTGTAAAGACTTTTAACCCAATTTTTCTTCCAATCCAATAATTGCAGTTATCGCCCAATACAGCGGCAATAAAAAGAAGAATGAGCAGGTAGGATAAATTGAGATGCCCGGTTCGGGCAAACAATCCTGCTGTAAAAAGCAAGGAATCACCCGGAAGAAAGGGCATGGCCACAAGTCCGGTTTCAATGAAGATGACCAAAAAAAGCACGGTGTACACAAAGGTTCCATAATTGGCAAACAGCCAATCGAAGTCAAGATGAAGAATGTGTTTAAATAGTTCGATCATAGGAATAAAGAATATTAATGTTGTTCCAGGTAGGCTAAAATACCACCGCTTAAGTTATACAGATTGGTGAAACCGTGTTGTGCTTCAAGCGCCTTGATTACGGTTTCACTGCGTTTTCCGCTGCGACAATGAAAAATTACCTTTTTATCGCGAGCAATTTCATTCACCCGATCCATCACTTCCCCCATAGGAATCAGCGTGCCATTGATGTTGGCTTCTTCGTATTCGTAATCTTCGCGAACATCAATAATTTGAATATCACTTTTTGATTCGATAAGTTGTTTGAGTTCAGCGGGAGAAATAGTTTTCATGCATCAGGTATTAAGAGGTTCTTTCATGGATTCAGGTAAAAAAGTAAAAAAGGTGTCGCCTCTCAAACCTAAGCGCAGCGTTTCAAGAGGAATTACATCGTCTATGCCGATGTTGCCAACATTTACATTGCTTCCAAACATTTTGAGGAAATACACCTGTTGACTTTTTTGAGGGGTTTCCCAGATGATGTTTTCAAGTTTTACTTTATTTACAATTCGGTTTATGAGCATGGTGTGTGCCGCGCCGTTTTTGTGAAAGATACCAACTGTACCGCTTTCCCTTGCCTCGGCAATCACCTGACTCGAACCAGCGCTTAGTTCGCTTTGCATCATGTTGATCCATCTGGCAGGATGAATTATTACACCTTCTTCTTTACTGCCCACCTCGCTGAGTACGGTAAAGTTTTTAGAAAGGGTGTTGATGTACTCACACTTTTTATCGTGATCGAGGTTGATACTTCCATCACTTACCTCTGCACAATCCAAGCCAAAATTGCTGATGTATTGAATGTACTCTTTAAACTGATTTCGAATAACAAAAGCTTCAAACAGCGTACCACCTACGTATACTTTAATGCCTGCCGCTTGATACAGCTTCACCTTTTCTTTTACGTGTTTAGAGATGAGTGAAGTACCAAAGCCTAATTTCACGTAATCAACGTATTCCGATGAGGTATCCACAAAATCCTGGGCCTGCCTTAAACTGATGCCCTTATCCATAACCATGGTAAGGCCTTTTTGTCTTGGTTTCACCGCCCGTTCAGGCAGGTGGGAAAGCTGGAAGTTGTAATTATTACTCATGTTATTTTTTGTAAGCGGTAATCAAAGATAGAATTTCCTTGTCATTCAGGAGTACCGGAGCATAATCAAAGATGTCCTGGTGTTTGGAGTAGTCCATTTCAAGTGCTTTGGAGAGCCATTCGAAGGCTTCCTTGCGCAGGTTTTTATCCATAAAGAGTAAACCCATACGATAATACAATTCAGCTACGGTAGGAAAACGTTTAATGCCTTCCATGATATTCTCCATGGCCTCGTCGGTATAACCTTCCTGTTGCAATAACTTGGAATAATCTAACCAGATATCGAAGTCAGGATACTCAAGTTCAATCACCCGTTGAAAAGCCATCATGGCTTCTTCAATAAACCCGAGCTTTTGTTGTATTTCGGCAAATACGTACCAGTATTCGGGGTCATTGGGATTGATTTCAATGGCTTTTTTGATGTAGTGAATACCTTCCGATAAACGGTTCAGTGCATCGAGAACCACTCCAATTCCCAACCAGGCGTCGGCATTGGCGGGATCCAATTTCACGCACTTGTTATAATTTATCAGTGCTTCTTCATACCGTTCGAGGTTTTCGTAACATTCGCCTATATAATAATAGGTGGTAGATTCGTGCTCCTCGTATTTAAACGTTTCTTTGTATACCTCTATGGCTTCTTCAAAGCGCTCAAGTTGAGCAAGCGAATTAGCCTTATTAAAGTAGGCTGAACTGAATTGTTCATTGATGGCAATGGCGTAATCGTATGCCTGAATGGCCTTTTCGAACAGACCCAAACGGCTGTAGGCCAAACCCAGATTGAACCAGGCCAGGTAACTGTAAGGGTGATGGTCGATGTACCTTTCAAAATAAGCAATGGCTTCCTCCGATTTTCCGGTGAGGTCAAAACACATGCTCACTTCGTTCAGGGCCATTTCGTTTTTGGGGTTTAATTGCACGGCTTTTTTAAGGTAATACAGCGCATCATCCGGTTTATCGTCGTTTAAAAACTCTATGCCGAGCGCTACATACACTTCATCTTTTTGTTCGGCTAAAGGCAAAGCGTTTTTAAAGTTTTCAATAGCTTGCTCGCCTAAACCCATTTGGCTGTATATAAACCCACGGGCCATATAAAGATCAAAGTTGTGTTGTTCGATTTGTTCAACTTCGTTTAAAATGGCGAGTGCCTCGTGTGTGTAATGCTGACTGGAAAGGTATTGGGCCTGACGAATTTTGATGATACTTGAAAAGGGAAAGCGCTCAAGACCATAGTCAATGGCTTTTTTGGCCATATCGTAATTTACCCATTGCAGGTAATAATCTATGATTTCTTCTATATCATCGGCGTCGAAAAAATGCACGGCCCCTGTGGCCAGCATATCTTCAAACAGCTTTAAATTCTCTTCAAATTCTCTTTCGTTCAGCCCCTCGTCATCATCGTCGAATGCACTCATACGCAAAATCTATTCCCTAAAATTAAGGCAATAATTTCTCGGATTCCGGTTGATTTTATTAAAAGTTTTTATACAAAAAAACCCTTTCTGACTGGGTCAAAAAGGGTTTTGAATTAGCTGATGTAACAGGGCTTAGGCCAAAAGTGCTCTTGAGATCACAATTCTCTGCACTTCGCTGGTGCCTTCATAAATTTGGGTGATTTTAGCATCACGCATCAAACGCTCCACATGGTACTCTTTCACGTAACCGTAACCGCCATGAATCTGAACAGCTTCTGTGGTAGTCCACATGGCAGTTTCGCTGGCATAAACCTTAGCCATGGCGCTTTCTTTATCTAAAGGCAAATGTTGATCCTTTAACCAGGCGGCTTTAAAAATCAACAGGCGTGAAGCATCAATTCTTGTAGCCATGTCGGCCAGTTTAAACTGTATGGCCTGGTGTTTTGAAATTTCTTTGCCAAATGCTTTGCGTTCTTTTGAATAGGCAAGGGCCAATTCGTAGGCTCCGCTGGCAATGCCCAAAGCCTGAGAAGCTATGCCAATACGTCCACCGCTGAGAGTTTTCATGGCAAACTTAAAACCAAATCCATCCTCTCCTATACGATTGGCTTTAGGCACTTTTACATTGTCAAACATCAGAGAGTGTGTGTCGCTGGCGCGTATGCCCATTTTGTTTTCTTTCGGACCCACTGTAAAGCCCGGCATACCTTTTTCTACTATTAAGGCGTTAATGCCCCGGTGACCGGCTTCTACATTGGTTTGTGCGATCACCAAATAAGTAGAGGCACTGTTGCCATTGGTAATCCAGTTTTTGGTACCGTTTAACAGATAATGATCGCCTTTGTCGATGGCCGTAGTTCTTTGCGAAGTGGCATCACTGCCGGCTTCAGGCTCACTTAAACAAAAGGCGCCGATTTTTTCTCCTTTGGCCAAAGGCACCAGGTATTTTTGTTTTTGTTCTTCGGTTCCAAATTGTTCCAAACCCCAACATACCAACGAATTGTTTACGCTCATGATAACTGAGCAGGAAGCGTCTACTTTTGAAATTTCTTCCATGGCAAGTACATAGGAGATGGTATCCATACCTCCACCGCCATATTTGGGATCCACCATCATGCCCAGAAACCCGAGCTCTCCCATTTTTTTCACCTGCTCGGTGGGAAATTTTTGCAATTCATCACGCTCAATCACGCCGGGTTTTAACTCATTTTGAGCAAATTCACGGGCCGCTTTTTGTATCATTAAATGTTCTTCAGATAACTCGAAATGCATGGGTCTTCGTTTTGGGGTTTATACTATTTTTTATAACCTTGCAAATATAATGTTCAGGCGGTATTGCCACAATTTTAATTCCAAGATTCTTTGAGTAAGAACACGCCAAACGGCACTTTTGTTTTGGGCCTGATGAGTGGAACCTCACTCGATGGGCTCGACCTGGCCCTTTGCGAATTTGTAAGGGAGGGAAGCACCTATGCATTCAGGATTCATAAGGCGCAAACACAGCCTTATTCACAGGATTGGAAGCTTAGGCTGAAAAATGCCCCCGGATTGAGCGCCGAAGCCTACTTTGCTTTACATGCAGCGTATGGGCGGTTTATGGCAAATGAGGTACAGATTTTTCTAAAGGATGTATCACAGCCACCGGAATTACTCAGCAGTCACGGACACACCGTGTTTCATCAGCCCCAAAAAGGTTTTAGTACACAATTGGGTTGTGGTGCCACCTTGGCTGCACTCACAGGAATTACAACCGTTTGCGATTTTAGAAGCGGCGACATCGCGCTGGGCGGGCAAGGTGCCCCATTGGTGCCAATAGGAGATCAATTGCTTTTTCCCAAATACCAGGCATGCGTGAATATTGGTGGTATAGCTAATATCTCATTCGATAACGCAAAAGGACTAAGACAGGCCTTTGATATTTGCGAGGCCAACCTGCTCCTCAACTACTTAAGTGAGCTGTCGGGGAAACCCTACGATGAAAATGGTTCCATGGCAAGGTCGGGCGAACTAGATCCAACTTTGTTGAGTCAACTCAATGCATTGGAGTTTTATAAAATGCAAGGGGCTAAATCTCTGGGAAGGGAATGGTTTGAAGCCCGTGTGTTGCCCTTAATTAATTCAAACATGGCGCGTGGTGCCGATAAATTGTGCACAGCGCTTGAACACATTGCAATGCAAATAGCTGAAACAATTAATCAGCATGCTATCAAAAATGTGTTGTTTACGGGTGGAGGAGCCTTTAATGGCTATTTAATGGAACGAATACAACACCATACTTCAGCACGGTGTGAAATTGGAGACGCAAACATGGTGAGTTTCAAAGAGGCGCTCATTTTTGCATTTTTGGGTTACCTGCGATGGTGCGGGAAAACGAATGCCCTTGCCTCTGTGACCGCAGCTTCGCGGAATAGCATTACCGGAGCTGTGTATCAGGGGTGGATCTGAAACAAAACCAGAATTTTACTGTTAAAAGTCTTGGCTGTGTTGTTTTTTGTTGTAAATTGACTCATCCAACGCTGACTCATGAAAAAATTTACCATCCTCAGTTTTGCTCTGCTTTTAGTGTGGAGTAATTTCACATCAAAAGCCCAATGTCTGCCAGCTACTGTGCCTTATCTTGAAAATTTTGCAGGCGTTGCGGTTAACAATCAACTACCTGCTTGCTGGGCTGTTAGCAATGCCAGCACTTGCCAAACGTTCACGGGTTCAGGTGGATTTGCGGCGTTTTACTACGTTCCTGCCGGCTCCAGTTACTTTTACAGCAAGGCTTTACAATTGAATGCAGGTGTGGTTTATTCCGGCTCACTTTTTTATTCTACCCAAAATAGTACCGGGCCAACATGGACCAGTTTATCAATGTTATATGGAACAAGTCAAAGCTCAGTTGGATTAACCCCCATTGCCAGCATGGGTGCTGTTATTTCGCCTGGTTATTCAGCCCTTAGCAATACGTTTACAGTAAATAATACCGGTGTGTATTACCTTGCAATAAACGCACAAAGTAATGGGGGCTGTTGCAACTATTATTTGTCATTCGACGATCTTTCAGTCACCATTCCCTGTGCCTTGAATTCACCTACGCTAACGGTAGGGGCAAGCACCAATGTGTTGTGCTCAGGGCAAAGTGTGGTGTTGTTTGCCGGCGGTGCCGACACTTACACCTGGAGCAACGGCTCAAGTGGCCCAAGTGCTACAATAATAGCTAGTCCGTTGATAAGCACAACTTTTTCGGTTAGTGGCACAAACACTCTGAGTGGATGCGTTTCTACAACCACCATTCCAATGCAGGTGAACCCAAGCCCTAATGTAAACTTAATAGCTTCTGAATTTACAGTGTGCTCTGGTAGCAATGTTTTATTGTCTGCGTTTGGCGCCAACTCCTACAGCTGGAGTACTAACGTATTTAATGTTAACCCTATTACCATTTCACCTACAGTGAGTGCAACCTATTCAGTGATGGGTGCAAATGCTTTGGGTTGCAAAGATTCGGCTTATGTGAACATCAGTGTTTTGCCACCACCTCAATTGAATGCGATTTCCTCACAAGATAGCATTTGCGCAGGACAAAATGTGAACCTCATGGCTTTGGGTGCTCAAAGCTATACCTGGACGAATGGCACCAGTTCATTCATAGGAGGCACTGTTCAAGTGAGTCCGCCTGTTACAACTGTTTACACAGTTACAGGTACCGATTCCTTGGGTTGTACCAACAGTTTAGCTCTGGTTCAAACGGTTTTGAATTGCTCTTTCGAGGAGGAAACAATGACTAAGAATAGCATAAAAGTCTATCCAAACCCCATCAGTGACAAACTTTACCTTCAATTTGAATTGAACCTTCAGGTTAAGGTAAGTGTTTTGGATTTGCATGGCCGATGCCTTGAGGAGTTTGAGGTCTATGAACAAAACGCTGTACTTAACGTTCAGGGTTTAAGCCCAGGCCTCTATTTTATAAAAATAGAAACAGAAGAAGGTATAGAAGTCCTGAAAGTGTTCAAAAATTAAATCGCCGCCATCAGCAAATTGATGTCCTTAAACGGAATGCTGAACAACTCACCTAAATATTGATTGGTGAGAATGCCATTGTAAATGTACACGCCATTGCGAAGTCCTGCATCTTTACGCACAATACCATCAAAGCCCCCTTCATCTCCCATGTTGAGGATAATCTGAGTAAAAATATTACTGAGGGCATAAGAAGCTGTTCTTGCAACGCGGCTGTTAATGTTGGGCACGCAATAATGAATGACGCCGTGTTTTCTAAATGTGGGCGCCGAGTGGTTGGTTACCTTTGAGGTTTCAAATACCCCACCCTGATCAATACTCACATCAATAATCACCGCCCCGTTTTTCATTTCACTCACCATTTCTTCGGTCACAACACAGGGAGTTCTGCCACGTGTTGCACGCAATGCACCAATAGCCACATCGGCAGAACGTAAGTGTTTTTCTAAAACTTTGGGTACAATGATGGAAGTGAAGACGCGAGTGCCGAGTTGATTTTGCAAGCGTCTTAAACGAGAGGTGGAATTATCGAATACTTTTACAGTGGCACCCAATCCAAGTGCCGCACGGGCTGCAAACTCACCAACATTTCCGGCGCCAATGATCACTACTTCGGTTGGAGAAATTCCACTAATACCGCCGAGGATAGAACCCATGCCGTTGTTCACATTGCTTAGCAGTTCAGCGGCAATGGAGATGCTGGCCCCACCGGCAATTTCACCCATGGCACGAATGACAGGAAGCGAACCGGCATCATCAATGATCCAGCCAAAAGCCACGCAGTTTAATTTTTTAGCAATGAGTTTTTTAAGAAAATCCTGAGGCTGCACAGTTAACTGAAGGGCCGAGAACAGAGTTTGTTTGGGCTTCATCAATTCAATTTCATCAGCAGTAGGCGGGGCAATTTTAAAAATGGTATCGGCTTTAAATACTTCGTTAGAAGCGTGCACAATTTCAGCGCCGGCTTCACTGTACTCGTTGTCTTCAAAGTTAGCTGCTTTACCTGCGCCCGATTGAATCACGATTCGGTGGCCGTTGTTCACCAACAAGGCTACGGCATCGGGCACCAAAGCCACACGATTCTCCTGATAGGCGATTTCTTTGGGAATACCAATGTAAAGTTTGCCTTTTTTTCTGGCCACTTCCAGCATCTCTTCCTGAGGGGCATAAGCACCTTTTGTAAGGGAGAATAAAACTTCTTTTGTCATCACCATGATCTAAAATTAATAGGCGGGTCCTTTATAAACAGGGGCATTACAGTCGTCTACTTTTTGTTTGCGTGGGCGATAAGTAATGCCAAGTCGTACTTCAAACGTTCGGTTTCTGATTTTCAAAAAATCCTGCTTCTGGGAAATCACATCCGGGTTCCAATGGCCTTCAGTAAACAGGTAAAACCGCTCAGTAAGTCGAATCTCCCAACCCACACCAAGATCGGCGCTGAACCAGAAGCGTTTCAGGTTGCCACTGTAAGGTGCAAAAACCGGTGTGCTCTTTTTGAAAAGGTATTCCACTCTGGCACCTGCCATCCAATACGCCGAACCAAACAGGAGTTTGGTGTATGATTTAACATAGTTGTTCCATTGAATATAGGTGTATTTGTTTGGACTGTATGAGCCTGAACGTTGTTCCATTCGGTCAACAATTTCCATCTCCTGTGCACCCTTGTTGGCATACTCCAGTTCGGTTTGCCAGCGCATTTTTCTAAATAGCGAAAACTCAACAAAAGCGCCGGCTCCCCAATTAATAAACTCCTTTGACACATGGGTTTGAGGATAATACCATTTGGTACCGTTCGAATCCTGAATGGTTACTGTGCTTAGATCGTTTTTGTAATAGTGCGCCGAAGTTAAGCCCGCTCCATAAATTCCAGCTCCCTTGAATTTTAATTTTTGTGCAAATGCACTTCCCGTAAGAAAGAGTAAACAAAGTATTTTAATGGTGAACTGCATACGCTACACACTCATGGCTTCTGCAGCCGAATGAATTTTTTTTACCAATCCCTGCAGTACTTTTCCCGGACCAACTTCAATAAATTGTGTGGCACCATCTTGCACCATACTTTGCACACTCTGTGTCCATTTTACAGGGGCGGTTAATTGAGCGATGAGGTTCTTTTTGATCTCTTCGGGTGAAGTAACCGCTGAAGCGGTAACGTTTTGGTACACCGCACAAATAGGCGTGTTAAAAGTAGTGCCTGTAATAGCGGCCTGCAATTCCACACGTGCAGGTTCCATTAGGGGCGAGTGAAAAGCACCACCAACCGGCAACACCAAAGCACGTTTGGCACCTGCAGCCTTTAGCTTTTCGCAGGCAATGTTCACCCCTTCAATGCTGCCTGAAATTACCAATTGTCCCGGACAGTTGTAATTGGCAGCCACCACAACATGCCCTGAAGCAGTGATCTCAGCACAAATGGTTTCCACTACTTTGTCATCCAGGTTTAATATGGCAGCCATGGTGCTGGCTTGTAGTTCGCAGGCTTTTTGCATGGCCATGGCTCTTTGGTACACCAATTTTAAACCGCTTTCAAAATCCAGTGTTTTATTGGCTACAAGTGCCGAAAATTCGCCTAAAGAGTGGCCCGCAACCATATCAGGCCGGAAACTCTCCCCAAGTGTGGCAGCTAAAATAACAGAATGTAAAAATATGGCGGGCTGCGTAATTTTGGTTTGTTTCAGTTCCTCTTCGGTTCCCGAAAACATGGTGTCGCTAATGCGAAACCCTAATATGGCGTTGGCCTTTTCAAACAAGTCCCTGGCCTGTGTATTCGTTTCATACAAATCCTTGCCCATGCCCGGAAATTGAGAACCCTGGCCGGGAAAAACGTAAGCTTTTTTCATGGTATTCTGAATTGATCTTAGAGAGGTAAATTTAACAGATATCCCCAAGAAAACAAACTTCCCGAAGGGGAAGTAATACAAGTGAGAGGGTTAGAAAATAAATCAGGCAGGGATGGTTTTGCGTTCAATGAAACCACCACCTACAAGGTCCTTGCCTTCGTAAATAACAGCGCTCTGACCCGGGGCCAGACCGCTTACTGCTTCATGAAAAATTACGTCGAGCCTATTGTCAATCACATTAATTGTTGCCGGCTTGCCGGCGTCCTTGTACCGAATTTTGGTTAAGCCCACAAAATCATGAGGCAAATTGGCGTATTTTATCAGGTTAAAATCCCTCACGCGCATGTGGTTTTCTAACAAGTCATCCTTGTCACCCAACACAACCGTATTGGTTTCGGGAATGATTTCTTTTACAAACACCGGTGCGCCTAAGGCAATATCCAGGCCCTTGCGCTGACCCACCGTGTAAAACGGATACCCGCGATGTTGCCCCACTTTTTTCCCTTTAAACAAATAATCTCCGCCTTCTACCTGTGCTTCCAGTTCAGGTCGACGGTGTTTAAGAAAGGCACGGTAATCATTATCCGGCACAAAACAGATGTCGTAGCTCTCACTTTTGTTCGCCAAATCGTGAAACCCCGCTTGACGGGCCATATCTTTAATTTCGGTTTTTTTATAACCACCTAAAGGAAACATGGTGCGCCGCAGGCTATCCTGCCCAAGTCCCCATAACACATACGTTTGGTCTTTGCTTTCATCAAGTCCTTTAGAAACCAGATACCGTCCGTTTTCTTCTCTCACTTGAGCATAATGCCCGGTTGCGATAAATTCGCAATCCAGCATATCGGCGCGCTTTAATAAAGCATCCCATTTGATATGGGTGTTGCAAAGCACACAAGGGTTGGGTGTTCGCCCGGCAAGGTATTCTTCAACAAAGTTGTTGATGATAAACTCTCCGAACTCTCCGCGAATATCAAGTATGTAATGCGGAAAACCAAAGTTAACGGCCATGCTTCGGGCATCGTTGATGCTATCCAAACTGCAACATCCGGTTTCGCGCTGACCTGCTCCAGAGCTGGCGTAGTCCCAAGTTTTCATGGTAATGCCAATCACCTCATAACCCTGCTCGTGCAGCATCATGGCGGTAACCGAGGAGTCGATGCCCCCACTCATAGCAACCAATACTTTACCTTTTTTGCTCATGGAAAATGTGTGGTAAATTTAGGAAGAAAAGCACCTCAAGTGCCGGAAAACAATCAAATTTAGGCTTTGATAACGTTAATCGCGCAACGCGTTTGGCTTATTTCACTCCGGTTTTTTTGTTACCGCTTGCGGGTGCAGGTTTTTTAACCGGAGCAGGCTCAGTGGGTTTGTTTTTTGAAAAAAACGCAGCAGTTTCTTGCTGCGAAGCCTGCACGCCGTTTTTATACAGTTCTTTCTCCTTTATCTTACCATCTGCACCGCGGTATATCCAGGGGCCATTTTTTACATCCTTCTTAAAAAACCCGTTGGCTACTTCAGTACCATTGGGGTAATAGTAAATGAACCGGCCTTCCCGCGATCCGGCAAGGTATTGCCCTTTGGTTTTGAGTTTATTTTTTTCGTAATACTCTGTATAAGGCCCGTCTTCCAGTCCGTTTTTAAACGTTTTTATCTCCGTAACTGTGCCATCTGGCAAATAAACAAAGCTCTCTCCGTTCTTTTTACCTTTCAGGTAAGTTTCTTTTGAAAGTAAAATGCCCATTTCATCGTAATAAGTCCAAACACTGTCCTTGGTTTCTTTATCCGAGTATTTTCCATACGCAGCCAATTTGCCATTGAAGTGAAAGTGTTTGGCATACGAGGTTTTACCATCTGCTTTAAAATCAATTATCACTTTTACCGAATCATTGGTATTGTAGTACTTAAATACCCCAATCGGTTGATCATCTTTGAAGCGTCCTTCGTAAATCAGTTTGCCGGTCTTTTCATCTGTTTTTTTCCAGTAGCCCTGTTTACGACCTTGTTCGTCTTTTTGTTGGGCCACATGTGGGTGGCAAATAGTAAGCAGCAGAGCGAAGCACAAGCACCTGAGTGTGTAATTTTCCATACAGTGGTAAAGATAAGGAATTCAATTCTTTTGATTGGACGAACTTTTGATAAGGTATTTCAGAATTGTTTGGCGCGAGCCCCCTGAAGCGAGTTGGGGAACTCTTGCTTCAGTCACCGCTTCAGGGGTCGCGCTTTCCGCTTTAGCCCGCTGAGCAGGCCAACAGCCGCCCGAATGTTCAGCCGCTGCGCGGTCTTTCTCCTGGCGTCTAAAGCCTGCGCCCGGCTGCGGCTGTAAGGCCTTCTGGCGCGGGGCTATCGCGTCTATCGCTCTCGCAATGACATGTATGGCATTTACTATTAACGAAACAGACTCGTATGCAATACAAGGCAATACATTAAAAAAGTTTCACCTTGTATTTAGCGGCCATTTTTTCCATCTGCACATCGCTGATGCCATGGGTGTTTTTTTGTTGGTGGTAATTCTCAACAGTGCATACATACACCAGGTAGTTATACTCAACAGCAAGTTTAAAATACGCCTGTAATTCCCATTCGAGTGTTAAGGTATTGTCAATGAAAATTTTTTGAGTGCCATTGCGCATGGCTTTTCTGCAATTTTCTTCACAGGCCTTGTAAGCCAGGTGGTTTTTATCAAATTCAAAACGGTAAGTTCCGTCGGCTGTGTTGGTAAAATAATCATCAACCGAAAAAACGGGCCAGGTGTTTTCAGATAGCACTTTTGCTAGGCTGCTTTTTCCTGCACCGGGAAGTCCACGCAAAAGAATCAGGGTTTTGTCCATAAAGTAAAGCTACTAAAAACAAAACCATCCATTGCGGGTAGGTCTTTTCTTTCAACACACAGATTGCGCAATGAACAACTACTTTTCTTTCATTTCAATCCGGTTGATGTCAATACCAACCCCTTTGGATTGTAAGGGATCGTGGTGAGTGATCACCACTGTGAAATACGATTTTTGAATGGCTTTACCGGCATTCGAAGGATCAAAAATACCAAGTAAGAATTTATCGAATTCAGTATTTCTGGTACTGCCGTCGAGAATGCCGTACACTTGCTGAATGAATTGTTCAACCTGAGTGTCCGACATGGGAATCGAACGCTTCGCGCGTTTAACGGGCTTTTTTTTCAAGATGCCCCTTGTTTTCTTTTTTGCAGCCACGGTGCTTTTTACACTTTTGCCGGCTTTTTTAGCGGCTTTGGCGCCGCTTCTTTTTGTTTTTTTTGATTGTGTTGCCATATATGGGGTGTGGTTTCATTTTTTTTTGCCAGGTATTTTTAACTAATTCTGGTACCTATCACACACACATCGTCCACTTGTTCCAATTCGCCCCGCCATTCTTCAAATGCTCTTTCAATTTTGATTTTTTGTTCCTGCATACTTTGTTTGTGAATACCCAACAACAAGTCTTCAAATTGTTTGTATTTGTATTTTTTTCCTGCAGGTCCCCCAAATTGGTCTGCAAAACCATCAGTAAACGTATACACCACATCACCTTTTTCGAGCTGAATTTCATTGTAGGTGAAAGGCCTTTGTTCTTCAAATCCTAGCCCCACAGGCATTTTATCTGCTTTACAGGTAAGAAGGGCGTTGTTGCGAACAATATAAAAAGCGTTGTTGGCTGCGGCATACATTAATTTTCGGTTAGGGGTATCCAACAAACACACCACAGCGTCCATACCATCTTTGCTTATATCCTGACTATCCTCGGGGTTAAGCGATTTTACAATTTCTTCCCGCACTTTATTTAGTATCAGGTCAGGTCGCTGAATAGTATATTCGGTGATGGTTTGTCGTAAGGTGGTAATAAACAACAAACTCATGAAGGCTCCCGGAACCCCATGTCCGGTGCAATCTCCGGTAACGTAGATAAATCCCGAGTCGGTTGGTATGGCCCAGTAAAAATCACCGCTTACCACGGCCTTGGGTTTAAAAATAACAAAGTGATCGGGTAGGTGTTTCCTGAGCAAATTGTCGCTGGCCAACAAGGCAAATTGAATTCTGCGCGCGTAGTGAATACTGTCTAAAATTTCTTTTTGTTGTTCGGCTAATAAGTCTTTTTGTTCGCCCAGCAATTTTCTTGATGCTACAATTTTTTTGTACGAAAGTGACAACAATACAATTCCTATTAAGGTGATGGCCAGTATCAAAATAAGGTAATTTCTGGAGGTTTTGTAACCTTTGTTCTCCAGTTGCAGTAACTGGTTATCTTTTTCTTTCTTTTCTGAGTCAAATTTTTCCTGCATTTCAAGCAATTTGGCTGAGGCTTCAATGTTTAATACACTGTCGCGGTAATTGCTGTACATTTTAAAAAACGTGTAGGATTTCTGGTATTCTTTTTTTCTGTAGTAATAATCGGCCAGCAGTTTCGAAATATCTTCACCGTCCAGATTTATTTTCAAGGCATTTTGTAATTCCACCATTTGGGCGATATACACATCGGCCGAATCGGTTAAATTCAATTGAATGTAATTCCCGGCAAGATTGCCATAACAGGCCATCTCCAGTCGCTTGTCATCCAGGTTGCGGCTCATTTGAAGAGCTGCTTGCAAGAGTGAAAGCGCTTCGCGGTTTTTCTTTTGCATGGCGTACACCAAAGCAATGTGTGAATAAGCGTAAGCTAAATCAAGCGAATCTCCGCTAACCAGTGCATATTCTTTTGCTCTGAGCGCGTAGGCCAATGAACTTTCAGCCTGGTTTTTTTCTTTGAAGGTGATCGAGAGGCCTGAATAAATGGTGTAAAATTTTTTGGCCGTGTTGTTGTTTACTTTTTCGGCTCTTCTGTATAGTTGAATAGCTTTATCATAAAGTTTTAAATAGCGGTAAGCCACCGCCATATTATTCAGGTCAATGTATTTACCTTCGGGGTAGTTCAACTTGGATTCCAGCGCCAGTCCTTCATTAAACAGTTTGAGCGATTGTTTAAAGTCTGACTTCATAAAGTAGATGGAAGCTAAATTGCTGGTGGTTTTTAGTTCCCCTTCATAATCTTTGGCTGCTTTGCGATAGGGTAGTGCCTTTTTATTATAGGCTTCCGAAGAATCCAAAACATATTGATAAAAGTACATGATGGCACGATTGTGGTAAAGCAAACCCAGTGCTTTTGAATTCTGAGCTGTGGTAGCTTGTGCCAGAGTACTGAGATAAAGTTCATCGGCCTTTGTATAATCTTTCAGTTTAAAATACAAGAGGCTTAATGCGGCCCGGTCAAGTAACTGCTCTTCGGGGCTGCGGCTGCCCTTTAACAGGGTTTCAATTGAGTCGATGTCCTTCCTCACCTTTTGGGCTGATAATTGAAGTGCAAAGCCCAGTGCGGCGAACACCACAATCCGTTTAATTATGCTGAACTGATAAAAGGCCATGGTGTGTTGAATTAAATTGTGATAAAAAGTGAGCCTTCGGTATTATCAACATGAAATTAAGTGTTTTATTTGATGGCGCAATTTTTTTTATTCGAATGTCGGTTCTCTCAAACATCAAACACAGGAAGGTACTGGTTACCGGTGGTGCAGGTTTTATTGGTTCTAATTTGTGCGAATCCCTGCTCGGTTCAGGCAATAAGGTGGTATGCCTCGATAATCTGGCCACAGGCCGAATTCAGAATATTGATGATTTGATGCAGAACCCTGATTTTACCTTCATCAGAGGGGATATCCGAAACTTCAACGATTGTAAAAAGGCTGTACAGGGCGCGGATGTAGTTTTACACCAGGCAGCATTAGGTTCCGTTCCCAGATCCATTAACGATCCTCAAACCACACACGAGGTGAATGTGAATGGATTTTTGAATGTGCTCATAGCGGCAAGAGATGAAGGCATCAAACGTTTTGTGTATGCCTCCAGTTCATCGGTTTACGGCGATTCGGCAGAGCTCCCTAAAACAGAAGAGAAAATCGGAAAACCCTTATCGCCTTACGCAGTCAGCAAAACCTGCAACGAATTGTACGCAAATGTGTTTCATAAAGTGTATGGAATGGAGACCATTGGTTTACGGTATTTTAATGTGTTTGGTAAACACCAGGACCCTGATGGCGCTTATGCCGCAGCCATTCCAAAGTTTATTAAAACACTCATTCAGCACAAGCGCCCAGTGATTAATGGCGATGGCACACATTCCAGAGATTTTACTTATATCAACAATGTGGTGAAGATGAATCAACTCGCCGCCACCACCAGCAACCCCGAGGCATTTGGTCAGGTGTTTAATACAGCAGTAGGAGAACGCTTCAACTTAAATCAAATGCTCGACCTGATCAAAACCAACCTGGCAAAGTGGGACGAATCGATTAAAAACATTGAAGTTAGCTATGGCCCTGAACGAGCAGGGGATATTCCGCATTCATTGGCCGCCATTGATAAGGCAAAACGTATTTTAGGGTATTCGCCCGAATACGATTTCGAAAAAGGGCTCAGGGAGTGCATTTCCTGGTATTGGGAGAACTATTCGAAAGTGTAATCGTTCAACTTAACCTACAGGCCTGAATGAGTTTACATGTTCCTCCTGTATTGTCCGCCCACTTCAAATAAGGCCTTGGTAATCTGACCCAAGGTGCAAAATTTCACCGCTTCCATTAAACACTCAAACATGTTGTGGTTGTGAATAGCGGCTTGTTGCAAGGCTTTGAGGGCTTTTTCTCCTTCTTCTTTTCGCGTTTTCCAAAGGTTGTTGCGGGTGGCAATCTGCGCTTCCTTCTCCTCCGTAGTTGAACGGATCACTTCACGCGGCAAAACAGTTGGGCTGCCTTTAGAACTCAAAAAGGTGTTCACACCAATGATGGGATATTCCCCGTTGTGTTTTAAGGTTTCGTAATACAAACTTTCTTCCTGAATTTTGCTGCGCTGGTACATGGTTTCCATTGCGCCCAAAACGCCACCTCTTTCGGTAATGTTGTCAAATTCATGCAACACCGCCTCTTCCACAAGATCGGTAAGTTCTTCAATAATAAAAGAACCTTGCAAAGGGTTTTCATTTTTGGCAAGACCTAGTTCGCGGTTGATGATTAATTGAATGGCCATGGCTCTGCGCACCGATTCTTCGGTAGGCGTAGTGATGGCTTCATCGTAGGCGTTGGTGTGAAGTGAATTACAATTGTCGTAAATCGCATACAAAGCCTGTAGTGTGGTGCGGATATCGTTGAAATCAATTTCCTGAGCGTGCAGCGACCGGCCTGAAGTTTGAATGTGGTATTTCAACATCTGACTTCTTTCATTGGCTCCGTATTTGTGTTTCATGGCTTTGGCCCATATTCTTCTGGCTACGCGGCCAATCACGCTGTACTCAGGATCAATGCCATTGCTGAAGAAAAACGAAAGGTTGGGGGCAAAGTCGTTGATGTTCATGCCGCGACTCAGGTAATATTCCACAAAAGTAAATCCATTGGATAGTGTAAAGGCCAATTGTGAAATAGGATTAGCCCCGGCTTCAGCTATGTGGTAACCACTGATGGAAACCGAATAAAAATTACGCACGTTGTTGTTAATGAAGTACTGCTGCACATCACCCATCACACGAAGACTAAACTCTGTACTGAAAATACAGGTGTTCTGCGCCTGGTCTTCTTTTAAAATATCGGCCTGAACCGTTCCTCTTACCTGAGCCAGGGTTTCGGCTTTAATTTTTTCGTAAATGTCCTTAGGCAATACCATGTCACCGGTAACACCCAGCAACATTAAACCCAAACCATTGTTCCCTTCAGGCAATTCCTTTTCATTGTAGCGAGGACGGTTGGTGCCCTTCGCTTTAAAAATGGCTGCTATTTTTTTCTCTACTTCAGCTTCCAGGCCATTAGCTTTAATATACAGCTCACATTGCTGATCAATGGCTGCATTCATAAAAAAGGCAGCAATTGTGGCAGCCGGACCATTAATGGTCATGGAAACAGAAGTTTTAGGATCGGCCAGATTAAACCCACTGTACAGTTTTTTCGCATCGTCGAGGCAACACACACTCACCCCGCTATTGCCAATCTTGCCGTAAATATCCGGACGGTGATCGGGATCGTTGCCGTAAAGTGTAACGCTGTCGAAGGCGGTACTCAAACGATGTGCAGGCATGCCTTTGCTTACATAGTGAAAACGTTTGTTGGTGCGTTCAGGACCGCCCTCGCCTGCAAACATGCGGGTAGGGTCTTCGCCTTCGCGTTTAAAAGGATAAATACCCGAAGTGTAAGGGTACTCTCCTGGAAAATTTTCTCTCAGGCTCCATTTGAGAATATCGCCCCAGCCGGTGAACCTTGGTACCGCCACTTTAGCGATTTGTGAACCGGAAAGACTTTCATAATGGGTCTTAATTTTTAATTCTTTGTTACGTACCTTAAAAATGTAAAACTCATCGGTGTATTTTTTCTTTTTGCTTTCAAAACCTTCCAGCAAGCTGAGGTTGTGACCATCAATATCCAGACTTAGTTTTTTGGCGTTTTCTTCCAGAGCTTTTACCAAACGGTCCTTGTCGTCCATCTCCGAAGCCTTGATAGATTCGATACTCGAGCGAAGCCCTTGCAGTTTAAGCGCAAGTGCACTTTGTTTTTCGGCCCAGGCATCCAACTTTCTTGAATTTTCTGAAATTTCACTCAGGTAACGCGTGCGCCCGGGAGGAATGATGTAAATTTTTTCACTCATCTCGTCGGTTATCTGAAAGCTGGATTTTAGATCACAGTTTGTTTTTTTCACTAAAAGATCCATCACCGCTTTATACAGGGTGTTGGTTCCCGGATCGTTGAATTGTGAGGCAATGGTACCGTATACAGGAATTTCGCTATCCGCGGCGTCCCACAAATTGTGGTTACGTTTGTACTGTTTTTTAACATCGCGCAAGGCGTCGAGCGCTCCGCGTTTGTCAAATTTGTTGATGGCCACTATGTCGGCGAACTCCAGCATGTCAATTTTTTCCAATTGGGTGGCGGCGCCAAACTCCGGAGTCATCACATATAAACTCAGGTTGCTGTGTTCAATTATCTCTGTGTCGCTTTGTCCGATGCCGGCGGTTTCGAGTATCACCAGATCAAATGCTGAAGCTTTTAAAATATCCACGGCATCTTTCACATATTTAGAGAGTGCCAGGTTACTTTGCCTGGTAGCCAACGAACGCATGTAAACCCTTTCGTTACGGATGGAGTTCATGCGAATGCGATCACCAAGCAGGGCTCCACCGGTTTTACGTTTGCTGGGGTCAACTGAAATGATCCCGATTTTCTGGTCTTTAAAGTCCATTAAAAAACGGCGCACCAATTCGTCAACAAGCGATGACTTTCCGGATCCGCCTGTGCCGGTGATGCCAATTACTGGGGTTTTGGAGGTTTTGGCTTGTTCTCGTATAGGATCCAGTACCGCTTTGCTTTCTTCGTTAAAGTTCTCGGCAGCTGATATCAATCGGGCAATCGCATGGTCGTTTTTTTCTTTCAGATGTTTAACTTCTCCGTTGAGTTGATGACCGGTTGGGAAATCACTTTTCATCAGCACGTCATTGATCATGCCTTGTAATCCCATCGAACGTCCGTCATCCGGGTGGTAAATACGTGTGATACCATAGTTGTGCAAATCATCAATTTCAGATGGTAATATGGTGCCACCACCTCCCCCAAAAATTTTAATGTGCCCACAGCCCTTTTCTTTCAAAAGGTCGTACATGTATTTAAAATACTCATTATGGCCACCCTGATAGCTTGTAATGGCAATGGCATTGGCGTCTTCCTGTATGGCACAATCCACAATCTCCTGCACACTTCGGTCGTGACCAAGGTGAATGATTTCGGCACCACTGCTTTGCATCACGCGGCGCATGATGTTAATAGCGGCATCGTGTCCGTCGAATAAAGCGGCGGCGGTTACAATTCGAACTTTGTGTTTGGTTTGATAGGCTTTGGTTTCAATCATCGCATTGGCATTAGGAGCTGTAAATTTAATGGATTTAAGCACATTATGGGAAGTACTTAAGCGGGTATTTGTGCGTAATAAGCCCGAATACTAGAGCTTAGGAATTTCTTTTCTCCTTGAAAATCAGCAGGTAGAAGTAAAGTGTAAAAATAAACCCAAGAGCAAAGGGAAAAACAGTGTAGAGTTTGTAGGCCTCCTTGTTGTAAAACTCCATGAGCATCCAGGCGCTGTTAGCCAAAATCCAGCAGAGCACGGCCAAATTGATGTACAACTCTTTGCTTGCACGGCACATCCAAACTATGCCAACAGCTACTGCCACGGTTGGCAGTATCATCAGCGTACCAAGCCACTTTATTTCCAGCATCCAACATGAATCTTTGATAAGCCAGAGCAGAATGTGGAGATTCTCAAACTTTCGCAATACGGCCGGGATAGGGGAGAGCGTCATAAGTGCTGTAAAAATACCACTATTTACCGGTAATCTTCTACATAAATGGAGGTCGCTTAAGGCTTTCAGGTTGTTTCGACTTACACTATATTTACAACAATGGCCAGGCGCAGCACTTTCCTTTTGATCTTTTTACTTTGTGGTTTGTTACTCTCTGCAACACCGGCTGACAGCCTGAGTCCGAACACAATAAGCAAACGCAAACGGCTGGTTGGCATTACTGGTACCGCCTTTGGACTGGGCTCTTTACTCTACCTTAATTTCGCCTGGTATGACGATTACCGCAGTGCAAACTTTCATTTTTTTAACGACAACAGCGAATGGTTGCAGGTGGATAAGGTGGGGCATGTTTTTTCTACCTATCAAACCGGACGATTAATGATGGAAGTATTTGACTGGGCAGGTTACAATAAAAAACAAAAGTTATTTGTGGGTGGTGCCATGGGATTGTATTACATGACCTTGGTGGAATGTATGGATGGATTTAGTGAAGGATGGGGATTTTCGTGGGGCGACGAACTGGCCAATGTTTTAGGCAGCGCCTTGGCTATTTCGCAGGAAGCCGCCTGGGGTGAACAACGCGTGCAACTGAAGTTTTTTTACCGCAACAGTGGTTTGGCCCAATACAATGCTGCATTGCTTGGCAACAGCGCCTACACACGTCCACTAAAAGATTACAACGGACAATCGTATTGGTTGAGCTTTTCACCGGCTGCGTTTTTTAAGGGCAAAACGGTTTTCCCCAAATGGTTGTGTTTTTCATTTGGCTACGGGGCGTATGGTATGTTAGGAGCTGAAGCCAACCCAAGCATGGTTGACGCCAACGGCAATCCAATCACCTATGAGAGGTATCGCCGCTATTACTTCAGCTTTGATCTCGATTTAAAGCAAATAAAAGTAAAGTCAAAATTTCTGGGAGCTCTATTCAGTGCACTCAACGTTTTGAAATTCCCTTGTCCAACCTTAGAATTTAGTCAGGGCGGCTTTCAACTGCACACCTTTTACCCCTGAGAGTTGAATTACCTGTTGAAAACTCGCTGAGGAATAACCTTAAGCTAAACTTACATTTAAACTGGCTTTAAATACACCTCATGAACGTTAACCAAAAAGAAGAAACACAGAAGTTGTATTATTCAATTTCCGAAGTTTCAGAATTGTTCGAACTGAATGCCAGTACCATTCGGTTTTGGGAAAAGGAGTTTGATGTGCTCAAACCCACAAAAAACAAAAAGGGCAACCGCATGTTCACCAAAAAGGACATTGAACACATTGCCCGTATTGTTGAACTGGTAAAGGACAAAGGGTTTACCATACAAGGTGCTAAAGAACAACTAAAACAAAAAGCCGGACACACCGAACTCAATCCCAACATTCAAAAAGCCATTGAGAAGTTAGAAAAAATAAAAAGTAAACTGCTTGAATTGGGCAATCGTTTGGATGACTAGTCCTTTCCTTCTACCGCTTTTACCTTTACTTTGAAAACGCGCAGTAATGCGCTATATTCAAAGCCAACTAAACACTGTTTTCACAAGTTTTAATACCATGCCTTTACGATTTAAAGCTGCAAGTACATTTATTGTTGTTTTTTTCTGCCTCTTTTCCTGTTCCTCTCCTGAACCCCCTGCTGAAACACCTGCCCCATTAAAAGACACTGTTTCCATTCAAGACAGCTTACCTGCGGATACGCTTAAAGACCACCATGTTCAGATAAACGACAGTTTAGATGAACTTGCGGGTATTATTGCAGCCACAGCTTCGGTTTCCAAGTTATTCCCACAAATTGTATCCAATTCAATTTACCTTAATTACAAAAAAGAATTTACCGAACGTTGGAAACACTTCGATTCAACCAGGGTCAAAAAACTGATTCAGTTTGAGGCTGGCGAACTTAGCAACAAGCTCGATAGCAACAACACCTTGTTTTATCCCTTTTCAGGTCCTGATTATTTGTATGCCGGTCGTTTTTTCCCTCGGGCCCGGCATTATGTGATGGTTGGTTTGGAGCCAATAGGCAGTCTTGAAGCCTTGAGCAAGGAACGGCCCGATTCTTTGGGTGCATACTTTAATGCACTCAACACCTCTTTGAACGCCATATTAAAGTTCAGTTTTTTCAGAACCAACAGCATGGAAGAGGATCTTCGCAAAAAAGATCTTGATGGTGTGATCCATCTTTTGTTCCTTTTTTTGAAACGCGAAGGCAATGGCATTGTATCCTGCAAGCCATTTCAACTGGACAGTTTGGGGCATAAGGTGTATTTTGAATCCTTTGCTGCTCAAAAAAAAGCAATTACCAAAAGTAAAGGACTCGAAATTCAATTTGTGAGCACCGATAACACCTTAAAAATGCTGGATTACCTGAGTGTGAACCTTTCTGATCAGGCACTCAAAAATAACAGGGGGTTTGCCAATTTTATTGCCAAAGACAGCAGTTGTATCACATACCTGAAAGGAGCCTCTTACCTGCTGCATAAACCTTATTTTTCGCGCATCCGCCAATTTATTCTGACGCAAAGCACCGCAGTGGTGCAAGACGATAGTGGCATTGCTTTGCACTATTTTCTAAATACCAACCGAAAGTGGCGCTTTATGTTATATGGGCAATACACCGAACCTATTGCCATGTTCCGCAAACTTTATCAGGCTTCTCTTGATTCTTTGTACCAGAAACAAGGCGCTGTTCCACTTGGATTTGGAATAGGGTATAACTTCAAAGACAACAACAGTAATCTGATGATTGCCATTCCACAGAAATGAAAAACGGACGGGTGTATTTTTTTTGTGTCTGTTTTTTGTTTTCGTTTCCTTCAAACGCGCAATTCACGCTTGATTCCATTTTACGAAGCAGCCCCTTGCTTAAAAAAGTATACACTAAAAAGGAGAAGTACCATTTACAAGTGCTGTACACCCACGTAAAAAAAGTTGGAGATCAACGTACATATGAAAGCCAAGTATTCAATACGAAGGATTATGTGTATTGTGCCAGTTTGATTAAACTTCCCATTGCGGTATTGGCACTGC